>DATHEA010000021.1:0-316483 GCA_035318745.1 Solirubrobacterales bacterium
AGTACGAGAGGACCGGGATGAACGTGCCGCTGGTGTATCTGTTGTCCTGCCAAGGGCATCGCAGGTTAGCTACGCACGGAACGGATAACCGCTGAAGGCATCTAAGCGGGAAGCCGTCCTCGAGATGAGCTCTCCCATCCCTTCGAGGGAGTAAGACCCCTGGTAGACCACCAGGTTGATAGGCCGGCGGTGCAAGCGCAGTGATGTGCTCAGCCGACCGGTACTAATGGGTCGAGGGCTTGACGGATATTTATTTCTTTACCTATGGCCTTGTGCAGTTTTCAAGCTCCACCGGGGGCGGTTTCGCAAAATTCCGGTGGCACATAGCGAGTGGGAAACACCTCTTCCCATTCCGAACAGAGCAGTTAAGCCACTCTGCGCCGATGGTACTTGGGGGGCAACCCCCTGGGAGAGTAGGTCGCCGCCGGTTTCTTCTGATTCAGGGCCGCCTTCGGGCGGCCCTTTGTCGTTCTAGGAGTGCGTGGCGAAGCGGTCGATCGCCGAGTTCCACGATCCCGTGCTGCGCAAGTTGGCACTGCGCCGGCGGACCTCGCAGGGTTGCGCCGGGGGGCTGACCGGCTCGAGGCCGTACTCGCCGAGCGTGGCAAAGTCGATCGTCAGGTCTACCGCGTTGGCCAACTGGCCGCTAAGGCTCTGTTGCGTCTTGAATTTCGTAGCGAACATAGGTTCGACTCTACGGACGCTTCCGGACGGCTCCTGGATTTTGCACGGCGTTTTGCACGCCATGGCCCGTTTTTACCCGTTTTGCAGGTTCTTTAGTCGTGTCGAAGGCGAGGACAAGGGCCGCCGTCTCGGCAGGTTTCTCGACGTTGGGCGAGTGGCCGGCGCCCTCGATCAGCTTGGTCTGGGCACCGGCGGCTCGATAGGCGGCCAGGGCAGCACGGGGATCCTTCGCTATCTGCTCCTCGGCGCCCATGATCGCCAGGGTTGGCTTTTCGGTCGCCGCGGCGCGGTCTGGAAGCGGCTTGGCGCCGGTGTAGTCGTCGAACGCATCGTGGGAGCCGGTGTAAGAGCCGTAGGTCATCTGCTTCACATCCTCGACGAAAGCATCGGGAACCTTGAAACCGGGCGCGAAGGCAACCCCAAGGCCGTCCTTGATCGAAAAGTCGGGCTTGATCCGCCAGAGGGCCTGCCCGATAACGGGCTTGAACGGTAATTCGCCGATGAGTCCGACGTCGCCGTAGCTGTCATCCGGGATGCTGTCGATCGTCACGAGGCGGTTGACCAGCTGCGGGGATTGCTCGGCTAAAGCAATTGAAACCGGGCCACCCAGCGAGTGACCGACGACCTCAGCGTTACGCACGCTCAGCCGCCCTAGGACACCCGCAACCAGATCGGCCTGGTCCTCGATCGAGTACCCGGACGAAGGCTTCGCGGAGCCGCCATGTCCAAGCAGGTCGACCGCGATCACACGGTGGTCCCGAGCAAGACGGGGAATCATGCCGTCCCACCAGTTGATCGCGCAGGTGAAGCAGTGGATGAGAACGATCGGGCTGCCGTTGCGCGGTCCTTTTTCCACGACCTCCATGTCGCCGCCGGGCAGGCTGACGATGCGACCACCGGGTTCGGTTACCTCGGCTGACTTGGTTTCTGCGTCGGTGATCAGAGCGTTGATCCCGAGCAGGACCACCAAGGCGACAACCACGCCGATCAGGATCTTCCAGCCACGTCTCATTGCGCCAGTACCCTAACCGGACCTATGGAGAAGTTCGTGATCGACGGAGGCGCGCCGCTCTCGGGCGAGCTGACGGCCGCCGGCAACAAGAACGCCGCCTTGCCGATCCTCGCCGCCTGCCTGCTCACCGAGGAGGAGCTGCTTCTGCACCGAGTACCGCGGATTCGCGACACCGAAGCGCAGATCGCCCTGCTCGAACGCCTGGGGGTCGAGGCCTCCTGGGTCGCCGACAACAGCCTGCGACTGCGCGCTGCGTCGATTTCCGACGTCGCCGTCGACGAGGAGCTCTCGAACAAGATTCGCGCCTCGTTCCTGCTCGCTGGGCCGCTGCTGGCGCGCTTCGGCGAAGCCCGAATGCCGCCGCCGGGTGGCGACTTCATCGGCCGCCGCCGGCTCGACGCCCACCTTGACGCCTTCTCGGACCTCGGCGCCGACGTCGACGGCGATCGCTGGATCGAGCTGAAAGCGCCGGCGGGGGGGCTGCGCCCCTGCGCGATCTTCATGGACGAGCCGTCGGTGATGGGCACGGAGAACGCTTTGATGGCGGCGGCACTGACGCCGGGCCCGACGACCATCTCCAACGCCGCCTCGGAGCCGCACGTCCAGGATCTCGCTCACCTGCTGAGCGCGATGGGCGCCGAGGTGACGGGGATCGGCTCCAACGTGATGACGGTTCACGGACGCGACCGCCTCGGCGGCGCCGAGCACACGATCTCTCCCGACCACATCGAGGTCGGCAGCTTCATGGCGCTCGCCGCCGCAACCGGCGGCGAACTGCGAATCCGCGACGTCGCCCCCGCCGATCTGGTCATGGTGCGACGCCAGTTCCGCCGTCTCGGGCTGGAATCCACGATCGAAGGCGAGGACATGATCGTGCCACCCGAGCAGCGACTGCGGATCAAGGCCGACATCGGCGATGCGATCCCGAAGATCGAGGACGGCCCCTGGCCGGCATTTCCCGCCGACCTGACCTCGATCGCGCTGGCCCTCGCCACCCAGGCCGACGGCGAGATCCTGATCTTCGAGAAGATGTTCGAGAACCGCCTCTTCTTCGTCGACAAGCTGGTTGCGATGGGCGCTCGGATCACGCTTTGCGATCCCCACAGGGCGATCGTCAGCGGTCCGAGCCGGCTTCACGGCGAGCGGGTCGAGAGCCCCGACATCCGCGCCGGAATGGCGATGCTCATCGCTGCCCTGGCAGCAGAGGGCACTTCGGAGATCGGCAACATCCGCCAGATCGACCGCGGCTACGAGTCGATCGACGAGCGCCTGCGCGGCCTCGGCGCCCAGATCGAACGCGTCTCTGCAGAGATCCCGGCCTAGCAGGCTTTCGGCGCGCACTCTCGTAAGGTCAGACGGATGATCCACCCGATCCCCCCAGGGACGCGCGACATCCTGCCCGACGAGATGCGGGAGCTGCGGCGGCTGCACCTCGCGATGGTCGAGGTCTTCGAGAGCCGTGGCTACGGCGAGGTGGCAACGCCGGCGATCGAGTACGACGAGGTCCTGGCCCGCGGGGACGGTCGTACCGCGGCGTCCGCTTACCGCTTCTTCGACGAGCGCGGCGACCTACTGGCGCTGCGCTCCGACATGACCGTGCCGATCGCGCGCCTGGTTGCCTCGCGCTACACCGATGCCGAGTGGCCGCTGCGTCTTTGTTATCTGGCAAATGCCTTCCGCGCCGTGCGTCCTCAGCGCGGCCAGATGCGGGAGTTCGCCCAGGCCGGCGTCGAGCTGATCGGAGCGCCAGCCCCTGCCGGCACGGTAGAGGTCATCGAGGTCTTGGAGGCGACTCTCGACGCGGCCGGCCTCGATCGAGCGGTGATCGGACTCGGCGATGCCGATCTCTATCGCCAACTGCTGACGGAGTTCAAGGTCGAAGGCGAGGCACGCGACACGATTCTGGAGCGCCTGGCGATGCACGATCTGGTCGGCCTCGAGGTGGAGCTCTCCCAGGCCGGGCTCGCCGTCGAGCAGGTGGACACCTGCGTTGCCCTCTCGCAGCTGCGAGGCGGCCGCGAGGTTCTCGACCAGGCTCGCGCGATCGGCGGGGCGGCCGTCGAGCGGGCGACCGCGCGGCTGGGGGAGACCTTCGGCGCACTGGAAGAGCGCGGCGTAGCCGAGCGCGTCCGCGTCGATCTCGGCCTGCTGCGCGACCTCGGCTATTACAGCGGCGCCATCCTCGAGGTCTACGACCCCGCCATCGGCCACGTACTGGGAGGTGGGGGGCGCTACGACGAGCTGCTCAAGCGCTTTGGCATCGACCTGCCCGCGGCCGGGTTCGCCCTTTACCTCGAGCGGGTCCACGTCGCCCAAATGGAGGAGTCGCGGCGAGAGGAGCCCTCATGAGCGTCGAAGTCGCCGGTATGGCAGGCGCGAAGGCCGACGGGCCGCTGAAGCTCGCGGTGCCTCGCGGTGCGCTGCTCGCGGGAACGCTCGACGTCCTCGACGCGGCCGGCCTCGACACCGCTGCGGCGCGTGGCGAGTCGCGATCGCTGATCTTCCCGGGAGTGGGGATCACGCTGGTGACGATGCGCCCCTCCGACGTGCCGACCTACGTCGAGGCCGGCGCCGCCGACGTCGGCATCACCGGCAAGGACGTACTGCTCGAGCAAGCCGACCGCATGGTCTACGAGCTGCTCGACCTCGGCTACGGGCGGTGCCGCATGGTCCTCGCCGGGCGCAGGGGAGACGAAAGCCTCGGCGAGTCGCAGCGGCGGCTGGGGATGATGCGGATCGCAACCAAGTACCCGCGCATCGCCGAGCGCTACTTCGAGTCCACCGGCCGCCAGGTCGAGACGATCGAGGTCAAGGGCTCGGTCGAGCTCGCACCGCTGATCGGCCTCGGCGACGGCATCGTCGATCTGGTCGCCACCGGCCGCACGCTGGAAGAGAACGATCTCGAGGTTCGCGAGGAGATCGTCGAGTGCACCGCCCGCTTCGTCGCAAACCGCGTCGCCCACAAGCTGCGAGCGGAGGAGATAGACGAGCTGACCGCCAGGTTGCGCGAGGCGACCGCGCCGTGAGGGTGCGGCGCTTCACCTGGGAGGGGGCCGGCGCCACCGCCGGCGCGATCCGCGCCTGGGGGTCGGAAGCGGAGCCCGCGGTCGATGTCGCACCGATCGAACGGGAAGTGCGCGAGGAAGGCGACGCCGCACTCCTGCGGCTGACCGAACGCTTCGACGCGACCGAGCGGGCGCCGGAATCGCTACGCGTCGCCCCCGATGCGCTCGCGACGGCGCTGGACGGGCTCGATTCCGGCCTGCGTGACTCGCTCGAGCTGGCCGCCGCCAATGTGCGTGCGGTTGCCGATGCGCAGGCGGCTGCCCAGCCGCGCCGGGTCGACCTGCCCCAGGGGCAATCGGTGCTCCTGCGCGAGGTCGCCACGAGTGCCGCCGGTATCTACGCCCCGGGTGGGCGCGCCGCCTACCCGTCGAGCGTCTTGATGTGCGCGATTCCGGCCCGGGCAGCCGGGGTCGAGCGTCTGGCCCTTGCTTCGCCTCCCGGTCCCGATGGCAGGGTCCACCCCCTGGTCCTCGCCGCCGCCGCCCTCTGCGAAGTCGACGAGGTCTACGCGATCGGGGGCGCCCAGGCCATCTTTGCCCTCGCCTACGGCAGCGAGACGATCGACCCTGTCGACGTCATCGCCGGTCCCGGCAACGCCTGGGTACGCGAGGCGAAGCGGATGGTCAGCGGCGCCGTCGGCATCGACTCGCTTGCCGGCCCCTCCGAGCTGATGGTGATCGCCGGCGGCGACGCCGACTGCGAGTGGGCGGCGTTCGATCTCTGCGCGCAGGCAGAGCACGGTGGGGAGGGGCTGCTGGTCGTCTGCGCGGTCGAGGAGGCAGCGCTGGAGGATGTTGTCGCGACAACGGAACGCCTCGCCGGCGAACGGCCAGGCGTAGGGGATTCGCCGCTGGCCCTGGTCTCGACCGACTCCGCCCGTGACGCGATCGACCTGGCCAACGCGCTTGCTCCCGAGCACCTGGAGCTGTTCGACGAGGAGGCCGCAACCCTCGCCGGTCACGTGCGGACCGCGGGCTGTGTCTTCGTCGGCCCCTACTCGGCCACCGCCTTCGGCGACTACGCCGCCGGCTCCAACCACGTCCTGCCGACCGGCGGAGCCGGACGCTTCTCCGGCCCGCTCGGGCCGGGCGTCTTCCGCCGCACCATCGCTTCCGTGGAGGTTCCCGCCGACGCGGCGGCGAAGCTGGGCCCTCACGTCGACGCCCTCGCTCGCGCCGAGGGATTCCCAGTTCACGGCGAGTCGGCGATGATTAGGACGCGATGACCCGAACCGCGAACAGAGAACGCAGCACCGCCGAGACCAAGATCAAGCTCTCGCTCGACCTGGACGGGGGCGAGTCGAGCGCCGCGACCGGCGTCGGCTTCCTCGACCACATGCTCGATCTGCTGGCCCGTCACGGCAAGCTGGGGTTGCAGGTCGAGGCGAGCGGAGACCTCGAGACCGGCGCGCACCACACCGTCGAGGATGTCGGCATCGTGCTCGGCCAGGCTCTCGACGAGGCCCTTGGCGACCGGGCCGGGATCCGCCGCTACGGCTCGGCGCTGGTGCCTATGGACGAGTCGCTGGCCGAGTGCGCGATCGATATCTCGGGCCGGCCGCTCTGCGTCTTCGATGCCGAGCTGCCGGCGACCTCGATCGCCGGCTTCGACAGCGAGCTCGCCGAGGAGTTCTTCCGTGCCGTCGCAAACGGCGCCAAGCTGACCCTGCACATCTCGGTCCGCTCCGGCACCAACGTCCACCACATGATCGAGGCCTGCTTCAAGGCCTTCGCCCGCGCGTTGCGGGTCGCGGTCTCCCTCGATCCCGAGGAGACCGGCGTGCCTTCGACCAAGGGCACGCTGAGCGAATGACGGCGCGCATTTGCATCCTTGACTACGGCATGGGCAACCTGCGCTCGGTCGAGAAGGCGATCGAGCACGTCGGTGCGACGGCGACGATCAGCAGCGACGCTGAAACGGTCCGCCGCGCGGACGGGGTGATCTTGCCCGGCGTCGGCGCCTTTCCCAAAGCGATGGAGCGCGTTCGCGAGCTCGGGCTAGACGAGCTGATTGCCGAGCGCCGCGAGAGCGGCGTGCCGATCCTCGGCATCTGCCTCGGCCTGCAGCTGCTCTTCGACTCGACCACCGAGCTGGGCGGGGCGAGCGGTATCGGCCTCCTGCCTGGTGGGGTGGCCGAGCTAAAGGCTGAGGGTCTCAAGGTCCCGCACATCGGCTGGTCGCCGGTCCGCTGGGAGAAGGAGTCGCGCCTCGCCGAGGGGATCGAGAGCGAGACGCCCTTCTACTTCGTCCACTCCTTCGCCCCGAGCCCCGATCGCAACGACCTGCTCGGCAGCGCCGCCTACGGTGCTCGCTTCGCCTGCGCGGCGGAGCGCGACCACGTCTTCGGCGTCCAGTTCCACCCCGAGAAGTCGAGCGCGGCAGGACTGCGGCTGCTCTCCAACTTCGCCGGTGTCTGCTCCGCCGTGCCGGCGTGATCCTCTATCCCGCGATCGACATCCGCGGTGGCCACGCGGTGCGCCTCCTGCAGGGCGACTACGAGCGCGAGACGACCTATGACGCCGATCCGGTCGATGCGGCAAAGCGCTGGGCAGATGAAGGGGCCGAGTTCCTGCATGTGGTCGATCTCGACGGCGCCAAGGCTGGCGAACCGCGCAACCTCGGTGCAATCGAGCGGATCGTCGCCGGCGTCTCCTGCCCGATTCAGGTCGGCGGAGGGCTGCGAGACCCGCAATCGGTGCGCGCGATTCTTGACGCGGGCGCCGAGCGGGTCGTGATCGGCACGGCTGCCCTGCGCGACCCCGAATTCCTCGATGCAATGATCGAAGCCTACGGCCACCGAATCGTGGTCTCGGTCGATGCACGCGACGGCAAGGTGTCACTCGCAGGGTGGACCGAGAGCGGCGGCATGGACATCAAGGACGCGATAGCCGACCTCACTCACCGCGGCGTCACCCGCTTCCTCTGCACCGCAATCGAGGTGGACGGGACGATGGAGGGCCCAGCGATCGATCAGCTCAACGAGATCGCGGCGGCCACCAGCTCCAAGATCATCGCCTCCGGCGGCGTCGGCAACCTCTCCCACCTCGAATCCCTCGCCAATCAAGCTCCCGCCAATCTCGAGGGCGCCATAGTCGGCCGCGCCCTATACGAGCGCAAGTTCACCGTCGCCGAAGCCATCGAAGCACTTCGGCAGTAAGGATCGGGGTGCCCTCCCAGGGAGGCTCCCGGACATGCAAACCGAACCCAGTCAGCAATTCAGCTGCGCAACGGCCTCCCTGGGAGGGCACCCCGATCCTTACCTCTACGCTTCCACGATGGTTCTCAAGCGAGTAATTCCATGCCTGGACGTCGACGCCGGCCGCGTCGTCAAGGGGACCAACTTCGTCGGCCTGCGCGACGCGGGCGATCCGGTCGAGCTGGCCGAGCGCTACGACGCGGAGGGAGCCGATGAGCTGGTCTTCCTCGATATCACCGCCTCCCACGAGAAGCGCGACACGATCGTCGAGCTGGCGCGTCGCACCGCCGACAACGTCTTCATCCCCTTCACGATCGGCGGCGGCATCCGCTCGGTCGAGGACGCGCAGGCCGTGCTCGACGCCGGCGCCGACAAGGTCTCGGTCAACTCCTCGGCGCTCGCCCGTCCCGAGCTGCTGACCGAGCTGGCCGACCACTTTGGCGCCCAGTGCGTCGTAATCGCGATCGACGCAAAAAGGGCGTCGCCGGCCGGCGCTTCACCGACCTGTTCCGCGCCGCCCGGATGGTTCGGCGATGCCGGCTGGGACGTCTACGTGAACGGCGGGCGCCAGAGGATCGAAGGCCGCGATGCCGTGTCATGGGCCACGGAGGCTGTCGAGCGGGGGGCGGGGGAGATCCTGCTGACCAGCATGGACCGCGACGGCACCAACGACGGCTACGACATCGAGTTGACCCGCGCCGTCGCCGACGCTGTCTCGGTGCCGGTGATCGCATCCGGCGGCGCCGGCACGCTCGATCATCTCAGCGAAGCAATCGCCGACGGCCGCGCCGACGCCGTCCTCTGTGCCTCGATCTTCCATTACGGCGACTACCGGGTGCGCGATGCGAAGCAGCACCTGGCGGCGGCCGGCATTCCGGTCCGGTCCTAGCTCTCAATCGGAGCGCAGGTCGGAGACCATGCCGGCGGGAGGCGATCATGGTAGGCATTGGGGGTGACCGTGAAGCTGATCGACGATCTGGGTGAGGCGCTGCACGGCGCCTATCCCGAGCTGGCCGCCGTACAGGAAGTTGCGGGAGGAAAACCGGTCTACCTGGTCGGCGGCGCCGTTCGCGATCTGCTCCTCGGTCACGGGCGGACCGACATCGACCTGGTGGTCGAGGGCGAGGCCGCGGCATTGGCCGCACGGCTCGGCGGCGAGGTGGTCGAGCACGAACGCTTTGCCACCGCCAAGGTGCGCCTCGACGGCCACGAGGTCGACATCGCCACGGCCCGGGCCGAGTCCTATCCGCACCCGGGCGCGTTGCCTGTGGTCGAGCCGACCGCGGGGATCGCCGCCGACCTTGCCCGCCGCGACTTCACGATCAATGCGATGGCGATCCCTCTGCGCCGCGATCCCGAGCTGATCGACCCTCACCGGGGGCGCGAGGATCTGGAAGCAGGCCTGCTGCGTGTCCTGCACGCGCGTTCCTTCGAGGACGACCCGACTCGGGCGTTGCGAGCCGCCCGCTACGCCGCCCGCTTCGGCTTCGGGCTGGAGCCCGACACGGCCGAACTGCTCGGCCAGACGGACCTGAGTACCGTCTCGGTCGGTCGCCGCGATACCGAGCTGTTACGGCTGGCGGGGGAAACCGAAGCGGTGCGAGGTTTCGCTCTGCTCTCCGAATGGGCCCTGCTGGAGTTGCACGAAGACGGGATCGAGCTTGCCGGCCGAGTCGCGGGATTGCTCTCGGCGCCCCCCTGGCAGGACGTCGCCCGGCGCGATCGAGCGGTCCTCGTCGCGGTGCTGGGAACCTGGGGGGAGGCCGAGCGATTGGCTGCGGCAAACCCCGAGCGACCGTCGCAGGCGGTGGGGCTCGCGCGGGGAGCCGATCCGGTCGAGCTGGTCCTCGCGCGGGCGCTAGGCGCTCAGTGGCTCGACCGGTACCAGACCGAGTGGCGCCAGGTGGCGCTCGAGATCGACGGCGAGGAGTTGATCGCAGCGGGCATTCCGCAGGGACCGCAGATTGGCCAGGGGCTTGCCGAGGCCCTGCGGCGCAAGCTCGACGGCGAGCTCTCCGGACGCGCCGAGGAGCTTCAGTGTGCCCTGGAGACGGCGCGGAAGTCCGGATGAAGTGGGCCGAGAAAAGCGAGGTGCGCTGGCTGGAGGCCGACCTGCCCGGCGCGAGGGCCATCTTCTCAACCCGCTCTGCCGGCTCGGTCAAGGAAGACCGCCTCACGCTTGCCACCGCCCTGGGTATCTCCCTCGACCAGATCGTCAGCGGGCAGCAGGTGCATGGCGCCGAGCTCGCGTTTCACGACGTGGCGACCGCCGAGACGCCCGAGGTCGACGGACAGGTGATTCTCGCCGCCGGGCCGATCGGACTCGTCTACACGGCCGACTGCCTGCCCGTCGCGGTGGCCGGGCCGTGCGGCGTCGCGATGCTCCACTGCGGCTGGCGCAGCCTGGCCGCCGGCATCGTCGCCCGCGGCGCCGGGTCGGTGAGCGCCACCCACGCCGCGATCGGGCCGGGGATCGGTGCCTGCTGCTACGAGGTCGGCGGCGACGTGCTCGGCGCGTTCGCCGACCTGGGGGACGGAATCGCCACGGGCCCGATGCTCGACCTGCAGGAGGTGGCGCGGCGCCTGCTGGTCCGTGCCGGCGTAGAGAACATCGAGTCCGCCGATCTCTGCACCCGTTGCGAGCAGGACCTCTTCTTCTCTCACCGGCGCGACGCCGGCCCCGGCCGGCAGGCCGGACTTGCCTGGATCGAGACCGGGGGAGAGTGACGTGCCCGGCCTGATCCATGGGCTCGAGCCGGTCAAGATCGCCACGAACCTCGAGCGGGTGCGCGAGCGCGCCGGCGAAGGGGTGGAAGTCCTCGCCGCGGTCAAGTACGTACCGCTGGAGGAGATGGGCGCGCTCGCCGAGGCGGGAGTCGAGCTGATCGGGGAGAACCGTCAGCAGGAGCTGGAGGCAAAGCACGAGCGCTGGGGCGATGCATTTGCCTGGGACTTCATCGGCAACCTGCAGAGCCGCAAGGTGAAGCGCATCCTGCCACTCTGCCGGCTGATCCACTCGGTCGCCTCCGAGTCGACGCTGGAGCAACTGGGTCGCCACGGCGATCCGCAAACCGAGGTCCTGGTCGAGGTCAACGTCGCCGGCGAGGACGGCAAGGGCGGCGTCTCTCCCCAGGATCTCGCTGGATTCATCGAGCGTTGCCCCGTACGGGTCTCGGGGTTGATGACGATGCCGCCGTTCAGCACCGATCCGGAGGACTCGCGGCCCCATTTCGCCCGTCTCTCCGAGCTCGCGACGGAGCACGGGCTCTCCCGTCTCTCGATGGGCACCTCGCAGGACTGGCCCGTCGCGGTCGAGGAGGGGGCAACGATCATCCGGCTGGGGACGGCCCTCTACGTGTAGGCCAGTGGCCGCGGGTCCTGTCACGACGGGTGGGGGTGTTAGCGGACTCACCCGTCCGAACACCCCCACCCGTCGCGCCACCCGCGGAGAAGCCATAATCAGTAGAGGAATCGGTCGGTTTGGGCCGAAAGATCCCGAGATATGGCTCTAAGAGACAATTGGCATAAAGCGCTGGTCTATTTCGGACTGGCGGAAGAGCACGAGCACGGCCTCGAGTACGAGGAAGACTTCCCTGAGACCTCAGAAGAGGAAATCGAGGCTCGGAGGGAATCGGGGCAGGTGCGGCGCCTACCGACCTCGCGCCGCTCGCGCCGCGATGAGATCGATGACATCTTCGCCGACGACGAGCCGATCTCGGCCTCGCGGACCCGCACCTTGCGGCCGGTCGGTGACGACTCCGACGTCAAAGTCCATCTCGTCATCCCGCGCAACTTCAACGACGCCCAGCAGGTTGCCGACCAGTTCAAGCGGTCGGTGCCGGTGATCCTCAACCTGCAGACGACCGACCACGAGCTCTCCAAGCGGATGATCGATTTCTGCTCGGGCCTGACCTACTCACTCGATGGCGGCATGCAGCGAATCGCCGAGAAGATCTTCTTGCTCACCCCACGCAATGTCGAGGTCTCCGCGGAGGAGAAGGCTCGGTTGCTCGACAAGGGGTTCTTCAACCAGTCTTAGCGCTTGGTGGTGGGGAGGGTCGGGTATCCCTCTTGCTTGCTGGGTTTTTCGCCTGAGAGGTTGCGTAGCCGTCCGTGAGTGCCAGTGGGGCGAAAAACAGGACGCCGCTGCGCAAGAGGGATACCCGACCCTCCCTTACGCAGGACGGCTAGGGTGCGGTTCGTGATTGTTGGATTCGTTGGATCGGGGAGCATGGCTACCGCCATGGCGCGCGGTTGGGCTGGGGAGCTTGAGGGGATGCTGTTCACGGACTCCGGGTCCGGGCGGGCGAGGAGGCTTGCCGCCGAGTTCGGGGGCGAGGCACTCGGCTCCAACGCGAAGCTCGCCGAGCGCGCGGACCTCATCGTGCTGGCCGTCAAGCCCGCGAAGCTCGAGGAGGTGGCTGTGGAACTGGGCGGGGCGCCAATCGTAGTCTCGCTGCTCGGCGCGACTTCGCTGGAGCGGGTCTCCGAGCTCTTTCCCGAGGCCGAGGCGATCCGGGTCATGCCCAACGTCGGGGTCGAGGTGCGGCGGGGGGTGCTCTGCGTTGCCGGCGCGGAGTCGCCCGAGACGCGCGCTCTGCTGGAGAAGCTGGGGCACGTGGTGGAGCTGCCGGACTCGGAGTTCGATGCGGCCACGGCGGTGATGGGGTGCACGCCCGCTTATCTGGCGCTTGCCGTAGAGGCGATTACGGAGGCAGGGGTTGAAGCCGGACTGGCTGCGGAGCTGGCGCGTGAGCTGGTCGTGGAGACCACCGCTGGGACGGCTGAGCTGCTGCGGGTTCGGCATCCCGCCGACGTGCGCAAGGCCGTTGCCTCTCCTGGGGGCAGCACTGAGGCTGGATTGGAGGCGCTCGACCGAGAAGGTGCGCGGGAGGCCTTCGCGGCGGCTGTGAAGGCCTCTTTGGAGAGGATGCGGGGGTGATGTTGCTTGCGCTTGCCCGGGGGGATGTCGCCGACTACGTCGGTGCGCTCTTCCTCGTCTACATAATCCTGATCCTGATCCGGGTGCTGATGTCGTGGATACCGCGCATGCCCTACAACCCGGCGCTGCGGACCGTGCTCGATTTCATCGTCGAGACCACCGACCCCTACCTCAATCTCTTCCGCCGCATAATTCCGCCGATCGGCGGTGGCGGCTTCGGGCTCGACCTGAGCCCGATGATCGGCATCGTCGTCCTCTACATCCTGCGCGGGCTCGTAGTCGCCCTGATCGCCGGGTGAGCGCGGCCAACGCCCGTGCCTGGCGCCTGGCCGGCGCACTCTGCGTCATCGTCGTCATCGTCGATCAGATCGCCAAGGCCCTGATCGAGGCCAACATGGTTCCCGGCGAGCACGTCGACGTGCTCGGGCCGCTCGGCTTCACTCTCGCTCACAACGAAGGTGTCGCCTTCGGGCTCGCCAGCGGCGGGGGCGCGGCCCTGGTCGCGCTCACCGTCGTCGCGCTTGTCTTCGTCGGCGTCCTCTTCGCCCGCAACCCGACCCGCCCCTGGATGTGGGTCGCCTTCGGCCTGCTCGCCGGCGGCGCCTTCGGCAACCTCGCCGACCGGGTGCGCGTAGGGGCCGTCACCGACTACGTCGACATCTTCAGCTGGCCTCCCTTCAACTTGGCTGATGTCGCAATCACGCTCGGGGTCCTCGCGCTGGCGCTCTGCTACCTCGGCGAGGCGGATAAATGACCTCGGAGCTGCGCGTCGTCCACCTCGACGAGCATTTCGCAGTGGTCGACAAGCCGGCCGGCCTGGTCGTCCATCCGGCCCCGTCGCACGATGGGCTCACCCTGGTCGACGAGCTGGCGGAGATCCTCGGCGGTGGCGCCGACCCGGAGCGCCCCGGCATCGTCCATCGTCTCGACAAGGAGACCAGCGGCCTGCTCGTCGTCGCCCGCGACGATGCCACCCACGCTGCACTGCAGGAACAGGTCCGCCGCCGCGAGGTCGAACGCGTCTACCTGGCGCTGGCGGGCGGGCGACTCGGCTCGCGCACGGGGACGATCGACGCGCCGATCGGCCGCGCCTCGCGGCAGCGTCACCGTATGGCCGTATCGGGCGCGGCCTCGCGGCAGGCTCGCACTCACTTCGAGGTGCTGGAGCTGCTCGCTGCCGAGAGCTACCTCGAGGTCAAGCTGGAGACCGGGCGCACGCACCAGATCCGCGCTCATTTCGGCGCCATCGGCCATCCCCTGATCGGCGACTCAACCTACGGCGGTGAGGAGAAGTACGGCCTGAGCCGCCAGTTTCTGCACGCCTACCGCCTCGCCTTCGCCCACCCCGTCAGCGGTGAGGCGATGGGCTTCCGCTCCGAGCTGCCGGCAGATCTCGCCGCAGCGCTCGCAGCTGCCCGCTCCGCCTGACCTCGCGCACCCCACTACAATTCCTCCGTTCTAAACCGACCCCCGTCGTGACCGCCCCGGATCCTGACTTCGCCTGTGAGGCCGAGTCCCCGGCTAGGGCGCCGGGCCTCACCAAAAACCAAGGAGACCCTTCGAAAATGCCAGAGGCAGGCCTCAAAGAGCTGCTGGAGGCCGGAGTTCACTTCGGCCACCAAACGCGGCGCTGGAACCCGAACATGCGCCGCTACATATTCGGCGAGCTGGACGGGATTCACATCATCGACCTGATTCAGACCGAGGCGCTGCTGGAGAACGCGCGCCGCTTTTCCGGCGAGTTGGCCAGCGGCGGTGGCACGGTGCTCTTCGTCGGCACCAAGAAGCAGGCCCGGGGGCCGGTCCAGGAATGGGCCGAACGCTGCAAGATGCCCTACGTCAACCAGCGCTGGCTCGGCGGGCTGCTGACCAACTTCAACACGATCTCGGCGCGGATATCGCGCCTGCACGAGCTGACGACCTGGCAGGAGGAGGGCAAACTCGACCTGCTGCCGACCAAGGAGCGGATGGGCATGCAGGCCGAGTTGGCCAAGCTCGAGTACAACCTCGGCGGCGTCCGCGATATGGACCGCCTTCCCGACGCCGTCTTCGTCACCGACCTGAAAACCGAGGAGATCGCGGTCCGCGAGGCCGTCCGTCTGCGGATCCCGATCATCGGGCTGGTCGACACCAACTGCGACCCGACCCAGATCGATTACGTGATTCCGGGAAACGACGACGCGATTCGCTCCTGCCAGTTGGTGATCGGCACGATCGGCGGCGCGGTCGATGAGGGCTCCAGCGCCTGGCGCGTCCAGGAGGAGCGTCGTATCGCGGAGGAAATGGAACGGCGCAAAAAAGAGGAAGAAGAGCGCAAGAAGCGCGAGGAGGAAGAGAAAGAGCGGGTCGAAAAACTCGAGGCGGAGAAAAAACTCGCCGAAGAAGCGGCAGCCAAAAAAGCTGCTGAAGCACCGCCGGTTAAACCGGCCCCAACTCCTCAGGGTTCAGGCGCCTCAGCCGCGGGTCCTGTCGCGGGGCAGGGGGGGGCGCTGCGGGCGGACCAAGGTCCGTCCTCGACCCCCCCCAACCCCACGCCACCCACGGGTGGGGCGCCTAAAGCTGCGGCTCCGGCCAAAGAGGCGGCTTCGCCAGCGCCGGAGAAAGCTTCAGCCGACACGGAGAAAGCTCCTGCTGCAAAAGAGGAGGAGTCTAAATGAGCGTCACGGCTGCCGATGTAAAGGCTCTGCGGGATCGGACCGGGGCGGCGATGATGGATTGCAAAGCTGCGCTTTCCGAGTCCGAGGGGGATGTCGACCGGGCCATCGAGATCTTGCGGGTGAAGGGCCAGGCCTCTGCTGCCAAGCGGGAAGGGCGCGGGACCGGCGAGGGGGTTGTCTCCTCCTACATCCACGCCAACGACAAGGTCGGGGCGATGGTCGAAGTGCAGTGCGAGACCGACTTTGTCGCTCGCAACGAGGACTTCAAGGTCTTCGCCTACGAGGTCGCCCTGCACATCGCGGCGACCTCGCCCAAGTACGTCTCCTCCGAGGAGATCCCGGCCGAGGAGCGCGAGGCCGAGAAGCGGGTCTTCGAGGAGAAGGCGCGCGAGGACGGCAAACCGGACGACGTCGTCGAGAAGATCGTCGAGGGCCAGCTCGGCAAGTGGGCGAAGGAAGTGGCCCTGCTCGACCAGTCGCACGTCAACGCCGAGAAGCACGACTCGAAGTCGATCGAGGAGCTGCGCCAGGAGCTTGCCGCGAAGACCGGCGAGAACATCCGCGTGGCGCGCTTCGCCTACTTCCGCGTCGGCGACGATTGAACAAGTCCGAGCCCAAGAGCCCATCCGGAGACCCCCGCGCACGTCTGGCGGCGGCGGACACTGCGCGGGGGTCTTCGGATGGGCTCTAAATTCAGCCGCATCCTCCTGAAGCTCTCGGGGGAGGCGCTGATGGGGGAGCGCGAGCACGGCACCGACGCGGCTGAGGTCGAGCGGATCGCCCGCCAGGTGGCGGCGGTGCGCGCCCAAGGGGTGGAGGTGGCGATCGTGGTCGGCGCCGGCAACATCTATCGCGGCCTGCAGGGCGCCGCGGCGGGGATGGACCGCGCCACCGGCGACTACATGGGCATGCTGGCGACGGTGCTCAACGCGCTGACGCTGCAGGACGCGCTGGAGAAGATCGGCGAGCACACCAGGGTGATGTCGGCGATCGCCGTTCAGGAGGTCGCCGAGCCCTATATCCGACGCCGCGCGATGCGCCACCTGGAGAAGGGCCGGGTGGTGATCTTCGCCGCCGGCACCGGCAACCCGTTCTTCACCACCGACACCGCCGCGGCGCTGCGCGCCCTGGAGATCCACGCGCAAACGATCCTGATGGCGAAGAACGGGGTCGAGGGGGTCTACGACTCCGACCCCGCGATCAACCCGGACGCCAAGTTCATCCCCGAGATCGGCCACCGCGAGGCGATCGAGCGCGGGCTCAAAGTCATGGACTCGACCGCGCTCTCGCTCTGCATGGACAACGACCTGCCGATCTACGTCTTCAACATGGGCGACGAGACCAACATAGATAGGATCGTCGGCGGCGAGAGGGTAGGCACGCTGGTCTCCAGCGCCGCCTGAGGACCGGAGAGAGGACCCAGTGGAGCTGATCGACGAGTTGCTCAAGGACGCCGAAGGGCGAATGCAGAAGTCGGTCGAATCGAGCCGTGGCGAGCTGGCCACGGTGCGCACCGGCCGTGCCTCGCCGCACCTTCTGGACCGGATCACGGTCGACTACTACGGCTCGCCGACGCCGCTGAAGCAGCTGGCCAACGTCGCCACCTCCGATGCGCGGCTGCTCACCGTCACCCCCTTCGACAAGGGATCGATGGGTGAGATCGAGAAAGCGATTCAGGAGTCCGACGTCGGCCTCACGCCGAGCAACGACGGCAACGTGATCCGCCTGCAGATTCCCGAGCTGACCGAGGAGCGCCGCCGGGAGATGGTCAAGGTCGTCCACGGCGTCGCCGAGGAGGGACGGGTCGCGATTCGCAACATCCGCCGCGACACGATGCAGGACCTGCGCGATCTGAAGAAAGAGGGCGAAGCGGGCGAGGACGACGAGCGCCGCGCCGAGGCGGCGCTGCAGAAGCAGACCGACGAGGCGATCTCCGAGATCGACGACCTCTTGAAAGGGAAGGAAGAGGAGATCCTGGAGGTGTGAGCACCTCCGCGCGGTACGTCGCGATCATCACCGACGGCAACGGGCGCTGGGCAGAGCAGCGCGGCCTTCCCGTCGCCGACGGGCACCGGGCCGGAGCCGACACCGTCAAGGCGCGCCTGCGGGACGCGGTCGAGCTTGGCATCGAGGAGCTGACCGTCTTCTCATTCTCGACCGAGAACTGGGCGCGGCCGTCGGCGGAGGTCGAGGGTCTGATGCAGATGTTCGGCGAGCGGATCGACGCCGAAACCCCCGAACTGGACGAAGAAGGGGTGCGGATGCGGTTCCTCGGACGCCGCGAGGGGGTTGCGAAGGAATTGGTGGAGCGAATGGACTGGGCCGAAGAAACAACCGCCGCGAACAACCGGATCGTCCTCTTCGTCGCCTTCAACTACGGCGGCCGGGCGGAGATCGTCGACGCAGCGCGAACCTTCAAGGGGAACTCCGAGGAGGAGTTCCGACATCACCTCTACGCCGCCGAGATGCACGACCCAGACCTCCTGATCCGGACCAGCGGCGAGCAGCGCATCTCCAACTATCTGCTCTGGCAGTGCGCCTACTCGGAGCTGGTCTTCCGCGACGAGCTCTGGCCGGACTTCGATCGCGAGGCCTTCGAGCAATCGCTGCAGGAGTTCGAGCAACGGCGGCGGCGCTTCGGAAGGAGGACCTAGGATGGTTCAGGACCTCTTCGACGACGACATGTTCTCCGAGGAGCCGCCGCCGCGCGAGCGGCCGCCACGCGAGCCGCGACGACAGCGCAACGCGCTGCTCAGCAGCGAGACGGCGCGGCGGATCCTTGTCGCGATCCCCTGGATTGCCTTCGCGATCGCGATCGTCGTGCTCGGGGGGCCGGTATTTGCCGTGGCGATGGCCGGGCTCGGCCTGCTCTGCCTGCGCGAGTACTTCGTCATGACGGCACCGCTGCGACCGGTTCAGATGGCCGCCTACATCGCCCTCGTCGCGATGGTCGCCGCCGCCTACTTCGGCACGGCGTTCAACGTCCTTCTGCTTGCGACGGCATCCTTCCCGCTGCTCTTCTTCTTCGGCGCCCGGCGCCGACCCCGCGACGGGATCGTCATCTCGATGGGCGTGACCGTCCTCGGCGCGGTCTGGATCGGCCTGCCGCTGGTCCATGCAGTGCTCCTGCGCGACCTGCCAGACCACGGCGCCGCGCTGCTGATCGACGTTCTCGTCGGCACCTTTGCCGCCGACACCGCCGCTTACGCGACCGGGCGCATGTTCGGCTCGCACCGGATCACCCCCGACCTCTCGCCCAACAAGACGATCGAGGGCCTCGTCGGCGGCTTCCTGATCGGCACGATGGCCTTCTGGTTCGCCGGCCTCTACCAGAACTGGCTCTCGGGGACGGATGCCCTGATCGTCGGCGCCGCCGTCGCCGCGATCGCCCCGATCGGCGACCTCTTCGCCTCGATGGTCAAGCGCGACCTGGGCACGAAGGACACGGGCAAGCTCTTCGGTCCACACGGCGGCCTGCTCGACCGCCTCGATGCCGTCCTCTTCACGATCGTCGTCGGCTACTACCTCTCCGTCCAGCTGGTCTATTGACCCTCCTAGACTCCAGTAGATGAAGAAGCTGGTCATTCTGGGAAGCAGCGGCTCGATCGGCACGCAGGCGCTGGAGATCGTCGCCGCTTCCGAAGAGCTCCAGGTCGTCGGTCTGGCCGCGGGGTCGAGCTGGGAGCAGTTGCTCGAGCAGGCTCGGCAACACGGCGTGCCGACCGTGGCGCTCGCCGACACCGGTGCGGCCGAGCGGGCGCGCTCCGCCTGGAACGGCCGGGTGCTGATGGGCGAGGAGGGGATTCGCGAGCTGATCGCCGGCTCCGGTGCCGATCTGATTCTCAACGGGATGGTCGGCGCAGCGGGCCTCGGCCCGACCGTCGTCGCGCTTGGCGAGGGGATCGACGTCGCGCTCGCCAACAAGGAGAGCCTGGTGATCGGCGGCGAGCTGACCACGGCGCTCGCTGAGGCGACCGGGGCGAGGCTGCTACCGGTCGACTCCGAGCACTCGGCGCTGTTCCAGCTGATCGGGTCCGCACAGCCCGGCACTGTCGAGCGACTGGTCCTGACCGCCTCGGGCGGACCTTTCCGCGGCCGCAACGACCTCTCCGGGGTCGGGGTCGAGGACGCCCTCGCGCACCCGACCTGGAGGATGGGGGGGCGGATCACGATCGACTCGGCGACCCTGATGAACAAGGGGTTCGAGGCGATCGAGGCCCATCACCTCTTCGGCGTCCCCTACGAGCGCATCGCAGTCGTCGTCCATCCGCAGTCGATCGTCCACTCGCTGATCGACCTCAACGACGGCGCCACGCTGGCCCACCTTGGTTACCCCGACATGCGGGTGCCGATCTCCTACGCCCTGCACTTCCCCGAGCGGGCCGACGTCGACGTGCCGCGGCTCGACCTCGCGGCGGTAGGCGAGCTGAGCTTCGAGCCGCCGGATCTGGAGACCTTCGCCTGCCTGCGCCTGGCGCTGGACGCCGGCAGAGCGGGAGGGACTGCGCCCTGCGTGCTCAACGCCGCCGACGAGGTCGCCATCGCCGCCTTCCTCGCCGGGCGTATCGAGTTCACCGCGATCGCAGCGGCGATCGAGCGGGTTCTGGAGGAGATGCCGGCACGGCCGGTGACCCACTTCGACGATCTCTTCGCCTGCGACGAGGAGGCCCGTCGCCGCACCGAAGAGCAGGTCGGGGGGTTGGCGAAAGTATGAGCTGGCTCTTCGTCTTCCTCGGCTTCTCGCTGCTCATCATCTTGCACGAGGCGGGCCACTTCTTCGCCGCCAAGGCGACTGGGATGCGAGTCGAGAAGTTCTTCCTCTTCATGGGCCCGAAGCTCGTCTCCGTCAAACGGGGTGAGACGGAGTACGGGATCGCCGCTCTGCCGATCGGCGGTTACGTGAAAATCAGCGGCATGAACCCGGAGGAGGAGCTGCCTTCGGAGGTCGTGCCCCGCGCCTACTACCGCAAGCCGGTATGGCAGCGCATCGTCGTAATCGCCGCCGGGCCTGTCGTCAACATCGCCCTCGCGTTCCTGATCCTCTTCTCGCTCTACTACCTGAACGCACAGCAGGCAACCCAGAAGGTCGGCGAAGTCGCTGCCGGTGCGCCGGCAGCCGCTGTGCTCAAAAAGGGAGACCAGATCCTCGCCGTCGACGGCAAGTCCTATCCGTCCTTGGATCGGGAAGCACGACTGACCCGGTTCGGCAAGGACGTCGCGTCTCACAAGTGCACCGGCGAACAGAGTGACGGCTGCCGGGCAGCCACCCCGGTGACCTTGACGGTGAGGCGCAACGGGGAGGTACGGACGATTTCCGTGCGGCCGGAATACAAAAGGGAATACGGCAAGGCGCTGATCGGCTTCTCCTACGGAACCGAACCCGAGGAAATCGGTATCGGCACCGCAGCCGGCCGCGCCTGGGCGTCGGTCTGGCTTGTCACCCACAAAACCGCCTCGGTCTTCTCGCGGATCTTCGAATCCGAACAGCGCAAGGAAATCTCCGGAATCGTCGGCATCAGCGACGTCGCTCACCACACTGTCGAGGAAAGCGTGGAAAAGTCCCTGCTCTTGCTGGCGCTGGTCAGCCTTTCGCTCGGCTTGATCAACCTGCTGCCGATCCTTCCCCTCGACGGCGGCCATATCTTCTGGAGCCTGATGGAGAAACTCAGGGGCAGGCCGGTCTCGCTTCGGGTGATGGAACGGGCCACGGTCGTCGGCATCGTCCTGGTCGTCCTACTGGTGTTCGTCGGCCTCAGCAATGACATAGGCCGCCTCGGGGGCGAAGGCGTCAGCGGGCGTTGATGGAGGTCTCCTCCGCCGAGAGCTACGTCAGCGGCGGCCCTGCCGCCGAGCTCCAGGCCCAGAACCTCTACGAGGCGTTTGCGGCGACCGTGGAGCGGCTGGGGGACGACGTCGCCCTGCGCAGCGGTGAGGAGACTCTGACCTGGACGGAGCTGGCGGCCCAGGTTGGGCGCATCGCCGGTGGGCTGGCATCGCTCGGGGTGAGGAAGGGCGACACCGTCGCCCTGATGCTCTCCAACCGCCCCGAGTTCGTCGCCTGCGACATGGCGGCGGTGGCGCTTGGAGCGGTGCCCTTCTCGATCTACCAGACCTCCTCGCCCGAGCAGATCGCCTACGTCGTCGGCGACGCCGGCGCCCGCGTGGCGATCGTCGAGGCCGCCTACCTCGATGTCTTCAGGCGAGCCCGCGAGGAACTGTCCGGCGTCGAGCACCTGATCGTCCTCGACGCCGACGGCGGGACCGAGACCCTCGCCGGCCTCGAAGGGCTCGACCCAGAGTTCGACCCATCCGTCACGGCGGATGCGCTCGGCCCCGACGACCTGCTCACCCTGATCTACACCTCGGGCACCACCGGCCCACCGAAGGGAGTCCAGCTCACCCATCGCAACCTGCTCACGCTGGTCTCCTCGGTGGACGGGATGATCCCCTTCCCCGAGCGCGGTGGGCGGGTCATCTCCTGGCTTCCCGCCGCCCATATCGCCGAGCGCGGCGCCAACTACTACCTGCCGGTGGCGAAGGGGCTTGAAATCGCGATCTGCCCCGACCCGCGCGGGATCGTCCAGTTCCTGCCGCAGGCGCCACCGACCTGGTTCTTTGCAGTGCCACGTGTCTGGGAGAAGCTCAAGGCGGGCCTGGAGGCGATGCTGGCGGGACTTCCCGACGAGCAGCGCGAGCCGGCCGAGCGTGGATTCGAGGCCGCCCTGGAGAAGGTCCAGCTCGAACAGCGAGGCGAAGCGGTTCCTGAGGAGATCGAGACGGCTGCCGGAGCTGCCGAGGAGCAGATGTTCGGGGCGCTGCGCCATCAGCTCGGTCTCGACGAGGCGGTCGCGGTCAGCGTCGGCGCGGCGCCGACCCCGGTCGAGGTACTGGAGTTCTTCCACGCGATCGGCATCCCCGTCGGCGAGCTGTGGGGAATGTCGGAGACCTGCGGCGTCGCCACCTCCAACCCGCTCGACAAGATCAAGCTGGGCACCGTCGGCCCGCCCGTCCCGGGCACCGAGCTGAAGCTGGCCGAGGACGGTGAGGTGCTGGTCCGCAGCGCCGCCAACATGCCCGGTTACCGCAACATGCCGGAGAAGACCGCAGAGACGATCGACGCCGACGGCTGGCTGCACACCGGCGACATCGGCGAGCTCGACGACGACGGCTACCTGCGGATCGTCGACCGCAAGAAGGAGCTGATCATCAACGCCGCCGGCAAGAACATGTCGCCGGCCTCGATCGAGTCGAAGCTGAAGGCGGCCAGCCCGCTGATCGGCCAGGTGGCCGCGGTCGGCGATGGCCGGCGCTACAACGTCGCCTTAATCGTCCTCGATCCCGACTACGCACCCGCCTGGGCGCAGGGCCAGGGGGGCATTGAGGACGCCACGCTGGAGAGCCTTGCCGAGCACGAGGCAGTCCGACAGCAGATCGAGGCCGCGGTCGGTTCGGCCAACGAGCGCATGGCCCGCGTCGAGCAGATCAAGAAGTTCAAGATCCTGCCGACCGAGTGGGCCCCCGGCGGCGACGAGCTGACGCCGACGATGAAGCTGAAGCGCAAGCCGATCGAGCACAAGTACGCCGGCGAGATCGACGCCCTCTACACGGACTGATCCGGCGCAAGGCGCCCGCCCAGATAGCCTGTAGGCATGGCTTCCAAGCGGCAGATATTCGTCGGCGGAGTGCCGATCGGCGGTGGAGCGCCGGTCGCCGTGCAGACGATGACCAAGACCGAGACCGCCAACCTGGCGGCGACGATGGAGCAGATCCGCAAGGTCGCCGATGCCGGGGCGGACATCGTCCGCGTCGCCGTTCCGCGCGACGACGACGTCGAGGCGCTGAAGACGATCGTCAAGGAGTCGCCGATCCCGGTGATCGCCGACATCCACTTCAACCACACGCTGGCGCTGAAGGCGATCGACGCCGGCGCCCACTGCATCCGCCTCAACCCCGGCAACATCGGCGGCCGCGAGAAAGTCGCCGAGGTGGCGGTTAAGGCGACGGCGGCAGGAGTGCCGATGCGGATCGGGGTCAACTCAGGCTCGCTGCCAAAACACCTGCACGAGCTCGAGCGTGAAGCACCGGTTGAGGCGCTGGTCGCCGCCGCGATCGAGTTCGTCGAGTTGATGGAGGGCCTCGACTTCGAAGACTTCAAGGTCTCGATCAAGTCGACCAACGTGCCCAACACGATCGCCGCCAACCGCCTGCTCTCGGAGAAGATCCCCTACCCGCTGCACCTGGGGATCACCGAGGCGGGAACCAAATGGTCGGGCGCGTTGAAATCCTCGGTCGGGCTGGGGACGCTGCTCGCCGACGGGATCGGCGACACGATCCGGATCAGCCTCTCGACCTTCCACGCCGAGGAGGAGGTCAAGGTCGCCTGGGAGATCCTCAAGGCACTGCAGCTGCGCGAGCGCGGCCCGGTCCTGATCGCCTGCCCGACCTGCGGCCGCCTCCAGTTCGACATGGACTCGGTCGTCGCCGAGATCGAGCAGCGGCTGGAAAGCTACGCCGAGCCGGTCGAGGTGGCGGTGCTGGGTTGCGCCGTCAACGGGATCGGCGAGGCCAGCCACGCCGACTTCGGCATCGCCGGCGCCAAGAACGAGGGCCTTATCTTCGCCCACGGCAAGCCCTTGCGGAAGGTCCCCCAGGCGACGCTCGTCGACACCCTGTTCGAAGAGATCGACAAGTCGCTCGATCGCGGCAAGGTCGAGGTCGACGAGGCGGAGTCGCGCGAGGGCGCCGCCTGGCTGGCCAAGATCGAGCAGGAAAACGCCGGCGAACTGACGCCGGAGAAGATCGCCCGGATGGAGAAGGAAGCGGTCGAAAAGGGCGAGTCGGACAAGGTCCTGCTCGACGAGGAGGCCTCGCCGACCGCAGGCCGCCGCTTCACCAGGGCTTAAGCGCACCGCCCGCCGAGACTTCCTGTCGACCACTGTCCGCCCGACTAGTGGATAGGTTTCCTGCAGTGACGCGTCTCAGCCAGACCTTCCTGCCGACCCTGAAGGACCCACCTTCCGATGCGGAGGCCGTGTCGCACAAACTGATGGTCAGGGCTGGGTTGATCCGCCAGTTGGGAGCCGGGCTGTGGACTTATCTGCCCGCCGGCTGGCGGGTGGTGCGCAAGGTCGAGGCGATCCTGCGGGAGGAGATGGAGTCGATCGGCTGCCAGGAGATGCTGATGCCCGTGCTGCAGCCGGCGGAGGCGTGGAAGAAGACCGGCCGCTACGCGATCGGCGAGTTGTTCAAGCTCGAAGACCGTAAGGGCGCCGAGATGGTCCTGGCGATGACGCATGAGGAGTGCGTCACCTCCCACGTCGCCCGCGAGGTGCGTTCCTACCGGGACCTGCCGCTGATGCTGTTCCACATCCAGACCAAGGAGCGCGACGAGGCCCGCCCGCGCGCCGGCGTCCTGCGCACGCGCGAGTTCGCGATGAAGGACGCCTACTCCTTCGATCGCGACGAGGAGGGGCTGGCACGCTCCTACGAGCTACAGAGCGAGGCCTACGGGCGGATCTTCGATCGCTGCGGGTTGCGCTGGCACCGGGTCGAGTCCGACGTGGGGATGATGGGCGGCTCCGGCGCTCACGAGTACATGGCGCCCTGTCCAGCGGGCGAGAACGAAGTGGCGCTGGCCCCCGGCTACGCCGCCAACGTCGAGGTCGCCTCGGCAGAGCCGCAACCGGTCGAGCTGCCGGCAGCGATCGACGCCCCTGAGCGGGTTTCGACTCCCGGCCAAACCACGATCGACATGGTCTCGGGCAGACTGGGACTGCCCGCCGGCGCTTTGATCAAGGCGATGCCCGTCGTCGTCGACGGCAAGGGCATGGCTCTGGTGCTCCTCCGCGGCAATCATCGTCTGAACGACATCAAGCTGCGCAATACGCTCGGTGCCGACTTCAGGCAGGCCACCGTCGAGGAGATCGAGGCAGGGTTAGGACCTCATGGATATATCGGGCCGGTCGGCGTCGATGTGCCGGTGCTCAAGGATGCTGCGATCCAAGGTGATGCCTTCGTCACCGGAGCCAATGAGCTCGATGTCCATCTGCGCGGGGTACGTCCGGGGCGCGACTTCGAGTTCGAGGAGGTCGACGTGCGCACGGTCGAGGCGGGCGACATCGCCCCTGGCGGCGGCACGATCGAGATCGAGCCCGCGATTGAGATCGGCAACATCTTCCAGCTCGGCACCCGCTACTCGGAGCCGCTGGGGGCGAGCTACCTCGACGAGCGCGGAGTCGAGCGACCTATCGTGATGGGCAGCTACGGGATCGGCCCGGCGCGAATCGTCGCCGCGGCGATCGAGCAGGGGGCCGACGAGCGCGGCATCGTCTGGCCCGCCGCCCTCGCTCCCTGGCAGGTGCAGCTCGTCTCCCTCGCCAAGGCCGGCGAGCCCGAGCGCGAGGCGGCCGACGAGCTCTACGCGGCGCTGTGCGAGGGCGGGGCGGAGGTCCTCTACGACGATCGCGACGCCGGCCCCGGGGAGAAGCTGACCGACGCGGAGCTGCTCGGCTGTCCGTTGCGGGTCGTCGTCGGGCGCCGCGGTCTCGCCAAGGGAGTGGTCGAGGCGAGCGAGCGGGCCAGTGGCGCCGAGCACGAGCTGCCGGTCGGCGAGGCCGGCGAGCGGGCAATCGCCCTGCTGCAAGGCGAGGATGCCTGACGCGGCCCCCTTCGGGCGTGGCCGCATCCGCCGACTCTTCGGCCTCGACCGCAGCGGCCCGCCGCCCAGGCAGACGCGGGAGGGCGAACCGCTCAATCCCTGGACGCTGCCCAACCTGGTCGGCTACCTGCGCTTGGCAGGGCTGCCGGTCTTCCTCTACCTCGCCTTCGAATCGGGCGACGGCCGCACTGTCGCCTCGGCGACGATCTTCTGGCTGATCGCCGCCGGCGACTACCTCGACGGCTTCCTCGCCCGGGTCACCGGCCAGTACAGCCGCCTGGGGGCGATGCTCGACCCCCTGATCGACCGCCTCACGATCCTCTCCGGCGCGATCGTCTGCTGGCACTTCGAGCTGCTGCCACGCTGGGCGCTGGCTCTGCTTGTCCTGCGCGAGGTGGCGATGCTGCTGCTCGCCCAGTATGGGCTGCGTCACGGGGTCGAGATAGCGGTCAATTGGCCGGGTCGGATCTCCGTCTTTCCGATCATGGGCGGCATCTTCTTCGCCCTCGTCTTCGCCGGCTGGGTGCCGGCATCGCTGCTGATCGTCGGCGTCGCCCTGGCGATCCTCGCCACCGTGCTCTACGCCCAGACGGGGGTCCGCACGGTCCGCGAACGTAAGAACACTACGGCGCAAGGTGCCACCCAGGATCCATAACCTTCAACCTAGAGTTGAACCTTCGGCTGAGCGACCTATAATTGGCCCCCTGTGGCCAACGGAGGCGAAGGTCTCCCAATCAAGGAGCAAGATGGAGGACACCTTTCCCGATCTCGGTTCGCTCACCGATGAAGAGCTGAAGGACCTGATCGACAACCTCACCACCGAGGAGAACGAGATCTCCTACAAGCGCCGGGTTCTGCACGGCAAGATCGACATCCTGCGTGCCGAGCTGGTCAACCGGCTGCGCCACAAGCACGAAAGCGGGGACTCGCTGATCTCTGGCGACGACGTCGCTCAGCTGACCGACATCCTCGCCGGCAAGGCGCACCCACCCGAGGACGACGCGGCCGCCTGAGGCTGGAGCAGATCCGATGGCCATCCACTGTCCGGAGTGCGGTTTCGTCAACCCCGAGGGCGCCAACTACTGCCAGAAGTGCGGTGCCTATCTCGGCGGGCCCAAAGACGGCGAGGACGAACCGACGACGATGACCTACACCGTCGACGACACCGGCGAGATGCAGCCGATCGACATCGACGAGGTCCTCGAGGAGAGCGGCGCGGCGCTGGTCATCCGCTCCGGCGGCGGCCGGGCGGGGGAGAGCTTCACCGTGACCGACGACCGGGTCAGCATCGGCCGTAGCCCCGACGCCGGCGTCTTCCTCGACGACGTCACCGTCTCCCGTAACCACGCCCTGCTGGTGCGCCGTCGCGATGGCTTCTACATCGATGACCTCGGCTCGCTCAACGGAACCTACGTCAACAGGCGCCGGATCGAGTCCCACCGCCTTGCCGACGGCGACGAGATCCAGGTCGGCAAGTACAAGCTGAGCTACCTGGAGAAGTAGGGAGCCCCCGTGGCAGTATCCGAGCAGCAGGTTCGCCAGCGCGACTCGCGGCCTCGCAAGGCGCTGACGATCGGTGCCGTCTGCAAGATCCTCGAGAACGAGTTCGACGAGATCTCGATCTCCAAGATCCGCTATCTCGAGGATCAGAAGCTGCTGACCCCGCGCCGTACGCAAGGCGGCTACCGCCTGTACAGCCAGTCCGACGTCGAGCGCCTGCGCACGATCCTGCGCCTGCAGCGCGACGAGTTCCTGCCGCTGCGGGTCATCCGCCAGGAGCTCGCCGCCGGTGGCGACATCGACCTCGGTGCGGGCAGCGGCGACCGCCGTCCGGCGGCGGGCGCGGTGCGGCGGGCGATCCTGGTCAACACCTCGAGCGCCTACCTGACGCTGGAGGAGGTGATCGAGGAGACGGGCGCCCGCTCCGAGCTGATCGCCGAGCTGGAGAACTTCGGCATCGTCCAGCCCGAGAAACGCGACGGCAAAGCCGTCTACGACGAGACCGATCGCGAGATCGTCCGCGCCGCCAACGAGCTCTCCCGGGTCGGCGTCGGCGCCCGCAACCTGCGCGTCTTCCGCTCCTCCGCCGATCGCGAGGCCAACCTGCTGGAAGCCCTCCTCGGGCCGTCGCTGCGTTCGCGCAATCCCGAGCGGCGCAAGGAGGCCCTGGAGAGCCTGGAGAGCCTGGCGGCGACCGTCAGCCACCTCAAGCACCTGCTGCTGGTCCGAGATCTCCGGCGCCTCGCCGGAGACTGAGCGGTCGGCCCGGTGCCCCGCGTGACCCGCCGGCGGACCATCGCCGCCCCGGCCGAGGAGGTCTGGGAGCTGATCTCCGACCCATACAGCCTGCCGCGTTGGTGGCCGCGGACGAGCCGCGTCGAGAGCGTCGACCGCAAGCCCGACGGTAAGCGCAGCCAGTGGACCAAGGTCCTGGAGACGGCTGAAGGGCGCGGGGTCCGCGCCGACTACCGCTGTCTCAGCTCGGCCGAGGGCGAGCGCTACGTCTGGGAGCAGCAGCTCGCCGGCAGTCCCTTCGAACGGCATCTGCGCAGCTCGGTGGTCGAGATCGGGTTGCGGAGCGACGAGGATGGCACCGTGGTCAGCCTCACCTCCGACCAGAAGCTGCGCGGAATGTCGCGGCTGGGCTCGCCGATGATGCGCGGTGGCCAGGGCAAGATCCTCGACCAGGCGCTCGACGGGCTCGAAACCGCGCTTGGAGGCTCGCCGTGAAGTCCGTGAGGCGTATCCCGATAGGGGTTTCACTTAACTTTTTCGGTGGATCGCCTTGTCGCTGGCGCCCGGGACCGTCAGCGAAAAAGTACAAGACGTTTCACCCCTATCGGGATACGCCTTGATCGAACCGCGTCGAGACTCGAAGTGGTGGGGTTGGGGCGATCCAGCTGTCGCGCCAGAGCTGGACAGCGAGGCGCTGGGGGTGCTGCGTGAGCGGGTGGGGGAGCTGGAGCCTTGGCCGCTGGCGGTGGAGTTGGAGCGGTTCGAGCTGCCCGAGGCCGAGTCGCTGCCACAGGACTTGATCGAGGCCGTGGGTGAGGCGAACGTCTTCACTGGGACCGAGGACCGGGTGCGGCATGCGACCGGGTGCGGCTATACCGACCTGGCGAAGCTGCGGGGCGGGCGGTTGGAGGCGGCTCCCGACGCCGTCCTCCTGCCAGCCGATGTCGAGGCGGTGCGGCGCGTGCTGGAGATCTGCGCCACCGAGGGCATCGCCGTGGTGCCGTACGGCGGCGGCACCAGCGTCGTGGGGGGAGTTTCGCCGCTGCGTGGCTCGCACGGGCGGCTGATCAGCCTCGACCTGGCTTGCCTGCGTGATGTCGAAGTCGATCGACGCTCGCTCACTGCCCGCCTCGGCGCCGGCCTGCGCGGGCCCGAGGCAGAAGCAGCGCTCCACGCCGAGGGTGTCGTCCTCGGCCACTTCCCACAGTCCTTCGAGTACGCGACGATTGGCGGTTTCGCGGCCACCCGTTCCGCCGGCCAGGCTTCCAGCGGCTACGGGCGCTTCGACTCTCTGGTCAGCGCGGTGCGCCTGATCGCTCCGGCCGGGGATCTGCGCACGCTGGAGACTCCCCACACCGCCGCCGGCCCGGCGCTGCGCGAGGTCGTGGTCGGCTCGGAGGGGACCTTTGGGGTGATTCCAGACGTCACGGTGCGCGTGCGCCCGCTGCCGAGCGTGCGGCGCTACGAGGCCTGGATCGCCGAGAGCTTCGAGGCGGGAGCGGAGGTCGTGCGGACGCTTGCGCAGGGACCGGGACTTCCCGACGTGATCCGCGTCTCCGACGAGGAGGAGACCGAGGTCTCGCTGGCGCTTTCCGGTCCGCGCGGGGTCACCGGAACCCTCTTCGGTGGCTATCTCGGCCTGCGCCGCAAGCGCGGCGGCTGCCTGATCGTCGTCGGCTTCGAGGGAGACGAGGAGTCGGTCGCCCGCCGCCGCGCCCTCGCTGTGCGGGCCCTGCGCCGCGGTGGCGCCGCCTATCTCGGCCAGGGGGCGGGCCGCTCCTGGGAGCGCGGGCGCTACCAGGGCCCCTACCTGCGAGACACGCTGATGGGCATGGGGGCGATGGTGGAGACGCTCGAGACCTCCCATACCTGGTCGCGGCTGCACGAGCTGCACGCGGCTGTCACGAGCGCGATCCGCGGCGCGCTCGCCGCCCAGGGCACGCCGGGGCTGGCCTTCTGCCATCTCTCGCACGCCTACGCCGACGGCGCATCGCTCTACTTCACCTTCATCTCACGCTCCCGGCGGGGCGATGAGATCGAGCAGTGGCAGGCGGTCAAGCGCGCCGCCTCGGAGGCGATCGTCGCCAGCGGCGGAACGATCACCCACCATCACGCCGTCGGCCGCGACCATGCCCCCTACATGGAGGCTGAGGTGGGGGAGACGGGAATCGAGGTCCTGCGCGCGGTGAAGGAGCAGCTGGATCCGGCCGGGATCATGAACCCGGGAAAGACGATCCCGGCGAACTAGCCGCCTTCGCTTGCGCTTTCGCCTTTGGCGATGGGTCCGGTGATTTCGCCCGTGAGGACGGTTTCGCCCGTGTAGCGGGGGAGTGATTTGTTCTTCTTCGCCTGCGCGACCCCCTGCTGGTAGGCCGCGTCCTCGGTGCGGGAGACGTAGATCTGGTCGAAGGCGCCGCCGGCGACGTAGGCGAGCAGTTCGGCCGGGATCGAGAAGCGCGCGCCGAGGCGGCCGGATTCGTCGACGGAGACACTGCCGACCCGCAGCGAAAGTTTCGGCGAGCGATAGAGCCAGACGATGTAGGACTGGCCTTTGCCGGTCGGCTGAAGCCCTTCGCCGGTTACCTGCAGGACGATTTCTTCCTTGCCGAGCCGGCCGAAAATGGCCCGGCCGCTCGCGTCGCTGCCGTCGGCGGGTTCGAGCACCGCCTGCGTCAGTTTGCCGCTTTCGGCTGCAGCAGGTTCAGCGCCGCTTCCGGACGCTTCGGAGGGACTGGAACCGGAGTCGGAGTCGCCGCTGAAGATGGCAATTGCAGCCAGGACGACGGCGACGATCGCGAGTGCGCCGCCGGTCAGCAGGACGAGGCGGCGCCGCTCGGCGGGAAGCGTGGGTCGCGACGGACGGCTCGTCGGCTTCTTGACTCGCGGCTTCGGCTCGGCGGGAGAGGGCGGCGATGGTGGCGCAGGAGGCTGGGGTGCCTCTTTGGCCTCTGGGGTCGGCACCGGCTCTGCGGGCTCCTCCACCTTGGCCGGCGGCGGAGGCGGCAGGGGCGGAGGCGTCTCGCCCGCGGCCTGCATCTCCGCGAGGGCATCCTTCACTTCAAGCCGCACCTGCTCGACGCTGAGGCCCTTCAGCGCCGCGATGTCCTCGTAGCCCTCCTCTCGCTGTGCGAGCAGGCGCAGCAGGGCTCTCTGGTCGTCGCTCAGTCCCATCCCGGCGGGAAGACTATGGGACGCTCTTTAAGGCCACATGTAGACGAGATAGGGTCCGCGCCGATGGCGGACGACCCCCGCGGGCTCCTTTCCCACTTCGATGCCCTGATCGGGACCGAGTGGCTCGACGACGACCCCGAGCGGGCCCGAGCGCGAGTTCCGATTCGCGACGACCTGCGCCAGCCGGTCGGACTGATGCACGGTGGGGTGATGTCGAGCTTGATCGAGAGCGTCTGCTCGCGCGCCACCGCGCTTGTCGTCATCGACAACGGCATGGCGGCGATGGGACAGTCGATCAGCGTCAGCTTCATCCGCCCGATCACGGCCGGCCACGCCGAAGTCAAGGCGCAGGCCCGCCACCGCGGCCGCACCACCTGGGTCTGGGACGCCGAAGTGGTCGACGCAGAGGGCAAGCTCTGCGCACTCGCCCAAATGACGATCGCGGTAAGGCCTACCCCCCAAAGCGGTTCGTGATCGGGAGGCGTCGGTCCCGCCCGAATGCCCGCGGCGTGATGCGGATCCCTGGCGCCGCCTGGCGCCGCTTGTACTCGGAGCGGTCGACCATTCGCACCACTTCGTCGACCACGTCCGCCGGCATTCCCGCCGCGACCATCTCCTCGCGGCCCTGGTCGCGCTCGACGTATGCCTCCAACACGCGGTCGAGCAGCTCGTAGGGCGGCAGCGTGTCGCTGTCGAACTGATCGGGGCGCAGCTCGGCTGAGGGCGCTCGCTCGAGCACCGAGGCGGGAACGAGCTCCTGGCCCGCCCCTTCGTTGCGGTAGCGCACGAGCTCGTAGACGAGCGTCTTCGGCACGTCCTTGATCGCGGCGAACCCCCCGGCCATGTCGCCGTAGAGGGTCGCGTAGCCGACTGACATCTCGCTCTTGTTGCCGGTGGTCAGCACCAGCCAGCCGTGCTTGTTCGAGAGCGCCATCATCACGTTGCCGCGGATCCGCGCCTGGATGTTCTCGGCGGCCAGGTCGGGCTCGGACGGCCGGGTCGGATCGCGGGGCAGGGGCTCCTCTTCGTTGCCGCTTACTCCATCGGTGGCAAAGACAGGGGCGAGGGAGTCTTCGTAGGCGCCCATCGCCGCCTCGATCGGGACCTCGAGCGCCGCGACTCCGAGGTTGGCGGCGATAGTTCGGGCGTCTGCCTGGGTTTCATTGCTGGAATGAGGCGAGGGCATGACCACGCAGCTGACGTTCTCGGCTCCGATCGCGTCGGCGGCAAGCAGGGCCACGAGGGCAGAGTCGATGCCGCCCGAGAGCGCGATGCCGACGTGGCGAAAGCCGTTCTTTTCGACGTAGTCGCGCAGACCGAGAACCAGCGCCCTGTAGACCTCCGCCGGTTCGGAGAGGGGCTCGGCGAGTCGCCGTGGGGCGCCAGCAGGGATCTCGCAGATCAGCAGCTCCTCCTCGAACTGGGCAGCCCGGGCGATCACCTCGCCGCTCGGGTCGACGACGAAGCTCTGGCCGTCGAAGACCAGCTCGTCCTGGCCACCGACGAGGTTGCAGAAGGCAAGGTGGGTGCCGTAGGCGCGGGCGCGGGCGGCGAACATCGCTTCCCGCTCGCGGCCCTTGCCGCGGTGATAGGGAGAACCCGATGGGTTGGCGATCAGCGCGGCGCCCTCCGCCGCCTCGCTCGACGCCGGCGGGCCCTCCTCCCAGACGTCCTCGCAGACGGTCAGGCCAACCCTGGCTCCGGCGACCTCGATCGTCATCGGCTCGACCCCGGGAACGAAATATCGCTGCTCGTCGAAGACGGCGTAATTCGGCAGCCTGTTCTTGCGGTAGATCGCGCGGACCTCGCCGCCGGCGAGGACAGCGAGCGAGTTGTGGGCGTGGCGGTGATCGCCGCCGCTTGCAACCGGCTCGGCAAAGCCGACCAGGGCGGTCATCTCGCCGCTGCCGCGGGCGAGCTCGTCGATCGCGGCCCGGTTCGCCCCGACAAAATGCCGCTTCAGATAGAGGTCCTCGGCCGGGTAACCGGGAACGCAGAGCTCCGGGAAGATCGCCAGCTCGGCGCCCTCGGCCGCGGCCCGCTTCATCCACTCGGCGATCTTGGCGACGTTGCCGTCGAGGTCGCCGACCGTAGGGTCGATCTGGGCGAGTGCTATGCGCATGCGGGCCTCCGCGGGGTCACCGGTGAAGTATCGCCGCCGAAGGGGGCGGGACGCGCCTCAGCGATGTGTACATTGGCTCCGATGCGAGCACACCTGCGGTTGACCGGGGCGTCGCTCGTGCTGCTGGCCACTCTGGCCACCGCGCCTGCCGCGGCGAAGGCCGGGGATCAGTGGACCTTCCGCCAGCCGCTCGCACGGCCCACCGACCACCCGGACCCCGCCCGCCATTCCTACTCGGTGCCGGAAGCACCCAACTCACCCGCCTGCGCCGGTCGCTTTTGCGTGCACTGGGTGGACGAGGGCATCGACGCACCCGACCTCAGCGACGAAGACGGCGACGGCGTGCCTGACTTCGTCGAGCAGGTGCTGAGGGTGAGCACCCACGTGCACGCAGTCGAGAACGGCAAGCTGGGGTGGCGAGAGCCGCGCTCCGACGGCCGTCGCGGCGGCCGCAACGGCAAGACCGACGTCTACCTGAAAGAGCTGGGCCGGCAGCTGTTCGGCTACGCGGCACCCGATCGCGGCCAGGCGTCCAAAGGCCGGCATCTGCCACGCCGCCTGCACGGCTACCTGGTCCTCGACAACGACTACGGCCCCTTCCAGTACCCCGGCACCAAGCCGCTGGCCGACCTCGAGGTCACCTTTGCCCACGAGTACTGCCACATCCTGCAGATGAACTACGACGCCTATCAGGATGCCTGGATGGCCGAGTCGACCGCGGTCTGGATGGAGGATCAGGTCTATAACGGGATCAACGACTACCTGCGCTACGTGCGCCGCTGGGTCAATCTCTACAACACGCCGCTCACCGCCAACTCGATCAGCGAGTACGGGGCGACGGTCTGGAACGAGTGGCTGGTGCGTCGCTACGGCCGCACGATCCTCCGCAACGCCTGGTCACGGGCCGCGCACACGCGACCGGGTGGGTTCTCGGTCGACAGCTATAACTCGGCGATCCGCGCGGCGGGCGGCTCGGACTTCAGCCGCGACTTCGCCCGCTTCGCTCGCGACGTCGCCGAGTGGAACACCGGCAGCCGCTTCCGCGAAGGCAGGCGCTACCCGGCCGTGCCGCGCCGGGACAGCCTGCCGCCCGACGGGCTCCCGCTCGAACGCTCGCTCAACCACGCGACCTTCCAGCTACTGCAGGTTCACCCACAAAGCGACCGGGCGGTGGTCGTCCAGGCCAGCGGACCCCCCGGCGTCGCGGCCGGGTTGGCGCTGGTGGGTCGGGTCGGCAGCGAGCGTCACGGGCACGTCGTATCCAGGCTGCGCTTCCACCGGCACGGCGGCGCGATGACCGTCCGGCTGGCGCGTCCGCGGCGCTTCGAGCGGATCACCGCGGTGCTGATCAACGCCGACACCAGAGCGGAGGGCTTCAGCGCTCGCCGGCTCGACTGGAACTACTTGACCGACACGGCCCCGTTCCGGGTCCGCGCCAGCTCGCCCTGAGGATCCTTGGGCGCAGGCGGGGTGGTGGCGACCGCTTCGGCGATCGCCCCTTCGAGGTCGAGGGCAAAGCTGTCGAGATCGGCCATCGCGTCGTAGTCGCCGACCAGGCCAAAGTCGATCTTGCCGTCGTAGGACATGATCCCGACGCAGAGCGCCTGGCGACGGGCGAGCGGGACGAGAGGAAAGATCGAGCTCATCCGGCGGCCCATCAGGTAGAGGGGGAACTGCGGGCCGGGGACGTTGGTGACGACGAGGTTGAAGAAGCGCTGGGCGGGCTGCAGCCGTGCCGCCTGCGAGGCGATCGTCGGCGGGGCGAAATCGGTCAATTTGGTCAGCAGCTCGGCGCCGACCGCCTGACCGGAGCCCTTGAGATCGCCCATCGTCTCGGTTATCAGGCGCAGGCGCTCGACCGGGTCCCGCGACCAGACCGGCAGCGGGGCCATCATCGCCGAGATGCGGTTGCCGAGCGCGCCGTGCTCTTCGTCGGCCCGGACGCTCACCGGCACCATCGCCCGCATCTCCAGCTCGTCGGTGTCGTGGCCGCGGGCCCGCAGGTAGTTGCCGAGCGCGCCGGCGACGACGGAGAGGACGACGTCGTTGACCGTGCCCCCGTGGGCATTCTTGACCCGCTTGAAGTCGCCGAGGTCGCCGCGCACGAAGGCGAGGCGCCGGTGAGGGCCGATCTCGACGTTGAACGGGGTGCTCGGAGCCGCGGCCGCCACCTCGAGCATCTTGCCGGTGGCGCCGAGACCGCGCAGCACCTGGCGTGGTCCGCGCAGGGCGGCACGAACGCCGCGGACGATCTCACGCGGGCTGGTCGCTCGCTCGTGCAGAGCGTCCAGAAGCAGGTCGAGATTGGTCGGCTCAGGCCGGGGAGCCCACTTAGGCGGCCGCACCGGCGGATGGTCGGGTTCCTCCTCGAGGTCGAAGAGGACCGTGGTGATATCGACCCCGGAGACGCCGTCGACGAGCGCGTGGTGGCTCTTGCCGACGACAGCGAAGCGGTCGTCGTCGAGCCCCTCGACCAGCCACAGCTCCCAGAGCGGCTTGGTGCGGTCGAGCTGCTGGGAGAAGATCCGCGCCGCGAGGTTGCGCAGCTGCTCTTCGGAGCCCGGCGCCGGCAGCGCGGTGCGGCGCACGTGGTAGTCGAGGTTGAGGAAGGGGTCATCGACCCAGACCGGCCGGCCCTGCTCGAAGGGGACGAAGCGCAGCTTCTGGCGGAAGCGGGGGACGAGGTGCAGCCGCGACTCGATGTGGTTACGGAACTCTTCATGGGTAGGTGGACCGCCCTCGAAGAGGATCGTCGAGGCGACGTGCATGTGCGCCCCGGCGCGCTCCATATGGAGGAAGGAAGCGTCAAGCCCCGTCAGTCGATCGCCATTCACCGCTCCATCTTCGCAGACCCGAGCGGGAGTCAATCGGAAACTGTGAGCTGGAGCTGCGCCTTCTCAGGCGCCGGCTCAGCCGGAACCTCGTCGTTGGAGAAGCCGGCGACGCGAACTCCGAGCAGCCGCACGGGGCGGGGCGGGGCGTAGGCGCGCAGCAGGTCCAACGCGACCGGAGTGACGACCGCAGGATCGTTGGTAGGAGCCTCGACGGTGTGGGCGCGGGTGACGTTGGTCCAGTCGTCGAGGCGGACCTTGATCCCGATCGTCCTGCCCTCGAGGTCGCGCGCGCGCAACCGCCGGCAAAGCTCCTTGGCAAGCGAGGCGACGTGCCCCGCCATCTCCGCCCGATCGGCGACGTCGACGTCGAAGGTCGTCTCGGCCGACTGTGACTTGGTCTCGCGGACGACGGAGATCGGCGTCTCGTCTTCGAAGCGCGCCCGGGCCGGGAGCCAGCGGCCCATGCGCGGCCCGAATGCCCGCTCCAAAGCGGCCGGATCGTGCGCGCGCAACTCGGCAAGGGTGCGGATGCCCATCTTCTCCAGCTTGAGCACGGTTTTCGGCCCGATCCCGGGAACCAGGCCGGGGGGATCGCCGGCAAAACGCTCCAGCGCTTCGGCCCGCGAGAGGACGACCAGGCCGGCGGGCTTGCCGAGCTCGCTGACGATCTTGGCCAGCAGGCGGTTCTCGGAGATGCCGACCGAGCAGGTAAGGCCAAGGTCCTCGCGGATCTCGGTGGCGATCCGCCGCATCGTCGCCTTGGGGGCGAACAGCCCGGTCAGGTCGAGATAGGCCTCGTCGAGCCCGACGACCTCGACCGTCTCCGCATTGGCGCGCAGAATCCTCATCACCTGTCCCGAGGCCTCGCGATAGGCGGTGAAATCCGGCGACAGGTAGACGGCATCGGGCAGCCGCCGCCGCGCGATCGCGGCCGGCATCGCCGAGTGGATCCCAGCCAGCTTGCGCGCCTCATAGCTGGCCGTAGTCACGACCGCCCGCGGCCCAGACCCGCAGACGACGACTGGTTTCCCTTTCAGCTCCGGTCGCCGTCGCAGCTCGACCGACGCATAGAAAGCATCCATGTCCAGGTGCGCAATCGTCCGCTTATCGACCACCCACCGATCGTAGGGCGGGAGAGGGACGTCAATGCGCCCCGAGCCCGGTTCCGCTGAGCTCCGTCGCGGGTAAGATCGCCCTATGGCCGATGTCACCCATACGAAGATCGACGAAATGGACGCGATCGACGGTTTCTTCAAGGGAATCAAGTTCCATAAAGCCGCCGCCGGACTCGGCGTCAGCGCCTTCGGCATCTCGATCATCGACGGGGAGCAGTATCCGATCGACGCCGACCACATCGCCCGCGTCAGCCCTGAGGTCAAGCGCAAGATCGCCCCGGGCCCCGATGGCATCCGCCTCCTCGTCATAGGTGCGACCCCCGGTGAGCCCTACGCGACCGGCGGCACGCTCTAACCAGCCTAGAATCCACCCCGTGGCTTCACCAGAGGCAAAGAACCTGGAGGCGATCTCCAAGGCGATCGATCAGCACAACCGCAACTGCCCGTTCCCGGCAGCGGAAGTGCGGATGAATCCCTTCGAGATCGAACGGCTGGGCTGGGAGGAGATCCGCGGACTGCCGGTCGTGCCGGACTCCGCGATCGGAACGGGCCGCTTCCGTATCGTCTGCTCCCAGGAGCTCGACGACACGGGCGTCGAAGAGACCGAGGCGATCGGCCAGGAGCTCGAGCCCGTCGCTCCGGCAAATAACTAGAGCTACGCCCTGAGAGCGCGCCTGGCCAAGCAGTTCAAGGACGCAGGGAGGGGCGGTGAAGGAGCGCACTCACGTGCGTGACCGATCCGAACCGACTGAGGACGCAGAAATGCGCCGGCCAGGCGCGCTCTCAGACCGAGTTCCAGAAGTCGAGGCCACTTTCGCTCAGAAGGCGCTGGGCTTCGATGTTCAGCTGGGTCAATTCGCCGGTCCAGATCAGGATGCCCATCGCGATGAGGATCAGCCCGCCGGTGGCGACAATCGCCTGGTAGTGCCGCTTGACCACGGCAAAGGCGGTCGTCATCCGGGAGAAGGCGATCGCGGTGAGGAGAAAGGGGATCGCCAGGCCTGCCGAGTAGACGGCGAGAAGGAGGGCGCCGTGGGCGGCCGAGCCCGACAGTGAGGCGGCGGAGAGGATCGCGGCGAGGGTGGGACCGATGCATGGGGTCCAGGCGATCGCGAAAGCCGCGCCGGCAACGATCGGACCGCCCTTGCCAGCGCGTTCGAGCAGGCCGTCCACGTGCCACTCGCGATTGAGGCGGGCGATGACGAAGGAGGCGACGAAGAGCACACCCATCGCGATGATCAGCGCCGCCGAGATCTTGGTCAACAGCTGCTTGTGATCTCCCAGGGCGGCACCGACCGCGGTTGCGGTCAGTCCGAGCAGGATGAAGATCGCCGAGAAGCTGGCGACGAAGAGCAGGCTCGGCCCCAGCACGCGGCGCCAGCCGGCGCTCTCGAGCTCGGAGGCCGACACTCCGCTGACCGCCGAGAGATAGCCGGGGACGAGGGGCAGCACGCAGGGGGAAAGGAAGGAGACGACCCCCGCCGCGAGGGCGGCGAAGATGCCGACCCCTGCGGTCGGATCGCTGCTCAGGTCGGCGAGGATCACGGCCAACCAGGGTACCGGGGCTGTTTCAGGCGCTCGGCATATGCGATCGAGGGTATTTAGGATTCTTCCGGTCTCTATTTAGAAACGGAAGGAACCTCGGTAATGCCATTTGTTCGCAAAGCGCTCCTGGTCTGTATCCCGATCGCACTCAACGTGCTGCTGCTTGCGGCCCTGCCGTCACCTGCGTCGGCGAGCGACAAGGACTGCTCGGACTTCCGGACTCAACGAGCGGCTCAGATCTTCTTCCTGAAGCACGGGGGGCCGCGGCATGATCCGCACCGCCTCGATGGCGATGACGACGGCAGGGCCTGTGAGGACAACCCCTGTCCCTGCTCTTACCGACAGCACCTGTCGCAGCGCGGTGAAACGTTCCTGAATGCGGACCGGCGCCTGCTCTTGCGAATCTAGGCCCACTCATCTTGGCGCCGACCCCGCAGAGAGACTTGCGGTCGGTGGAGCTCTTCAACGCAAGCGGAGCGGCCCGACGCCTGCGTGGCTCGCCGCTGCTCGCCTTCGGGCCGAGCGCCGCCGGACCGGCGCTGTGCCGAGGTGCTCTGATTGCGATCCCGGTCGGCGCGGCGCTGCTGTTCGAGCTGGGGACGGGCGCGGCGAGCAAGGGGGCGATCGCGACGGGGGCGCTCTTCGTCGGCTTCACCGGGCTGGACGCACCGGCCCGGACCCGAGCCGCCTGGCAGGCGGCCGTCACCCCGTTCGTCGGGCTCGCGGCAGCACTGGGTGTCCTCACCGGGCCCTCGGCCGCGCTGTCCGTTGCCGCAATGCTGCTCGTAGGAGCAGCGGCGGGCTATTGCTTTGCGGTCTCACTGCGTTTCTCGATCGCCGGGCTCTCCGTGGCGCTCGCCTTGGTCGTCTCCCAGGGCCTCGGAATCCCCGTTTCGGACACGCTCGAGGCGCTGCTCTTCACCGCCCTGGGCGGGCTGCTCCAAGCCGCCTTCTCGCTCTGCGTGTTCGCCGCCGGCGATCGCGAAGAGGAGGGGGGAGGCGCGGGGTGGGATACCCGGGCCGCGCTACAGGCCCTGTCCACCAACCTGACCCTGCGCTCCAGCAACGCCCGTCATGCCCTCCGCTTCGGCTCGGCCCTCGCTGCCGGCGTCGTCGCCTACTGGCTGCTCGGCATGCACGAGCACGGTTTCTGGATCCCCCTCACCATCCTCTTCGTCCTACGGCCCGAAGAGGGGGAGACCTTCCACCGCCTGATCCTGCGCGCGGTCGGCACCGCGATCGGGCTCGTCATCGCCACCGCGCTCTCGTTCTGGCTCAACGACGACGACGTCGCTCTCGCCATCGCCCTGACCATCGCCACCGCCTTCGCCTACGGCCTGCTCACCGTCCAGTACGCGCTGTTCACCGCCGCGATCACCACCTACGCCGTCCTGCTCGCCGACACGCTGGGCGAGCCGGCATTGCACGCGGCGGGGCAGCGTGCCATCGCGACCGCGATCGGAATCGCCATCGCCGGCGCCGCCTTCCTGCTCTGGTCGAATCCGGGAGAACGGATGGAGCCACTCGCGCCGCCGGACGCGGCCCGGTAGATTTCTTGGCCAGCCAGCCAAATTGCCGCGCGCCCGCGGCTCAGAACAGGAGCAGACTTTGAGCAACCGCACGTTCGTGATCGGGGTCGGGATGACCAAGTTCGAGAAGCCCGGCACCAAGGGGGGCGACTACCCGGACTGGGCCAAGGAGGCGGGGGAGAAGGCGCTCGCCGACGCCGGCATTCCCTACGCGGACGTCGAGCAGGCCTACGCCGGCTACTGCTACGGCGACTCGACCTACGGCCAGCGGGCGCTCTACCAGCTCGGCCTGACCGGGATCCCGGTCGTCAACGTCAACAACAACTGCTCGACCGGCTCCTCGGCGCTGTTCCTCGCCCGCCAGGCGGTCAAGGGCGGCCTCGTCGAGTGCGCGATGGCGATCGGCTTCGAGAAGATGGAGCCGGGCTCGCTCGGCGTCAAGTACACCGACCGGACCAACGCGCTCGACAAGCACGCGATGCGGATGTTCGAGATCCGCGATCCCGAGCAGTCGCCGCCGGCGCCGCAGATGTTCGGCAACGCCGGCCGCGACCACATGCAGAAGTACGGCTCCAACCCCGACCACTACGCCTGGATCGGCTGGAAGAACCACAAGCACTCGGTCAACAACCCTTACGCCCAGTTCCAGGACGAGTACACCCTCGAGGACATCAAGGCGGCGAAGATGATCCACGACCCGCTGACCAAGCTGCAGTGCTCGCCGACCTCCGACGGCTCGGCCTGCGCGATCGTCGCCTCCGAGCGCTACGTCGAAGAGCACGACCTCGGCGGCCAGGCGATCGAGATCGCCGGTCAGTCGATGGTCACCGACCTCAGCTCGACCTTCGCCGAGGACACCGACTGCATGAAGATCGTCGGCTCCGACATGTCGAAGCAGGCGGCCGACGAGGCCTACGCCGAGGCGGGCATCGCCGCGGACGAGGTCGACGTCTGCGAGCTGCACGACTGCTTCAGCGCCAACGAGCTCATCAGCTACGAAGCGCTCGGCTTCGCGGCCGAGGGCGAGGCTCACAAGCTGGTCGAGGAAGAAGCCACCACCTTCGGCGGCAAGGTCGTAGTCAACCCCTCCGGTGGGCTGATCTCCAAGGGCCACCCGCTCGGCGCGACCGGGCTGGCGCAGTGCTCGGAGCTGACCTGGCAGTTGCGCGGGGAAGCCGACAAGCGACAGGTAGAGGGCGCCAAGACCGCCTTGCAGCACAACATCGGCCTCGGCGGCGCCGCCGTGGTCACCGTCTACAAGCCGGCGGCCTAGGAGTCGCTGGAGGAGGAGGGCCCGATGGCTAAGCAGCGACAGGCACTGACCGGCAAGGTCGTGGCGATCACCGGGGGCGCCCGGGGGATCGGCAAGGCGACGGCGACGGCGTTGGTCCGCAAGGGCTGCCGCGTCGCGATCGGCGACCTCGATCTCGAGCCGACCGAGCAGACGGCAGCAGAGTTAGACGGTGGCACGGTCGCGATCCAGCTCAACGTCACCGACCGCGACTCCTTCGCAGCTTTCCTCGACGAGGCCGAGCGACAGCTCGGACCGGTCGACGTGCTGATCAACAACGCCGGGATCATGCCGGTGACGCCGTTCGAGCAGGAGAGCGACGACTCGATCCGCCGCCAGCTCGACATCAACGTCTACGGCGTGATGGTCGGCACCCAGCTCGCGGTGCGGCGGATGAAAGCCAGAGGGCGCGGTCACATCGTCAACATCGCCTCCTCGGCCGGCAAAGCGGGCGTGCCGGGGATCGCCACCTACGCGGCGACCAAGCACGCCGTCGTCGGCCTCACCGAGGCGGTACGCGCCGAATGCCGCGGCAGCGGCGTCGAGCTCTCCTACGTCATGCCGATCACCGTCAACACGCAGTTGATCGAAGGTCTCGCCGACAAGCGCGGCGTCAAGCGGGTCGAGCCCGAGGACGTCGCGAAGGAGATCGTCGACGCGCTCGAGCTAGGCAAGGTCGACGTCTACGTGCCCCGCGAACTGCGCGTCTCAGTCGTCCTCGGCACCTTGTTGCCACGCCGGGCGCGCGAGGCGGTCGCGCGCTTCATGGGCGTCACCGAGGTGATGACCGAGGTCGACCCGGTCGCTCGCCGCGCCTACGAGGAGCGGATCTCGCACAACGATCCGGGCGTCGAGCCTGACGCCGATGCGAAGCCCGCTGAGCGCGAGGCCGCCTGAGCTGGCCGCGATGGGCCGGTTCTACGACGCGACCTGGGGACGCCTGTTTGCGGCGGTGTACGACCGCGGCCTGAAGGGAACCGAAGAGGCCGGGCTGCAGGAGATGCGGCGGGAGACGCTGCGCGCCGCCCGCGGTCGCACGATCGACCTCGGCGCCGGCACCGGCGCAAATCTCCCTCTCTACCCGGACGCGGTTACCGAACTGGTCCTGGCCGAGCCTGATCCACATATGAGCAAGCAGTTGCGACAGAAACTGGCTCAGTCCGACCGCAGCGCGGAGCTGGTCGAGGCGCCGGCCGAACAATTGCCCTTCGAGGACTCGAGCTTCGACACCGCGGTCTTCACGCTCGTTCTCTGCACGGTGCCCAACCCGGAGGCAGCCCTCGCCGAGGCCGCGCGAATCCTCAAGCCCGGTGGCAAGCTGCTCTTCGTCGAGCACGTGCGTGCCAACGATCCTGGGCTGGCGCGCTGGCAGGACCGGCTCGAAAAGCCCTGGCGCTTCATCGGCGACGGCTGCCACTGCAACCGCGACACCGTGGCAAGCATCGAAGCCTCGCCGCTGACCGTGGAGCGGGTCGAGCGCGGACGCCTTCCCAAGGCGCCGCCGCTAGTCCGCCCACTCGCTCGGGGCACTGCAGTCCTTCGGTGAAGCATTTGGGGGCTATAGACCCCCAAAAAGCTGCGATCGAGGCCGGGCCCGTCCCGGACTCAACGCACGATAATGGTGGTTATGTCAACTCAGCTGTGAAAAGCTCAGCCGGCAGCGTCGATTGCTTCTTCGATCGCTTCCGAGGAGCCTGGCGTGCCTAGCGTTTCCAGCCCATTTGAGCCCGGGCCTTCGACCGCGAATGAGGGCGTGCCGGTGAAGCCGAGCTTTTCGGCTTCCTGAGTGGTGCTTTCGACCTCGGCCACGGTCTTCGGGCTCTTACGGTCCTTGTTCCACTGCGTAATGTCCGGCACGCCCGCCCCCTTGGCAATTTCGGTGAGAAATGCGTCGGTCACGTAGCTGGAGGTCTCCGGACCCTGATTTCGGTAGAAAAGCTCGATGAAGCTCCACCCGCGGCCCTGTGCGCCGGCCGCGATCGCAGCGGCGCCGGCCGGAGTCGATTCCTCGTCGATGATGGTGAAATTCTTGAACTCGATCTTCGCTTCGCCGTCGCGGACCTTGGAGTCGATCACGTTCGGCACGATTTCTTCCGAGAACGCCTTGCAGACCGGACACTTGAGGTCGCCGAACTCATAAAGCGTCACCTTGGCGCTCGGCTCCCCGAGCACGAGGCCATTCTGGGGAATCCCCTTCAGCTGGTTGCCGACCAAGCCCACGTCCTCGAGATTGGTGTCGCCGCCGCTGGTCTTGTTCGCGCTGATCACGATCAGCACCAGCACCACGGCAACGACGAGGAAGGCGGCGGCGCTGCCGATCTGAAGCAGTCGGTTACGCCGTTCCTCTGAACCGCTCATGCCGGTTTCCCAACGTAGCCAACCATGCGGATGGCGTTGAGGCCGAAGAGGATCGTCATCAGCGCCGCGCTTGCCACGCACCACTGGCAGATCGCTTCGATTTTGAACAGCTCCAGATAGGTGAGGTAGACGCTGTAGCCGAAGCCGACCAGGGAGACGCCGAAGCCGACCATCCGCGCCGCGTCTCCCCTGAGCAGCGATGCCGCCAGTAACAGCACGTAGCCGGCGATGCCGAAGACGGCGATATTGATCCCGAGCAGATGCGAGTAGGTGCTGTTGGCGACGGTCTCGCAGCCGCCCCCGCCGGCGATGCAGACCGGCGAACCACCGCCCGAGTCGGCGATCGCGATGTAGGTGGCGACGCCGATGCCAAAAGCCGCGACAAAGGTCGCGATCATCCGCAACGTTCCCTCTGCAGGCGGCCTCATCGCCGCAACCGTATTCGACCCACCTTCAGTCGAGCTAAGCGGGGCTGTCACGAGCCAATTCCGCGCAGAACGCCGCGATCTCGCGGGAGAGCTTGCCGCCCTGCCAGGCGAGCGGCGATTCGCCCTCTGCCTCTTCCGTCAGCCGCGCTTGCGGCAGGCGTTCCGCGTAGGCCTCGGCAACGTGCCGCGGGTGCCCAGGGTCGGCCGCATCGTGGCTGGCGACGACGAGCGCGGGCACCTGCAGCGACTCGAGCTCACCCATCTCATCGAACGGCCGCGAGCGTGGCACTTGGCGCAACGCCTCCACCAATGCCCCGGGATGGCGCTGGCGCAGCATTCGCTCGCGGGTGAAGCGCAGCACCGAGTCGCGCCAGGCCGGGTCGGCCCCCTGGTTGCGGTCGATGTAGTCGACGAAGCCGTCAACCCCGCCGCCCTCCAGCGCTGCCGCGAGTCCATCCCAATAGCCGAGCGACTCGGCGGAGATCTCGCCCGTGTACGTCGGCCCGATGATTGCGAGGCCACTGAGGCGCTCCGGATGGTGCAGCGCGTAGGCAACCGCGGTGTGGGCACCCATCGAGTGACCGGCCAGGACGAATGGCGCCCCCCCGACTGCCGTCGCGACCACCGCCTCCAGATCGGCGACCAGCTCCGGGTATCCATAACCCTGGCCATCGGGGGCTGGATCGGACTCTCCATGGCCGCGTGCGTCATACGCGGTGACGGCGTAGCCGGCCCGCTCCAGCGCCCGCGAGCCGTGCACGACGTAGCGGCGGGTAGCGGTGATCCCGTGGCAGAGGACGATCGGCGCCCCCTCCCCCGCCACCTCGCCCCGGATCGCCGGCTGCTCGCCGGCGACGAACGACCGCGGCTCGGCCAGCATCAGGCGGCTAGCGCGGCGACTGCCTGCTCGAGATCGTCGACGCTCTGGAACGTCGAGCCGGTCCGCGAGACATGGCGGTAGCGCACGATGCCCTCGCCGTCGACGACGAAGATCGCTCGCATGACGTAGCGGCCCCCTGGCGCGTCTTTCAGCTCGGTGAAGCGCGCCAGCGGCCCGAGCCAGCCGGTCACCCCGTAGCGCTTGCTGACGGCCAGGTCCTCGTCGGCGAGCAGCGGCACGTTGAGGCTCTGCTCTTCGACCCAGTGCTCGTGCGAGTCGACCGACTGGGGTGAGATGCCGAGCACCTCGGCGTCGAGCCCGTCGATGCGGTCGCTGTTGTCGCGGTAGGAGCAGAACTGCGCCGTGCAGACCGTGGTCGCATCGCCCGGGTAGAAGGCCAGGATGACATTCTTGCCGCGGAAATCCGAGAGCTTGTACGTCTTGCCGCCGGTTCCTGGCAGCTCGAAGTCAGGTGCCGCATCGCCCACGTCGACCTTCGCCATGGGCGGGAGGTTAGTGCAGCGGCGCCGCACGAGCTGCCCGGAATCATGCGCGGCCCGCTACCGCTACCAACGCCTCACTGTGCCGACCCGGATGCTCTTCATGGTGGTCGAGCCGATCGGCGACTCCGGGCACTTCATCGCCGACGAGCGCCCCGAGCTGGTGGCGGAACGCGCCCGCGAGCTCTTCGCGCCCGGGCCCTAGCCTTTTTCGATCGAGATCTTTTCGATCAGGACGGTCTGTTTCGGTTTTTCCGTTTCCGGATTGCCGAGCTTGCCGATCCTTTCGACCACGTCGAAGCCCTTGTCGACCTTGCCGACGAGGGCGTATTCGGGCGGCAGGCCGGCGTCGGCCGAGAGAACGACAAAGAACTGGCTGCCCGAGCGTCCGGGGGGCTCCGCCGAGCTCTTGGCCATCGCGACGACGCCTTTGGTGTAGGCGAGGTTGGCGGGGGGCTTCTCGTCGACGCTGTATCCGGGACCGCCGGTGTTGGTTCCGAACGGGCCGCCGCCCTGGATGACAAATTCCGGCGCCACCCGTTGAAAGGTGAGGTCGTCGTAGAAGCCTTCTTCGGAGAGGAAGGCGAAAGAGTTGACGGTCTTCGGCGCCCGAGTCGAGTCCAGGGCGATGTCGAAGCTGCCGCAGCTGGTTTCGACGACTGCGGTCAGCTTCTCGCCCTTGGTAACGGTCTGCTTGGGCGCATTGAAGCTGACTTTCTTCGGCTTCGGCGCTTCCACCTGTTTGCAGCCAGAAGTGCCGGCTTCCGCGGTCGAATCGCTGCTGCCGTGGCCGCGACCAATCAGGATCGCCGCGACGACGCCCGTCGCGATCAGCGCAAAGACGCCGAGCGCAATCCACTTCCTGCGTTCCTCCTGAAAGCCCTCCATCGCGGCGAGATCCTAGATGATCGGTAGGTGCCCTCGTCTTCGCTGATCGCGCTTGCCGCCGCCGTCCTCCATGTGCCCGAGCGGCCCGAGCGGATCCTCGAGATCGGCTGCGGCGATGGCGAGGCGGTGTTGTTCCTGGCGCGCGAGTACCCCTCGGCCCGGGTGCGCGGCGTCGATGCCTCCGCGGAGGCGATCCGTGAGGCCGTCTCACGGATCGGGCTCGATCCGGAGGGGCGGGTCGCCTTCAAGCGGGGCAAGGCGCGCGCGCTTCCCTTTCCCGACGGCTTCTTCGACCTCGTCTCCCAGGCCGGCGGGACTCTGCACCCGGGCGAGATCGCACGGGTGCTGCGCCCGAACGGATACCTGGTCTTAGTCGGTGCGTGGCGCTGGCTGGACTGGCGCCTGGGAGGCCACCGCTTCGTCCCGGTCGAGAGTGGCGAAGCGGAGGGTGAACGCTTCCACGTCCTGCGGCTTCATACCGACGAGCCCGCGCCCGAATAGGCTGCCGCACGCGATGCGAGTCGACGGGATGCCTCTGGCGCTGCTGGTCAACCCAGCCTCGGCGCACGGGCGCACTCTGAAGCTGCTGCCGCAACTGGAGCAGGAGCTGGATGCGCGGCGCATTCCCTTCCGGGTCGAGCGCACGCGCGGCCTGGAGGACGGAATCGACCGGGCGCTGCACGCCGCCGAAGCGGACGAGGTTCCGGTCGTGGTCAGCGGCGACGGCCTGATCGGAGCGATCGGCGGCGCCCTTGCCGGCTCGGAGGTCCCGCTGGGGATCGTTCCCGGCGGCCGCGGCAACGACCTCGCCCGCGTGCTCGGCATCCCCTCGGACCCCGGGGCCGCAGCGGCGATGCTCGCCGGCGGTCAGACGCGTCGCATCGACGTCGGCGAGGTCAACGGCAAGCGCTTCCTCGGGATCGTCAGCGTCGGCTTCGACTCCGAAGCAAACCGGCTCGCCAACGAAACCAAGTGGCTGCGCGGCAATCTCGTCTACGCCTATGCCGGCTTGCGCACGCTGCTCGGCTGGAGGCCGGCTCGCTTTACGATTCGGGTAGGAGAGCAGCGTGAGCGGTTCACCGGTTACTCGGTCTCGGTCGCCAACAACAAGGCCTTCGGCGGCGGCATGTTCATCGCCCCAGACGCCGATCTGACCGACGGCGAGTTCGACGTGGTCACGGTCGGCGAGCACGGCAAGCTGCGCTCCCTGGCTATCCTGCCCAAGGTGTTCAAGGGCACCCACGTCGAGGAGGACGAGGTGCGGGTGTTTCGCGCCTCGCGCCTCGAATTGAGCGCGAGCCGGCCGTTTCCCGTCTACGCCGACGGCGAGCACCTCACCGACCTGCCCGCGACGCTGCGGGTCCTGCCCCAGGCGTTGAGCGTGATCGTCCCACCGCAGGCCAAGGAGTGAGCGGGGACGGCAGCGGGGCGCTGTTCGGGGCCAAGCGCCTCGTCGCGCGTGCGGTGGGCGCCGCCAGCCGCGCCAGCGGCCGTGGCGGTGGAACGACGCTGCCGGGGCGGCTCTTGCTGCGGCTCGACCGCCAGTCGATAGCCCGCCTCGGCGCGCAGCTCGACGACGTCACCCTGGTCAGCGCCACCAACGGCAAGACCACGACGGCGGGGATGCTGGCGGCCCTCCTCTCCGCCGACGGTCGCGTGCCCGTCTACAACCGGGCCGGCTCGAACATGACCTGGGGGATCGCCACGGCGCTGCTCGAGCAGCGCGGCCGCGAGGGCCTGTTCGAGGTCGACGAGGCCTGGCTGCCACGGGTGACGGCCGAGCTCGATCCCTCGCTGGTGGTGCTCGGCAACCTCTTCCGCGACCAGCTGGATCGCTATGGCGAGACCGAGGCCCTGGCCGACGCCTGGGCGAAGACGGTCGACCAGCGGGCCGGCCGCACGCGTTTCGCCCTCAACGCCGACGACCCGCTGATCGCCGACCTCGGCCGCGACGAGCGGGGAAGCCGGCGCGAGGGGGTCGTCTATTTCGGTATCGACGACGATGCCCAGGCACTGCCCGAGCTGCAGCACGCCTTCGACGCGAAGCACTGCCGCCGCTGCGGTCACCCCTATGCCTACGAGCGCGCCTTCCTCGCCCACCTAGGCCACTACTCCTGCACCAACTGCGGCGCAAGGCGACCGCAACCGGAAGTGACCGCGACCCGGATCGAGCTGCACGGAATGAGCGGCTCCTCGCTGACGGTGCAGACGCCGCAAGGCGAGCTGGCGATCGAGCTGCCCCTGCCCGGCCTCTACAACGTCTACAACGCCCTCGCGGCGATCGCCGCCGGCCTGGAACTGGGGATCGCGGCGGAGCGGATCGCACCGGCTCTGAGTGAGATGCGCGGCGCCTTCGGCCGGGTCGAGACGATCGCGATCGGCGCCAAGCGGGTCTCGATCCTGCTGGTCAAGAACCCCGCCGGGACCAACGAGGTCCTGCGCACGCTGAAGCTCGAGGCCGCCGGCGGCCGGCTCGACCTCTGGCTTGCCCTCAACGACCGCATCGCCGACGGCCGCGACGTCTCCTGGGTCTGGGACGCCGACTTCGAGCTCTTGGCGGGCTCCGTCCGCCGGATCGTCTGCACCGGTACGCGGGCGCCGGAGATGGCCCTGCGGCTGAAGTACGCCGGCTGGGCGGAGGAGTCGATCGCGGTCGAGCCGGGGATCGAGTCCTCGCTCGACCGGGCTGTAGCCGAGGCGCCCGAGCAACTCTTCGCCCTGCCCACCTATACGGCGCTGCTCGAGCTGCACAAGGTGCTCTCTGGGCGGGGGCTCACGCAGGAGTTCTGGCGATGAACGACAGGGACCAGAGCACACGGCGGGCGGGTCCTGTCATGGGGGAAGGGGGGGCGCTGCGGGCGGGCCACGGTCCGTCCTCGACCCCCCCCTCCCCCATGCCACCCGCCCGAGATTCGTCTGTCATATGGCATGACACTGAGTGCGGAAGCTATTCGGCCGATTTCCCGCTCTGGGAGGAGCTTGCAAAGGTCGGCAGCGGGCAGGTTCTGGACCTCGGCTGCGGGACCGGGCGCGTCGCACTCCATCTTGCACGCCGCAGACACACCGTTACAGGGCTGGACATTGAGCCTGCGCTGGTGGCAGCCCACGATGAGCGAGCGCGGGAGCTTCCGGCTAACGCGGCAATCGGGGACGCCAGGGACTTCGACCTTGGGACCCAGTTCGACCTCGTGCTGGCGCCGATGCAGCTGCTGCAGCTGTTTGCCGACTCGGAGGAGCGACTGGGGTGCCTGCGCCGTGTCGCAGCTCACCTCAGCCCTGACGGAGTTGCCGCCTTTGCAATCGTGGAGTCGATGCCCGAGCCGGTCGACTCCGCCTCTCCCCTGCCCGACACGCGCGAGGTCGACGGCTGGGTCTACTCGAGCCTGCCGGTCGACGCGCTGGTGGATTCCGGCTCGATCCGGGTCCGGCGCCTACGCCAGACGGTCTCTCCAGAGGGTGAGCTCGAGGAGGAGCTGTACGAAGTCGAGCTGCAGAGGCTCGATGCCGAGACGCTTGAGGCCGAGGCGCGCAATGCCGGCCTGCGCCCGGCCGGTCGCCGCACCATCCCCCCCACCGACGCCCACGTCGGCTCGACCGCCGTCCTGCTGCGGAGGGAGTCCTGATGGAGCTTCGCCTGCTTGCCCTCTATCCGGACCAGATGAACATCTACGCCGACCGCGGCAACATCCTCTTCCTGCAGCGGCGCTGCGAGTGGCGTGGAATCGGCTTCTCCTACACCGGGGCCGGCCCTGGCGAGGGGCTGGATCCCAAGGCCCACGACCTCTTCTACCTCGGCGGCGGCCAAGACCGCGACCAGCGTGCCGTCGCCGCCGACATGGTCGCCGACAAGCGCGAGGCGCTGGCGACGGCGGTCGACGACGGAGCCGTCCTGCTCGCCGTCTGCGGCGGCTACCAGCTGCTCGGCCACAGCTACCAGCTCGGCGAGGAGCGTCTGCCCGGACTCGGGCTGGCCGATCTGGAGACGGTGCGCGATCCGGGCGAGCGGCTGATCGGCAACGTCGCGATCGAGGCCGACCTGGGCAGCGGCCCGCAGACGATCGCCGGCTTCGAGAACCACGGCGGCCGCACCTACCTCGGCGAGAGCGCCATTCCGCTCGGCCGCGTGTTGAAGGGGCATGGCAACAACGGCAAGGACGGACATGAGGGCGTACGCCGCGACAACCTCATCGGCACCTACCTGCACGGCCCGCTGCTGCCCAAGAACGCCTGGCTGGCCGATCGCCTCATCGCCCTCGCGCTCGAACGCCGCTACGGCTCAGCGCCACAGCTCGAGCCACTGGACGACACGCTGGAGCTGGCCGCACAGGAGTGCGCCCGCGACGTGGCGCTGCGGGGCTGAGACCCGGGCGTGCCGGGTACGGGGGGCTGAGATGACACTCCTGCGCCGAGCCTCACTCCTCGCTCTCCTCGCCATCGCGGGCCTGACCGTAGCTGGGCCCGACGCGTCGGCACAGACGGATGTCGCGCCGAGCTGCGCGGAAGGCCCGGAGAGGGTCGGCGACTCGATCGTCGGCACGCCTTGCGCCGACAAGATCGTCGCGTCGCCGAGCATCGCCGCCGTCGACGGCGGTGGCGGGAACGACACGATCGTCTCCGCGCCGATCGCGGCAGGCGCCCCCTGCACCGGTGAGTGCCGTCACCTCGGCGTGGGCAGCCAGACCTTCAACGGCGGACCGGGCAACGACGTCATCTTCGGCGACCGCGGCAACGATCGCTTGAACGGCGGCGAAGGCGAAGACAGCCTCTACGGCGGCATCGGCGACGACGAACTGCACGGTGGACCGGGCGACGACCTGCTCTCCGGCGGCTTCGGCGCCGACTCGATCGACGGCGAAGCCGGCAACGACTTCGTGCGTGGCGATGCAACGCTCGACAGGATCGTCGACAGCGGCGGTGACGGCGGCGACACGCTCAGCTTCGCCACCGGCGTGACGCCGGGTTTCCCGAACAACCCGGCACAGGGCTATCCCAGCTTCTCCAGCTATGCCGGCTTCCCGGGAGCGGGAGGTGAGCGCGGTGTCTATGTCGAGCTCGAAGCCGAGGATGGCAGCCTTGCCGACAACGGCGTCGCCCCCGACGGCGGCGGCGTCGACGGTGGCCTGGTCGAAAACGACGATCTCCAGGGGACGGACTTCGAGACGATCATCGGCACTCCCTTCTCCGACTTCATCGTCGGCTCGGCAAGCGGCGAGACGATCTACGGCGGCGGGGGCGCCGATGTGATCCTCGGCGAAGGAGGCGACGACACGATCGATGGTGGAGCCGATGGCGACCGTTGCGAGGACGCCACTGCTGAAACCTCCTGCGAGAACGCCGGCGGGGGCGGCGTGGAGACTCGCGACCAGTCCAAAGTCAGCGTCGGCCTGATGGCACCCGGCGACGGGTCAGAACCGGCGCTCTACTTGACTGGCAGCACGGGCAACGACTCGGCTACCGCGACCTACGCGGAAGGATCTACCGACACCGTCACCTTTGCGCTCTCCTCGGGCACGTTTGACCCCGAATCGTTCGCCGGGGGCGGTTGCCAGTCACAATCCGGCAAAGCCGTCTGCCAGCTGAGCGAAGCGCCCGACTCGCTCGTCCTCGCCGGCATGGGCGGCAACGACTCGCTGAGCACCTCCGGCTTCCCCGACACGACCTCCGTGGTCGAGATCGGCGGCGCTGGAGAAGACACCCTGACCGGCGCCGACGCAAGTGAAGACGTACTCGCCGACGGGCCGGGCGACGACACCCTGAACGGCAAGGGCGACGACGACGCTCTGCTGAACAACGAAGGCAGGGACACGCTCGACGGCAGCACCGGCAGCGACCTCTTCCTCTCCGACTCGATCTGCGATGACGACACGATCTACGGCGGCGAAGGCGACTACCGCGACAACGCCTCGTGGACGAAACTCGACGAACCGGTCGCGGCGCGGCTCGATACCGGCCTGGTCGGGCATCCCGTGGGTGGGCAGCCCAATTGCTCCGCAGGTGGCGAACTCGACCACCTGCAATCGATCGAGGACCTGGAGGGGACCCGCTTCGGCGACTTCTTCCACGGCGACGGCGCGAACAACCAGCTCCTCGGCCACCTCGGCGCCGACACCTACTTCGCCCTCGCCGGCGAAGACACGATCCTCGCCAACTCGGCCGACTCGGACCTCGTCATCGACTGTGGCGGGGATGCCGGCGACACCGCCTTCATCGATCGACCCACCAGCGCATATCAGGACCCGGCCCCCGTCGGCTGTGAAGACGTCTTCGAAGCGGACCCCAACAACTTCCGACCTCCCGAAACGCCCACCGGGCCGATTTCGCCACCCGTTCAGCCATCGGCTCCGCCGAAGAAAAAGCCGGTGCAGCGCGACAGGACGCCGCCGCGAACCAGGTTCCTCCACCGCCCCGCCAAGACGGTGTTCGCCACCCACAGGTTCCGCTCGGTCAGCTTCGCCTTCGCCGCCAACGAGGCCGGCTCGACCTTTCGCTGCCGGCTCGACAAGGGCTCGTTCAAGCCCTGTCGGCTCGCCTCGCCGCTACCGCCTATCGCTCGGTCGGCACACGCTGCGGGTCTTCGCCATCGACCGCGCCGGCAACCGCGACCGCTCCCCGGCGCTGTTCTCCTTCGCGATTCGCCGTCGCTAACGGCCGCTGGAGCCAAAGCCGCCGTCGCCGCGGGCGGATTCGCTCAGCGACTCCACCTCGACCGGATCGGCGAGGGCAACCGGCGTAATCACCAACTGCGCGATCCGGTCGCCCGGCTCGACCCGAAAGGTCTCGGCCGGGTCGGTATTGAGCAGCAGCACCCGCACTTCGCCCCTGTAGCTGGCATCGATCAGCCCCGGGCTGTTGACCAGCGCGATCCCATGGTCACGCGCAAGCCCCGACCGCGGCAGCACGAGCCCAGCATGCCCCTCAGGAATCTCAACCGCCACCCCAGTGCCAACACTCCACCGCTCCCCGGGCCCCAGATGAGCAGCCTCGCAGGCATAGAGATCGACACCAGCATCTCCATCATGGGCGCGCAAAGGTACCCGGGCCTCGTCCTTCAGCTTTTCAACGCGCAGCTCCACCGGCGAGCACCCTACAACGCCCGAATGCGGAGCGTGGGGGTGTCCCTCCGCGCAGCGGCGTCCTCTTTTTCGCCCCGAATGCTCCCGCGGCCAGCCGCCAACTCCCCTGGCGAAAAACCCAGCAAGCGGAGGGACACCCCCACGCTCCCCTCCCTAAGCAGCGTCAGCAGTACGCAGATCCTCGAACCGGTGCAGCTCAGCCACCGGCACCTTGGCCCGCACGAGCACACCATCCTCCCGCTCGGTCCGGGTCAGGTCGCCAGCCACCTCGTGCAGCTCATGCAGCCGCGCGCCCTCGCTGTAGGGGATGAGCAGCTCGACCTCGGCCAGGGTGTCTTCGAATGCCCGCTCGACCCGCTCCCGCAGTGTCTCGATGCCCTCGTCGGTCAACGCGGAGACCAGCACCGCCCCCGGATGGCGCAGCAGCGCCTCGCCGCGCCCGTCTTCGTCGAGCAGGTCGACCTTGTTGAGCACCAGCAGGCGCGGCTTGTCGCCCGCGCCGATCTCCTCCAGCACCGCATCGACCGCCTCGAGGTCCGCAAGCCGGCGCTCCTCGGGCGCTGCTGCATCGACCACCTGCAGGATCAGGTCGGAGAGGACCGTCTCCTCGAGGGTTGCCTTGAAGGCCTCGACCAGTTGGTGGGGCAGCTTCTCGATGAAGCCGACCGTGTCGGTGAAGAGGAAGTCCCGGCCGGAGAGGGCGACGCTGCGCGTGGTCGGGTCGAGCGTGTGGAAGAGCCTGTCCCCCACGCCGACCTCCTCAGTTCCGGTAAGGGCGTTGAGCAGGGTCGACTTGCCGGCGTTGGTGTAGCCGGCGAGGGCGACCCGGGGCAGCGACGACTGCTCTCGCCGCGCCCGCATCACTCCGCGGTTGCGCTCCAGCCGGCCCAGCCGGCGCCGCAACGCGGCGATCCGGTCGCGGGCGAGGCGCCGATCGGTCTCGATCTGGCTCTCACCCGGGCCCCTGGTGCCGATCCCGCCACCGAGGCGCTCGAGGTGGGTCCACAGACCACGCATCCGCGCCAGGTTGTATTCGAGCTGGGCCAGCTCGACTTGGAGCTTGCCCTCGGCAGAGTGTGCGTGGTCAGCGAAGATGTCGAGGATGACGGCGGTGCGATCGACTACCGGCACACCCAGCGCGCTCTCGAGGTTGCGCTCCTGTCGGGGTGCGAGCTCGTCGTCGCAGGCGGCCAGGTTCGCGTCGCAGGCGGCGATCTGCTCCTTGACCTCGGCCAGCTTGCCGCGACCGAGATAGCGGTCGGGGTCGGGTTTAGCGCGCTGCTGAACCGCCTCGCCCGCGGTCGCTACGCCGGCGGTACGGAGCAATTCCTTAAGCTCGGCGAGCGGGTCGCCGTCCTCGCTGCCGTCGGCAATGCCGATCGCCAGGGCTCGCTGGCGGGCGCGCGGATTGGAGACGCCAGCGCCGTTGGCGGCGTAGTGCGTCTGCTTGTTGCGCCCGTTCCTGGATCGATCCACTCGCTTTGATTGTAGGCGTCGGGATTTCCTGGATAGGCTTTGCGGCCGTGAAGGTCTTCGTCACGGGAGGAACCGGCTTCATCGGCGGCACCGTCGTTCGCCGGCTGCGCGAGCGCGGCGACGATGTCGTCTGCCTCGTTCGCAGCCCCGAGAAGGCGGCGAAAGTGACCGCTCTGGGGGCCACGCTGGCCAGCGGCGACCTCGGCGACGCCGGGGCGATCCGCAGCGGCATGGAGGATTGCGATGCCGTCGTCCACGCCGCCGCGATGTACGAGGTCGGAATCCCGGCCAAGCAGCACCCGGCGATGTGGGAGGCAAATGTTGCCGGTACCGAGCGGGTGATGAAAGCGGCGCTGGAGGCAAAGATCCCGAAGGTCGTCTACGTCTCGACCTGCGGCGTCTTCGGCAACACCCACCAAAAGGTCGTCGACGAGACCTACGAGCACCCCGGCAAGGAGTTCACCTCCTACTACGAGGAGACCAAGCTGGAGGCGCACCGGATCGTCAAGCGCATGATCGAGGACGGGCTGCCCGGCGTGATCGTCCAGCCCGGCGGGGTCTATGGCCCCGATGACACCTCCCAGGTGGCCGACCTGCTGCAGGAATTTTTCGCGGGAAAGCTGCCGCTCTTGCCCTTTCCGGAGTTCGGCATCTGCATGACCCACGTCGAGGACATCGCCGGCGGCATCCTGCTCGCCCTCGACAAGGGCCGGGTCGGCGAGGCCTACGTGCTGAGCGGCCCGGTGACGACGATGCGCGAGGCAGTCGAGACCGTGGCCGCGGTCAGCGGCCGCAAGGCGCCCAAGCGGGCGATGCCGACGGCGCTGATGAAGGCGCTGACGCCGATCGGACCGCTGGTCGGCAAGCTGATGGGACAGCCACCGAACCTGCGCGAGTTGATCTCCTCGGCCGACGGCGTCACCTTCTGGGCAAGTCACGAGAAGGCCAGCCGAGAGCTCGGCTACGCACCCCGCGGCATGGAGGAGGGCTGGCGGCAGACGCTCGAAGCAGACGACCGCTTCCCCTCTCCAGTGGCTGCCTGAAGCCTGCGTCCGCACGATGCGCGTCATCGACACGATGCATCTCGGCCGTCCCCATGTGATCGGCTGCTGGCAGGTGGATGAGGCGCTGGTCGATCCCGGACCCGAGTCCTCGCTCTCCACCCTTCTGGGCGCTCTCGGTGAGGAGCGGCCGCGGGCGCTGCTGCTGACGCACATCCATCTCGACCACGCCGCGGCGACCGGTGCCCTCGTGCGCCGCTGGCCGGACCTCGAGGTCTACGTCCATGAGCGGGGAGCACCGCACCTGATCGATCCCGCGAAGCTGCTGGCCAGCGCCGAGCGCCTCTACGGCGATCAGATGCAGCGACTCTGGGGCGAGATCGTTCCCGTGCCCGAGGCCAACGTGAAGCCGCTCTCAGGCGGTGAGCACGTCCTCGGCATGCGCGTCGCCTACACGCCCGGCCACGCCTCCCACCACGTCTGTTACCTGCATGAGGAAAGTGGGACCGCCTTTGTCGGCGACGTCGCCGCGGTGCGTCTACCAGGTGTCGACCTGATCGTCCCCCCCACCCCGCCACCCGACATCGACATCGAGCGCTGGGAGGACTCGATCGGCATCGTCGAAAGCTGGCAGCCTGAGCGCCTAGCCCTGACCCACTTCGCCGCAATCGACGACCCAGCCCCACATCTGGCGCGTGTCAGGGAGCGCCTGCGCGAGGAGGCCCAGCAAGCCCGCGAGCTCTCCGAGGACGCTTACGAGCAACGTCACCGCGACCTCGTAGCCGACCACGCTGATTCCACCGATTCAGCTGAAGAGCTGATCCAATGCGTCCCACCCCAGTACCAGTGGCGCGGCCTGAACCGGTACTGGACCAAGCGCGCCGAGCAAGAGGCATCCGGGTAGGGCCGAAACGTCTTGTACTTTTTCGGTGTCGGCCTCGGGCGTCAGCCCAACCGCAAATCACCGAAAAAGTTAAGTGAAGGCCCTACCCGGATGCCTCCCTCAAGCCAAATGCGCACGCATCCGCTCGACGGCCTCTGAAATCCGCTCGTCAGGGGTGGTGAGCGCAATCCTGAAGAACCCCTCGCCGCTCGGTCCGTACATCGAGCCAGGCGAGACGACGACCGCCGCCTCTTCGAGCACGAGCTCGGCAAAGGAGGTCGAGGTGTGGCCGTCCGGCACCGGTGCCCAGATGTAGATAGTCCCCTTCGGCGCGCTCACCTCGACGCCGATCTCGCTCAGCGCCGAGACGACCAAGTCGCGGCGACGGGCATAGGTCTCGTTCATTCGCTCGAGCGGACCGGCGGGTCCCTCCAGTGCTGCTACTCCAGCCTTTTGGACGGCCTCGAACAAGCCCGAATCGACGTTCGTCTTCAGTCTCCAGTAGGTCTGCACTGCCTCGGCGTTGCCGAGGATCGCGGCGCAGCGCCAGCCAGTCATGTTGAAGCCCTTGGAGAGTGAGAAGACCTCGACTCCGACCTCCTTCGCACCTGGCGTCGCGAGGAAGCTGGGGGCGACATAGCCGTCGTAGGTCGTCTCCGAGTAGGCGTTGTCGTGGACGACGAGGATTTCGTGCTCGCGGGCGAAGGAGACGACCAGCTCGAAGAAGCCCTCGGGAACGACGGCCCCGGTGGGGTTGTTGGGATAGTTGACGAACATCAGTCGTGCCTTGGCCGCGACATCGGCCGGCACCGCACCGAGGTCGGGGGCGAAGCCGAGCTCGGGGACCAGGGGCAGCAGCTCGGGCGTCGCGCCGGCGAGGATTGGCCCGCCCGTGTAGACCGGATAGCCGGGATCCGAAGCGAGGGCGACGCCGCCCGGATCGAGGAAGGCGAAGCAGAGGTTGTAGATGCACTCCTTGGCGCCGATAGCCGGGATCACCTCGCTGCCGGGGTCGATCTCGACCCCGAAACGCTCGCCGTAGAAGCGCGCGAAGGCCTCGCGAAAGTCGTCGCGACCGCGGTTGCTCGGGTACTGGTGCGTGGCAGGGTCGGCGACCGCTTCCTGCATCGCCGAGACGATGTGCGGGTAGGTCGGCTCGTCGGGATCGCCGATCCCGAGGCTGATCACGTCGATGCCGGCGGCGCGCTTCTCAGCGATCCGCCGCTCCAGTTCCTGGAACATGTACGGAGGCATCGCCTCCAGGCGCTTGGATGGGTCTGCAATCCCCACGGGCGCGGAAATCTAGCCGTTGAGGTCGGACAGCGCCTGTATCAGCTCGGGCGAGAGCTCCCCGGAGCAGATCGGCTCAGCCCAGCCGCTGAGCCGCACGTCAAGCTCGTCGGAGATCTCGACCCCGAGCTCACCGCCGTCCAGCTCGACCGTGATCGGACTCGACGCACCACGCAGGAAGGCGGACACCGCAGCGCCGCTTGCGCCCGTGCCCGAAGAGAGCGTCTCGCCCACGCCGCGCTCGAAGATACGTGCCCGGACCCTGCTGCCGTCGACCTTGAAGAAGGAGACGTTGGTGCGGTTCGGGAAGAGCTCGCTCGCTTCAATCACGGGACCGATCGGGTCGAGATCCAGGTCCTCGATCTCGTCGCCGACCTCGATTGCGCACTGCGGGTTGCCGATCGAGACGTGTTGGAACTCCCACTCGCGGCCACCGGCGCTCAGAAAGCCCCTGCCATCCGCGGAGCCCGATGGAAAATCCTTCGAACTCGTCGAGGCCTTGCCCATGTCAACCGAGCAGGTCAGCTCGGAGGTGATCGTCGGCGTGATCGGCCCGGCGGCGGTGCGGATCGTGAAGACGTCCGCGTCGGTCCAGCTGTGCCGCCGCAGGTAGAGGATCGCCTCGCGCGCCCCATTGCCGGAGAGCTCGGCCTCCGACCCGTCCGGGTTGAAGATCCGCAGCTCGGCGACGAACTCGGGGTCATCGCTGCGCGAGAGCAGCAGCACGCCATCCGAGCCGACGCCGAAGTGCGGATCGCAGATCCACTCCACGCGCGACGCGGTCAGCTCCCAAGGGAGCCCATCAGCCTCGACGATCACATAGTCGTTGCCCAGCGCCTGCCACTTCTCAAATCTCATGCGAGGGACCCTACTCAGACGTGCCGGTGCTCCAGTGTCCATATGGACCTCTACGCACCGGCACGTCTGAGGGCAATGGCGATCTCGGCGGCTACGTCGGCGTCGGAGCGACCGGTGCGGTCGATCGCGCGCAGGTTGGGGATCTTGCGCATCCAGGTCAGCTGGCGGCGAGCGTAGTTACGGGAGCGCCTCTTCATCAGCTCGGTATCCCCGCCGAGCAGCTCGTCGAAGCCGAGGGCCTTGCGTGCGGTACGCGAGGGCCCCAAGGCTTCGGCCCGACGCACCTCCTCCTCTGCCCCAGCGGCGACAATCGCCTCGGTTCGCGCATCGATTCGCTCATAGAGCTGGGCACGATCCATGTCGATCCCGAAGATCGTCGTAGGCAACCGAGTCTGCGGCGACCACAGCTCAGAGTCCTCAGCCCCAGGCGGCACCTTTTCAAGCGAAAGCTCAGCAACCGCAGCCCGCAGATAAAGCCCGGTCCCCCCCACCACAATCGGCCTCCGTCCAGCTTCAAGCGCCGCATCTATCTCCAAGTGCGCCAACCCCATGTAATCGCCCACAGAGAACGGCTGGGTAAGAGGAACGAAGGCGACCAGGCGATGCTCAAGCTTTGCTTGCTCTTCAGCGGTCGCGACCCCCGTCAGGACGCTGAGCCCTTCGTAAACCTGAAGCGCATCGCAGGAGATGGCAACGGGATCCTCACCCCGCTCTCGCAGCAGCTCAGCAAGTGCGATCGCGACCCCAGTCTTCCCGACCCCGGTAGGCCCGAAAATCCCGAGAACGTTCACACCGGGATGGGCTTAACCGAGACCCCACTCAGAGTGGTCGAGGTCGCGCCGTCTATCTCGACGTCAACGAGTTGACCGGGCTCCGCAGAGCCATCGAAGTTCACTGCCTTGTTGTGCCGGGTCCGCCCACGAAGCCGCGTCGGATCGGTTCGGCTGGTGCCTTCGACGAGAACCTCCATGTCGCGCCCGACGAACCGCTGCGCCCGCTCGGTGGCCCGCCGCTGCACCAGCTCGACCAGCCGCTCCATCCGCTCCCGCTTGACCGGGTGCGACACCTGCTCACCCATCGTCGCCGCCTCGGTCTCGCGACGCGGCGAGAAGACGAAGGTGAAGGCGCTGTCGTAACCGACCTCCTCGACGACCTCGAGCGTCTGCGCGAAGTCCGCCTCGGTCTCGCCGGGGAAGCCGACGATGATGTCGGTCGTGATCGCGCAGTCGGGCACGTGCTCGCGGATCAGCGAAACGCGATCCATGTAGCGCTGACGATCGTAAGTGCGGCGCATCCGCTTGAGAATCGCGCTGGAGCCGGATTGCAGCGGCAGATGGATGTGCTCACAGAGCGAGGGCAGCTCGGCGTGGGCGCGGATCACATCCTCGCGCATGTCCTTCGGGTGCGGACTGGTGTAGCGGATGCGCTCGATCCCCTCGACTGCGTCGACCTGCGCCAGCAGCTCGGCGAAACCGATGCGCGACTCGCTGGGCAGGTCGCGGCCGTAGCTGTTGACGTTCTGCCCGAGCAAGGTCACCTCGCGCACGCCATCCGCCGCGAGCGCCTCGGTCTCGACCAGCAGCTCGGCGGGGTCGCGGCTCTCCTCGCGGCCCCGGGTCGAGGGCACGATGCAGTAGGAGCATTTGCAGTTGCAGCCCTGCGAGATCTGCAGCCAGCCTTGGAACTCGCGCTCGCGGCGGGCGGGGAGATGGCCGGAGAAATCCTCGAACTCGAAATACCCCTGGGCGGTGAGCGAATCCGAGTTGAGGAACTCGGCAAGCCGGTGGATCTGTCCGGGGCCGAAGGCGACATCCACGAAGGGGAAGCGCGCGAAGACCTCCTCCTTGACCGACTGTGCCCAGCAGCCCCCCACGCCGACCACCCGTTCGGGATCTTCGGACTTGAGCCGCTTCGCCTCACCCAGGTGTGCGAGGAAGCGATTGTCCGCCGACTCGCGGATAGAGCAGGTGTTGAAGAGGATCAGGTCGGCATCGGCACGGCTCGGGGCCTCGGCATAGCCGAGCGACTCGAGCATCCCCTGCATCCGCTCGGAATCGTGCACGTTCATCTGGCAACCGAACGTCGTGACGTGGTAGCGCTTCTTCATGCCCAGCAGAGTACCGTCCGACTGAGGGCGCGAAAACCAAGCAAGTCGGGGGATGCAGGGAGGGCGGTGAGGGGAGCGCACGAACGTGCGTGACCCGATCCAACCGACCGAAGACCCCGAGATACGCAGGTTTGCAGCGTCCTCAGCGGACGGTGAGGGTGCCTTCCATGCCTGCTTCGGCGTGGCCGGGCACAGTGCAGAGGAAGGTGTAGGTGCCGGGAGCGAGATCGGCACTCACCGACGTCTTCCCTTTGGCGATCGTTTCGGAGATCGCGATCTGCTTGCCGCCCTGCTCGATCGCCACGTCGTGTTCTAGCGCCGACGGATTGTCGAAGTCGATCGTGACTTTGCCCGGCTTGCTGGTCAGCGTCGTCGTGTCGAAGGCGATCTGCGTGGGATCGGCCGCCAGCTTCAGGGTCCCACCGGGGCCCTTTGCCTTGGCTTCCGGCTTCGCCTTGGCGGCGCCTTCGGCTTCACCGGAGTCGACCGGCGATTTCTCCTCTTCGGTGAACTCTTCGCCGGCGTTGGCGACCTCGGCTGCTCTTGCCTCCTGCTCGTCCTTGCCGTTGAGGACGGCAAAGGTCGTCGCGCCGCCGACGAGGATCGCAAACCAGAGGAAGACGAGCGGGGCGACCCGGCCCGGGAAATTCTCGAAGCGCAGGCCGAGAAAGCTGACCACGATCGCCGAGACGGCGAGGACGGGGCCAACGATGTAGAAGATGGTTGCGTTGTCCATGCGGCCGGAATCCTATCCACAGAGGACGGCGGAGCGGCCCCGCCGGGATCGGCCTCACTTGGCGTAGCTGGTTGCGCGGCTCTCGCGAATAACGGTGATCTTGATCCGGCCCGGATAAGAGACCTCGCGCTCTATCGCTGCGGCGATCTCATACGAGATCATCGCCGCGTGCTCGTCGTCGACCGCCCCTGGGTCGACCATGACCCGCATCTCGCGGCCGGCCTGCATCGCGTAGACCTTCTCCACCCCCGCGTGGCGGGAGGCGAGCTCCTCGAGCTCGTGAAGGCGAGTCACGTACTCCTCGAGCGTGTCGCCGCGGGCGCCTGGCCGCGCCCCGGAGAGGGCGTCGGCGGCCTGCACCACCACTGCCTCGACCGAGCACGGCTCGACCTCATCGTGGTGGGCCTCGATCGCATGGGCGACCTCCTCGCTCTCGCCGTAGCGACGGGCGAGGCCGGCACCGATCTGCGCGTGTGTCCCCTCGACCTCCTGGTCGACTGCCTTGCCGATGTCGTGCAGCAGTGCCGCTCGCCGAGCGATGTCGGCGGCGGCGCCGAGCTCGACTGCGATCAACGCGGCAAGGTAGGAGGACTCGACCAGATGGCCGAGCACATTCTGCCCGTAGCTGGTGCGGAACTGCAGCTTGCCGAGCAGATCGATCAAGTGCGGATGGAGGCCGTTCACGTTGGCATCGAGCGTCGCTCGCTCGCCCTCTTCGACCACCCGATCCTCGATTTCCCTCTTGGCCTGCTCGAATGCCTCCTCGCAGCGGGATGGGTGGATGCGGCCATCGGCGATAAGCCGTTCGAGGGTGAGGCGGGCGATCTCGCGGCGCATCCCGTCGAAGCTCGAGAGCCGCACCGCGGACGGCGTGTCGTCGACGATGATGTCGACCCCGGTCAGCTGCTCGAGCACGTTGATGTTGCGCCCCTCGCGGCCGATGATCCTGCCCTTCATCTCGTCGTTCGGCAGCCGAACCAGTTGGGTCGTCGTTCGCACCGCGTGCGCCCCCGCGAGGCGCTGCGTCGCTGTGGCGAGGATGCCGCGGGCACGCCTCTCCGCCTCCCGGCGGGTCTCCTCCTCGATCTTGCGCAGGGCAAGGCCCGCTTGGCGGCGGGCGTCGACTTCGACCTCGTCGAGCAACACCCGCCGCGCGTCGGAGGCAGTCATAGCGGCGACCCGCTCCAACTCGACACGCTGCCGGGACTCACCGTCCCGCAGCATCGCAGCGCGGCGACCAAGATCGCGCTCGCGAGCTTCGAGCGATTCCCGGCGGCGCTCCAGCTCACCGAGCTGTGCGTCCAGCGCCTCCAGCCGGTTCAGAACCAGATCTGGCTCCGAACCGTTGCCGCGTGACCAATTCCACGGCGGCATGCTGATTTTCATCTATGGACATCGTACTCCATAGACGCGCTTGTCTAATCGGCTATGCGGCCTGAGCCTCGGCCCCCACCGACTCGACCGTTGACTCAGCTGCAGGTGCCGTCTCCTCGGCCACAGGAACGACGTTCTCGGTGCCGATACCGAGCGCGGTGCGGATCTTGGTCTCGATCTCGCTGGCGATCTCTGGGTTCTCGGCGAGGAACTGTTTGGCGTTGTTGCGTCCCTGACCGAGCCGGGTCTTGCCGTAGGAGAAGAACGAGCCGGATTTCTGCACCAGGTCGTGCTCGATGCCGAAGTCGAGCAGGCCACCCTCACGCGAGATGCCGACCCCGTACTCGATGTCGAACTCGGCCTGGCGGAAAGGCGAGGCGACCTTGTTCTTGACGACTTTGACCCGGACCCGGTTGCCGACGGCCTCGGTCCCTTCCTTGAGGGTCTCGATACGGCGGATATCGAGGCGCTGCGAGGCGTAGAACTTGAGCGCCCTGCCGCCTGGCTGGGTCTCCGGCGAACCGAACTGGACGCCGACCTTTTCGCGAATCTGGTTGGTGAAGAGACAGACGGTGTTGGTCCGGTTGAGGTTGCCGGCCAGTTTGCGCATCGCCTGCGACATCAGCCGCGCCTGAAGGCCGACGGTCGTGTCGCCGATCTGGCCGTCGAGCTCGGCTTTCGGCGTCAGCGCCGCAACCGAGTCGATCGCGACCACGTCGATCGCGGCGGAGGCGATCAGACGATCGGCGATCTGCAGCGCCTGCTCGCCGTAATCGGGCTGGGAGACCAGAAGCTCGTCGGTGTCGACGCCGATCTTGCGGGCGTAGCTCGGATCGATCGCGTGCTCGGTGTCGATGAAGGCGCAGATCCCGCCGCGGGCCTGGGCTTCGGAGATGATGTGGTAGATCAGCGTCGTCTTTCCCGACGACTCGGGGCCGAAGATCTCGACGATCCGCCCCCGCGGGACGCCGCCGATGCCCAGCGCCAAGTCGAGCGCGAGCGCTCCGGTCGGGATCGCCGGGATCTTGATCGTCGCGTCGGCGCCGAGACGCATCAGCGCGCCCTGACCGAAGTCCCGCTCGATCTGGGTCACGGCCGCTTCGAGCGCCGCGTCCTTGGCCTTCGCCTCCTTGGCCGAGGCGTCCTTCAGAGCCATTTTCTTGTCAGCCATCTCTTCCACCTCACTGCCGCCCGTCTGCGGGCAGCTCGACTTGCGCCAGCGGGGTGTAGTGCGCACCCTGCGGCTGGATTTGCGAACGGTAGAGAACGATCCGGACGGCCCGGAACAACTGGGAAAGATCTTTCGGAAGTTGCCCGGGACGCTTCCCCACCGAAGCCGGACGCTTCGAGCCGCGTTCCTCGCGCCGCACCCTGGCCACGGTCACGTGCGGCCAGAACGGCCGCTTCTCCGGCTCGAACAGGCCCGCCGCGACCAGCTTCTGCTCGATCGCCCACTGCAAGGCGATCGTGCCAGGCGACTCGGCTGGCAATGCGAACAGGCGGGGACGGCCACGCTCCGGTCGCGGCGCCGGATCGCCAAACTCGATCGAAGGCGCCGGCGCCTGGCTCGCCTCGACGATCTCGGCCAGGCGAGGTATCTCCTTCTCCGGCAGGTAGCCGAGGAAGGCGAGGGTGATGTGGAGCGACTCCGCCTTGACCGGCCGCAACGCCGGATCGGCGAGCGCATCCCGGCCCCACTCGACGATCCCGGCCCGCACGCGGTCGGGCAGATCGAGGGCGACGAACAACCTCGCCCGCGGACTCTTCAATCTCTCCTTCGCCATGCCGCCGACGCTACGTGGCCTGGGCGCACGGAACAAGACAAGATCGAAAAAAGTCTGCGACGCCTTCTCTACAGAGGTGAGTCGACGTCGCCGAGCAGGGTGCGCAGCAGGTGCATCGCGACCAGGGCGGAGCGTTCGCGGATGTCCTCGCGGCCTCCGGGAATGACCGGGTCGCGGGCGATGGCGGTGCCGTCGACCAGGCGGGCGTCGAAGCAGACGTATCCCACCGGCTTCTCCTCCGTACCACCGTCGGGGCCTGCAATGCCGGTGATCGAGACGGCCACATCGGCATCGAAGCGCTCCAGCGCCCCCCGCGACATCGCCTCCGCCACCTCGGGTGAGACAGCGCCGCGCTCTTCGATCAAGGCGGCATCGACACCGAGTAGCTCTGCCTTCGCCTCGTTCGAGTAGGCGACGACACCGCCGGTGAAGTAGGCAGAAGCGCCTGGCAGGTTGGTGATCCGCGCCGCCAGCAGACCGCCGGAGCAGGACTCGGCGAGGGCCAGTTTGCGGCCGCTCAGTAGGCGGGCCAGCTGCGAGTCGATCGTCTCGCCGTCGAGGCTGAACAGGTGGCGCGCGTGACGGTCGACCAGCCCGGTACGCACCGCCTCGGCAACCGGCGCGGCCTCGGCGCGGTAGCGGACGTCGATCTCAATCTCGCCGCGCCGCAGACAGGTGGTGATCTCGACCTTGTCCAGCTCGAGGCCGCCATCCTCGATCTCGCGCAGGCTCTTGGCAATCTCAGACTCGGGGATGCCGAACATCCGCAGCGTGTAGGAATGCAGCGGGGTGGCGCGGGCGAGGACCGCCTGAACCTGGGGCGACTCGGCCGCCCGTGGCCACATCGGCTGCAGCTCGCGAGGCGGTCCCGGCAGGACGACGACCACTCGCCCGTCCACTGGCACCACCAGCCCCGGCGCGGTCCCGACCGGATCGAGCGGCAGCGAGCCCTCCGGGATCATTGCCTGCTTGCGGTTTGCCTCCCGCACCGCCTCCTCGTCGAAGCGGAAGCGGCGTGCGAAGCCGCGGATGATCGCGGCGATCTTCTCCTCCATCTCCTCGTTGAGCACCAGCTCCGCTCCGGCAAAGCGGGCGACGATCTCCGCCGTCAGGTCGTCGGCGGTAGGTCCCAGCCCGCCGGAGGTGACGATCAGGTCCATGCCCTCGCCGGCCATGAAGCGCAACGCCGCCTCGAGGTCCTCGGGACGGTCCCCGACCACGGTGATGTGGGCGACGTCGACCCCAAGCTCGGCCAACTGTTCGGAGATCCAGGGCCCGTTGCGGTCGGCGATCCGCCCGGTCAGGACCTCGGTTCCCGTGACCACTATCCCTGCCCTTACTGGAGCTGCGGTCATTCGCAGCTGGGCCTTTCGCCTTCTTCCAAGGAAATCAGCTTGCCACTGGGATCGACCCGGTACCCCACCGGGCTGGAGCTTTCCGGAACGTCGGCCTGCTTGCCGTCGACGAATATCGCAACCGAGCCATTGCCCAGGGCAACTTCAAAGCCGTTGGAGCGGAACGGACCGGCTTCGGCGCCTTCTTCGAGGATCTGGCCGTCGACCAGCGGTTCTTCCTTCGCGTCAAGCAGGCAGACCCAGACTTCAGCCGTCGCCGTCAGGCGCACCGCGACACCGGGCTTGCTCGTCGCCGCAGGCGCCTGTGCGTGCTTGCTTCGCACCTTTTTCCCGTTGCTTGCCGTCGTCGACGAGGAAGACGAGCCGCCGCCCCCTCCGGCCAAAGCGATGCCAACCACGACAGCGACCATGACGAGGCAGACAGCCGCGATGACGAGGCGGCTGGAGACCAGAGGCCGGCGCCGGGGCCCGCGCCTCGCGGTCGGCACCGGCTCGACCCGCTTCGGCACCCGCTCTCCCCCCGGCGGGCCGGTTGCACGGCGGTAGTCGTCGGCGAGGCGATCCCCGTCCAGGCTAAGGTAGGAGGCATAAGTGCGGATGAAGCCACGCGTGTAGGCGCCGCCGGGGAGAGCGTCCCACTCCTCGTTCTCCATCGCCTGCAGGTAGCGGACGCGGATCTTGATCGCGGCCTCAACCTCGGAGAGGTCGACTTTGCGCCGATTTCGCGCCTCGCGAAGGGTGGGTCCGATACCGGTGTCCATCCCGACATTGTGTCCACTGCGCCGTTCCGGCGCGAAAGATGGCTGTTAACCCGCCTCGTCGGCATCGACTGCCACGGGCTCTGGATCCCCGCCCCCGCTGAGAACACGGGATAAGTCCGCCTCGGTGATCAGCACCTGCCGCGGCTTGGAGCCCTCATAGCCGGAGATGACGCCGCGGCGCTCGAGCATGTCGATCAGGCGACCAGCGCGGGTGTAGCCGACGCGAAGGCGGCGCTGGATCATCGAGACTGAGGCGGTTTCGGTCTGGACCACGGTGCGGATCGCTTCGTCAAGCAGATCGTCGGCGTCGGGATCGAACTCGCCGTCGCCTCCCTCCGCCCCAGTCTCCTCGCGGGCCTCGAGCAACTCGGCCGCGAATTCGGGTTCGCCCTGCTTTGCCCAGTGCTTGGTGATGCGAGCGATCTCGTCCTCAGTGACGAAGGCGCCCTGGACGCGCGCCATCTTCGAGGTGCCCGCACCGCGGAAGAGCATGTCGCCCTGACCCAGAAGCGCCTCGGCGCCGCCCTGGTCGAGGATTACGCGCGAGTCCGTCTGCGATGAGACGGCAAAGGCGATGCGGGCCGGGATGTTGACCTTGATCGTGCCGGTGATGATGTCGGTCGAGGGACGCTGCGTCGCCAGGACCAGATGGATCCCCGTCGCGCGGGACTTCTGCGCCAGGCGGATGATCGAGTCCTCGACCTCGGCCGGCGAGACCATCATCAGGTCCGCGAGCTCGTCGATCACGCAGAGGATGTGCGGCAGCGGCGCTTCTCCGGCCTTGGCGCGGGCGCGATTCAGCTCGGCCAAATTGCGGCAGCGCGCCTCGCCCATGATGCCGTAGCGGTTCTCCATCTCGCCGATCAGGTTGGCGAGGACGTTGGCGGCGAGCCGGGGTGAGGTGACGACCGGGGTCAGCAGGTGCGGCACATGCTCGTAGTGGTTGAGCTCGACCTGCTTGGGGTCGACCAGGACCAGGCGCACTTCATTGGGCGAGGCCTGCATCAGAATCGAAGAGAGGATCGCGTTGACGCAGCCAGACTTGCCGGAGCCGGTGGTCCCGGCGACGAGGACGTGGGGCATCTTCGCAAGGTCGGTCCAGACCGGGTTGCCATCGATCCCCTTGCCAAGCCAAGCGACCAGCGGCGAGGTCTTCTCCGGCCTGCCGGCGTAGATGTCGCCAAGGCGGACCAGGCGACGGCGGGCGTTGGGCACCTCCACCCCCACCGCCTGCTTGCCGGGGATCGGGGCCAGAATGCGGATGTCGGTCGAGGCGAGCGCGTAGGCGAGGTCGTTGGAGAGCTCGGTGACTTTCTTCACCTTGGTGCCGGGAGCGAGGCGCAACTCGAAGCGGGAGACGTGCGGGCCGCTGACGATGCCCACGATCTTGGCCTCGACGCCGAAATGACCGAGCGTCTCGACCAGCTTGCGACCGATCACTTCGTGATCGCGCGGATCTGGGCCTTTGTCGCCTTTGCCCTTTTCGAGCACCTTGGCCGGCGGCGGGCGGTAGTCGATCTGATCGGATTCGGTGACGCCGCGCTTCTGGCCCATCGGGGTGAGTGACGTCTGCTTCGACTCGGCGTCCGTACCGACGCCAAGCCCCTCCTCGCTGCGGACCTCGACCTCGTAAGCGTGTGGGTTCAGGCCCGCGGCGCCGGGGTCGGGCTCGACCTCCGTCTCGAATTCGGTGGTGACCGGCTCTTCCCCGGCGCTGTCCCCGGCGATCGCGACGGTCGGTTCGAAGTCGTCGCCCTCGGGGTAGGTGCTCATCACGTCGGTCGGTCCGGCTTGGGTCTCGAATGCCGACGGCCTCTCGCCGCGGCGCTCCTCACGCTGCTGGATCGCGGTCTGGGCGATGTCGCGCCCGCCGACGAAGGTGTGGCGGACGCCGCGGCCGACGCCGCGGAAGACGGTCGAGACCGACGTGCCGGTGACCAGCATCGTGCCGATGGCCAGCATCAGCACAGTCGCGATCCGTGCGCCGACCTGGCCGAAGAGATATTCCAGGCCGGTTTCCAGGCCGTAGCCGACCTTGCCGCCATCCCAACCGAAGAAGAGGACGAAGCAGAGGTAGACCCCTGCCGCGATCAAGAAGAGTCCGATCAGATCGAGGTGGCGCTGCTGCAGGCCCTCCGGCAGATGCGGCCGAGGAAGCCGCGATTTTGCTTTCGCTTTTGGCTTGCGGCGCGCGGCCGAGCCTCGCTTCTTGCGCACGAACATGCGACCCGCTTCGACGGCGGCAACGGCTCCCCTGCCCGAATCAGAGATTGGTCACAATCAGCGCTGCGACGACGGCGGCCATACCGCCGGTCAGCGAAACCCACAGCGGCGTGATTGAGCGTTCCAGACCGATGAAGCGGGTGTTGATCTCCGATCGCAGTTCGGCCACCCCGGCGTGCGCTTCAAGGCGCACGTCCCTCAGCTCCGCTCGCACATCTTTGAAACCCGCCTGCACCTCGTCTCGCACGTCTTCGATCTCGGACCTCACGTTCTTGAATTCGGCCCGTACTTCTTTGAACCCCTCCCGCATCTCTGCTCGGAGTTCATCGATCTTTTGGTCCAGATCGGCCATGCGGTCTCCTGTCCTGGCGAGTTCTATTGTCTGCATGATGCCATGCTGACCGGCAACGGCGCGCGCGTGGCGCGCTGAATGCAAAATGTTTCGCACGGGTTCGGCTCGAAATGCGCGATCCGGGAGGGCTCAGCCGGCGCAGACCCAAGCGCTGCCGCCGGAGTCGGCCCAGATTTCGGCGGCGATGCGGTCCTGTTCGGCCTTCGGCGCGTCCTGCGGGGCTCCGCTGCCGCCGTAGAGATCCCAGGTCGAGGGCAGGATCTGGTAGGCGCCGCCGGCGCCGCTGCTCGGGTTGACCGCGCCGTAGTTGCCGCCGGACTCGCACATCACGATGTAGGTCGGGATCGAGAAGGGGCCGCCGAGCCAGCGACCGACGGTTTCTTCCGCCGCTTCGCGACTCGCGGCTTCCGCCGCTTCGATCTCGCCCACCCACTGGCCGATTCGCGATTTGAGCTCTTCCAACGAGGACGAGCGTTCGGCCGAGAGCGAGTCGAGCCGGGCCGTCGCGTCCTGCGCGCGGCTGCGCACCGAGGCAATTTCGGTGCGCGCCGCGGCGAGGCGCTCGTTGTAGGCATCTACCCGGGCCTTCAGTGCCGCGACCAGCTCCAGCTCGTGGCGCACGCCGTTCCGCACCTGCTCGACTCGGGCGGCGAGCTCGCTGTCGGAATCCTCGATCCGCTGCAGGTATTCGGTGCGGACCTCTAGTTCGTTGATGTCGCCCGAGCCAAGCACGATGCTCGCCGTGCTCGGGGTGCCGCTCATGTAGATCGCGACGAGCCGGTTCGCCAACGCGTTCCGCGCACGCTGCAGACGCGCGCGCTCGGCTTCCAGATGCTGCTGGGAGCGCTCGACCTTGGCGGCGAGTCGCGCAGCCCGTTCGCGCCCGTGGGCGAGCAGATCGGTGAGGTGCCGCTCGCGCGCGGCAGCGGCCATGGCTTCGGCTTCGGTCGCGGCGAGGCGTTCCTGGGTGTCGCGGATCTGCGCCCCCAGCGAGGCGGCTTCTTCTCGGGCGCCACCGACCTTGTCGCGCAGAGCGCCGATGCCCGCCGCACGGGCGGTGGCGACCGTGAGCAGGGCTAGGGCGAGAAAAACGACTGCGGGCTTCCAGCGCATGTCGACACCTCAACCCTCAGGGGCGTCCCGGTTGGCGATGTAGATCGCGATGCCGATCGCGGCGATCCCGAGGCCGGCGCCGATGCGAATCTCTCGCCGGTAGCGGCGGCGCAGATAGGCGACGGTGAAGCGCAATGCCGCTTTGCCGAGCTTGTCGTACATCAGCCCTCCCCGGTCTCGTTGCGCTGCCGGATCCGGTATGCCATCCGTGACTGCAGCGACCAGAGCTCGATGAAGCCCGGCGAGGCGGTCTGCGAGAAGAGTCCCCCCGACTCGGCGAAGGAGGCCAGGTCTGCGTCATAGACCGCGTTCGGCGAGGAGCGGGTGACGACTCGCACTCCTCCTTTGTAGAGCTTGAGGCCGATCGTCCCGCTCACCTGAGCGTTGACCGCGCCCATGTAGGCGTCGAGGTCGCTGCGCAGCGGCTCCCACCAGAGTCCGGCGTAGACCAGGTATCCCCACTTCTGATCCAGCCCCGGCTTGAACTGGTTCTGGTGGATCGTGCCGACCAGCTTCTCCAGCTCCTGGTGGGCGGGCAGCAGGATCGCCGCCGCCGGCACCTCGTAGATGTCGCGCACCTTGAGCCCGACGATGCGGTCCTCGATGTGGTCGACGATCCCGACCCCGTGGCGGCAGCCGATCTCGGCGACGCGTTCGAGCAGGTCGACCAGACCGAGCCGCTCGTCGTTGAGGGCGACCGGGACGCCGGCCTCGAACTCGACCGTGACGATCTCCGCCGCGTCGGGGGCCAGCTCGGGCCGGGTGACCAGCTGGAAGACGTCGTCCTCGGGCGCGTGGCCGAGGTCCTCGATCCAGCGCCCCTCCGAGGAGCGGCCCCAGAGGTTGTCGTCGATCGAGTACGGCGCCGCCTCGGTGCCGCCCTTGACCGGGATGCCGTGCTCGCGGGCGTAGGCGATCTCCTCCTCGCGGCCCATCTGCCAGGAGCGCACCGGCGCGATCGTCTTCAACTCCGGGGCGAGAGTGGCGACGGTCGCCTCGATCCGCACCTGGTCGTTGCCCTTGCCGGTGCAGCCGTGGGCGATCGTGTCGCAACCGCTGCGCCGCGCGTACTCGACCGCCAGCTCAGCGATCAGAGGTCGGCCCAGGGCGGTGAACAGCGGGTAGCCCCCGCCGTAGAGCGCGTTGGCCTTGATCGCCGGGGCGACGAAGTCGCGGGCGAAGCGCTCGCGGGCGTCGACCACGTGGCACTCGAGCGCGCCGAGCCGCTTCGCCTTGTCCTCGATCGCCGCGTAGTCCTCGCCGGGCTGGCCGAGGTTGACCGTGAGGCAGACGACCTCGGCTCCGTAGCGGTCCTGGATCCACTTCAGCATCACGCTGGTGTCCAGGCCGCCGGAGTAGAGCAGCAGCACTCGCCGTACCTCGGCGGGGTCGGCCTCGTAGCCCGCGGTGCGGACCCCCTCGGATGGCAAATTGGTCATTCGGCGGGAATCCCGCCGCTGCCGTTTTCTTCTTCTTCGGGAGTAGTCGTCGGCGGCGCGGTGGTCGGTTCAGTCGTCTCGGTCGTTTCGGTCGTCGTCGGTTCGGTGGTCGAGCCGGTCGTCGTCTCGGTCGTCGGCGTCGTCGTTTCAGACGTCGTCGGCAAGGTGGTGAGCGCCGAGGTAGAGCCGCCGTTTCCGTTATCGGAGGCGATCACGACGACCGCAACGAGGAGGCCGACGATCACCGCGATCAAGCCGGCGATCAGCAGCCGCATGTTGCCGCGGGGCCGGTGGCCGGGATCGCCGGGCTGGCCCATGATCCGGGTCGGGTCGTCATGCATCGGCCTTTACTCCTCGGGTCCTAGGATCGCGTCGAGGATCTCGCTGGTGTCCTCGATGTCGAAGCCGCTGCGCAGCCGCGCTTCGATCTCCTCGCGGTCGGCGCCGGAGACTGCCATCTGGGTGGCCAGCAATCGCGCACCGGCGGACCCGGAGCGCCGTGGAGCCAAGGGCTCGACCTCGTCGTCGCCGTCCGGGCTCTCGACAGGTTTCAGATGGCCACTGCGGGGCTCTTCGGAGCTGGGCGGGTCGAGCTCGTCGGCGAGCTCGCGCAGGCGGTCGGCGACGAGCCGGTCGGCGCGGTCGCGCGCCTCGTCCAGATGCTGCTGGGCCTGCCGCTCGGCGCCGTCGATGACGCTCGCTGCAGCCTGCTCGGCAGCATCGACGATCGTCGCCAGGCGCTGCGCGGCATCGGCAGCCGAGGCGGGCGGTCGCCGCTTTGGCGGGAACTTTTCGGTGCTCATCTTGCTGCGTAGCTTAGGAGCGAATCGCCGATCAGCGCAACGGCCCGCTCGATCTGGGCCGAATCGACCGTCAGCGGCGGCAGCAGGCGTAGCGTGCCCGGCTCGGGCACGTTGACGATCAGGCCGTGTTCCAGCAGCTCGCCGCCCACCGCCGTGGCGTCGATCCCGCTCGCCAGGCCGACTCCCAGCATGAGCCCGCGACCGCGAACCTCGTCGACTCCGTCGAGCGCCAACAGGCTCTCTCGCAACCCCGCGCCCATCTCGCGCACGCGGCGCAGCAACGCCGGCTCGTCGACCACGTCGAGCACGGCGAGCGCCGCCGCCGAGACCACGGCGCCGCCGGCGAAGGTCGAGCCGTGGTCGCCGGCCTCCAGCACCTCGCCGAGCCGCTCGCTCGTGATGCAGGCACCGACAGGAAGGCCGCCGCCGAGCGCCTTGGCACTGGTCAGCAGGTCGGGCCGCACCGGCGTCTGCTCATATGCCCAGAGCGAACCGGTCCGCCCCAGCCCCGTCTGGATCTCGTCGAGGATCAGCAACGCCCCGACCTCGTCGCAGGCTTGACGCGCCGCGAGCAGCGTCTCGTCGCTGAGTGGGTAGATGCCCGACTCGCCTTGGATCGCCTCGATCATCACCGCGGCGGTGCTCTCGTCGATGGCATCGCGCAGGGCGCCGGCGTCGTCGAAGAGCACCGAGCGGAACCCCGGCAGCATCGGCCCCAGCGCCGGGTTCTCCGCCAGTTTCGGCGTTGCCGAGAGGGCCCCGTAGGTGCGGCCGTGGAAGTCGCGCTCGAAGCTGACGATCTCCGGGCTCCCAACTCCGCGAGCGTGGGCGTGCTTACGGGCCACCTTGATCGCGCACTCGTTGGCCTCGGTTCCGGAGTTGGTCAGGAAGACCTTCCCCCCCAGGCTCGACTGCGAGAGACGCTCGGCGAGCCGCACCATCGGCTCGGTGTAGAAGAGGTTGGAGACATGCATCAACTCGCCGGCCTGCTCGCGCACAGCCTCGATCACGGCCGGGTGGCAGTGGCCGATCGAACAGACCGAAATCCCGGCAAGGAAATCGAGGTACTCCTTGCCCTCCGCATCCCAGAGCAGTGCCCCCTCACCACGCACGAACTCGACCGGCGCGCGGCGGTAGGTCTGCATCAGGTAGCGCTGCTCGAGCGCCTGCAGCTCCTCCAGTCTCACGAAGTCACCATCGTGCCGATGCCGGCGTCGGTGAAGAGCTCCAGCAGCAGGCTGTGTGGCTGGCGGCCGTCGATGATGTGGGCCGACTGGGCACCGCCGCGGATCGCGTCGACGCAGGCGCCCAACTTCGGGCGCATGCCGCCGTCGATCGCCGGCAACCGCTCCTCGACCTCGTCGACCGTGGCGCGGGAGATCAGCGAGCTCTCGTCGGCGGGGTCGGCGAGCCAACCCTCGACGTCGGTGAGGAAGATCGCCTTGTGGGCGCCGAGGGCCGCGGCGATCTTGCCCGCGGCCTCGTCGGCGTTGACGTTGTAGGACTGGCCCCCGCGGTCTGAGGCCGAAGAGGCGACCACCGGGATGTAGTCCTCGGCGATGTGGTTGAGGACGTCGATGTCGACCTTCTCGATCGAGCCGACGAAGCCGACCTGCTCGGCGTTGGCGACCGGGGCGACCTCGAACAGCGTGCCGTCCTGGCCGGAGAGCCCCACGGCCGGCTGCCCGTGGCGGTTTAGCCGTTGCACGATGTCGGAGTTGAGCTTGCCGAGCAGGACCATGCGGGCGACCTCGACCGTCTCCGCGTCGGAGACCCGCAGGCCTTCGTGAAAACGGACCTCGAGCCCGAGGCGCTCCATGTACTCGGTGATCTCGGGACCGCCGCCGTGGACGATGACCGGGTTGAGACCGACGTACTTGAGCAGGACGACGTCGGTGGCGAAGGCCTCGCGCAGGGCATCCTCGCGCATCGCCGAGCCGCCGTACTTGATCACAACGGTGCGGCCGTGGAACTCCCTGATGTAGGGAAGCGCCTCAAGCAGGGTGTCGACATTCGTTTGTTTAGTTGCGTTCATTTGCGATCCCACGTTCTCATGGCGCGAAAATCAAGCAGGTCGGGGGATGCAGGGAGGGCGGTGAGGGGAGCGCACGTTTTCGTGCGTGACCCGAACCAACCGACCGAAGACCCCGAGATGCGCAGGTTTGCAGCGTCATGAGGTGTACTCGGCATTGATTCGGACGTACTCGTAGCCCAGGTCCGAGAACCAGACGTGGGCGCTGTGCTCGCCGCGATCGAGTCGCAGCCCGATCTCGGCCTCGGCGATCTCCTCGCCGAGCTCGACGGCGTCGATCGAGTCGGCGCCGATCTCATCCAGATCCTCGCCCGCCAGCGCCATCCCGGCCGCCTGGGCGATCCGACCCCAGTTGGGGTCGCGACCGAAGAGGGCGGTCTTGACCAGCGGCGAATTGGCGATCGCGCGTGCCACCCGCTCGGCCTCGGCAAGAGAGGCAGCACCGCCCACCTGAACGCGGCCGACCCGGACGGCGCCCTCGCCGTCGGCGACGATCTCGATCGCCAGCTGCAACAGAACCGCCTCCAGCAATCCGTCGGGCAGCGGCGCCCCGGCCTCGCCGGTCGCCTGCAGCAGCACGGTGTCGTTGGTGCTCATCTGACCGTCGACCGTGACCCGCTCGAAGGAGGCCTCGACGGCGGTGCGGAGCGCCGCGTCGGCGTCATCGACCACGGCGTCGGTCTGGACGAAGCAGAGCATCGTCGCGAAGTCCGGTTGCATCATCCCGGCGCCCTTCGCCTGCGCGGAGAGGGTGACGCCACCGGCGCGCAGGGTGCAGCTCTTCGGCCAGCGATCGGTGGTGAGGATCGCGTCGGAGAAGGCGCCCGCGCCATTCGCCGACAGCGCGCCGGCCGCCGCACCGATCCCGGATAGCACGGCGTCGATCGGCAGCGGCACGCCGATCACGCCGGTCTCGGCGACGGCGACTGCGCTGGGATCCAGGCCCAGCTCCTCGCCGGCCCGTTCGCACATCGCCCAGGCATCGGCGAGCCCCTGCTCGCCGGTCTCGGCGTTGGCATTGCCTGCGTTGACGACCGCGGCTCGCACCGCGGCGCGGTCGACCCGATCGCGGCAGATCCGCACCGGCGCCGCGGCGGACGCGTTGCGGGTCAGCAGCACCGAGGAGGACACCTGCGGTGCGTCGCAGACCAGCAGGCCGACGTCGGTCTTGCCGCCGCCCTTGAGCCCGCAGTGGGCGGCGCCGGCACGGAAGCCGGGGGCGAGCTGCGCCTGGTCGAGCTGCTCGACTCCGGCGGGCGGAGTGGCCCAGCGAGATCTGAAAAAGGGCTCGCTCACTGGAGTCCCTCCGTCTCCTCGAAGCCCAGCATCAGGTTGAGGTTCTGCACCGCCTGTCCCGAGGCTCCCTTCCAGAGGTTGTCGATCGCCGAGAAGGCGAGTACCCGCCCGCGCTCCTCGACCGTGACGTAGACGTGGCACTCGTTCGTATCGCGCACGTCGCGCAGGCCGGGCGGGCGGTCGACGGCGTGGACGAAGGGCTCGTCGGCGTAGCGCTCGGCGTAGAGCGCCTGCGCTTCCTGCTTGGACATCGGCTCGCTCAGCTGGGCGTAGCAGCTGGTCAGCTCGCCTTGGTCGAGCGGCAGCAGATGCGGCACGAAGGTGACCGGCGTCTGGCTGCCGAGCGCCGCCAGCTCCTGCTCGATCTCGGGCCGGTGCCGGTGGCCCTCGGTCTTGTAGGCGAAGGCGTTCTCGTCCATCGAGACGTAGTGCATTTCGTCGCCGCCGCCACGGCCGGCACCGGAGACGCCCTGCTTGGCGTCGATGACGACGTCGCTCAGCACACCCCGCTCGGCCAGCGGCGCCAGCGCGAGCACGCTCGCGGTCGGGTAGCACCCCGGCGTCGCGACCAATTCCGCCCCGCGCAGCTGCTCCCGGTAGAGCTCGGTTAGTCCGTAGACGGCGCCGTCGAGCAGCTCCGGCGCGCCATGCTCGCCGTACCAGCGCTCGTAGGTCGGCAGGTCGCGCAGCCGGAAGTCGGCCGAGAGGTCGACGACCAACGCCCCGAGGCCGCGCAGCGCGGCGACGGTCGGTGCCGAGGCGCCATGCGGGTAGGCGACGATCGCCGCGTCGACGTCCTCCAGCGTGTCGAGGTCGAGCTCGGTCAACTCCAGCGGCACCCGATAGCGCGGGTAGAGCCGGTCCAGCCGAGTGCCGGCGTCGCTGCGTGAGGTGACGCCGACCAGCTCCAGGCGCGGGTGGCGCCAGACGATCTGCGCGGCAAGGGCGCCGGTGAAGCCCGACGCTCCGGCGACGAGGACTCTCGCTTTCTCACTCACGTAGCGACCCTCCAATCTGATTCAGCTCGGAGGCGATCGACTCGCGCCTGGCGGCGACCTCCTCGTCGGTAAGGGTGCGATCCCCGGCGCGGAACTCGAGCCGCAGTGCGAGGCTCTTGCGCCCCTCCCCCAGCTGCTCGCCTGCGTAGAGGTCGAAGACCTCGGTGGCCCGCAACAGCTCGCCACCCCCGGCGAGAACCGCGCCACGCACCCGCGCCGCCGGCATATCGTCGGGCACGACGACGGCAAGGTCCTGCAGTACGGCCGGGAAGGCGGTTACGTCCTCGAAGGTCTCCTCGCCCGCGGAGGCAGCGTCGACCAGCGCAGACAGAGCGACTTCAAAGCCGACCGCGGAATCGAGGTCCCACTGACGGCAGACGAGCGGGTGCAGCTCGCCGATCCAGCCCGCGTCCGCCCCGTCGACGAGCACCTTCGCGCTGCGCCCTGGATGCAAGAAAGGCTCTCCGCTGGCCTCGAAGGCGAGCGTCACGCCGAGGCGAGCCGCGAGACCCTCCAGCACTCCCTTGAGCGCGAAGAAGTCCGCTGTCTCCCCTCCGTCCCGCCAGGAGCGCGGCGTCAGCGATCCCGCCACGAGGCAACCGAGTCGCTGCGGCTCGACGAACGGCGCCGGCTGCTTGCCGGCGAATGCGCCCCCCAGCGGCCCGTCGCCGCCCTCCCCGGACAGGTAGATGCGGCCGGACTCGAACAGGGCCACTTGCTCGGCGTCGCGCGAGAGGTTGCGCTGGGCGGCGTTCAGCAGCGAGCCGAGCAGATTCGTCCGCATCACCGATTGATCCTCGGAGAGCGGGTTGGAGATCTTCACGCCGTCTGCCCGCGGGTCGCCAGCGGGAATCCGCAGCCGCTCCGCCTCGCCCGGATCGGTGAAGCTCCAGCCGACGATCTCGTCGAAGCCGAGATCGCGCAGCGCGTCCTCGGCGCGGCGGCGGAGCCGCTGGTCGCGGCGCAGCCCACCCGCCTGTCCGGCGGAGCCCGGCAGGGTCGAGGGCAGGTGCTGGTCGATGCCGTGGACGCGCGCGACCTCCTCGATCAGGTCCGCCTCACGGGTGACGTCGTAGTGGCGGTCGGGGGGCACGCCGATGACGAGGTCCTCGCCGTCGACCTCGACCGCGAAGCCGAGCCGCTCCAGGTAGGCGATCTGGTCGGACTGCTCGATCCGCATCCCGAGCAGCCCTTCGACCCGCTCGCCACGCAAGCGGATCTGCTGCGCGGCCGGAATCTCCGCGGACACGTCGAGCGTCCCGGGCACCAGCTTCGCCCCGCAGAGCTCGACCATCAGCCGCGAGGCGATCCGCTGTGCCCGCATGCAGAGCTCCGGGTGCAGCTGTTTCTCGAAGCGCGAGGAGGCCTCCGAGCGCAGGCCGAGCAGGCGTGACGTACGCAGGATGTTGGTCCCGTTCCAGTTGGCGACCTCGAGCAGGACGCGCGAGGTGACATCGGAGACCTCGGAGACCTGGCCGCCCATGATCCCGGCGATGCCCGAGGGACCGCGGCTGTCGCAGACCAGCACCGTCTCGGCGTCGAAGGTCCGCTCGACGTCGTCGAGCGTCGTCATCTTCTCGCCCTCGCCGGCCGCACGGACCGTGAGCGCCCCGTCGGGAACCTTGTCCAGGTCGAAGGCATGCAGCGGCTGCGCGGTCAGCAACATCACGTAGTTGGTGATGTCGACGACGTTGTTGATCGGGCGTTGGCCGGCGGCGCTCAGCCGTGCCTGCAGCCAGGCCGGCGAGGGGCCGACCGTGACATCGGTGAAGACACGCGCAGTGAACCGCAGGCAGAGCTCGGGCACCTCGACAGTCACCGAGGCGTATTCGCCGGCCTCGCCCTCGCCGGCGGCCGGTGCGTCTTCCTCCCAGGGCTCGGCGGCAAGCGGGGCGGCGCTGATCGCGTGCACCTCGCGCGCCACCCCGTAGACGCCGAGGCAGTCGGGCCGGTTGGGCGTCACCTCGAGCTCCAGCACCGACTCGGCAACGGGCAAGACCTCGTCCAGTGGGGTTCCCGGAGCGGGCCCGTCGTCGAGCACCAGGATTCCCGCCGACTCCTCGGCGACCTCCAGCTCGGCGGCGGAGAGGATCATTCCGTGCGACTCGACCCCGCGCAGCTTCGCCTTGCCGAGCTTCGTGCCCCCGGGCATCGTCGCCCCCGGCAGCGCCACGGGCACGGTCTGACCCGCCGCCACATTGGGGGCGCCGCAGACGATCGTGCGCGGATCGCCGTCGCCGGTATCGACCGTGCAGACGCTGAGCCGGTCGGCGTCGGGGTGCTTCTCGCGCTCCAGCACCTTTCCGACCACGAAGCCGTCCGCCGCGGGCGGTCCGAGGAGACCGACCCGCTCGACCTCGGTACCGGTCATCGCCAGGCGCTCGGCGAGGGGTGCGGCATCGGTGCCGGGATCGCAGTACTCGCGCAGCCACGAGAACGGGACTCTCATAGGAATTGCTCCAGCATCCGCACGTCGTTGTCGAAGAAGCGCCGCAGATCCGGCACGCCGTGCCGCAGCATCGCGATCCGCTCGACGCCCATGCCGAAGGCAAAGCCCTGAACCCGGTCGGGGTCATAGCCGTTCTCGGCGACGAAGCCGAGCACGTTGGGGTCGACCATGCCGGCGCCGAGGATCTCGATCCAGCCCTGGCCCTTGCAGAGGTTGCAGCGCTCACCGGTGTCGAGCGTCCCGGTCCCATCGCAGCGGAAGCAGGAGACGTCGACCTCGACGCTGGGCTCCGTGAAGGGGAAGAAGTGCGGCCGCATGCGGATCTCACGCTCCTCGCCGAAGATCGCCCGCAGCAGCTCCTCCAGCGTGCCCTTCAGGTCGGCGAGCGTGATCCCCTCGCCTATCGCCAGGCCCTCGATCTGGTGGAACATCGGACTGTGAGTGGCGTCCGAGTCACGGCGGTAGACCTTGCCGGGAACGATCACGAAGATAGGCGGCGGTTGGGTCTCCATCGAGCGGATCTGCACGGGCGAGGTATGGGTGCGCAGCAGCACCTCGGGGTGGGACTGGACGTAGAAAGTGTCCTGGAGCATCCGCGCCGGGTGTCCGGGCGGGTGGTTGAGCGCGGTGAAGTTGTAGTAGTCGTGCTCGATCTCGGGCCCCTCGACCACCCGGTATCCCAGTCCGGTCATCACATCCTCGATCTGCCGCGTCGTGCGGGTGATCAGATGGAGATGGCCGGCCGGATGCACCGGGGCACCCGGTAGCGTCACGTCGACCCGATCGCTCACCAGGCGCGCGTCCATCTCGACCGCGTCGAGCTCGGCCGCACGGCTCTCGAGCAGCTCCTCAAGCGCCTTGCGGGTCCGGTTTGCGGCGGCTCCAACTGCGCCCCGTTCCTCCGCGGGCAGCTCGGCGATTCCGCGCAGGATCGTCGTCAGCTCCGCTTTGCGGCCGAGGTGGCGCACCCGCAGCTCCTCCAGCTCGGCGGTGCCGCCCGCAGCCGCGATCGTCGCCGTCGCCTCCGCCTCGATCTTCTCGATCTGCTCAAGCATCCTCGGCCACCTCCCGCATGGCGGGCGACGATAACCGCTCGCACGCAATAGCCGCCGCGGCAGCGACGTTGAGCGACTCGGCGGCACCGGGACGCAAGGGAATCGTCACCTGTAGGTCGCATTGATCCAGCACTTCGGCTGGCAGCCCCTCGCGCTCGGCACCGAGGCAGATGGTCTCGACGTCGTCCAGAGCGCTAAGCGCTCCGCCGCCATGCGCCACCAGAGCCGCCCGTGGTCGCGGCGGCGCCTCGATTCCGGCCCGCAGCAGCGACTGAGCGAAGACCGAGCCCATGCTCGCCCGCACCGCCTTCGGCCCGAAGGGATCGGCACAATCGGGACCGAGCACCACGGTGCCACCGGTAAGGGCATGCGCGGTGCGGACGATCGCGCCGACATTGCCCGGGTCGGCAATCCCGTGCAGGTAGACGCAGGGGGAGCTCGCCTCGCTCGCCCAGGCCTGGCGCCAGATGGCGATCGCCCGGGTTCCCGAGCCAAGCGCCGACACCTCGGCCAACAGCTCCGGCTCCACCTCTTCGCCACCCAGATCGCTGCCGGCGGCGCTGAGCAGGAAGCGCGGCTCGGCACCGGCTGCAAGTCCAGCCTCGACCAGGTCCTCGCCCTCGGTCGCGAACAGACCCTCGCGCTCGCGATGCTTGCGCTCGCGCAGCTTGCGGACCAGTTTCAGCTTCTCGTTTTGGGGGCTGGAAATCATCTGTGTTGGTTCGGGTCGGTCGAATCTTCTCCTGGAACGTCCCATACAAGTCTCGGACAAATAAAAAGCGGGCCGTGAAGACGGCCCGCCCGGGAAGTGGAAAGTGTGGGTTGCGGCTAGGCGGCCGCACCCTCCCGGGCTAGCTCCACAAATCGGCGGAAGGCCTCGCGGTCGGAGACCGCGATCTCGGCGAGCATCTTGCGGTTGACCTCGACGCCGGCCCCGTTGAGGCCGTGCATCAACTGCGAGTAGCTCATCCCCTCGAGCCGCGCAGCAGCGTTGATCCGCGTGATCCAGAGCCGCCGGAACTCGCGCTTGCGGTTGCGCCGGTCCCGGTATGCGTACATCCCCGAGCGCTGCACCTGCTCTTTGGCGAAACGGTAGGAGGAGTGCTTGCGGCCGAAGTAGCCCTTCGCTTCCTTGAGGACCTTGCGCCGCTTCTTGCGGGCGTGGACGGAGCGCTTGACCCGGCTCACTTGCCGCCTCCAAGCAGAGTCCGCACGCGCTTTTCGTCGGCCTTGGCAATCACGACCGGCCTCCCCATCTGCCGCTTACGCTTCGCCGACTTTTTCTCGAGGATGTGGCTCGAGTAGGCGCGCCGCCCGCGCAGCTTGCCCTTGGCGGTCTTGCGAAAGCGCTTCTTGGCGCCCGAATGGGTTTTCATCTTCGGCATCGGGACGGGTATTGAAGCAGACCGGCCCGGACAAACGCCCGAGCCGGGGGACGACGCCGGTAGGGTGCCGCCCGTGCGGATCGTCTACGTGATCGGGACCCGCCCCAACTTCGTCAAGACGGCGCCGGTAATCGCGGCGCTGCGCAAGCGCCTGCCCGAGGGTCGTCACGCGATCGTCCACACCGGTCAGCACTACGACCGGGCGATGTCGGAGGTGTTCTTCGAGGAGCTCGGCGTGCCCGCTCCGGACCACATGCTGGAAGTCGGATCGGGCAGTCACGCCCAGCAAACTGCGCGCACGATGGAGCGGCTGGAGCCGGTTCTGGAAGCGGAGCGGCCGGACCTGGTGATGGTCCCCGGCGATGTCAACTCGACCCTCGCCGCGGCGCTGACCGCGGTAAAGATGCAGATCCCCGTCGCCCACCTTGAGTCGGGTCTGCGCAGCTTCGACCGCACCATGCCCGAGGAGATCAACCGGATCGTCGCCGACGAGTTCGCCGAGTACCTCTTCCTGCACAGCGACGAGGCGATCGAGAACCTGCGAGCCGAGGGCATCGCCGAGGAGCGCATGCACTTCGTCGGCAACACGATGATCGACACCCTGGTGGCGCTCGAAGACCGCTTCCGGGCTGCCGGATCTGCGGCGAAGCTCGGTGTCAGGCCGGGTGAGTACGCGCTCGTCACCCTGCACCGACCCGCCCTGGTCGACGGCGATCTTCTTCCCGAGACGGTGCGCCGCATGGCCGAGCTCGCGCGCGAGATGCCGGTCGTCTTCCCGGTTCACCCGCGGACGCGCAAGAAGATGGAGGCGATCGAGTCCGAGCATCCCGGGCTGCTGCTCTCCGAGCCGCTCGGCTACGTCGACTTCCTCTCGCTGATCGCCGATGCCGGCGCCGTCCTCACCGACTCTGGCGGAATCCAGGAGGAGACGACCTACCTCGGCATCCCCTGCTTCACCCTGCGCGACAACACCGAGCGGCCGGTGACGATCCGCGCCGGCACCAACACCCTGCTCGGCCTCGACCCCGCGGCGATCGCCGGCATTCCCGCGGCACTGGCGGAGCGGCCGGCGCAGCGCCCCGAGCCGCCGCCGCTTTGGGATGGAAGGGCCTCAGGGCGAATCGCCGCGACGATTGCGGCCCTCTAGGGCGCGGGCGCCGCGCCCGATGCGGGGTCTGTAGGCGAAATGTGCAGGCCTCTGGCGGCGGCCGCTGATCGCGGTCGCGATCGCCGGCGCCGCGTACCACGTGCCCACCACGAAGCGGGTGATCGGGCCGACGCTGGCAGCCGCCGCCGCTCCCGCGAAGTGCAGGCCAGGGACCGATGACTCCAAGCCTCGGCCCAGGTGCGGCGCGCCGTTCACGTGCCTGACCGCGGCGAGGAGATCGGCGTCGATGAAGTCATACCCGCTCACGTCGACCCGGTAGCCGGTGCAAAGGATCAGATGATCGACCGTCAACTCTCCTCCCTCCCGAAAGCCGACCCGCAGCGCCTCACCGTCCGCCCGCACGGCGTCGATCGTGCGGCTGGCCTCGAGCGGGACATCGGTAAGGCGTTCGCGCAGCCAGTCCGCGCCGACAGGGGCCATGCAGCGCCTGTCGACCCAGGACCTGACTCCGGTTGGGAAGCTGCCGAGGGCGCCCGGGGTCGCGGCGAGCCAGCCGGTCACCCTGCCGCCGACATCGGTCGGCGGCAGCACCATTCGCCTCAGGGCCGGGCCAAAACCACTGCGATTGTGCGGCGGCAGCCAGCCAAAACCCGCCGCCCTGGCCACAACCTGGGGCGATGCACCGGCCTCCTGAAGCAGGGCGGCGGTCTCGAGGGCGCTTTGGCCCGCCCCCAGGACAAGCACCCTGCGACCGCTGAAGACCCCCAAGTGCGAGTGCGCGGACGAATGGGAGACGAGGTCCTCGGGAAGTCCTCGAAAAGGCTCCGGCCAATTCGCGAAAGGGACGATGCCGGCTCCGACGACGACTCGCTGCGCGAGCAGCTCCTCTCCGTCCTCGAGCTCCAGCAAGAATCCACGCGGGGCGAGGGAAAGCCTGCTGACTCGGCGCCTATCGACATCGGGGACCGCCCGCTGCTGATACCAGAGCCCGTAGGCGACGAAGTCCTCGACGCGCATCGGCTCCGAGAGGGGCACGCCCATCTCGCTTGCCCAGGCCTCGATGCCCAGCTTGAGCCCGGGAGCGGCGATGTGCGAGGCCCGACGACGGGACCGCAGCAGCATCCCGGCGGGCATGTAACGGCGCCAGGACTCCATCGGCTCGCCCAGCACATGGGCGTCGACGCCCGCATGGCGCAGGTACGCAGCCACCGCCAGGCCGTAAGGGCCGGCGCCGATGATCGCAACCGGCATCACGAGCCCACCAGCCGATCCCGCCGCATGCCGGCGCCATCGGAACCCTTCCTGATCGCGCTGTAGCGCATTCGCAGTTCGAGGGCCCTGGCCAGCAGCGGACCGGGGTCGTTCCAGGCGAAGAACGCATGTGCGCAGCGCCTGCGCGGACGGATCACCGACGTGGCCGCCAGCAGGTGGTGCCCCCGCAGATGGGCGATCATGTTTCTCAGCTCGGCGTCCTCCCACCTGTAGTGAAATCCCGCGCGGGCAGTGCGCACCTCCCCCTGATGGCCCGAGAGCCAGTCGCACCAGATCGCCGGCAGTGGCACACCTGCTCGTGCGGCGAGCGCGAGCGACCCGTAGAGCCGCGGGTTGAAATCAATCGCCCCGTAGCTTTCCGGGCTGCGCTCGATCAGCTCGAGCTCGAAGATGCCCTGCCAGCGCATCGCGGTGAGGAAGCCTTCGACCCGCTCGGCCAGCGGGCGCGGGACATCGACCGATTCCGAGAAGGAGACCGACCCCGCGCTCTGCGGCCAGACCCGTCGATAGCGGCTCCAGACGGCGCCGAGCAGGCGGCCTTCGGCGAAGACCCCCGCGAACGACATCGCGCATCCGGCCTCGCGTCGCTGTAGCAGGCAGGGAAGGCCGAACTCCGGCAGCCGGCTCTCCAGCGCGTCCGCGTCGGGGGCCAGGAAGCTGGCCCGCTCGCGGATGGCGCCGCCGTGCTCGAAGACCGAGGAGCGGGGCTTGAGGAGCAACGGGAAACCGAGCTCACCCCCGGCGGCGCGAGCATCGGCGACGGTCTCGCAGACGACCGTCTCCGGCACGTCGAGACCTACGCCAGCGGCGGCCTCGATCAGGTCCACCTTGTTCACGCAGGTCTCGACAACCTCCACGGGTGGAAGGCTGAGGTCGACGCCTTCGCCGAAGACGTCTCGATTCCGGGAGACTGCAAGCAGGGAGGCGTCTGCCCCCGGCATGACCGTGAAATAGCCGTCCGAAGCGGCGATCGCCGCCGCTTCCTCGGCGTAGCGTCGACCCCCCAGGCGGGGGTTCGACAACGTGTAGCGCTTAGAGCAGGCCAGCGACCACTGCCCGGGCGCCGGGCGGGAGCTGCAAGCCGCCCCGACCCTGTACCCGGCGGCGCGCAGGGTTCGGCACGCCGCCGCCGCCGAGCGCTCCTGCGCATCGATGATCAGGACGCCAGGCGTCGCCACCACTTACCCTGCCTGGTCTATCTGGTTCGTCGTGTCGCGGCTGGGCGCCAGCATCATGCTCATGTTTCGCCCTTCCTGCAGCGGCGCGGACTCGATCACCGCAAGCCCGTCGAGGTCCTCGAAGAGACGCTGCAGCAGATTCCTGCCCCGCTCTGGGTGCGCCTGCTCCCGGCCGCGGAACATGATCGTGATCTTGACTTTGTTGCGCTGACGCAGGAAGCGCTCGACGTGACCCTTCTTGGTTTTGTAGTCGTGGTCGGCGATCTTCGGCCGCAGCTTGATCTCGCGCACGTTGACCTGGGTCTGGTGCTTGCGGGCGGCCTTCTGCTTCTGCTCTTGCTCGTATTTGTACTTCGAGTAGTCGAGCAGGCGAGTGACCGGGGGCTTTGAGCCCGGCGCCACCTCGACCAGGTCGAGGTCGGCGTCCTGCGCCCGTTTCATCGCCTCGGCGATCTCGACGATTCCCAACTGCTCCCCGTCGGCCCCGATCAGGCGCACTTTGGGCACGCGGATCCGCTCGTTGATGCGCGTCGTGTCGCGCTCGGGCGGCCGGCGATCGAACCTGCGCGGGACAGGCACTAGTAAGAGGTGAGGTGGGGCTTCAAGAGGACGAGGGGTGCGAAGGCTGCCACGGGACGCTCAGCGGCGCGGTGTGTTTGGCATGCCTGCGAACAAGTGCCCGCAGTATAGAGACAGAGCCGAAACACGGTCGGCGGCAGCTCAGGCGGCCTGCTCGGCGCGGTGGACGATCGCGGCAAAATCGGCGAGCGTCATCGCTCCCAGCTCACCCTCGGCATGGGAGCGCACCGCCACCTCGCCGGTCTCCTCCTCGCGATCGCCGACGACCAGCATGTATGGGTTGCGGGCGATTTCGGCGTCGCGGACCTTCTTGCCGATCGACTCGGAGCGGCGGTCGACCTCGACCCTGACCCCAAGCTCACGCAGCTGCGTGGCGATCTTGTCGCCGAACTCGACGTGGCGGTCGGAGATCGGCAGTACTGTCGCCTGCACCGGCGCCAGCCAGACCGGGAAGCGCCCGCCGTAGTGCTCGATCAGGATCCCGGCGAAGCGCTCCATCGAGCCGAGCAGGGCGCGGTGGATCATCACCGGTCGCCGCGGGTCGTCGTCCTGGTCGGTGTAGTAAAGGTCGAAGCGCTCCGGCATGAAGAAGTCGACCTGGCAGGTGCCGCACTGCCATGAGCGGCCCAGGGCGTCGGTGATGTTGAAATCGATCTTGGGTCCGTAGAAGGCACCGTCACCCCGGTTCAGGGTGTACTCGCGCCCCTGACCGTCCAGGGCGGCGCGCAGCGCCTCTTCCGCCTGCCCCCACTGCTCTTCGGTCCCGATCGACTTCTCCGGGCGGGTCGAGAGCTCGATGTGCACGTCCTCGAAACCGAAGCGCGCATACAGCTCGTCGATTGCCTCGCAGATGCCGGTCACCTCATCGACGATCTGCTCCGGCGTGCAGTAGATGTGGGCGTCGTCCTGGGTGAAGGAACGGACCCGCAGCAGCCCGTGCAGCACGCCCTCGCGCTCAGCGCGGGAGACCTGGCCGAACTCGGCGATCCGCAACGGCAGCTCGCGATAGGAATGGCGCTCGGAGTCGAAGACGAGGCAGGCACCGGGGCAGTTCATCGGCCGGATCGCATACTGGCGCTCCTTGGACTCGGTGAAGTACATGTTCTCCTGGTAGTTGTCCCAGTGGCCGGAACGGTGCCAGAGCTCGACGTCCATCAGGTGCGGCGTCTTGATCTCGGTGTACTCGCGCTTGCGCAGCTGTTTTTGCACCTCGGCCTCGATCAGGCGCAGCAGGACCGTGCCGTGGGCGAGCCAGAAAGGCATGCCGGGTGCCTCCTTGCGCAGCATGAAGAGGCCGAGCTGAGGACCGAGGCGGCGGTGGTCGCGGGCTTTCGCCTCCTCGATCCGCTCCAGGTGGAGATCGAGATCCTTCTTCGAGAGGAAGGCGGTGCCGTAGATCCGGGTAAGCATGGCGCGGCTCTCGTCGCCGCGCCAGTAGGCACCGGCGAGGGAGCTCAACTTGATCGCCTTGATCCGGCCGGTACCGGGACCGTGGGGCCCGCGGCAGAGGTCCTCGAAGGGGCCATTGCGATAGAGCGAGACGGTCTCGACTCCTTCGTCGCGGACCAGGTCTTCGATCAGCTCGACCTTGTAGTCCTGATCCTGGGCGCGGAAGATCTCGACCGCCTCGGCCGGCGGGACGTCGCGGCGCTCGAACTGCTCGTCGGCGTCGATGTGCGCCTGCATCGCCTTCTCGATCTGCTCCAGGTCGTCCTCGTTGACCTTGACGTCCGGTGGGAACTCGAAGTCGTAGTAGAAGCCCTGCTCGATCGGCGGTCCGATCGTCGCCTTCGTCCCCGGGTAGAGCTCCATCACCGCCTCGGCCATGACGTGGGCGGCATCGTGGCGGATCAGCTCCAGCGCCTCGCGATCGCGATCGGTGAGGATCGCGATCCCGACCCCGTCGGGAAGCGGTGCGCCGAGGTCGCGCAGCTCGCCTTCGACCTTGATCGCAAGTGCCGCCTTGGCCAGACCGCGCCCGATCGCCGCCGCGGCATCGGCGCCGGTGGCGCCGTCGGGCAGCTCCAGTGGCGTGCCGTCGGGCAGCTTCACGGTGATTTTCGTCGTCGCCTCGATGGGTCCCATGCTAAGGCCCCTGGCGTGCCTGACGAACCGCGATCAACGGACAGGGACTGGGACCGCCGATCACACCGCGGCGCTCCCAGACCGTGTAGGGGCCGGCCTGACGACGGAAGGTCAGCTGACTGAACGGCGCACGGGTCGACGGACCAGTGGTGACGAAGAAGCGGACGCCGGTCGGCGGACGCCCCCCCGCGGCACTTGCCGGTTCGATGCAGACGCGACCGCCGCGCAGCTCCCAGGCGATGTAACGATCGCCCTGTTCGTCGGCAAGCAGGGAATCGCGGGCGAGCACCAGAGTCGACCCGTCGGCGAGCAACGGGCGCAGGCCGGTGAGGGCAGGCGAGTAGGAGGTCGGCCCGACCGGCGCGTTGGCGAAGGCGAGCAGCGAGCAGATGCCGGCCGCCGCCAGGTACAACACGGCAACGGGTCGGCGCGACAACGGCAGCAGGATGGTCAGGGTCGCCAGCGGTGCCGCCAGCTCGAGTGCCTTGGCGGACGTATACGGAGTGCCCCCCACGCGCGCCGTCAGATAGAGCAGCGCGACCGCAGCGAGCCCGGCGAGAACCGTCATCTCGCGCCGGCGCCAGCAGAGGATCAGTCCGTATGCGAGCAGCAGCGTGGCGAAGGCTGCGCCGGCGAAGTACGCAAACGCCGGCACGGCTCCGTTGCCGGGCGCGAGTCGGAAGTCTCCCGAGGGCCATATCCCCAGCGCGGTGAAGGGTGAGATCTGGCCGAAGAGGTTGCCGAGGCCGGGGCCGTTGGGGTCGAAGGTCTCGAAGCTGTGGAAGTCGATCATCCGGCCCAGCTCGGGGAGGGTGCCGATCTGCAGCACAAGGACGGCCAGAGACAAAGCTCGCAGGCCCGCGGGTCCTGTCGCGGGGGTAGGGGGGGCACTGCGGGCGGGCCACGGTCCGTCCTCGACCCCCCCTACCCCCGCGCCACCCGCGGGAGATGCGCGCGTGGCCGAGACGTATTCGGCGATTGCCCAGATCACGGCTATTGCCCCGAGCCAGATGAGGCCCGGGAAGCTGTAGGTGTAGACGGAGCCGATGGCGATGATTGCTGCCGGGACGAAGCGCAGCGGGAGGTTGCGCCAGGTTCGGGTGCTCTCGCGTAGAGCTAGGACGAAAGCCAGGACGAAGAGGGCTTGGATTACCTCCTTGAAGGCGCCTTGGGCGAAGTAGGAGGCGACCAGATATGGAAGGCCTACTAGGAGAGCGGCGGCGGTACGGCGCCACCACGGTTGATCGGAGAAAGCGGCGAGGGTCGTCAGGGGGGCGAGGATCGCTGCGGCGATCGTCAGGCCGCCGAAACCCTGGACTATGGCTATGCGCAGGCCCTCGTTCAAAGCTACGACTACCGAGTGCGGGCCCAATGGATAACCCTGATGCAGCAGCGGCGAACTAACTCCGTGGGCAAGCCGGTCGGTCGCCAGCAGGTGCTGGGACATGTCGGGGTTGAAACCCGTGCCGAGGATGCCGAAGTGGCCTTCTACCGCGAAGGGCAGAGATGCGGCGAGCAGCGCCCCGAGCGCGACCGGTAGCCCGGTTCGCAGCGCCTCTCCCCCGGCCTCGATCCTGCCGCGCAGATACCCCACTGCGACAAGCGTCAACACCAAGATGAGCACGGCAGATATGACCCCGTGTCCCGGCATCCGCACGGTCGCCCAGCAGAACCCGCAGAGCAGTGCCAGTCCGACGGCAGGGGCCAGCCAAGACCATTGCCGGACCCCGCATAGCGCCAGCGCAGCCTGCCCGATCGCCAACGAGGCGCCGCATACCGCCAAAACCGCCGCATAGGTCGCGATCACAGGGCCGCGAGCCTAGACTGCCTGGATGGCACATGTCCCGCCAGCTCGGCATCTCCTGCGCGCCAGGGACCTGGCCGACGCCCGCTACTACGAACCGCTGGGCGTCGACGATCTGGCCGCCGCCGCCGGTCTCTCTCGCGCTCATTTCAGCCGCGAGTTCCGCCGCGCCTTCGGCGAGTCGCCGCACGCCTACCTGTTGACGCGCCGCCTCGAGCGCGCCGCCGCCCTTCTGCGCACCACCGACAACTCGGTGGCCGAGATCTGCCTGGCGGTCGGCCTGCAGGGCATCGGCTCTTTCACGACCAGCTTCGGCCGCAGCTTCGGACAGTCGCCCACTGCCTACCGCGCTTCCTTTCCTCCCGCGTCCGCCTACGTCCGCGTCCCGGGCTGCGTCGTGCGCGCCTACGGCCGGCCTCAAAACCGCACGTTTCGAGAAGACAGCGGCAAAGCGCCCGCCTAGCATCGGCGACGACCTGTTCCGTCGAGCAAGGAGAAACCGATGATCAAGATCGCAAACGCGCAGCTATGGGTCCACGACCAGGACGAGGCACTTGCCTTCTACACCGAGAAGGTCGGCATGGAGGTGCGAGCCGACGTGACCATGCCCGAGATGGGCGACTTCCGCTGGCTCACCATCGGTCCGCCCGGGCAGGAGGACGTCTCGATCACGCTGATGGCGATCCCCGGTCCGCCGGTGATGGACGACGAGTCCGCCGAGCAGCTCAGGACTGTGATGGCCAAGGGCTTCGCCGGCACCGTCTTCCTCACCACCGAGGACTGCCAGGCCTCATACGAGGAGCTCAAGGGGCGCGGCGTCGAGTTCACCGAGACGCCCGAAGAGCGTCCCTACGGGATCGACTCGGGCTTCCGCGACCCCTCGGGCAACAGCATCCGTCTCACCCAGGTTCAGATGCCGGCGGCGGTCTGAACTCACCGCCGCCGAGCTCCGGCGGCAGGGCGCGTGGCCCTTCGGGATAGAGCGAGCGCAGCGTCTCCTCGCTCATCTCGAGGGTGTTCGCGCCCTCCGGCGGCGCGCCGAACACCAGCCACAAAGCGTCGCTCTCGGTGTCGTTGAAGACCTGGCGCGTCGACTCGGGCTCGACCAGGAGCGAATCCAACGGGCCGAGCTCGAGCGCCTTCTCGTCGACGCGGATCCGCCCCCTCCCCTCCAGCACCACGTACAGCTCCTCCGTAGCGAAGTGCCGGTGCAAGGTCGAGGCCTGTCCCGGACGAAGGCGCCAAAAGCGCGCGCCGAGGCTGTCGGCCGCGAGCTGTTTACCGAGATCCGTGTTTAGCACCCGCATCTGGTTCGACTCGCGCCAGAAGGCATCTCCGGCGCGCTGCAGTCGATAAGCCATCTGTCGCTCCTTCGGGAGGATGACGAAGTGGGCGCTACTGGGCTCGAACCAGTGACCTCCAGCTTGTCGAGCTGGCGCTCTCCCAACTGAGCTAAGCGCCCCAGGGGAATCCTGAATCTAGCAGCGCGCAGACTGGAGCCGCCGCCACTCAAGTCCCTTGCTGCAACGGCCGATGCAAGGGGTGCAACTTTTCCCCGAACGGCGTGTTTCTCTATTACAGGCCGCCAGCAGGGGGCGGCAAGCTTCAAAGCTCAAGGACCGACGAGCCAGCGACTTAGAACTCTCTGGTGGTACGTCCTTCGGAAACAAAGGGCCCCAATTGGGGCCCTTTTCCGTTGGGGCGGGAATCAGTTGACGTGGTCGGCGGGCAGGTGCCAGCGGCGAGGAGCGATTAGATCGTCCATTGCCTCAGGCCCCCAGCTCCCGGGCTCGTAGCCCAGCACCCCCGGAGGTTCCTCGAGCAGGGGCTCGGATACTTCCCAGAGCCGCTCGATCCCGTCAGACGTCGTGAAGAGCATGCGGTCGTCGAGCATCACGTCGTGGATCAGGCGCTCGTAGGCGTCGAGAGCGTGCTCGGTGCCGCCAAAGGTGTCCGCGTAGTTGAAGCGCATGTGGGCCTCGCCGAGATGCAGCGTCGGTCCCGGCACCTTGGCGAGGAACGATGCCGAGATGCTGCCCGGATCGCCCAGCTCGAAGGTCAGGTGGTCGTGGCCGAAGGCCTCGGCGACCTGCTCGCAGTCGAGCGGGAACATCCGCCGCGGGGGCTGCTTGAAGGCAACGGTCAGCAGGTGACGGTTCTCGGCCATGCGCTTGCCGGAGCGCAGGTAGAAGGGGACTCCGTCCCAGCGCCAGTTGTCGACGAAGGCCCGCAGGGCGACGAAGGTCTCGGTGTCGGAGTTCTCCGCTACCCCCTCCTCCTCGCGGTACCCCGAGTACTGACCGCGGACTACGCCCCGGGGGTCCAGGGGTGACATCGAGTCGAAGACCTTCTCCCGCTCGGTCGTCAACGCCTTTGCCGCCATCGACGTCGGCGGCTCCATCGCGACAAAACTGAGCACCTGAAACAGGTGCGTCACGATCATGTCGCGGAACGCCCCCGTTTCCTCATAGAAGCTCGCCCGCATCCCGATCGAGAGCGTCTCGGGAACGTCGATCTGCACATGGTCGATGTGGTTGCGGTTCCAGACCGGCTCGAACATCCCGTTGGCGAAGCGCAGCGCCAGCGGGTTCTGCACGGACTCCCGTCCGATGTAGTGGTCGATACGGAAGATCTCCTCCTCCTTGAAGACCGAGAGAAGGCAGGAGTTGAGCTCCCGGGCGGAAGCGAGGCCAAGTCCAAAAGGCTTCTCGGTGATCACGTGGGCCCGGTCGCCTAGCCCGAGCTCCCCCAGCGCGCGAACAGTCGGGCCGGCCGCCTGAGGCGGTAGGGACAAGTAGTGCAGAACGCGGGTGTCCGCGCCGAGCTCCTCCCGCGCCTCTTCGACCGCGGCACCTAGGGGGTCGAGTCCATCGCCGATGGAGACGAATCTGAGGCTCTCGGCGAACCGGTCCCAGGCCTCGCGCGCCGGCGGGCGGCGACCAGAGTCCTCCACGGCCTCGCGGGCCATTTCCCGAAACTCCTCCTCGCCGACCTCTCCCCTGGCGGTACCGACGATGCGAAAGCTCCGCGGCATCAGTCCCACCTGGGCGAGGTGGAACATCCCGGGCAGTAGTTTGCGCTTTGCGAGATCGCCGGTCGCCCCGAAGAGCACGATCACGTGATCGTCTGGCACCCGCTCATTGGCACTGGCGGCAACAGGCTCGGTGACGGTAACAGCGCTCACGTGATCAGCCTGACAGGTACCCAGATCCCGCTGCGCTCAACCGACGACAAGCCACGGGAAATCAGAGGCGCCTACCGGAATCGAACCGGTGTAAACGGCTTTGCAGGCCGCTGCGTAGCCACTCCGCCAAGGCGCCGGGGCTGGCTCATAGAGCCAAATTCAGGCGGTTTTCCTCGATTTCCTGAATTGCTTTTTTGGCAGCCACTGCCAATACTCGTGTCGATAGTCGGCAGAATGGCCCAGGCGAGGCTCCGCTTGAACTTCTCAAGATAGACGGCCTTGAGATTCGGGGAGCGCTTGATCGGCTCTGCATCCCGGTTTTGCGGTGAAGCGCACGTCATCCTGCGAGTCGGATTCGCCAATACCGAGGCCGCCTGCTTCAGCACGCAAACATCTGCGCACTTGGCCGTCATCGCCGCCTTTTCGAGCTGCTCCATCGGCTTTGCATAGCGGTTAGGCAGTCAGGAGCGGGGCTGCATTTCCGTGATCGAGGCGGCTGACACCAGCACGAACACGCCATTGAGAGTAGGCATGGGTTCGTAGTCTGCATCTCACGAATGCCCCTGAGAAACGTCTCGTAACCCGGTCGCGGGTTCGCGAATCCCGCCCCCGCTATACCAAAGTCCCGCGACCATCTCGGTGGTTCATCGGTTCGTGGAGGTGCGGGAGCTTCCATGAGGTCGTAGGAGCAACAGGACTCGAACCCGCGGCTTCTCCGGCGTGACGGTGACCAACCTCCGGTATGCCACGCTGGGGTGAGTCCGTTGAACGGCTGAGGTCGTGCCCACGTTGCGCGAGAAACCTGAGGCATACCCGGAACGACAGGCTTGGCGAGAGCCGTCAGCCGCACCTGACTCCCGGGCCGAACCCCGGGTTACACCTCCGAGCCGGGTCTCGACCAGATCGACGAAGGCTTGCATCGCTCGAAAGTCGAAGGGCTCATGTGGTTACCCGCACATTCCTAAACCCCGCGCGCGCCGGCAGACTGCGCCGGTCAACGCGCCCCGCGAGTTCTTCGGAGCGGGGAGCCCAGAGGTTGCCGTGAAGCCGCATGCCCAGGTGAGGGATGGGGGTGGGATCCCAACCGACTCGTTCGTGCACCACCCTGTGGTCTACCAGCCACACGATGCGGTCGTGCCCCCACTCAATCGCGTAGTGATGGAAGTCTGCCGTAGCGTCGAAGCCGAGAGCGACGCGCCAAGGTGAGCCGCGGTAGCCGTACCCGAGCGCTGCGCCCTCGTCCCCCGGGTTAAAGTAGACGTTGGCCAGCATCTGATCTGGCTCGGTTCCTGCGAACTCAATGTCGATCTCCTGCCGAGGTGCACCGCGGTGAAGGAAGAATCCAGTGACAAGTCCGGACCCTCGAGCGGCCCGAATCTCGGCTTCAAAGCGCCCGTATGTGAAGGTTCTCGCCGACGTGAAGGCGCCTGACCGATAAGGCCGCGATCCGGTCTGAGCTGCGTCGATAATCAACTCCGCCCCCTGATCGCTGTACCGAATGTGCTCCCGATCGAACGATGCCAAGTTGCCGGGAAAGGTCTCGACGAGACTGGGCAGGGACTCCGTCGCGGTTGTCATGGGCGATTCGATGATCGGTCGCCCGATCTTCCGCGGTCGACGACTCAGATTTTCTGCTGGGCGCCAGCCGCACGTTGGCGGCAGGACCCACGGAGACTCGTCCATCGGGCTGGAGTTCCGGCGTGCTCGGACAGCGGATTTCTCACGCGGTATGTGTCGAGCGCTGCGAAAGACACCGAGTGCACGCGGCGAACCCGCTGGGAAGGCATCCGCGGGCGGGACGACACCTAGGACTCCGCAGAGCAGATCCCACGACCATTCATCGCCTGGAGCAAGGACGGCCGAGCGTCGCGACGAGAGCCGTTCGGGCGCCAGGCCGACGGGGATTCGCGAGCCGCCTTCTAGAAGTATCACCGGATCCTCGCGTGCGGCTGCCGCTATCGCGGAGGGAACCAGCGGCGGATCAACCAGGGCATCGAAGGACGCTAGCTCTCGTTGCAGCGTCCGCTTGTCCATCGGTTCCTCATCGCCATCGAACGCGCGTACGCGCAGACCGAGCATCGATAGTGCCTTCGCGAGGCCGTCGCGCTCCGCGCTCGCCGTCCATGCGAGCACCGGACCGGCCCTGGACAGATCAGGGGGCGCCGCAGCCTGCTCCGAATCGACGATTCCGGCACGGGCCAAGAAGGGCAAGACAGAATAGGAGTTATCCGACCCGCCGTCATGCCTCTGTGCGATTGCAGGCGACGTGAGAGCGAGAGCCCCAAGGTCGGAGAATCGGTAGTTGATCCATAGGTCAACCGGCCCGATAACTGGCATCGCGCGGAGAAGGGTCTCGGCCCCTTGACGTGAAAGGACATATCCCGAGAGGAACAAGAGCCCCCGCGCCGGCCGAAAGAGGAGATCGCAAACCTCTTCCCGGACCGCCATTCCGCCAGCATCAGAGTACGAGAGGTACAACAGCTTCGGGCCACCGACGGCTGAACATCGATCGAGTGCCACCTTCCAAGCGCGATCAATGACCGCAGCAGCGCCGGGAGTAAACCAAACGTCATCCTCAAGCACGAGGACGTAGTCGTCGACCCCAGACGCGATCGTCTTCCAGGCTTCAACATGTGAGCGCGCGACAGCAAGCTCCTGTCGCGTCATCCGCACCGGCTCGTCCTCCGCGAAACATTCAGCCAACCGCCTATCAGGTCGAACGTACAGCTGATCGGCGATTCGATACATCGCGTCGACATCGGCCGTCGCCGCAACGGCTCGACCATCGCGAGCGTCGATCGCAACGAGCCGTCTCGTCAACGAAGTGAGCGGCAAGCCCTCCGCCGTTTTGAAGCGACGAAGCTCTCTGGACACCCGCCGCCACCGTTCGGGTTGCCTGTCGAGATTCACGACCAGAATCGCGCCGATCTGTCCGGCGCCGCCCCCAAACGCGTGAACCCGCCCACCGGGGACATACGCCACAAGGGACCGCCACGCCCGGAACGAAACGGTCCGCAGCGGACCTGCCACACCTCTGAGGTTCATGAGTCCGCGGCCTCCGAGTCAGCGACGATCCATGATGCGCCAGTTACGGTCGTCGCTTCGATACTCCAACTCCCAACACGGCTCCGCGGTCGTCTCCCAGTTGAGGAGAAGTTCGTAGTCGAGGATCCGGGACTCGCGCGCGTGTGCCGCCAGGGCAGCACTGAGGTTGCCAGGCCCCGTCGTCGACTGGATCTCCGGTTCCAGCTTGCTCCCAAGCAAACGGTCGGTCGCGCGCGAGAGCGCTCGCCGCACCACAGGATGGCCGGGCGGGGCAGCAATGGGGTTGTTATTGACATAGAAGATGCGGCGGCTGGTCGACAAGTCGGGTCGTCGGATCTCCGACGCCGGGACCATGCCCTGCGCGACCAGGTCATAACAGAGCGGCTGAACCTTCAGGCTTCCATCCCGAAAGACGTCTCGCCAGCCAGTCCCGACCAGCACGTCATCAGCGTCGACGTACAGACCCCCGTCTGCGAGCACAAAGCAGAGCCGGAGATAATCGCTCCGCATCGCCGGATGCCGACAACGGGCGAACGCGGCGATCTCCCGGAGTCCGTAACGCTCTGCGATGTACTCGGCCGCCGAGGCGTCGTCGAGCATTCGGAACGAAAGCCCTTGATCGCGCAACTCCTCCCAGCTGTCCAAGCATCTACGAACGTCGGATGGCACGTCGTCTGGGTCATGCCAGAACCGCACTAGTGTTCTGGGAATCGCTTCGTCGCCGGCTGGGCGTTGGGCGTTCGGCACGACCCCCGTATCGCACCCCAACTGCCGCAGGGTCAACTGTCGAATGAACTCCGATCGCCGACGCTCGTCCTCCTCGAAGCCAGGCGGATAGTCATCCATCGGCTAGCACCCCTGGCTCAAGGGAGGCCCTAGTAATCTTCCACGCGGCAATTAAAAGCCCGCGGTGTCATTGCCTCGAATCCCTCTGATAGCCCTGATACAGCGCGGAGCTTCGGAGGAGATATGCACGCCCTTCCACAACGAACCCGTCCAGACCGTGCTCGACGGCGTACGCGTCGAGGTCGGTGAGATTGTTGATGAAACCCTTCCCGCTAAAATTGAGAGACGTGTTGCAAAGGACGCCGTAGCCCGTGAGCGCTTTAAACGCAACGAGCAACTCGTAGAGGCGGGCGTTGCTATTACGACTGACAGTCTGTAGCCGGGCAGTGCCGTTTACGTGCGTGACTGCGGCGAGCGCGTCGGTGCTTGCTCGGTGCGTGTAGAGCATGTACGGGCTCTGATGGTCGCAGTCGAACCACTGCTCCGCATCAGCCTCGAGACAGACCGGTGCAATAGGCCGGAACTGCTCGCGCTGCTTGATCTCGTTAAGCCGTTCCCTCATCCTTTCGTCGAACGGCGCAGCGATGATCGACCTATTTCCAAGAGCGCGGGGTCCGATCTCGTAGCGACCGTTGACCCAGCCGAGAACGAGGCCCTCTCTCAGCATTTCCGCCACGCCTTCGCAGCTAGCGTCCCACACGTCGTAGCGATCAATGGCCACGGGCGAATCGGTCTGGAACGGCAGCCCGCTATACACGTCCCACTCGACCTTAGCCTCGCCAGTGAAGTGGAACTGGGCATCGATCGCCGTCCCGATTGCTGAACCAGAATCGTTAGCCACGGGTGGCACGAAAACGTCGGGAAAGAAGCCAGTCTCTCGCCACTTCGTGTTCCAATCGCAGTTGAGACCGCAGCCACCGGCGATCACCAACGGCAGGCCTTTACGCAGGTTGGCCGCAGCGTAGCTACGGAAGGCGTCAAAGATTCGATCGCTGAAGATTCCAGCGAAGTTGCGGAACTCGACATCATCGGTTCCGACGTTGTAGTAACTAGATGACCGGAGTTTGTCGTAGAGGTCCATTCGAACGTGTTCCGAGGACAAGAGGAACCTCATGAGGCGCTCCTCTTCCGCCGTAGGTGTCGACCTTCGCGAGAACGACGCCAAGGCCATTAGCTTCCCAGCGTCGGACCACCGAGAAAATGGAGTCTCCTTTGGGAACGTCGGATCCGCTAGACCGTAGATAGACATATACCGGTTCCCCGGCTCATGCATCACGTCACCAATCAACGTGATCCCTACATCAGGATCGATCTCGTAGAAGGCCCCGATAGCACCCTCCCACACCAATGCATAGCACGGGGATCCCTGTGGAAACGGAGACAGCCCGAACGCGCAGAGCAGATGCGATCGCTCGTGCGATGAAGAAAAGTACGGGATCGACTTCCCGAACAGCCGACCACGGTCGACGACAGTGTCTTCGGGAGCGATTCCGCGGTACTCAGCGTGGAATGGCGTCCCGGTCGGTCGAGCTTCACGAGGCCACCATCCGCCAGTGCAAATGGCGTCCGGCAGATCGTCCAGCCGGCCAAAAGCATCGAGCAGGTCTCGGGTGGTGATCGGCGTGTAGCGCCAGTTCGAGTTCTTCTCGGACTCGACTGACGACACGAGGAAACCGTCGCGTAGGTGGGCTACTGCGCCGTCGTGCCCTGGATTGTACGACAGAATGTCCACTACGCTTCGTCCTGCTCGATCAGTGTTCGCAAAGATCGTAATTCCGTCCGCCACCTGAATGTTCGTGTCGGGTCCGCACCCGGTCGGACTGCCCATTTCCTACACTCAACTCAGAGCAGGCGTCTGTCAGCTCCATTCGGGCAACATACCCGGCACGACCGTCGACTTTGGCGGAGACAGCCGACAGGCGTGAACCTCCGTCATCTGCTGTCGGGTCCGCTAGGCGTTCGCCGCTTCCAGCTCCGGCGCCCGTTCGACTCACAAATTCGACCGGCGTTTCGACGGGCGCTGGAGAAACGCCTCGACGCTGTCGGCCGATCAGGTTGTAGCCGGCGAGAGCGATGGGAGCGGTCAGCTTGGCCTGACATTCACCGCTTGTTTTAAGCCACCCGTCGAAAGTCCAGGAATCGCTTGATCCAGTCGGTGCGCGGATCGGAAACCAACTCCTTACTGATCCATCGCGCGAAGTCTCCGGTCGCGACCTTGGCGTCATAGGCTTCTCCGGCGGTTGCCTTTTCGCCTTCGTGGACGATCCGATTTCGCACTTTGTAGCACTCTCCATACCAGCGGCCCGGGGGTGTCTCTTCATCGCTGAGGTCAACCGTTCCGACGAGGAATTTCGGGAGCAGGTCGGTCAGCTGATTCCTGAACGGCGCATTCAGAATTCCCTCCAGTTTGGCTGGGTCGCGCTCCAAGCAGATCCATAGAACCCTGAAGAGAGTGTTCACGAGTACCTCCGTAGCGGTGCAGGCCGCGATCACTGATTGGTCGTGTCGGCCCGATCCGAGATGATGCTCTGCCGCCTGGTAGAGCTCGACAAATTGGAAGAACGGCGCCTGGCCACGACGAGCTTGATGGACCGCCTCGATCGCGTAGGTGATTTCCTCGGCGGTCCGTTGCTCGGGGAGATCGTCTCGGATCGTCGCGTGTACGTCCAGCGTCCCGCTCGGACCGGTCCAACCTGCAGGCGTCGGGAGGATCGTCAGTTTCCAGGGCACGTCTCGAGGAAGGTCGATCCGCGAGAGCGCAGAGGTGTGCCACTCGTCCCTCATCCCGGCGAGGATGACCAGGTACTGGTTCAGGAACGACAACGCCTCATCGAGCCGTCGAGACAGCCATTCGATGACGGCGTGTTTGAAACGCGCCTCATCGCTCTCACCTAATCCCAACGGGGTCTGCTCGGCCGATTCATAGGTCGTGATCTCGATTACGCTCCGCAGTTCGTCCTTTCCCTTGGAGGTAACGCCGGGCGAGCGCTCAGGTCGTTCAACCCGGTCCCAGCTGGGAAAGGCCTGTTCGGCAGCGTGTAGGGGAACCCATCCATCGATCCGGGTCTGCTTTATATGGACCCTGAGCCGGGGCTTCAGATCGTCCTCTGGAACCGCCCTGTCGAAGCCCGCCATATGACCGATCGCGTGCGGATTCCAGCCAGCCCAACCGCCACCGCGATCACTGACGAGGAAGACCAGATTGTCGATGCGGAGACAGTGCGGCAGTTCAAGTAGAAAGGTCAGAGCCGCGATGGGCTCTGCTTCAGGACCAGGATCGATCCATTCGGGATCAACCGGAGGTGGGTTTAGTTCTTCGATGGCGGAAGAAGGATCGGGAGCAGGTGGAACCAACCGAGATCGTGCCGACCAGGCCAGATGCGAGCTGGATCGGCTTCGACCGCGCATCCCGTCGATGCGGGGGTCAAGGACCGACTCCCGCATCGCCGTCCGCGGGCAGGAGCCGGAAGGGGCGGTCGGCCGAGCCGCGGAGGGTGCGGAAATGACGCTCGTCGAGGGTGAGCAGGTCGAGCACCTCGTAACGCCGCGAGAGGACGACGATCGAGGCGTCGGCGAGACCAACCTCGAGGTCGGCGTAAGTCTCGATCACCTCCTCGGCGATGGCGACGTCGGCGGCCTCGAACGGCTCGAGGCGGTAGGCGCCGCGGCCAACCTCGGCGAGGAGCGCGAGCTCGGCCTGCAGTCCGGCCCTGGTCGCAAGGAGATAGTCGAGCTCTGCGAGGACGAACGGAGAGAGGAGCAGCGGTTCCGTCGTCTCCCGCAGGACGGCGGCCGCCCGACGATGGTCTCGCTGGCTCGAATCGATCGCGGCTAGGAGACCGCTCGTGTCGAGCAGGATCACCGCTCGCCGAAGCCGGCGAGATGCTCTTCGGCCCGCTCAGCGAGTTCAGGCTCGCCGCTCTCGAACAAAGGCAGCCTGGGCTTCGCCCCGCCAACCCGACCGCTGACCAGCTCGATCCCCTCGCGGATCAGGTCGGCCTCCGAACGGCCGGAGTCCGCGGCCACCCGCTCGAGGCGGCCCTTCAACTGGTCGGGCAAATAGACGGTCGTCTTACGCATGCCACCCATTGTGCCATATGTCGTACTGCCGATCGGATCAGGGGCGAAGACGCCGAAAATCAATTGGCAGTCACTGCCAAAACCTGCCGAAATAGTGCGTGATCATGCGTGATCCCCGCGTGATCTGACCTCGGTCGAAAGCGTCGAATCCGCCGCTTTTTGGCTCTATAGAGGTAAAAATGGGCGAAAAACAGGGAGGCTTTGCAGGCCGCTGCGTAGCCACTCCGCCAAGGCGCCCGACGAGGGAGCTAAGCCTAGCGGCGAGAGCACACTATGGGGCGGCCATATCCGGGGTGCCTAAGCGGGGCTCGGCCCTGGCGTCGTCGATAGCGACCGCAACGAGGACGGCGCTTGCCACGGTGACCGCGACGACGAGACCGAAGGGTGCAGTGGCCAGAGCGAGGACCAGCAACGCCACGCAAGCCAAGATCCGGGGCCTTGGCAGGCGGCCGGTCGCCCCGCGCATGAACGCTGACTGGGCGAGTAGGAAGATCGCCGGGCCGCCGAAGACGAGGAGGCTGATGTCGAAGCTGGTCGATCCCCCGGGGTCGGCGATCGCAAGCTCGTCGCCGACGGCGATCGCGACGATTCCGATCACCATCAGGATCAGCGTGTAGTTGCCGAGGCCGACGATGCGCGAGGGCTTATCCGCCTCCTGCACCGCCCGCACGCCGATTTCCTCCGCCCGGTGGAAGTAGCACCACCAGAGAGCCACCGAGCCGGTGAAGGCGACGGCAAGGACGAAGAGCCTGTCGGCCGCGACCTCCTGATCGGCAAAGGCGTTGCCTAGGGTGAGGACGGTCTCGCCGAGGGCGATCAGGAAGAACAGGCGGAAGCGCTCCAGGAGGTGCTCGGCATAGATCTGGCTGTCGGAGCTGAAGGGGCTTTTCCGGCCGGGCAGCGGGTGTCCGGCGATCACGCCGCCATAGGCGATCAGCGTCGCCGCCGCCCAGAGGACCAGCCGGGTGCTGCTGCCCGTCGCGATCCCGGCGATCCAGAGTGGCGCGGTGCCGATCTCCCAGACGAGAGCATTGGCAAAGTGCATGTAGAGGCGATGGCCTCGAAAGGCTACGACCGCGAACGCCGTGCGGCCGATCTGGATCGAGAGGTAGCCGATCACGAACATCCCGGCGCGGTCGCCAAAGGCCTCCGAGACAGACGTCGACATGACCAGGCTGGCGAACATCAGGCAGAGCAGCAGCAGACGGACGGGCTGCCGATCAGCGTCGAGCCAGTTCGACGTCCACACCGTCATGAACCACGCGTACATCACTGCGAGGGTGAGTACCAGCGTCTCGGCCATGCCACTGGCGTCGACGTGGTCGAGCAGGTGATGTGCCAGCTGGCTGACAGTGAAGACGTAGACCAGATCGAAGAACAGCTCCAGGGGCGTGACGGCACGCGCCACTTCGCGCGGGCGCACGAGCGACAGCGAGCGAGTTTGGTCGGCCGCGGCCACCGTCATCGGCTCCACGCAGCATGCAGCGGCTCGCGGACGGCAAACGGCTGCTTTTGGATCGAGAGGCGTGTCTGCCAGGCTGTCGTTCCGGGGAAGGAACGAACAAAGCCGTGACAACAGGATTCAGACGATGAAGGCAGGCGCATAACCCCCGACCCCGACCCCGCCTTTCACTGTCGCAACCCGAGCTTTTCGCCGGACGGTCGCTGGATCGCCTACGAGCGCGACATCGAACAGCGGGGCCAGCTCCGTCGCAGCGACATCTTCGTCGTCCGCCGCGACGGCACCCATCGCCGCCGCATAACGCTCGGCGGAAACGCCGCCGAGCCGGTGTTCTCACCGGACGGTAGGTGGCTGGCCTTCACCCGAACTAACAGAAGCTTCAGCCAAACGTTTCGAATTGGCCTGTTCGATCACCACCCAGATTGCCCCCTGGGGTGTTGACGCGGTACACGGCTGAGGACGCTGCAGGCGTAGTCGAGATCCCCATCGCTGGCCGCCACCTTCGCGTACGAAAAGGGCCTGGAGGCTCTTCTTCGAGCGTGCGATGCTGGCAATCAGGGGGCGGGATCCTGGGACTCCTTGTCCGCCGATTGGCCAACCGCGTGAAAGCCCCGGTCGAGCTGGACGTCGACCTGGCTGCCATCGGTCTTGCTGACCTCGACCTGATAGTAGCTCTCCTCGTCACCGACCTCGGTTTCGGTGACGGCGCCGCCGCCGGTTGCTTCTGCGACCCCGGCTCCGCCTGCGGCGAGAGCGAGGGCCGATGCTCCGGCGACTACTACCTTCGTTCGCTTCTTCATTTGATCCTCCTGATGGTGGTCTGGGATCGACCACTTCTATGGAGAGCCAATGAAACGACCATGAAAGCACCCTCTCCCGGTCAGGGCGCGGGGATCTCGAGCCAGACGTCGGCGCCACCGTCGGGTCCGTTCGCGGCGCCGGTCCGACCCCCGTGCGCGAAGGCGATCGTCTCGACTATTGCCAGCCCGAGTCCGGTCCCGCCGCGGCCACGGGCGGCATCGGCGCGACTGAAGCGCTCAAACGCCTGGGCGATGAACTCGGGTGGAAAGCCGGCGCCCTGGTCGCTGACGTGCAGCTTGATCCCCCCATCCTCCGTCGCCGCCCAGATTCGGACCTCGCCGTCGCCGTGACGCAGCGCGTTGTCGACCATGTTGGTCAGCGCTTGCTCGAGGCGATGCCGGTCCCCCGCTATCACTAGCCCGTTCGCGCTGTCGACGACCAGCGGCCGACCGGATTCCATGGCGCGGGTTCGGAAGCGCTCACCTACGGTGGTCAGCACGTCGTCGACCGCGAGCGCTTCCGGTGCAAGCGCCAGACGCCCCTCCTCCGAGCGGACAGCGACGAGAAGGTCCTCGGCGAGTTGGACCAGGCGGTCGACCTCCTCCAGGCCGGAGGCGATAGCGGCTCGGAGCTCCGCCTCGGACTCCCCCTGCCTCAGCGCGAGCTCGAGCTCGGTCTTGTGCAGCGTCAGCGGCGTCCGCAGCTCGTGACTGGCGTCGTCGACGAAGCGCCGCTCGCGCTCCAGCGTGGCGTCGATCCGCGCCAGCATCTCGTTCAGGGTGAGGCCGAGCCGCTGCAGCTGATCCTTGGCCGGCGGGATCGGCAGTCGCTCCTCGGGCCGGTTGGCCGAGATCGCCGCCGCGCGGCGGCGCATCGTCTCGACCGGACGCAGCGCCGCCCCCGCGGCGAGGTAGCCAGCGAGCGAGGCAAGCAGGAGCGCGATCGGGCCGCCGATCAGGAACAGCGCCCCGAGGCCGTCGAGGGCGTCGTTGCGATCGCCCAGCGAGGAGCCGACGACGACGATCAGCTCACCGGCATTAGTGTCGATCGAGGCGGCGAGCAGGCGGGCGGTGGTGTCGATTCCCGGCACGCCGCCGCGTTCGAAGAAGGTCGGCGACTTCGCCGCCTCCTCCAGTTGGGACCGGCTCAGAACCGAGCGGTCCCGCAGTTGTGGCGTCGAGTCGACGGCCTGACCCCGCAGGGTCAGGACCTGGGCGAAGCTCTCGTCCGACTCGATCAACGACCCGCTGTGCGTTCCTCCAAGCGTCTTTTCCGAGGTTCGAGCCAGCGCCGAGACCTCGCCGGCGCGGGAGCGAAGCCCGTTGTTGATCGATTCATCTAGCCGGGCTTCAAGCCGGAAGTAGACGAAGAAGCCGGCCGCGACCAGGACCACTGCCATCGCCATAGTGAAGGCGAGCGTCACCCGCAGGCGGATCGGCACCCGGCTCAACGTCCGCCGTCCGGCCGCAGGCGGTAGCCGACCCCCCGCACGGTCTCGATCGACTCGACGCCAAACGGACGGTCGACCTTGCCGCGCACGAACCTCACGTAGGAGTCGATGATGTTGGAGCGATTCTCGTACTCGTAGTCCCAGGCGTGCTCGAGCAGTTGGAAGCGGGTGAGGACCTCGCCGGGCCTGCGCATGAAGGTTTCGAGCAGGGCGAACTCCTTCGCCGAGAGCGCGACTTCGCTACCGCCGCGCCAAGCCTGCCGCGTCGCCGGGTCGAGCCGCAGGTCGCCGACCCGCAGCTCGGTCGGGCGCTCGAGCCAGCCGCGGCGGACTATCGCGCGCAGGCGGGCCAGCAGCTCGGCGTAGGAGAAGGGCTTGGTCAGGTAGTCGTCAGCGCCGCGATCGAGTCCCGCAACCCGATCCTTCACCGCGTCGCGCGCGGTCATCATCAGGATCGGCGACCAGACGCCGGACTCGCGCAGCCGCCGGCAAACCTCGAGACCGTCAATGCCGGGGAGCATCAGATCGAGGATGATCGCGTCGTACTCAACCGCTTCGGCTCTCCACAGTCCCTCCTCTCCGTCGGCGGCGGCGTCGACCGCCATTCCCTCATGTTCGAGCCCGCGCCGGATCAGGGCGGCCATCTTCACTTCGTCCTCGATGATCAGTACGCGCATGGGGCTCTGAGCCAGGTTGTCGAGCACAGATGAAAGCAGGATGAATGACGGATGAATCCGGCCCCGCCCGGCGGCGCTTCGCAAGCGCGCTTCTCGCGATTTCACCCTGAGCAACACGACCCGCATCGCTTTCATCTCCGTTTCACACACCCGCCGTACCTTGCCGACGATCGACCTTGAACCCTCGTGGCATCCAGACCCCGGCGGTACTCGCGCTCGCAGCGGCGGCGGCATTCTGGGGCTGTGGCTCGTCCGGAGGCGGTGCCTCGACTAACGCCGCTGCGGTGAGGGGTTCCGCGTCAGCGGATCGGCCGCCCTGGTCGCGGCCGACGATCGATCCAGCGAACTTCGAATCGCGGGTGACCAACCCTTACCTGCCCCTGGTGCCCGGCACGACGCTGCTCTATCGGGGCGTGATGAAGGACGGCACCACCCCTCAGGTCGACAACTTCACGGTCACCCACAGGCGCAAAGTCGCGATGGGAGTCAGCTGCACGGTGGTGCGCGACACCGTCACCTCGCGGGGACGGCCGATTGAGCGCACCTACGACTGGTTCGCTCAGGACCGCCAGGGCAACGTCTGGTACATGGGCGAGGGGACCCAGGAGCTGCGGCACGGCCACTTCGGCAAGATGATCGATTCCGGTCCCGCTGGCGTGAACGGCGCCCAGCCGGGGGTGATGATGGAGGCGCACCCGACGAAGGGCGACTCCTACTGGCAGTTCCACTGGCCGGGGCACGCGCTGGATACCGCGATCGTGCTTGGAAGCGGTGGGTCGGTCGACCTCCCATACGGAACTTTCAAGCACACCCTGTTGACCCAGGAGCAGTCACCGCTGGAGCCCGGCGTGAGAGATCTGAAGTGGTCGGTGCGGGGAATCGGCTACGTCGAGGAGCGCGCGGCAAGCGGAACCAAAGAGCAGATCAAGCTCGTCCGCGTGACCCACCACTGATACCGACCCGAGGAGGACGCCGTGAGCGCGAGCAACCGTTCAATCGCAAGGAGGGGAATCTTGGCGCTGGCCGTTTCCTGCGCCCTTACCGGTGGCGCTGCCGCCACTTCGCCGACGCTGGCCGCCACCCCGGCGGCCGGGCCGATCATGTCGGGCGCCGGGCCGGGCTGGCCGGCGACGCTCAGCCCGAGCGATTTCGTCCCCCGCGTGACCAACCCGTGGTTTCCGCTCCAGCCGGGAAGCGAATGGCGCTACACCGGCTTGAAGGACAAGACGAAGACGGTCGACGTCGTCACGGCGACCCACAAGACCAGGCTCATCCTCGGCGTCGCCACGACCGTGGTCCACGACGTCGTCTCGGTGAAGGGCAGACCCGAGGAGGTGACCGACGACTTCTACGCTCAGGATCGTCACGGCAACGTCTGGTACTTCGGCGAGGAAACGAAGGAGCTCAATGCGCAGGGGAAGACCACCAGCACCGAAGGCTCCTTTCAGGCCGGCGCGAATGGCGCCCGCGCGGGAGTCCTGATCCCAGGCACCCCCAAAGTGGGACTGGTCGGCCGCCAGGAGTTCCGGAAGGGCGAAGCCGAAGACCACTTTGAAGTCCTCGACCTGAAGGCAAGCGTCTCGGTTCCCTTCGTCTCCTCGAAGCGGGCGCTACGGACGAGGGAGTGGACGCCACTCGAGCCTGGCATGATCGACAACAAGTACTACATCCGGGGGATCGGCTCCGTTCGCGAGATCGCGGTAAAGGGTGCCGTCGAGCGACTGAGGCTCGTCTCGTTCAAGAAGGGCTGAATCGATCAGCGTCCGTGCGGGTGCACCAGCGCGAGCCTTCCCGCTGGTCCGAGAGCAGCGTTACCGTGAACCTTCATCCGGGTCCTCCTTGCTTAGGCGTAGACACCCTAAGCCTGTGGGAGGGGCCCCGGATGGCTTCTCAGGCGTTCACAGTGTGTGTGGGCGGGTCAGCTAGCGCCCGAAATGGAGGCGATATGCGTGGGTGGTTTGATTTCCCCCCGCGAGGGCCGACCGGCCCAAGTGCAGGGGATTCGCTTCGAAGCGGCTGAAGGGATTCGAACCCTCGACCTTCTGCATGGCAATTAGGCCCGCCTCCGAGAGTCGCGGGCGGCGAATGTAGCGGCTTGCAGGGGTTTCGCATCGCCGGTCGGAACGGCCCCGATCAGCAATACGCACGGATATGCGGCGATATGCGGCGATTTGGGAACTCCGGCGGAGAAGTGCCCGAATCCGAGGTGGCGGTTTGATTTCCCCTGCCCGCCCGTCGCGGCGGGAATCTGCCTAGGGCTGCTCGGGCTTGGCAACGGAGCTGACGTAGCAGAAGCCCGCCAGGAAGCGTTCGGTCTCGACCGTGCCGTAGGCGGCGAGGTCGCTCAGCATTCGTTGGGTTTTCATGACAGTGTTAGGCGTGCGTAGTGTCGCCGAGCACTCGTTATGGGTTCCAAGCAACAATTGAAGCCGAGCTCCATCGAGGCTAAGCATGTCGAGCTAATGGCCGGCTACCGCGCGGCGCTGCGCGAGAGCGAGGATCTCAACGCGTTCAACCGAGAGTTGGTTCAGCACGTCGTTGCGGTGAGCAGCGCGCGGGCGGCCCTCCAGTTGCACACCCACGTCGAGTTCATCGCGCTGGCCGAAACGACGAAAGCCTACGCGCAGAAGGTGGCCGAGGGGGACCTCGTCGCCGGCGGCTTGGGCCACGGTTCTTCTTGGTTGGGTCGCGCCTTGCAGGCCTCCCTCGGCGGTCAGACGCTATTGGCGGCCATCAGCCTGCCTGCTGCGGCGATTGCGTTGTGGGTACTCAATCTGGGGAGGTTTGTGAGCACGGCGACCGCCGTCGGGCTTATCTATTTCACGTTGCGGCTCCTTGGCAACATGGCGACGGCGGCCCAGCCGGCCAAGCGTGTGCTGGCGGAGAAGCTCGACGCCGCCGAGCGGGGGTTGTTTTCTCTGACTGGCGCCCCGCCTCAGCGAATCTTCATCAACCTCGTCGGCCCGCTGCTTGTGTTGCCTGTCCTAGCACTGCTTGGCTTGCTGGTGGTGCGGGCGGTCGCCGCTTTCTCCGAAATGTAGCGGTCAGGGTCGTCAAGAACGGTATGGCGATCCCAAACTAGCCTGCCGCTGACTTCCTCTTTTACCTTCAAGGCGCGGGCGGAGAAGTTCAGCGAGGGACCGGCGGCGACGGTCCCACCAATCGCCAAAAAAGCGGAGTACCGACACGGCGAACTGAAGCAGACCGATGAGTATTTCGAGTCCCATGTAGATGGCAGCATAAGTACAACGAAAAGCTGTCGGGAGAGGCCGGGGAGGCCTTCCTTCGCCCGTCACTCAGCCGCCGCGATTCGCAGAAGCGCCCACAGCACCGCCTCCGCGATCGCGGCGGTGCGCCGCCCGTCAGGGCCGACCCATTCAATTTCCTCTCGGCGCAGGCCACTGCGGCGAATCAGTGCCAAGGCGAGGCCACCGTTCACGACCTTGATTTGGGGGTCCGCCAGCTCTTCACGATAAGCAGGTGCTCCAGTCCGCGGCGAAGCTCGGCCGGATCGAGCTGCGGCATATCCAGCCACTCAGCTACCGCAGCCGCTGAATGGTCGCCGGTAAGGACGATCTCGCTCGTAGAGGAGCGGAAGGTCCGACCTCTTAGCTATCAGAAAGGGAATGGACAACCGCGAACTTGCCACCCTGATCCTGCTCGGCGCCACCGTCCTTGGCCTTGCCATCCTGACGGCCCGAAAGCCTGACCTTCGAACGTCCCTGAAAGGCGTTGACGCATCGATGATCGCGCCCGCCATCTTGATCCCCACCGTTCTCTTGGTGGCATGGATCTTTGGGCTGATCGTTGCGGCAAAATCTCTAGGGATCTGGGACGGCGGCCTGATCTTCAGTGCAATCTTCTGGAGCGGCGCAACCGGGGTGGTCCTCTTCTTCCAGAGCGGGACGCGCAAGGGAGACGAACCCTTCCTACGACCTGCCCTGCATCGTGCGCTCGCTGTCGGCGTGTTCGTCGAGATAGTCGCCAGCTTCTTCGTCTTCGACCTCTGGGTTGAGCTGCTTGCCCCGGTCGCCACGCTGCTCCTCCTGCTCTCCCTGATCGCTGATCGGGATCCCGAATCGACTTCGGCCAAGAATCTGGTCGACGGCCTCCTTGGGTTCGTTGGAATCGCGATGGCGCTGGCCTGGGTCGTTCAGTTCATCTCGGGCTTCGACGAGTTCGATTGGGGCCACGCCGGACGCCAGCTCGGAATGCCGGTTTGGTTGACCCTCGGCCTCCTTCCCTATCTCTACCTAGATCACTGATTCCCATTCACCCGGCTCAGTGGTCATAGGCGATCAGGCTGCGGCCGGGCTCACTGATCTCCCAGTTGTGCCAGACGCAAGCGCCAAGGGCAAGCAGCCGCTGGGCGACCCTGGCGCGTAGGCCACCGATTGTGTGGGCGCCGTGGCGCTCCAGGGAGAGCTGGTCCTTCAGTTGGTCGAAGATCGCCTCGATCCATTGCCGCACGCCGCCGAAGTTGCCATGGCGCGGAGCCTCGTCACGGCGATCAGGGCGCAGGAAGGCGCCGCCGAGGGCGGCGACGAGCTCTTCGATCGCAGCACCGGAGAGCCCTTTGTCGCCGATCACCGTGTAGCCGTCGAGGTCGACCCCCTCGAGCATCCCGGCGACCACCTCGCGCTCGGGGACGTTGGCGGGGACCAGCTCGAAGGCGATCGGCATCCCGTCTGAGGCGCAGAGCAGGTAGAGCTTGAAGCCCCAGAAGTGGCGCGAGTGAGCGGCGCAGTAGCCGTAGGCGGCGTGCCCGGCGAACTCCGAGCGCTTCACCGTCTGGCGCGATTGCCCGCAGGGCACGGGCGTCGCATCCACCAGCTGCAGGCCGTCACACCAGGAGGGCGAGACCCGGGCCAGGTGATCAGAGCCAGACGATGCGCGGAGCCAGCTCCCGCACCCGCTTGTTGTAGCCGGACTGGCCGGGGACGTAGGGGAAGAGGTGCCCGAGCCGGCGTCTGGCGAAGCGTAGGAAGCGGCGCTCCTTGGCGCAGTCGAGCAGGACCTGGGCGACGGCCAAGCAGATCACCTCGGCGTCTGAGATCCGGGGCTTTCGCCCCGGCCGAGAAGGATCTCTGCCGGGCAGGAGATCGTCGGCCAGCACGTAAAGTGCCGTCAAGAGGGTGTCGAGGTCGGCGGGCAAGGTGACCACCTCCGTGTGGTCGGCGTTGCAGGACACCGCCGACCTTCGACACCCTCTTCTGTGCCCCTATGGCGCTCGCCGCCTGTGGCGATTAGTTGCGCTGCCCGCGCCGCGGGCCCACGCGGGCAAATGAAAATCGGCGATCCTTGAGTCGTCGTCCGCGACGCCGACGCCAGTCCTTGGTGCCCGTGAGCCCGAGATTAGTTTGGCGTGCGGGCCTCCCCGGATCTCCGGACTGTTGCCATGAGCACGACTGCCAGACTCGTCAGTTCTCAGAGGCCCCTGGGCGACGATCCCCGTCGATCACATTCAAGGAGGCTCAGATGGAGACGATCGTCGAGCGCCCCGCGGGGCTTGACGTCCGCTCGAGCGCCGGGCGAGGCGCCGACCGTGCAGCCCTAAAGTCGCATCTGGATCCGCCGATACAAGTTGGGTAGCCGTCGAGGTCGTCTCGTCCGGCGTACCCAGCCTCAAGGAGGCAGATCGCATGTTTCGCGTCACCAGGAAGAGAATCTTGTCGGCCTTCTTTGCGCTGGTCGTCCTCGCGCTCGCCGCCGGCGCCTACGCCTACTTCACCAGCACCGGCTCGGGAACCGGCACCGCCAGCGTCGGCTCCAGCCAGGCGGTGACGCTGCACGCGACCGTCGGCGGCCCGCTCTTCCCCGCGTCCTCGCAGGCGGTCACCTTCACGGTCGACAACCCCTCCACCGGCGGCCAGCGGGTCGGCACGATCACGCTGACCGGCATCACCCCGGACGCCGGCCACTCAGGGTGCTTGACCACGATCGGCGGCGAAAAACCGGACTTCGCGATGCCGCCGGTGACCGTCAACAAAACCTTCGGTCCCGGCAACGGCCAAGCGGTGACGCCGACCGGCACGCTGACGATGAACGACACCGGTGTCAGCCAGGACGCCTGCCAGGGCGCGACCCTGACCCTGCAGCTCGCCAGTAACTAAGCCGATGCCGCGGCGGCGGTCGAAACGCTGGCGCCAGCGCGGCGGCGGCACCGTCAGGGCCCTGCTGCTCTTGGCCGCGGTCGGCTGCTGCCTCGGCGCCGCCGCCTATGCGGCGAGGGGCCCCGATGACGCCGCCGAAGGGCAGCAGGGCTCGCGGCCGCTCGTGCCGCGGCTGACCGATCACCCCGACTCCGTGACCGCCGAGACCATCGCCCGCTTCGGCTTCGCCGGGCGGCCGCGGCCGGCCTCCCGCGCCAAGCCGGGTCATCCACTCGACTTCCAATGCCGGCTTGACGACGACCCCTGGGATGCCTGCCGGGCGCCGGTCCGGGTGGACGGCTTGCGCCGCGGCCATCACCGCTTCCAGGTGCGAGCGATCAACCGCGGCGGCCGCCCCGGCGAGCCCGCCGTCTTCGACTGGCGCGTTCTCATGGCGGTCCCCCCGCCCCCCGATCCGCCCGCGCCTCAACCGACTCCAGCCGCGGGCACCCCGACTCCACCGGCGCCGGAAGAGGGCGAACAGGGCCTGCCCTTCTCGATCGAGCAGCTCGAACCCCCGCCGCCCCTATTCCCGGGCACGCCGGCGCAGCCGCTGGCGGTGCGGCTCGACAACCCCAACCCGCTCCCGATCGCGATCACTTCGCTGCGGGCCTCCCTGGCGGCCGACCCGCCTGGCTGCCCGGGCGCCGAGAACTTCGTCTTCATCCCCTCTGATGCCTCGGCTGCGACGCCGCTGGCGATCCCGCCCGAAGCGAGCGTGACCCTGCCTGCGCAGGGGATCTCGCTGCCGGCGATCGCGATGCGCGATCTGCCGGTCAGCCAGGACGCCTGCCAAGGTGGCGAATTGCAGCTCCTCTTCAGCGGTGAGGCGCACGGATGAGGGGCCGGCTTCGCTCATGGCTCGCCATGCTCGGCGCCGCCGTCGCGCTGACGGCGCTTTGCAGTGGCGCCCTCGCCTACTTCTCAGGCGGGGGAGCCGGTGTCGCCTCCGCCGCGGTGACCACGCTCGTCCCGCCGACGATCACCGCCGCCAACCCGGCAGCCGGGGGGACGGTCGCCCTCAGCTGGAGCGCGGTGACCCCGCCAGGCGCCGGCACGGTCACCTACTACGTGAAGCGCGACGGAGGTGCGCCCGCCGGCAACTGCCCCGCTCAGGCGGCGCCGCAGGCGATCACCAGCTGCACCGACAGCGGCCTCGCCGTCGGCACCTACGAATACACGGTCTCCGCGCGCTTTCGCAGCTGGACCGCGACCAGCGCCGTCGCCTCCGCAAAAGTCACGGTGGGTCCAGCCGCCCGGTTCGCGATCGCCGGCGCGCCGACCAATCCCGCCGCCGGGGGCGCCGTCAACCTGACGATCACCGCCCAGGACACCGGGGGGAACACCGTTACGACCTACACCGGCTCCCACAGCCTCGTCTTCTCCGGCGCCTCGGCCAGCCCCGGCGGCAACGCGCCGACCGTCGCCGACAGCTCCGGCGCCGCCGTCGCCTTCGGGCAGCCCACGGCGCTCAGCTTCGCCAGTGGCGTCGCCACGGTGTCCAAATCGAAAAACGGGGTGCTGACGATCTACCTCGCCGGCGTCGCCAGCATCACCGCCAGCGAAGGCTCGCTGACGACGCCGACGCCGCTGGCGCTCACCGTCAGCCCGGGCAGCGCCTCGAAGTACGGCTTGGCCGCCGCGACGACGACCCCCGCCGCTGGCGCCGCCGACAACCTGACGATCACCGCCCAGGACGCCTTCGGCAACACCGCCACGTCCTACACCGGCTCCCACAGCCTGACCTTCTCCGGCGCCTCGGCCAGCCCCGGCGGCAACGCGCCGACGGTCTCCAACTCAGCCGGCACCGACGTCGCCTTCGGCACCGCCACCGCGATCAACTTCAGTGCCGGCGTCGCCACCGTCTCAGGCGCCGCCAACGGCGCGATGAAGCTCTACAAGAGCGGCGGCGCCTCGATCACCGCGACCGATGGCTCGCTCACCAACCCGACCGCGCTCGCCCTCACCGTCTCAGCGGGCGCCGCCACCAAACTCCTCCTCGCGGCGGCGACGACGACCCCGGTGGCGGCGGCCGCCGACAACCTGACGATCACCGCCCAGGACGCCTTCGGCAACACCGCGACCTCCTACACCGGCAGCAAGAACCTGACCTTCGCCGGGGCCGAAGCGAGCCCGAGCGGCGCCGCGCCGACGGTCGCCAACAAAGACGGCGCCGCGGTCGCCTTCGGCTCGCCGACCACGCTCACCTTCACCAGCGGCGTCGCCTCGGTTTCGGCCTCCAAAAACGGCGTGCTGATACTGAACAAGGTCGGCGCGGCCAACGTCACCGCGACCGACGGCACCTTTACCACCGCGCCGGTCGCCTTCACCGTCTCTACCGGCGCCGCCGCGCGGGTCGCCGTCACCAACGTCGCGCTCAGCGCCGGCAGCGCCGGCTCGCCCTGCTTCTTTACCTGCGCGGTGACGGGGCTCGGCAACAGCGGCACCTTGAAAGCCAACGTCGCGATCACCGACTCGGCCGGCAACACCGTCTCCGCGATCGGCGCCGGCAAATCGGCGACGATCACCTCTACCGGCGGCACGATCGCCGGCAGCCCGCTGGCCCTGCCCGCAACGGGTCCCGCCGTCTCCGCCGCTCAGTTCACCTACACCGCGCCCGCCAGCGGCAGCTTCAACAACACGATCACCGTCGCCGTGACCGGTTTCACGAGCGCGACGGTGACCGCTAAAAAATGAGCGGGTCCTCGACACCAGCGGCGAGCCGGCGATGATGATCCACGCCTACTCGCCGCCGCGCCGAGCTGAGCCCGACTAGGCTGAGTCGATGCCCGCCGCGCCGCCGATCCGCGTCCTGGAGCCCGCCGCCAGGGTCCTCGCCTCCTTACGCGGGGCGCGACGGCAGTCGCTTCGCCGAGGGGCCGAACTGGGTCGACGCGGGGGCGGTCGGTCTGGGGATCGCCAGCTACGCGCTGCTGGCCGGCGCGGAGGCGATTCGTCTACGACACCGGCATCTCGGTCGAGTGGGGGCGGTTCGTCCGCGCCGAGCGCGAGCGCCGCGGCGCCCGGCGGCTGACCGTCGTCCCCAGCCACTGGCACCTCGACCAATGTCGGCAGCGAGGCGTTCGCCGACTGCGAGGTCCTCGCCAATCAGCGCACCGCCGAGCTGCTCGCCCGCCACCGCGAGGCGATCGGGCGAGCTGGAGGGCCCGCCGCGGATCCCCCCGCTGCTGCCGACCAGGACCTTCGCGGGCCGCGAGCGGCTGCGGCTCGGGAGCGGAGAGGGGGCGCTCGCGGTCGAGCTGCTGGCGCTCGATCTGAGGGGTCAGGGCGCGCACCCGCTTGGAGTAGCCGGGTTGCTGGGGCAGACACGGGAAGAGGTGGCGCAGGCGGCGCCGCGCGGTGGCGATGATGCGCCGAATCGTCGGGGAGGCGTCGAGTTCGGCGTGCATCGTGGCTCCTTGGGGTCGACGCTGCTTGAGCAACGCCTTCCTTCGGCGCCCTTCGCCTGCGTCGCCCGACGAGGCCGCCGTCGAGAATTAGGAATCAATCATCTAGAGAGCGGTGCTCTGCTGCGCACAGGACTCGTCCTCGCAGCACTCCTCGGCAAACCCGGCACCGTCGAGCGGCGAGCTGACGGAGCAGCCCTCGCCACGCCATGCCTCGGTCCCCTCCCTTACGGCGACGGCGGCGATCAGGAGGCCGACCCCGGGATCGAGCCACCAGGCGCCGAGGAGAGCGTTGCCCAGCAGGCCGACCAAGAGGGCGCCGGCCAGATAGGCGCAGAGCATGTTCTGGCGCCCCTCGCCCTTCGTCGCCGCCGAGCCGAGTTGATCGGCGAGTCGTTCCTTGGCGATCCCGAGCATCGGCATGAAGATCACCGAGCTGACAGCGAGGCCGATCCCGACCCAGCTCACCTCGGGATGCTCAGCACCAACGAGCGCTCCCACCGACTCGAAGGCGACGTAGGGGGCGAGGAGGAAGAACTGGACCGCGACGAGCTTCTGCGCGCGTTGCTCGGCGGCGTGGGAGAAGACACGATGCCCGGTGAAGCGCCACACGATGATGAGGCTCGCCACGCCCTCGATGCCCGAGTCGAGGCCGAAGCCGACCAGGGCGATCGAGGAGGCAACGATGCCCGCGGTGATCGCCACCACTCCCTCGATCGTCATCCAGCCCAACGAGAGCCAGGACAGCAGGCGGACGCGGCGGGCCAGTTCTTCGTAGCGCTCGCGTGAGATCGAGGCAATCGGGCGCGATACCTGCACCGGAGCGGACGCGGCCGGGACGGTCGGCAGCTCGACCGGGCTCACGCCGCGATTCCCTGCGCGGCCACCGCCGCCAGCAGGGCACGGCCGCGCTCGGTCAGCTCGTACATGACCATCTTCCCGTCGCGCTCGGAGCAGGCGAGGCCCGCGCCCTTGAGCAGGCGGACGTGGTGGGAGACAAGGCGCTCGTCACGGCCGACGATCCAGGCCAGGTCGCAGACGCAGGCGGACTCGCCGACCTCCAGGGCGAGCGCGATGGCGAGCCGGGTCGGGTCGCCGAGCGCCTTCGCCCCGGCCGCTCGAAGCTCCAGCTCCTCAGCGCTCGGGAGGCCCTTCCTTACCCGCTCGGCCTTCGGCAGGTCGAGGCAGAGCAGATCGCAGGTGTCGGGACTCCGGGCCACACCGGCATCTTACAAACATTCTTATAGATGTGCGAAGGTGCGTCAGCGTTACTCGAGGGGCGGGCGCGTGTGTGCTCCTATTAACCCTGGCCGAAAGGTTCGAGATGCTGTCGATGCTGAGTCTGGCTGTAGGTTCGGTGCCGTGAGCGAGTCGGATTTTCAGGAGGCGAGCCAGCAGGGGTGGAGCGACTCGGCAAAACGCTGGGCGCGCGCCGCAGAAGAAGAGGAGACGGGCGCGTCCGCCGACGCCGCCGCCTGGATGCTCGACGTCGCCGACCTCCACCCGGGCGAGCGGGTCCTGGAGCTTGCCTGCGGTGCCGGCCGGGTCGGCCTTCAGGCGGCGAGCATGGTCGGACCTGACGGGGCGGTTCTCTGTTCGGATTTCTCGGAGGCGATGGTGGCGGCAGTCGACGAGCGCATCGCCCGCATGGGGCTGACGAACGCCGACACGCGGATTCTCGATGCCCACCACCTAGCCCTCGGCGAAGGAGAGACCTTTGATCTCGTGCTCTGCCGCTTCGGCTACATGCTGATGGCCGATCCGCTGCAGGCGCTGACGGAAAGCGGTCGGGTCCTTCGCCCCGGTGGACGTCTCGTGCTTGCGGTCTGGGGCTCAGCTGAGAAGAACCCTTGGATCTCGACCATCTTCGACGCGGTGATGACCCATCTGAACGCACCGCCCCCAGAGCCGGGAACTCCGGGACCGTTTTCGCTCAGCGCCGCAGGGCACCTGCAGGAGATGTTGGAGCGAGCCGAGCTGGCGGAAGTAGACATCACCGAGATCGAGACGGAGCAGACCTACGAATCGCTCGAGGCATGGTGGGAGTACCTCCGCGAGGTCAGCGGGCCGCTGACGGCCCTGTTGGCCGCGCTTCCCGACGCCGATCTAAAGGCCATCCGCACCGCGGCCGTCTCCGGTGCGCAGGACTTCATGGCAGATGACGGCAGCGTCGTCTTCCCGGCCGCAGTCGTCGGCGCAAAGGCACGGAAGCCCGCGTAGGCGCCTCCCTGGACCAGGGAGGCGTTGCGTGGCTAGTGACTGTGGTCGTGGCCGCGCACCGTGCGCCACGAAGCCCAGGTGATTCGGAGAATGACCGCGGTGATGGCGAGGCCGATGAGGGGATCGGCGATCGGCACGCCGAGAGCGACGACTGCGGCGCTTCCACGACAGCCAGGCTCACGTAGGAGTCGGCGCGGGTGTGATTGCCATCCGCGATCAGCGCCGGGCTGTCGAGGCGGCGGCCGGCGCGGATACGGATGATCGCGGCGATCCAGTTGCCGGCGAAGCCAACGATCCCGGCTCCGGCCAAGGCGAGGAGATGCGTCGGGGTCTCGGGATGGATGAGGCGCAGGACCGCCTCATAGCCGGCGACGCAGGCCGAGACGAAGATCGCGGCGACGACGAACAACCCGGCGATCCGCTCAGCGCGGACCGAGCGCAAGAGGAAGGCAACGCCCAGCGGGAGCGCCGTGGCCGCATCGCCGAAGTTGTGGATCAGGTCGCGAGCAGGGCGATGCTGCCGCTGGAGAGGAAGATCGCGACCTGGGCGAGAGCGGTGATTCCGAGCACCGCCAGCGAGAGACCAACCGCCTTCAATCCCTCGCGGGAGCGTTTGATGCTCTCGTCAATCAGGCCGTGGGAGTGCCCGTGGTCGTGACGGTGGTGCGATGGCACCTCAGCCAGGTGCGCGTGGGGACCTGAGTGCGGATGGGCGTGGGTCCGGTCGCCGTGGCGATGCAGATCGCCGCTAAGCGGTTCGTAGGGAAGTGCGTGTTCGGCCACCCCAATGAGGCTAACCGGCCGGATGCCGGTGGAAATGTTCCTGCCAGAATCGCGGCGCCACGTGATTCATGCCGCAATTCTCCCCGACGCGTCGTTGGGCCGCTGACGCTGGTCGGCTTCGCGTCTCCGCGTCAGGCGTCGCGCGCCGCCCTTCGAACCGCACCCTTCCATTTCAGGCACTTCTCGCCAGAAGTGCCTGACTCCCCGCTAATCCCCGCTAATCGCCGCGTATCCGTGTACGGCGGGGTCGCAGCTACCCCCGCAAACATGCTGGTAATCGGCCCCTTTTCACGCCTTCCGCGATCATGGCCTTCGCGGATCGCACCCAGGAGGTCGCCGGTTCGAGTCTTCTAGCTGCCAGAAGCTCTCGCGCGCTGCTCTTCGGGATAAGGCTCCGCAGCCGGCGCGAGGCCATCGGTGGCCTGTGTGTTCCCACAGGGATGGCCACGTCGGCGACGGGCCGCCACTTCAACCGCACTCCGAGGCGGGCGGCGGTACGGCAGATCCTCTCCTGCGTCCCGAAGTTCGCGGACATATGGGCCAACGGCCTTTCTGGATAGATCCAACGCTTCGGCTATCTCCGCTTCGGGGCGTCCCTCCCGCCAGAGTCGCATGAGCAACTGGTCGCGCTCTGCCTTGGTCGGACGCTCGCCTGGCAAGAATTCCGGTGGCGCCAGAGGACGGAAATGCCAATTGGCGACTCCGGCGAACATCTGCTCGAAGCCGATTCCGAGCGCGCTGGCGAGCCGGACCACGGTGAAGATCCTGAAGTTCCGGTTCCCTCGCTCGAAGTCCACGAGATCAGTTCGACTCATGGATGCCCGGTCGGCCAGCGGTTGCTGGGAAAGGTCGACCTGCAGCCGGGCGTGCCTTGCGTTGGCTCCAAGTCGATCAACCGCCGTGTGAGGCTCGGGCGGGGAGTCCACCCAAAAGGAGTGCGACGCCGGATCCCAGATCACGCCGGCCGTAAGGAGGCCGCATCGCACGTTGAGGCTTCCCGCGAGTTTGAGAATAAGAGCGAGCTGCGGAATCTTCGACCTTCCCCGCTCGATCCGCGAGAGATGGCTGAAGTGCGTCTCCGTGGCTTCGGCGAGCTGCCGAAGCGTCAAACCAGACCCGGCGCGACGAAACCTGACGTTGACTCCGATCCTGCCGGCTATGTCCTCGCTGCAGGCTTCGTCAATCCTCGGCATGGCGGCGTCACGCTGAGGCTCCTCGTGTCCGATCAAGGCGGGCTCAGGGCACGTTGGACACCTCTGACGGGCACAGGCGTGAACGGCCCTCGTCGGTGGGCGACGATAGCCAAGGGGCTCGCCGCGCTCACGCAACCGATGCACCGTCGCCGAGACCGTTCCGGGTGAAGTCCCCAGCTCCTCGGCAATCTCACGCGCCGTCTTCCCCTCGTTCCAAAGGCGCCGGATGGCAATGTCGAGGCTGCATCCGACGCGTCGCGCCCGACTCGCCGCACCCGACCGTGGGCCGGCACTCCAGACAATGCCTCCGAGCAAGAGGTCCGGTGGCACTTCAAGCGAGCGAGCCAGTGCGAGGAGGGTCGCGACCGACGTCTCCCGAATGCCCCTCTCGATCAACGAAAGGCCGTTCTTGCCGAGGCCAGCCTTTCGCGCAAGCTCCCCTGGGTTAGGTGGCGGCGTTCGCGAGCATCGCGGACGTTTGCCCCGAAGATCGCAGCCGCCTCTTCGCGATCTTCAGCATCCTGCGGCGGTGGCGGCTCGAAGGCCGGCACGTTGCCGGGTAGAACCTGGAAAAACCCGGATAGGCGTTCCACTGGTCGGCGCTGCTCGAAACCACGGACTATCTGCCCCGGGGTCCAGTGGATGCGGTCGGTTAGCTGCTCGATCGAGGCGCCCAGCGAGTAGGTGAGCCTCAAGGCGGTCGTCAGGCGCAAGCTGTTGGCGGCGTCACCTTCCAGATGGGAAAGGTGTTGAGTCCCAACCCGACTCTCAAGCGCGCCGCGCTCAAGACCGGCGCCGACACGGAGCTGACGGAGATTGACCGAAAGTCGGTCTACGTACGCGCTGCCGGGGCCGGTTTCGGGGATGCAGTCCTCGCACCTCGCGGGAGCGTCTCCGTCTGGTTCGGCGTCGAGCAGCTCGCGACCGCACTCGACGCAGTGGGGCAGCTCGGGATCGGCGTCCTCCTCGGAATGCGCGCTATCTGAGCCGGGCTGCCCCTTCGTCGCCGGGCTCCGAGGAGGCGCCGTTTGTCGCTCTTCGAGGGCCGAGGCGGGGGATGGAGGACCCCCCTTTCGCGGGGTCCTCAACACCTCCCGGTGGCCTGAACCTCGGCCCTCGAACAGCAACCAATGGCGCAGGATCTGACTCAGAGTGCGTGCCGTCTCTTCCGAAGCGGTCGACGCCCTCGAGCAGGCGACTCGCCGATATATCCAGGCCGTGCGCGACCCTGATGATGGTCGTGAGGCGCGGCTCCCGGCCCGCGTGCTCCAGGTGGCCGATCTCGGTGCGATGCAGGCCAGCACGATTGCCGAGGGTCTCCATCGAGATGCCCGCCTCCCGCCGGATGCGCCTCAGCTCCTTGCCGAAGCGCACACAATGCTCCTGGCGCTCAATCGCGTCCACGCCGGCCTTCCGTCTCGCCCACGACGAACAGACGGTTCATCGCTTCCCCTTGGTCTCGACCAGCTCGTATTCGCGCGGCTTGGGCTTGACCAACCGCACCTTCTTTTGCCCCTCTAGGCGAGCGAGGCAGTTGGCCACGGCGCCCGAGGAGCGCTCGATTCCCTTGGCGATCGCGCTCGGCGTCTGCGGCGCGTCTTTCTTGTGCTTGCGCATGTAGGCGAGAACGAGCTTGTCCAGCTCGCCGGGACCGAGACGGTCTTTCTTTCCCGCCGACGGCGCTTTGGTCGATTTGCCGGCGCCCTTCTTGCTTGCTGTTTCGCGCTCATGCGTTGCCTCCTTGCTCTTTGCCAGGCTGGGTGTCCCAGGCCGCAACATTCCGTCGCCCTGGCCTTGGGCCAGGCCTTCCACATCCGGAACCTCGTCGTCGGGCTCGACCCACTCGTGCAGGCAGTGGATGGCCGACGCCATGTGCCAAGTCGACCAGTGCAGCCGCTCGCTCAAGTCGAGCCACTCCTGAGACAGCGAGGGCTTGTAACGGTTCAGGAGCTCATCGGCGGCCTCAAGTGCCTCGGTCTGCTCCCCACGGAAACCGTCGATCCGCACAGCCGCCTGTTCGCGGGCGTGGCGCCAGGCGCGATGCTGGGGCGACTCCGGCAGGTCGCCGACCTCGCCCGCCTCGCGCTCTTTGGCAAGCTGCTCTCGACCGACGGAGGTCAGGCTCCAATACGGCTCGCCCCGCCTCTCGATGCTGGTCAACAGGCCGGCTTGCCGCAGCTCTTCGAGCCGGGGAAAGAACAGGCGATTCGTGGATGGCGCCCACTTAAATCCGAGGTGCCCCATGAGGGCGGACGTCAAGACCTCCGCTTCCTGCTCATGCAGTTCGGCACGCTCAAGTGCCGCTAGGACAAAGCCGTCCGTGACGGAGGTGTAAGGACCCAGCTCGTATCTCGCGACATCTTCGGGCGAGACACCGCTGATCGGCTCCGGGTCCTCCTCATCCTGGCCCGACGAGTCGAGCCGACAGAGCAGCTCCTCGCAGACTTCCCACGCCTGCCGGAAGCGCCGCCAACACTCATCGACGCTTTCCTCCGGCTCGCGCTCATGCCGCACCGAAAACGGGGCGCGACGGGCATCGCGGCGAAGCCGCTTCAGGGTTTCGGCGAGCTTCTCGCGCGGCATGGTCAGCCCCACCGACTCCTGATCGGCCTCGGAGGCCCAGCCGATGTCCTCCAGCAGCTCGAAGTCTTCGCCGAACTCCAGGCCGAGCCGTGCGGCGGTGGCGAAGTCCTTGTCCCGCTCCAGCGCGTCCCAAAGGTCGCCTACGGAGCCGAGGTGGTTGCGGACCAGCTCGTAGAGGCCGTTGCGCTGCGGGCCGCTAATCGTGATCGTGGTGCCGGGCATGGCGCCCCTCCTCTCGGTAGGGCACCGAAGCCGGACCCGATGCCGCCCCGGTGGGGCAACGGCGAGTACCGTTTCCGTTGCATCGAAGTTACGGCTTCGGTGCCAGGCCCCGGGGCGTTCCACCGCCGCCGGCGCCACTTATGTCTTGGCGCTGGCGACCGTAGCTCCGCCGCCGCCCGAAAGCGAGGCGGAATCGGCCGAAATCGGCGCTAGTCCCCACGCATCCGCGTCATTTTGGGAACTAGTGCCCAAAATGGAGGCGATATGCGGGGATGGTTTGATTTTCCCCGGAGAGGGCCGACCGGCCCATGTGCAGGGGATTCGAAGTTAAGCGGCTGAAGGGATTCGAACCCTCGACCTTCTGCATGGCAAGCAGACGCTCTAGCCAGCTGAGCTACAGCCGCATCGGTCGCGGATTATAGGCGCGTGGGCGCAAGCTGCCTGGATCGGAGGCGACCGGCATGCGAGAGCCAGGTCTTGCTTGTTTTGAGCTACTAATTATTGGGTAGCGCCCTTTTGCCTGTTTCAGCCGGGTGTTTCGACGCCCAGATACCAAGGAGGCCTCGTGAACCGAAGCAAGATCGCCATCCTCGCCGCCATGCTGGCGCTCGCAATTGCATTGGTCGTCCCGGCGGGCTCCTCGGCATGGGCACCGGCGAAATCGGCGACGATCCATCCCGGCGTGCAGGTCTTCACGGCGGGCGCCCAGTGCACCTCGAACTTCGTCTTCCAGGAAGGATCCAGCGTCTACCTCGGTCAGGCTGCGCACTGCTCCGGCACCGGCGGCCAGACGGAAACCGATGGCTGCAGCAGCGGCTCGCTGCCACTCGGCACGCCGGTGGAAGTGAAAGGCGCAAGCAAACCCGGCATGCTCGTCTACAACTCCTGGCTGACCATGCAGGAAAAGGGCGAGGCCGACCCCGACACCTGCGCCTACAACGACCTGGCTCTGATCAAGATCGACTCAACCGACGTGGGCAGCGTCAACCCCTCGGTGCCGGGCTTCGGCGGGCCGACCGGCATCGGCACCGTCGGCGATCTCGGCTCGACCGTCTACTCCTACGGCAACTCCGAGCTGCGCGGTGGCATCGCCAAGCTCAGCCCCAAGCAGGGCGTCGTCGTCCAGAACGAAGGCGGCGGCTGGAGTCACATCGTGGTCACCCTGACCCCGGGCGTGCCGGGCGACTCCGGCAGCGGCTTCCTCAATGGCTCCGGCGAAGCGATCGGCATCCTCAGCACCCTTCAGCTGGCGCCGCTGACCGGAACCAACGGCGTCGGCGATATCGGCAAGGAGCTCGCCTACCTGCAGGCCAACAGCAGCTTCGGCGCGATGCAGTTGGTACCTGGCACCGAGCCGTTCAAGCCGAACCTGGTGGAAGCGATCCTCGGCTCATAGCAAAGATCAGTCGAGCTCGCTGAGGAGATCGTGGAGGTCCAGAGGTGCCGTGACCATCGCGATCTCCTCGCCGCCAGGAGTCCGCGGCCACTCCTCGCGCGGACGGTCGCGGTAGAGCTCTATCCCGTTGCCATCGGGGTCGTTCACATAGATCGCCTCGCTGACGCCGTGGTCGGATGCGCCGCCGAGCGAAATGCCCGCCTGCGAGAGTCGCCGCAGCGCATCGGCGAGCGAGCGTCGGTCGGGGTAGCGGATCGCGACGTGAAAGAGGCCGGTGCTCCGCACGGGTGGCGGGGCCGCTCCCTTCGAGTGCCAGGTGTTGAGGCCGATGTGGTGGTGGTAGCCACCGGCGGAGACGAAAGCGGCGTCGTCGCCGATCCGCTGCTGCAGCTCGAAGCCGAGCACGCCGCAGTAGAAGTCCAGCGCCCGGTCGAGGTCGGCCACTTTGAGATGAACGTGGCCGATGTCGACGCGGGGATCGATCGGGTCGATGTCAGGCATCCGCCCCGTCCAGCACCTGATTGACCAGGCGATCTGCCTCGGCGTTCTGTTCGCGCTTCACATGGCGGATCGTCCACTCCTCAAAGGGTCCCAAGGCGCGTTTCACCTCGCCGTGCAGCTCACGCAGGGTCGCGTCCTTGACCTTGTACTCGCCCTTGACCTGGCGCACGATCAGCTCCGAGTCTCCGACCAGCTCCACCTCGCTCGCCCCCTGCGCGGCTGCCAGCTCGATTCCGAGCAGCAGCGCCCGGTACTCGGCGACGTTGTTGGTCGCAACGCCGATCCGCTCGCCGCGCTCCTCGAGCATCTCGCCATCGGCACTCTTCACCACCGCCCCGATCGCCGCTGGGCCCGGGTTGCCCCGGGCGCCGCCGTCGACGTTGACGATCAGCTTGGTCAAGAGCTCAGCCAACGGGCTCGCCGTCGCGGGATCGATTCGCACGCGGAAGGCCGAGCCCGAGCCGGCCGCCCTCCCCCGCCCTCGCGTTCCACTGCCTGGCGGAGCCGTCGAGCTGCTCGACCTCGCTGCCTTTGTCGAGCTGGAAGACGGCGCGCATCTCATCGCCCAAGTCGACTCCCCACTGGTACCAGCAAAGCTCCCAGGCAACCGTGATCCGCACTTCGCTCGGCGAGCCGGCGGCGGAACCGATCGATACCTGGGGTTGCCCCAAAGTGCGCATCAGCCCAGCCACTGTTCGGGCGGCGTCGCCTGCGTTGAAACGGGCAACTGCCCGCTCCAGCCGCCCCGACGGCGACTCGGTTCGCTCCGGCTCCGGACGGCGACCCACATTGGCGCCGGGCGCCGCCGGGTCGACCCAGCCGAGCTGCTCGGCGCGCGGGCGGCAGAGATCGCAGACCAGCTGCGGGCCCTCCTTCGGGCTCATGTAGCTGCGGGTGCGCTCTCCGGCCAGGATCGTGCGACCGCAGACCGCGCAGGTCTCGTCAGGGCTCACCGGGTCAAATTACCAGCGCCGGCGAGCGTCTACGCCGCAACCCCGGCACCTGCTTCGGACTGTGCAACGACGCGTTCGGCCTGATGAGCCGGGACCGGGTCGTAGCGCTCGAACTCGACCGTGAAATCGGCCCGGCCGGCGCTGATCGAGCGCAGGTCGGGCGCGTATTCGAGCACCTCGGCCATCGGCACCTCCGCCTTGACCTCCGTCCCCGCAACCTTCCGCTCCATCCCGAGCGGGTGGCCACGGCGCGAGCTGAGGTCGCCGATCACGTCGCCGACGGCGTCCTCCGGGCAGGTGACGGTGAGTCGCACGATCGGCTCCAAGAGGACCGGCTCGGCGGCTTCCATCGCCTCGCGGAAGGCGATCGAGCCTGCGACTTTGAAGGCCATCTCGGAGGAGTCGACATCGTGGTGCTTGCCGTCGACGAGCCGTACCCGCACCCCCTTGACCGGATAGCCGGCGACGGTGCCGTGCAGCATCGCCTCGACCACCCCCTTCTCGACCGCCGGGATAAAGCTGCCCGGGATCGCCGCCCCCTTGATCTGGTTGACGAACTCGAGGGCGGTGCCATCATCCAGCGGCTCGATCTCGATCCGGCAGTCGGCGAACTGGCCGCGGCCGCCGGACTGCTTCTTGTAGCGGGCGTGCGCATCGGCGGGGCGGCGGATCGTCTCCTGGTAGGGAACCCGCGGCGGGTGCAGCTCGACCTCCGCACCGAAACGGCGCTTCATCCGCTCGACGACCACCTCGACGTGGACCTGGCTCAAGCCGGCGAGAATCTGCTCGCCGGTCTGCCGATCGCGGTGGACGTCGAGCGTCGGATCCTCCTCGCACAGTCGGCGCACCGCTGCCGCCGCCTTCTCCTCGTCGCCCTTCGACTTCGACTCGTAGGCGAAGGCCATCACCGGCAAGGGCAGGTCGAGCGGGGCGAAGGCGATCTCTTCCTGCTGCTCGCTGAGCACGTCACCCGCTCTCGTCCGCTTCAGCTTCGCCACCGCGCCGATCTCGCCCGCCCCCAGCTCCACCGTCGGCGCCGACTCGCTGCCGAGCGGCCGGCCGAGTTGGCCGATCCGCTCCTTCTCGTGCCCGCTTGAGTTGACGACGTGAGAGTCGGAGCGCAGCGTGCCCCGGTAGACGCGGAGGAGGTTGATCCGCCCCGCGTATGGGTCGGCCAGCGTCTTGAAGACGTAGGCGACAAGCGGGGCGTCCTCGTCAGGCGAGATCTCGACCGGTACCCCGCCCTCGCCTCGCGCTGCAACAGCGCCCCGCATCGCCGGCGAGGGAAGGTCCTCGACCAGAGCGCCGAGCAGCCGGTTGGTACCGAGATTGCGAGTCGCGGCGCCGCAGGTGACCGGAAAGATCAGTCCGGCCACGACTCCTTGCTTCAGCGCGGCGACGATCTCGGCGTGATCGATCTGCTCGCCGTCGAGGTAGCGCTCCATCAGCTCGTCGGAGTTCTCCGCCACCTCGTCCATCAGCTTCTCGCGGTAATCCACCGCCTGGGCGCGCAGCTCCGCGGGGATCTCGGTCCGGGTCGCGTTGCCGGACCCCATCCCCTCGTAGACGAACGCCTCGAGGTCGATCAGGTCGATCACCCCGCGGACGTCATGCTCGGACCCGAGCGGGATCTCGGTGGCGACCACATGTGGCCCGAAGGCGGTCTTCAGCGACTCGAGCACGGTGAAGAAGTCGGCTCGCTCGCGGTCGAGCATGTTGACGAAGACGAGCCGCGGCAGGTCCTCGTCGTCGGCTCGCCGCCAGAGCCGCTCGGTCTGTACCTCTACCCCGGCGACGCCGTTGACGACGACGACGGCGGCGTCGGCAACCCGCATCGCCACCGCAGCCTCGGCGACGAAGCTGGGCTCACCCGGGGTGTCGATCAGATTGATCTCGCGCCCGTCGTACTCGAAGCAGGCAACTGCGGCGCCGATCGACATTCCGCGCGCCTGCTCGTCCGGCTCGCTGTCGGAGACAGTGCCACCGTCGGCAACCGTGCCAAGCCGCCGCGTCGCGCCGGCCTCGAACAGCATCGCCTCGTGCAGGCTCGTCTTGCCGCAGCCCCGGTGCCCGATCAGGGCGACATTGCGAATCCGGTCTGCGGCCTTATGCGGCACACAGCGAGATTAGTGCCCGGCTAGACCTCTTGCAAAGAAGATTTGAGTCGCATGACCGCCTTGGTGTGCAGCTGGGAGACCCGCGACTCGGTGACGCCGAGGACCTCCCCGATCTCACGCAGGGTGAGATTCTCGTAGTAGTAGAGGGCGACGACCAGCTGCTCCCGCTCCGGCAGCCCGGCGATCGACTCGGTGAGCCGGTCCTTGATCTCGCTGCTGGCGAGCGATTCCTGCGGGTCTTCGGCGCGCGGATCGGAGATCGTGTCGAGCAGCGACACAGAATCGCCGGAGGAGTCGGAGATCGTCCAGAGCTCGTCCAGCGCGTAGACGGATGAGTTGGCGATCTCGAGCAGCGAGGTCTGCAGTTCCTCCTCGGTCAGCCCCACTTTGGCCGCCAGCTCTGCCTCGGTTGGCGCCCGCTGAAGTTCGTGCTCGAGTTTGGTCTGCGCCGCCTCGATTTCCCGTGCCCGCGAGCGGACCGAACGGGGCACCCAGTCGAGCGAGCGCAGCTCGTCGATGATCGCGCCGCGGATGCGCGTCATCGCGAAGGTCTCGAACTTGATCCCGCGCTCGGGCTCGAAGCGCTCGATCGCGCCGATCAGGCCCATCAGGCCGTAGGAGATCAGGTCGGCGTCGTCGACGTGCGAGGGCAGCCCGGCCCCAAGTCGGCCGGCGACGAACTTGACCAGCGGCGAGTAGGCAACCACCAGCCGCTCCCGCGCGGTGCGGTCGCCGTCGTCCTTGTAGCGACGCCACAGGTCGCGTAGCTCTACCTCTTTTACGCCGGTTTCCATGAACTTTGCTCGATTCTATGGCCGCCGGGGCGACATTTGGGTTCAAGCGCGAGGATGGGTCGCAGCGTACGCCTCCCGCAGGCGTGCGGCGTCGACCCGAGTGTAGACCTGCGTGGTCGAAATCGAGGCGTGGCCGAGCAGCTCCTGGATCGTGCGCAGATCGGCGCCCCCTTCCAGCAGGTGGGTGGCAAAGCTGTGCCGCAGCGAGTGCGGCGAGACGCCGGCAGCAAGCGCCGCCTCGCGCACCCAGAGGGATAGGCGGCGGGTCACATCGGAGTTGGAGAGGCGACGGCCGCTCTTGGAGAGAAACAGGGCGGGCTCGCGGGGGTCGGTCGAGAGGGCGCGCCGGCCGCGCTCCAGGTAGTGACGCAGCGCCCGCTGAGCCGGCTCGCCGACTGGCAGCAGCCGCTCCTTGGAGCCCTTGCCGAGCACGCGCAGCTGCTCCGTCTCGAAGTCGAAAGAGCGCTGGTCGAGGTTGACGATCTCCTCGCAGCGCAAACCGCAGGAGTAAGCCAGCTCCAGCATCGCCCGATCGCGCAGCTCGAGCGACGTGCGCGCCGGAATCCGCTCCAGCAACGATCGCACCTGCTCGCCGTTCAGCACCCGCGGCAGCTTTTCCTCACGCTTCGGGCTGGAGACGAGATCGGCGGGGTTCTGCCCAACCCGTTCGGTGCGCACGAGGAAGTCGAAGAGGCCGCGGATCGCGGCAAGCTTGCGCGCCACGGTTGCGGCCGCAGCGCCACCCGAAGAGAGCCCGGCGCCGTAGCGGCGCACGTCGCGGTGGCGCACATCGCCTGGCTTCAGGCCCCGAGCCGTGGCCCACTCGACGAACTGACCGAGGTCGACGCCGTAGGCCTTGCGCGTTCGCTCAGCCATGCTTCGCGCCCGCAGATCGCGGTCGTATCCGGTTAGCGCCTCTTCCCAGGTCATTGGATGAGATTCGCCGCGCGGCGCTTGGAGCCTGCGCTTTATCCGATGTAGATCGGAGTGCCCACTTCTACCCGGTCATAGAGCTCTTCCACATCCGGGATCGACATCCGCACGCAACCGTGGGAAGCGGCGCTGCCCAGCGATTCGGTCTCTTCGGTGCCGTGGATCCCCGCCCCTTCGAAGATCCCCATCCAGCGGGCCTTGATCGGGTCTTCGGGACCTGGCGGGATCACCTGACCGGCAAGGGATCCCGCCCAGGCCGAGTTGGGCACGTGCCACGAGGGGTTTTCCTGCTTTTCCTGGATGTCGTAGAGGCCTTCCGGCGTTTCCAGTCCTTCCTGGCCGACGGCGACGGTGTAGGTCTTGGCCAGCTTGAGGTGTTCCCAGAGGCGCAAGGTGTAGGTCGTCCGGTCGAGCGTCAGGTAGGACGGGTACTTGGCGGCGACTTCGCCGGCGGTCACCTCGGGCTTCACCGCATGCGTACGGGCGGCGATCGTGTGGTCGGCGCCGGCGTTTAGCACCGCCGCGTTCAGCTGTCGCAGCAACAGGTTGTCGCGCAGCTTGCGCCCGTATTCGGCCTGGGCGACGGTGAGCGAGTCGCCGCTCGGTTCGACCGTCGCGTCCTTTGCTTCCCGGTCGACGGCGCCGGCCACACGACGCACGAAGCGGTTCACGGCCGGCTGCGAGTAGGTGATGCCGGCCGGGACGTTCTCGTCGACGCTGCCGCCGGTTACGTAGCGGACGACCCGCCCCGGCAAGAAGGCGTCGCGGCTCGCCGCCACGGCTTCTTCGACCGCGCCGTCGAGATCGGCATGCACCTTCAGGTTCTTGCCTTCGAGGATCCACCTGTGACCGTCGTAGCCAACCCGCAGCGAGTGACGCAGCGGCGCCAGCAGCTCTTCCCGAACCGCGCTCTTCGCTTCGGCTTCGCTCATCCCGCCGACGTCGACGCCGCCGATCGTCACCCCGTCGGCGATCTCGCCGTCCTGAGAGCTGTCGTAGGCATAGGCGGCGACCGCCAAGATGAGCAAGGCGAGAACGCCCGCAACCACGGCGATTTTGGTCCTACGCCCGATATTGAAATATTAGGCACACAAGTCGGTCGTTCCGGCGGATATGTTTCGCCGATGGCCGGCAAGGACGGGATCCGCAAGGAGATCTGGAAGGCGATGGACCGCGAGGGTGTCTCCCGCTTCCCTGGAGCCGAGGGTCGTATCCCCAACTTCGCCGGGGCCCGCCTGGCGGCCGAGAAGCTCGCCGGCAACCGCCTCTGGAAGCGGGCGCGCGTAATCAAGGCCAATCCCGACTCTCCCCAGACCCACGCCCGGCGCACGGCCCTGGAAGAGGGCAAGACACTGATCATGGCGGTGCCGCGGCTGCGCGACCCGCATCCGTTTCGCGTGCTCGAGCCGAAGCGGCTCTCGAAAGCAGCGATGAAGGAGGCGGCGACGATCAAGGGGGCGCTCAAGCACGGGCGCGTGGTAGCCCTCGACGATCTGCCCGAGATCGACTTCGTCCTCACCGGCTCGGTCGCCGTCAACCTGAGCGGCGCCAGGATCGGCAAGGGCGGTGGCTACAACGACCTCGAGTACGGAATCCTGATCGACGCCGGCAAGATCGACGACCACACGACGATCGCGACCACGGTTCACCCGATCCAGATCGTCCGCCGGCACCTGCCGGTGATCTCCCACGACCTTCCCGTCGACCTGATCGCGACGCCGCGCGCCGTGATCGAGGTCGAGCGCCAGTACGAGCGTCCTCGCGGCATCCTCTGGGACCATCTGCAGCCGCCGCAGATTCGCGAGATACCGATCCTGGAACGGATGGGATATGCCTGATTCCCAAACGGTGATGAGCGGGTCGGTCGTCTTTCCGGCCTCCGACTACGGCAACCCCGATCCAGAGTGGCTCGAGATCGACTGGCGGGAGCACCTTCACCGGATAGAGCTGCCGGGCGCCGAGGTGAACTACGCCGAGATCGGCGAGGGCGAGCCGATCCTCTTCGTCCACGGCCTCGCCGGCTGCTGGCAGAACTGGCTCGAAAACCTTCCTCACTTCGGTCGCACCCACCGGGCCATCGCCCTTGACCTGCCCGGCTTCGGCGCGAGCCCGATGCCCTCATGGACGATCGACATGCCGGCCTACGGTCGCCTCATCCACGACTTCTGCGAGAAGCTCGGGATCGACCGGGTCGCAGCTCTGGTCGGCAACTCGATGGGCGGCTTCGTCTCGACCGAGGCGGTGATCGAACGGCCGTCACGATTCGAGCAGCTGGTCCTGGTCTCCGCAGCGGGAATCAGCTTCGCCGAGAAACAGGGACGACGGGACGCCGCACTAACCGCGATGTTCGAGGCGACCATTCCGCACCTTGCCGGCCCCCGCCAGACCTGGCTGGCCCGGCCGCGGGGGCGCCAGGTGGCCTTCGGCAACATCTTCAACTATCCGAACCGGGTGCGCCCCGAGCTGCTCCAAGAGCAAATCGACCCGAGCATCCGCAGCCCCGGCTTCGCCGACTCGATCCGGGCGATCGGTGGTTACGACACCCGCCACCGCCTGACCGAGATCGAGGTCCCGACGCTCGTCGTCTGGGGACTGAAGGACAGGATCGTCCCGGTCGAGGCGGCGATCGGCTATCACCGCCTGATCCCCGAGTCGCGCCTGGAGCTTTTCGAGCGGACCGGCCACGTGCCGCAGATGGAGCGGCCGGCGCGCTTCAACTCTTTGCTTGACGACTTCCTGGCGGATTAGCTGGTGATCGCGCCCTGCGCGGCGGACGAGACCGTCGCCGCGTACTTGGCCATCACACCCCGCTCGTAAAGCGGCTTGGGCGATACATATTCGGCGACCCGTTTGGCGATCTCATCGCCTGAGAGCGCCACGTCGAGGCGCCTTGCGTCGACATCGAGGCTGATCTCATCACCCTCGCGGATCGCCGCTATCGGGCCTCCCTTGACCGCCTCGGGGGCGACGTGGCCAACCATCAGACCGCGGGTGGCGCCGGAGAAGCGTCCGTCGGTGAGCAGTGCCACCTCCTCGCCCAAGCCCTCGCCGACGATCGCCGCGGTGACCTGCAGCATCTCGCGCATGCCGGGGCCGCCGACCGGGCCCTCGTTGCGGATCACGACAATGTCGCCGGGACGAATCGCCTGCTCCTTGACGGCGCGGAAGCATTCCTCTTCAGACTCGAAGACGCGGGCCGGGCCGACCTGCTTCTTGCGCTCGGTTCCGGCGAGCTTGACCACCGCACCGTCGGGGGCAAGATTGCCGCGCAGGATCGCCAGGCCCCCTTCGGTCTTGAGTGGGTCGGAGAGCGGCCGCACGACTTCCTGACCCTCGGCCTCGCTCGCGGCCTCGGCCTCTTCGCCGATCGTGCGCCCGCTGACCGTGATCGCGTCTCTGTGCAGCTTCCCCGCTTCGGCGAGTCGCTTGAGGATCAGCGGCACACCTCCGGCGCGGTAGAGATCGGTGGCAACGAAGCGCCCACCCGGCTTCAGGTCAGCGAGCAGCGGAGTTTCGCGCGAGATCCGCTCGAAGTCGTCCATGCCCAGCTCGATCCCGGCCTCGTGGGCGAGAGCGATCAGGTGAAGGACGACGTTGGTCGAGCCGCCCGAGGCGCAGGCACAGGCGATCGCGTTCTCCAGCGAGTCGCGGGTGATCACCTGGCTCGGCTTGAGATCATCGACGAGAACCTGCATCACCAGCTCGCCGATCCTCTCGGCCACGGTCCCCTTCTCGCCATCTTCGGCCGGCACCATCGCCGAGCCGCCTGGGCTGATTCCAAGCGCCTCGAAAGCGCAGGCCATCGTGTTGGCGGTGAACTGACCGCCGCAGGCTCCCGCGCCCGGACTGGCAACGCCCTCGAGCTCGTTCAGTTCCTCGTCGGTCAGATTGCCGGCCGCGTGCGCGCCGACGGCCTCGAAGATGTCGAGGATGGTCACGTCGCGGCCGTGCCAGCGCCCCGGCGCGATCGAGCCGCCGTAGAGCAGGACGGAGGGCACGTCGAGCCTGGTCAGCGCCATCGCACATCCCGGGATCGTCTTGTCGCAGGCGCAGAGCGCGACGATCGCGTCGAACTGGTAGCCGCGCGCCATCAGCTCGATCGAGTCGGCAATCACCTCGCGACTGATCAACGAGGCCTTCATCCCCTGGGTGCCCATCGTCACGCCGTCGGAGATCGCGACGGTGTTGAACTCCATCGGCGTGCCGCCGGCGGCGCGCACTCCCTCTTTGACGTGCTCGGCAAGGCCGCGCAGGTGAAAGTTGCAGGGCATCGCCTCGGTCCAGGTGTTGGCGATCCCGATCGTCGGCCGGCTGAGCGCGTCGTCGTCGAAGCCGATGCCCTTCATGTAGGCACGCGCGTGGGCACGCTCGGGCCCATCGAAGACCACGCTCGAGCGGGGACGGGGAAGCTTGGTGGAGGTGGAGCCGTTCGTGCTCATGGCTGAAATCTACTTGTCAGGTCGAGTACGTCGACCGGGCCGGGTCCCTCGCCGATGCCTTCGAGACCGGCTGCGACCGCGGCCGAGGCGATCTCCCTGGCCTTCCTCGCCCCCTCCAGCGGAGTCTCCCCCCGGGCGAGAAACGCGGCCAACGCCGAGGAGTGGGTGCAGCCGGAGCCATGCGAGGCGCCATCGGGGTGGCGCTCTCCCTCGATCGCAGCCGCCTCGGCGCCGTCGAAGAAGAGATCGACCACGCGCTCGCTATGGCCGCCGGTGACGACGACCGCTGCCGGACCCAGGGCGAGCACCTCGCGGGCGAGATCCTTTTGGGACTCCTGCTCCCCCGCCCCGGCCAGCGCCCGCGCCTCCGGAATGTTTGGAGTGACCACAGTCGCACGAGGCAGCAATCGCTCGACAAGCACGGTCGTTGCCTCATCGTCGAGCAGCACGGCCCCGCTCTCGGCGACCATCACCGGATCGACGACGATAGGCGCGTCGCCGACCAACTCCAGGGCCTCGAGCACCGCCTCGACGGTCTGCGCCGTGCCGAGCATGCCGATCTTGACCGCATCGACGCCGATGTCCTCCACCACCGCGCGAACCTGGGAAACGATCATCGCCGGCGAGATCGCTTCGACGGCAATGACGCCGATCGTGTTCTGCGCGGTGATCGCCGTGATCGCCGTGGTCCCGTACACGCCGCAAGCCGCAAACGCCTTTAGGTCTGCCTGGATGCCGGCGCCGCCGCCGGAGTCCGAGCCGGCGATCGAGAGGACGGTCGGGGTACGGGATCTGCTGGGCATGCTCGGCAGCCTAGATGCCCGGCGGCCGCATGTTGGTTCGTGTGTAGACACCGACCATGGAACAGGTGACATAGCCGAGCGCCTCGAGGTCGGCGAGCGCGGCCGCAACCGCACCACCGGCAAGCTCGAGGTCTGTCGCAACCGCATCGCAGGTCTCCGCGCCCAGCTCCAGCGACTCCAGAACCGAACGCTGCGCTGGCTCCAGCGCCGGGCCGGCGCGCTCGATTCGGCGCACGCCCGGACCGAGCATCGCGTCGAGCACGTCCTGAGCGTCGCGGACGAGGCACGCGCCCCCGGTCAACAGGTTGTTGGGGCCCGCCGAGAGCCGCGAACCGACAGGGCCAGGCACGGCGCCGAGATCTCTGCCGAGGTCGGCGGCAAGGTCGGCCGTGATCAGCGAGCCGGATCGCTCCGCAGCCTCGACCACGACGGTCATCCCCGAGAGGGCCGCCATGATCCGGTTGCGGGCGGGAAAGGACCAGCGCCAGGCGCCGGTCCCGGGTGGCAGCTCGGAGAGGACGAGGCCGCGCTCGCCGATCCGCCGCCAGAGCGAGCGATGGGAGGCGGGGTAAGCGACGTCGGCGCCGCAGCCGAGAACCGCGACCGTCAAGCCCGAGTCGATCGCTCCACGATGGGCGCAGGCGTCGATGCCGAAGGCGAGGCCGCTGATCACCACAAGCCCGGCCGTGGCCAGTTCCCTGCCCAACTCGCGTGCCACCTCGCGTCCGTAGCTGCTGGCCCGCCGGGACCCGACAACCGTCACCGCCTCGTCGGGCGCAAGTCGCGGCAGCAGTGCCACGTCGCCGCGGCCGAACAGTGCCCAGGGCGCATCGGCGGCGTCAATGAGCCCCACAGGAAAGAGTGGGTCGTGCCGACAGCAGGCCCAGCACTCCGCCGCCGCGAGCTCGTCCCGCAGGCGGACCTCGGACACCGCACCGATCCCCGCCAGAATCTGGACCGCCACCCGCGGTGCCACCACCGCGGCAAGATCCTCGTTGCCGAGTCGCAGCAGTTCCGGCGAGCGCCTACCCGGAGCGCCTGTGGCGATCTTCTCGATGTATGGCGCCAGATGAGCGAGCAGTCGCGAGCGACGCAGGCACTCGGGGCATGCTTCCGGGTTGACTTGGCTAATCACGGTCCCTCCTCCTCAGTTGCAGTGCCTGGGCGATCTGCTCGCGCCCGATCGACTCCGCGCCGGCCAGGTCGGCGATCGTGCGGGCCAGTCGCAAGACGCGGTCGTGCGCACGGCCGCTGAGCCGGCGGCGCGAATAGGACTCGGCGAGGAGTGCCGCCGCCTTCTCCCCGAGAACGCAGTCGCGCGCCTCGGCAGGAGTCATCTCGGCGTTGCAGCGCCCGGCACCAAGGCGACTTTCCTGCCGCTGTCGCGCACCTGCGACCCGCTCGCGCACGCTCGCTGAGCGCTCACCCGGGGGACCGCCGATCTCCGCCGCGCTGGGTTGGCGGATCGCGACGAGGATGTCGAGGCGGTCGGCGAGCGCACCGCTGAGCCGACCCTGATAGCGGCGCACGGCGAGTGGCGCGCAAGTGCACTCGGGGTCGGCCTCGCCGCGCCCGCACGGGCAAGGGTTGGAGGCGGCAACGAGCATGAAGCGACAGGGCAGGCGGCGGTTACTACTGGCGCGGGAGATCGTCACCCAACCGCTCTCGAGCGGCGCGCGCAGGGCCTCCAGTGCGTCGCGCCGGAACTCGCAGAGCTCATCGAGGAAGAGGACGCCGCGGTGGGCGAGGGTCGCCTCTCCAGGGCCCGGCGGGTTGCCACCCCCGACCACACCGGCGGGGCTGACGGTGTGATGTGGGGCGCGAAACGGTCTGCCGCCACCGAACCCGTCACCGAGTCGCCCACAGGCGCTGGCGATCCGCGCGACCTCCAGGGCCTCCTCATTACTCAGTGGCGGCAGAATCGAAGGTAGGCGGCCGGCGGCAAGGGACTTGCCGGCACCGGGCGGCCCGACCATCAGCAGGCTGTGGCCGCCGGCTGCCGCGACCTCAAGCGCGTAGCGGAGGTGCGGCTGCCCGCGCAGATCGGCTAAATCAGGGCCGCCTGGCCCATGGGTCAGCGGCAGCGGCAATGGTGGCGGGGGAGCTGGCTTCCACTCACCCCCGGCCAGTCCAGGGATCTGCATCAGGTGATCGAGCGGCAGCACCTCGATCCCGCCGACCAGCGCTGCCTCGGGACCATTCTCAGCCGGGATGATGAGCGCCTCGGCACCCTGCTCACGGGCTGCCTCTGCGATCGCAAGCACTCCCGGAATCGAGCGCACCGTGCCGTCCAGTGCCAGCTCGCCGGCCATCGCGAGACGCGGCAGGCGCTCCCAATCGAGCTGACCGGACGCCACCAGCAGCGCCACCGCAATCGGCAAGTCGAGACCGGGGCCGGCCTTACGCAGGCTGGCCGGCGCCAGGTTGGCGACGATCCGCCGCAGCGGAAAATCGAAGTCGCAGTTGGCGATCGCCGCACGGACCCGCTCCCGCGCCTCTCGAACGGCCGTATCGGCCAGGCCGACGACCGAGAAGGCCGGCAGGCCACGGTGCACGTCGACCTCGACCCGCACCGGACGGGCCGCGATGCCGTCGAGCGTAAATGTCTGGGCCGTGGCGAGCATTGCGGCCACGCTGGCGGGTCCAGACGCGCGTGTGGTGCGCAACTTCAAAATCCTCTGAACCAACTTTGTGACCGAAGGCAGGCATGCGCCGGGTGCCCTAGCTTCGCCACATGACCACGGCACGCCAGCGACTCGGCCAAGCGGCCGAGGATCTCGTCGCCGCAAGGCTCGCAAGCGCAAACTGGGAGCTCGTCGAGCGCAATGCCCGCAGCCGCTACGGCGAGCTCGACATCGTCGCCCTTGACGGGCGCACGCTGGTCTTCGTCGAGGTCAAGGCGGGCCGGGCCGGCTCGAGCTTCGGCCCCGAGCGGCCTGTGCTATCCGTTGACTTCCGCAAGCAGCTCCGCATCCGTCGCCTCGCCACGACCTGGATGAGCGCGCGGCGCGACCTGCATTACTACGACGAGATCCGCTTCGACGCGATCGGCGTCACCTATGACCACAATGGCCATGTCGTTGAATACGAGCACATACGCGGAGCCTTCTAACGAGTTCGCCTGACCAAGCAGGTCAAGGACGCAGGGAGCGTGGCGTGCTCTGCACGCGAGCGACCGAGGACGCAGAGATGCGCCGGTCAGGCGAACTCGAGCTGAGAGTAAGCAACGCTCTGGAACGAGCGGCGATGCAAGGGTGAGATGCCGATTCGCTCGATCGCGGCGCGGTGCTCGGGGGTCGAGTAGCCGACATGCTCCTCGAAGCCCCAGCCGGGATGCTCGCCGGCAGCGCCATGCATGTAGCGGTCGCGGGTCACCTTGGCGATCACCGATGCGGCGGCGATCGCGGCGCTGGTGCCGTCACCTTCGATCACGGCACGATGTGGAACCGCACAGTTCCGTAGAGAGAAGCCGTCGACCAGGCAGGTCGCCTCCTCGCCGGGCTCCAGCCTCTCCAGGGCCTTCGATAGCGCTTCGATATTGGTTACGTGCAGGCCGCGGTCGTCGATGCCGCGTGCGCAGCGGACCACGACACTGACCCGGCTGGCGGCGCGCAGCACCGACGGGTACATCTCCTCGCGCCGCTCGGGCTTCATCTGCTTCGAGTCGTGCAGGCCGGCGAGGGCGCGGCGGTCCGTATGGGAGAGAGACTCGTAGTCGATCAACACCGCGGCGGCAACCAGCGGGCCAGCCAAGCAGCCCCGCCCCGCCTCGTCGGCACCGGCGACCTGACGAGTGCCGAGCCCACGGTCGAAGGCGAAGAGGCGGCGGGAACGTGCCAGCCGCCGCTTGTGAGCTTTAGAGGACCCCGACCCGGTCTGGCGGCCAGTAGGTGGCGAAGGCCTCGCCGATGATCCACTTGCGGGGGACGGGTCCCCAGAAACGGCTGTCGTCACTTGCCCCACGGTTGTCGCCCATCATGAAGTAATAGTCGGGTGGAATCGTGATCGGTTTGGGCAAATTGCAAGCAGGGGCTGCGCCACAAGGCATCGTGTAAGGCTCATCGGTCTTCTCGACCCCGTTGACCACCGGGTGACCGTCGCGCACACTGAGCGTGTCGCCGGGACCGGCGACGATCCGCTTGATGAAGTTCTGGCTGGACTCGGCTTCGGTAGGCCGCGGGCAGGACTCGCGTGGCGAGTGAGGGGCCCCGCATTCGGTGCCGTTGTCCGCTCCGGCGGGCGGGTGGAAGACGACGATGTCACCGGGACTCGGGTCCTTGAAGTGGTAGAGGAAGCGGTTGACGAGCACGCGCTGGCCGACATCGAGGGTTGGCTCCATCGATTCGGAGGGAATCTGGTACGGCTTGATCAGCCAAGCCTGAATCGCCAGCGCCAGTCCAAGCGCGAGAGCGACGATCACCACGAGCTCGATCAGGCCGCCGGCGCGGCTTTCGGGCTTGGGGATCCGCGGTCTCAGGCCGAGTCCTCGCCGGAGTCGCCGGAATCCTCCTGCGGCGACTCATCCTCGGCATCCTGCGCCGCGGCGGTGTCCTTGGTCTCCCCTGCCTCGGGCGCCTCAGCGTCCGTGCCTGCTTCTACCTCAGTCTCTGCCTCTGCCTCGACCTGCGGCGACTCCTCGGCCTCCTCAGCTCCCTCCGCAGGCGCCTCGGCCTCCCCGGCGTCCTCCGCAGGCGCATCTGACGTGGGTGGCGTGGAGGTGGGCTCCTCGCCCGCAGCCTGCGAGGACGAGGAGTCCTCCTCCACGACAGGACCCGCGTCCTGAGACTCCTCGGCAGCGGGCGGATCGGGAGGCAGTGGCGCCGAGATCAGCTCGTCGTCGATCCCCCAGCGCCGCTCGGCAACCCTGGCTGCCTTACCGATCCGGCCACGCAGGTAATACAGCTTCGCCCGGCGCACGTCGCCGCGGGCGGCGATCTCAAGTTTCTCGATCTTGGGCGAGTGCAGCGGGAACGTTCGCTCGACTCCAACGCCGAACGACTGCTTGCGGACGGTGAACGTCTCGCGGGCGCCAGAGCCTTGCCGCTTGAGGACGATCCCCTCGAAAACCTGAGTGCGGCGGCGGCTGCCCTCGATGACTTGGAAGTGAACGCGCACGCGATCGCCCGGCGCGAAGGACGGAAGTCCCTGCCGCTGCTGGCGACGCTCGATGCTGTCGATTACGCTGCTCATTTGGCGAGAAAAAGCCGCCGGACCCAGCTGCGGGTGCCGCGCGGCCGAGGAATCGTACCTACTCGGGATCTTTTTCGAACTGCTCGGCTCGCGCGCGGCTCTGCTCGGCCCGCCACGCACGCACTCGCTCGTGATCGCCGGAGACCAGGACGTCAGGTACCCCCCAGCCTCGATACGAGGGCGGACGGGTGTAGTGCGGATACTCCGGTGCCCCCTCCAGAACGCGACTGAAGGACTCCTCGACCGCGCTCTGCTCGTGCCCGAGGGCACCTGGCAACTTGCGCATCAGCACGTCGGCGACCACCATCGCCGGCAGCTCCCCTCCGGCCAGCACGTAGCGGCCGATCGAAACCTCGTCATGCGCAAGGTGGTCATGCACCCGCTCGTCGAACCCCTCATAGCGCCCGCAGAGCAGCGCCACATGGTGCTCCCGCGTCAACTCATCGGCAAGCTCGTCATCGAGCAGTCGCCCCGTCGGCGAGAGCAAAACGACCCGCGGGCTCTCCCCGTTCGCGTAGGCGGCCTGGAGAGCGGTGTCGACCACGTCGACCCGGAGCACCATCCCAGCTCCTCCCCCGTAGGGAGCGTCATCGACCTGCCCAGCCCCGAGCGGAGTCGTGTCGCGGTAGTTGAAAAACCGCAGCTCGTTCCCTTTGCTCAGCGCGTTCTGCACCGAGCGCTGCGACTGGAACCAGTCGAAGGCCTCCGGAAAGAGGGTGAAGACGTCGAGCTTCAAGCGCTCAGTCGAGGATGTCGACGATGACGCGGCGATCGAGGCGGACGGCGGCCGCCTTGGCGACGGTCCGGATGGCGTTGGCAACACGCCCACCTTTGCCGATCACGCGCCCAAGATCGTCCTCGGCGACGCTGATCTCATAGATCAGGTCCCCGTCCTCTTCGAGCTCCTCGACCTCGACCGCGTCGGGGTCCTCGACCAGGGCCCTGACGAGGAACTCCAAGAGCTCGGTCATCAGATGACCAACTTCATGGCCGCGTGCGACCGGGGGCGCGCGTGGCCAAGCAGATCAAGGACGCAGGGTTTGCCTTTGCTGGTTGCAAAGGCAAACCCGAGGACGCAGAGATGCGCAGTGCCACGCGCGTCATCCGGGCGTGCGGGGTCGTGGAGTTGGTCATCTAACTGCCGGAGGCGGCGATGCCTTTGGTCCGCAGCAGCGTGGCCACGGTCTCCGAGGGTTGCGCTCCGTGCTCCAGCCAGTGGCGCGCGCGCTCCTCGTCGAACTCGATCGTCGAGGGCTCGGTCTGCGGGTTGTAGCGACCGATCGTCTCGATCGTCCGACCGTCACGCGGGGAGCGTTTGTCGGCGACGACGATCCGCCAGATCGGATTCTTCTTCGAACCCACCCTTCTAAGTCTGATTCGTACAGCCATCGGCCGCGAGAGGTTACAGGACTTGCCCGGCACGCCCGGACGAAGCCGGGCTGACGCCCGGCTCACCGGTCGCTGCGCTCCCTGGGAGGACGTGCCGGCTGACTATTAGCGCCTGCGGTACTTCGGGCGCGGAGCGCTGCCCGCCATCTGGGCCAACTGCTGCGGGTCGGGGGCATTGCCGGACATCATCTGCCGCATCATTTTGCGCATCTGGTCGAACTGCTTGACCAGCTGGTTGACCTGCTGAATCTTGGTCCCCGAGCCATGGGCGATCCGTTTGCGCCGCGAGCCCTTGATGATCGCCGGGTTGGCGCGCTCCAGCGGAGTCATCGAGAGGATGATCGCCTCGACCCGGTCGAGCTCGCCCTCGTCGACGTCGGCGTTCTTCAGCTGCTTCATCGCCCCCATGCCAGGCAGCATCCCGATCAGGCCGCTGAGCGGGCCCATCTTGCGCACCTGACGCATCTGCTGGAGGAAGTCCTCGAGGGTGAAGCGGTCGCTTTCGAGTTTCTTCTGCAGATCCTCGGTTTGGCGCTCGTCGACCTGCTGCTCGGCTTTCTCGATCAGGCTGAGCATGTCGCCCATGCCGAGGATCCGCGAAGCCATGCGGTCGGGGTGGAAGCGATCGAAGGCCTCCAATTTCTCGCCGGTCGAAGCGAAGAGGATCGGCTTGCCGGTCACCGCTTTGACCGAGAGCGCGGCGCCGCCACGGGCGTCGCCGTCGAGCTTGGTCATCACCACGCCGTCGAACTCGGCCACCTCGGCGAACGATTCGGCGACGCCGACGGCGTCCTGGCCGGTCATCGCGTCGACGACCAGCAGCACGTCGTGCGGCTTGGTCCGCTTGCGGATCTTGGCCAGCTCGTCCATCAGGTCTGCATCGATATGGAGGCGCCCCGCGGTGTCGACGATGAGAACGTCGCGCTCCTCCTCGCGAGCGCGGTCGAGTGCCCAGGCGGCGATCTCTACAGGGTCGGCGTCGGTGCCCTGCTCATAGACCGCGGCCCCGGCGCGCTTGCCCACGGTGACCAGCTGATCGACCGCAGCTGGGCGATAGACGTCGCAGGCGGCGAGGGCGACAGTTTTGCCCGACTCGCCGAGGTGGCGAGCGAGCTTGGCACAGGCGGTCGTCTTGCCCGAGCCCTGCAACCCGGCCATCAGGATCACCGTCGGGCCATTGGAAGCGAAGGCCAGATCGCGCCCGGTGCCGCCCATCAGCCCGGTCAGCTCCTCGTTGACGATCTTCACCACCTGTTGGCCGGGGTCGAGGCTCTCCAGCACATCGGCGCCAAGGCAACGCTCCTTCAGCGTCTTGGTAAAGGTTTTGACGACCTTGAAGTTGACGTCGGCCTCGAGCAGGGCGAGGCGGATCTCGCGCATCGCCGCATCGACATCGCCCTCGTTCAGCTTGCCGCGCGAACGGACGTCGGAGAGGGTCGCCTGGAGGCGGTCTGAGAGCTGGTCGAACACCGCAGAGGAGCTTAGGGGAGCGCGCCTACTCGGCGAGCAGGGCGCGGGCGAAGTCGGCTGGGTCGAACGGGCGCAGGTCCTCGAGCGTCTCCCCCGTGCCGATCAATTTCACCGGGATGCCGAGCTCGTTGGCGATCGCCAGCACGATCCCGCCCTTGGCGGTGCCGTCGAGCTTGGTCAAGACGACACCGTCCACCTCGACGGCTTCGGAGAAGATCTTTGCCTGGCGCAGGCCGTTCTGGCCGGTCGTCGCGTCGATCGAGATCAGCGTCTCGTGCGGGGCATCGGGCATCTGCTTGGCGATCACGCGGCGCACCTTGGTCAGCTCGTCCATCAGGTTGCCCTGGGTGTGGAGGCGACCGGCGGTGTCGACGATCACCACGTCGGCACCGCGGGCGCGTGCGGCGGCGACCGCGTCGAAGGCGACTGCGCCGGGATCGCCCCCTGGCGCCGAGCGGATCAGTTCCGCTCCCGCCCGTTGCGCCCACTCGGCCAGTTGCTCGGCCGCGGCAGCGCGGTAGGTGTCGGCGGCAGCCAGCACGACCGTGAGGCCGAATTCCTTGGAGAGATGCCAAGCGAGCTTGCCGATCGTCGTGGTCTTGCCGGTGCCGTTGACGCCGACCATCAGCAGCACTGCCGGCTCGCCACTGAGGTCGATCGGGCTACGGCCTCCCGAGGCGACCTCGGCGAGGATCTCGATCAGCCGCTCGCGGACCGCATCGCCGTCCGCTGAGACGGCGCCGCTCTCAACCTCCTGCTCCAGCCGTTCGACCACCTCGGCCGTGGTCGGCGCCCCGGCGTCGGCCAGGATCAGCGCCTCCTCGAGTCGCTCCCAGGTCTCCTCGTCGATTCGATCGAAGAGACTCGCCGAGATCTCCTCGGTCAGCGCCTGGCGACTTTTCGAGAGGCTCTCGCGCAGGCGGCCGAAGACACCGCGACGGCGTTCCTCGCTTTCGGGCTCGGCTGCGGGCAACGCCGAGCCGCGCGCGCCGAGATCGAAGATCTCCTGCCAGGAAGTGGGCATCGCCTGCTAGGCGGCAGCGGCCGAGTCGTCGCGGGCCGGAGGTTCGCCGGGGGGCTTTTGGCCAAGCACCCCGCCTGCCTGCTCGCTCCGCTCCGCGCCAACCCCGGCGAAGGGCGGCGGGCTCGTCGCCTCCGCCTCCTCTTCCACTTCGCGCGGCAGCCGGCGCGAGACCACTTTCGTCACGCCGTCGCCGCCCATGGTCACGCCGTAGAGGACGTCGGCGGCGTCCATCGTCCGTTTCTGGTGGGTGACGACGACGAACTGGGCGCGGTCGGAGAAGCGGCGGATCAGCTGCAGGAAGCGGTCGATGTTGGCGTCGTCCAGCGCGGCCTCGACCTCGTCGAGGATGTAGAAGGGGCACGGCCTTGCCAGGAAGACGGCGAAGACGAAGGCGAGCGCAACCAGCGACTTCTCGCCGCCGGAGAGCAGGGAGAGCTTGCGGGTCGACTTGCCGGCCGGAGTGACCTCGATCTCCACTCCGAGCTCCTCCCGCTCTTCGTCCTCGCGCTCCTCCCCGTCGCCCTCCTCCTCTGGCTCAGCCTCCTCGGCGTCGCGCACCGGGTGGAGGCTGACCCGCCGCAGGCGGCCGCGCCCTCCGGGGAAGAGGTGCTCGACCATCTCCTCGAAGTTCTTTGCGGTCGCCTCGAAGGTCTGCTCGAAGGCGCGCTCGATCTCCTGGTCGATCTCACGGATCAACGCCTCCAGCTCGCGCATGCCACGCTCGGTGTCCTCGCGCTGGGTCTGCAGCGACTCGACGTGCTCGCGGGCCTCCTCGTACTCCTGCTCGGCGAGCGGATTGACCGGCCCGATCTGGGCGCGGCGACGCTCCAGCCGCTGCAAGCGGCGATCGATGTCGGCTCGCTCCTCATCGCTCAGAGCCTCCTCGGCGGTCTCAATCCCCTCGCCCAGTCGCTCGGCGATCGAGGCCATCTCCTTGGCGGCCTCGGCGCGGCGATCGCCGAGGTGCGCAGCCTCGACCTGCGCCGCGGTGAGCGCGTCTGAGGCGGCCTTCATCTCCACCTGCAGCTCGGACTCCTGGCGCGAGCACTCGCGCATCTCCTCTGCGATCGCATCGCCGTCGCCCTCCTCGCCGACCACCTTCGCTTCGATTCGCTCGACCCGGACGCGGATCGAGGCTTCCGCCGCGGCGACCGCGGCGGCGGAAGCGCGGACGTCGTCGAGCAACGCCTCGCCGGCGGCGACGCGCTCGCGCAAGGCCTCACGGTGGCGCTCACCGAGCAAGCCCTCGGCACGGCGGGCATGCCTGGCGGCGCGCTCGGCGCCCGCCTGGACAGCGCCCAGCGCCGACTCCCGCTCGGACTCGGCGGCATCGGTGGAGCGCGCCTGCTCCAGGCCACCAACCGCGCCGGTCAGACCGGCGTCGATCTCGGCCAGCTCCTCCTCGAGCTTGCGGGCGCGCTCGGCCGGCGCCCCTTCGGCCGAACCGAGATCGAGAGTCAGCGGCCCGAACTCTGCCCGCAATCCCTCCAGGGCACTCGCCAGCTCCGTCTCGCGATCGCCGAGCCCGGCGGCGCGCACGGCGACTCGCTGCTGCTCGCCTCGCAGCCGGGTCAGCAATCCCCATGCCTGGGTGCGCTCGCGATCGCGAGCGGCGAAGCGCTCCTCGGCCGCGCGGCGCCGTCCGCTCACCTCGGCTAAGCGCTTCTCGACCTCCGTCTGCTTGGCTCGGGCCTTCTCGGCGGCACGCTCCGCTGCTTCGGCTCGATCCTTGCCGAAGCGCAGTTCCTCGGCGACCAGGCGGCCGCGCTGCTCCAGCTCCTCGCGCTCGATCCGGGCGCCGAGCTCGGCCGCCTGGGCCTGCCGCTTCAGCGGCCGCAGCCGCGCCCGTGCCTCGCGCTCCAGGTCGAGGGCGCGGTCGAGGTTGTCGCGCGCGGCGCGCAGCTTCAGCTCGGCGCGACGGCGGCGCTTGCGGTGCTTGCCGAGGCCCGCCGCCTCCTCGACCAGCAGCCGTCGCTCGCGCGGTTTGGAGTGGATGATCGACTCGACGCGGCCCTGGCTGATCACCGAGTGCATCTCACGACCCAGGTTGGTGTCGGAGAGGATCTCGACCACATCGACGAGGCGGCAACGGGCCCCGTTGAGCCGGTAGACGCCGTCACCGGAGCGGTCGAGCGTGCGCTGGATCGCGATCTCGGAGAGTTCGGTCGCGGCGCGGCCTTCGGAGTTGTCGATCACGACCTCGACCTCGGCGGCGCGGCGCTGGCCGACGCCCTGCCCTCCGGCTGAGATCACGTCCTGCATCGAGGCGCCGCGAATCGCGCCCGGGCTCTGCTCGCCGAGCGCCCAGAGCACCGCGTCGGTGATGTTCGACTTGCCGGAGCCGTTGGGTCCGACGATCACGCTCACGCCTGGAGAGAACTCCAGCTTGGTGCGCGCGGGGAACGACTTGAACCCCTTCATCTCGATCGATCTCAAATACATCTCTCGTCCTCGGTCCGGAAGGCTGGCGGGTGGGTCGGACGCGACCTCCCCCCTATCCCCGGAGGCGCTTCAGCGCCTCCTCGGCCGCTACCTTCTCCGCTGCCTTCTTGCTCCATCCGGCGCCGGTACCCACGCTTTCACCGTCGACGGTCGCCTCCACTTCGAAGGTGCGCCGGTGCGCGGGGCCCGATTCGCCAATGACGGCATAGGTTACGCGTGCTCGCCGCCGTGCGAGCAGCTCCTGCAGCGCCGACTTCGCATCTACCGGAGCTTCTACCGCCTGTTCGATCTGGGCCTCGAAGGCAGCGCCGACGGCGGTGGCGACGCGATCGAATCCGAAGGCGACGAAGCAGGCACCGATCAGCGCCTCGGTCACCTCCGGCAGCGGCCGCGAGCCTGCCAGCAGAACCTTTGCCGGGATCGCCTCCTCGACCTCTGGCTCAGCCCCCTCGAGCATCGTCGGCACTCCCAGTTCGCGCCCTACCTCCGCGCAGGCGACGCCGCTGACCGTCTGGTTGTGGATCTTGGTCAGGCCGCCGGCATCCACCTCCGGGAACTGCGCATAAATGCCGGCGGCGACGGCGAGGGCAAGCACGCTGTCGCCGAGATAGGCGAGACGCTCATAGGATCGGGGCGACTCCTCGGTCCAGGAGGAATGTGTGAGGGCGCAACGCCGCAGCTCGTCGGGGAGCTCCGCGACGAGCTCGGCGAGCGCCTCGGCGCTCACGCCGGAGCGTGCTCCAGGACAAAACCGACCGCGTCGCCGACGGTCTCGATCCGCGCCGCCTGCTCCTCGGAGACGGAGATCCCGTAACGGTCCTCCAGCTCCATCACCAGCTCGTAGAGGTCGAGCGAGTCCGCGTCCAAGTCCTGCTTGAAGCGGGTCTCGTCGGCGATCTTCGCCGGATCGGCCTCGAGCTCCTCGGCGAGGTGGTCGCGCACCAGATTGAAAACCTCATCTCGTTGCATCCAAGTTTCCTATCACGCGCCCGCGTCGGCCGCGAGAGCGCCCCTGGTAGCGCCGCCCTCCTCGAGCAGCGCCGCGGTGCGATCGACCGCGCCCACCTCGACGCAACGTGCGGCCAGGCGCACGGCGTTGGCAATCCCCTCGGCGCCGGCGCTGCCGTGCCCGACCACGGCGATGCTGCGCAATCCGAGCAGGATCGCGCCGCCGGTCGAGTCCGGGTGCAGCTCGCGACGCAGGCCGCCAAGCGCGGGGCGTATCAGCAACCCGCCGAGGGCGGCGAGCGGGTTGATCCGCGCCGCATCGCGAATGGCGCCGGTGACCGTGCGTGCGGTCCCCTCCATCAACTTCAACGAGACGTTGCCGGTGAAGCCGTCGGTGACGACGACATCGGCTTTGCCGCCTGGCAGGTCGCCCCCCTCTAGGTTGCCGGCAAAGTCGATTCCCGGCGCATCGGCGAGCAGAGCGTGCGCGGCAACCACTTCCTCCCGCCCCTTGCCGGCCTCCTCACCGACCGAGAGCAGGCCGACGCGGGGTCGCGCAATGCCGAGAACCGCCTCGCTGAAAGCGGCGCCGAGGAAGGCGAACTGGACCAGGTGCTGGGCGCGCACCTCGACGTTGGCGCCGACGTCGAGAAAGAGCACCGGTTTACCAGGGACCGGCAGCTGCACGGCAAGCGCCGGTCGCTGTACGCCACGCAGGCGGCGCAGGCCGAAGGTCGCCGCCGCCATCGTCGCCCCGGTAGAGCCGTGGCTGACCATCGCGTCCGCCTTGCCCTCAGCGACATCGCGCGCCACCCGGACAACCGAGGCCTCTTTCTCCGCCCGCACGGCAGGCACCGGGTCCTCCGCATTGCCGATCCACTCTGAGGTCGGAGTGACCTCGATCCCGTCTACACCGTCGAGCCCGAGCTCCTCCGGCGGACCGAAGACCCTGATCCGGATTCCGTCGGCAGTCGCCATCCTGGCCCCCTGGGCCAACACACCGAAGCCCTGCTCGGCGCCGAAGCCGTCGAGGGCGACGGTCACGCCGTCGGCCATCGTCTACTCGGTGTCGGGAGCGGGCGCGGCCGGGTCGACGATCGAGTGCTCGATCACCTCACGACCCTTGTAGGTACCGCAGGTCGGGCAGACCCGGTGCGGCAACCGCGGGCTGTGGCAACGCGGACAGTTGTTGAGCCGCGCCTTGCCGGCCTTGTGGTTCGCGCGCCGCTTGTCTCGCCGCTGCCGGGACGTTCTCTTCTTTGGGACAGCCATGAGTCGCGGAATGGTAGTGCAAGTGCAAGGAGAGGGTCGGGGGTCTCCCGGCAGAAACTCGTGAGCCGGTGAGATTGGCGCCCCCGGCACGCGACCGTCGCGGGTTTCGGACGGGAGACCCCCGACCCTCTCCTCAGTAGGTCGCCCGCACTACGGCGAGACCATCGGCTTTCCAGGTGACCTCCCCACCGCACCACTCGACGAGGTTGTCGAGCTGGTCGTCCTCGAAGACGTCGCCGATGACCAGGGAGCGGGAGTGGTCTTTTACGCGGCGGAAGAGAGCTTGCTTTTGCTCGTCGGTCAGGTCGTTGACCGAGAGGACTGAGATGACCAAGTCCCAGGGGCCGTCGGGGAGCGGATCCTCCATGCGGGCCAGCTGTACGTCGTCGTAGCTCTGCCGGGCGCGGAAGACCATGTCCGGGCTGGAGTCGAGCCCGACCACCCAGCTGTCGGGGTAGGCCTCGATCAGGCGCTTGGTCGTTTCGCCAGTACCCATTCCCAGCTCCAAGACCCGCTCGGGCGGAAAGGGGATCGCGGCGATCGCCTGCTCCTGCAGGTCGTCGTAGCGCGGGATCTTGGAGCGAATCCGCTCCAGATACTCGTCGGGTGTCCAGTCGAATTGACCCATTTCGTAATCTCGTTGTGAGGGTGCCATCGTAAGCGGCGGGGCGGAGGAGCCAGGCAATGGCCAAAACGGACAGCACGATCATCGACCTTGCTCGTCTCTCGCTTTCCCATGGCGAGGGAGCGCGTTTCGACGTTCCGGTGCGCCTCGAACCGCTGGAGCTTGGCGGGCAGACCTATGTTCCGCCGGGGGACACCGTCGAGGCGAGGCTCGACCTCTCCCGGCCGAGCAACGGCTATGCATTCAGGCTGCGCTTTCCGCTGCGAGTCGACGGCCCTTGCGTCCGCTGCCTCGAGGACGCAGCGGTGGAGACCGAGGTCGACGCTCGCGAGGTCGATCAGTCCGACACCGACGACGAGGAGCTGCGCAGTCCCTACGTAGTCGAAGACAAATTAGACCTCGGCCGCTGGGCCCACGACGCAGCGATCCTGGCCCTCCCAGCCCGCATCCTCTGCCGCCCCGACTGCGCCGGCCTCTGCCCAGTCTGCGGCGAGCCCCTAAACGACGCCAACCCCGAGGACCACAAACACAACACCGGCGGGGATCCAAGGTGGAGCAAACTCAAAGAGCTAAAGCTGGACCAGCAGTAAACGCCCCGCCTAGAGGACGGAGTCGGGGGTCCTCCGACAGGAACTTGTGAGCGGGCGAGATTTGCGCCCTCGCCAGACGACCGTCGCGGGTTCCAGGCGGAGGACCCCCGACTCCGTCCCCCAAACCGCCGCGACTAAGGCTGCTCGTCCAGCTCGGCGACCGGCTGCTCTTCGTCACGGCCGGCGAGCCGGTCGCGGCCGCGCTGCACGGCCGCGAGGAACTTCTGAAGATTGACCTCGAGCGTGTTGAGGATCTCGTCGGCGTAGTCCTCCGCGCCGAGACGGATCTCACGCTCTCTCGTGCGTGCGTCCTCGACGATCTCGTCGGCGGCCCGCTCGGCCTGCTTGGTGACCTCCTCGTCGGAGATCAGGCGGGCCTGCTGCTCGCGCGCCTCGCGTACGATCCGCTCCGCCTCGCGTTTGGCCTCGGCGAGCATCTCCTGGCGCTCCTTGACGATCCAGCGCGCCTGCTTGATCTCCTCGGGGATCGTCGCGCGCATCTGGTCGAGGAGGTCGTAGATCTCCTCGCGGTCCACGCGGACCTGATCCGTGAGGGGCACGGGTCGGGCGTTGTGGACGACATCGTCCAGCTTGTCTATGAGAACGAGAACGTCCATCAGCAGTGCGTAAGCCTACGTGTCAGAGGCACTTTCGGTGAAGAAGCCGTGATTTCCTCGGCTTTTTGCAAACTCTCGCCCACAAGGCGACAGGTTGTCAAAAGCCTACCTCTCGCCCAGGCGGTCTGCCATCGCGGCTGCCACCGGTGTTGGAACGAGGTCGGAAACGTCGCCGCCGAAGGTCGCCATTTCCTTGACCCCGGTCGAGGAAAGGAAGCTGTACTGGGGCGAGGCGATCATGTAGATGCTCTCGATCCCGGGGTCGAGCTTGCGGTTGAGCTGCGCCATCTCGAACTCGTACTCGAAGTCGGAGATCGCCCGCAATCCCTTGACGATCGCCCGCGCCCCCGATTCGCGCGCGAACTCGACCAGCAGGTTGGAGAAGATCCGCGCCTCGACATTGGCGAGGTCGGCGGTCGCCTCTTCGATCAGGGCCATTCGCTCCTCGGCGGTGAAGAGCGTCTTGTCCTTGCGCATCGGGTTGTTGACGATGCCGACGACGACCCGCTCGAACACCTCGGAGCTGCGGGTGATGATGTCGATGTGCCCGTTGGTGACCGGGTCGTAGCTGCCGGGACAGACGACGGTGCCGTCGCGCTCTGCCATCAGCTCGGTTCTCCGTAGAAGGAAACGTCGGCGGCGCCGTAGCGGCGCTGGCGCAGCGTCTCGAGCGAGTCGAGCCGCAACGGACGCCGTGCGCCGCTCTCGACGACAGCCCGTCCGTCGTCGGCGAGCAGCCGCGGAAGATGTGTATTCAGTTCCTGCCCCACGCGATCGGCAAGTTTATAGGGGGCGTCGACGAAGACGAGATCGAAGCGGACTGCATCCCGTTCGGCGGCGGCGCTCGCCAGCCAGCGCTGGACGTCGCCGCGCACCAGCTCGGCGCGCTCGCCGAGGCCGAGCCGCTCGACGTTGCCCAGCGCCGGTCGCGTGTCGCGGTCGACGAGGACGGCGTCGGCGGCCCCGCGCGAGAGCGCCTCGATGGCGAGCGCCCCGGTGCCGCAGTAGAGGTCGAGGACGCGTGTGCCGGTCACATCCCCTAGCGCCGAGAAGACTGCCTCGCGGACCCGGTCCGAGGTCGGGCGCACCTTCCAGCCGCGCGGCGCGAACAGGCGCTGCCCCTTCAGCTCTCCGGCAATGACCCTCATACCGTCATCAGAGCGGAATCGGGTCCGAGGCGCCGGCGCCGAAGCGGCGGTGGGCAGCATCTAGCAACGGCCCCAGCTCGGGAACATCGAGCGAACCGTGGTCTCGCAACAGGGTCAGAACCTCGTCGCGAGCGGCCGCGAGAAGTGCCGTTTCCTCCGGCAGCTCGGCGACGGCAAAGCGCGGCAGGCCGCTCTGGCGGGTGCCCAGCACCTCGCCCTCGCCGCGCAGCGTCAGGTCGACCTCGGCGAGCTTGAAGCCATCGCGCTCGCGCGCAACCGCCTTCAAGCGCCGCCTTGCCATCCCACCAGCGTCTTCTGGGAAGAGCAGGCAGAGGGAGCTGTGCGCACTCCGGCCAACGCGCCCGCGCAGCTGGTGCAGCTGGGAGACCCCGTAGCGCTCCGCCCCCTCGATCACCATCACCGTCGCGTTGGGCACGTCGATGCCGACCTCGATCACAGTGGTCGCAACCAGCACGTCGGTGAGCCCCGAAGCGAACGCCTCCATCGCCGCCGCCTTGCGTGCCGAGGGCATCTGACCGTGGATGACGCCGACCGAGAAGCCCGCCAGCTCCTCGACCTTCAACCGGGCGGCCTCTTTCTCCGCGGCCTTCCCCTGCATTTTCTCCGACTCCTCGACCAGAGGGCAGACGACAAACGCCTGCCGACCCTCCCTCAGCTCGGCGCGGAGGAACTCATAAGCAGCGGGACGGTCGTCCTCGTCGACGACACGCGTCTCGACCGGCAGACGCCCCGCGGGAAGCTGGTGCAGCGCGGTCGTATCGAGGTCGCCATACGCGGTCAGCGAGAGCGTCCGCGGGATCGGCGTCGCGGTCATGTGGAGGACGTGCGGCGCCATCCCCTCCACCCCCTTCGAGTCAAGCGCTCGTCGCTGCTCGACCCCGAAGCGATGCTGCTCGTCAACCACGCAAAGACCGAGGCGGGCGAACTCGACATCCGGCTCGATCAGCGCATGGGTGCCCACCACCAGGCCGAGCTCGCCGGTAGAGAGGCGGTCGAGAGCTTCCTTGCGCCGGGCCGCAGGAGTGGCTCCGGTCAGCAGCGCAAATGGAGTGGCCTCTTCCGCCAGCAGCTTCCCCAAGGTGACCGCGTGCTGCTCGGCAAGCGTCTCGGTAGGCGCCATCAGCACAGCCTGGAACCCGGCTTCCAGCGCCCGTAACATCGAGTAGAGCGCGACCACAGTCTTCCCCGACCCAACCTCCCCCATCAACAGCCGCTGCATCGGCTCCCCAGAGTCCAGATCCGAGTCGATCTCCTCGAACGCCTTCAGCTGATCGCGAGTCGGCTCGAAAGGCAACGACTCGATCCACCGCCCCACCGCCTCACCGGGTTTCCCCAACCTCGGCGCAGGCCGTGACTTCCTCCGACTCCGCTTCCGAGTGGCGAGGATGGCCTGGTAGAGAAAAAGCTCTTCAAACGCCAGTCGCTCCCGAGCCCACTCAACGTCATCGGGGTCCTCCGGGAAATGAACAGTCTTGATCGCATCAGCAGCTCCTGCGAGTCCTCGACGCACCCGCATCTCGGCCGGTAACGCCTCGAGCACATTCCCAACCCACGGAATCGCCTGCTCCACCCACTGCCGGATCCGCTGAGCTTTCAACTGCTCAGTCGCAGGATGTACTGGAACCAGCTTCTGCGCCTCTTCCGCGGGTGGCGGAGGGGAAGGGGGGGTTCGGACGGGTGGGTCCGCTAACCCCCCCTTCCCCTCCGCCAGGACCCGCGGCTGAGAGTCCACGAACTCATATTCCGACACCCTGAAACCACGTTTGTCCCTAGACCCAGTCAGCAGCAACCCAGTGCCAGCGAGCATCTTCTGCGCCAACCAAGGCTGGTTGAACCAGGTTGCCCGAACCGAGCCAGAGTCATCCCCCACTTTGACCGTAAGGATGCTGAGGCCCCGTTTACGGAACGGACGAGACGCATCGGCCAGCACTTCGACGCGAATCGTCGCCTGCACCTTCGGCTCCAGGCTGACCACGGGGACAACGGTCCGGTCCCGGTGACTGTGGGGAAAGCGCAGCAGCAGATCGCCGACAGTCCCGATGCCCGCTTCCGCCGCAGCGTCCGCCAGTTTGGGTCCGACCCCCTCCAGTGCCTCCAGCGAGATATCGAGCACGCTCGGCCGGGGCCAGTGAACGGGCGCGTCGAGCAGTTGCGCCCCGGTCAGCTCCGTAGCGCCGGCAAAAGAGCGGGCTACTGCGCGGCGAGCAGCCACCACCAGCTCGGCTGACCCCCCTCGTGGGTCTCGACCTCGACCCCGGCCGGGACATGGGTGTCGATCTCCTCCCGCGGGATCGGCGCGTCCTTACCGGCGAGGATCGTGACGATTTCGGCGCCCTCGGCCAGGCGCTCCAACGTGGTTGCGAGGGTTGAGCCGGCGCCGCCCCAGGCGACGATCTCCTCGCCGACGAAGCCAACCGCGTCACCCATGCGGAAACGCCCCTGCGCATCGTCGCGAGCAGCCGGCGCGACGCCCCCGGCCACGATCCCGTCAAGGGCCGCCGCGAGTCGCTCGGCGTTTTCCTCAGCGGAGCCTCCGGGGTCGAGTTCGACCAGAGCCAGCAGACCTGCCTGCTGCGAGGTCGCAGCGACGACCCGCGCCGGCTTCTCCGACAGCTCGCAGGCACGCTCGGCAGCCATGATCACGTTCGAGGAGCCGGGCAGGACCAGTACCTCCTCGGCCGGTACCTCGTGGATCCCGGCAAGCAGCTCGTAGGTGGACGGGTTGAGGGTCTCGCCACCAGGCACGACGTGCGCGCCCAGCTCGGCGAAGAGCCGCTCGAGGCCGTCGCCGGCCGCTACCGCAAGGGCCCCCGTGCGGCCGCCTCCCAGCCGCGCTCGGCGCTCGGCGATCTGCTCGCGCATATCGGCGACGTCGAGGTTGGTGACCTGGCCGGTGCCCTCGAACAGCGCCACGGCGGCTTCGGGCTCGTCGGTGTGGACGTGGACCTTGAGCGTCACCTCGTCGCCGACGACGAGCACCGAGTCGCCCAGTCCCTCCAGGCGGGGCAGGAAGTCGCGTGCGGCAAGGCCGGCGCCGGAGACGATGAAGTTGGTGCAGTAGCGGTAACGGCTGTCCTCATGATGGGGACGGCTGAGTGGCGGCGTGTCGTGGTGTGAGATCTCCGGCGCCTCGCCGCCGTCGCCACGCAGGCCGGCGACCACTCCGGCGAGGATCAGCACCAGGCCATAGCCACCGGCGTCGACGACGCCCGACTCGCGCAGCACCTCGAGCTGCTCCGGGGTTCGCTCGACCGCCCGCTGGCCGTCGGCGATCGCCTGCTCGAGAACCTCGGCGAGGACAGCGTCCTGCTGCTCGTCGCTGACGCCCTGGTCGAGACGCTGCTTCTCCGCCTCGAGGTGGGCGAGCTGGCGGGCGATCGAGTGCGCCATCTCGCGGAAGACGGTCAGCATCGTCCCCTCGGCCGGGTCGCGGACCGAGGCGTAGGCGGCGTCGGCCGCGCTGGCGAAGGCCGATGCGACGAGCACCGGGTCGACCAGCTCACCGGGCCGGCTGGCAAGCTCCTCGGCAGCTCCGCGGACGATCTGGCTGAGAATCACGCCCGAGTTGCCCCGCGCCCCCATCAACGCCGCGCGGGCCAGTGCCTGGACGAGCTCCGTACGGCCGACCTCGTCGACCTCGAGACCGTCGAGACGGTCGAGCTCCTCCATCACGGCGCGCATCGTCATCGCCATGTTGTCGCCGGTGTCGCCGTCGGCCACCGGGAACACGTTGAGGTCATTGACCTCCTGGCGGCGCTCCTCCAGATGGGCGTAGGCGGACGTGACGACGCGCCGGAAGCGCGCGATCGAGGGATCGGGCATCGGTCGAAATCTAGCTGCCATCGCCGGATGCGCCTCTCAGATGAAGCGATCGACCGGGTTCGCTACCGTGCCACGCTCGATGAGACGCTTCGCCACCTGGACCACCGGACACCGCAAGACCGTAATCCTCGGCTGGATCGCCGCGCTGATCGTGGTCGGGATGATCTCCGGCTCGGTCGGCTCCGACTTCAGCGAAGAATTCAAGCTGCCGTCTTCCGACTCCCAGGAAGCCTTCGACCTGCTGGAACACAAGTTCCCGCAGCAGTCCGGGGTCACCGCGGAAATCGTCTACAAAGCGCCAGCCGGGGCCGGCTCAGCAGCGGTGAAGAAGAAGATGGAGAGCGTCTTCGCCGAAGCGGAAAAGCTGCCCCACGTCAGCGAAGTCGCCAGCCCCTACGCCTCTGGCGGCGGCGCCGCCGCGATCGGCAAGGACGGCGAAGTCGCTTACGCGACGGTCCAGTACGACACCACCACCGACAAGCTCGAAAAGGACGACATCAAGAAGCTGGTCGCGATCGGGCGGGCGGCCGATAGCAATAGCCTGCAGGTAGAGGTGGGCGGAGCGCCGATCGAGGAAGTCCGCTCCGAAGAAGAAGGCGACTCCTCTTTCGCGATCGGCCTGCTCGCCGCCGTCGTGATCCTGCTGCTTACCTTCGGCTCGGTGGTGGCGATGGGCCTGCCGCTGCTCACCGCTCTGTTCGCCCTCGGCGTCGGCCTCAGCATTGTCACCCTCGGCACCCACGTCTTCGACACCGCCGAGTTCGCGCCCCAGCTTGCGGCGATGATCGGGCTCGGCGTCGGCATCGACTACGCGCTCTTCATCCTCACCCGCTTCCGCAACGGGCTCGACGAGGGGCTGGAGCCCCGCGACGCGGCGATTGCAGCCGTCGACACCGCCGGCCGCGCGGTCCTCTTCGCCGCCATCACCGTGATCATCTCGCTGATGGGGATGCTGCTGCTCGGCATCAGCTTCCTCTACGGGGTGGCGATGGCGGCGGCCATGGCGGTGCTCTTCACGATGATCGCGGCGCTGACCCTGCTGCCGGCGCTGCTGACCATTGCCGGCCGCCGCGTCGACCGGCTGCGCATTCCCGGCCTTGGAAAGCGCGAGCCGTCCACGGCCGAAGACACGCGCTGGTTCCGCTGGAGCCGGGAGATTCAGCGACGGCCCGTCCTCTCCGCCGTCCTCTCGGGAGCTCTGCTGCTCGCCCTCTGCATACCGACCCTCTCGCTGCGGCTCGGCTCCAACGACGCCGGCACCGACCCCGCCGGCTCGTCCACGCGTGAAGCGTACGACCTGCTGGCCGAAGGCTTCGGCCCCGGCTTCAACGGGCCCTTCGCGATGGTCGCGGCGCTGCCGAGCAAGGGCGAAGACGAAGCGCTCGTCACCCTGCGCAAAACCCTCAAGGACGAAGAAGGGGTGGCAAAAGTCACCTCGATCACGCTCAATCCCGCCGAAAACACGGGCGTGTTCCAGCTCTACCCGATGACCTCGCCACAGAGCGCGGACACGACCGCGCTGCTCGACCACATCCGCAACGACGTCCTGCCGCCGATCGAGCAGAAAACCGGCGCCCGGCTCCACGTCGGCGGCATCACGGCGATCTTCGAGGACTTCGGCGACGCGATCTCCGAAAAGCTGCCGCTCTTCATCGGCGTCGTCGTGCTGCTCTCGGCGCTGCTGCTGATGATCGTCTTCCGCTCCGTTCTCGTGCCGTTGAAGGCGATGGTGATGAACCTGCTCAGCATCGGCGCCGCCTTCGGCCTGATCGTCGCCGTCTTCCAGTGGGGCTGGGGTGCGAGCATCATCGGCGTCGACGGGACCGGCCCGATCATCTCGTTCTTCCCGGTCTTCCTCTTCGCGATCGTCTTCGGACTCTCGATGGACTACGAGGTCTTCCTGATGTCGCGGATCCACGAGGAGTGGGAGCACAAACACGACGCGACCGCCGCCGTCACCCGTGGCCTCGCCCTGACCGGCCGCGTGATCACCGCAGCGGCGGCGATCATGGTCACCGTCTTCGCCTCGTTCATGATCGGCGAAGACCGGATCATCAAACTCTTCGGCCTCGGCCTCGCCTCCGCGGTCTTCATCGACGCAGTGATCATCCGCTCGGTCCTCGTGCCGGCCGTGATGCAGCTGTTCGGCAAGAGCGCCTGGTGGCTGCCAGCATGGCTCGACCGAATTCTGCCTCGCCTGCATGTGGAGCCGGCGGAGGGCGATCCAGCGCCGACGGGAGAGCATCCCGTCGTCGAGAGCGCCTAAGGGCAAGGGACGGCTGTCCCCTCCTCGTGAATTGATGTCGCACGCCCTGCGGGCTTAGCGACTGTGTTTGTGCGCGGCTACGCCGCGCAATAGACAGATTGCATATCGCGGCTTCGCCACATTCCCGATGAGGGGACAGCCGTCCCTTGCTACGTAAGCTCAGCTCTCTTCGTCGAGCGCACGGAAACGGCGCTTAGAGAAAAGCTTCAGCTCTCGCCACCCGAGCGGAGGTAAGAGTTGAGCTATCGCCAGCGGCGCTTGAAGAAAGGAAGCTTCCGCGAAAAGCTGAGCTTCCGTGAGGAGGGAGCTGGTCTTCCTCTGGGTGAATGTGGCCGAATGCCGCGAAATGCAATCTGATGATCGCGCGGCGAAGCCGCGCTCAAGCATCGGCGCTAAGCCCAAAGGGCGTGCGCCATCAATTCACCCAGAGGAAGACCAGCTCCCTCCTCAACCGAGAACTAAGCGGCCTTTGTGACCTTGTTGGCCTTGAGGCAGCGCGTGCAGACATAGGTGCGCAGCTTGCGGCCCTGCTCTTCGATCCGCACCTTCTGCAGGTTCGGGTCGAAGCGCCGCTTGGTGGCGACCATCGAGTGGCTTCGGGACTGGCCGAATGCCGGTCCCTTGCCGCAGCTGTGGCATACCTTGGCCATCGGGTCGTGCATGGTACCTGGATCGTTAGTTAGCTAAGTAGACTAATACCTGGCTTATCGCAATATCCAGCTACCGCCGCCTCGAAAGGGGGAGAGGAATGAGCGCTGAGGACTTGGAGCAGGTGAACATGCATGAGGCCAAGACCCATCTGTCGAAGCTTGTTGAGCGTGTCGAAGGAGGCGAGGAGATCGTGATCAGCCGCGCCGGTAAGCCAGCGGCGAAGTTGGTGCCGGTCGCGCCAAAAAAACTCGGTCCTCGCAAGCTCGGGGGCTGGGAGGGCCTCATGGAGATGCCCAGCGACGAGGAGTGGGAGCGCATGGATAAGGAAGTCGAGGAAATGTTCGAAGAAAGCGGGATCATCCCGCCGGAGGGCGAGCTGTGGAGGGGCGATTGAGACTGCTCCTGGATACCCATGTGATGATCTGGGCGCTGGAAGCTCCCGACCGTCTGGACTCGAAGGCCCGAGCGGCAATCGAGTCCAGGGAGAACAAGGTTTTCGTAAGCGTCGTGAGTCCGTGGGAGCTAGCGATCAAGGGGCCCCGAGAGGGACTTCGCCTCCCCGACAAACTCGAGACAGAGATGGACCGACGTGGCTTCGACCTGCTCCCGGTCCTCTTCCGGCACATGGAGCCGATCGGCTCCATGCCGTATCACCATCGCGACCCGTTCGACAGGATGCTCGTCGCCCAGGCACTCGTCGACGGCTTGACGATCGTCACCGCCGACCGCAAGATGACGAACTATCAGGTATCCCTGCTCCCCGCGATCTAGGCCAACTGCCGCTGCAGCAACGCCATACGCGCCACGGTGAGCGCGGCGTTGCGGCCCTGGTCGCGCTTGTCGCCGTTGGCGCGGGCGATCGCCTGCTCCATCGTGTCGCAGGTGATCACACCGAATGCACAGGGCACCCCGGTAGCCAGCTGCACGTCCTGAATTCCGCGGGCGGCCTCGGCGCAGACGAAGTCGTAGTGGTCGGTCTCGCCGCGGATGACAACGCCGAGGCAGGCGACCCCCGCGTAGCGTTCGGTCGTCGCGAGCAACTTGGCGGCGAAGGGCAGCTCGTAGGCACCGGTGACCGAGATCTCGCTCACCGCCGAGGCGGGCACGCCGGCCAGCTCGAAGCCTTCGCGGGCCCCGCTGAGCATGCGGACTGCCAGGTCCTCGTAGAAGCGACCGACGCAGACGGCGAAGCCGAGCGAAGAGAGGGTCGAGCGCTCGGCCTCGTCGAAGCTCTCGAGGAACGCCCCCGGCTCAGCCATTCGCCGGCGCGCTCCCGTCGGCCGCGTCGCGCTCCTCCTCGTCGTGGATCATCTCCTCGTCGAGCGCCAGGCCTTGGTGGTGCAGCGTGTGGCCCATCTTGTCGCGCTTGGCCCGCAGGTAGTCCTCGTTGTGGGCGTTGGGCGCCGACTCGATCGGCACCTGCTCGCTGACCGAGAGGCCGTAGCCCTCGAGCCCGACGATCTTTTTCGGGTTGTTGGTGAGGATGCGGATGCTGGTCAGGCCGAGATCGCCGAGGATCTGGGCGCCGATGCCGTAGTCGCGCAGGTCGGCGGGCAGGCCGAGCTTGAGGTTGGCCTCGACCGTGTCGGCTCCCTCCTCCTGGAGTTTGTAGGCGCGCAGCTTGTTGAGTAGGCCGATCCCGCGGCCCTCCTGGGAGAGGTAGAGGAGGACGCCCTGGCCCTCCTGCTCGATCATCGCGAGCGCCGAGGCGAGCTGTTCGCCGCAATCGCAGCGCATGCTGTGGAAGACGTCGCCGGTGAGACACTCACTGTGGACGCGGACCAGCACGTCCTCAGCCCCGTCGACCTCGCCCTTGACCATCGCGACGTGATGTTTGTCGTCGATCAGCGAGCGGTAGCCGACCGCGGTGAAGTCGCCGAAGGCGGTCGGCAAGCCGGTGTCGACCACCCGCTCGACCAGCTTCTCGGTGCGGCGGCGGTAGGCGATCAGCTCGGCGACGGTGATCATCTTCAGGCCGTGCTTCTTGCAGTAGGGGACCAGGTCCGGCACGCGGGCCATCGTGCCGTCGTCGTTCATCACCTCGCAGATCACGCCGGCGGGAGTGAGGCCGGCGAGACGGGCGAGGTCGACGCTCGCCTCGGTGTGGCCGGTGCGCTCCAGCACGCCGCCCTCTTTGGCCCGCAGGGGGAACATGTGGCCGGGGACGACGATGTCGCGCGGCCCGGAGTTGGAATCGATCGCAACCTGGATCGTGTGGGCGCGGTCGTGGGCGGAGATGCCGGTGCTGACCCCGCCGGCGGCCTCGATCGTCACCGTGAATGCGGTCTGCAGCGGCGCCTCGTTCTTTGCCGCCATCAGGTTGAGGCCGAGGCGTTCGCAGCGTTCCGCGGTCAGCGCCAGGCAGATCAGCCCGCGCGCCTCCTTGGCCATGAAGTTGACCGCCTCGGGAGTGGCGAACTGGGCCGCCATCACAAGGTCGCCCTCGTTCTCGCGGTCCTCGCCGTCGCAGACGACGACCATGCGGCCCCGGCGGATCTCCTCGATCGCCTCCTCGATAGTCGAGAAGGGGCTCTCGCCCTCGGCCCGCTTGGTTCCTTCTTGTCTCTGGGTCTCCGTCATCTGACTCACGCTCGCTCCTTTCCAGCGAATGGTGCCATCAACCGCTCCACATGCTTTGCGATCACGTCACACTCGACATTCAGCTTGCGCCCCGGCGAGGCTTCGCCCAGAGTCGTGCGCTCCAGCGTCTCGGGGATCAGCGAGACCTCGAGCCAATCCTCCCCCAACTCGGCGATCGTGAGGCTGACCCCGTCAAGAGTGATCGAGCCCTTGTCGATCGCGTAGCGCAGCAGGTCACGGTCGAGCGCGACGCGCAGGCGCTTGGCGAAACCGTCTGCCTCGATCGAGGCGACCTCCCCCACGCCGTCGACGTGGCCCTGGACGATGTGTCCGCCGAAGCGATCGGAAGCCTTCATCGCGAGCTCCAAGTTGACCCGGCTGCCGATCTCCAGCCCGGCGAGCGAGGTCACCGCCAGCGTCTGGTTCATCGCCTCAGTCTCAAAGCCGTCGCCGTCGACGGTCGTGGCGGTCAGGCAAGCGCCGTTGACGGCGACCGAGTCGCCGGGCTCGATCTCAGCCGCCAGCGAGGTCGCGATTCGCAGGCGAGCGCCCTCCGCACCGGCATCGAGCGACTCGACCGTGCCGACGTCCTGAATCAGTCCGGTGAACATCTCACCACTCCTTGAAACGGGTCGTGATCAGCACATCCTCGCCGACTTCCTCGATTTGACGGGACAGAGCGGATCGGCGCGCGGGTCCTGTCGTGGGGGAAGGGGGGGCACTGCGGGCGGGGTCGTCCTCGACCCCCCCTTCCCCCACGCCACCCGCGCGAGGATCGCTTCCGCCCAGCAGGATCGGGGCGATGAAGGTATGGAATTGGTCGACGGCGTCCACTGCGAGGAAAGCCGAGGCGAGGGTTCGGCCGCCCTCCAGAAAGAGGCTGGTGACGTTTTGCCGGCCGAGCCCGGCAAGGGCAGCCTGGATGTCATCGGCCACGACGACTTCAGCACCTGCATCGCGCAACGCGGAGCGCCGATCGGGATCGGCGTCCGACGACGCGACCACGAGGACCGGCGACCGATCGAGCGTCCTGAGCAACTGGGAATCGAGGGGCAGGCGCGCCTGGCGGTCGAAGACGACGCGGGTCGGCTGGCGCGAAGCTTCCGGGGTGCGGGCGGTAAGCAGCGGGTCGTCGGCGAGCACCGTGCCGATGCCGACGGCGACCGCATCGGACTCGACGCGCCAGCGATGGACGAGCTCCTGGCTCTGCGCGCCACTTATCCAGGGCGAGTCGTCGGGCGGCGTCTCGGTCTGTCCGTCGAGCGACATCGCCAGCTTCAACGTGACCAGCGGCAGGCCCGTTCGAGCGTGCTTGCGAAATGGCTGGTTGAGCAACCGCGCCGCGGTCGCCTCCTCGCCATCCGCGAGCTCGACCTTCACTTCCCCGTCGCGAAGCATTCCCGGCCCCCGCCCCGCGGCCTTCTCGCTCGGATCGTCGGAGCCGATCACGACCCGCCCGATCCCGGCCTCCAGAATTGCCTCGACACAAGGCGGTTGCCGCCCCTGGTGCGCACACGGCTCGAGCGTCACGTACATCGTCGCCCCAGCGGGATCCTCTCCCCTGCTCTTGCAGTCGGCAAGCACCGCCCGCTCGGCATGCAGCTCACCAAGCTTCGCGTGAAACCCCTCGCCAATGACCTCGCCATCCCGCACCACAACCGCTCCAACAAGCGGATTCGGACTCACTCGCCCGCGCCCGAACTCCGCAAGCTCAAGAGCCCGCCTGAGATGCGCTCGATCCGTGCTTGTCAGCAAAGCATCCATATTGATTGACGAGTCAGTCAATGGTACCTCCCGCGACAGGACCCGCGCGGCCGAGGGCAGGGATACCCTGACCGGCCAGCCATGAAGCTCATCATCCAAATCCCCTGCCTGAACGAGGAAGCAACGCTGCCGGAGACGATCGCCGCCCTGCCGCGCGCGATCGAGGGCATCGACGAGGTCGAGCTGCTGGTGATCGACGACGGCTCGACCGACCGCACGGTCGAGGTCGCCCGCAAGTGCGGCGTCGAGCACATCGTCCGGCTGACCAACAACAGGGGCCTCGCGGCGGCCTTCCAGGCCGGCCTCGACGCCTGCCTCAAGCTCGGCGCCGACGTCGTCGTCAACACCGACGCCGACAACCAGTACAGCGGCGCCGACGTGCCGAAGCTGCTGGCGCCGATCCTCGCCGGCGAGGCCGACATGGTCGTCGGCGACCGCCGGGTCGCCACGATCGAGCACTTCTCAGGCCCGAAGAAGGCGCTGCAGCGGGCCGGCAGCTGGGTCGTGCGCAGGCTCTCGGACACGGCGATCGCCGACACCACCTCCGGCTTTCGTGCCTACAACCGCGAGGCTGCGCTGGGCCTGCTCGTCACCGACAACTTCACCTACACGCTGGAGAGCCTGATCCAGGCCGGCAAGATGCTCTCCGCCGTCGAGGGGGTCGAGGTTGCGACCAACCCGCAGACACGCGAGTCGCGACTGTTCGACTCGACCGGCGCCTACGTGCGTCGCAACACCCTCTCGATCCTGCGCATCTACACCCGCTACGAGCCGCTGCGCGTCTTCGCCAGTGCCAGTGCCCTCGTCGGTGTTCTCGCGCTCGCCGCCTGGATGCCGTTCCTGATCGATTGGATCTTCAACGGCGACTCGAGCGGTCACATCCAGTCGCTGATCCTCGGCGCGGTGCTCTTCATCGCCGCTCTGCAGCTGCTGGCGCTGGGCGTGATCGGCGACCTGCTCGCCGGCCAGCGGGTGATGACGCAGCGGGTCTTCGAGCGGGTTCGCCGGGTCGAGCTCTCGCTCGGCGTCGAGCCCTCTCACTACGAACGCGGCGCACCGAAACGCTGATGGCATCGCGGCCGAAATTCCTGGGCTCCGGGTCGGAGCCCTCCCCCGGGGACGGCTCGGCAACCGCCGAGTACGGCCGTCTGGCGAGCTTCCTCGCGATCGGCGTCGGCCTCACCGGCCTGATCACCTACGCCTACTTCCTGATCGCCTCCCACGTGCTCTCCAAGCCCGACTACGGGCAGATCACGGTGCTCTGGTCGGCCGTCTTCATCACGATCTCGACCCTCTACAGGCCGGTCGAACAGCTGCTCTCCCGCCACATCTCCGAGCGCCGGGCAAAAGGGGAAGCGATCGGCGAGCCGATGCGGGTCGCCTCGACGATCCAGCTCGGCCTCTCGCTCTTCTTCGCCATCGCCGCGCTGGTGCTGCGTGGGCCGATCCAGAACGACCTGCTGGAGGGCAACGAAACGCTCTACTGGGTCTTCTTCTCCGCGGTTCTCTTTTACGCGGCGAGCTACTTCGCCCGCGGCTTCCTCGCCGGAAGCCAGCGCTTCGGCCTGTTCGTCGCCCTGATCCTCTCCGAATCCTGCTTCCGCACGGTCTTCGCAGTGATGGTCGCGGTCGGAGTGCTCAGTGGCCAGTCGGCGGTGGCGATAGGGATAACGGCCGCCCCGGCTCTCTCGCTGATGGTCGTGCCGTTCGCATTTGCCCGGCGAGCGAAACAGGAGAGCAGGCAGCCGGCCTCACCCCCCGACGAGGATCAGGCGGACTTCTCCCTTAAAAAGGGCGGCGGCTTCGCTGCGGCCGTGCTGGTGATCATGTTCAGCGAACAGGCCTTCCTCAATGCGGGCCCGCTGATCATCCGCGGACTGCAGGGCGCGGCGGCGGCGGGCTTCATCTTCAACGTGCTGATGATCGCCCGGGCCCCGCTGCAGCTCTTCCAGTCGGTCTCGACCAGCATCCTCCCCCACCTCACCACGCTGCACGCCAGCGGCAGCGAGGAAAGCGAACGCGAGTTCCGTCAGACCGTGCGCATGGTCCTGCTCGGGCTAGCCGCCTTCACCGCAGCGGCCTTCGTCTTCATGGGGCTGGTCGGCCCGAAGGCGATGCAGATCGCCTTCAGCAACAAGTTCACCTACGACCGCGCCGGCCTTCTGCTGGTCACGATCGGCATGGGCCTCTACCTCTGCTCGGTGACGGTGAATCAGGCGTGCATCGCGCAGGGCCAGGTGCGCCGCGCCGCCGCCCGCTGGATCGCCTGCGCGGCGCTGTTCATCGGCTGGAACTTCGTGCCGCTGGTCAGCAACGAGTTCCGCCGGGTGGAGATCGGGTTCGTGCTTGCCGCGGGGCTGCTCTTCTCGCTCCTCTACTACGCCTACGGCCACCCGCACGAGCGAGCCGGGGACGTGCCCCTGCCGGGCTCGCCCGAGGAGCTGGAGGCTCGGCTGGCGGCTATCGACGAGTCGGTCTAGCGGTTCATTAGGGTCCGTCGATGGGTGGACACGACGCCGAGCTGATCCTGATCGCCGGCGCCCTGCTCGCGGCGGGGATTCTGGGTGCGCTGCTGGCCGACCGGGTGCGCATCCCCGGCCTGCTGCTGTTCCTCGGGCTCGGCATGCTCGCCGGCTCGGAGGGGATCGGCGGGATCGAGTTCACCAACACCGAGCTGGCCCGAACCCTGGGAACGATCGCGCTCGTGCTGATCCTCTTCGAGGGTGGCCTGACCGCGGGCTGGTCGGAGATCCGGCCGGTACTGGGTACGGCGGCCTCGCTGGCGACGGTGGGAACGGCGGTCACCGCCGGGCTCGCCGGCATCGCCGCGAAGTGGATATTCGGCCTCAGCACGCTGGAAGGGATGCTCGTCGGGGCCGCTGTCGCGGCCACCGACTCGGCCGCGATCTTCGCCGTCCTGCGCCGCTCCACCCTGGAGAAGCGCTTGGCCCGCTCGCTGGAGGGCGAGTCGGGGATGAACGACCCGGTGGCCCTGCTGCTGGTGATCGGCTTCATCGAATGGATCCAGAAGCCCGGCTACGGGTTCGCCGACATGGCCGGCCTGCTGGTGCTCAAACTGGCGCTGGGCGCGGCGATCGGACTGGCCCTGGGACGGCTCGCTGTCACCGCCCTCAACCGCGTGCGGCTGCCCACCGACGGGATCTATCCGGTGGCGACGATCGCGATCGCCGGGCTGGCCTACGGCCTGGCCGAGGTCGCGCACGGTTCCGGCCTGCTCGCGACCTATCTGACCGCGCTCGCGCTCGGCTCGAGCAGCATCCCCGCGCGGCGGACGGTAGTCGCCTTCCACGAGGGGGTCGGCTGGGTCGCCCAGATCGGCCTCTTCATCCTGCTCGGCCTGCTGGTCTTCCCCAGCACGCTCGGCGACGTCGCCTTCGAAGGCCTGGCGCTGTCGGCGGCGCTGATCCTGGTTGCCCGTCCCTTCGCCGCCTTCGTCGCGACGCAGTTATCGCCACTCGACCTGCGCGAGCGGGCGATGCTCGGCTGGGCGGGGCTACGCGGCGCCACCCCGATCTGGCTTGCCACCTTTCCGGTCGTCGCCGGGGTCGGCGCCGGGCAGGAGCTGTTCTCGATCGTCTTCTTCGTCGTCGTCACCTCCACCCTGGTCCAGGGAGCAAGCTTCGAGCCGCTGGCCAAACGACTCGGGTTGACCACCGACGAGCCGGCGCTGCCACGGCGCCTGCTCGAGTCGGGGCGCATCCGCCGCATGGGCGGCGACGTAGTCTCTTACCGCTTGCGTCCGGGCGCAGCGGCCTCCGGCCATATGGTGCGCGAGCTGGGCCTGCCGCGCGAGGCGTTGCTCAACGTGATCGTCCGCGATGGCCGGGCGATCCCCCCGCGCGGCTCGACCGAGGTGCGCGAGGGCGACGAGCTGCACATCCTGGTCCGCGGCGAGCTGCGCGAGGAGGTCGAGGAGCTGACGCGGCAATGGCATCGGGGGCCGGTGGGCACGCCGGCACCCGAAGCCGTCGCTCGCCGTGGCTCACAGGTGTTCACGGTGCGCCCCGGCGGTGAGATCGCGGATCCGTCGGCGCCAAAGGAGATCGACGGCATAGCGGTCGCGGTGATCCTGCGCAGCCGTCGCGATCGAAACAGTGCGCTGACGGTGCTCGCCGACGGTCGTTACGCGATCACGACCGAGACCCTGATCGCGATGGGCAGCCGCCAAGCGCTGGCCCGCTGGTGTGAGCGCCGCGCCGCTCGCGCCGGCGACGACCCTTCCGAGAGAGCCTGGTGGCAAGAGACGATCGGAGCGTTGATAGCCCGCGGTTAGGCGGCGCCGGCAGCGGCGGCGATTCCCGCGTAGGCAGCGGCGGGATCGTCCGCGCCGAACACCGCTGAGCCTGCAACGAACAATGATGCCCCGGCGTCCGCGATCGGACCGGCCGTGCCGGTGTCGATGCCGCCGTCCACCTCGATCTTCGCCTCGCCGATGACCGCAGCGAGCCGCGAGACCTTGTCGTTCGACCCTTCGATGAACGCCTGCCCGCCCCAGCCCGGGTTGACCGTCATGCAAAGGGCGAGGTCGGCGCGGTCGCGCAGCTCGGCGAGCGCCTCGACCGGCGTGCCCGGGTTGATCGCGATCCCGGCGAGGCAGCCCAGCTCACGGATCGCCGCCAGGGTGCGGTTGGCGTGCGGAGTGGCCTCCTCGTGGAAGGTGATCGAGTCGGCACCGACAGCGGCAAAGGCCTCGATGTGGCGCTCGGGCGCCTCGATCATGAGGTGGACGTCGACCGCGCCTCCGGCCGTGTGCACCCGGTCGGCGATCGAAGCCGCGACCAGCGGGCCGATCGTGATCGGGGGAACGAAGTGCCCATCCATCACGTCGAAGTGGATCACCCGTGCCCCGGCCGCCATTACCTCGTCGACCTGCGACCCGAGCTTCGAGAAGTCGGCCGAGAGGATCGACGGCGCAACCCGCCGCTCCTCCAGCAGCTCCGCCATCCGCTTAGACATGAAGTGTCCTCCGGGTCATATGGGTCTGAGCATGGACGCTTTACAGGTCTGACAGGTCATGTCCTCGGTGGTGCTCATCCGGGCGATCGTCTGGTGCTCGCCGCAGTTGGGGCACTGCGAAACCAGCTCGAAGCGGTGCAGACAGTACACGCAGCGGAAGCGGCCGGGAAGCTGGGAGGGCCGCAGCCACGGCTCGCCGCAACTGGGGCATTTCGCTCGTTTCAACACGTCAATCATCCTTCCTCAAGCGGCAGACGAAGAAACCGGTGGTGGTGTCGCGGTCGGGGCGCAACTGGAGGCAACGCCGGTCGTGAGACGAAACGAGATCCGGCGCGAGCGCACCGAGATCGTCCACCGAAACTAGCGGCGCCTCCCCGGCTGCCGCCAGCGACAGCAACGCCGCGATCTGCTCCTCGCCCTCGCGGCGGGAGATCGTGCAGGTCGAATAGACGAGCGTCCCGCCCGGCCGCAGCGCCTCCAGGCCCCGCAGCAGGATCCGCCGCTGCAGCTCGACCAGGCGCTCGATCGTCCGCGGCGACTTGCGCCAGCGTGCGTCCGGGCGCGAGGCCAGCGCACCAAGATCCGAACAGGGTGGATCGACCAGAACCCGGTCGAAGCCGGAGGCCATTCCCGTAGCCGCCGCGTCGGCCTCGATCACGGTAACGCTGCGCAGGCCGAGGCGGCACGCCTGCTCTGCGACTTCCCCCGCTCGGCCAGGCTCCTGCTCGACCGCGATCACCTCGCCGCGATCGCCCATCCGGGCGGCGATCTGGCCGGTCTTGATCCCCGGCCCGGCGCAGAGGTCGAGCACGTGCTCTCCCGGCTGGGGATCGAGCACCTCGATGACAGCCGCAGAGCCACGGCTCTGCGGCGTCAGCTCGCCCGCCGCAACCCGCTCCGGCACCGTGGCTCCGGTGCGACCGGCGGTGACGATCGTCTCCGGCGGAGCCAGGGGCCAGGGTCCTTCTGCCGGCCGGGCGTCGAGCCCGGCCTCGCTCAGGATCGCCAGCATCGCCTCGCGATCGCGGCGGAGCGTGTTGACGCAGAGCCCCAGCTCGGCGGGCTCGTTGCAGGCCGCCAGCAACGCGCGGGCCGGTTCGGGCCCCAGCTCCTCCCACCACATCTGCGCCAACCAGAGCGGCGCCGAGTGCGCGACCGCAGCGCTCTCCGGGGTCGAGTCGTCGCCCAGCAATGTCTCCGTCAGCTTCTCCCGCTCCCGTCCGGCACGACGTAGCACGGCGTTGACCAGCCCGGTGGCATGGGCGGCCTCGGCACTCTTGACCAGCTCGACCGCCTGATCGACCGCCGCGTGATCCGGCGTCCCGTCGGCGAAGAGCAGCTCGTAGAGGCCGAGGCGCAGAGCGGCGACCACTGGCGGGTCGAGCAGCCGCAGCGAGCGTTCGGCGAGGCGCTCGATCGCCGCGTCGGCGGTGCCACGGCGCTGCACGGCGCCGTAGGCAAGGCGCTGCGCCTGGGCGCGCTCACGACCGGCCAGCTTCTGGCTGTCGGCAGCCTCGCGGAAAAAGCGCTCGGTTTGAGCGTCCTGCTCGAAGGTCGCCCGGATCGTCTCGAAGGCAAGTACCCGAGCAGGCGCGATCAAAGTACGGGCACCGTGTGACCGCGCAGATAGGCGTCCACGGCCATCGGCTTGCCGCCAGGTGGCTGCACGACCTCCAACCGCAGCGCACCGCGCCCGCAGCCGAGCAGCAGCGCTCCCCACTCGGCCTTCATCATGCCCTGCTTGACGCCGACATCGACTGCCCGCGCCCGCCTCACGCCAAGCCGGTCCTCGCCGCCCACCTCTAGGTAGGCGCCGACGTGGGGAGTCAGGGCACGGACCGTGCGCGCCAGCTCCACGGCCGGCCGGCCGGGGTCGAGGCGACGCTCGGCGGGACCGATCTTCTCGGCGTAGGTCGCCTCCTCGTCGTCCTGCTCGGTGAACGTCAACGACCCCTCGGCCTGGAGGTCCAGCGCCTCGATCAGCAGCTCGCCGCCCAGAGCGGAGAGCTTGCCGGAAAGGCTTTCGAAGTCATCCTCCGGACCGATCGCGATCTCCTCGCACAGTGCGACCGGACCGGAGTCCAGACCGGCGGTGAGCTGCATCAGGGAAACGCCGGTGCGGGCGTCGCCGGCGATGATCGCGCGCTCGATCGGCGCCGCGCCGCGCCAGCGGGGCAGCAGCGACGGATGGACGTTGAGCAGCGGCCATTCGGAGAGCAGCGGCTCGCGGATCAGCTGGCCGAAGGCGCAGACCACCACCGCCTCAGGACGGGCGGCGCGGATCCGCTCCAGCGTGCCCTGCTCGTTGACGTTCTCCGCCTGCAGCAACTCGATCTCGAGCTCGGTGGCAACGGCGGCGGCGGGCGGCGGGCCGCTGCGACGGCCGCGGCCCTTCGGCCGGTCCGGCGGCGTTACGACCAGCTGCGGCCGGTGGCTGGAGCCGGCAAGACGGCGCAGGACGTCGGCGGCAAACTCCGAGGTGCCGAGGTAGACGGTCCTCACGCGTCGGTGCGAGGCTCGCGGTGCTCGTCGGCATCCGCCGCCTCGTGCTCCTCGCTTGGGGGCGCGTAGCTACCACCTTCGCGCAGCGCCCGCAAAGCTGCCTTGCGCTGCGCCCGCGGCGCCCGGTCGAGGATCAGCACCCCGTCGAGGTGGTCGATCTCATGCTGGAGAACGCGGGCCTCCAGGCCGGAGGCCTCGATCGTCGTCGGCTGCCCTTCCGCATCGAAGCCCCCCACCCGCGCATGCAGGGGGCGCTCGACGTCCATCGCCACCCGCGGCAAGCTGAGGCACCCCTCCTCGGCGAGTACCGCCTCCTCCGAGAGCCACTCGATCGACGGGTTGACCAGGCCGGTGGGCGTGCTATCGGAGCCTGCCTGGAAGACCAGCACGCGCCGCAGGATGCCGAGCTGGGTTGCCGCGAGGCCGACTCCCAGTCCATCGCGCATGATCGAGATCATGCGGTCGACCTCGGCGCGCAGCTCGGGGCCGAATCGGGTCACCGGCGAGGCCTTGCTCTTCAGCACCGGGTCGCCGAACTTGATCACGTTTGCAAGCGCAGCTTCGCGCCGCTCCAGCACTTCGGCTTCGAGCCGTTCGCGCTCGGTTTCGTCCTTCAGGACCCCTTCATCGCTCACGAACCCGATTGTATGGATCGGCCCGGGGCGGGTCCCCCTACTGAGGGTCGACGTCGACGCTGATCGCGACGTCCTTGAGCGAACGGTCCGCAGCCAAGCGCTCGACTGCGGCGCCAATCGCGGCGACGGTCGCCTCGCGGTCCTGAGCCTTGGTCAGCAGACGGCGGCGGTACTTGTTGCGGACGCGGAACATCGGCGCCGGTCCGAGCAGGTCGGTGTCGTGGGGCAGGGTCTCGGCAAGGGTGGTAGCCAACTTAGAGGCCGCCTGCTCGAGCCGCGGCTCGAACTCGGACTTGAGCACGATCCGGACCAGGTGGGAGAAGGGCGGGTAGCGGAGCGCCCGGCGGCGCTCGATCTCCTCGGAGAGGAAGGCCGCGGAGTCGTGGCGGGCGGCATGCGCGATGCTCGCCGCTTCCGGCGCCAGGGTCTGGACGATCACCTCTCCCCCGGCCTCGCCGCGGCCGCTGCGCCCGGCGAGCTGGGCGACCATCGCGAAGGTGCGCTCGCCGGCGCGGAAGTCGGGAAAGCGCAGCGTCGCGTCGGCGTCGAGGATCGCGCTGAGGGTCACCTCGGGGAAGTCGTGGCCCTTGGCGACCATCTGGGTGCCGACCAGCACCGCGCTCTCCGCCTCGCCGAAGCCGGCAAGGATGCGAGCATGGGCGCCGCGGCCGGAGGCCGTATCGGAGTCGAGGCGAAAGACCGGCATCGGGTCGAGCTGCTCGGCGAGCAGGGCCTCGATCTGCTCGGTCCCGGCGCCGGCCCGCGAGAGCGTCGTCGAGTCGCAATCGGGACAGGCGCGAGGCAATGGCTCCGTATGGGCGCAGTGGTGGCAGACGAGCCGCCCGGCATGGCGGTGGACGATCAGCGAGACGTCGCAGTTGGGACAGCCCCAGTGTCTTCCGCAGGAGCGACAGGTGAGCCAGGGAGCGAAGCCGCGGCGGTTGACCATCAGGATCGCCTTCGCGCCTGCCTCGCGTACCTCCCCCAATGCTTCCCAGGTTGCCGGGTGCAGAGGGCCCGAGCGGAGATCGGCCTCGCGCATGTCGAGCACCTCGACCGGTGGCATCGGCCGGCCGTCGACCCGGCGTGGCAGCTCGACCCGCGGCAGCTCCAGCCACGACTCCGGCCGCGGCGTCGCCGTTCCCGCTGCCAGGATCGCGCCGCATTCGGCCGCGCGGCGGCGGGCAACCGTGCGGGCGTCGTAGCAGGGGTCGCCCTCCTGCTTGTAGGAAGGGTCGTGCTCCTCGTCGATCACGATCAGGCCGAGGTCCCGGACCGGAGCGAAGACGGCTGAGCGAGGTCCGACGCAGACGCTCGCCTCGCCGCTGCGCAAGCGCCGCCACTCGTCGTAGCGCTCGCCCGGTGAGAGAGCCGAGTGCAGGACCGCGAAGCGATCGCCGAGCCGGGCGCGGAAGCGCGCCACCGCCTGCGGGGCGAGACCGATCTCGGGGACGAGGACGATCGCCCCCCGACCGCGGGCGAGCGCGGCCTCGACCGCAGCCAGGTAGACCTCGGTCTTGCCCGAACCGGTGACGCCATGGAGGAGGAGCTTTCGCGGCGCCCCCGCCTCGCCGTCGAGGGCGGCGACGATCTCGACGACGGCCGACTCCTGCTCCTCGAGCAATTGCGGCCGGCCCGCGGCTGCTCCCAGGACGGCGCCACCGGGGCGGCGCCGCACCTGCGAGCTGCGGGTCGAGATCAGGCCGCGCTCCTCCAGCCGCCGCAGGACCTGGCGATCGGCACCAACCGCGGTGGACATCTCCCCGGCGGACATCTCCCCCCCGCCCAGAGCCTCCAGAGCCGCCCGTTGCTTGGCGCCCAGCCGTTCTCCGCCAGCAAGCGCTTTCTCGCCCACGTCCGTGATCTCGGCACGCAGCTCGGTTCGCGAGTGGACCCGCTGGCCGCCGGCGCCCGTGCCTGGCGGCAGCACCAGCTGCAAGCCCCGCGAAGGCGTCGAGCAGTACTCGCCGGCCACCCAGAGCCCAAGCCGGACGAGCTCTGGCGGCACGCCGGCCTCGAGCGCTTCCAGGGGCTCGGCAAGGCGCTCGGCCGGCAGCTCAGAGGTCTCGGCGAGATCGACGACGACACCGAGCGCCCGCCGCCGCCCGAAAGGCACGCGCACCACGCTGCCCACCTCGAGATCCGCCATCTCTGCCGGCAGCCTGTAGTCGAACGGACCGCGCAAGGCGCGGGCGGTCGTCAGCGGCTCGACCTTGGCGATCACCCACCCAAGCTATGGAGAAAGGCGGACGGCCGGATATCCTGCCCGGCGATGGCCCTCAACCTCAGTCCCGGCGAGCAGGTGATCTTCCAGGGCCACCCCTCGTGGCGGGCGATCCTCGGCTTCTATCTGAAAGGAATCCTGGTCGCGGCGATCGTCGGCGCGATCGCCAAGCTGTTCGGTGCCAGCAGCGCGACCGTCTTCCTGATCGTCCTCGTGGTGATCGCCGTCACCGTCCTCGCGGGCTTCGTCAAGCGGGTTGCGACGACCTACACGATCACCAGCCGCCGCCTCAACATCAAGCGCGGCATCGTCTCGCGCGAGATCCAGGAGACCCGCCTGGAGCGGGTGCAGAACGTCAACTACCGTCAGTCGGTCTACCAGCGGCTGATGCAGATCGGCGACGTCGATTTCGACACCGCCGCGACCGACGACTACAACTTCGTCTTCGTCGGCGTCGCCGATCCGGGTGACGTCGTCCATCGGGTGGACCAGGCGACCGGCGCCGAAGCGCCCGGAACGCACGGCCTCGGTGAGGCGCAGCCTCCGAGCAGCTAGGCGGGAGTCGCTGCCGCCGAGGCGGCCTCGCGCAACGCATCTGCGCGATCCGTCCGCTCCCAGCTGAAGTCCGGGTCGTCGCGACCGAAGTGACCGTAGGCCGCGGTCTTCTGGTAGATCGGCCGGTGCAGATCGAGATAGCGGCGGAAGGCGCCGGGACGCAGGTCGAACTCGGCTTCGACCAGGCGCGAGATCTCCATGTCGGGCAGCTTGCCGGTACCGAAGGTCTCGACCATCAGCGAGACCGGGTGGGCAACGCCGATCGCGTAGGCGACCTGCACCTCGCAGCGCTGGGCCAAACCGGCTGCAACGAGGTTCTTGGCGACGTGGCGGGCGGCGTAGGCGGCAGAGCGGTCCACCTTGGACGGGTCCTTGCCGGAGAAGGCGCCGCCGCCGTGACGGGCCATGCCGCCGTAGGTGTCGACGATGATCTTGCGGCCGGTGAGGCCGGCATCGCCGACCGGGCCGCCGATCACGAACTTGCCGGTCGGGTTGACGAGGAAGCCTTCCCGCAGGGCGATCTCGTCGTAGAGGCCATTCGCCTCGGCCTCGAGCACCGGGACCACGACGTGCTGCCAGAGGTCGGGCTTGATCGTCGACTCCGAGTCGACCCCCTCGTCATGCTGGGTCGAGATCAGCAGCTTCTCGACCCGCACCGGGCGGCCGTTCGCGTAGCGGACCGTCACCTGAGTCTTGCCGTCGGGGCCGAGGTAGTCGAGCGTGCCGTCCTTGCGCACCGCGGCCAGGCGCTCGGCGAACCGGTGGGCGAGATGGACCGGCATCGGCATCAGCGCCTCGGTCTCGTCGGTGGCGTAGCCAAACATCATTCCCTGGTCGCCGGCTCCGGCCAACAGCAGTTCGTCGTCGGTCGAGGAGCCCGTACGCGTCTCGTGCGAGGCGTCGACTCCCTGGGCGATGTCGGGCGACTGCTTGTCGAGGGAGACGAGGACCGAGATGTGGTCGCAGTTGTAGCCGTAGTCGCCGTGGTCGTAGCCGATCCCGCGGATCGTCTCGCGGACCAGCTCGGGCACGTCGAGGTGGACGTGGGTCGAGATCTCGCCGGAGACGACCGCCATGCCGGTATTGACCAGGGTCTCGCAGGCGACGCGCCCCTCGGGGTCGCCCTCCATCACGGCGTCGAGGATCGCGTCGGAGATCTGGTCGCAGACCTTGTCCGGGTGACCCTCGGTGACCGACTCGGAAGTGAAGAGGTACTCGCCCTCGGCGAGCGGCTGGATGGTTGACATGGCAGGAAGCCTAGTGGACGGACTTCAACGTCGGCGACCGGTATGGGGAACGAAATCGATGATTAGCGGGATGCCCTCGAGGCCGTAGGTCTCACGCATCCGGTTCTCCAGGTGGTAGGCCCAGTCGCGGACGATCAGGCGGCGGTCGTTGACCTGGATCGCGAAGCGCGGCGGGCTCTCGCCGATCTGCGCCGAGTAGTAGAGGCGCAGTCGCCGGCCGCGCCGCGAGGGCGGCGGCGTCGTTGCCACCACGTCAGCGACGAAGCGGTTCAGCTCCGGCGTCGGGATCCGCTCGCCCGCACGGTCGGCGAGCTGCAGCGCCTTCGGCAGCAGCTTGGCGACGTTACGGCCGTAGAGCGCCGAGCCGGTGACGACCTCCGGCCGCAGACGCAGCTTGCGCTCGACCCGCGCCCGCGCATCATCGACGTCGGTCATGCCGATGTCCCACTTGTTGAGGACCAACAGGGTCGCGCAGCCGGCCCGCATCGCCAGCTCGGCGATGCGCAGGTCCTCCGCCGTCACCCCGTCGGCGGCGTCGCAGACGACGATCGCCACGTCGGCCCGCTCGACCGCCAGCTCGGAGCGCAGCTGGGCGTAGTAGTCGACCGTTCCGGCGACCTTGGAGCGGCGGCGCAGGCCGGCCGTGTCGACCAGCACGACCGCGCGCCCGTCAACATCGAGCTCGGTGTCGATCGCATCGCGGGTGGTGCCGGCTCGCTCGGAGACGATCACCCGCTCGCTGCCGAGGAAGGCGTTGACCAGCGAGGACTTGCCGGCGTTGGGGCGGCCGACCACGGCGATGTGGACGAGTTTGTCGCCGGGAGCCACGGCGGGAAGCTCGCCCAGCAGCTCGACCATCCGGTCGAGCAGGTCGCCGGTACCCAGCCCGTGGGTCGCCGAGATCGCGATCGGATCGCCGAGGCCGAGCTGGTGGAACTCCGCGGCGATGTGCTCGTCTCCCGGGCGGTCGACTTTGTTGACGACGACGAGGACGGGAACGTCGCCACCGCGCAGCGTCTTCGCCAGCTCGGCGTCCCCGGCCCTGACTCCGGCGCGGCCGTCGACGACGAGCAGGATGGCCTCGGCCTCGGCGATCCCGATCCGGGCCTGGCGCTGCACGTCCTCGGCCAGCTCACTCTCGTCGGCGAGGTCGATGCCGCCGGTGTCGAGCAGGTCGAAGGCGACGCCGTTCCACTCACAGGGAACGCGCTTGCGGTCGCGGGTGACGCCGGGCTCGGCGTCGGTCACGGCCTCGCGACCGCCGGCGAGCCGGTTGGCCAGGGTGCTCTTGCCGACGTTGGGAAAGCCGATGACGGCGACGGTCGGCCTGCTCACGCGATTCCCCGCTCCCGAGCCAGCTCGACTATCCGCCCTACGACCTCGTCGAGGCCGAGCCCGGTGGTATCGATCTCGACCGCGTCGTCGGCCGCCCGCAGCGCACTGTGCTCGCGGCTCTGGTCGCGCTCGTCGCGCTCGCGCTGCGCGGCGAGCACAGCGGACTCGTCCTCGCCGGTCTGGGCGGCTCGGCGGCGGCCCCGCTCCTCGGCGGAAGCGGTGAGGAAGACCTTGAGCGGAGCCTCCGGGCTGACCACGGTGCCGATATCGCGGCCCTCGGCAACGTAACGCCCGCCGTCGATCAGCCGTCGCTGCGCCGACACCAGCGCTTCGCGCACCGGCGGGTGGACCGAAACGCGCGAGGAGGCCTCGGACACCCGCGACTCGCGAATCGCGGCGCTGACCTCGCGGCCATCGAGCTCGACTCGCTCGCCGTCGAACACGATCTGAACCGATCGCGCCAGGGCACCCATAGCCTCACCCTCATCTAGGTCAGCGCCTCGCTCGATCCCGGCCAGCGCGACGCAGCGGTACATCGCCCCCGAGTCGAGGTAGGTGAAGCCCAGCGCCGCGGCAACGGCACGGGCAACGGTTGACTTTCCAGCCCCGGCGGGCCCGTCGATCGCGATGACCATGGGCGGCAGGGTATGGCGCACCGGCCCTCAGCGAGCGGAGAGCGCAGCGAGGTCCGCCTCAAAGCCCGGATAGCTGACCGCGGCGGCGCCCATTCCAGCGACCTCGACGCCCTCGCGCGAGGCGAGACCGGCGATCGCGCCGAGCATCGCGATCCGGTGGTCTCCATGGGAATCGATCGCACCGCCACGCAGCCCCCCTCCGCCTTGGACCTGCATCCCGTCCTCGCTCGTCTGCACGTTTGCGCCAAGCGCCCGCAGCGCATCGCTGACGGTTGCGATCCGGTCGCTCTCCTTGCGGCGCAGCTCGGCGGCATCGCGGATCGTCGTCTCGCCCTCGGCGAAGCAGGCGGCCAGCGCCACCAGGGGCAGCTCGTCGATCGCCAGTGGGATGTCGGCGCCGCCAACGTCGGCCCCCCGCAGTTGCGAGGGACGGATACGGAGTCGTCCACTCGGCTCGCCACCGCGCTCGCCCTCGGGCTCGACCTCGAGCTCGGCGCCCATCCGCCCGAGGATCGAGAGCAATCCGGTGCGGGTCGGGTTGAGGCCGACCCCGGCGAGAGTGACCTCGCTGCCGGGGACGAGCAGCGCCGCGACGATGAAGAAGGCGGCGGAGGAGAAGTCGGCCGGAACGGCGATCTCACCCGGTTCGAGGCGCGTCGCCGGACGCACGGTGACGGCGCCCTCGCCGCGCTCGATCTCGGCCCCTGCAGCGGCAAGCATCCGCTCGCTGTGGTCGCGACTTGGCAGCGGCTCGACGATTCGGGTCTCGCCGTCGGCCAGCAGGCCGGCGAAGAGCAGGCAGGACTTGACCTGGGCGCTGGCGACGGGCATCTCGTATTCGATGCCGTGGAGCGGAGCGCCTTCGACCGTAACCGGGGCGAAGCGACCCTCGCGACAGCTCAGCCGAGCCCCCATGACAGCCAGCGGCGCCGCGATCCGGTCGACCGGGCGGCGGCGGATCGAGTCGTCGCCGTCAAGCGTCCAGGCCCCCGTCTCCTGCCCCGCGAGCCAGCCCGGCAGCAGGCGCAGCAGGGTGCCGGCGTTGCCGACGTCGATCGTGGCCGGAGCGGCCGCTTGCAGGCCGACGCCATGCACGCGCAGCCGCGGCTCGATCGTGTCCCCACCCATCCCCTCGACCTCGGCGCCGAGCGCTCTCACCGCGTCCAGGGTCGAGCGCGTGTCGGCGGCATCCAGGTAGCCCTCGACCGTCGTCTCCCCCTCGCCCATCGCGGCGATCAGCGCCGCCCGGTGCGAAACCGACTTGTCGGGTGGGGGTCTGAGGCTGCCGCTGAGCGGGCCCGACGGGTCGAAGCGGGCTGACAAGGTCGCTAGTCCCCGACGAGCACGGTCGCGCCGTGGCCCAGCTCGCGGACCAGCCCCGCGGCACGCTCGGCCTGCTGCTCGCCGGCCACCCATAGCGAGATCGCGCCGGATTTCATGTCGGTTGCGGGGTGCAGCGCCATGTCCTCGATGTTCACCCCGGCCTCGCCCAGCGCCAGCGCCAGCTCGGCCACGGTGCCGGGACGATTGGCGACGACGACCCGCAGCTCATGCAGCGCACCGCCCTCCAGAGCTGCCTCGAGCAGACTGCGCCGATCGGCGCCGGCCGCCGCGTGCCAGGCGGCGACAGCGTCCGCCTCGCCTGCGTCGATCAGCTCCCGCGCCTCGCCGAGACGGGTGATTGCGTCGTCGATCGCCGCCGTGACCGCATCGCTATTCCCGCTGAAGATGTCGCCCCAGATCGAGGGGTTCGAGCCGGCCACTCGGGTCGCGTCGCGGAAGCTCGGCCCCACCTCGGGCAGCCGCTCGGAGTCGCGGGTCAGCTCCGCCGCCGCCTGGGTGGCGAGGACGTTGGCGAGGATGTGAGGCAGATGGCTCACCGTCGCCATCAGCCGGTCGTGCGCCGCGGCGTCGATCGCCTGCGGGCGGGCGCCGAGCCCGGCGATCGTCCGCTGGAGGCGGTCGTAGAGGATGCCGCTGGAGTTCTCTGTGGGCGTCAGGTACCAGCGGGCGCCCTCGAAGAGATCGGCACGCGCGTTCGCCACACCGGCGGTCTCGGCGCCGGCCAGTGGGTGCCCGCCGATGAAGCGCTCGTCCTCGCCGAGCGCGGCGACGAGCCGGCGCTTGGTCGAGCCGGCGTCGGTGACGACCGTGTCCTCGTCGCTGGCCTCGAGCGCAGCGGCAACCAGATCCGGCAGGACCGAGACCGGCCCAGCGCAGAAGACGACCTCGGCCCCGGCACATGCCTCCGCAATCGAAGCCGCCGGCTCGTCGATCGCGCCCAGCTCGATCGCCCGATCCAGGCTGGGGCGGTTCGGCCCCCAACCGGCGACTTCGCTGCCGAGCCGCTCCCTCGCGGCGAGCCCGATCGAGCCTCCGATCAGGCCCACCCCGAGGACGGCCGTCCGCATCAGCCGCGCCGCGCCCTGACCGCTGCCGCCAGGCCCTCCAGCGCCGTGACCGTGTGATCCCAGTCGATACAGGGATCGGTGATCGACTGCCCGTAGGTGAGCGACTCGCCGTCGCCGAGGTCCTGGCGACCCTCGACCAGGAAGGACTCGAGCATGACGCCGACGATCGCCGCGTTGCCGGCGGCGACCTGGTCGCCGATTTGACCCACCGCCAGCACCTGCTTATCTGGATCCTTGGCGCTGTTGTCGTGCGAGGCGTCGATCACGAGCCGCTCGGTGAGGCTGGCGCCCGAGAGCATCTCCAGCGCCGCGCCAACGCCTTCGGGGTCGCAGTTGGGACCGCCGCGGCCGCCACGCAGGATGACGTGGCCGTCCGGGTTGCCGGCAGTGTGGAGGATCGCCGGCCGTCCGGCATCGTCGATGCCGGCGAAGGCGTGGGATGCCGCCGCGGCGCGCACCGCGTCGACCGCGACCTGCACGTTGCCGTCGGTGCGGTTCTTGAAGCCGATCGGCATCGAGAGGCCGGAGCCGAGCTGGCGGTGGATCTGGCTCTCCGTCGTGCGGGCGCCGATCGCCCCCCAGGCGACGGTGTCGGAGATGTACTGCGGCGTGATCGGGTCGAGGAACTCGCAGCCGATCGGCAGGCCGAGGTCGAGCACCTGCAGCAGCAGGGTGCGCGCCATGCGCAGACCGGCGTTGACGTCGCAGGAGCCGTCGAGGTAGGGATCGTTGATCAGTCCCTTCCAGCCGGTCGTCGTCCGTGGCTTCTCGAAGTAGACGCGCATCGCCACCAGCAGGTCGTCGCTCAGCTCCGCAGCCAGCTCGGCGAGACGACTGCCGTACTCGAGTGCCGCCTCGACGTCGTGGACGCTGCAGGGGCCGACCACGACCAACAACCGGTCGTCGACTCTTTCGAGCACGTTCTCGACGTCCTTGCGCCCCTTCACCACGACCCGCTCGCGCCCGTCGCCAAGCGGCAGGTCGCCGAGCAGGGCCTCCGGCGGAACCAGCTCGACGACCCGCTCGATCCGCTGGTCGCGAACCCGGTCCCGTGCCTCCTGCCGCATTCCTATGATCATCTCTCCGTCGCCTTTCTCCACCTTCGGGACTCTACTTTCGATGCGGGTTTCGCCATGCGAGCGCGGGCATCGCGAAACTCGCGAACCAAATTCCTTGGCGGCGCCCGGCCAAACGCTCTATGGAAGCGGCACGAAGCCGCCAGGCCGGACGCCTAGCTAAATCGCCAGGTATAGAAAGGACGGACAGGGGCAACCGCAGCGCGCCTCGCGCACATGTTGCTCGCGGTGTCGCCTGTTCGCTTCACTTCCCTTGAGTTTGTAGCAGGCGCGACGGGATTAGTCGAATCAGAGCTCGGCAAGCAGCGCCTGCACCTCACGATGCCTGCTCCCGTCCTGCTCGATGCCCTTCACCGGGTCATTCAGCTGGTGCTTCAGGACCTTCCTCAACTCCCTGCGCTGATTCCCGGACATCAGCGGCACATGGTCCCTTGCTGCTGCGAGGGCGTGATATTGCTCGAAGGCCGAGCGGGAATTCGCGATCGCGTCGAGCAGCTGCGCGAATACCGAGATATCTGGAGACACCTGTAGCGAAGCGATTGCCATCAGCCGCAGACCCACTCGATCGGAGGCGAAGAAATTGCGGATTTCATCACCGCTGAGCTGGGCTGCTTTGGCCGCAGCTCGTGCCTCCGCGAGAAGGGAGTTCATCTGAAAGGTGCGTTCCGGGCCTGGATCCATCTCGGCGCGGAGCTGCTCGTATTCCCTGCCGTACTGCTGCAGCACCTCCTTTGGATCGCCGGGCTCCGGCTCGGCTGCCACCAGCTGGCTTTCGAGGTCATCCCTGGCCCTGCGTGCAGCATGTCGCTCTTCAGGCTTCTCCGCGGCAACCATGTCAAATGCCGCAATGACCGAAGGGAGCGCCTCGCGCTTGGCGTCCGGAGAGAGATCCTTCAAAAGCCCCAGTAAGCCCGAGGTGGTCGCCTCGCCAGCCGCGGTCTTGAAGTTGACACCGGTCATCGCAATGACCCTGATCAGCCCAGGGAGCCACATCAACGAGAGAAGCAGGACGGTGGTGCTCGATATCTGGAAGCCGATCGTCCAGCCACTGCCCCCTTCATGCGAAACATCAAATGCGCTCACGACCACCGCCACCACAACCACCAAGGCCCAGGGTCGAGAGATCTTCAACGCCTCAGCAAGCAGCACCCTCGCCTGCTCCAAGGTTTCCGCTGGCACACCCCGCTGAGACTGGCTTTCCCCCGACATCTACCGTGAGCCTATCCGCTGTCTGCAGTAAACAGCAGAATCTGAGCAGACGGGAGTAAAATCGAGCGGCTGCTCAAGTCGTGACGAGCATCGCACCCAACACCGCTAGAAAGCGGTCGTTCTCGGCCGGCGTGCCGTAGCTGACCCGGATGTGGCCCGGGTCGCCAAGTGGGGTGCCGGGGCGGACCGCTATCGACTGCTCGGCCAGGCTGGCGACGATGTCTTTCTCGTCGGCATCGCCAAGGTCGATCCAGGAGAAGTTGGTCTGGGTCTCGGCCGTGCTCAAACCAAGCTCGTGCAAGCCCGCCTCGACGCGGACGCGCTCGACCAGGGTGCGCTCGACCCGCTGCTCGACGTCGTCCTGGTGCAGGATCGCCTCGGCCCCCGCAGCCTGGGCGAGGGCGTTGACGCTGAATGGCTGCCGCACCGCGTCGACCGCGGCGCGGAACTTGGCCGAGCCGAGGCCGAAGCCGACCCTCAGGCCTGCGAGGCCGTAGACCTTGCTGAAGGTGCGCAGGACGACCAGATTGGGAAAGTCGGCGAGCAGGTCGACGGTGGAGTCGGGATCGTCGACCGCCTGGAACTCGATGTAGGCCTCGTCGAGGACGATCGTGACGTGTGCCGGGACGCGCTCGCAGAAGGCCGCGACCTGCGGCGCAGGCAGGTGGGTGCCGGTCGGGTTGTTCGGGTTGCAGACGATCGCAAGCTGGGTCGCGGCGGTGACCTCGGCGGCCATCGCGTCGAGGTCGTGGACCTCGCCCGCCGCAAGCGGCACGCGGATCTCGCACGCACCGGTCAGCGCCGCCAAGTGCGGGTACATCGAGAAGGACGGCCAGGCGAAGAGGATCTCGGCGCCAGGCTCGCAGAGCGCCTCGGCGGCGGCGAGCAGGATCTCGCAGGAGCCGTTGCCGACGGCGACCCGGCCGGGCTCGGTCTCGTAGCGATCGGCGATGCGACCGCGCAGCAGGGTCGCTTCGGGGTCGGGGTAGCGGTTCATCGCAGCCGCCGCCTCGCGTATCGCCTCGACCACCTTCGGGTGCGGCGGGACGGGTGACTCGTTCGAGGCGAGCTGGGCGATGCCGCCGGCGGCGATCGCCTCGGGTGCCTGTCCGGTCGGTACGCCGGCCTGGTAGCCCGGGATACGGGCCAGCTTCTCCGCGAAGGTGACGGTCATGCGCCCATTGTGGCCTACGTCGTCGCTGCCCGGCAGTTACTGGGCGGCGTGGAGATCGGAGCGCAGCTCCTGGGTAGCGCCGAGGTACGCGTGCGCTGTCTCATGGCCGGTCGGCGCGTAGTAGTGCACCATCGCACGGATCACCCGCGGCATCGAGCCCGGCACAGGGATCTCGCGGCAGCAGAGCAGCGGCACCTCCTCCAGCCCGAGGTTGCGTGCGGCGACCGCCGGGAACTCGGCATCGAGGTCGTCGGTGGTGGTGAACAGACAGCTGACGATCGCCTCGGGTGCCAGCTCGTTGCGATCGAGCAGCTCCCGCACCAGCGCGGTCGTAGCCACCACGATCGCCTCGGGCTCGTTGGCAGCCGCCTGCACCGCGCCGCGTACGGCGAAGAGCCGTTCCTGTTTCCCTGAGTTCGTGCTCACGTCTCGGCATCTTCCCAAAGCGAGGCAACTTCGGCCTCGGAAAGGCGCCGTGCCTCGCCCGTAGGCAGAGCACCGAGCCCCACAGGCCCGAAGCGGACTCGCCGCAGCGCCACGACGTCATTGCCAACCGCTTCCGCCATGCGGCGGACCTGGCGGTTGCGGCCCTCGCGCAGGACGATCTCGATCTCGCGCTCGCCCAGGCGACGCACCTCAGCCGGTGCCGTCGGCCCGTCCTCCAGCTGGACTCCGCTCGCGAGGCGCCGCAGATCGCCCTCCGCGGGCGGGCGGCGCAGCTGCACGCGGTAGGCCTTACGCACTTCGTAGCGAGGATGCGTCAGCCGGTTGGCCAGCGCGCCGTCGTTGGTGAGTAGCAGCAACCCGGTCGAATCGGCGTCGAGGCGGCCGACCGGGTAGAGCCGGGCCCGCGAGTCGACCAGCTCGACTACCGCAGTCCTGCTGCCCGGCTCGCGCGCGGTCGAGACCACGCCGGCGGGCTTGTTGACCGCCCAAACCTCCCGCGCCTCAGCTCCGACCAGACTGCCGTCGACCCGAACCTCATTCCCCTCCCCCACATCCCAAGCCGGATCCCGCACAACCTCACCATCCACCGTCACGCGCCCCGCAGCCACGATCACCTCAGCTTTCCGCCGCGAAGCGACTCCCCCGTGCGCGAGGAACTTCGCCAGCCTCACGACATGGAAGGGTCGGGGGAGGTCCCGGCGCAGCCTCCCGCTGTTCGCTGCGGCGGGGCCTCCCCCGACCCTTCCCCCAGGCTCACGGCTCGGCCCGCTGTTCCCCAGCCTTCAAGAGTCGCTCGCGCAGCTCGCGCTCGTCCTCGGGGGTCGGGTCGAACTGCGAGGGATCGGGCAGCCGGTCGAGGCCGGTGAGGCCGAAGAGTCGTTCGAACAGCTCCGTCGTCTTGAACAGCGCAGCACCGAACTGTGAGCGGCCGGACTCCTCGATCAGGCCGCGCTCGGCCAGCGTCTGCACCGCCGACTCCGAGGAGACGCCACGGATCCGCGCCACCTCCGGCCGCGAGACCGGCTGCAGGTAGGCGACGATCGCCAGAGTCTCCGACTGCGCCTGGGTCAGCGGTGGCGTCCGCGGTTTGGCCAGCAGCCGCCGAGCCGCGTCCTCGCTGGATGGGTCGCTTGCCAGGGCAAAGCCACCGGAGACCTCGCGCAGGACGACGCCGCGCTGCCCCTCGGCGAGATCCTCGCGCAGCAGATCGATCGCCTCGGCGACCTGGCCCTCGGTCGCCTCGGTCGCCTCGACCAGATCGGCGACCGCGACCGCTTCCGGCGAGAGGAAGAGCAGCGCCTCGATCGTGCGGCTCAGATCGCTCATGCCGTTTCCGCCTCCTGTCTGCGGATCTCGATCGGACCGAGGGGCTCGCCCTGCTGCCAGGTGACCTCGCCCTTGCGGTAGAGCTCGAGCAGGGCGAACAGGGTCACCGCCTGCGTCAGCCGGTCCTCACCGCCGAACTGCTCGTCGAAGTCGATGCTGGTGCGGCCGGCGAGCGCGTCGCGCAGGGCGCGCAGTCGCCGCTCGAGCGAGACCGTCGGGCGGATATGGCTGACGTCGACCGGTGGCGGTATGGCCAGCAGGTCGCCGAGGGCCGCACCGAGCCGCTCGGGGTCATACGCGGCGACCGCGGCGTCGACGGCGACGCGGCGCAGGCTCGGTGGCAGCGGCGCCGAGCGGTAGAGGTAGCCGCGCGCCGCCTCGAAGCTCTCGGAGAGCGTCGTCGCGGCGGCGCGGTAGCGGCGGTACTCGAGCAGCCGTGCCAGCAGCTCCTCGACTGCCTCCTCAGGCCCCAGCTCCTCCAGCTCCGGGTCCGCCCCCGGCAACAGCAGCCGCGACTTCAACTCCAGCAGCGAAGCGATCAGGACGAGGAACTCGGTCGCCACCTCCAGCTCCAGCTCGCCCTCGCGCTCGAGGTGCTCGATGTAAGCGACGACGACCTCGGCCAGCTCGACCTCGAGCAGGTCGACCTCCTCGCGCAGCAGGACCGCGATCAGCAGATCGAACGGCCCGGCGAAGACGTCGAGCTCCAGATCGAGGTCGGCGACGGCCATCGCTTAAGGGTAGGCCGGGGCGCCGACACCCATCCGCCCGCGCACGTCGGCCAGCGTCGGCGCGGCAATCGCGCGGGCCTTCGCGGCCCCGGCAGCCAGCACCTGCTCCAAGGCCGCCTGATCGGAGCGCAGCTCGGCATAGCGCTCGCGCAGCGGGGCCAGCATCTCGACCACGCCCTCGGCGACAGCGGCCTTGAAGTCGCCATAGCCGCCCCCCTCGAACTCGCGCTCGATCTCGGCCGGGTCGACGCCACGGGCGACGGCGAGGACGTCGATCAGGTTGGTGACTCCCGGCTTGTCCTCGCGGCGGACGATCTCGCGGCCGGAGTCGGTGACGGCGCTGCCGAGCTTCTTGCGGATCGCGTCGGGCTCGTCGAGCACGTAAACGGTGCCTGCCTCGGTTCCGGCGGTGGTCGACATCTTCCGCTCCGGCTCCTGCAGGTCCATCACCCGTGCCCCGACCGCCGGAATCCGGTGCTCGGGCTCGACCAGCGTCTCGCCGAAGCGCTCGTTGAAGCGGCGGGCGATCTCCCGCATCAGCTCGATGTGCTGAAGCTGATCCTCGCCGACCGGCACCTCGGTCGCCCTGTAGGCGAGCACGTCGGCCGCCTGCAACACCGGGTAGAAGAAGAGGGCGGCGGAGACGAGCCCGCGCTGCTTCGCCGACTTTTCCTTGAACTGGGTCATGCGATTGAGGTCGCCGTAAGCGGTGACCGAGGAGAGCAGCCAGGTCAGCTCGGTGTGCTCCTGCAAGTCGGACTGGCGGAAGAGGATGCAGCGCTCGGAATCGAGGCCGGCGGCAAGCAGGATCGCCGCCGTGTCATAGACCCGCTCGCGCAGCTCGGCCGGGTCGAAAGCGACCGAGAGGGCGTGCAGGTCGACGATGCAGAAGATCGCCGGCTCGCCCCGCTCCTGACCCTCGACGTACTGGCGGATCGCACCGATGTAGTTACCGAGGTGCTTGCGGCCGGTCGGCTGGATGCCGCTGAAGATGATCGGGGCGCTCACGGGGCGGAGCCTATTAGGGGGCCACGGGCGGGGTGCCCCTCGCCCCGACAATCAACGGTCTAATTAGACCGTTGATTTGAGTATCCGTCGGTTCGAGGGGCACCCCGCCCGTGGCCTCGAGGGGCTCCGATGTGGGCTCCGGCGCTTAAGCTGGTTCGGGCTCCGGTGCCTCACCGCTTGGGGGGAGCTGTTTTTGATCGTGGCAGTCGGCGTCGGCGCCGTGGCCGCACTCGCCTGCCTGGGCCGAACCGCGGCTCGCCACGGCCTCGACCCGGCGTCGCGGGTTTTCGATCCCGAATCCGGCGACGATGCCGCCGGCGATCATCAGCAGGCCGGCGATCAGGACGCCGAGGTGAAACGCCGAGGTGGATGCGTCGGAGGAGGCGGTCCGAACGCGCGCCGCGGCAGCCGGCGGAAGCCGCCTGGTCGAGGGAACCGCCAGCGGCTGCTTCTTCGCCTCGGCGATCGCGTGGCTCGCCCTCGGCCCGAGCGGGCGGTCGCCGAGGTTGCCGTCGAGGGTCGAGCCGAAGCTGGCCGAGATCACGGCGCCCAGTACCGCGATTGCCAGCAGGCCGGCCACACGCGAGATGCCGTTGTTGACGCCGGAGGCGATGCCGACGTGGCGTTCCTCGACCGAGTCGAGCACGGTCGCGGTCAGTGGGGCCACGGTCGCAGAGAGGCCGAGACCGAAGATCAGGATCGCGGGCAGCACCTCGGTCAGGTAGTCGGCATCGGCGTTGACCATCAACAGCAGGATCAAGCCGATTCCACCGACGATCGGCCCGCCGCACATCGGCAGTCGCGGCCCCGTTCCCGAGGCAAGCTTGCCCCAGCGTGGCGAGAGGAAGAAGAGGATCAGCGAGATCGGCGTCGTCGCCAGGCCCGCCTCGATCGGAGAGTAGCCACCCACCTGCTGGAGGAAGAGACCGACGAAGAAGAGTCCGCCGATCAGGCCCGCGTAGGCGCTGAGCGTGGTCAGGTTGGCGACCCAGAAGTTGCGGATCTTGAACAGGGCGAGGTCGAGCATCGGATGGCGGGCGCGCGCCTCGCGGACCACGAACAGGACGAAGCAGGCGATCCCCGCGATCATCGGCACCCAGACCGTCGGGTCTCCCCAGCCGTGGGTCGGCTGCTCGATCAGGGCGAAGACCGGCCCGGCCAGGCCGGCTGCCGAGAGCCCGATTCCGAGCCAGTCGACGCCGCGGAACGCGTCCGGGTTGCGGCTCTCCTCGACCGAGTGCAGGGTGAGCGCCACGGTGACCGCGATCAGGGGAATGTTGACCCAGAAGACCGCCCGCCAAGAGAGGGTTTCGACCAATGCTCCACCGCCGGCCGGGCCGAGCACGGTCGCGATTCCGGTCCAGGCGGTCCAGGTGCCAACCGCCTTGCCGCGCGCCGCCCCCTCGAAAGTGGCGGCGACGATCGCCAGCGAGCCGGGAACGAGCAGCGCCCCGGCGATCCCCTGCAGGGCGCGGGCGCCGACGAGGAACTCGACGTTCGGCGACAGCGCGCAGAGGACAGAGGTGGCGCCGAATCCGATCAGGCCGAAGACGAACATCCGCCTCCGCCCTAGCTGGTCGCCGAGCGAGCCGCCGACAAGGAGCAGCGAGACCAGCGTCAACATGTAGGCCTCGACCACCCACTGCTGTCCCGCCAGGCCCGCGTTCAGGTCGTCGGCGATCGCCGGCAGCGCCACGTTGACCACGGTCGAGTCGAGGAAGACGACCGTCGAGCCGAGGATCGTCGCGACCAGCGTCAGGAGCTGCCGGCGGGACACAGGATCAGTGTAAGGAGAGGGTCATCCCAACTCGCGCAGCTGCTGCGCCGAGGTGAAGAAGTTGCGATAGGCGAGGCCGGTGGCGACGAGGGCGGCGATCGCGGTGCTGCCGAGCAGCAGGTAGAGGAGGATCAGCTGGAGGCGAACGGCGTCGGTCGGTTCGGCGCCGGCGAGCAGCATCCCGACCATCGTCCCGGGGAAGAAGATCAGGCCAGTCGTCTTGGTCGAGTCGACCAGGGTGATCGTGCCCGAGCGCAAAGCACGGCGGACGAACGGCGCCGCCGCCTCACGCGCGGTCGCGCCGAGCGAGAGGGTCGCCTCGATAGCCGCCCGCGAGTCCGTGACCTCGTCCCCGAGCCGGTTCAGCGCCACCGCGGAAGCAGTCATCGCGTTGCCGATCATCATCCCGCCGACCGGGACGAGATAGCGCGGCGTCGCTTCGAATATGCCCAGCGCAACGACCAGGCCCAGGGTCGAGGCGGCCGCGATCGCGAGCCCGATCAGCAGCGGCCAGAAGGCGCCCGGGACCTTCTTGGCGCGGCTACGGGCGGTGAGCGCGCCGAAGAGGACCATCACCGAGAGCAGCGCCACGACCAGCCAGATCGTGTCGGCTTCGAAGATCAGCTTGATCGCGTAGCCGATCGCGGTCAGCTGGACGAAGGAGCGGACCGTCGCGACGACGATGTCGCGCTCGAGATCGGTGCGGCGCCAGAAGGAGATCCCCGCGGCGAGGGCGACCAGGGCAAGCGCCGCGGCGACCTGCCCTAGCGAGACGCTGATCGATGGGCTCACGCCAGAGCCTCCTCGAGCGACCCACAGGCGGCAACTCGCCCGGCCTTCAACCGCACGGCTCGCTCGGCGAGCCGGCGTGCCTGCTCGGGGTCGTGACTGACGAGGATCAGCGAGATGTCCAGCTCGGCCCGCAGGCTCGCCAGGGTCGCCTCGATCGCGTCACGGGCGTCGTGGTCGAGCGCCGAGGTCGGCTCGTCGAGCAGAAGCACCTGGGGGTCCTGGGCGAGCGCACGGGCGAGCATCGCCCGCTGCTGCTCGCCGACCGAGAGCTTGCTGACATCGCGCTCGGCGAACCCGGGATCGAGCCCGGCGTGGCCAAGGCAGCGCGCCACATCAAGCTCCTTGCCGGCCAGCTCGGCGGCATACCGCAGGTTCGACTCGACCGTCCCCTTCAGTAGCGACGGCAACTGCGGCACCAGCGAGACCTCGCGCCGCAACACGAGCGGGTCGTACTCGTCCAGTGGCTTCCCCCGGTAGGAAATCACGCCCGTGTCGGGATCGGCGAGCCGGTTGAGCAGCCGCAGCAGGGTCGACTTGCCGCTGCCGGAGAGACCGACGATCGCCGTCGCCCCACCATGGATCTCGACGTTGACCGAGTCGAGGACGAGGCGGTCGCCGCGGGCAAGGCTGACATCGCGAAGCTCGAACAGCACCGCCGCATGATCGCGCACCGTTCGCAAGAAGCCTCCCGCCGAGCGCCGGCTACAGCGCCAACCGGTGCGCGACTGCCAGAATCCGGGTAGGTGATTCGCTGATGCCAAGAGCGATTTGGAGCGGAACGATCAGCTTCGGGCTACTCAACGTGCCCGTCAAGCTCTACAGCGCGGTCGCGCGCCGGGGAATCTCGCTGCGCGAGATCCGCGAGTCCGACGGCGCCCGCATCCGTCATCGCCGGGTCGCCGAAGGTACTGACGAGGAGGTTCCCTACGGCGAGATCGTCAAGGCCTTCGAGGTCACGCCCGACCGCTACGTGCCGCTGAGCAAAGACGAGATGTCCGCCCTGGCACCGGAGAAGACGCGGGCGATCGAGGTGCAGGACTTCGTCGACCTCGACCAGATCGACCCGATCTACTTCGACAGCCCCTACTACCTGGGGCCGGCGGATGGTGCCGAGAAAGCGTATTCGCTGCTCGCCAAAGCGCTGCAGGAGTCCGGCAAGGTGGCAATCGCCCGCTTCGTCTTCCGCAACAAGGAGCACCTGGCCGCGCTGCGGGCCAACGACGGCGTCCTCACCCTGACCACGATGCGCTTTGCCGACGAGGTCGTGCCGCCTTCAGACCTGGAGGACGTGCTGCCCAGCGGCAAGCCGAAAGTCGCGAAACAGGAGGTCGAGATGGCCGAGCAGCTGATCGACTCGCTGACGACGGAATTCGACCCGGGCGCCTACCGCGACGAGTACCGCGAGGAGCTGCTGTCGCTGATCGAACGCAAGGCCGAGGGCAAGGACGTCCTCACCGCGCCGACGACCGAGGAGGCGAAGCCGACCGCCGCACCCGATTTGATGAGCGCGCTCGAGGAGAGCATCGCCGCGGTCAAAGGCCGCGGCAAGGGGAAACCCAAAGCCAAGGAGAAAGCGGCGGCCAAGAACGGCGCAAAGAAAAAAGGCAAGGCGTCGCCCAAGAAACGCGCCCCTTCGCGGGGCAAATCCAAAGCCTCGAAATAGCTCGTGGCCGGCAGCCGCCAGGTCGAGATCGACGGCCGTGAGCTGAAGCTCACCAACCTCGACAAGGTGCTCTACCCGGAGGCCGGCTTCACCAAGGGCGAGGTGGTCGACTACTACGCCAAGGTCGCCCCGGCGATCGTCCCTCACCTGACCGGGCGGGCGGTGACGCTGCGCCGCTTCCCCGAAGGCGTCGACGACCTCGACGCGGCCTTCTTCGAGAAGCGCTGCCCCAAGCACCGGCCGAAATGGGTCAAGACGACGCCGGTGTCGGCCAGCACCGGCAAGATCGACTTCTGCGTCTGCGACAGCCTGCCGACGCTGATCTGGATGGCGCAGCTGGCGGCGATCGAGCTGCACCCTTCGCTCTCGCTTTCGCGGGCGCCGAAACGACCGACGGTGCTGGCCTTCGACCTCGACCCGGGGCCGCCGGCGGACATCGTCGATTGCTGCCGGATCGGGCTGCGCCTGCGCGACCTCTTCGGTCACTTCGACGTCCAGTCCTTCCCGAAGACCTCGGGGTCCAAGGGCCTGCAGATCTACGTCCCGCTCAACCGAGAGATCTACTACGACCAGACCAAACCGTTCGCCAAAGCGATTGCCCAGTTACTCGAGAAGCAGACCCCCGATCAGGTGGTCTCGAAGATGAAGAAGGTCGAACGCGAGGGCAAGGTCTTCGTCGACTGGTCCCAGAACCACCAGCGCAAGACGACGATCGCCGTCTACTCGCTGCGCGCCCGCGAGCGCCCGACCGCCTCGACCCCGGTCACCTGGGAGGAGGTCGAAGCGGTCGCAGACAGCGGCGACGGCTTATCGCTCGTCTTCGAAGCAGCGGACGTCCTCGAGCGAATCGACCAGCACGGCGACCTCTTCGCCCCGGTGCTCGAGCTGGAGCAGGAGCTGCCCGAGCTCTAGCCGAGCGGCTGGCGAACTACTGGCTTGCGGGTCGCCTTGACCTCGTCAAGGCGACGGACCGGGGTCGTGTAGGGGGCCTGCTTGGCCTTCTCGGGGTCGACCTCGGCCTCGGCGAGGATCTGCTCTATCGCCTCGGTGAAGGCGTCGAGGCTCTCCTTGGTCTCCGTCTCGGTCGGCTCGATCATCAGCGCCTCCTCGACCAGGAGCGGGAAGTAGACGGTCGGCGGGTGGAAGTCGAAGTCGAGCAGGCGCTTGGCGAGGTCGAGGGTGGCGATGCCCAACTCCTTCTTCATCGGCTTGCCGGAGAGGACGAACTCGTGCATGCAGTGACGGTCGAAGGCGACTGGCGTGTACCTGCCGGCGCGGCCCTCTGCCAGGCGCGCTTTGAGGTAATTGGCATTCAGCACTGCGGTCTCCGAGGCCTCGGCAAGGCCGTCGGCGCCGAGGCTGAGGATGTAGGCGTAGGAGCGGACAAAGACGCCGAAATTGCCCTGGAAGCCGCGCAGGCGGCCGATCGACTTGGGCCGATCGTGGTCGAGGTCGTAGTTGGGACCGCTGCCGTTGCCGCTCTCGCGCCGCACCACCTGCGGTCTCGGCAGGAAGGGCTCGATCCGGTCGGACACAGCGATCGGCCCCGCTCCCGGTCCGCCGCCGCCGTGCGGCTGGCTGAACGACTTGTGCAGGTTGACGTGGACGATGTCGAAGCCCATGTCGCCGGGCCGCGACTGGCCCATCACAGCGTTGAGGTTGGCGCCGTCGTAGTAGAGCGTCCCCCCCACCGCGTGGATCATCGCCGCCATCTCGGCGATGTTCTCGTCGAATAGGCCGAGCGTGTTGGGGTTGGTCAGCATCAGGCAAGCGACCTCGTCGTCAACCTTGGCCCGCAGGTCGTCAATCTCGACCCCGCCGCGCTCATCGGTGGCGACCTTGACGATCTCGTAGCCGGCCATCGTCACCGAGGCCGGGTTGGTCCCGTGCGAGGTGTCCGGCGCCAGCACCTTGGTCCGCGCTTCGCCGCGGTCGGCATGGAAGGCGCGGGTGAGCAAGAGGCCGGCGAGCTCGCCGTGCGACCCCGCCGAGGGCTGCAGGCTGACGTGCGGCAGGCCGCAGATCTCCGCCAGCGACTCCTGCAGCAGCCACATCAGCTCGAGAGCGCCCTGCGCACGCTTCGGGTCCTGCGCCGGGTGCAGGCGGGCGTGGCCGGGTAGGGCCGCCACCCGCTCGTTCAAGCGCGGGTTGTGCTTCATCGTGCAGGACCCAAGCGGGTAGAAGCCGGTGTCGAGGTCGAAGTTACGGCGCGAGAGGCGGTTGTAGTGGCGGACGATCTCGGGCTCGGCGACCTCTGGCAGGCGCGGCGGCTGCTCGCGCAGCAGCTTTGCGGGAATCAGCTCCTCCAGCGGCGGCTCGGGCACTTCGGCAGCGGGAAGAACCGCGGCGCGCCGGCCCGGCTTCGACTTCTCGAAGATCGTCAGAACCTGTTCGTCCTGCTGGTTCACACGGTCACCGCCTCGGCCGCGACCGCGGCTCCCAGCGCGTCGACGAGGGCATCGATCTGCTCGCGGGTACGGCGCTCGGTGATCGCAACCAGGAGGCCGTCCTCGTACTCGGAGTACTCACGGCCGAGCGGGTAACCGGCGGCGATGCCGCGCTCGGCGCAGCGATCGAGCACACGATCGACCGGCGCATCGAGGCGCAGCGCGAACTCGCGCGCGACGGGCGCGTCGTGCAGCAGCTCCACCCCCTGCACCGCGGCGAGCCGGTCGCGCGCGTATGCAGTGCGCCTGACCAGCAGCTCACCCAGCTCGCGGAACCCCTTGCGGCCGAGCCAGGCGAGGTGGATCGTCGCCGCCAGCGCGTTCAGGGCCTGGGCGGTGCAGATGTTGTGGGTCGCCTTCTCACGGCGGATGTGCTGCTCGCGGGTCTGCAGAGCGAGGACGAAGCCGCGGCGCCCGTCGGCATCGTCGGTTTCGCCGGCGATCCGCCCCGGCATCTTGCGGATCAGCTCCTCGCTGCCGCAGAAGAAACCGAAGGAGGGACCGCCGAAGTCGAGCCGGTTGCCGAGCGGCTGTCCCTCGCCGAGGGCGATGTCGGCGCCGCACTCGCCGGGCGGCCTGAGCACGCCGAGCGTCATCGGATCGACGGCGACGATCAACAGCGCGCCATGCTGCTTTGCCACGGCACCGAGCATCTCGACGTCCTCGATCGCACCGAGGAAGTTGGGGCTCTGCAGGAAGACCGCGGCAGTCTCGCCGTCGACCGCCTCGGCCAGCGCGGCAGCGTCGGTGACGCCGCCCTCCAGGCCGACCTCCTCGATCTCAGTGCCGAAACCCGCGGAGTAGGTGGCCAGCGTCTCCCGGCTGTGCGGATGCACACCGCGCGAGACGACGAAGCGACGCCGGTCCTTGGTCGCGCCAAGTGCCAGGTAGGCGGCGGAGGCGACCGAGGAGGGGCCCTCGTAGAGGCCGGCGTTTGAGACGGGCAGCGCGGTCAACTCCGACATCGCCGTCTGGAACTCGAACATCGCCTGCAGTCCCCCCTGCGAGATCTCCGGCTGGTAGGGCGTGTAGGGGGTGAGGAACTCGCTGCGCTGGGTGATCGCGTCGACTATCGCCGGCACGTAGTGGTCGTACATCCCCGCCCCGAGGAAGCAGACCTGCTCCTCGCAGTCGGCGTTGCGCGCGGCAAGGGCCGCCAGCCGCTCGTAGACCTCGGCCTCGCCCATCCCCGCCGGCAGGGCCAGCGGGCGGCCGAGGCGCAGCGGCTCGGGGATCTGCGCGAAGAGGTCGGCGGTCGACTCGACGCCGATCGCGGCGAGCATCTCGGCCCGGTCGTCGGGCGTCGCTGAGGTGTAGCGGGTCACGTGGGTAAGGCTACGGAAACGAGGGGCGGGGCTTCGCTAGCTGTTTTCCAGCAGCTTGCGGTATTCGTCGGCGCCGAGCAGAGCCTCGGCCTCCGCCGCAGCGGTCAGCCTGACCTTGACCAGCCAGCCCCCACCGTAGGGATCCTCGTTGATCCGCTCGGGGGCATCGGCGAGAGCGTCGTTGACCTCGACGATCTCACCGGACATCGGCGCGATCACGTCCGAGACCGCCTTCACCGACTCGACCTCGGCGTAGGACGAGTCTTTGTCGATCGCCGCGCCGACCTCGGGCGGGTCATAGAAGACGACCTCGCCGAGGCTGTCCTGCGCGTACCAGGTGATCCCGAAGACGGCATGGTCGTCCCCCTCCAAGCGGGCCCAGTCGTGCTGGTCGTGGTACAGCAGATCCTCGGGATAGCTTGCGTCGGCCAAGGTCACTTCTCCTTCCGGGATGAGGGACTCTCGTAGAGGGGCTTGGAGGCTATGCGGGCGGCGCGATGCTTGCCCCGCACGTCGATCTCGACCTCGGTTCCGGGCTCGGCGAGGTCGCTGCGCAGGTAGGCCATGCCGATGCCGATCTCCAGCGAGGGCGAGAAGCTGCCGCTGGTGACAGCACCCACCGCCTCCCCACCGACCAGGACCGGATTGCCCTGGCGCGGAATGCCGGCTCCCTCGATCTTGAACGGGGCGAGGCGCTCGGCCGTGCCCTCGGTGCGCGCCCCTGCCACGGCTTCGGCCCCGACAAAGCCGGTTGCCTCCTTGCAGCACCAGCCGAGCCCGGCCTCGATCGGGTTGCGCTCGGGGCTGAGGTCGTTGCCGTGCAGGTGGAAGCAGGCCTCGAGGCGCAGGGTGTCGCGGGCGCCGAGCCCGCAGGGAACGACGCCCGCGTCGAGCAACTCCGCCCAGATCGCCGGTGCGATCTCGGGATCGATCAGCAACTCGACCCCGTCCTCGCCGGTGTAGCCGGTGCCGCAGATGAGCGCCGGGCGATTGCCGACGCGTGCATGCGCAACGCGCATTCGCGGTGGCAGGTCGATCCCCAGCGCCGATTCAGCGATCGCGCGGGCATGCGGGCCCTGCACGGCGAGCATCGCGTAGCGGTCGGCGACGTCCCGCACGGCGACGTCGAAGCCCCGGCTCCAGCGTCCGAGCCAGGCGAGGTCGGCGGCGTGGTTGGCCGAGTTGGTGACGAGCAGGTAGCGATCGCCGCCGAGCCGGTAGGCGAAGAGGTCCTCGAGCACGCCGCCGTCCTCGGCGCAGAGGCACGAGTACTGAGCGCCGCCGATGCCGATCGCGGCGACATCGTTTGAGAACACGCGCTGGAGGAAGGCGAGCGCGCCGGGACCCTCGACCTCGACCTCCCCCATGTGGGAGACGTCGAACATGCCGGCGTGGGTGCGCACCGCCATGTGCTCCTCGCGCACCCCCTCGTAGGTGACCGGCATCTCCCAACCGGCGAAGGGCACCAGCTTGGCGCCGAGCTCGGCGTGGCGCTCGTAGAGGGGGGTGCGTCGCAGGTCGGTGTCGGTCACGCGCGGCAGCGTATTGGAGAGCTCTGGCAAGCTCCCGGCGAACGTGACCGCAGACGATCGCAACCGGGTTCGCAGGGCGACGGTCGAGGACGCCATCGACGCGGCTCGCCTCCTGCACGACTTCAACACCGCATACGACGAAGCGACGCCGCCGGTCCCCGTCCTCGCCGAACGCATCGGCGAGCTACTGGCGGAAGGGGCGATCGTGGTGCTGTTGGCGAACCAACCGCCAGCCGGGCTGGCCGTGCTCCGCATGAAGCCATCGCTCTGGTCAAAGGCCGCCGACGCCTACCTGGAAGAGCTCTACGTCATCCCAGGGCAACGCGGCAAGGGCATCGGCCGGGCACTGCTGGAGGCGGCAATCGAAGCGGCGCGCGAAGCAGGCGCCGACCACTTCGAGCTGACCACGGGAGAAACCGACACCGCAGCCCGCAAGCTCTACGAGAGCTTCAGCTTCACCAACCGCGAAGGCGCACCTGACGGCCCGCGAATGCTCTATTACGAGATCGACCTCTGACAGCACTAGGCCATGCCGCCCAGGATCTATTCCTTCAAAAACCCCGGGACGTCGATGTCGTCGTCGCTCACCCGCAGTTTACGAATGTCGGTGTCCTCCGCCGAGATCCGCGGACGGCTCTCGTAGCGACGGCGGACCCGCTGCGGCGAGCGGGCCAGCAGCTCGAAGCCCTCGAAGCCGGTGGCGATCACGGTGACGCGGACCTCGTCGCGCATCGACTGGTCGACCACCGAGCCGAAGATGATGTTGGCGTTGTCGTCGGCTTCGGCCTGGACCAGCTGCGCCGCCTCGTTGACCTCGAACAGGCCGAGGTCCTCGGGGCCGGTGATGTTCAGCAGCATCCCAGTGGCGCCCTTGATCGACTCCTCGATCAAGGGCGAGGTGACGGCCGCCTTGGCAGCATCGACCGCGCGCGTCTCGCCCGAGGCGGAACCGACGCCCATCAGCGCCGAGCCGGCGTCGCGCATGATCGTGCGCACGTCGGCGAAGTCGAGGTTGATCAGACCGGGAATCGTGATCAGGTCGGTGATGCCCTGCACGCCCTGGCGCAGGATGTCATCGGCCTGGCGGAACGCCTCGAGCACGCTGGTGAGCCGCTCGACCGCCTGCAGAAGCTTCTCGTTGGGGACGATGATCAGGGTGTCGACGTTGTTGCGCAGTTTCTCGATCCCCTCGAGCGCCTGCTGCATCCGCCGTTTGCCCTCGAACTCGAAGGGCTTGGTGACCGCGCCCACGGTCAGTGCGCCGATCTCTTCCTTGGCGATCTCGGCGATGACCGGGGCCGAGCCGGTTCCGGTGCCACCGCCCTCGCCCGCGGTGACGAAGACCATGTCGGCGCCCTTCAGTGCCTCCTTGATCTCGTCGCGGCTCTCCGCCGCTGCGCCCGCCCCGACCTCGGGGTTGCCGCCGGCGCCGAGCCCACGAGTCAGCTCCTGGCCGATCGAGAGCTTGATGTCAGCGTCGCATGCCTGCAGCGCCTGCGCGTCGGTGTTGACCGCGACGAACTCGACGCCGCGAATTCCGGCATCGACCATACGGCTGACGGCATTGGTACCGCCGCCGCCTGCTCCGACGACCTTGATCACGGCCAGGTAAGTGGATTCCATCTCCCGATTTCTCCAGATGCCCGCCCCTGAGGGGCTGGCGTTTGAGTTGAGCCTTCATTCCGTCCGACGCTTCAGTGAGGCTTAAGGGTTCAAGCCTACTCCTGAACCACGGAAATTGCGCTCAACGTAGGGCATTCCCGGGGTTCTGTCAAACGCCCGGGACACATCCTGCAGCGCCTAACTCTCAAGGCTTACTTTAGACTTTGTCCAATCTAACCCTATGGTCGAGGGTTCATTCGAGGGGCGGAAGCGTATGCCCAGAGCCGCCTACCGCTGGGCGCCCAGGGGCGTGCAGGTCTACATAATCGAGCGCGGCGATCGAAGGGTCGGCGAGGACCGCGGCGGCCGCCTTCCACTTGGCAGCGGCTTGAGACGCATCGCCGAAGCGCAATTCGATCCCCGAGCGCAGCTTTACGTCGACGCCGGTTTCGCCGTAGTAGCTGCTCTCGAGATATGGCCGCAGCGCGGCGGGAGCGGCGCCGAGGACGCGGGCCTGCTGCAGTACCGGGCCCGCCAGTTTGCCCCCTTTGGGGGGCAAGGACAGCGGCAGAGAAGGGAGGAGCCGTTCTTCGGAGAGCGGCAGCCAGGCAAGAATCTGGCCGTCGGTGCCAACCGCGATCGCATCCGACCCGGTTCCAATCGCCGCCGCGGCTTGCAGGGACTTCAGGTGGGGTTCGACGGTGGAGTTGCGGACCCCGAACCAGTAGGCGCAGAGCAGCGCGACAGAGACCAGCCCCAGCGCGATCGGCCAACGCCTCACAGCTTCCAACTCTCCGGCCAGCGCACCTCGCCGAGCAGCTGTACCTCCGGTTCCAGCACGATGCCGAAACGCTCGTGGACACGACGACGCCCGGCGGCCATCAGCTCGAGCACGTCGGCGGTGCTGGCCTCGCCGCTGTTCTCGACGAAGTTGGCGTGCTTCGGCGAGAAGCGAGCGCCACCGACCGCGAGACCACGGCAGCCGGCGGCCTCGAGCAGCTGTCCCGCGGTGCGACCCTCGGCCCGCTCGTCCTCGGGATTCTTGAAAGTCGAACCAAAGGTCTTGATCCCGGACGGTTGCGCCTCGTGGCGTCGTTCCCGCATCGCGGCCATGGTCGCCTTGATCGTCTCGGGGTCGCCGGGCTCGAGCGCGAACGACGCCCGGGCGACGACCTCGCCCGGCCCGAGGTTGGAGCTGCGGTAGCCGAATCCGAGCTGCTCGGGCGCGCGACGATCCAACCCCCGCGCCGTGCAGACGTCCACCCACTCCAGCACCTCGGCAAGCTGGCCGCCATAGGCATTGGCGTTCATCTTCACTGCGCCGCCGACGGTGCCGGGGATGTTGACGCCGAACTCGAGGCCCGCCAGCCCCCACCCGGCAGCCTTGGTCGCCGCCGAGGGAAGCCGCGCGCCACCGCCGCAGAGCAGCCGTCTCCCGTCGTGGGCGACTGCGGCAAGCTCGCCGTCGAGCTTCAACGCCAGCCCGCGGAAGCCCTCGTCGGCGACGAGCAGGTTCGAGCCGGAGCCGACTACGCCGAGCTCGATCCCCTCCTCGCCGGCCCAAGCGAGGAACTCACCCAACTGCTCGGTCTTGCCCGGGCGCCCGAACCAATCGGCTGCACCGCCGGTGCGGACCGTGGTCAGGCGGGCAAGCGAGTAATTCCGCTCGATTCCGGCGGGGGGGGCGCTCATCCCTCTCCCCCGCCCTCGACCAGCGCCTCGCCGAGCTTGAAGACGTCGCCGGCGCCGATCGTGACCAGCACCGATCCGGGCTCCAGGCGCGGCTCGAGCGCAGCCTTGGCCTGGGCCGCGGTCGGCGTCCAGAATACCCGCCTGCCGCCCATCCGGTCCGCGGCGGTGCGGGCGACGTCGAGGCCGCTGACGCCCGCCAACTCCCCGACCGGCTGCTCGCGGGCCGGGTAGACGTCGAGCACGGCGACTTCGTCGGCCAGCGCCAGGGCAGCCCCGAACTGCTCGGCCAGGGCCTTGGTGCGCGAGTACAGGTGCGGCTGAAATACGGCGATCAACCGCGAGGGCGACATCTCCCGCAACGCCCCGAGCGCCGCCCGCACCTCGGTCGGGTGGTGGGCGTAGTCGTCGTATATGCACGCGCCGTCGCGCTCACCCTTGAGCTCGAGCCGGCGGTGGACGCCGGGGAAGCCGGCGAGCGCCGCAGCGACGGCATCGAGGTCGAAGCCGGCGAGCTCAGCCGCGGCAAGCGCGGCGCGAGCGTTGAGGACGTTGTGTGCGCCCGGAACAACCAGCGAAAGTCGCGCCGGCCCCGGTGAGTCGGCGTCGAAATGGGCGACCTCGGCGCCGGCGGCGAAACGGTCGAACGCCATACGCAGCTCGGCCATCGATCCCCAGCGCGAGTGGTGGTCCATCTCGACGTTGGTGATCACGGCGATCTCGGGCGCCAGCTCGAGAAAGCTGGCGTCGCTCTCGTCGGCCTCTGCGACAACCCACTCCCCCGCACCCCAACCGGCGTTGCCGACCGTCCCCTCCGGTCCCAGGCCGGGGACCTCGCCGCCGATAAAGAAGGCGGGGTCGGCGCCGATCTCGCGCAGCGCCCAGACGAGCATCGCGGTCGTCGTCGTCTTGCCGTGGGTGCCGGCAATCGCGATCAGTCGCTTCTCGGCACAGAGCTCGGCCAGCAGCTCGCCGCGGTGACGAACGTCGAAACCCCGCTCGCGGGCGAGTCGCAGCTCAGGGTTGTCGGCGTCGATCGCGGTCGAGACGATCACCTCGGCTCCGTCGGGCAGGTTGGCCGCGTCGTGGCCGACGGCGGGCGCAAGGCCCGCGGTGCGCAGCCGCTCCATGTAGGAGGAGTCGGCGCGGTCGCTGCCGCTCACGATCGCGCCAAGCTCCTGGCAGACCAAGGCCAGGCCGCTCATCCCGGCACCGCCGATGCCGATGAAGTGCAGCCGGCGGCCGCTCCACTGCCTCATGCGCGCACCGCCGCTAGAACCTGATCGGCGATGCGCCGCGCCGCATCTGGCTTGGCCAGCGCGGCCGAAGCGGCGGCCATGGCCGCCAGCCGCCGCTCGTCGTGGAGAAGGTCACCAAGATCCCTACCGAGTCGTTGGGCGTCGAGCTCGTCGTCGCCGATCACGGTCGCGGCGCCGGCCTCGGCCATCCAGGCGGCGTTGCTCTCCTGATGACCGCCGGCAGCGAACGGGTAGGGCACGAGCACCGCCGGCCGCCCGGTCGCGGTCAGCTCGAAGATCGACCCCCCGGCCCGGCCCAGCACCAGGTCGCAGGCGGCGAGGCAGTCGCCGAGGTCGGGCTCGTAGGCGAGCAGCGTGTAGCGATCGCTGTGCGGCGCGACCGCGAGGCGCTGCTCGAGCTGCGCGAAGTCGCGCCGGCCGGCGAGATGGATGACGTCGAAAGCACGGCCGCCCTGCTCGGCCAGCGCCGCGATCGCGCACTCGTTGATCGAGCGCGCCCCCTGGCTGCCACCCATCACCAGCAGGCAGCGGGCATCGCGGGAGATTCCGAAACGCTCACGCGCGGCGCCACGGTCCGCCGCAAGCACCGCCTCCGGTACGGGACGCCCGGTGACCAGGTAGCGCTCTCCCTCGCGCCCGGCGATCGGGAAGGCGAGGCAAACCCGCTGCGCCCGGCGGGCGAGCAGCCGGTTGGCAAGCCCGAGATGGCTGTCGGCCTCGGTGAGGACCAGCGGGATGCGGCCCAGGACAGCGGCCATCCCGGCCGGACCGGCGACGAAGCCGCCACCCCCCATCACAACGTCCGGTTGCCGTCGCCAGAACACCCGCAGTGCCGTCCCGACCGCAGCGAGGGCCTCTACTCCGGCGAGCACGGCGCGCAGGCGGCTGCCGCGGTCGATGCCGCGCACCTTGACGAAGTCGATCTCGTAGCCGGCGGCCGGCACCAGGTCGGCCTCGATCCGCGCGCGGGTGCCGAGGAAGGAGACCTCGGCACCGCTAGCCCGAAGCTCGTCGGCGACCGCCATGGCCGGCACTACGTGACCGGCCGTTCCCCCGGCTGCCACTACGACTTTTGCGACTTCTGGCACTGCTCGATCGGCTCCTTCCGCGCGCGGGCTTGCGCCCACCTTCGACGACGCGCAGTTTGCCGGCGCGGGCGGTCCCCCCGCGGGCGACGTTGAGGATCAGCCCGACGGCGAACAGCGTTGCCATCAGGCTGCTGTTGCCGTAGGAGACGAAGGGAAGCGGCACGCCGGTCAGCGGGGCAAGGCCCATCACCGCGAAGAGATTGATCGTCGCCTGCACGAGGACGAGCGAGGTGAGCCCGGCGACGAGCAGCTTCCCGTAGCTGTCCTTGGCTTTCTTGGCGACCTGCAGGCCGGCGTAGCCAAAGAGGGAGAAGAGGCCGACGACGCCGAGAATTCCGACCAGGCCGAGCTCCTCGCCGATCACCGCCGAGATCATGTCCGTGTGCGCCTCGGGCAGGTAGAAGGCCTTCTGCACCCCGTTGCCGATGCCGACCCCGAAGATGCCGCCTGAGCCGAGCGCGATCTTCGCCTGCGCCGCCTGGAAGCCGGCGCCGCCGGCGTCGGCGCCGGGGTTGAGAAAGCCGGTCAGGCGGGCCATCCGGTAGGGCTCGATCACGGTCATCAGCAGGGCGAAGAAGGCAAGTGCGGCGCCGATCAGGGCGAGGTCGCGGATGCGCATGCCGGCGGCGACCAGGGTGGCGGCGACGGCAAAGGAGACGACCATCGCCGTGCCCAGATCGGGCTCGGCGACGATCAGCAGGGTGGCGGCACCGACGACAAGCAGGAAGGGCATCAGCCCTTGGAGCGTGCGCGCTCGTTTCGGCTTGCGCGAGAGCAGGTCGGCTCCGTAGAGAATCAGCGCGACCTTGGCCAGCTCGGAGGGCTGGAGCTGGATGAAGCTGGGCCCGATCCAGCGACTGGAGCCGTTGACCGTGTTGCCCCCGAAGAGCACCGCGAGCAGCAGGAAGAGGGAGACCCCGAGGATCGCCGGCGTCAGCCGGCGGACCGTCTCCAGCCCGTGGCGCGCGGTCAGGTGCATGATGCCCAGGCCGACCGCGCCGAAGAGCAGGGTGCGCTTCAGGTAGAAGGCGCTGTCGGAGAGGCCGCCGTTGCTGAGGATCCGCGTGGTCGAGCTGGCCGAGAAGACCATCACGGCGCCGAAAGCGAGCAGGCAGAGGGTCGCGGTGAGCAGCATGTTGTACTCGGCGGGAAGGCTGGCGGCGCGCCGCTTCTTCTTCGCCTTGCCCCTCTTGGTTTTCACGCTCCCGAAACGGGGCAGCGAGAGGGCGCGGGCGCTCATGCCAACTCCCCGACGATCTCACGGAAGCGATCGCCGCGCCGTTCGAAGTTCTCGAAAGCGTCGAAGCTGGCGCAGGCGGGCGAAAGCAGGACGACCTCGCCGGGGGCGGCTGCGGCGGCCGCACGCCGCACGGCCTCCTCGAGGTCGGCGCAGCGGTGCAATGCGATGCCATCGGCGAGAACCGGGGCCAGCTCGGCAGCGAGCCGGTCGGCGGTGGCGCCGGTCAGGTAGCAGGCGGTGGCGCGCTCGCGCAGCGAATCGAGCAGCGGCGCGAACGGTTCGTTCTTCTCACTGCCACCGAGGATTGCGTGGACGCCGCCCTCGAAGGCACCGATTCCGACGACTGCGGAGGCGACGTTGGTCGCCTTGGAGTCGTTGACGAAGCGAACGTCGCCGATCTCGGCTACTGCCTCCAGCCTGTGCGGCACGCCGGCAAAGCTGCGCAGGCCCTCGCGAACGGCATCGCGATCGAGCCCCATCGCCAGCGCCGCGCTTGCCACGGCAAGCGCGTTGGCGACGTTGTGCTCGCCGAACAGGCCGAGCTCGCTCGTCGCGAGCAGCGGCTCGCCATCGTAGAAGATCGTGCCCTCGGCCAGTGCCACCTCGCACTCGGGGGCAGCACCGCGACAGAAGGCGATGCGGCGGGCGCAGCCGCCGAGGTCGGTGCCAGCCAGCGCCGGATCGTCGGCGTTGTAGACCGCGATGTCGTCATTGCCCTGGTTGGCGAAGATGCGCAGCTTGGCGGCCAGGTAGGAGTCGAGATCGGAGTGGCGGTCGAGATGGTCGGGAGCGAGATTGAGAAAGACGGCGCACTCCGGAGCGAAGGCCGTGGTGTCCTCGAGCTGGAAGCTGGAGGCCTCGCAGACGACGGTGGCGGTGGGGTCGACCGACCCGGCAAGCGACGAGAGGGGTGTGCCGATGTTGCCAGCGACGGCGACTGGCTCACCGGCCGTGCGATAGACGTGGCCGAGCAGCTCGACCGTGGTCGTCTTGCCGTTGGTCCCGGTGACTGCGAGAAAGCGATTGGGGATCGACCGCCAGGCGAGCTCGAGCTCGCCGACAACGTCGAGGCCGCGCTCGAGCGCGGCGGCGATCACCGGCGCCTCCCGAGGCACACCCGGGCTCTTGACGACGGTTCGCGTGCCATCCAGCTGAGCCAATCCACTCGTATCTAGGAAGACTTCGACGCCGTCCCCCGCCAACCCTGCCGCCTGATCCGGATGTCCGGAATCGACTCCGGCGACCTCCTCCCCATGCCCGGTCAGAAAACGCGCCGCCGCGCAGCCCGAGCGGGCGAGCCCGACAACCAGAAACGGCCCTGCGGGCAGGGGCGGACGAGGCTTGCGGGGCGGCGGCACGCTCATCTACGCCTATCTTCGCGACCGTGGCGGCCGCCTCCTGTAGCCAGGCCCTAATAGAGCGCAGCGGCGAGACGCTTGCGGTACTCGCGGGCCACCGGATCGGCGGGGTCGAGTTCGCTGAGGATGCCGACGATGGTGCGGCGCAGGTCCTCGCGGGTGTCCTCGATCGTGCCATCGAGCTCCCCGAGCAGGGCATCGAGAGCCGCCTCGCGATGACCGCGGTCGAGGGTGGCAAAAGCCTCCGTCCCAATGCCCTCTTTCGCCAAGCGCACACGGGCGGCAATCCCCTCGGCGGCGAAGTCGCCCTCGTGCGATTCGACCGCTTCAAGCGCCTCCTCCTCCGCTCCCCGCTCCAGCCGCGCTTTGGCAAGGGCCACGGCAATGTCGGCGCGGCGCGGCTCGAGTTCGGCCGCCTCGCGCAGCGACAGCTCGTCACCCTTGGCCAGCAGCTCGTCGGCTCGGGAAGGAATCAGCGAGTCGAAGAGCTCCTCGACTTTCGCTTTCGGCATGACACCGACGAACTCGCCGGCGACCTTCCCGTCGCGGAAGGCCTTCACCGCTGGGATTCCTTGCACGCCGTAGCGCGCCGCAAGCGCCTGGTTCGCGTCGACATCGACCTTGGCCAGCACCACCTTGCCGCTACGGGCCGCCTCGGCCGCCTCCAGCGCCGGAGTCAGCGTGCGGCAGGGTCCGCACCACTCGGCCCAGAAGTCGACCACGACCGGGACCTGGCGCGAGCGCTCGATCACCTCCTGCCCGAAGGTCGCCTCGGTCACGTCGATCGCCATGCGGAGAGATTAGATCGCGACGATCCCGGTTGCGGTCGGGGACCCTTCGGCGTACGGTCTCTTTGGGCGGGGCAATTCCACCATAGGAGGAGACATGTCGAACGTCGACAGCGCCCGATCTGCCTACGAGGCCTTTGGCCGCGGCGACCTGGCAACCCTGCAGGAGGATTTCGCCGAGGACGCGGTCTGGGTCACCTCGGACGAGCTGCCGCTCGGTGGCGAAGTCAAGGGTCGCGACGCGATCATGGGCAACTTTGCCCAGATCCCCAACTACTGGACGTCGTTCAGCGTCGAGCCGGAAGAGTTCATCGACGCCGGCGATTGGGTGGTGGTGCGGGGAACCCAGAAGGCCGGCAACGACAACGGCAGCTTCGAGGCCCCGTTCGTGCATCTGCTCCAGTTTCGGGACGGCAAGACCGTCCGGGGGGAATTCTTCACCGACAGCGCCAAGGCGGCGAAGCTGCTCAGCTGAGCAGGGCCCTGCTCAGGCGCCGGCAGTCATTCCGTCTAGGTCGCGGCGCAGCTCTTTGAGCTCGTCGCGCAGGCGACCGGCCTCCTCGAAGCGCAGGTCGTCGGCGGCAGCGAGCATTTCCTCCTCGAGCGCGACGATCGTGCGCTCGAGCTCGGCCGGGTCGGCGAACTCGCCACCCGGCTTGCGGCGCCGGCGTTTCGGCGCCCGATCCTCCATCGCCAGGAACTCGGACATCTCGGAGATTCCCTTGCGGACGGTCTCCGGGGTGATCCCGTGCTCCTCGTTGTAAGCGAGCTGGATCGCCCGGCGGCGGTCGGTCTCGCTCATCGCGGCGCGCATCGCATCGGTCTCCTTATCGGCGTACATCAGCACCCGCCCGTTGACGTTGCGGGCGGCGCGGCCGATCGTCTGCACGAGGCTGGTCTCGCCGCGCAGGAAGCCCTCCTTGTCGGCGTCGAGGATCGCCACCAGCGAAACCTCGGGCAGGTCCAACCCCTCGCGCAGGAGGTTGACGCCGACCAGCACGTCGTACTCGCCGAGGCGCAGGTCGCGGACGATCTGGATCCGTTCCAGGGTGTCGATCTCCGAGTGCAGGTAGCGGACCTTGATCCCGTACTCGAGCAGGTAGTTGGTCAGGTCCTCCGCCATCTTCTTGGTCAGCGTCGTGACCAGGACCCGGTCTCCGGCCTCGGCACGCGCCTTGATCTCGTTCATCAGGTCGTCGATCTGGTTTTTGGTGGCACGCAGCTCGATCTCCGGGTCGATGATTCCGGTCGGTCGCACGATCTGCTCGACCGTCCGCGTCGCTTCGGTCCGCTCGAAGGGCCCGGGCGTCGCCGAGACCATCACCAGCTGGTCGACCCGCTCGAGGAACTCGTCGAACTTGAGCGGCCGGTTGTCGATCGCCGAGGGCAGGCGGAAGCCGTAGTCGATCAGGGTCGTCTTGCGCGAGCGATCCCCCTCGTACATGCCGCCGATCTGCGGAATCGTCTGGTGGGACTCGTCGACGAAGACGACGAAGTCGTCGGGGAAGTAGTCGATCAGGGTGTGCGGCGGGCTGCCGGGTGGGCGGCCGTCGAGGATGCGCGAGTAGTTCTCGATCCCCGAGGTGAAGCCGAGCTCTTTCAGCATCTCGATGTCGTAGGCGGTCCGCTGCCGCAGGCGATGGGCCTCCAGTTGCTTGCCCTCGTCCTCGAGCTCAGCGGTGCGGCTGTTGAGTTCGTGGCGGATCTCCTCGACCGCGCGATCCAGGGTCTCGTCGCGGGTCACGTAGTGGGAGGCGGGCCAGACCGAGACGTGGTCGATCGTGTCGAGGATCTCGCCGGTCAGCGGGTCGAAGTGCTGGATCCCCTCGATCTCCTCGCCGAAGAGGGAGATCCGGTAGGCCGACTCGGCGTAGGAGGGCATGATCTCCAGCACCTCGCCCCGCACCCGGAAGGAGCCACGACCGAGGACCGCGTCGTTGCGCTGGTATTGCATTTTCACCAGCTTGCGCAGAACCTCGTCGCGGTCGATCTGCTCGCCGACTTTGAAGAGTTGCATTTTTTCGTTGTAGACCTGGGGCGAACCGATCCCGTAGATGCAGGAGACCGAGGCGACGATGATCACGTCGCGGCGGGCGAACAGCGCCGCAGTCGCGGCGTGGCGCAGGCGGTCGATCTCATCATTGATCGAGGAGTCCTTCTCGATGTAGAGGTCCTGGGCGGGGACGTAGGCCTCGGGTTGGTAGTAGTCGTAGTAGGAGACGAAGTACTCGACCGAGTTCTCGGGGAAGAACTCGCGGAACTCGTTGCAGAGCTGTGCCGCCAGCGTCTTGTTGTGGGCGATCACCAGGCTGGGGCGCTGGACGGCGGCGATCGTCGCGGCCATGGTGAAGGTCTTGCCGGTGCCGGTCGCGCCCAGCAAGGTCTGGAAGCGCTCCCCCTGCTCCAGCCCCTCGGCGAGCCCGGCGATCGCCTGCGGCTGGTCAGCGGTCGGCGTGTAGGCCGGGTTGAGCTTGAAATCGGGCACGCGATGACGATAGCGGGGCGCCTCTGTCGCGTTTGGGCTGACAAGGGCACGCCGCCGTAGACTGCGCGGCTCGATGACCCGCTCACGGAAAGCACTTGCAGGCTTCTTCGCCTTTGCCGGGACGATGCATTTCGTCATCCCGCGCAGCTACGAAGCGATGATGCCTCCGTCGCTGCCACGCCACCGCGAGGCGGTGATCGTCAGCGGGCTGGCAGAGATCGCCGGTGGCGCCGCAGTCCTCTCCGCCCGGACGCGCCGCTTCGCTCGCTGGTGGCTGCTCGGCCTGCTGCTCACTGTCTTCCCGGCGAACATCCACATGGCGGTCAATCCCGAGCAGGTGCGTGGTCTTGACCTCGATCGCATCCCGCGCTGGGCTCTGTGGGCGCGATTGCCGCTGCAGCCGCTGGCGATGCTCTGGGTCTGGCGCGCCACCCGCGCTTGACGCGTGTAGGATAAACGCGCGAGTTCCGTTTGGAAGCCTGCTGTCTGTAGAGCTTCTGTCAGCAAACGCAGAGAATTCCGTCCATGAAACCACGCGATCGCTTCGCCATCAGTCTGCGCAAAGCCCGGCAGAAAGCCGAAATCTCCCAAGAGGAGCTCGGTTTTCGCTGCGATTTGCACCGCACCGAGATCTCCCTGCTCGAGCGCGGCGGTCGTGAGCCGCGGCTCGGCACGATCATCAAGCTCTCCAGCGCCCTCGAAGTGACGCCGGAAGAACTGTGTACCGGCATCTCCTGGAGCGTCAAATCCCAGAAATTCCTCTTCAAGAAGTAGGGGCTAGGGCAGGAACTGTTCTATCAGGCCGCCCGCCGGGCCGAGAAAGCTTTCGAGGTTATTGAGCAGTGAGCGGGCGTCCTTGATCAGTTCGATCGCCTGGTCGACCGGAATCTGCCGCACGGTCGCCCGCAGTGGCGCGGCCAGGAGCGGGTTGAGGGCTCCGGCGCGTTCGGCATCGCCGATCGCCCTCAGCAGGCCGGCGCGGATGGCGCGCGCCAGCTCGGCGTCGTCGATGCCGTAGCGCTTGCTGAAGCGTTCCCGCGACTGTGGGGTGGCAAGCGCACGGGCCAGCGTCTCGCGGCTGACTCCCAGCTCACAGGCGGCGCCGTCGAGCGCCGAGAGCGAGAACTGCTGCGCTATCCCCTGCAGGCCTTCGGGTTCGCTCCAGGGCCGCGGCTTGCAGGGATCCTGCGTCTTCGCCGGCTCGTAGGAGGACCCCCCGGCGGCAAGGTAGGCGACGACGAGCGCCAGCGAAGCGGCGATCGCAGCCACGACCAGGAACCGCCCCTTTCCCTCCCCATTCACAGATCTACCCTCCGTGCCAGACCGATCGGGATCAGGGCGAGCAAGCCGATCAGGGCGCCGAGGCCGAACGAGGGACTGAAGGCGTGGGTGGCGGCGCGGTCGAGCTGGTCCTGCAGTTCTTCGCGTAGGAGGATCACGTCGGCGCGGTCGGCCGGATCTTCGGGCAACGGTTCGAAGGCAGGACCCAGCGTCGGCACTTTCCCCCGCTCGCCTTCGAGCCGCTCCTCGATCCGCTGCGCGAGCTGCAGCTTGAGCAGCGGTTCGACCCGCGAGTCGAGCACGACCGCGGTGCTGGCATCGAGCGCGTCATGACGCTGCTGGGCGAGGTCGGCGGTGAAGAGCGGCGTCAGCACGATCAGGCCGACAGCGACGCCGGCGTGCCGGGCGGAGATCGTCCAGCCGCCGTGGATAGCCTGCGGCGCCCGCCCGGCCAGCGCCGTCTCGGTCAGTGCCGAGAGGACCAGGGCGAGGCCGACGCCGACCAGCAGCTGGGGGGGCACGGTAAGCGCCACCTCCGCGTGTGGCAGCAGGGCGAGGCTGCCGAGGCCGCCGGCGACGAGGATCGCCCCCGCTGCGGCGCGGGCGCGCTCGCTTCCCACAGCGGGTCCCAGACGGGCGCCGAGCAGAGCCGCCAGTGGCATCACAGAGACGACGATCGCCGCACCGATCGGGCTCAAGCGCCAGCCTTCGATCAGTAACAGGACCAGCAGGAAGAGCGCGGCAGCGATCGCCGCCGAGACCATCGCCAGGGCCAGGTTGGCGAGAAGGTGCGGGCGGCCGGTGCGGCGCAGCTCGGTGGAAACGATCCCGGTTGCCGCCTCGTGCCGGGCGACAGCGAGGACGGGCACTCCGACGGCAATCGCGATCGGCGCCTGGAGGAGGAAGATCGACTGCCAGGAGACGAGCTCGGTGAGCAGGCCACCGAGCGCCGGGCCGAGGGCGGCGCCGGCAGCGCCGGCCGTCGCCCAGACGGCGACCGCGCGGCGCTCGGAGCCGACCGTGGCCGGCAGCAGCTCCAGCACCGCCGTCACCGCAGCGGCACCACCGAGCGCCTGCACGCAGCGGGCAGCGATCAGGGTGCTCAGCTCGGTCGAGAGACCGCAGGCGAGCCCGGCGCCGGCGAAGACAGCCAGGCCGATCGCCGCCGCGCGACCCGGACCGATGCGCCGCGCGAAGTGCGCGGCGGGAACCGCGGCCAGGGCCATCACCAGATTGAAGGAGATGAGCACCCAGGTCACGCCGGCGACGCTGGTGTCCAGGTCCCGATAGATCTGCGGCAACGCCAGGACGACGATCGAAGAGTCGGCGAGGACGAGCCCGACGGCGACCGTGAGGGCAGTTATACGAGGGCGCGGCGGACTCAATAGCCCAGCTCCTTGGCGTACTTCTCGCGATAAGCGCGTTGCTTGTCGAGCACGTCTTCGACATAGGCTCGGGTTTCGGGGAAGGGAATCTCGGCCACGCTCAGATCGCTGCCTCCCCAACGGTCGACGTTGGTCGGGCCGGCGTTGTATGCGGCAAGGGCGGCAACCACATCCCCTTCATAGCGGTCGAGGAGTTCACGCAAGAGGTAAGTCCCGTAGCGGATGTTGATTTCCGGATCGCCGAGGTCGCCGAACTGGAAGGTGGTTCCGCCGCTGTGGCGCTCGATGTCCTTGGCCGCCTGCGGCGTGATCTGCATCAAACCGCGCGCGCCGGCACTCGAGGTGCGGTCGTCGAACTTCGACTCGGCATAGATCACGGCGGCGATCAGGGCGGCGTCGACGTTCTTTTCCTTGGCCTGCTGGCGGATGATGTCCTCGTGGCGAAGGGGCAGGGTCAACTCCTGGATCACGTCGCCGAACTTGCCGAAAAGCCCCAGCGCCAAGCCCGCCGCGACACCGGCCACGACCGCAGCGCCCCCGACGAAGAGGCGCCGCCGCCTCGCCTTCTTCCTCATGCACGCAGCTTCTCGACAAGGGCGGACAGCTCTCGCTCGAGATCCTCGACGCTGCCGTCGTTCTGGATGACGTGCGCCGCGCGGGATGCCTTTTCCGCCTGGGCCAGTTGACGCGCCTCGCGCTCGTCGACCAGAGCATGACCGCGCGCCCGGGCGCGCTCACTGCGGACGTCGTCGGAGGCGATCACGGCGACCGTCGTGTCGAAGGCCCCGTCCATGCCCGCCTCGAACAGCAGTGGCACCTCGACCACGGCGACATCTGCGTCCTCCCGCAGCGATTTCAACCATGTGCCGATCCGCTCTCCAACCAGGGGATGGATCTGCCCCTCGAGCCACTTCAACTCGTCGGTGTCGGCAAAGACGATCGAGCCGATCCGGTCGCGGTCGACCTTGCCGGCGGGCGCGACCTTGCGTCCCCAGCGCTCGACCAGCCGCGGCAGCAGCGGCTCGGTCTCGAGCAGCTCGTGAACCACGGCGTCGCTGGAGATCGTCTCCGCCCCCAGCCGCTCGAAGGCGGCAAGCGCCTCGGACTTCCCAGCCGCGATCCCTCCAGTGAGCCCGATCGTAAGCGGCCGGGCCAAGGCAAAACTCAGGACTCGGAGGACGCCTCGGGCTCGTCAGCGGCCTCAGGAGCCTCAGCCTCAGGCTCCTCAGCTGCGGGCTCCGCCGGGGCCTCAGCCTCAGGCGCCTCGGCTTCCTCAGCCTCAGGCTGCTCAGCCACCTCATCGGCCGGAGCGGTCGCCTCCTCGGCTACGGCCTCTTCAGCTCCCTCCTCAGGCGCCTCTCCGGTGGGTGGCGTGGAGGGCTGGTCCTCCGGCGGGTGAGCCGGAGGAGCACCCTCCGCGACAGGACCCGCCGGCTGAGGCTCCTCGGCCTCCTCCGCGACAGGACCCGCGGCCTGAGGCTCTGATCCCTCGGCGGATTCCGCGGAAGCCTCGAGCTGTTCGCCGAGGTCGCCCATCGGCATGTTCTGCCCCTCGACCCGCTTGATGCTGAGCGAGAGCCGCCGTCGATCCTCGTCGATCTCGAGGATCTTCACGTTCAGTGTGGAGTTGGGCTCGACCACCTCGCTTGGGCTCTCGACGTGGTGATCGGCGAGCTCGGAGATATGGACCAGACCCTCGACGCCCGGCAGGATCTCGACGAAGGCACCGAAGGCGACGACCTTGGTCACCGTCCCCTCGAGCACGTCACCGGGGCGATGGGTGCTGATCACCCGCTGCCATGGGTCCTCCTGCGTCTGCTTGAGACCGAGGGAGATGCGCTGGCGGTCGCGGTCGATGTCGAGGACTTTGATCCGCACCGTGTCGCCGATCGAGACGACCTCGGAGGGATGGTTGACGTGGCTCCAGGAAAGCTCGGAGATGTGGATCAGGCCGTCGATGCCATCGAGGTCGACGAAGGCGCCGAAGTCGACGATGTTGGAGATCTTGCCCTCGACCACCTGGCCGGGCTCGAGCTTGCCGAGGATCTGCTCGCGGACCTCCTTGCGCTCTTCCTCGAGCACGGCGCGCCGCGAGAGCACGACGTTGTTACGGCTGCGGTTGAGCTCGATCACTTTGCACTCGAGCGTCTGGCCGAGGAACTCGTCGAGGTTGTGGACGCGGCGGATATCGACCAGCGATGCGGGCAGGAAGCCGCGCACTCCGAGGTCGAGGATCAGACCGCCCTTGACGACCTCGATGACGCTGCCTTCGACCGGTTCGCCGGACTCCGCGGCAGCCTCGATACGGCGCCACGCCTTCTCGAACCGAGCCCGCTTCTTGGAGAGGACAAGGCGACCCTCGGCGTCCTCTTTGGTGAGGACGAGCGCGTCGATCTCCTCGCTGAGCTCGACCTCGTCGGCGGGATCCACCGACTTGCGGATCGAGAGCTCGGTCGAAGGGATGACTCCCTCCGACTTGTAGCCGATGTCGACGAGAACCTCGTCTTTGTCGATCCGCACGACTTTGCCTTTGACGACGTCGCCCTCGTCGAAGGAGACCATCGTCGCCGCGTAGTTCGGCACGATCTTGCCGTCGATTTCGACCAGCAGGCCGTTGGAGCCCTCGACCGGGGAGCCGGTCGGAGCAGGAGTCAAGGTCGTATCGGTCACGGACACAGCGGCCCATAATGCCAGAGTAAGTACGCTCCACGTCGTGCCGATCCGTGCGACCAAACGCGGCGACGAACGCGGTCCCCTCTCTGGCAGCCACGATGTGCTGATCTGCGGGGCCAGCTTCGCCGGCCTGGCGGTCGCCCGCGAGCTGGCCGGCTCCGGTGCCGACGTGCTGGTGGTCGATCGTTACGAGATCGGCGAGCGGCAGACCTCGGCCTGCGGCATCCCGACCGAGTGGCTGCACGCCACCGGCCTGATCGGCGCCGAGCGGCAGCGCTTCAGCTCGCTGACGATCCACACCCCCCACGGCAGCGAGCGCTACGAGCTGCCCTGGACGTTCTCGACCTTCGACTACCGGACGCTCTGCGAGCTGCTCTGGGACCAGTGCGACGCCCGCTTCGAGACGGCAAAGGTGAACGGCCGCGCCGCGGCGGCCAACGGCGACGGCGCGATCGCGGTCGAGACCGACCGCGGCGTGCTCTCGGCGCCGCTCGTCGTCGACGCGCTCGGCTGGCGTCGCATGCTCGCTTCCGGCGATGGCTTCCAGCCTCCCGACGCGCCGCTCTCGCGCGGGCTCGAGGTGCATCCGGGCGGCGAGAGCAAGGATCTTGAGGTGTGGATCGATCGCCGCTATGTCCCGGCGGGCTACGGCTGGTCGTTTCCCGCTCGCGACGAGCTGCGGATCGGCGTCGGCTCCTTCGACCCGCGCTTCCACGTGCGCGAGACGACGGAGCTGCTGGCCGAAGACCTCGGCAGCGAACGAGTCTGCTATCAGGGCAACTGGATCCCGCACGAGCTGCGCCGCGCCACCGAGGGCGGCGTCTTCTTCGTCGGCGACTCCGCCGGCCACTGCCTGCCCCTGACCGCCGAGGGGATCAGGACCGCGCTCTACTTCGGCGTCGCACTCGGGCGCGAGCTGCGCGGCGTCCACAAGGGGAATCAGGACCGCGACCGCGCGGCGGCCCGCTACGCGGAGTTCCACGACTCCCACGAGTGGAAGTTCCGCTGGATGTTGCGTGTGCAGCGGCTCGTGCCGCGCATCCCGCCGCGCCTGCTGGGCCCGATGATCCGGTTGCTGGGCTCCAAGCGCTTCGTCGAGTGGTCCTTCGAGCACTACCTGCGGATCGCGCCGCCGCCGCCCTCAGCGAACGACGAGAACGGTGCCCGCCATCAGCAGGACGATGCCGACGATCCGCTCGGGGCTGAGCGGGACCTGGTCGAGGCCGAACAGGCCTAACCGGTCGATCGCCACCGAGGCGGTCAGCTGGCCCGCGATCGTCGCCGCCGCCACCCCGCCGGCGCCGACGACGGAGACCGCGATCAGCGCGTTGGTGACGTAGACGGCGCCGAGCAGGCCGCCGAGCAGGTAGTACCAGCTGACGTCGAAGGTCGAGCCCAGCCCGCCGGCCTTACCGCTGAGGACGACGATCGCGGCGAGGGCAATGGTGCCGATGCCGAAGGAGACAAGCGCCGCGGGCAGGCTGCCGGTTCCCCGGCCGAGCCCCGCGTTGATTGGCGCCTGCAGCGCGATCAGGCCGCCGGCGAGGGCGGTGAGGAGGACCGCCAAGCTCTTATCCATGGGGCCGATCCGGCGGCGGCGTGATTTTCGGTGGGCGCGCGGGTTGCATAGAACAGAGGTCCGTGGCGGTTGAACCGCCGTGCTGTCATATCAGTAACCCAAAGGAGATCACGCCAGAGATGCCACCGCCAGCAGAGGGATTCGCATCCCGCCTCTTCCTGGGTCCAGCCCTGCGGACGCAGCCTGACCGGCGGCTGGTCACGCTCGTCCGCGAGGAATACGAGACCGCCTTCGAAGAGATAGTCCGCCGCTACGGCAAGCCACTGTCCCGCTATGCGGCCTCGATTGTCGGCGGCCGCTCCGAGGACGTCACCCAGGACGCATTCTCGAAGGCATTGCTGGCGCTGCGCCGCGACGACGCCGAGATCGAGCTGCGGCCATGGCTGTTCCGGATCGTGCGCAACACGGCGCTCAACGATCTGCGCGACAGCCCGCCCTCGCCCGAGATCCTGGCCGAGGCGATCGTCGGCGGCGGCAACCCGGTGGAGGAACTGGAGCGTCGCGAGGAACTCGCCGACCTGATGAAGCGCCTGCAGGCACTGCCCGAGCCGCAGCGTGCGGCGATCGTCATGCGAGAGCTGGAGGGGCTCGGCCACGAGGAGATCGCAGCGGCGCTGGGCCTGACCGGCGGCGGTGCCCGGCAGGCGATCTACCGGGCGCGGCAGACCCTCCGCGACGGCATGGGAGTGCTCATCCCGCTGCCGCTCTTGCAGGCGATGCTCGCCGGAGGCGGCACCGGTGCAGCAGAAACGGCCGCCGGCGCTGCCGGGATCGGCACCACGGCCGGAGCCGGAGTCGCATTGAAAGCGACCGCTGCAACGGTGCTGGTCGCCGGCGCGGTCGGAGCGGGTGTGGCGCTCAAGGACAACCCGCGTAGCGACAACGCGAAGGCGGCACCGGCCAGAGTGTCCGGCAGCAGCGTGGATGCAACGGCCTCCGCGCCTTCCATCCCCGCTCGCTACGAAGAAGGCAGTGGCGGCGCGGACAATCGCGATCATGACCAGGGTGGGGCTGAGCTCGGCAACGACCTTGGAAGTCACGGTGAAGCGAAGGCCGAAGAAGGTGGCGGCGGAGAACACGCGCTCGTCGACGACCACGGCGGTCGGGGCGGCACTTCCGACCATCGTGGTGAGTCCTCGGGTCCAAGCGGTGGCGATGACCACTCGGGCTCCTCCGGTAGCGGCGGATCGGGCCCGGGCGATGGCGGCGCGTCGGGCTCGAGCCACAGCGGCCCGGGACCGAGCGACGACTCGGGTTCGGGAGACGGCGGCTCCGGATCGTCCGGATCGGGAAAGGAGGGCAGCGGATCTGGATCCAGCGAGGACTCGAGCGGCAGTGGGCCCGGGCCAAGCAGCGAACCGGCCCTCGGCGACGGATCCAGCAGCTCCGGCTCCGACCCCACCCCCGCTGACCATTCGGGATCCGGTGACGATCAACCGGTGGTTCCGGCCGAACCTCCTTCGTGATCTTTACCCGCGGCTCGTGTTGAGCAGTTGAAGGTGTCACTTGACCTTGACCCAACTCCAAGGAGGAAACATGAACCGCCCCCGTAGAAATCGATACCGCGCCGGAGGTCTGCTGCTGGCAGTGGTGGGACTGCTCGCGGCGGTCGGAGTTCTCGCCGGTCCTGCCGTGGCCAAGGACGGCAACCACGACCGCATCTCGGATCGCTGGGAGAAGCGGCACCACCTCTCGCTGACGGTCAACCAGGCGCACCGCGACCAGGATGGCGATCACCTGCGCAACCTCGGCGAGTTCCGCGCCGGTGACAATCCGCGTGACGACGACAGCGACAACGACGGGGTGATGGACGGCGAGGAGAACGCCGGCACGATCGCCTCCTTCGACGCCGCCACCGGCAAACTGGCGATCAACCTATTCGGCGGCGACACGGTCAGCGGTCTCGTCACCGCAGAAACTGAGATCAAGTGCGAGGGGGGCGACGATTCCAGCGCCAGCGCCAGCTCGGGAGAGTCCGAGCCCGGTGACGATCACGGCGATCATGGCGAAGAGCCAGGTGACGACAACGGAGGCGATGACAACTCGGGCCCCGGTTCGAGTGACTCAGGCCCCGGTAATCACGGGGACGACGGCGAAGTCACCAACTGCACCACGTCGGACCTGATCCCCGGCGCTGTCGTCCAGCAGGCGGAGCTGGAGCTCCAGAACGGCGCCGCCACGTTCCACGAGGTCGAGCTGGCCCACACCAGCTAAGAGGGTTACTTGGCGTCGAGCCAGTCCTTGCCGACGCCGATGTCCACCTCGAGTGGGGGATCGAGCTGGTAGGCGGCGCACATCTCGCGTCGCACCAGCTCGGTCGCGTCCTCCATCTCCCCCGGCGGGCCCTCGAAGAGCAGCTCGTCGTGGATCTGCAGCACGAGGCGGGTCTCGCCTCCCGACTCCCTGAGGGCGCTCTGGCAGCGCACCATCGCCACCTTGATGATGTCGGCAGCGGTCCCCTGGATCACCGTGTTGACGGCCAATCGCTCACCCAGCCGCCGCGTGTTCGGGTTGCCGGAACGCAGCTCGGGAATCGAGCGGCGGCGTCCCATCAGCGTCCGGACGTAGCCCTGCTCTTGCGCTTGCTCGACAACTCGCTCGCGAAAGGCGCGTACGGCGGGGAAGCGCTCCAGATAGCGGGCGACGAACTCCTCCCCCTCTTTGCGGGGGATGTTGAGTCGGTCGGCGAGGCCGAACCCGGTCAGCCCATAGACGATGCCGAAGTTGACCATCTTCGCCTTCGAGCGCTGGCCGACGTCGACCTCCTCGCGCGAGATGTCGAAGACCTCGGCCGCGGTTGCGGCATGGACGTCTTCGCCCGCCCGGAATATCTCCTTCAGCACCTCCTCCTCGGCGACGTGGGCAAGAACGCGCAGCTCTACCTGGCTGTAGTCGGCGGAGAGCAGGCGGGCGCCGCGCTCGGCGACGAAGCAGGCGCGCACCGGCCGGCCGATCTCGGTGCGGATCGGAATGTTCTGCAGGTTGGGGTTGGTGCTGGAGAGGCGACCGGTGGTCGTCGAGGCCTGGTTGAAGGTGGTGTGGACGCGGCCGGTCGCTGGGTCGATCAGGTCCGGCAGCGAGTCGAGGTAGGTGTTCTTCAGCTTGGTCAGCTCACGCCACTGCTCGATTTTCTCGACGATCGGATGCTCGTCGCGGATCTGAGCGAGGACGCGAGCGTCGGTCGAGAACCCGGTTTTACCGCGGCGCTTGCGGGTCAGGCCGAGCTTCTCGAAGAGGACGCGGCCGACCTGCTGCGGAGAGCCGATCGTGAACTCCTCCTCGGCCAGCTCGAAGATCTCCTTCTCCAGGGTCTCGATGCGCTCGCCGAAGCCGGCTCCCACCTCGGCCAGCCGTGTGGCGTCGAGCTTCAGCCCCTCGCGCTCCATCGCGGCGAGAACGTGCACGAGCGGTAGCTCGACCTCGCGCAGCAGCGGCACCAGCTCGAACTGCTCGAGTCGCGGCCGCTGCGCTTCGGTGAGGGCGGCGACCAGACGTGCCTCCTCTGCCGGGTCGAGGCCGGCCTCGACCTCCTCGCCAAGCGCGAGCTGACCGTCCTCCTCGGCATCGGCGCCAGCCTCGCCGGCAGCGACGCCCTCGGCAAGGCCGATGCCGGTGTCCGCGGCCAGCTCGGTCAGCTCGTAGGTGCGGCGCTGGGGCTCGAGCAGGTAGGCGGCCAGCAGCGTGTCGTGGTCGAGCGTCAGCTCGACCCCCTCGCGGGCCGCGGCTGCGAGCAGCCCGTGGCGACCGCCGCCGAGCGACTTGGTGTCATGAGCGGCGATCGGGCGGTCCGTCAGGGCGACCGCAAGCTCGTCGAGACTTGACGAGCCGGCAAGTATCCGCTCGCCCTGGGCGGCGGCCCAGCGATCGCCGGCGATTGCCAGCGCCGCCACCCCCGCCTCGAGGTCGCCGGGCGTCCCCTCCTCCGCCTCGACCGCCAGCTCCTTCTCGACGCTGCGGCCGGGAACGGCTTCGCCCTCGGGCAGCGCTTCTTCGAGCCGCTCCATCACCGCCCGCAGCTCGAACTCGCGCATGAAGTCCCGCAGGGCGCCGCGATCGGGCTCGGAGTCCATCGCCGCGGCCAGGTCCACGCCGGCGTCGATCTCGTACTGCAGCGTCGCCAGCTGCTTCGACATGCGGGCGTCGTCGGCGTGCTCGATCAGGTTCTGCTTGCGTTTGGCGCCGGAGATCTCCTCGACGCTCGCCAGAACCCGCTCCAGCGTGCCGAACCGCTGCAGTAACTGGGTCGCGGTTTTCTCACCGATCCCGGGGACGCCGGGAATGTTGTCGGAAGTGTCGCCGCGCAAGCCCATCAGGTCGGTGATCAGGTCCGGCGGCACGCCATAGCGCTCCTGCACGGCAGCCTCGTCGTAGATCTTGGTCTCGGTGATCCCGCGCGAGGTGCTCATCACCCGCACGCCGGGCCCGACCAGCTGGTAGGCATCGCGGTCCCCGGTCACGACCATCACCGGGATCCCCTCCTCGCGGGCCTGCCGGGTCAGCGAGGCGATCACGTCGTCGGCCTCGAAGCCCTCGACCTTGACGTTGGTGTAGCCGAAGGCCTCGACCAGCGGCATCAGGTTCGGCCACTGCTCGCGAAGAAGATCGGGCCGCGGTTTGCGCTGCGCCTTGTAGAGGTCGTAGGTGACCTCGCGTCCCGACATCCCGGCGTCCCAGGCGACGACCACCCCGGCGGGACGATGCTCGTCGATGATCTTGACCAGCATCGAGGCCAACCCGTAGATCGCGTTGGTAGGCCGCCCATCGCTGGTCCCGATCGACTCTGGCAGCGCGAAGAACGCCCGGTAGGCAAGCGAGTTGCCGTCGATCAGGAAGAGCTCGGGGGCGCCGGCGCCGGTCGATTCGGGAGACATCGGTGGCACTCTAAGGCGCGTCAGCCGCGTCCATGCCCGGACGCCCTGAACTTCCCCATACGGCATGGACCAACTGCGCGCTCGGGACCCCGACGGTGAGGCTCACTCCCATGCGGCCCGGAAAGTCGACCGCGAGGTGTCCCGACCAGCGGTTTGGCGGCCGGGCGTTGCGGCGAAACGTCGCCCGGCCGGAGAACGGCGGCGGCGGTTCGACCACCGCGGTCCGCAGCAGCGGGTCGTAGTCGAAGGCGGTCGAAGGCGCCCTGGTGCCGACGAAGCGTTCGATCCCCACGCCGTCGCGTTCTTCGGCGACGCTCGCTTCGAAGATCGAACCTGCGCGGGGACCGTTCTTCTCGGCGGTAAGGGACGCGCCGACACCGGTGACGTGGTGCACCACGCTCAGTTCGGCGCCCGGCAAACCTGGGCCGCTTCCCCTCGATCCGCCGCCGGGGCAGATGATGTCCAGCGCGAATTGGAGATCCCCTTTTGCATTGGTCACATGAACCTCCGTGTAGCCCTGCTCGCCGGTGAAGTCGATCGTGCCTTCGTAGGACCCGGAGTCGAAGGCGACCGGCTTCCCCCCGCAGACCGATCGCTCTCTTCTTGACCGTCCAGACGGCTTGAAATCGACGTCGATCTCCCCGAGATTGCCGAGGCGCGCCTGGATCGCGGTCTTGGTCACGGTCGCCGGCACGAAGTAGTTGACAGCGCCGGATCGTCCTCGCACGTAGACGAGAGCCGACCCCTGCCCACCGTGTCGCGCCGGCAGAGCCCAAACCAGCACCGAGTAACCGTTGCTCCTAGAACGACCCACGGCCACAGCCGCCTTCTCCGTCGCACTCCCTCCAAGCCCCGCATACTTCCGACCTTACCGGCGAAGGGAGTGAAGCCAACGGTGACGCGGAGCTGCAGTCGATCAGGTGAGGCTGGAACGTCGGTGCCGTGCTCGTAAGCGGCCTCCGCGTGTGCGGCAGCCACGAGTAGGCAGACGAGGCCGCGCGCGAGCCAAGCGGGCGAATCTGATTCGATAGCCGCCATGGCGGTAAGCGCGCAATACAGCGTCACGATCCGGGTCGAGCTCGATGCGCGGCAGGAGCCCCTGGGCAAACTGACTGCGGCGATCGCCGAGGCCGGCGGCCAGCTGCAGGGCGTCGACCTGGTTCCGGGCGCCGGCGGCGAGGGCAAACGCGTGCGCGAGTTCACGATCGACGCCCAGGACCGCGAGCACTGGGAGCGGATCCTGCGCGGGATCGGCTCCACCCGCGGTGCCAAGGTGCTCGACTACGTCGACCGCACGATGCAGATGCACCGCGGCGGCAAGATCTCGGTCGAGAACAAGTACCCGCTGAAGACGCGCGACGACCTCTCGATGGCCTACACGCCGGGCGTCGCCCGCGTCTGCCAGGACATCCACGCCGATCGAGCCAAGGCTTTCGAGTACACGATCAAGAAGAACACCGTCGCCGTCGTCTCCGACGGCAGCGCCGTGCTCGGGCTGGGAAACATCGGCCCCGAGGCGGCGATGCCGGTGATGGAGGGCAAGGCGATGCTGTTCAAGGAGTTCGCCCAGGTGGACGCCTTCCCGATCTGCCTCGACACCCAGGATGCCGAGGAGATCATCAAGGCGGTCGAACTGATCGCCCCCACCTTCGGCGGCATCAACCTGGAGGACATCTCCGCGCCGCGCTGCTTCGAGATCGAGGAACGGCTGAAGAAGGCGCTAGACATCCCGGTCTTCCACGATGACCAGCACGGCACTGCCGTGGTGACGATGGCGGCGCTGTTCAACGCGCTGAAGATCGTCGGCAAGCCGATCGAGCAGCTGCGGGTGCTGGTGGTTGGCCTCGGCGCCGCCGGGGTAGCGGTGACCAAGATGATGCTCGCCTCCGGAGTGACCCACGTCGTCGGTTGCGACCGCCAGGGAGCCCTCTCGACCGAGCGCGAGGACTACCAATCGGGCGAGATGAGCGGGATCAAGCGCTGGTATGCGGAGAACTCGAACCCGGAGAAGATCAGCGGGCAACCCGATGACGCGATCGAGGGCATGGACCTCTTCGTCGGCCTCTCCGGCCCCGGGATCATCTCTGCCGAGGCGCTGGACAAGATGAACGACGATGCGATCGTCTTTGCGATGGCCAATCCGACCCCCGAGGTGATGCCCGAGGACGCGGCTCCCTACGTGCGGATCATGGCCACCGGCCGCTCCGACTACCCGAACCAGATCAACAACGTGCTCTGCTTCCCCGGGATATTCCGCGGCGCCCTCGACGCCGGCTCGCCCAATATCACCGAGGAGATGAAGCTGGCTGCCGCCCGCGGCATCGCTGAAGTGGTCGACGAGGGCGACCTCTCCGAGGACTACGTGATCCCCAGCGTCTTCAACCGCGACGTCGCGCCGCTGGTGGCCAAGGCCGTCGTCGAGGAGGCTAAGCGCGAGGGCCTGGCCCGCTTCAGCGAGGAGACCGGCACCTTCTCCACGGTGGAGGTCGGCTGACGCGGTGAAGGTTCTCGTCACCGGAGCGAGCGGCTTCATCGGCTCGGCGCTGTGCGACGCGCTGCTCGCCCGCGGTGACACGGTCGTCGGCCTGTCGCGCGATCCACAGCGCGCTCGCGGCACAAACCCGAGTGTCGTCTGGCACGCCTGGGAGCCGACCCTGGAACGACCCCCGGCGGCCGCGTTCGAGAACGTCGACGGGGCGATCAATCTCGAGGGCGAGAAGATCAACCAGCGCTGGACCGACGACGCCAAGCGGCGGATCATGGAGAGCCGCCGCACGGGAACCCACAACCTGATCGCGGCGATTGCCGGCGTCGAGAAAAAGCCCCGGGTTCTCGTCAACCAATCGGCGATCGGCTTCTACGGCGACCGCGGCGACGCGATGGTCGACGAGTCGGCCCCATCAGGAGAGGGCTACGACGCCGAGGTCGTGCGCGAGTGGGAGGCGGCGGCGCGCGAGGCAGAGAACGTCGGTGTGCGCCTCGCGATCGTCCGCACCGGGCACGTGCTCGACCCTCGTGGCGGCCTGCTCGGCGAGCTGATGACGCCTTTCAAGCTGGGGATAGGCGGACCGATCGCCGGCGGGCGCCAGTACATGTCCTGGATCCACATCGACGACGAGGTCGGGATCCTGCTCTGGGCGCTCGACAGCGAGAAGGTAAGCGGCACGGTCAACTCGACCGCGCCCAACCCGGTCACCAACCGCGAGTTCTCCCATGCCATCGGACGGGCACTGAGCCGGCCGGCGTCGGTGCCCGTCCCGGGCTTCGTGCTCGATCTCAAATTCGGCGGTGAGTTCGGCAGGGTCTTGCGAGGAGGGCAACGGGTGATGCCGCGGCGGGCGCTCGACCTCGGCTACAAGTTCCGCTATCCGGAGATCGACGGTGCGCTGAAGAACCTGTTGTAGGGGGAGGGACGGGGTGTCCCCCTGGCGGAACCCGCGTCGAATCCCGTGGCCAGGGCCCGTTTCTCGCCGGCTCACAAGTTCCGACAGGGGGACACCCCGTCCCTCCCCTCGAAAGCCTTTTGGAGCTATTCCAGCTTGCTCAGGACGGATTCGCGCAAGCTGCCTGAGTTGCCGGCATCGCTCACAGCTTGGAGGAGCTTCTTCATCGCTGCGGTCCCCGAGGTTTGCGATAGCTGGGCGATTCCGGCGGTTTCCAGAATCGGTTCCGAGAAGCGGGATGCGGCACGAGTCGGTTCGCCGATGTAGCCGATAGTGGCTGCGTCCTCGGTTGCGCGGCGAGCGTTGGCTCCGATCTGAGCGAGGTCGAGCTTCCCTTTGCTTTCAGCACTCGGAAGGCAGATCACACGAACCCGGACATCACCAGCTTCCCCCCCATCCCGAGCAAGCTCGCTTTTAGCTTCAGCACAAAGCGACTCAGCCACGTAAGCACTCACAGTCGCGCCGCTGGCAACACCTTCACCTTCCCCACAACCAGCTCCTACAAGCAATGCGCAAGCAGCTATCAGCGCCACGGCCGGCCAGCGCAGCGAGGGTCGGGCATCCCCCTGCAGGAACTTGTGAGCCGGCGAGAAATGAGCCCTTGCGGAGGATTCGACGCGGGTTCCGGCAGGGGGATTCCCGACCCTCGCCTGCTCAGCCAAAAAAGACCTCAGCCTCGCTATAAAGCTCCTTGGGAACCGTCTTCAGCTCAGCCGTCGCCTCGCTGATCTGCGCCAGCTGGATATCGGTGCCGCGCAGCGCGGTCATCATGCCCCAACTGCCGTTATGGACCGCATCGATCGCATGCAGGCCGAAGCGGGTCGCGAGCACGCGGTCGAAGGCCGTCGGCGTGCCGCCGCGTTGCACGTGACCGAGCACGGTCGCCCGCGTCTCCTTGCCCGTCCGCTCCTCGATCTCGTGCTCGAGCCAGTGCGCGATGCCGCCCAGCCGGACATGACCGAAGGCGTCGAGGCCCTTGTCCCGGGTTTCGGGAATGCCACCTTTCGGCTGCGCCCCCTCGGAGACGACGACGATCGGAGCAAAGCGTGCCTCCAGGCGCCGCCCGACGAGCCCGCAGACCTCGTCCAGGTCGAAAGGGTGCTCGGGGATGAGGATGACGTTGGCACCACCGGCGAGGCCGGCGTGAAAGGCGATCCAGCCGGCGTGGCGGCCCATCACCTCGACGATCAGCACCCGGTGATGACTGTCGGCCGTCGTGTGGAGACGATCGATCGCCTCCATCGCAATGTTGACCGCGGTGTCGAAGCCGAAGGTGTAGTCGGTGGCGCTGAGGTCGTTGTCGATCGTCTTCGGCACGCCGACCACCCGCACGCCGTGCTCCTCGTGCAGCCGGGCGGCGACGCCGAGCGTGTCCTCGCCACCGATCGCGATCAGGCCTTCGACCCCTTCGCTCGCGATGCTCTCGACGATCCGCTCGGCCCCGCCGTCCTCCTTGAAGGGGTTGGTCCGCGACGAGCCGAGGATGGTTCCCCCGCGGGGCAGGATGCCACGCACCTCCGGCACCCCGAGCGGTCGGCTGTCGCGAGCCAGCGGCCCGTGCCAGCCGTCGCGGTAGCCGACGAACTCGTGATCGAGGTGTTCGACCCCCTTGCGGACGATCGCCCGGATCACCGCATTGAGTCCGGGGCAGTCCCCCCCGCCAGTGAGCACGCCGATCCGCATCGACTCAGCTTAGAAAAGCTGGCCTCCCGGGGTGCTGCGCGCTAAGTTGAGCAAAACCGAAGGGAGCAACGATGAGCGACGCCGTCGATCTCACTGCAGTCAGGAAAGCGCAGCAACAGACCTGGTCCGAGGGCGATTTCGCAATGGTCGCCAACCTCGTGATGATGCCCTCCGAACAGCTCGCCGAGGCGCTGGAGATCATTCCCGACGAGCGTGTGCTCGACGTCGCCTGCGGTAGCGGCAATGCCACCCTTGCGGCCGCGCGGCGCTCTTGGGGCGGTGTCGTCGGGGTCGACTTCGTGCCGGCCCTGCTCGAGCGCGGTCGCGAGCGCGCGGCGGCGGAGCGCCTCGACGTCGAGTTCGTCGAGGGCGACGCCGCGGAGCTGCCTTTCGGCGAGGCCGAGTTCGACCTGGTCACGTCCGTCTTCGGGGCGATGTTCGCCCCGGACCAGGAGAAGACGGCAGCTGAGCTGCTGCGTGTATGCAAGCCGGGCGGCCGGATCGGGATGGCCAACTGGACCCCGGACGGAGGAGTCGGAGGCATGTTCATGACGGTTGCCAAACACGCGCCGCCACCACCGGGCCTCAACCCACCCCTGCTCTGGGGCACCGAGGACCGGCTTCGCCGGCTGTTCGGCGACGGGATCTCCGACCTACGCATCGAGCGCCGCATCTCGCGCCAGCCCTTCCGCTCCGCCGACCACTACCTCGACTTCTTCCGCACCTACTTCGGCCCGGTCAAAGTCGCCTTCGAACGGGTGGGCAGCGAGGGGGAGGAAGCGCTCGAGCGCGATCTGCGGGCCTACCTCGAGCAGGCGAACACTGCCGGCGAGAGGGCGCTTGTGCTCGAGGCTGAGTACCTCGAGGTGATCGCGACCCGGGCCTGAGGCGAGCTGATCGTCAGGAACTGCTGGGCTTGAAGACCCGGAGCGTTGCCCCGATCAGCAGGACGCCGAAGAAGATCAGCCCGGCAACGCCGCCACCCTGGCCCAGCCAGGCGTAGCCGACGGTGGTGGCGGCAAGCGCCATGAAGAGGGTGACCACGAGTCCCATGCGGCGCGAATCCTAGTAGAAGCCGCGGTCTACGCGGCGAGCGCAGCAAGAGAGTCACGCAGGAATTCGCCGACCGCTTGAGCAGCGGATTCGGCGGAGCCGGTCTCGCCTGCCGCTCTCACCAAGCGACTGCCGACGATGACGCCGTCAGCAATTTCGCCGACTTCGGCGACCTGCTCGGGGGTGCCGATTCCGAACCCGACAGCGACGGGAACTTCGGCCTCGGCCTTGGTTGCCGCGACCAACTCAGCGAGGCCCTCCGGAAGCTGCCGCCGCTCGCCCGTGGTCCCAACGCTGGAGACGACGTAGACGAAGCCCTGAGCGGCAGCGCAGATGCGAGCGCGGCGCTCCGGGGGCGTGGTCGGCGCCAGTAGCGGCACGAGCGCCAGCCCTGCCCCCGAAAGCGCCTCACGCACCTCGTCAGCCTCGTCGAGCGGCAGGTCGGGAACGATCGCCCCAGCTGCCCCTGCAGCAGCAGCGCGCCCAGCAAACTCAGCAGCACCTCCGTGCGCAAGCACCATGTTCGAGTAGACCATCAGCACGACGGGGATCCGCTCCGACACAGACGCGCAGATCTCAAGCGTGCTGCTCAGGATCGCGCCACCGGCGAGAGCCTCCGTGGCTGCGGCGTGAATCGTCGGCCCGTCAGCAAGGGGGTCGGAGAACGGCACCCCGAGCTCAATCAGATCGGCGCCGGACTCCACATATGTGTTCGCAATCGCCAGCGAGGCCTCATGGCTGGGAAAGCCACCCATCATGTAAGGCATCAACGCCGCCCGACCCTCGACACGGGCGCTTTCGAACGCGGCGCCGATTCGCTCGATACCCGCGGCCGTCGCCTCAGCCACCCGTTCGCTCCACGTACTCAGCCAAGTCCTTATCGCCCCTACCACTCAGGCAGAGCACGTCGTAGCCGTCCCCACCGCCGTTCTCGACCAGCCAGGCGATCGCGTGCGAGGACTCGAGCGCCGGGATGATTCCCTCGAGCCGCGCCAGCTCAGCGAAGGCCGCAAGGGCCGCCGCATCGGTGACGGCGGTGTAGGTGGCGCGTCCGGTGTCGCGCAGGTGCGCGTGCTCGGGGCCGACCCCCGGATAGTCGAGTCCCGCCGAGACCGAGTGGGCCTCGAGGATCTGGCCCTCCTCGTCGGCAATCACGGCCGAGAGCGAGCCGTGCAGGACGCCGGTGCTTCCCGCCCCGAGCGAAGCCCCGTGACGACCGCTCTCCAGACCCTCTCCGGCAGCCTCGACGCCGATCAACTCCACCTCGGCATCGGCGATGAAAGGCGTGAAGATGCCGATCGAGTTCGAGCCGCCGCCGACACAGGCGATCACCCGGGCAGGCAGGGCACCCTCGGCGGCGAGCGCCTGCTCGCGCGACTCGTCGCCGATCACTCGCTGCAGATCGCGAACGAGCGCCGGAAACGGTGCCGGCCCGACCGCCGAACCGATCACGTAGTGGGTCGTCTCGACGTTGGCGACCCAGTCGCGAATCGCGGCGCTGACAGCCTCCTTGAGCGTGCGCGCGCCGGCCTCCACTGGCGCGACCTCCGCCCCCAGGAGCTTCATCCGCTCGACGTTGGGCGCCTGGCGGCGGATGTCCTCGGTTCCCATGTAGACGACGCACTCGAGCCCCAGTAGCGCGCATGCGGTCGCGGTGGCGACGCCGTGCTGGCCGGCGCCGGTCTCGGCGATGATCCGCGGCTTGCCCATCCGCTTCGCCAGCAGCACCTGGCCGACCGCGTTGTTGATCTTGTGGGCGCCGGTGTGGGCAAGGTCCTCGCGCTTCAGGTAGACCCGCCGCCGGGCCCGCTCGGAGAGCCGTTCGGCAAGGTAGAGCGGCGTCGGCCTGCCGATGAAGTCGCGACGCAGGGAGGCGAGCCGCACGCAGAAGCCCTCGTCGCCGCGTGCCGCCTCCCAGGCGGCCGTGAGCTCGTCGAGCGCCGGGATCAGCGTCTCGGGGACGTAGCGGCCGCCGTAGGGGCCGAATCTCTCCTCTATGGCAGGGCTCATTTAGCGCTAACGCTAGCCGTCTGTGCCGCCTCGAAGAAGGCGGTCATCGCAGCGTGGTCCTTACGGCCGGGCTCGGCCTCGACGCCGCTGGCGACGTCGACCGCATAGGGACGGGTGACTGCGATCGCCTCGGCGACGTTCTCGGGCCGCAACCCGCCGGCGACGATCGCCGGTATGTCGGAGCGACGCTCGCCCAACAGACCCCAATCGAAGCTCTCGCCGGTGCCGCCCCAGAGCCCCTTTGCGCCCTTGTCGAAGAGGTGAAAGTCAGTCCGGAACGTCTCCGCCGCGTGAACGTCGGCGGCGCTGGACACATGAACCGCCTTGATCACCTTGACCCCGGTTTTGCGAGCCACCTCACCGCAAAACGAAGGGCCCTCTTCCCCATTCAGCTGCACCATCGTCAACCCGGCGTCCTCAACCGCCTTGGCAACCTCACCCAGCTCCGGATTCACAAAAACGCCCACCACCTCGCACTTCCTGCGAAAAGCAGCAGCAATCCGCACAGCTTCACCAGCCTCAACCACCCGAGGACTCTCGGCGTAATGGATCAGCCCGACAGCCCAAGCTCCCAAGCGCACGGCCTCGGCGGCGTCATCCAAATTCGTGATCCCACAGATCTTCACGCGCATAGAACCAGAGTACGTGAACCACTACAGCTGGAGGACCGGGTATCCCCCCGCGGCAACTTGTGAGCCAATCAAGCGACCGCGCCCTGGCAAAAGTCCCCAGCGGCGGGTTGCGGCGGGGGGAGGCCCGGTCCTCCCGGTTCCGGAGAGGGGACCTCCGCGACCGTCCCCGCCGCCTACCGAGAAGGCACTTCTTCGGCGGACGCGGGCCGTACCCCGAGAGTCACGGCGATCGTCTGAGGCTTCCCATCACGATCAACCGTAAGTTCCAGCTTGTCCCCCGGCGACGCAGCGTTGACCGCGTTGATCACGTCTTCCATCCCGCTGATCTTCTTGCCGTCGACTTCTGTGATGACGTCGCCGCCGAGCCTGAAGCTGGCGCCTTCGATCGTCGCCGAGGTGTCGCCGCCCTTGACCCCCGCTTCGTCGGCCGGGCCGCCCTTGACGACTTCGTTGACGAGCACGCCCTCTTCCTCCGGCAGCTTCAGCGCTTTGGCCAAATCGGGCGTAATGCTGCCGCCGCTGATGCCGAGGTAGGCGTGCTTGATTTCGCCGTGGTCCTCGATCTGCTGGACGACTTCGCGCGCCGTGTTGATCGGGACCGCGAAGCCGATGCCGACGTTGCCGTTGCTGCTGCCACCGGTCTGGATCTGGGAGTTGATCCCGATCACCTTGCCTTCGGATTCGATCAAGGGGCCGCCGGAGTTGCCGGGGTTGATCGCCGCGTCGGTCTGGATCACGTGCGAGATCGAGAAGCCGTTTGGAGCCTGAATCTGGCGCTGCAAAGCCGAGACGATGCCGCTGGTGACGGTGCGGTCGAGACCGAACGGGTTGCCGATCGCAACAACCGGTTCTCCCACCTCGACGTTCGAGGAATCGCCCAGGGCGAGAGGATGGAGGCTGTCCGCCGGCGCATCCACCTTGAGCAGCGCCACGTCGGTTGCCGGGTCGGTCCCGACGACTTCGGCGGTGTAGGTCTTGTCGGAGGAGCCGAGTTTGACCTCGACCTTGTCGGCGCCTTCGACCACATGGTTGTTGGTGACGATGTGGCCTGCGGTGTCGATCAGAAAGCCCGAGCCGGTTGCGACCCCGCCGCCTTCGGGCTGACCGAAGGGACTCAATTCGGACGATTCCTGGGGCTTCAGGTCGGAAGAAATGAAAGCGACCCCCTGGCCGTCGCGGCGGTAGATCTGGTTGACCAGGTTGCCGTCGCCTCCTTCCTTGGAGTCGACCGGAGCGGCCAGAGGCTGGGCGACGGTGACGGTCGAACCGTCGTCGTCGGCGTGGATCCAGCCGGCGGCGATGGCCACCCAACCGAAAGCCGCGACGACGATGCCGCCGAGAAGGGCAGAACCGAATGAGCTGCGGAGAAAGTTCTTCATCGACGAACGATGATCCGGAACGTCCCCAAAGTTCTTCTAAAAAGTGCAGCCGAGCCCGGGCTCAGGGCAGATGGTGCTCGCGGGTGCCCTCGTCGGCGCCGGTCAGATCGCGGGCAAGCGCCTCCGGTTCGGCGGCGCTCATCAGCGCCGAGCCGATCAACACTGCGTCGACGCCGACCCGCTCCAGCTCTTCCAGCTCGGCGCGGGTCGAGATCCCGCTCTCGGCGACAACCGTCTTCCCCGCCGGCACGTCGGGCATCAGCTCGTAGGTGGTGGCGACGTCGACGGTTCCCTCCTCCAGGTTGCGATTGTTGACCCCGATCACGTCGGCGTCGAGCTGCAGTGCCCGCTCCAGCTCCTCCTCGTCGTGGACCTCGACCAGGCAGTCGAGGTCCAGGCCCCGGGCCCCGTCGTACATCTCCCGCAGCGCCTCGTCGTCGAGGGCTCTGACGATCAGCAGCACCGCGTCGGCGCCGTTGACCGCTGCCTCGAAGAGCTGGTAGGGATCGACGATGAAGTCCTTGCGCAGGATCGGCAGGCTGCAGGCAGCGCGGGCAGCGCGGAGATCCTCGAGCGAGCCGCCGAAGTGCAGTTCGTCGGTGAGCACCGAGAGCGCGGCCGCGCCACCGCGCTCGTAGGCGCCGACCTGGCCGGCGACGGTCGCGGTCGCCGAGATCTCCCCGGCACTCGGCGAGCGCCGCTTGAACTCGGCGATCAGGGAAAGGCCGGGGCGAACCAGCGCCTCGCTGAACGGCCGGTCGTCGCCGCGGCCGGTAAGCCTCGACTCGAGTTCCGCCTGGGACGTGCTGTTACGGCGTTCCTCCACCCCGGCGCGCGCCGCGGCGATCAGCTGCTCGATCATTCCCACGTGAGGGACGAAGCCTAGACGGTTGATTCCGAATTGACGTGCCCGCGGGGGCGCGACTGGCCAAGTTGGGCGGTGCCCGCGGCCGCAGCGCGTAGTAGCGCTACGCGCGAGGACCGTGGGTGCCGATCCAACGCCGTGCCAGGCGCGTCATCCGTGGGTGCGTGAATTCGAATCACCCGTCTTAGACGGCCAGCCGGGTGGTCGTTGCAACCAGCCGCTCAAGCAGATCGCGAGCCGCGCCGCTGTCGATCGCCGCGGTGGCCCTCTCGACGCCCTCGCCAAGGCTGCCGGCAAGGCCGCCGACGTAGATCGCGGCGCCGGCGTTGAGCACGACCAGGTCGCGGCGGGCGCCGCTCTCGCCGGCCAGCACCGCGCGCGAAACGGCGGCGTTCGCCTCGGGACTGCCGCCGGCGACCTGCTCCAGCTCCGCCGTGCCCAGGTCGAATTCGCCAGGCTCGACGAACCACTCCTGCGTGCGGCCGTCGGCGACCTCGATCACCCGCGTGCGAGCCGAGATCGAGAGCTCGTCGACCCCGTCCTCGGCAGCGACGACCATCGCCCGCACGCTGCCCAGACCGAGCAGTGCCTCGGCGATCGTCTCCTGGTAGTGCCGGTCGGAGACCCCGAGCAGCTGCCGTTCGGCCCCGGCCGGATTGGTCAGTGGGCCGAGGAAGTTGAAGATCGTGCGCACGCCGAGAGCCTTGCGCACCGGCACCACGTGCGCCATCGCGGCGTGGTGGCGGGGGGCGAACATGAAGCCGAAGCCGAGCTCGTCGATGCAGAGCCCGACCCGCGCCGGGTCGAGCTCGATCTCGACTCCGAGCGCTTCCAGCAGGTCGGCGGAGCCGCAACGGCTGGTGTTGGAGCGGTTGCCGTGCTTGGCGACCGCGCAGCCGGCACCCGCGGCGACCAGTGCCGCCGTGGTCGAGACATTGAAGGTCGAAGGGCCGCCGCCGGTGCCGGCGGTGTCGACGAGGTCTTCGCGCGAGGTCTCAACGGCGGCAGCGAGCGAACGCATCGTTCGCGCCAGGCCGACCAGCTCGGGCACAGTCTCGCCCTTCGCCCGCAGGGCAATCAGGAAGGCGCCCGTCTGAACCTCGTCGGTCCGCCCCTCCATGATCTCGGCCAGGACCGCGGCGGCGTGATCGGTGGTCAGGTGGTCGCCGCTGCAGACCGCGTCGATCGCCCTGCTGACGATGTCGTTAGGCACCACGGCCTCCCGCCGTAGAGGTTTGTCCCGCCATCCGGCTCAAAGCTCTACCGCACCCCGAGGAAGTTCGCCAGCAGGTGCTTGCCCTGCGGGGTGAGGACCGACTCGGGGTGGAACTGGACGCCCTCGGCGGGCAGCTCGCGATGGCGGACTCCCATCACGACGTCGCCGAGGCTGGCGCTCAGCTCCAGCTCGCCAGGCAGGTCGGGGTCGGCCACCAGCGAGTGGTAGCGACCGGCGACCAATGGGCTGGGGAGACCTGCGTAGATCGTCCGCCCGTCGTGACTCACCTCGGCATCCTTGCCGTGGATCGGCTCCCCCTGCACGGTACGACCACCGAACGCCTCGACCAGCGACTGGTGCCCGAGGCAGACGCCCAGCACAGGTGTGCCGGCCTCGGCGAACGCACGGATCGCCGTGACCGAGATGCCGGCCTCGGTGGGCGTGCAAGGCCCCGGCGAGACGACGAGGCGATCGAGTTCGCGCTCGAGCAGCTCGTCGACCTCGGCGCGGTCGTTGCGAACCACCTCGATCTCCGCCCCCAGCTCGCCCAGGTACTGGACGAGGTTGTAGGTGAAGCTGTCGTAGTTGTCGATGACGAGAACGCGCACGATCACGGCCAATCCGGCTGTTCACAGGCCAGCTCGACGGCGCGGAAGACCGCCTTGGCCTTGTTGACCGACTCGTTGTACTCGTAGGCCGGCTTGGCGTCGGCGACGGTGCCGCCACCGGCCTGCACGTGGATCTGGCCGTCCTTGACGACGACGGTGCGGATGTGGATCGCCGTGTCGAGATCGCCGTTCCAGGAGAGGTAGCCGATCGCACCCCCATAGGAGCAGCGCTTGACCGGCTCCAGCTCGTCGATGATCTGCATCGCCCGCACCTTGGGTGCGCCGGAGAGCGTGCCGGCCGGCAGCGCCGAGCGCAGCACGTCCATCGCTCCGACCCCCTCGCGCAGCGTCCCCGAGACCTGGCTGACGATGTGGAGGACGTGCGAGTAGGTCTCGACGACCATCAGCTCGTCGACGCCGACCGAGCCGTACGCGCAGACCCGGCCGAGGTCGTTACGGCCGAGGTCGACCAGCATCACGTGCTCGGCCCGCTCCTTGGGATCGTTGACGAGCTTCTCGGCGAGGCGCCGGTCCTCCTCCTCGTCGCTGCCGCGCGGGTAGGTGCCGGCGATCGGCCGCGTCTCCACCCGCCGCCCCTGCACCTTGACCAGCGGCTCGGGCGAGGCGCCGGCGATCTGGAAGTCGCCGAACTCGAGGAAGTACATGTAGGGAGAGGGATTGACCGCGCGCAGGCCACGGTAGACCGAGAAGGCTTCCACCGGGGCCGGAGCGGAGAAACGCTGGGAGGGGACGACCTGGAAAGCGTCGCCGGCGTGGACGTACTCGACGATCCGCTCCACCGCCGCTTCGAACTCCTCGCGCTCCATGCCAGAGACGAAGCGCGGCGCCTCGGCAACCGCGGGGCTCGCCGGCACCGGCACGGCTCCCCGCAGACGCTCGCGCACCTCCGCGATCGTCGCCACCGAGCGCTCGTAGGCAGCGTCGATCCCGCCCTCGTCGTCGGCAAAGGCACAGGACATGATCGTCAGCTCGTGGCGCAGGTGGTCGAAGACGAGCAGGACGTCGGTGATCATCAGCGCCATGTCGGGCAGCCCGAGTGGGTCGGGGTTGGGCGCGGCGAGCGGCTCCACGGTGCGCACCAGGTCATAGCCGAAGAAACCGACGGCGCCACCGGCGAAGGGCGGCAGGCCCTCGACCGGGGCGAGCCGGAAGCGGGCGAGGCTCTCAGCTGCGGCGGCGTAGGGGTCGGGGGCCTCGTGCTCGTCCCCACCCGTCTCGCTCAGGATTCCGTCGCTCCAGCGCAGCACCGAGCGCGGACGAATGCCGACGAAGGAGTAGCGACCCACCTGACCCTGCTCAGCCGACTCGAGCAGGAAGCAGGGGGCCCCCTCGGGCTCACCGGCGCGCAGCTTGAGGAAGGCCGAGACGGGCGTCTCGCAATCATCGACAAAACGTGTACGGACGGGGACGACATTGCCCTCGGCAGCAAGCACCCGGGCCTCGTCGAGACTGGGCTCGATCCGCAACTCCGCGGTGTCAGCTGCGACGGCCATTGAGGACCTCCATCACGGCGGCCTGGGAGACCTCGCGCGAGGCCAGCAGCACGCTGAGGTGGTAGAGCAGATCGGCGGCCTCTTCGGCGACACGCTCGTCGGACTCCTCGCGCGCCGCGCGCACGATCTCCTCGGCCTCCTCCTCGACCTTCTCGCCGATCGATTTCGGGTCGTCGAGCAGCTTCACCGTGTAGCTGCCCTCGGGCCGCTCTGCAGCACGACTGCGCAGCGTGCGCTGCAGCACGGACAGGGCCTCGTACGGGACAGGCGCCGGCTCATCGCCCTCCAACTCTCGGTAGAAGCATGAGCGCTCACCCGTGTGGCAGGCGGGGCCGGTCGGCTCGACCAGGGCAAGGATCGCGTCGCCGTCGCAGTCGTAGCGCAGCTGCCTCAGCTTCAGCACATTGCCCGACTCTTCGCCTTTGCGCCATATCCGATCGCGCGAACGGCTGAAGAAGTGCACCTCACCGCTCTCGACGGTCAGCCGCAACGACTCCTCGTTGGCATAGGCCAGCGTCAGCACCTCACCGCTGTCGGCGTCCTGGGCCACGCACGGCACCAAGCCGCGCTCGTCGAACTGCACCTCGTCGAACATCAGAGCATCGTAGTTACTCGATGCCGAGTCGATCCAGGAGTCCCTCGTCGCGGCGCCAGTGGCTGCGCACGCGGATCTTCAGGTCGAGGTGGACCTTTGCGCCCAGCTCGGCCTCCAGCGAGCTGCGGGCGGCGGTGCCAACCTCGCCTATCTTCCTGCCGCCCTTGCCGATCAGGATGCCCTTTTGCGACTCGGTCTCCGCCCATACCTCGGCGCGCACGGTGACCAGGCCGTCCTCGCGCCGCTCGAGCTCCTTGACCTGCACCTCGACCGAGTGCGGAATCTCGTCGCGGGTCCGGTTGAGGACCTGCTCGCGGATCAGCTCGGCGAGCATGGTCTCGCTCGACTGGTCGCTGTGATCCTCCGGCGGGTAGAGGTAGGGGCCCTCGGGGACGAGCTCGGCCAACCGCTGCACCAGGACGTCGAGGCCTTTGCCGCCACGGGCGCTGATCGGAAATACCTCGTCCACGCCCTCCAAGTCGGCGGCCTCGGACAGCACCGGCACCAGCTGGTTGGGCCCGACCGTGTCGATCTTGTTGACCGCGCAAATCGTCGGCAGCTTGCTGTTCGCCTCGACCAGCGCGCGGGCGATGAAGCGGTCGCCGGGCCCGATCCCCTCCTGCCCGTTGACGACCAGCAGGGCAAGGTCGGAGTCGGCCAGCTCGCGCTCGACCCGGTGCTGCATCCGCTCGGTCAGCACGTCGCGCGGCTTCTGCACTCCGGGCAGATCGACGAGGACGAGCTGGGAGCCCGCCTCGACGTCGGTGGCGATGCCGCGGATCGCCCGCCGCGTCGTCTGCGGGCGCATCGAGACGATCGCGACGCGGCTGCCGACGATCGCGTTGACCAGGGTCGACTTGCCGACGTTGGGACGGCCGGCCAGCCCGACGAAACCGGCGCGGGTCACCGCAACCCCACCATCACGCGATCCTGCAATGCGAGCATCTCGCCCTCGTCGCTCTCGTGGTCCATGCCGCAGAGGTGCAGGGTGCCGTGAACTGCCGCCTCGACGACATCGGTGCAATGTTCCGGGCAGATCGTGACGTCGCCCAGCTCGCGCGGCCCAGCGGTCGGCCCGGCGCCGTCGAGCGGGAACGCCAGCACGTCGGTTGGAGCGTCCTTTCCGCGGTGGACGCGGTTGAGCTCACGGATCCGCTCGGCATCGACCAGCTCGACCGCGATGTGCCCGTCGGCGACGCCCGCCGCCGCCAACGCCGCCGCCACCGCGTCGCGCAGCTCGGCCGGCACGTCGGCGAGGTCAACCCCCATCCGCCGCCGGCGGCTGTCCGCCCTGTTGGCGCTCGGCGTGCTCGCCGTAGGCGGCGACGATCCGCTGCACCAGCTTGTGACGGACGACGTCCTCGCCGCCGAAGCGGACGAAGGAGATGTCCTGCACCTCACTGAGGATGTCGCGGACGACGACGAGGCCGGAGCGCTGATCCGTCGGCAAATCGATCTGGGTGACGTCGCCGGTGACGACCATGCGCGAGTTGAAGCCGAGCCGGGTAAGGAACATCTTCATCTGCTCGGGGCTGGTGTTCTGCGCCTCGTCGAGGATGACGAAGGAGTCGTTGAGGGTGCGACCGCGCATGAAGGCGAGCGGCGCCACCTCGATGACGCCGCGCTCGAAGTAACCGTTGACGCGGTCCGGATCGAGCATGTCGTAGAGCGCGTCGAAGAGGGGTCGCAGATAGGGATCGACCTTGGCTTGGATGTCACCGGGCAGGAAGCCGAGCCGCTCGCCGGCCTCGACCGCCGGCCGGGTGAGGATGATCCGCTGCACTTCCTTCTCGGCAAGGGCGTGTGCCGCCATCGCCACGGCGAGGAAGGTCTTGCCGGTGCCGGCGGGGCCGATGCCGAAGGTGATCGTGTGGCGGCGGATCGAGTCGACGTAGCGCTTCTGGTTGAGCGTCTTCGGCGCCACCTTGGTGTTGCGGTGCCGCCAGACGACGTCCTCGAGGATCTCGGCCGGGCTCTCGTCGGCGTCGAGCGCACCGGTCACCGCTTCGATCGTCCCGGGAGCGACCTCGTGCCCTTGCTCGATCAGATCGACCAGCTCGTCGACCACCGTGGCTGCTGTCTGCACGTCGGTCGAGTCGCCGTCGAGGGTGAGGACGTTGCCGCGCAGGTGGAAGTCGCAGTCGAGGCGGCCGCGCAGCGCCCGCAGGACGGCATCCTCAGAGCCGGCCAGCTCGGCGGCCACGGTGTTGTCGAGGGTCAGCTGCCTACGAGCCAAGTTTCTCTCGCACCGCCGCGCTCACCCGCTTGCCGTCGGCCCGCCCGCCGAGCTTCGGCATCAGCGCCGACATCACCTGCCCCATCTGCTTCTGCTCGGTGGCGCCCGTCTCGGCGACCGCCGCTTCGACCAGCTCGGTCAGCTCCTCGTCGGATAGCTGCGCCGGCAAGTAGGCCTCGATCAGCTCGGCCTCGAAATGCTCCGCGGCCGCCTGCTCGGTCCGACCCGCCTCGTGGTAGGCATCGGCCGCCTCCAACCGCTTCTTGCGCTCGCGCTGCAGGACCGCAACCTCGTCGCCATTACCCAGCTTGGCGTCCTGCTGCAGCGAGTCGACGACCATTCGCAATGCGGCGGCACGCTCGCGCTCGCCGGCTTTCATCGCCGTGCGCACGTCTGCCTGCACCTGCTCCAGAACGCTCATCCCGTCTAAGGGTAGTTGGCGGCGTCGGGCGCCACAGCGAGGCCCTTGGAAACCAGATCGGCGATGTCGGCACTGACCAGGCTCCAGCCGTAGCGGCGGGCCGCCGCTACGTAGGCCGCGTCGTAGGCGGTGAGGTCGTGCACGACAGCGACCTCGAGCGCAGACTCGATCAGATCGGGGTCCACCGCGAGCAGGCTTTCCCGGCATCGCTTCACGATCAACTTCACCAAGAAGCGCCCCTCGGTGGGCTGACTGCGCTTCGGCCCCATCGTGTTGGCGACCTCGTAAAGGGTCAGGTCAAGCGCCCCCACCGGATGGTTGAAATCTCGGACGATCGAGCGCGCGGCCACGTGGTACTTGTCTTCCGGCGTCGCGGCCGCCACCCAGACGCTCGCATCCACCAGCGTCTTAGTGCGATTCACGGTCTTCTCGAATCAGCCTGACCGAATCGCCGCCGAAGGGAGCGGTCGCATTGTCAAGGAGGTCTTCGAGCTCTTCGCGCTCACGTGACTGTGCCGCGTCCAACTCGCGCTCGGCAAGCCGACGCAGAAAGCCGCTGCGCGTCTCCCGGTTGGCGCGCGCCTGGGCGTCGAGCCGGTCGAGGAGGTCGTCGGGCATTGAGATCATCACCTTGGCCACAGGATGAGTATATATGGTATTGCCAGATGAAATCGTTGTAGTCGTCATGGCTGGACGCTCCCAGATCGGGACGCACGAGTGGGTGGAGAACGTGCCAACTCTGAGAATTCTCTGACCCGAAAGATCAGCCAGAGACTGGAATGTCGATCCGCTCCACCTCACCGAGGGGCATCTGCAGGAAGCGCGTACCCAGCTCGCGGAAGGAATCGACCTCGCCGCTGCAGAGGAAGCGGTACTCGCCTTCGCCGTCGGGGGAGCGCGCCAATCCGGCCGACTCGAGTGTCCGCTGAACCGCCGCGGCAACCGCGTGACCGCCGCTGACCAGGCGTACGTCACGGCCAAGGATGCGTTGCAGCATCGGCGCAACCAGCGGGTAGTGGGTGCAGCCGAGGATCAAGGTGTCGACCTCGGCGCGCTTCAACGGCGCGCAGTAGGCACGGGCCATCTCGAGTACGCCCTGGTCGAAGGAAGAGCCGTCCTGGATGAAGGGCGCCAGGTCGGGAGCCTCGACTTCGGTCACCGCAAGCGCCCGGCCCTGGGTCTCCAGGGCGCGTCGGTAGGCGCCGCTCTCGACCGTATTCGGGGTCGCCAACACGCCGACCCTGCCACTGTCGGTGATCGCTGCGGCGATCTCGGCCTGCGGCTCGACCACCGGAACCACCTCTACCCCATGTTCCGCCGCGACTTCGCGCGCCACCCCCTCGCCGATCGAGGTCGCCGTGTTACAGGCGATCACCAGTAGCTTCGCGCCACCCACCAGCAGCAGCGTCGCGATCGCCCGGATTCGCTCGCGCAGCCGCTCCGGATCACGCGTCCCGTAGGGAAACATCGCCGTGTCGCCGAGGTAGATGAAGTCCTCCTCCGGCAGCGATACCAGGCACTCGTGCAGCACGGTGAGGCCGCCAACGCCGGAATCGAACATCGCGATCGGCTGCGAGGCGTCTAGAGAAATGGTTTGTACGCCATGAAGAAGATCGCCACCACAACGATCAGACCCGCGAGCGTGCCGACTTTGCCGATCCGGTCGCCGAGCGCTTCGAACTCATCGCTGAGCCTGTCACCCGCTTTCAGATCACGCTCGGCCAGCGCTTTGGCCTCACGGACCTTCGGCTGGAAGAAGGCATGCTGGAGGCCGAAGAGGACGATGATCGCGAGGAAGCCAATACTGATGAAAGCGTCGCTGGTCTCCCAGGGCCCGTCGGAGAGAAGGTAGATCCCGGCCAGCAGCAAAACGATCATCCCCGGGTTGACCAGGTACTTGTCGACTTTCTGAATCCCGGCCATGATCGCCGGAGTGGCGCGCGGATACTGCGGCACTACGGAGAAGAAGAAGGCATAGCCGAAGGTCGGGCCGAATGCCAGCACGACCGCAAGAATGTGCAGGAAGAGCGCAATCTTGTATCCGGGGTCGACAATCGTCGCCAGCATCGGCGGAAACATACCCGCTAGCGGCGACGCAACAGCAACGCCGCCCAATCGCCCTCGTGACGACGCTCGCCCTCGGTTAGACCGGCGGGAGCGAAGGCGGCGACGATTTCGTCCAGCTCTGTAGGAAGAAGACCAGAGCAGACGATGGTGGCGAGATCGGGGGGAGGACTCGGCGGAGCAACAGCATGGAGGCTCCGCCGAGTCCTCCCCCCGATCCCACCACTGCCCTCGAACAGTTGACCCGCGACAGCCTTGAGGACCGGGGCGGTCAGGTTGGCGACCACGGTTGGGGGGAGCTCGGGCAGGCTTTCACGCAGGTTGAGCTGCTCAAGCTCGACCGTGACTCCGTTGGCTTCAGCGTTGGTAACTGCAGCTTCGATCGAGGCTGGCTCGTGGTCATAGCCCCGCACTGGGCTCCAGCCGAGCTTCGCTGCTGCGATCGCGAGGACGCCGGAGCCGGTGCCGAGGTCAGTCAGCGGTCCGTGGGCGTCCCCCGCCTGCTCCAGCTCAAGCAGCAACTCGAGGCAGAGGCGGGTGGTCGGGTGGGCGCCGGTGCCGAAGGCGCGACCTGGGTCGACGACGAGGTCGATCGCACCATCGCGCGGCTCCTCCCAGGAGGGTCGCAGCCAGAGCCGCTCGCCGATCAGCAGCGGCTTGTGGAAGTCCTGCCAGCGGTCCGCCCAGTCGTCGGGAACCGTGGTCGCGACCAGCTCAACCAGGCCGTCGCCGGCCGCCACCTCGATCTCACCCAGCTCCGGCAGCTCCCCCTCGCCACCGTAGATCGCGTACTCGACGTAGCCGGGGCCACGCTCCTCCTCCACCCCGTTCGGCGCCAGAACCGTCAGCTCGGCCAGCACCTGCTCGGCCAGCTCGGGAACGCAGCGGACCGCCAGCCGGATCAACCGAAGGCTCTGCGTACGCGGGAAAAGAAGCTTCCCTCGTCGCCGTGCCGAGAGCGCAGGTTGCGTGCCTCCATCGTCTCGCCCAGCTTCTCCGCCATCTCGCGCTGCTCCTCCGAGAGCTCCTCCGGGACGATCACCTGCACCGCGATCACCATGTCGCCCGGTGGGCCGCCGTTGGCGCCCGGCATACCGTGTCCGCGCAGGGCGAACTGGCTGCCTGGCTGGATGCCGGCCGGAAGCTCGATCTCGCGCTCGCCCTCATGGCTCGGGACTTTGATCTTGGCTCCAAGCATCGCGTCGATCGCCGAGATCTCGACCGTGTGGATCAGATCCTGGCCGCGCATCGGCCCGCGCCTCACCTCGAAGCCGAAGTTGCCGCTGAAGAAGGCCTGGAAGATGTCCTCGACCGAGCTGAAGCCACCCGGCGCGGCGCCGGCACCGCGCAGACCCTCGTGGCCGTAGGCGTCGTAGGCACGGCGCCGCTCGGGGTCGGAGAGCACCTCGTAGGCTTCCGCGGCCGCCTTGAACTTCTCCTCCGCCTCGGGGTCGTGATCGTTGACGTCCGGATGCAGCTCGCGAGCGAGGCGGCGGAAGGCGGTCTTCACCTCGGCTTTGTTGGCGTCGCGGCCGACGCCGAGGATCTCGTAGTAGTCGCCGGGCATCAGCCGTAGACCGACTCGCAGTAGCGCGACAGCTCCCGCGCCGCGCCGCGGACCGAGACGATCGCGGTCGCGTAGTCCATCCGCAGCGGACCGACCACGCCAACCGAACCGAGATTCCGGTGAGCCAGGCCGTAGTTGGCGCCGACGACGCTGACCGAGCGCAGCTCCGGCTGCGGATTCTCGCCACCGATCCAGAGGAAGACCGAGCGCTCCTCCAGGGCTGAGCGCAGCATCCCGAGCACACCGGCGCGGCGCTCCAGCGCCGTCATCAGCCGGTCGGCGCGGGGCAGGTCGCCACGGTGGTCGTCGGAGAGGAGTCGCGAAGCGCCCTCCATGTAGAGGCTGTCCCCCGCTTCCTGCTCCAGGCCGGTGAACGCCGGACCGAGCGTGGCAAGAAAGCTCGACTCGGTCGGCCCCAGCTCGGGGTCGGCAAGGCGGTTGGCGATCATCCGCGCGCCGACCCCCATCCCGGCAAGGGACTCGTTGAGGTAGCTGGAAGCCCACTCGACCAAACCTGGATCGACTGGCCGGTCGAAGTCGAAGACGCGCTTGGCGATCGCGCCGGTCGAGGCGATCGCGATCGCCATCACCTTGGTCGGCTGCAGACGCAGCACCTCGACCCGGTGGATCGTCGCCGTGGCCGGAGCGGGCGCCGTGGCGAGTGCCATCAGGTCGGTCATCTGGGCAAGCGCGGCAGTCGTCTCCCGCATCGCCTCGTCGACCTCGCGCCGCAGCCGCGAGAGCTCCAGCTCGACCCCGGCGTCGGCCCTGGGCATTCCGGACTCGATCAGGCGGTCGACGTAGTAGCGGTATCCGACCTCAGTCGGAACCCGCCCTGCCGAAGTGTGCGGATGGTTCAGATACCCAGCCGCCTCGAGCCCCGCCAACTCCGCCCGCACCGTCGAAGGCCCCCACTCAATCTCGCGGCTCTCCGCAATCGCTTTCGAAGCAACCGGCTTCGCTGACGCGAGGTGTGCATCGACCACCAGCCGAAGAATCAGCCCTTGTCGTTCAGAAAGCATGGATGGAGTCTAGAAGCGCGAGCGGGTGGCCCTCCCCGCTCGCGTCCTAGCCCTACAGCGCTACTTCCGCCTCAGCGTTGCGAATCGTCTGGTTCTCGCCCTGCAGGGCGACCGTCTCGATCACGGCCCTGCCACCATCGACCGACTTGACGGTGCCGCGGACGACGATCTCCGTCTCGGGCGCACCCATGCCGCGGAACTGGACCGAAAGGCGTTTCATCGCCCGCGGGTCGCCGCCGACAGACGCTGCGTTTGCGCGAGCAACGAGGCCCATCATGTAAAGGCCGTGCAGGATCGTGTCAGGCAGCCCGACCGCTTTCGCAAACTCAGGGTCGATGTGGATCGGGTTGAAATCCCCCGAAGCGCCCGCGTAACGGTGCGGCAGATACTTGTCCGGCGTCACTCGCAGCTCGGCGATCTGGTCTCCCACGTTCAAACTCATTGGCGTCGCCCTCCCTCACTGCGCAGAGAATCAGATATGGATGCCTGTTCGGTCGGGCTCGGGGCCATCTCATATCCCCCTGACGATGTTGGTCCAGGTTCCACGCACTACTTGCTGCCCGTCCTGGTTGATCGAGTTGGTCTCGAAGACGTAGAAGCCCTTGCCGTCCTTCTCGTAGATCTCCAGGCACTTAGCGGCGGTCGTGATCTCGTCACCCGAGCAGGCCGGCTCGCCCCACTCGAACTGCTGGCCGCCGTGCACCATCGTCGCGAAGTTCATCGCCACCTCGGGGTCGAACATCGCCGGCGCGAGAGCCGGAGAGCTGTAGACGACACAGAACATCGGCGGTGCCACTACGTCGCGGTAGCCGGCGGCCTTGGCCGCCTCGCGGTCGAAATGCACCGGGTTCTCGATCCCGATCACCCGCGCGTACTCGCCGATCTTCTCCTTGCCCACCTCGTAAGTCGTGGAGGGCCATTCCTTGCCTATTGCCTCGGTCTTCATAGCCATGGGTCGGAAACCTATCTACTCGTCGATCTGGAGCACGGCCAGGAATGCCTCCTGGGGCACCTCCACGCGCCCGACCTGCTTCATCCGCTTCTTGCCCGCTTTCTGCTTCTTCAGCAGCTTGTTCTTGCGCGTGACGTCGCCGCCGTAGAGCTTCGCGGTGACGTCCTTGCGCAACGCCTTGACGGTCTCGCGGGCGAGGATGTTGGAGCCGATCGCAGCCTGCACCGGTACGTCAAAGAGCTGGCGCGGGATCGTCTTGCGCAGCCGCTCGACCAGCCGCTTGCCCTGCTCGTAGGAAAATTCGCGATGGACGATGATCGAGAGCGCGTCGACCTTGTCGCCGGCCAGCAGGATGTCGACCTTGACCAGGTCGGAGGCCTGGTTGCCGATCGGCTCGTAGTCGAGCGAGGCGTAGCCACGAGTCGATGACTTGAGCAGATCGAAGAAGTCGAGGACGATCTCGGCAAGCGGCATGTCGTAGCGGATCTGCACCCGCTGCGGGCTCAGATAGTGCATGTCGACGTGGGTGCCCCGACGAGCCTGGCAGAGCTCCATCACCGCGCCCACCTGCTCGGACGGAGAGATGATCGTGGCGCGTATGAAGGGCTCTTCGATCGCCTCGATCGTGCCCGGATCGGGCAGCTCGGTCGGGCTACGGACCTCCTTCGAGGTGCCGTTGGTCAGGTGGACCTCGTAGCGCACGTTCGGGGTCGTCGACAGCAGGTCGAGCCCGTACTCGCGCTCCAGCCGCTCGCGCACGATCTCCATGTGGAGCAGGCCGAGAAAGCCGCAGCGGAAGCCGAAGCCGAGCGCCTCCGAGGTCTCCGGCTCCCAGGACAGCGCGGCGTCGTTGAGGGCGAGCTTCTCGAGCGCGTCGCGCAGGTCTTCGAAGCGGTCGGTGTCGATCGGGAACAGCCCGCAGAAAACCATCGGGCGGACCTCGCGATAGCCCTCGAGCGGCTCGGCGGCCGGTCGCTCCTGCGCCGTCAGCGTGTCGCCGACCCGCAGCTTGGCGACGTCCTTGATGCCGGTGATCAGGTAGCCGACGTCGCCCGCGTCCATCCCCTGCACCCCGGTCATCGCCGGCCGGAAGAAGCCGATGTCGTCGATGTCCGCCTCGGTGCCGTTCTGCATCGCGAGGATCCGCTCGTGCTTGCGGAAGGAGCCGTCGACCATCCGCACGTAGGCGATCACGCCGCGGTACTGGTCGAACTCGGAGTCGAAGATCAGCGCCCGGGTGGGGGCCTCGGGCTCCCCTTTCGGGGCAGGGATCCGGTCGACGATCGCCTCCAGCACCTCGACCACACCCTCACCCGTCTTGGCCGAGATCCACAGCGCTTCCTCCGGGTCGCCCCCGGTGAGGTCGGCGATCTCCTGTGCGACCCGATCTGGCTCGGCGCCGGGCAGGTCGACCTTGTTGATCACCGGGATCAACTCCAGCCCGTTCTCGATCGCCAGGTAGGTGTTGGCGACGGTCTGCGCCTCGACCCCCTGGGCGGCATCGACGACGAGCAGGGCGCCCTCGCAGGCGGCGAGACTGCGCGAGACCTCGTAGGAGAAATCGACATGGCCGGGGGTGTCGATCAGGTGCAGGTGGTAGATCTGCCCGTCGGAAGCCGTGTACTCGACCCGCACGGCCTGGGCCTTGATCGTGATCCCACGCTCGCGCTCGAGGTCCATCGAGTCGAGCATCTGGGCCTGCATTTTCGTTGGATCGACGGCGCCGGTGAGCTCGAGGATGCGGTCGGCCAGGGTCGACTTGCCGTGGTCTATGTGGGCGATGATGCTGAAGTTGCGGATGTGGTCCATGGGCGTCGCAAGTATGGCGATCAGCCCGCGGGGCCCGTCGCCGCCGCCGGGGGGTGCCCTCCTGGTGCTGCGATCTGCTCCGGGCAAAGGGACGGTGTCCCGCTATGGGATAGGCCTCGCCCTCCGCAGACTCCGCACGGGCGGAGCACACCCCCCGATACCGGCGCCACCGCGGGAGACGCGCTAGTGACTACACGCCGATGGGTCCAGGGGCCCTTTCAGCTTGAAGACGACCGTTGGCGGCGTCTTTGAGATTGGGGTTGCCTGGGGGCCTTCGGTCCAGCGGGTCGTTGGTGGGTATGAGGGCTTGCCTGGTTCCACTCTGTCTCGGGAGGCGACTACGTAGTCGTAGTGCCCTTTGCTGAGGAGGCGGCGCCATTGTTGGCAGGTCGATGGGGCCACGAAGCCTCCGTGGGGCGCTTCTTCGCCTATGTACTGGACGTGGTTGGAGAGGTCGGTGCCGAAGAGGGAGTATTGGCGGGTCGAGGTGGTGGCGATGCGGGCGCCCGAGACGCCGTCGGCCCATTTGAAGGCGGCGTTGAGGCCGGGAGTGGCGAAGCTGGGGTTCGCGTAGCGGTTCTCGAGGTAGTGGCGCTGGACCGGGTAGCCGATCGCGATCGCGACGACGAGGAGCGCCAGGGCAACTGGCGCAAGTGGCCCGCGGGTCCTGTCACGGCGGCCCTCCCCCATGTGCTCGGACGCGCTTCGCGCGCCCTCCGCTATGGGGGTCCCCCGCCACCGCACCACCCGCGGGAGGAGCGCTACCGGCAGGACGGTCAAGCCCAGGACCAGAGCGGGAGCTAGGTAGCGCAGGCCGGATTCGAAGCCGCGGGCCATGCCGTCGGGGCCGGAGGCCGAGGTCGGTGCGATCAGCCAGGCGACGATCACTGCAAGCCCGGTGGCACCGGCGACCAGCAGCGCACTGTCGCGGTCGAGATTAGGTCCGGATGGCGATCCAAAGCTCGACCGCACTGGGAAAAGAGACAGGAGAAGGCCTACAAGGGCGAGAGCAACGAGCAGCGGCCAGAGGATCGTCAGGCCGCCGTGCAGCCCGGGCAAAAACCAGTCTGACCAGACGGAGCCGTCGGTCAGGTAGCCGAGCACGCTATGCCCTTCGCGCCCGCCAAGCGCCTGGTCGGGCGCAGGCAACGAGATCGGGCCGAGGTGATCGAACCAGGGCAACGGGTTGCCGGTGTGGATCAGGTTGCGCACGTACCAGTAACCGCCACCGGCCAGTGCAGCGAGGCCAGCTCCCGCAAGAGCTCGCCACCGCCTGCCGGCTGGCGCCGTCACTGCAAGCCCCAGGACGAGAACTGCAGCGGGTAGGAGAAAGTTGAGCTTGGTGCCCGCGGCTATACCCGCCGCCAGGCCGACAACGAGAAGGACGCCCGTGGAAAGACCAGCTTTTCTCTCTCTCCGCACCGCCCACGCATTGAGAGCAATCGCAACAGCAGCAAGTAGGAAGAAAATCCCGACGATGTCGTTACGAGCTTCGCCAGCTTGATCCGAGAGCACCGGCAGGCTCAAAGCAATCGCTCCCAATGCCAGTGACCACGGCGCAACTCGGTAGGGCCTCCCAATACACCAGCAAGCCAGGAGACATCCAACGAACCAGCCTAGGTTCAGCAGCGGGGAGAGCACGTCTCGCCCGAACGCCAACATCCCGGTTGCGTGGAAGATTTCGGCGTTCGCCGGGTAGAACCAGGCCAGGAACTGCGGCGCAATGAAGTGCAGATCCCAGGTATTCCCGCTCTGAAAGAACCCGGCGGCGAACGGCCCGTGGTACCAGGTCGAATCGAACCCGGTCATCCCCGTCATCAACTTCGACCTCACGTCGATGCCGAACTTCACAAGCGCTGCCCCAGCGAGGATCAATGCCATCAGTGTGACCACGCTCCAAGTGGGAGGGCGGGGGTATCCCTCTCGCACAGCGGCGTCCTCTTTTTCGCCCCGCCCACCCCCTCGGACGGCCGCCAATCCCCGTGGCGAAAAACCCAGCAAGCGAGAGGGATGCCACCGTCCTCCCCCAACCCCCAGCCGAAGTCCCGAGCCAACCACCGCAACAGCAACGAGATACGGGGCTGGCTCGAACACTCCGAAGCTGCCCAGAACCTCGGCAACCCAAATCAGCAAGGCAAGCGCCAGAACGGCGGTTCCCAGATGTGCCGGTGCCCCCGAGAAGCTGGGAAGTAAGCGTGCTCGCACTGCCGACGCGCCCAACGTGGCGAAGCCGGCGAGCAGGGCTATCTCGGCAACGCCCAGCAGATAGCGCGACAGGTCGAGCATCTAGCGGCGGCGGACTAGCCGCGTTATCTGCTCCAGCTCGGCAATGCGGAGCAGCTTTGCGATGCCCACGTAGACCAGGCCGCCCAGCGCCAGTGCCGTTCCCAGCGAGATGATCTGGCCTCCCAGGCCGCGGCCGAGGGCCTCGTCCAGAAGGTCCCAGACTCCAAACGACACCGCCCCAAGCGCCGCTGCCGCGAGAGCGATCCGCATGCCGGTGGAGAGCAGCCTGCCCAGCTCCATGCCGCCGAGCTCGCGGCGCAGGACGACCGCCTGTGCAAGCACGGCGACCGTGGTGCCGATGCCCGTACCGGCGACGATCCCGCCCGTGCCGAAGGGCTTGTAGAGAAGCAGGGCGCCGAGCGCCGAGACGATCAGGTCGAGGCCGGCGAGGCCGGTGGCCATCCAGGGACGCTGGAGGCTGAAGAAGGTCCGCGTCTGCAGCAGGTAGAGGCCGTTGGTCGGCAGCGAGAAGGCGAACCAGAAGAGGGCGGTGGCGACCAGGGTCGTCTGCTCGGGAGTGAACTCGCCGCGCTGGTAGACCAGCCGGATCATCGGCTCGGAGAGGACCAGGACCGCGGCTGCGGCGGGCAAGAGGACGAAGAGGATCTGGCGCATCCCGTTGGCCATCGTCGCCCGCAGGTTGTCGTGCTCGCCGCGGGCGGCGAAGCGGGCGAGGGTCGGGAAGAGCACGGTCGCGATCGCAACCGAGAAGATCCCTTGCGGCAACTGGTAGATCCGGAACGCCTTGTCGATCGCCGCCGGAGACTGCTCGCTGACCAGGCTGCCGAAGAGGCTGTTGATCAGCAGGTTGAAGTTGATCAGGCCGAGGCTGATCGTCACCGGCAGCATCAGCAGGAGGACGCGGCGCACGTCGGGGTTGCGCCACTCGAAGCTCCAGCCGAACTTGAACGGCGTATTGCGCAGATCGAAGGTGGGAATCAGCAGCTGCACCAGGGTGCCGGCGAGGATGCCGATCGCGTAGGCGTAGATCCGGTTCTGCCCGTGGAAGGCCGGGATCAGGAAGACCAGCACGGCGATGATCGTCAGGTTCCAGAACAGCGGCGAGATCGCGAAGGCACCGAAGCGGTCGTAGCTGTTGAGGATGCCGACGACGACGCCGCTCAACCCGAGCAGGATCAGGATCGGGAAGAGGACCTGGGAGAGGGTGACGGTGAGGTCGAGGATCGCCCCCTCGAAGCCGGGGGCGAAGAGCGGCATGATGACCGGCGCAAGCAGCACGAACATGGCCGTGATCGCGCCCAGCACGAGGGTGACCAGCAGCAACAGGGTCGAGGCGAGCCGGAAGGCCTCGCGGTAGTTCTTCTTCTCCAGCTGCTCGGTGAAGACTGGGACGAAGGCCGGCTGCAGCGCCGCATCGGCGAAGAGGGCACGAATCAGATTGGGAACCTGGAAGGCGATCGTGAAGGCGGACATCGGGCCGCTGATGCCGTAGTAGCCGGCGGCAACGATCTCACGGACGAGGCCGGCGATTCGCGAGGCGGCGGTGGCGAGGGAGAAGAAGGCCGTGGAGCGGGCGATGCGTCCGGAACGGGAGCCTGGAGCCGGCTCGCCGGAGCTTTCCTCGCCGGGCTCGAAGGCCTCGGCGGCCCGCAGTGCGGCGTCGGCGGCGACCGCTGCCTCCTCGCGATCGTCTCTGTCAGGTGCCCTGGGGGTCTCCAAGCTGGATCTCAGTCGCTATAGTCGGCGGCCGTCTGGGGGCTGGCTGGTGCCGCTTCCAGGCTCACGACTCATGGCCAACATAGCCTCACAAAAGAAGCGGATCCTACGCAGCGACCGCGAGCGAACCGAGAACCGGCTCCTGACGAGCACGGTCAAGACCTATTTCCGGCGGCTCGAAAGCGCCGTTGAGGGCGGCGATACGGCCGCGATAGAGACCGAGCACCGCGCACTGGTCTCGCGCATCGACAAGGCGATCCAAAAAGGCGCCATGCACAAGAACACCGGCGCGCGCAAGAAGGCAAAAGCCGCACGCATCGCGACTGCCGCAGCGAAGTAATCAGGCCGGCACGCCCGCCGCGGCGCGCAGCGCCAGGGTCAGCGCCAGCTCATCGCCGTAATCGGCGCCTCCGCGGCACCAGACCTCGAGATCGGCAAGCGCGATCATTGCCTCCCGCAACTCGCTCGCGTCGACGTTTTGAAGCCTGCGAACCAGTTGCTTGGCCGCATAGGGATGCATGCCGAGGCTCGACTCGACCTGCTTCGGTGGCATCCCCTCCTCCAGCATTGCCGCCGCCGCGCAAGCTTTGCGCAAGCGCGATGCGAGGCCGTAGATCAACCCGGTGACGTTCTCACCCTGCGAGATCAGCCGCTCGGCGATCCGCAGCGCGGCCGCCGCATCGCGCTCCAGCAACGCGTCGGACAGTGCCCACACGACCGCCTCTGAGGTATCGGCGATCATCTCGCCCAGATCGGCAGCGTCCACCGTCCCGCTCTCTCCCGCCCAAAGCGCGAGGCGTTCCAGCTCGTTGTGGAGGCGCTGCGGATTCGCCCCCATGCGATCGACCAGCATGCGTGCCGCCGCCGGGTCGAGGCGGAAGCCGAGCTGCTCTGCGTCGGCGATCAGCAACCGCGGCATGTCCCTCGCTTTGGGAGCCTCGAATTCGTGGATCTCCCCTTGGGCCGCCTTGACCGCGTGGACCAGCTTCGCCGGCGCCTTCCCCCGCGCAATCAGGACGATACTGAGATCGGGAGGTAGTCCGGCAATCGCCGCCGCCACCGCTTCCAGCTGCCGGTCGCGCCAGCGCTCCACGCCGTCGGCGAGCAGGTAGCGACGGGATTCCGTCAGCGACATCGCCGGGATCGAGCCCAGCAGAGCCTCGTGGTCAGGCGCCCCCCGACCCTCGCCGGGCTCGAAGACCTGCAGCGAGGCGACTCCCCCGTCGCGCTCTGCCCGCGCCCGCAGGCGTGAGCGCGTTGCGTCGATCTTGGCCCCATCGGTGCCGGCGATCAGATAGAGGGGGCGCATCTCCTCGGCCATGAGCCGCCGAGTCTAGATGCCGGCCCGGAACGGCCCGCTACCAGTGACCGTGGCCGTAACCGTGGCCGCCGCCGTGACCCCATGACGGCGCATGTGCCTGTCCGTCGTCGGATTCATCGGGGGCATCGGCTTCTGGCGGAGGCGTTTCGCCCGGGGTGGGTGCCGTTTCGGGACTTTCGCTCGATTCGGGGGTGTCCGAATCTTCCCCGCCCCCCGAGTGGCCGTGGCCATGGCCGTGGTTCGTACCTCCGCCGGAGTGATGGCCGTGATCGTGTTCGTCGCCTTCGTCGGTGGCCGGCGGAGTCTGCGAGGGGATCGGAGCTTCCGGCGTAGTTTGAGCCACCTGACCCGGAGGTGGGGAGGCGGAACTGGCGACCGGTACCGCTGCCGCTGCGGGTTCGGGAGCCGGGGCGGGCTGCTGAGCGACCGGAGCCGGATCCGGGATCGGGCCGCTGGCCGGGCTGCCACCGGCCGGGTCCCTCGGAGTTGGGTGGGCGGCGACAAGACCTGCGGTCTGGGGGGTCTGCGATCCAACCAGCGCGGTGGTCCGGCTTGGGCGCGGGCCCGGCTTGCCCGAAGAGACTCCCGGGCTCGCCTGGTTCGTCGCGCCAGAGGTCGTCGAACGGCCCTGCCCCCTTGCCGTCGCCGCGACCGTGGCGTCACCAACCGCCTGATGCTTGCTTTCAACGCCCGGGATCGGGGCTCCGGCGATCAGTGGCCAGTCCTGGTTGAGCGCCAGGGCGACCATCGCCAGGCCGATCGCGGCGGTGACGCCGAGCAGTGCCAGCGACGTGCTGCGGGTCCGCTCGAGCAGCCCGTCGCCGAGGACACTCGCCCTGGCGACGGATCGCAGCGACCGCTGTCCATGTTTGGAGAGCACCGATACGCCCATCGGCGGCCGCGAACCAATCGACAAGGCCGCGACGCCAGTAACCCCAATATCGATTCGTTGATTCGTCCATGTCGGCAGGCAAGCGCTTACCCGCAGGCGAGAGCTCAGCCGCCGTCGCTATTCACGCGAACCGAGTTACCGACCACTTCGAGCACGACGGCTCCGTCGCGGTCGGTGCGCAGGGTGGGGACGCCGTGGGAGGCAAGTGTCGCGAGAGTGGCCGGAGTCGGGTGGCCGAACGGGTTCCCGGCGCCGACCGAGATCACCGCGAGGCGGGGCCGGGTGCGATCGAGCAGATCGCCGAGCCCGGCATCGTCGCTGCCATGGTGGGCGATCTTGAGCACATCTATCGGGCCGGGTTCGATCGGGGTCGTTTCCGCCTCTGCATCGGCGGTCAGCAACATCGAGAAGCGGCGCCAGCGGGCAAGCATGACCAGGGCCAGCTGGTTGGGGTCTTCACCGGCGTGCGAGCCGACCAGCAACTCGGCCGGTGGCCAGAGCACGTCGAGCCGCAACCCACCCGCCCGCAGCTCGCTTCCACTGGCAAGGCGGCGACGAGGAACCTGCGCGGCGTCAACCTCGGCCAGGGTCTGTCCTCGCAAGACCCCGTAGAAGAGGCGCCCGACCGGGAAGGCGCCGAGCAGATCCCGGACCCCGCCCGCGTGGTCCGATTGATCGTGGGTGACGATCGCGGCGCCGAGCCGGGTGACCCCGGCGGCGCGCAGCTTCGCCGCGAGGCCATCTCCAGGCGGCCCACCATCGACCAAGATGGCGGGCGCGCCCCGTGACTGCAGCAGGATCGCGTCGCCCTGCCCGACGTCGAGGACGGAGATCCGCAGGCCCGCAGACGGAGCAGGGGCCGCATCGCGGGCTGCTGCAGCGGCCCCCCACGCAAGCCCGAGAACACCTACACCCACCAGGCCCACGGCCAACGCCAACGCAACACGCCGCCGGCGGAAGGCGAGCACCGTTGCTGCCGCAATCGACACATACGACGCAACCAGCCCGCCTACCCCTAGCCGTATGTGCAGGTAGGCCCAGCTCGGACGGCCGCACCAGGCAGCCACCTGGGCGATGTAGGCGAGCAGGAGGGAATTGACGGCGTTGAGCGCTCCGACCGGCAGACCGGGCACTTGGCCGGCCGCGGCGGCCAGCATTCCCAGCCACATCGCCGGCGCCACCGCGGGCAGTGCCAGCAGGTTGGCGACAAGCGTCATGGTCGATATCGCTTCGAAATGGAAGGCGATCAACGGTGCCGTGGCAAGCGTGGCGGCGATCGTCATCGCCGCCCCCTCGACCAGAGGGCGGCGCCAGCCGCGCGTACCGATCCTCATCGCAATCCCGGCCCGCAGCGGCTCGGCAAGCAGGAGGATGCCGAGCACCGCTGCGAAGCTGAGCTGCCAGCCGACGTCGCCCGCGATCCCGGGCTCGAGGACGAGCAGAACCACCGCCGCGAACACCAGCGCGTAGAAGCGCGAGGTGCGGCGACCGGCCAGGGTCGCCAACGCGCTCAGCGCGCCCATGATCCCCGCGCGCTGGATCGACGGACCGGCACCGGCCAGCGGCACATAGACGGCGATCAGGCCGAGCACCCAGAGCAGACGGGTGCGGAGCGGCAACCCGAGCGCCGCCAGGACCGGCATCGCCAGCAGGACCAGCAGCGCCACGTTCTGCCCCGATACGGCAAGCAGGTGACTCAGCCCGGCGCGGCGGAAGTCTTCCGTCGTCGCCTTGTCGATCTGCTCGTCCTCGCCGAGTACGAAGCCACGCGCCAGCGCCGCCTCCCGCGCCGGCATTCCCTGGCCAAGCCCCACCTCGGCACGGGCGCGGATCTCGGCGCTGTGGGAAAGCGCCAGCAGGATTGCTGCCGCGACCAGCAGAAGCGGCACTGACAGGCCCCTGAGGCGCACGGCATTAGGGCTGCAGCCGGGCCCGCAGCGATTCCATCGTCGCCGGACCGATGCCGCTCACCCGGTCGAGCTGGTCGACCGAGGCGAGACCGCCGTGCTGGTCGCGGTATTCGACGATCTTGGCGGCGGTCACCGGGCCGATGCCATCGATCGTGTCGAGCTGCTCGACGCTGGCGCTGCCGAGGCTGATCGGGCCGTCTTCCGCCGTGGCGCCGGCGGTCGCGATCGATCCACCCGGCCCCCGCTCGGGCACCATCACCTGCTGCCCGTCGGCAAGGCGCGCGGCACGATTGATCCCTTCGAGCATTGCCCTGCCGGCCGCCCCACCGGCGCGTTCGATCGCATCGACGACACGTGCCCCGGCCGGCAGCCGGTAGACCCCAGGTCGGCGAACGGCCCCGGCGACGTCGACCACGATGTCGGAGCCGGCGCCGCTTTTCAGGCTGAAACCGCCGGAAGCGCTCGGACTCGAGGCTGCAGCCGCAGCTGCCGGGGCGCCACCGCTCTCGGCGCGGATCGCCCGCGCCCCGACCAGCAGGAGAGCGATCGCGACGGCGCCGTAGACGAGGACCTGAGACCGCGAAAGCTCTGGCATGGACCGCAGCGTCGCCGATCCGAACGCACGCGTGGCGCGCTAAATCGAAAAAATCAGCTACAAGTTTTCGTCGTCGTCGTAGCCGGCCACCTCGGCAAGCTGATCGCTGTAGAGCTCGGCCGCCGCAACGGGAGGCGACTGCACCGAGACGCAGGCCAGCCCCTCCTCGCCGTTGTTGGCGATCGAGTGGTCGGTGGCGGGTGGGACGAGGATCAGATCGCCCTCCCCCACCCCCTGCGTGTCGCCGGCGACGGACATCGTGCCGGCTCCCCGCACGACCACGTAGACCTGCTCGGCGCCCTCATCGGAGCGCAGGGTCTGCTCGGCGCCGGCGGGGATCTCCAGCCAGGTCACCGACATGTTGCGGGCTCCGAGCTGCCCCGCGTCCATCAATGCGTGGTAGCGAAGCCGGTGCCACTCCTCGGCGGGAGCTTCTGACAGGCGCCTGACGAGCATCGGCGGGCTTTGTACCAGAAAAGGCCGTGAAAACCGGAATGGACGTCCTCAGCGGACGACCAAATTGACCAGTTTGCCCAGGACCACTATCTCCTTGACTACGTCCTTGCCGTCGAGGTAGTGCCGCACCTTCTCGCTCTCTCGGGCCAGCGCGAGCAACTCGGCCTCAGACGCGTCAGCGGCGACCTCGATCCGGTCGCGCAGCTTGCCGTTGACCTGGACCACGAGGGTGACCGTGTCGCTGGTCAGCAGGTCGGGGTCGGCGAGCGGCCATGGGTTCTCCCAGAGACGCCCTCCCTCCAGCTGCTCCCAGATGTCGGCACCAAGATGTGGGGCAAAGGGAAAGATCAGCGAGGCCGCCGTTGCCGTCGCGAAGCGCACCGCTGCGTCGCCGTCGGGTTCGCCGTAGAGGCCGTCCTTGAGCCGGTAGGCCTCGTTGACCAGCTCCATAACCGCGGCGATCGCGGTGTTGAACTGAAAGCCGCGCTCGAAGTCGCGGCTCACCTTGTCGATTGCCCAGTGGGCCTTGGCGAGCAGCTCGCGCGCGTCGCCCTTCACGGCGCCGCCCGGCTCTGCCGCCCCGGTCCGCTCCGCGACCTCGCCACAGAGGCGCCAGAGGCGGGAGAGGAAGCGGTTGACACCCTCGACCCCCTCGTCGGACCAGTCGCCACCGCGCTCCGGCGGGCCCATGAAACAGACGTAGGTGCGGGCGGTGTCGGCGCCGTAACGCTCGACGTACTCGGCCGGGCTAACCGTGTTGCCCTTCGACTTCGACATCTTGGCGCCGTCGCGGGTGATCATCCCCTGGGTAAAGAGGTTGGCGAACGGCTCCTGCACCGAGAGGTGGCCGAGGTCGGCGAGCGCCTTGGTGAAGAAGCGTGCGTACATCAGGTGCAGGATCGCGTGCTCAACGCCGCCGATGTACTGGTCAACCGGCAGCCAGTGGTCGGCCACAGCCTGATCCCAGGCCGCCTCGGAGTTACCCGCATCGAGGTAGCGGATGAAGTACCAGGAGGAGTCGACGAAGGTGTCCATCGTGTCGGTCTCGCGTCTGGCTGCGGCGCGACAGCGTGGGCACTCGGTCGCGACCCAATCCTCGGCGGCGGCAAGCGGGCTGCGACCCTGTGGCGCGTAGTCGTCGATCTCGGGCAGCTCGACCGGCAACTGATCGTCGGGCACGGGGACGATGCCGCACTCTTCGCAGTAGACGACCGGGATCGGGGCACCCCAGTAGCGCTGGCGCGAGACGAGCCAGTCGCGCAAGCGGTAGTTGACGGCCGATTCGCCCCGACCGTCCTCCTTCAGCCAGGCGACGATCTCCTCGTAGGCCTCGCGATTGTGCTTGCCGTCGAAACGACCCGATGCGGTCATCGGACCGTCGCCGGGATACGGGAGCCCCTCGTCGTCGCGGGCGAGCTCCGGGTCGGAGCCCTCGATCACCCGCTTGATCGGCAGCTCAAACGCCTTGGCGAACTCGTAGTCGCGGCTGTCGTGGCCTGGCACCGCCATGATCGCCCCGGTGCCGTACTCCATCAGCACGTAGTCGGCGACGAACATAGGGATCCGCTCGCCGTTGACGGGGTTGACGACGCTGCGACCGAGCGGCACGCCGGTCTTGGCGCGGCCCTCGTCGCCACGATCCTCGACCGACTCGCGGGCGACCTGGTTGACGTACTCGTGCACCGCCTCCTCGGCTGGCGTGCCGGCGATCAGGCGCTCGAGCTCGGGGTGCTCGGGGGCGAGGACGAAGAAGGTAGCCCCGAACAACGTGTCGGGACGGGTGGTGAAAACGGGGAAGTCGAGGTCGAGCTCCTCGCAGCGGAAAGTCACCTCCGCTCCCTCCGAGCGGCCGATCCAGTTGCGCTGCATAGTGACCACGTGCTCGGGCCAGGACTCGAGCAGGTCAAAGTCGGCGAGCAGCCGCTCGGCGTAATCGGTGATCTTGAAGAACCACTGCTCGAGCCGGCGCTGTTCGACAGGCGTGCCGCAGCGCTCGCAGCGGCCGTCGACGACCTGCTCGTTGGCCAGCACAGTGGCGTCCACCGGACACCATTGAACTGGTGCCTCGTCGCGGTAGGCGAGCCCCTTCTCGAAGAGGCGCAGGAAGATCCACTGGGTCCAGCGGTAGTACTCGGGCGTGTGAGTGCCGAGCTCACGCGACCAGTCGATCGAGATTCCCCACTCGCGGAACTGGCGCCGGAAAGACTCGATCGAGCGCTCGGTCGCCTCGCGTGGAGGCTCGCCGGTTTTGATTGCGTTGTTCTCGGCCGGCAGGCCAAAGGCGTCATAACCCATCGGGTGGATCACCTCAAAGCCGCGGCGGCGGCGGAAGTGGGCGATCGCGTCGCCGACCGCGTAGCACTTGAGGTGGCCGACGTGGGGCTCGCCCGAGGGATAGGGCAGCATCTCCAGCACGTAGGACTTCGGCTTGGCCTCGTCGAAGCCAGGCTGCCCCGGGTTCGGGACCTCCCAGGTCTTCTCCTCAGCCCAGAGCCGCTGCCACTTCGCCTCGATCGCCTTGGGGTCGTAGCCGGCCATTGGCCGCGATCTTATGAGTCAGACGACCGGAGAGAGAGCTTCCAAGATGTGGGGCCAAACATAGACCTCGATCGTTGCCGCCGCGACGAGCGTCGGGATCGCGATCGCGACGGTGAGGAAGGTGGCCGCGAGAAGCTGGTTCCACTCGCCGCGGCGGCTGGCGATCAGCCAGGCGGCAAGGGGGAGGAAGAGGGCGGTCAGCTCGGGGATGGCGTGCGGCAACACCGTGAGGATGAGCACTGCGTGGGAGATATGCAGCTGATAGGCGATCGTCGAGCCCTGGAAGCCGAGGTAGAGGGCCTGGGTGGAGAGCGAGAAGAGCGTCACCGCCGCGACGAAGAGAATCGCGAACTGGCCCGCCTTGACGTGGACCCAGCGCGAGATGCCGCTGCGCTGGGCGGCTGCGATCGGCATCGAGGCACCGGCGATGAAGCCGGCGACGCAGGCGGTCGCGTGCAGAGCCAGCACCAGCGAGTTGCGCCAGAGAATCGGCAGCAGATCGCCAGGTTCCTGTGGTTCGGTAAGACCGGGCAGGTGAATCGGGGTGATGTCGGGCGTCAGCATGCCCGAGACCACCAAGACCGCACCCAGCAGGGACAATGCAATCGCGAGGCCGAGGGCGAGCCAGCTGCGCAAAACCGCCCACGGATGCCCGTTCCAAGCCTCAAGGGTATTCCGCGTGTCCCGCATGCCGTGCGAGAACACGTGCTCGTTGGCGCTGTTCATCGCCTGATCATCGGCAATCGAGAGTCGGCGATTGAGCGAAGTAGGCTGCGCCGGTGATCGTCCTCGTCATCCTGTCGATCGCCGCGATCAGCTGGCACTTCTCGGACGCCGTTCTCGTACCCGACCACTCCAGCCCCGCCGCAAAGGTGGAGGTCGAGCGAGTCGGACCGGGGCGGATCGTGCTCGAGCGCAGCGAAGACACCGAACGGCCCGGCACCTATGGGCTCGAATGGGCGGGTGGACACGCGATCGCCGGTGACATCGTCGAGGTCGATGCCGACACCGTCATCCGCCGGCTACGTGCCGTCCGCGGTTACCTGGTCCCCGGCATGGATGTCGGCGTCGAAGCCGACGTCTACGTCGGCGATCCCCGACAGGCGCTGGGCATTCCCTTCGCCGAAGTAGACGTGCCCGACGAGCTTGGGCCGATGGCCGCCTGGTCGATCCCCGGGCGCAGCCGCACCTGGGCGATCGTCGTACACGGCATCAACGGCATGCCCCAGCTCGGCCTGCGCATGGTCCCGGCGCTGCGCCGCGCCGGCCTGTCGAGCATGCTGATCACCTACCGCGAGGATCTCGGTGCCCCACCCAGCCCCGACGGCTTCCACCACATGGGCTTGACCGAGTGGCGCGATCTCGAGGCCGCTGCGCGCTACGCGCTCACCCACGGGGCCCGCCGCCTCGTCCTCGCCGGCTACTCGATGGGTGGCGCGATCGTGGCGCAATTCATGGAGCGTTCGCCGCTGGCCTCGCGTGTCGTCGGCCTCGTCCTCGACGCGCCGGCCCTCGACTGGAGGCGGATCCTTGAATTCAACGCCACCCGATTGGGATTTCCGGCCTTCAGCGCTCTGCCGCTCGAGTGGACGATCGGGGCTCGCATCGACGTCGACTGGGACAGTCTCGACGCCCTCGAGCACACGGACGACTTTCACCTGCCGATCCTGCTCTTCCACGGCACCGACGACAAGGTCGTGCCGATCTCGCTCAGCGAAGACTTCGCCGCGGCGCTGCCCCGCTGGGTCACCTTCTATCGCGTGCCCGCCGCCGGCCACGTCGAGTCCTGGAACGTCGCCCCCCGAAGCTACGAACATCGCCTGACCGCATTTCTCTCACATCTGCCGGGTGAACTAATCCGGGCCAGGGCGGGTAACCCTGGCCAAGAGCAATCGTCATCAAACAGGCCATGAGCCACGCCGAAGGAGAACGCATGTCGCACCGCATAGCCAGGATCTTCGCCCTCTCGACTGTCAGCGCCGCTCTCGCCATCGGCGGCCTCGGAGCCAGCACGGCGAGCGCCGGTCGCGATCACCCCGAGGACGGCCCGCACCGGGGCGGCCACCATCACTGCAAGGGCCTCAAAGGCAAAAAAAGGCAGAACTGCGAGAGGCATCACCACGGGGAGCACGGTCCCAACCACACCTAGGCTTCCGCTCTACCGGCGTCGGCTGCGGAGGTTTCTGACCCCCACGCTCGCGACAAATTAAGCGGGCACAGATCCCCCGACAAAGAGCGCGCAGCTCTCCAGGGAATCGCACCCACAGGTGCTCGCAGCGGTGAGCCAATCACGCATCGCCTGCGCTCGCTCGATCAACACGTCGACCTCGGGAAGCTTGCGGGCGGCCAGCGCCTGTAGTTGCTCGTGGGCGGGGGCGCCTTGGTCGATGGAGTCGAGTAGCGCGCCGACCTCATCGAGCGAGAACCCGGCCTGCTTGGCAACGTCGATGACCCCCAACCGCCGAACGGTGTCGGTGGTGAAGCGCCGTTGCCCGCCGACGCGCTCGGCCTGCGGCAGAAGGCCGTTACGCTCGTAGAAGCGAATCGCCGAGATGTTGACCTTGGCCTTCTCGGCGACTTCCCCGATGCTGAACGCTGCGTCCGTCATTTCAAATTTCTCCTTGACCTAAACCTTGGTTCAGGTTCAACACTATCGGGAGCAAGTAGTCCACCTTCAAGGAGGCCAAGCAATGACCGATCAAAAGCCAATCGCCTGCTCACTCGGGGCGAACGACCTGCAACGGCGCCTCGATGAGATCGCCGAGCTGAGCGCCGTAAGCCTGATCGCCCGCGACACCGAGAACGGGAAGCACAGGCTGCGCTTCCGCTCCGACCCGACGACGCGCCGCCGCCTCGATGAGATCGTCGCCGCCGAGGCCGAGTGCTGCTCGTTCCTCGACCTCGAGCTGGCCGAGCGCGGAGGCGAGGTGGTCCTGACCCTGACCGCGCCCGACGATGGCCAAGTCGTCGCCGACGAGCTTGCCGCTGCCTTCGCGGGCGGGTCCAGTTGAGCGGGATCGGCTCGGACTGCGACGATCCGGCCGTGACCGGAAAGTCGATCGCCCTTTTCATCGCCGCGGCGATCGCCGAGATCGGCGGCGCCTACCTGGTCTGGATCGGCCTGCGTCAGGAAAAGGGGGCGCTGTTCGTAGCCCTCGGCGTGATCGCCCTCGGTCTCTACGGCGTCGTCGCCACGGCGCAGCCGAGCAATGAGTTCGGTCGCGTCCTCGCCGCCTATGGCGGCGTCTTCATCGTCGGCTCGCTGGCCTGGGGCGTGGCCTTCGACGCCTTCAAGCCGGACCGCTACGACCTGATCGGTGCGGCAATCTGCCTGATCGGCGTCGGCACGATCATGTACGCGCCTCGGTAACACCCAGCTTCTACCCTGATCGATTGCGTGGGGGATGGAGCTAGTGGGGCTCGAACCCACGACCTCCTGACTGCCAGTCAGACGCTCTTCCAGCTGAGCTATAGCCCCGCAGGATGCTGAGTTTAGAGGTTTGAGTGACGCCGACGGAAGCTACGCGGCGCGCTGCTCGGGGTCCTGATCGTCGTCCACGTCAAGGACCAGGTTGTCGTCAGCAGTGCGGCGGATGTTGAAGTCGAAGGGAGCGTTCTCTTCCAGCTCGCGGAGGAGATCGACGGGCTCGTCGAGCCGCATCGAGAGCGTCGCGCGGCCCTCGGAAAAGCGCTCGACCGAGATCTCAGATGCACCGAGGCGGCCGACCGCGTTTTCGAAGCCGACCAGCTGCGAGAAGTCCCCAAGCGGGCCGATCTCGAGCTTGATCAGGCCCTCGAAAAGTTGTCCGAGGGCAGCCTCGGCGCCGGCGGGGGCCACCTGCCCGGCGCCGTTCGTCGAGCTTTCGTGGACCTCGGTGAGCTCCTGCGTGCGCCGGCTTACCTCAACAGCCTCGCGTAGCGCCTTCATCCGGATCCGCGTCGCCTGCCCGCGTGCCTGCGACTGGATCTCCTCCAGCCGCTCGGAGACCGCATGCAGGGAGACGATGCTGCGCTCGTGGCGCTCGTCGGCCTCCCGCAATCGCTCGATCAGGCTGCGGATCTCGCGCTCGCGCTCGATAACCATTCCCGAGAGCGACGCCAGTTCGGCATCCGCGGTGGACGCGTGGTGCTCGACGGCGGAGATCGCCGCGTCGCGCGCAGACATAGCCGCGTCGACTTCGTCGCGGCGGTAGCCCAGCAGCGCCCGCTTGAAGCTAGCCATGCGCGGCACCGTAAAGGTGCCCTCGGACGCCATCCTGTGGCAGTTGCAACTCGAGCCGCGGCGCCTCGCGCCAGAGGTCCTCGAGCTGGTAACGCTCCCTTTCCTCGGCGGTGAAGACGTGCAGGACGGCGTCAAGGTAGTCGAGCACGATCCAGCCGGCCACCCCCTCTCCGTCGACCCCACCGGGCAACAATTCGTGCTCCCCCTTGAGGCGCAACTTGACCTCGTCGACTATTGCCCGTGCCTGGCGTTCGTTGCGTGCCGTGCAGATCACCAGGAAGTCCGTATAGGCAGCGAGGCCGCGCATGTCGAGGACGACGATCTCGGTCGCCCCTTTCGAGTCGGCCAGCTCGGCCAGCCGCCGGGCCAGTGCGTCGGACTCGAGCCCGCTCACGAGTAGATCCCCTTCTCCTCGATGAACCGTGCTACGGCCTCCGGCACGAGGTAGCGCAGCGGCCTGCCGGCCGCCGCCCGCTCGCGCACGGCGGAGGAAGAGACGCCGAACTGGGGCATCTCGAGCATCGTCGCCTTACTCTCGGCGCTGACGCCGCGCATCACCGCGCCCACATCGGCCTCGGATATGCCCGAGCGCCGGGCCACCGCCAGCCGCGCCAGCTCGACCACCCGCTGCGGCTCGCGCCAGCTCTCGAACCCGACGGCGGCATCCGCACCCATTACGAATACCAAGTCCGGTTCTTCCCTTTCGCGTGCAAGCAATTCCAAGGTCTCATACGTGTAGGACGGCCCTTCGCGCCCGACCTCCAGCGTGGAGACGGTGAAGCGCGGGTCGTCGGCGGCGGCGAGCCGCGTCATCGCCAGCCGCAGCTCCCGGCCGGGATCGTCGTGTATTCGCTTGTGCGGCGCCTCGCCGGTCGGCACCAGCACGACCTCGTCGAGCCCGAGCTGCCAGAGCGCCTCCTGGGCAAGCGCCAGGTGCCCCAGGTGGGGTGGGTTGAAGGCTGAGCCGAGGACGCCGATCGCGGGACGAGCGCCGTCGGTCCCGGGAGCGCTACTCACGCACTTGGCCGTCGCCGCGGACGACGTACTTGTAGGTGGTCAGCTCGCGCAGGCCGATCGGGCCGCGGGCATGGAGCTTCTGGGTCGAGTTACCGATCTCCGCCCCCATCCCGAACTCGAAGCCGTCGGTGAAACGGGTCGAGGCGTTGGTGTAGACGACGGCGGCGTCCACCTCGGCGGCGAAGCGCGCGGCTGCGTCGTCGGAGCGGGTGACGATCGCCTCGGAGTGACGGGTGCCGTGGCGGTTGACGTGATCGATCGCCTGGTCGAGCGAGTCGACGACGGCGACGGCAAGCTTCAGGTCCAGGTACTCGTTGTCCCAATCGTCGCCGCCGGCTGGGCCGACCTCGACTCCGCCGGCGGCTGCCCGGGCGCGCTCGTCCCCAACCAGCTCGACACCGGCGCCGTGCAGCTCGGCGAGGGTCCCAGGCAGGAACTCCTCCGCAATCGCCACATTGACCAGCAGCGTCTCGGCCGCGTTGCAGACGCCGGGGCGCTGCGTCTTCGCGTTGACCGCGATCCGTCGCGCCATCTCGAGATCGGCGTCGGCATGAACGTAGACGTGGCAGTTGCCGGCCGCGGCGAAGATCACCGGCACCGTGGCGACGTCCTTGAGCGCGTTCTTCAGGCCTTCTCCGCCGCGCGGGATCAGCAGATCGACTGTCTCCTCCTGGGTTGCCAGCTCGGCGAGGTCCTCGTGACCTCCCCCGGCCAGGAGCACCGCCGCGTCCGCCGGCAGCCCGGCCTCTTCGAGCGCCTCGCGCACGATCGCCGCCAGCGCCCCGTTGGTGCGCTCTGCGTAGTGGGAGCCACGCAGGACGATCGCGTTGCCGCTCTTGATCGTCAGCGCCGCGCAGTCGATCGTCACGTTCGGGCGCGCCTCATAGACGACCGCGACGACCCCGAGCGGAACCCGCAGCTTGGTCAGATCCAGACCGCTCTCCAGAGTCTTGCGGTCGAGCACCTCGCCAACCGGATCGTCCAGCCCGACGACCGCCCGGACGCCGTCGGCCATGGACGCGACCCGCTCGGCGCTCAGCGCCAACCGATCCCGCAGCGCCGGAGTGAGCCCTTCGGCGCGCTCATCGGCCAGATCGGCGGCATTTGCCTCGAGCACGCCCCCGACCCGTTCGCCAAGCAGTCGTGCGATCGCCTCCAGCGCCGCTTCCTTTGTCGCAGTCGGCGCAGCGCCCAGCGCACGCGCCGCCCGCTGCGCCGCAGCACAGGTTTCGGCGACGGTTTTCGTCGTGACAGCCATCAGCGCTAAGGGTAACTGGCGGAGGTCGGGTGCCCGGCGCTACAGCAACACGAACCGGTCGCGGTGGATGACCTCATCCGCTGCGTGGGGAAGAAGCTCGCGCACCCGGTCGGTCTTCAACCCGATCACGCCGGAGAGCTCGTGCGAGGCGTAGTCGACGATTCCCTTGCCGATGATCGCGCTGTCGGTCGCGACCTCGACGGCGTCGCCAGCCTCGAAGTTTCCGTCGACCGCCGTGATGCCGACAGGCAGCAGGCTCGAACCGCTCTCGCGCAGCACGCGCGCCGCGCCTTCGTCCACGGTCACTCGACCCCGGGCTGACTTGGCGTATTTGAGCCAGAGCTTGAAGCTCGACGCCTTGCCGGGCTGGGCGGCGAAGCGCGTGCCGGCCGCACCGCCACTGGCGGCGGAAAGCAGCGTTCGTGGTTTCGTCCCGTTGCAGATCGTCGCCGGGATTCCGGCCTCGGCCGCCATCTCCGCCGCCGCGACCTTGCTGCGCATCCCGCCCGAGCCGAAGGCGGAAGTTCGATCGCCGATCTCCATTCCGACCAGCTCGTCAAAGTCATCGACCGACGCGATCAACTCGGCGTCCGGGTTGGCGCGCGGATCGCCGCGGTGCAGGCCGTCGACATCCGAGAGCAGCACCAGCAACCGCGCGCCGAGCAGGATCGCGACCTGGGCGGCGAGGAAGTCGTTGTCGCCGAAGGTGATCTCGTCGGTCGCGGTGGTGTCGTTCTCGTTGACCACCGGCACCACTCCCCAGTCGATCAGCCGGCGCAGCGTCTGGCGGGCGTTGAGGTAGTTGGTGCGTGCCGCGATGTCGGCCGCCGTCAGCAGCACCTGGGCGGAGCGAGTTCCCCCCTTGGCGAGCCGTGACTGGTACGCCCGGAAGAGATCGCCCTGGCCGACGGCGGAGGCGGCCTGCAGCTCGTCCATCGCCCGCGGGCGCACCGGCAGGTCCATCAGCCGCATGCCGCGGGCGATCGCGCCCGAGGTGACCATCGCAACCCGCTCTCCCGCCTGCTCAAGCTCGGCCACCTGCGCGCAGACCGAGTCGAGCACGTCCTCGCGCAGCTCGCCGTCGTCGGCGGCGACGATCGAGGAGCCGAGCTTGACGACCAAGGTCATGCGGCAAGTCTATGAGCGGCAAGCGGCGCCGAGGCGTGCCCGCACTCAGCCCGCGAGCCACTTCCTCACTCGAGTGGGCGCGCCGAGGCCACCGAGGTCACCCGCATCGCGAATCCGTTCAGCCGCCCCTGCCATCGCCTCTACGGCTGCCCAGGCGAGACTGCCGCCGACGCTGATCCGCTGGGCGCCCGCCTCGACGATCTCGGCGACAGACAGCCCCGGGCGGGCGAGCACGTTCACCGGTTTGCCCACCGCCTCGCAGACGGCTCGGATCTCCTCGACGTCGCGCAGGCCCGGTGCGAAGAGCACGTCGGCTCCGGCATGCTCGTAAGCCTGAAGGCGGGCGATCGTGTCGTCGAGGTCGGGGTTGCCGCGGATGTGATTCTCGGCGCGGGCGGTGAGCGTGAAGGGAAAGCCCAGACCGTCGGCCGCCCGGCGAGCCGCCTCGATCCGCTCGACCGCGTGGCCGAACGGATAGATCCCGTGCTCGGCCCCGTAGTCCTCGATCGAGCCGCCGACCGCTCCCGCCTCCGCCGCCCGGGAGGCCGCCCGAGCCGCATCCTCGGGATCGGGACCGAAGCCGTTCTCGAGGTCGACTGACAGGGGCAGGCTCGTCGCTCCGTCGACCAGGCGCACGTGCTCGACGAGCTCGTCGAGCGTGACACCGCCGTCCGGCCGGCCGAGCGTGAAGGCGAAGCCCGAGCTGGTCGTCGCCAGCGCCTCGAAGCCGAGCGCCTCCAGGACTCGTGCCGAGCCGGCGTCCCAAGGATTGGGAATGACGAATGCCTCACCCCCATGCAGGGAACGGAATGCAACTGCCTTCTGCTGCTGTGTCGCGCTCAACGTTGCCTCCTTCGGTCACGGGTGTAGCTCGAGCTCGTGCTCGCCGACGCGGACGTCGTTTCCCGCCTCGAAGCCGGCGGCTTTCAGCGCGGCGATCACGCCGATCTCTTTCAGACGCTGCTCCAGATAGGCCAGCGCCTCTTCGTTTTTGAGGTCATGGCGCTCGAAGAGCAGCTCGACGCCGCGGCCGAGGATGCGGAAGGCACCGTCATCCTCGCGCTCGACCGAGTAGCCACCCTCGCCCACCGGGCGGTAGACGCGGTGCTCGACCTCGAATTCGGCGGGGCCGGCCTCGCGGCGCTCGGGGCGCGCCGGAACGTCCTCTGGCAGCTCGGAGAGGATCAGGCCACGCAGCTCTTCCAAGCCCTCGCCGGTCGCGGCGGAGGCCGCCAGCACGCCCTTCACCCGGTCGCCGAATCGCCGGCGCCACTCGCCAACCACCTCCTCCACCTGCTCGGCTGGGAGCAGGTCCCGCTTTGAGAGAAGGAGGACCTCGGGAAGTTGCTCGAGGCCTGCGCCGTAGGCGACTAGCTCCTCGCGCACCGCCTCGTAGTTGGCCTGGGGATCGCCCTCCGCGGGCGCCAGATCGACGAGGTGGACGAGCATCGAGCAGCGCTCGACGTGGGCAAGGAACTCGTGGCCCAACCCGGCTCCCTCCGCCGCGCCTTCGATCAGGCCGGGAATATCGGCAACCACCGCCTGCCGATCCTCCCCCTCGATCGTCCCCAGCACCGGCGAGAGCGTCGTGAACGGGTAGTCCCCAACCTTCGGCTCCGCCCGCGTCAACCGCCCCAGCAGGGAGGACTTGCCGGCGTTGGGCAACCCGACCAGCCCGACGTCGGCCAGCAATTTCAGCCGAACCTCGATCCACCCCTCCTCGCCCGAGGTCCCCTTCTCGGAGAACCGAGGCGCCTGCCGAACGGAGGTGGAGAACCGCTTGTTGCCATGCCCCCCACGCCCGCCATGCGCAATCACAGCCCGCTGCCCGGCCTCGACAAGGTCGATCCGGCTCCCATCGACAGCTTCAGCCTGCGTCCCCGCGGGCACAGGAATCAGAAGCTCTTCCCCCCGAGCCCCATGCCGATTGGACCCTTCGCCACCCTTCCCGCGCCCAGCCCGAAAGTGCTTGCTCCCCCGCAGCCCGCCAAGATCGCGACGGCTGGCATCGCAGACGAGCACCACATCGCCACCGTGCCCACCGTCCCCGCCGTCAGGGCCACCGCGCGGAACATGAGCCTCTCTGCGGAAGCTCACGCACCCATTCCCACCAGCCCCGCCCTCAACCCAGATTTTGGCCTTGTCGTACATCACCGAGGAGCGTAGTCGTCACAAAACTCAAAATCTTCAATCGCAGAACTGTCATTTCTGCCCGGTGTCTCCCACAGGCACGAATTCAGCCAATACATTCCGAATGCCGCTGTATGCGGCGACGCCCCCGCCGCCGGACGCGGGCTCCGAAATGACTAATTGGAGTTGGCGGGTTCGACTCCCGCCGGGGGCGCTACAATGCAGACACGTCATTTCGGGGCTCCGGACTCGTTTGTCCGGCGGCAACTCCATTTAGTCAGAGGGCGGCTCTTCGGAGCCGCCCTCTTCTTCTCCCAGAAGCTTGCGGACGCGAGGTTCTGCGGCGTTTCGTGAGGAGGGACGGGGTGTCCCTTCCGCGCAGCGGCGTCCTCTTTTTCGCCCTGCCGGGACGGTGGACAGCTTCAGGCGTTCCTGGCGAAAAACCCAGTAAGCGGAAGGGACACCCCGTCCCTCCCCTGCACTAGTCGCTCAGAACCGAGATCGTGCGGCCCTTGCGAGAGGGCTTGAACTGAACGGTCCCAGCCTGCTTCGCAAAGATCGTGTGATCGCGGCCGAGCCCGACGCCGTCACCGGGCCAGAACCGGGTGCCGCGCTGGCGCACGATGATCTCACCGCCACTGACCTTCTGGCCGGCGAAGACCTTGACCCCAAGCATGTTGGGGTTGGATTCGCGGCCGTTGCGGCTGGAGCCAAGTCCTTTCTTATGAGCCATCGTCGTCCTTTTTAGCAGCCGCTTTGGGCTTAGGTGCGGTTTTTGAAACCGGCGCTGCGGCTTTTTTCGCGCCGAGTTTCAGCTCGGTCACCTCGAGCCGGGTCAGCTCCGAGCGATGCCCGGCACGGCGGCGGTAGCCCTTCTTCGGCTTGTATTTGAAGACCTTGATCTTCGGACCGCGCAGGTGCTCGGCGACGGTCGCCTCGACTTTCACCTTCTCCAGCTCTTTCGGCTCGGCGACGATCTCTTTGTCCCGGAACAGCACGGGCCTGAGGCTGACCTTCTCGCCCTCTTTTGCGGGCAGCCGGTCGACGAGCAGCGAAGTGCCCTTCTCGACCTTGTACTGCTTGCCGCCGCTCTCTATGACTGCGTACGTGCTCATTCGTCCTTGCCGCTCTGTGTAGTGGAGCGCGACCGGCCCTGACCGCCACTGCGGCCACGACGGCTACTGCGCGAGGGCGCGGATTCTAGAGCCTCGGCGTCCGATGCGTCCCCGTCGCCGTTGCCGGCACCGTTGCTGGCCGCCGAGTCGAGCAGCGAAGCGACCGCCGCCGCGCGTTCGACCTGCTCGATCCGGACCATCTTGCGATCGCCGACGAAGCGCCCACCGCCGTTGACGCTGACGATGTAGGAGTCGATCCGGGCGACCGCGTCGTCGGCGTTGTACATGTGCGGCTCCTCGATTGTCACCAGCACCTCCTCGCCGACCTTGAACGGCAACGCCCGCTCCTCGATCTTGGCGCGAGTGCCCGCTTCGATCAGTTTGAAGGTGTCGATCGCGAGCGCGTCGCCGCCCTCGAAATGGAACTGCTTGCCGGTCTCCTCCTCGAGCTCCGCCAGGCCGCTGTCGGGCCCGATCAGCTGCGCCGCGACTTTCGGGTTGACCCGCAGCAGGAACGCCTCCTCGTCGCGGCTGGCGAGGTCGCGCATCTGCCGCAATCCCTCCAGCGCGACCGTCTCGGCGGAAAGCACGACGCCCTCGCCGTCGCAGGTCGGGCAGGGCGCGGTGAGGATCTCGCGCACGCCGTCGGTGATGTTCTGCCGGGTCATCTCGACTAGTCCGAGCGGAGAAACCTCGACCACATAGCTCTTCGACTTGTCGGCGTCGAGCGCTTTGCGCAGCGTCTTCAGGACTTTGTCGCGGTTTTTGGCCCGCGCCATGTCGATGAAGTCGATCACGATGATGCCGCCGATGTCGCGCAGGCGCAGCTGCCGCACGACCTCGTCCGCGGCCTCGGTGTTGACCCGGGTGATCGTCTCCTCGAGGCCACCTTTGCCACGGCCGGTGAAGCTGCCGCTGTTGACGTCGACCACGGTCAGCGCCTCGGTGTAGTCGATGATCAGGTAGCCGCCCGAGGGCAGATCGACACGACGCACGAGGGTCGATTCGATCTCCTTGTTGATCTCCCATTTCTCCAGCAGCGGCTTCGTGCCCTCGTACAGCTCGACTTTGTCGACCAGCTCCGGCGCGGTGCGCTGGAAGAAGCCGGTCACCCGTTCGAGCTGCTTGGGCGAGTCGATCACCGCTTTTTCGAAGTCCGAGAGAAAGACGTCGCGCAGCACCCGCACCGGCAGGTCGGCCTCCTGGAAGACGAGGCCCAGCCCGTTGGTTTTCTCGGCCCGTCGCTCCAAGACGTCATAGAGCTTGTGCAGGTAGCCGACCTCACGGACGAAGTCCGATTTTTTGGCCCCGTGAGCGGCCGTGCGAACGATCAGCCCGCCCGGGCCATTGTAGGTGTTGTCGACCATCTTGCGCAGCCGGTCGCGCTCGGATTCGGAGAGTCGCCTGCTGACGCCGACGCCGCTGCCCTGCGGCGCGTAGACGAGGTAGCGACCGGCGATCGAGAGGTTCATCGAAAGCCGCGCGCCCTTCGACTTGAGCGGGTCCTTGACGACCTGGACGAGGATCTCCTGCCCCGATTTGATCAGCTCGCTGATCTTGCGGCCGCTGCCGCGGCCGCGCTTGGGCGCCTGTTCCCCGTTGGGCAGGACGATCTCGTCGACGTGGAGGAAGCCGTTGCGCTCGAGGCCGATGTCGACGAAGGCGGCCTCCATACCGGGAAGGACGTTGTCGACCTTGCCCTTGTAGATGTTGCCGACGATCGATCGCCGGCCGCGGCGCTCTATGTAGAGCTCCGCCACGCTGCGTTTGCCGCCTTTGGTCTTCGACTCGAGGACGGCGACACGGGTCTCGCCGCGATCGGCGGACACCAGGATGGTTTTTTTCATAGTTGATTCAGCTCAGTTCAGATAGGTACGCATGGCCAGGTCCCTTTCAAGGGGTCACCAGGCGAACCTGCCTTTCTGGCTGAGGCGCGCTTGCATGTGAATGCTCTGAAGCACTCCCACCGCGAGTAACGTCGCCAGCACGGAGGAACCCCCGTAGCTGAGCAGCGGCAGGGGGATCCCGGTGATCGGCATGATCCCGAGGTTCATCCCCACGTTGACGAAGACCTGGAAGAGCAGCATGGCGGCGATGCCGCCTGCCACAAGGGTCCCGTACGAGTTCTTCGAGAGCGTCACGATCCGCAGCGCCCGCCAGATCAGCAGGGCGTATAGGGATAGGACGAAAGCGGCCCCAAGAAATCCATAGCGCTCACCGATCACCGCAAAGATGAAGTCGGTGTGCCGCTCAGGGACGAAATCGAGCCGCGTTTGAGTGGCCCGATCGCCGCGGCCGGTCAACTGACCGGCGCCCTCGGCGATCTTGGCCTGGTTCTGCTGGTAGCCCGCGTCGCTGGGGTCCGCGCTCGGATGCGTGAAGGAAGTCAGCCTTTGCTGCTGATATTCCTTCAACACTGGCGTCCCGATTGCGGGAGCGACCACGAGCACTAGTGCAACTAATGCGACGAGAGCCGCGCCGATCACCGCGAAGTGCGTCCAGCGGACGCCCCCCACGTACATCACGGCGAGGGTGATTGCCCCGTACACCAAAGAGGTGCCGAGGTCCGGCTGCAAGAAGACAAGCGCAGCCGGGGCGAAGCCGAGACAGAGGTAGCGCACCGTGCGCTGCCTTGCCGAGCCCCGCCGGGCGCCATCGATGACAAAGCCGGCAAGCGCCAGAACGAGCAGGAGCTTGCCCAGCTCCGATGGCTGGAAGCTGAAGAAGGGAAGTTCGAAAGCACGCCGTGAACCGCGCGCGGCGAAGCCGAAGACGAACACCAGCGAGACGCTGGCACAGAGGAAGGTGTAGATCCCGACCCGCAACTCACGGAAGCGCGAATAGTCGATGCGAGCGAGCAGGTACATCCCGACAAGCCCGAGCACCGCGTAGATCGCCTGGCGATCGACGTAATAGCCGGGGTTGCCCGGCACGTCGCTCTTGGTCGCCTCACCGAGGGTGAAGACACCGAAGGCAGCCAGCGCGACAGCCGCGAAGCCGAGGCCGGCGTCCATGTAGGGCAGGCCGAGGCGCTCGGCGATCCCCGGTCGCAGGGCGAAGGGCTCGGGACGGGCCCGACGGGTTCGGGTCGCGTACATCAGCCTTCCCCTTCCGGGAATTCAGCTTCACCTTCAGAGCCTTCCGCTTCGTGGGAGAGTCGGCTGGCGAAATAGGCTTCCAAGATCGTCCTTGCGGCGGGCGCCGCGGCTTCGGCGCCGAAGCCGCCTTCCTCCATCGTCACGAAGGTGACAATACGCGGATTGGGATACGGAGCGAGCACGCCGTACCAGGATTGGTCCGCGTACGGTGGCCGTTCGGCGGTGCCGGTCTTGCCCGCGACCGGGATCGGGAAGTTGCCGAAGACCGCGAACGAGGTCCCGGCCCCATTCTGTGCCGCGTCGTGCAGGCCTTCGAGGATCGCTTCCCGGTACGCGGGATCCATATGGACGTGGCGGCGCGGCGGTGGGGTGAATTCCTTGAGCACGCGGCCGGCGGCGTCGTCGACCTGCATGCCGACGTGGGGAGTGACGATCGTGCCGCCGTTGGCGATCGCCGCGTAGGCGACGGCCATCTGCAGCGGGTTGGTCTGCAGATCGCCTTGGCCGGTGGCGAGCTGGATGTTGTCGCCGGCCGACCAAGGCCGGTCGGTCAAGCCTTCCTTGTAGAGCTGATTGCGCCAGTGCTGGGACGGCAGCAGCCCGCTGCTCAGAACCGGGAGGTCGATGCCGGTTGGGCGGCCGATGCCGAGCGCGTGCGCCCAATGCTGGAGCTGGCCGGTGTCCCACATGCGAAAGCCGAGGTTGTAGAAGAACACGTCTGAGGACACTTCCAGCGCCGAGACGAGGCTGACCGAGCCGTTCGCCGCTTCGCCGGCGTTTTTGAAGACCTCGCCGCCGATTTCGAACTGGCCGGGGTCTTCGATCACTTCGGTCGGGGTCAGGTTGCCGCTTTCGAGCGCGGCGATAGCGGTGATCGGCTTGAACGTGGAGCCGGTCGGGTAGAGCCCCGAGGTCGCGCGGTCGGTGAGCGGCGCCGCAACCGGGTCGCGGTAGAGGGCGTTGACCTGGGCCTGGGTCATCGGCCGCGTGAAGACCGAGGGGTCGAAGGTCGGGTAGGAGGCGAGACCGAGGATTTCGCCCGTGTGCACGTTCATCGTGATGAAGCCGCCATGCAGGCCGCGAGCCGCCAGCGCCGCTTCGCCCGCCTCCTGCACTTTGGTGTCGATCGAGAGCTTCAGGTTGTCGCCCGGCACCGGCGGCTGGGAGGCCAGTTGCCCGTTGCGGGTCGGTTGGCCGAGGGCGTCGACTTGAATTCGCGTCAACCCCGGCTTCCCGCGCAAGAATCGGTCGTAGGTGTCCTCAACGCCTTCCTGGCCAATTTCATCGCCGGGCTGGAGGCCACGATAGCGCGCCTCTTTCAGCTGTTCTTCGGAGACCTCGCCGACGTTGCCGAGGATGTGGGCGGCGAGCGTGCCGTGCGGGTAGCGGCGCACGAAGACGCGCTGCACAGTCACGCCGGGGAAACGGTCCTGGTTCTCCTGCAGGTAGTAGACGAGGTAGTCACCGACGTCGCGGCGCAGGGTCACCGGCGCGCTTGCGGCAAGCTTCAGCTGTTCGTGCATCGTCTTGCGCAGGCGCGGCAGCGAGCTGTGGGTCAGCTCGGCGAGCTGGGTCAGCTCGGCGTGGCGCTGGCGCGGCGCTTCGGGGAGCTTCTCGGGATTGATCTGCAGCGCCAGGCTGGTCCGATTGGAGACGATGTCGTTGCCGTTGCGGTCGAGGATTTTGCCGCGCGGAGAGCTGACCCTGAACTCGCGCGTGCGGTTGTTCTTCGCTTCGGCGAGGTACTTCTCGCCGTTGATCACCTGCAGGAACCAGAGCCGGAAGAAGAGCACGCCGAAGAGCGCCAGGGCGACGCCGCCGAAGACCGCGATGCGCAAGGCCAGGCGGTTGCTCATCTGCGGTCCGAGCTCGTCAGAGCGCCGGTACATCAGGTCCTCCCCAGCACCGTCGGCTGGCGGCGGCGGGCCACCCTCGACTCCTCGACCAGCGCCGGGCGCAGCCCCCGCCGCAGGCCGAAGTAGATCGGCCAGGCGAGGAAGAAGGCGTAGATGCTCTTCAGCAGCATGTCGCGGACGATCAGCGGGCTGACCGGCGCGTCGACGCCGAGCATCATCTGCACGGCGGCGAAGCCGAGCTCGGCGAACAGGGTCAGCCCCATGCAGACGAGCGGCGGCACCAATGCGCTGTGGATGTCGAAGCGCTCGCGGAAGAGGCCGGCCAGGTAACCGGCGCCGAGCAGCACCAGCGAGGAGCCGCCGAGCGGCGCGACGAGCAGGCAGTCGACGAGGAAGCCGACCGAGAAGCCGGCGACGGCGCCGGTCAGGCTACCGCCGAGCAGACCGAGCGAGACGACGACGGCGGGCAGCACGTCGGCGCTGGTGTGGAGCAGCTCGACCCGCGAGAAGAACGAGAGCTGCAACAGGACCGCGAAGATCACGATCGCGACGAGGCGGGCGAAGATCTTCGGCGTGACGATCATCGGCGTGACCCCCCGGTCAGCACCTGGACCAGATCCAGGTCGGCCATATCGACGTAGGGGCGCAGGTGGACCTGTTGGCTGGCCTCCTGCTCGACGATCGAGGTGGGCGTCACTTCGCCGACCGGCAGGCCTGGCGGGAAGAGCGAGGCGTAGCCTTGGGCGCGCCAGCCCGAGGTGACCACGGCCTGGCCCCCGTGCACGGCCTTGCTCGAATCGATGAAGTCGAGGATCAAGTCTTCGGGGTCGCCGACCTCAGGCTTGATCACGCCTTGGACGCCGGGTGGCACGACCTTCGCCGTGACTCCGCTGGCGTGGTCGGTGATCAGCGTCACCTGAGCCGATCCCCCCTGGGTCGAGGCGACAAGGCCGACCAGCCCGTCGCCGCTGATCACCGGATCGTCGACCTTGACCCCGTCGCCGGAGCCGACGTCGATCGTCACGGTCGAGTTCCAGACGGTCGGCGAGCGGGCGATCACCCGCCCGGTGACCGGTTCATAAGCCGATTCGGCCAGCGCCGGACCGCGGTCGAGTTCGACCATCTTGCGTAGCTGGGCGTTCTCCTGCAGCGCCTCCTGCCCGGCGACGGCCTGGCGGCGCACGGTCACGAGCTCCGTCTTGAGCCGGCTGTTTTCGCCGCGCGCGGCGAAGGTCTTGTCAAACCAGTCGACCAGGTCCCGGGCCGGCTTCAGAGCCCTGTCGGCGACGGTCTGCAACGGGCTGAAGATCGTGCTGACGCCCCGCTGCACGCCACCCGAGCTATGCCCGTAGGTGATCGTCAGCAACAGGAAGGAGCCGATGACGAGGAGAGTGAGTACCGCTCTACGGCGGCGTACTTGCTTGCGATACACGACGGAGACCTAAGTTTGGCGCTTTGCATGAACGGCAGCTAAGCAACGCGTGCCGTCCCCGAGTTCATCTTGCTGGCGCGGTGGATCGTCTCGAACTCCTCCAGCGATATGCCGGAGCCGACGGCCACGCACGTCAAGGGCGACTCTGCCAGTTGACACGGCATCTGGCACTCATCGCGAAGGCGCTGTTCGAGTCCTTGCAGGAGCGCGCCTCCACCGGCAAGGGTAATACCCCGGTCCATGATGTCCCCCGCCAGCTCCGGCGGGGTGCGGTCGAGCGTGTCTTTGACCGCGTCGATGATGTGACTGATCGTTTCGTCGAGAGCATCGCGCACCTCGGCCGAGCCGAGCGTGATCGTCTTCGGCAGGCCGGATACGAGGTCGCGGCCGCGGATCTCGACCTCGACCTCCTCGGGCAGCGGCGAGGCCGAGCCCGCCTCGAGCTTGACCTCCTCCGCCGTCGGGGTACCGATGGCCAGTTTGTAGCGATGTTTGCAGTGGTGGACGATCGCATCGTCGAGCTCGTCGCCGCCGACTCTGATCGACTGCGAGACGACGATCCCGCCGAGTGAGATCACGGCAACCTCGGTGGTGCCGCCGCCGACGTCGACGATCATCGAGCCGGTCGGCTCGGCGACGGGCAGGCCGGCACCGATCGCCGCCGCCATCGGCTCCTCGATCAGGTACGCCTTGCGGGCACCGGCTGAGAGACAGGCCTCCTCGACCGCGCGCTTCTCGACGCCGGTGACGCCGGAGGGAACGCAGACGACGACGCGTGGATGGGCGAAGCGGTTGGAGTGAACCTGCTTGATGAAGTGACGCAGCATCTGTTCGGTCACGTCGAAGTCGGCGATGACGCCGTCCTTGAGCGGCCGGATCGCGGTGATCGTCCCCGGCGTGCGCCCCAGCATCCGCTTCGCCTCGACCCCGACCGCGTGGACCTGGCCGTTGCGCGAATCGATCGCCACCACCGAAGGCTCGGAGAGCACGATGCCGCGACCGCGCACGTAGACCAGGGTATTGGCCGTGCCGAGGTCGACCGCCATGTCGCGGCCGCCCAGTCCGGTCAGGTAACTGAATATGCCCATGTGTGCAATTTGGGGAAAAGCAGGGCAATCATTCCAGATGGTCCAAATCGGCCAACTCCGGCGCGAGATCCAGCAATAACCCGACCGGCAGGCCGACGACGTTAGAGACGCTCCCCTCGATCCGTTCGACCAGGGTCGAGCCGAGAGTCTGGATCGCATAACCGCCCGACCGCCCCTGCCACTCACCAAAACGCACGTAGCGCTCGACCTCAGCCTCGCCCAGCTCCTTGAAGACGACGGAAGTCCGTTCCAGCCCACTTCGCTCCTCCTCCCCGTCGAGCACGACGAGCCCGCTCATCACGGTGTGAGCGCGTCCGGACATACGCTCCAGGTATTCACGAGCCTCAACCTCACCTTCAGGCTTTCCGAGCGCCTTGCCATCGAGCACCACGTCGGTATCGCAGCCGACGACCATGCCATCGCGCTCCACGGCCCGAGCCTTCATCCGAGCGTTCTCCAGCACCTCGAACTCCGGGTCCCCCCCGGTCAGCTCCTCGACCCCAGGCACCACAATCTCAAACTCCACGCCCAGCTTCCGAAGAATCTCGCTCCTCTGAGGCGACCCGGATGCCAGCGTGATTCTCAAGCGCTTAGACCCCCGGCCGGGATGTGGGCAGGGGGTGGAGCGTCTTGTACTTTTTCGTCAATCCGATCTCGGACGGCCGAAAACAATCCACCGAAAAAGTTAAGCGGAACCCCCTGCCCGCAGCCCGGCCGCTAGCCAAGCTCCGGAAACCAGATCCCAATCTCGCGCTCCGCCGACTCGTCCGAATCGGACCCGTGGACCATGTTGAAGGTCACCCCGAGCGCGTAGTCGCCGCGGATCGAGCCGGGCGCGGCCTCGACCGGGTTCGTCGCCCCGATCAGCTGCCGGGCCGCCACGACCGCTTCGCTCCCCTCCAGCACCATCGCCACCAGCGTGCCGCCGGTGATGAACTCGACCAGCTCGCCGAAGAAAGGCTTGTCGGTGTGCTCGGCGTAGTGCTCGTTGGCGATCTGCTCGGAGGCCGCCATCGTCTTCAGCGCCGCGATCCGCAGGCCCTTGCGCTCGAAACGCGCGATCACCTCGCCGCTCAGGGCGCGTTCGAAGGCGTCAGGCTTGACGAGGATCAGGGTCCGGCTCACGGTTGGGGCTCCTTGGCTGTCGTTTGGGTTTCGAGGTCTCTTTTGGCGCCTCGCGCTGCGGTGGCTCCTGTTGCGCGGCGGCAGGCGGTTTTTTGCGAGCGGGGGCTTTCCGCCGGCGCGGCTGCTCCCCTTTGGACAGCGCGGTTTCGCAGTAGGGACAGAGCGCCCAGGCCGGATCGACGGGCCTGCTGCAGCTGGGGCAGGGGTTCTTGAGGCGCTGCTGGCACTCCGGGCAGCGCAGGAAGTTCTTCTCCGCCGGGAATCCGCAACTCGGACACGAGTGCTCGGTGAGCTGCCGCACTCGCAGCTCGGCCGCTTTGATCTCGAGCTCGCGTTCGTGGGCGTCCTCGAGGAACTCCGGCGGTCGCACTATCGCGTAAACGGCGGTGCCGATGTAGGGGATGAAGGAGGCGAGCGTCGCGCAGCCGATCAGGAACGGATCGGAGATGCGGCGCTTGGCGTCGAGATAGGTGTAGACGATCAGCGCCAGCCAGACGACGACCAGCATCAGGATGAGCAGGTTGACGACCAGGTTGAGGCCGTTGTTGCTGATGCCGAAGATCGCGATAGCCATGGCGTTTGCGCCCGTCCGGAAGAGGAGCGGCGGTGAGTCTACTTCGCCGCCTGCCTCGCGAACCCTGTCGTGCCCTGCCCTTAGAGGAAAAGACTGCCGAACAGGTAGCCGAGCCCGAAGAAGATCAGGATCACCGCGGCGACCACCGCGGCGACCAGAGCCATCATCGAGAGGAGTTCGGTTCCTGCGCTTTTAGAGCCCATTCGTCGCCTCAATCCTCGCACAGACGAAGCGCAGCGCGAGCCGGTGCGAGCGCGTAGTGCGAGCCGGTGACGAGCAGGACGCCGCCCGCCTCCAGGGCAAGCTCGCGCCCCCGAGTCACGGCCGAGGCAAAGTCAGGTTCAGCCTCGGCAGCCAGCCCCGACTCCGCGCAGGCCAGAGCAAGGGCATCAGCCGAAAATGCCTGCCGATGGGCCGAAAACCCACCTATATCGTGGGAAATCGTCCCGTCGGCGGAGAGGACGCCGGGGAGCTCGGTGCAGATGGCTCGCTCCAGGACTGGGGCCAGGGCCTCGATCATCGTCCGCGCGTCCTTGTCGGCCAGGACCGCCAGGCAGGCGATCACCGGGCGGCCGCGGGCTATCTCGGGCAGAGCTTCTGCCAGCGCGGTGGCGCCATCGGGGTTGTGGGCCGCGTCCAGAAAGGCCGGCGGGTCGCCCGGCACGCGCTCCAGGCGCCCCGGGATCTCAAGGCTGGTGGCAACGGCTGCTGCCCGCTCACTGTCCAGCTCACCTAGGAAGGCCTCAGCGGCGGCAAAGGCCAGGGCGAAGTTGCGGCGCTGGAAACTGCCTGCCGCGCGAAGGCTGATCTCAGGGCCCGGGTCCTCGGGCGCGACGATCAGCTTCGCACCCCGCTCACGGGCCGTTCGTTCAGCCAACTCAGCGACAGAGGGGCTGACCCGTCCCAGCGCCAGGATCGTGTGATCGCGCAGCACCGCCAGCTTCTCCGCCGCGATCTCCTCCTCGCTCTCCCCCAGCCACTCGGTGTGGTCGAGCCCGACCGAGGTCAGGACAGTGACCTTGGAGGGGATCGTGTTGGTGGCGTCGAGCCGCCCCCCCAGCCCCGCCTCGACGACGGCGGCTCCAACCCGGGCGTTGGCGAAGGCCACGAATGCGGCGGCAGTCGCCAGCTCGAACTGGGTCACCGCCTCACCCTCCTCCAGACTTCTGTTCACGGTCTCCGCAGCGGCGGCGGCGCGCTCGACAGCGGCGGCGAACTCCGCGGCGCCGATTTCCTCGCCGTGTACGAGGATCCGTTCGGACCAGCGCGCCGTGTGCGGCGACACGCAGGCGCCGGCGGAAACCCCGTGGGCCTCCAGCAGGGCCGCGATCATCCGCGTCACCGAGGACTTGCCGTTGGTGCCGACGACGTGGATCGAGGCAAAGCGGTGCTGCGGTAGGCCGAGCAGGGTGCTCAGCGCGCGCATCCGCTCCAGGCCCAGCTTCCAGCCGATCGGCTCGAGCGAGTCGAGGTAGGCCTCGGGATCGCGCGGGTCTATTCCGACAGCTCCTCCAGCTCGGCGCGGTAGCGCTCGAGCTTCTCTCGCTCTTCCGCGACCACCCCGGCCGGCGCCCGGTCGACGAACTTCTCGTTGCCGAGTTTGCCCTCGGCCCGGTCCACCTCGGAGCGCAGCTCCTTGCGCCGCGCCTCGAGCCGGGCGGCGACCGCCTCGGCGTCGATCTCGGCGGAGGCGAGGATCTTCACCGGGCCCACCGCCGCCACCGGATCTCCGCCGTCATCCCCGAACTCGAAGCGAGCGAGGCGGCCGACGAACTCCTGCGGTTCGATCCCCTCGGCCCGAGCCGGCAGCACGGTTGCCGCCGGCGCCTCGACCAGATCCCGCCAGGCACGCAGCCGCCCGGTCAGCTCGATGCCCGCTCGCACCTCGGCCTCGGCCCCGGCGTCGCGCAGCGACTCGTCGGGCTCGGGAAAGGCGTGCACCGCGAGATGGCCTTGCCGCGAAGGGTGGTAGGACCAGATCTCCTCGGTGACGAACGGCATGATCGGGTGCAGCAGCGCCAGCAGGCGCTCCAGCGCCCAGAGCAGGGTCGCCGAGACCTCGGCCTCGCCCTCGTACAGGCGCGGCTTGACGATCTCCAGGTACCAGTCGCAGAGCTCCGACCAGAGAAAGGCATATGCCTCCTGGGCGGCGTGGGCGAAGTCGTATTCCTCCAGCTTCGCCGTGACCGAGGCGATCGTCGCCTCCAGTCGCGAGAGCAGCCAGCGGTCCTCGATGCCGACCGGCCGCGGCGCGGCGTCGACCTCGGCGACGTTGAGCAGGATCAGGCGGCTCGCGTTCCAGAGCTTGTTGGCGAGGTCGGCACCCTGCTGGACCTTGGCGTCGGAGAAGCGCACGTCCTGGGTCGAGGACATCGCCAGCAAGCCGAAGCGCAGCGCGTCGGCGCCGTGCTCGTCGATTTCCTCCAGCGGGTCGATGCCGGTGCCGAGGCTCTTCGACATCCGCCGCCCGTCGCGGGCCTGGATCACCGAGTGCACGTAGACGTCGCGAAAGGGAACGTCGCCGGCGAACTCGATCCCGGTCATGACCATCCGCGCCACCCAGAGGAAGAGGATCTCGCGCGCCGTGGTGAGGAAGCTGGTCGGGTAGAAGGCGCGCAGCTCGGGGGTGCCCTCGGGCCAGCCCAGCGTGGCGAAGGGCCAGAGCGCCGAGCTGAACCAGGTGTCGAGCACGTCCTCCTCCTGGCGCAGCTCCCCGCCGCAGGCGCCGCAGCGCTCGGGCGCCTCCTCGGCGACGTAGGTCTCCTCGCATGGGTCGCAGTACCAGACCGGGATCCGGTGACCCCACCAGAGCTGGCGCGAGACGCACCAAGGTCGGATCTCGCGCATCCAGTCGAGGTAGACGCGCTTCCACTGCGGCGGCGTTATCCGCACCTCGTCGCGTTCGACCACCTCGATCGCGGGCTTGGCGAGCTCGTCCATGCGGCAGAACCACTGCAGCGAGATCAGCGGCTCGATCCGCGCGCCGGAGCGCTCCGAGAAGGGAACCGAGTGGACGTAGGGCTCCTCGGCCCGCAGCGAGCCCTCCCCACGCAGCGCCGACACCACGGCCTCTTGCGCCTCGGCGGCGGCGAGGCCGGTGAAGCGCTTCCCGGCCTCCTCGTTCATCCGCCCGTCGGGGCCGATCACACCGATCTCCTCGAGCCCGTGTCTACGACCGATCTCGAAATCGTTGGGATCGTGTCCCGGAGTGATCTTCAGCGCCCCGGTGCCGAACTCGGGATCGACGTGCTCGTCGGCGATGATCGGCAACCGCCTGCCGACGAGCGGCAGGATGCAGTGCTGCCCGATCAGGTCCGCGTAGCGCTCGTCCCCTGGATTGACCGCCACCGCGGTGTCGGCGAGCATCGTCTCCGGGCGCACCGTGGCCACGGTCAGGACTCGGTCGGAGCCCTCGACCGGATAGTCGATCGAGTAGAGGGTGTCCTCGACCTCGCGGTTGACGACCTCAAGGTCGGAGATCGCCGAGTGCGAGCCCGGGTCCCAGTTGACCATGTAATTGTCGCGGTAGATGTAGCCCTTGTCGTAGAGCTGCTTGAAGACGCGGTACACCGCCCGCACGTAGCCCTCGTCGAGGGTGAAGCGCTCGCCCTCGTAGTCGAGCGAAGCGCCGAGCCGCTTGTACTGCTCGACGATCTGCGAGCCGTACTCCTCTTTCCAGGCCCAGACGCGCTCGACGAAGGCCTCGCGGCCGATCTCCTGGCGCGAGATTCCTTCCTCGCCCAACATCTTCTCGACCACCGCCTGGGTGGCGATGCCGGCGTGGTCGGTGCCCAGCGTCCAGAGCGTGTTACGCCCGCGCATCCGGTTCATCCGCACCAGCGCGTCCTGCATCGAGCCGTTCAGCGCGTGACCCATGTGGAGAACGCCGGTGACGTTGGGTGGCGGGATCGCCACCGAGAAATTGTCCGCCGCGGTCCCCTCGGCCTTCGGGTGGAAGTAGCCGCCGTCGATCCACTCGGCGAACAGCCTCCGCTCGACCTCGGCGGATTCGTAGCGGGTCTTCTCTTTAAGTGCTTTCAGACGCTCGTCGGCCATGGGCCGCCGAGTCTAGATTGCTAGGCGGTTTCCTCGCCCAGGTCCTCGTCTGCTTTGCCGATGTCCTGGTGGGCGGCCTCGGTGACCAGGGTCGGCCGGCGGCCCTGGACGATCGTCTCCTTGGTCACGACGCACTTGGTCACGTCGCGTCGCGAGGGCAGCTCGAACTGGACGTCGAGCAGGGTCTCCTCGAGGATCGAGCGCAGCCCGCGGGCGCCGGTCTCCCGCTCCAGGGCTTTGTCGGCGATCGCCTCGAGGCTGTCCTCGGAGAAGACCAGCTCGATGTCGTCGAAGTCGAAGAAGCGCTGGAACTGCCGCGTCAGGGCGTGGCGCGGCTCGGTCAGGATCGTGATCAGGTCGTCGCGACTGAGCTGATGGATCGCGGCGACGACCGGCAGACGGCCGATGAACTCTGGGATCAGGCCGTATTCGATCAGGTCCTCGGGCAGCACCTGCTCGAACCACTCCCCCTTGTCCTTCTTCTCGCGCGAGGAGATTTCGGCGCCGAAGCCGATGCCGCGGTCGCCGACCCGCCGCTCGATCACCTTGTCGAGCTCGGCGAAGGAGCCGCCGCAGACGAAGAGGATGTTCGTCGTGTCGATCGTGAGGAACTCCTGGTGGGGGTGCTTGCGCCCGCCCTGCGGCGGCACCGACGCTGTCGTCCCCTCGAGGATCTTCAGCAGGGCCTGCTGCACGCCTTCGCCGGAGACGTCGCGGGTGATGGAAGGGTTGTCGGCTTTGCGCGCGATCTTGTCGATCTCGTCGATGTAGATGATCCCCGTCTCGGCCTTTTTCACGTCGTAGTCGGCGGCCTGGATCAACTTCAAGAGGATGTTCTCGACGTCCTCGCCGACGTAGCCGGCCTCGGTCAAGGCCGTCGCGTCGGCGATCGCGAAGGGGACGTTGAGGATGCGGGCGAGGGTCTGGGCGAGCAGCGTCTTGCCGCAGCCGGTCGGGCCAAGCAGGAGGATGTTCGACTTCTGCAGCTCGACCTCGGGATCGTCGCCCTGGGAGGCCATCTGGACCCGCTTGTAGTGGTTGTAGACGGCGACGGAGAGGGCGCGCTTGGCGGCCTCCTGGCCGACGACGTACTCCTGCAGGACCTCGTGGATCTCAACCGGTTTCGGCAGGTTCTCGAGCTCGACGCCCTCGCTGGGCGGGGTCAGCTCCTCATCGATGATCTCGTTGCAGAGGTCGATGCACTCGTCGCAGATGTAGACGCCGGGGCCGGCGATCAGCTTTTTGACCTGGCGCTGCGACTTGCCGCAGAAGCTGCAGAGGAGCTGCTCGTTCGAGTCTGTAGGACGTGCCAAAGCGGAAATCCCTCCTTGCGGGGGCGGTAGTTGCCTACCGGCATCGCAGCCCCAAAAGCTTAAAGGGGGCCGCAACCCGGCTCGGTCGCTGCCGTCGTTTACGGCGGGATCGCGACGGTCCCTTCTCGCGGGCGGCGCCTTGCGAACTGCGCGATACGGTGATCCCCGTGCCCGCCGAGCTCCGCATCGAGCCGATTTCCCCAGAGCAGATGCAGATGCTGCTGCCGATGATCGCCGCCTACCAGCGCTTCTACGAGGTCGAGGAGATCGACGAGGAGCGCAACCGCGCCTTCTTCTCCCGCTTCCTCGCCCCGAGCGAGGACGGGATGCTGCTCGGCGCCTGGCGGGGCGGGCAGCTGGTCGGCTACGCCTGCCTCTACTGGCACTTCACCTCGCTCGTCCCAGCCGAGACGGTGCTGATGAACGACCTCTACGTCGGCGAGAGCCGGCGCGGCGAGGGCATCGGCCGCGCCCTGATCGAGGCTGGCGCCGAGGTTGCCCGCAGACGCGGTGCCCACCACCTCGAGTGGGCCACCGCGCCCGGCAACGAGACCGCCCAGCGGCTATACGACTCGACCGGCGCCGAGCGCAGCGAGTGGATCGAGTACGAGCTGCGGCTCGGGCCAGAGCCTGGGCCCTAGCCGTTGACGGCCTTCTTCAGCTCCGCGCCCGGGCTGAACTTGGCTGCCGTTTTGGCCGCGATCTGCATCGACTCGCCGGTCTGCGGGTTGCGACCTTCGCGAGCCGGTCGGTCGACCGTCGAGAATTTGCCGAAGCCGGTGAATTTGACGTCGTTGCCGGCCTTGAGCTGAGCCGTGATCTCCGCGATCGTCGCGTCCAACGCGGCCTTGGCCTGGCCGTTGTCGAGCCCGGTCCGTGCGGCGACCTGCTTCGCGAGTTCGTCCTTGGTCGTAATAGCCATCGTCTCTCCTCTGGTTGTTGGTGCACAGCCTGGGTGGGCCTGCTGTCAAGCGGTTTTCTACAGATCGGGCCGGGCGTCCCAGTTGTCAAGGGCCGGCTCGGGGTCTATCGGGTGCCCGTGGACGTGGCTCTCGAAGTGGAGATGGCAGCCGACGGTGCGGGCATTTCCGGTCTCGCCGATCGAGCCGACCCGCTCGCCGGCCCAGACGCGATCGCCGCGATCGACCGCCGCCGGGCGGATCATGTGGGCGTAGAAATAGCTGCGCTGCTCGCCCTGGCCGTGGATCAGCAGGTAGTTGCCGTAGAGGACCGGGTCGTAGCCCACCCGCAGCACGCGGCCGGTCGCAACAGCAACCAGAGGCGTGCGGCAGGCGGCGACGATGTCGAAGCCTTCGTGGGTGCGGCCGCCGCTGCGCGGCGCACCGAATTCGCCGATGGCGCCGCGGGTCCAGTGTGGCCCGTCGACCGGGAAGACGTGGGCGTAGAACGTCGTTGCGCCATCGCGACCCGAAACGCCGGCCGACGCCGAAGGGACGAGCGCAACGAGGAGGACGAGGCCGAGAAGAAGCGGGCGCTTCAGTGGTGTTCGATGACGCGGTCGACGATGTTGTACTCCTTCGCCTCCTCCGCGCTCATGAAGTAGTCGCGATCGGTGTCGTTCGTGACTTTGTCGAAGGGCTGGCTGGTGTGCTTGGCGATGATCTCGTCGAGCCGACGGCGCGTGTCGATGATCTCTTTGGCGTGAATCTCGATGTCGGTCGCCTGGCCCTGGAAGCCGGCGGAGACCTGGTGGATGAGGATCTTCGAGTTGGGCAGCGACATCCGCTTGCCCGCGGCGCCGCCCGCCAGCAGCAGCGCACCCATGCTCATCGCGATGCCGACGCAGATCGTCTGCACGTCGGGCTTGATGAACTGCATCGTGTCGTAGATCGCCAGGCCGGCGTAGACGTCGCCGCCGGGCGAGTTGACGTAGATGCTGATGTCCTTGTCCGGGTCCTCGGACTCGAGGTGCAGAAGCTGGGCGACGATCAGGTTGGCGATGTCCTGATTCACCTGCGTGCCGAGGAAGATGATCCGCTCGTTCAGCAGGCGTGAGTAGATGTCGAAGGAGCGCTCGCCGCGCGAGGTCTGCTCGACAACCATCGGAACCAGAGGGCTCATGCGCGGCACTCTATAGAAGGCGCCCGGCGGGCTGCGGTCACTCCGAATCGGGCGTCCACAGCTCGCCCGCCTCTTTGCGCTCCTTCTCCGGCGTCCAGATCTGCTCGCGCGCCTCGGCCTGCTCGAGCGGGATCGGCTTGGCCGCCTCGGCGACCAGGTCGATTGCCTTGCGGAAGCGGATGTCGTCGCGGATCATCGCGTCGCGGCCGCTCTCGCGCAGGCGCCCCAGCAGCTTCTCGGGCGTCGTCCGCTCGTGCTCGGCGGAGTGCTCGAGCGCCTCGACCATCTCCTCCTCGGAGGCCTCGATCTCCTCGGCATCGGCGATCGCCGCCAGCACCGCCTCGCGCTTCAACTCCGCCTCGGCCTCCGGCTTGGACTCCTCGATCACGTCCTCGCGGGTTTTCCCCTGCATCTGCAGGTAGGCGTCCGGTTGCATGCCCCGTGAGGCGAGCTGGCGCTCGACCCGCTCCCAGCGCTCGGTTGCGCGGGCGGTTACGAGCTCGTCGGGAAGGTCGAGCTTCGCCTCGGCGGCCGCCGCGTCGACCGCGGCGACGCGGAAGTCCTGCTCGGCGCGCTGGCCGACCGCCTCGGCGAGGCGCTTGGCGATGTCGGCGCGCAGCTCCTCCAAGCTGTCGAACTCGGATGCATCGGAGGCGAAATCGTCGTCGAGCTCGGGCAGGACTTTTTCCCGCACCTCCTTGACCTCGACCGTGAAGACGGCGTCTTCGCCGGCAAGCTGCTCGGCCTGGTAGTCGTCGGGAAAAGTGACCTCGACATTGCGCGTCTCGCCGCCGCTGACACCGGCGAGCTGCTCCTCGAAGCCCTCGATCAGCTGACCGCCGCCGAGCTCGAGCAGGTAGTCGCTCGCCTTGCCGCCCTCGAAGGCTTTGCCGTCGAGCAGGCCCTCGAAGTCGACCAGCAGCACGTCTCCCTCGCCGGCGGCGCGATCGACCGGCTCCAGCTTGGCGAAGCCTTCGCGGATCCGCTCGACCTCACGGTCGACCAATTCCTCCGCTGGCTCGGGCTCGGCCTTGCCCACCTCGAGGCCCTTGTACTCGCCCAGCTCGGCCTTCGGCCGGACGCCGATCTCGAACTTGAAGGCGAGCGGCTCGCCCTCGGCCTCGGGCGTGGAGACGACCTCGACGCTGGGATCGCCGACCGGCGCGATGCCGGAGCCGAGCAGCGCCCGTTCGTACCACTCCGGCAGCGCCTCGCGGATCGCCTCGTCGAGCACAGCGGCGAAACCAACCCGCTGGATCACCAGCGAGGGGGGCGCCTTGCCTTTGCGGAAACCGGGCATCCGCATCTCCCGCGCCAGGCCACGGGCGGCGCGTGCCACGGCGCGGTCGACGTCGGCGGCGGGAACCTCGACCTCGACGCTGACGCGCGAGCCGGGTAGCTCTGAGACTGTTGGCTGCATAGAGAGCGCGGGACCCTATCGCGAGCGCCGCAGCAGCCCCCTGCGCACCGCCACGCCGAAGTCGATCGCGAAGGCCAGCCCGCGGCCGAGCGGGCCGGTGACGAGCCAGGCCTTAGCCCTGGTCATCGCCGGCGGCGGTCAGCCGTTCCTCCAACAGCGCTCCGTGCCCAGCGGCGACGGCGCGCTGGGCGCGGCGCTCGTCGAGCTCGACCCCGCGCTCGCGGGCGAGGTCGAGCAGGTCCTGCTTTTCGGTGCCTTCGCGGGCGACCTCGAAGAAGACCCAGGCCAGCACGCCGAGCGCCAGGAAGGTCCCCTCGACCATCATGATCACGCCGGCGGTGCTCTGGTCGGCGATCGCCGAGATGTGCCAGTAGCGCTCCCCGGGCGCGTAGATCGGGTAGAGCACCGACCCCGACCACATCAGCACGTTGCCGAGGATCGCGCCGGTGAAGCGAACCGCGATCACGTAGGCGACCTTCCAGCCGGCGCTGAACCAGCGCGGCTTCGGCAACGGCCCGAAGATCGGCATCCACATCAGGCAGCCGAAGAAGAGGAAGGTGGTGTGCTCCAGGGCGTGGATCGGCGCCGCGCCGTAGGCGTCCTGGTAGATCGCGGGGACGTGCCAGAAGAAGAGGTTGATCGCCCAGAGGGGAAAGGCGATCGCCGGGTGGGTGAGAACCTGGAGGCGGTTGAAGAGGCGGATCGCGAGGATCGGCTGCAGCAGCGAGCGGGTCAGGCCGAGGACGATCAGCAGCGAGGCGATGTCGCCGATCAGCAGGTGCTCGCCCATATGAGCGAGCACGAGCTCGTCGGAGATATGGCCGACCGGGCTGAAGAGGGCGATCGAGATCGTCAGTAGCCCGGCGCCGAAGCAGAGCTGGCGCCAGAGCGGCACCTTGCGGCGCTCCCAGGACAGGACGAGGACGCGGTGCCAGTAAAGGACACCCGCGACGGTGATCGGAATCACCTCGATCGGCACGAAAGCGCCGGTCACGTGGGCAAGGAGCAGGCTCACGGTGGTAGCTTGGCATCTCCGTGAGCGCTGGTCCGAACCGCTTCCCCCCGATCGGCAGCTACGGCTTCCTCTCCGACTGCCACACCAGCGCCCTGATCTCCTATGACGGCTCGGTCGAGTGGCTCTGCCTACCGCGCTTCGACTCGCCCAGCGCCTTTGCCGCCCTGCTCGACCGCGGCGCCGGCCATTTCAAGCTGAAGCCACGCGGCGTCGTCGTGCCGATCAGCCGTCGCTACGAGCCGGGCACGCTGGTGATCGAGACGACCTGGGTGACCGATACGGGATGGGTGGTCGTCCACGACGCGCTGACGATCGGCGACTGGGTCGAGCAGGCGGGGCCGGGCTCGCGGCCGCGAACCGAGCACGAGTCCGACCACTCGCTGCTGCGGACGATCACCTGTATCGACGGTGAGGTCGAGATCGAGATGGAGTGCCTGCCGCGCTTTGCCTATGGCGCCGAGACCGCCACCTGGAGCGGAGGCGAGCTGGGCGAGGCGACTGCACGGGGTGGCGATGGCGTCGAGCTCCAACTGACCAGCGACATGGAGCTCTCGCTCGACGGCGGCACCGCCCACGGCACCGTCAGGCTGCGTGAGGACGAGACGAGCTTCTGTGCCTTGACCTGGGGCGACGACGATCTGGGCGGGCCGCGCAGCGCGCCAGAGGCGCTGGAGCGGCTCGACTCGACCGAAGACTTCTGGCGCAAGTGGCTGCGCGACGGCGACTTCCCCGACCATCCCTGGCGCGTCCACCTGCAGCGCTCGGCGCTGGTGCTGAAGGGACTCACCTACGCGCCGACGGGTGCGCTGCTCGCAGCGCCGACCACCTCGCTTCCCGAGACCCCCGGCGGCGAACGCAACTGGGACTATCGCTTCAGCTGGATCCGCGACTCGACCTTCAGCCTCTGGGCCCTGCACACGCTCGGCTTCGACCAGGAGGCGCGCGACTTCATGCGCTTCATCATCGGCATCAGCCGCAAGGACTCCGAGCTGCAGATCATGTACGGGATCGGCGGTGAGAAGGAGCTGACGGAGAGCACGCTCGACCATCTCGATGGCTACGGCGGGGCGAGCCCGGTGCGGATCGGCAACGGCGCCTACGACCAGCGCCAGAACGACGTCTGGGGTGCGCTGCTCGATTCGATCTACCTGCATGAAAAGGCCCTGCGCGGCTCCGGCACCCCGTCCGATCGCCAGCTGATCCGCCGGCAGGTCGAAGCGGCGATCGCGGCCTGGCCCGATCCCGATCAGGGGATCTGGGAGTCCCGGGGAGAGCCCAAGCACTACGTCTCTTCGAAGCTGATGATCTGGGTCGCCGTCGATCGCGGCGCCCGTCTCGCCCGCGGTGTCGGCATCGACGATCTCGCCGACGAATGGGAGAAGACGGCGGAGGAGATCCGCGACGAGATCCTCGAGCGCGGCGTTCGCGACGGGGTCTTCCGCCAGCACTACGAGACCGATGCGCTCGACGCCTCGACCCTGCTGATTCCGCTGCTGCGCTTTCTCCCCCCCGACGATCCGCGCGTATGCGCCACGGTCGACGCGATCGCCGGGCAGCTGACCCAGCACGGCCTCGTCCTCCGCTACAAGGTCGAGGAGACCGATGACGGGCTGAGCGGCGAGGAGGGGACCTTCCTGATCTGCTCCTTCTGGCTCGTCTCGGCGCTCTCGGAGATCGGCGAGCCGGTGCGGGCACGGGAACTGTGCGAGCGGCTGCTCGAGGCGGCCGGCTGGCTCGACCTCTACGCGGAGGAGCTGGAAGCGGAAAGCGGGCGCCACCTCGGCAACTTCCCGCAGGCGTTCACCCACCTGGCGCTGATCAACGCGGTCTCACACGTGATCGCCGACGAGCAGCGCGAAGACGGCGGCGTCACCGCTGTGTTCAGCGAGATGGGCGGGGTCCGCGAGGGCGTCTGACAGGTTCTAAGCGCACGATCGCTTGCGCAGACGAAAGGCCTTCAGACAGAAGATCTCGTTCTCTCATATATTCTTTGCTCGAATGGCGGGATTCGAGGACGGCCGGGAGCGCCGGGACATGGAGCATCGCTATCGCCGTGCCGCACTGGCGCATCCCGTGCGGCAGGGAATTCTCTGTCTGATGCTCGACGGAATGGAGGCCGGCGCAGCCGAGATCGCCGCCGTGCTGGCCGAGGAGCCTGGCCGGATCGCCTATCACCTGCGCGTGCTGACCAGGCGCAGGGCGTTGAAGGGGGTCGCCAAGGACCCGCCGGCGCCGCCCTGCTTCCGCTTGGCGCCGCAAGCGCTGTGGGCGCGCAAAATGCTCGCTGAATTCGGCAAACAGGACAGGGACGACGATCCAGGGGGGCGAGATTGAGGGCGAGCGCCCTTAGAAGGTGACGCGTGGAAGACATGGACCAGACCCGAAGCCCGAGCGCGCAGGACACGACCATCGAAGCTGCCGTCCTGCGGCAGCTTCTGGCCCTCCACCCGGTCCAGCTCACGGTCGGCGAGCTTTCACGTGAGATCGGCGGCGAGGCCGGGGGCTTCGCTCAGATCGATGCCGTCGAGCGTGCCGTGCGCGAGCTCGCCACGGTCGGCCTCGCGCACCGCAACGGCGAGATCGTCATCCCCAGCCGCGCCGCCCTGCGCCTCGACGAGCTGCTCGGCTGAGCAAGACCGCTTCTTCACATCCCGTGGCACCTCAGGCGCCGACCACCGCATGCGCCACCGCAGCGAAGTCGTAGGGCTTTGCGACGCTCGTCCCGTCCGTCCGGCGCAGGCATCTCTAACGGGGTCGCGATGGACGACCTCGGCGCGGTGCTCGCCAGTCGCGGGCTGCGACTCGCGTGGCCATGACGTAGCGCTCCCACGGCCAGCCGGGAAGCCTCAACCCGAGCCTACCGCTGCTGGGGTCGACCCCCGCCTCGACCTCCTCCAGGCTGAGGGCGACGACGAGCTCGGCGTGGCAGTCCGGAAGCAGCCGCCCGAGCGCCTCCTCCACCTTGCGCAAACGGCGCTGAACCGTATGGCGATCGACCGCCAGCGCGGCCGCTGCGGTCGCCGCGTTGAGGCCGGCGGACAAGTAGGCGCGCAGCGTTTCGCGCAGGACCGCGCCCGAATCGCCGTGGCTCTCGAGCGGCGCCAGGTAGGTCTCGGAGAGCGCCTTGGCGAGAGCGTCGTCGCGCAGCACCGCGGCAACCAGGGTCACGTCGCATGCCACCCCCAGACGATCCCGTCCCCGCGCGGCACGACGAGAACCTGACTGCCCAGTCCCGCGGCGAGATCAGCCGGTCGACCTGCGGCCCGTGCACTCTCAGCACCTTGCGCAACGCCTGGCTCGAAAAGCGGTCGTCTTCGTCCATGATGAAGTCGCCCAGCAGCCTGTCGCCGGCGGCGTAGCGGCGCAGCACCGTGTCCAGCCTCACCCCGGCTCGCGCCGAGCGCCGCGCCTGCTCGGCCGCGGTGGAGGGAATCGGGCCTGCCCACTCCTCGCCTCTCTCGATATGGACGAGGGCGAAGTCCAGGGATTCGCTGACCGTCGCTCGCAGCCCGGCGACGTACTCGGGGTCTTCTTCCCCTACCGACTCGGAGAGGTGCGAGCCCGGGCGAAGATCGCGTCTTCGATCTCGGCCAACCGGCCCCGCAGCCGAGCGACGAGCCGAAGCGGATCGTCTTCAGCGAGTCGGCCTGGCCATCCCGCAAGCGGCTTACCGAGCACCGCACCGCGTCGGCGGCGGCCCAAGCTCACGAGATCCCGACGGAGACTCCCCTGTCGTCATCCTCAATCCCCTATACACACGCAGTACTCCACCTGGAATGCGTCAACTGTAGACGCTCCGGCGCTAGCTGTCGGGAGCGCTTCCTCGCCGGACGGCGTCAGGCCGGGGTCCGGGAAAGGACCCTGACTTGGCTCCAGGTCAACATCCGGCCGCTGTTCGAGTCGATCACCTTGAGTCGGATCGAACGCAGGCCGTCGCGAACGCTCAAGACGGGGACGTCGTGGAAGATCAGGTTCTCGTCGTGGGCACGCTGGAGGTTGTAGTTGGGAATCTTGGCGCTGAGGTGGTGAACGTGGTGCAGGCCGATGTTCCCGCTGAAGAACTGGAGGATCTTCGGCAGTTTCAGGTAGGAGCTCCCCTGCAGCGCCGCATCGGGGTAGCTCCAATCCGCGGAGCTCTCCCAGTAGGCGTCCTCGAACTGATGCTGGACGTAGAAGAGGAAGACTCCCAGCGTGCCGGCGAGAATCGCGGTCGGCATCTGCACCAGCAGCCAATCCGTCGGGCCGATCAGCCAGACGATCGCCCCGATGACCACCGCGAGGACGAGGTTCGTCGCGATCACGCTGTGGCGCTGGCGGGGACGCATCTTGCTCGACCAGATACGAGGTCCGATCATCAGCGACCAGATCGGGCCGAGCCCGAACATCACCAGCGGGTTGCGGAACAGCCGGTAGCCCAGCCGCTGCTTCCAGGACTGCGCCATGTACTCCTCGACGGTGAGCGTCGGCACGTCACCGGTTCCGCGCCTGTCCAGGTCGCCCGCGGTGCCGTGATGGACAGCGTGGTTGTGGCGCCAGTTCCCGAACGGCTGAAAGACGAGAAGGGCCGTGAATCGCCCGAGCCAGAGATTTGCCCGCTTGGTGGGCAGGAACGAGCCGTGGGCGCAGTCGTGGAAGACGACGAAGGTCCGCAGCAGGAAGCCGGCGGCCGGGATCGCCAGGGCAAGGGCTATCCAGACCGAGACTTCGAGGCTGAGATATATCGCGACCATCAAGCCCAGGTACGGCACCGCCGAGGTCGCCACGTCGACGAGGCTGTGCCGCTGGGAGGACTGCTCGTGGCGGGCTACCGACTCGCGCCAGTAGGGACGATCCGGGGCCGGATCGTTGCTCGGCCCCGCCAAAGCAGGTGTTGGGACAAGGCTCACGGCGGATGAATGTATAGGCGCTACCTAAAGCGCGTCGAACTCGATCACGCTGCGGATCCCGTCCTGGGCCTCCATCAGCTCGAAGCCCCGGTTGACCTCGTCGAGGCGGAGGCGGTGGGAGATGAAGGGCTCGACGTCGATCTCACCGGCAAGGCAGCGCTCGACGAGGTCCGGGACCTGGTCGCGTCCCTTGACGCCGCCGAACGAGGAGCCGGCGACGCGACGGCCGGTGATCAGGAGGCGCGGAACGACGTCGAGGGTCTCCCCCTTGCCGGCCACCCCGGCGACGGTGCACAGACCCCAGCCCATGCGCGCGGCTTCGACCGCCTGGCGCATCACGGCGACGTTGCCGGTCGCCTCGAAGGTGTAGTCGGCACCGAAGCCATCGGTCATCTCGAGGATCTGCTCGACCGCGCCCTCCCCTCCTTCGATCGTGTCCGTCGCCCCCTGGCCGCATGCCAATTCGAGGCGATCCGGGGAGAGGTCGACGCAGACGATGCGCTCGGCGCCCTGCAGCCGGCAGCCGGCGACCGCCCCGAGGCCGACCATCCCCGCACCGAAGACGACACAGGTGCTGCCCGGCGCCACCGCGGCGGTATTGATCGCCGCCCCGAGGCCGGTCGAAAGGCCACAGGCGAAGAGGCAGGCATGCTCGAAGGGCGCCTCGGGGTCGATCTTCGCCAGGGCGATCTCCGGCATCACCGTGTACTCGGCGAAGGTCGAGCAGCCCATGAAGTGGCGGATCCCATCGCCCTCGTGGGAGATGCGGGTGGTGCCGTCGGGGAGGAAGCCCTTGTTCTGCTGCTCGCGGATCGCCAGGCAGAGGTTGGTTCGCGGATCGAGACAATGAACGCACTCGCCGCACTGGGGAGAGAAGAGCGTGACGACGTGGTCGCCCGGAGAAAGCGAGGCGACGTCGGGACCGATGCTCTCGACGACGCCGGCACCCTCGTGGCCGAGCACCGTCGGCGCATAGCCCGAGGGGTCGGCACCCGAGGCGGTGTAGAGATCGGTGTGACAGACGCCGCAGGCGACGAGACGGACGAGCGCCTCTCCCGCCCGTGGCTCGGCGAGCTCGACCTCCTGCACCCCGAGCGGCTTGCCGAACTCCTCGAGCACCGCGGCACGCATCTTCATCGCTTCACCCTCGCTTGGCTCAGCCGCTCTTGAAGCGAGCGGCCTCCTCCGAGCCGCCCGTGGCGTTGCCCTCGCTGTAGGAGTGCGCCCCGGCGCCGGCAAGCGTCCCGCTGTCGACGATCAGGTACTCCTCGCGAATCGGGTGCCCGCCGAACCAGCACTCGAGGATCTCGCGCGTCCCGGCGGCGTAGCGAGCCTGGGCCGAGAGGCTGGTGCCGGAGGTGTGAGGGGTCATGCCGTGGTGGGGCATCGAGCGCCAGGGATGATCCTCGGGTGCCGGCTGGGGGAACCACACGTCGCCGGCATATCCGGCCAGCCGGCCGCTCTCACACGCTCGCGCGACCGCATCGCGGTCGCAGATCTTGCCGCGGGCGGTGTTGATCAGATAGGAGCCGCGCTTCATCCGGGCGAGCAGATCGGCGTCGAACAGGTTCTCCGTCTCGGGGTGCAGCGGTGCGTTGATCGTCACCACGTCGCACACCTCCACCATCGACTCCACGTCGGCGTGGAAGGTGACACCGAGCTCCTCCTCGACCTCGGCCGGCAGGCGGTGGCGGTCGGTGTAGTGCAGGCCGACCTCGAACGGCTTCAGCCGCCGCAGCACCGCCGAGCCGATGCGCCCGGCCGCGACCGTGCCGACCTGCATGCCCTCGAGGTCGTAGGAGCGCGAGACGCAGTCGGCGATGTTCCAGCCCCCGTCGACCACCACTTGGTGAGACGGGATGTAGTTGCGCACCAGCGCCAGGATCATCATCACGACGTGCTCGGCGACGCTGATGCTGTTGGAGTAGGTCACCTCGGCAACCGTCAGCCCGTGCTCGATCGCCGCCTGCAGGTCGACGTGGTCAGAGCCGATGCCGGCCGTCAGGGCAAGCTTCAGCTTGGGCGCCTTGGCGATCCGCTCAGCGGTCAGGTACGCGGGCCAGAACGGCTGGGAGATGACGACCTCGGCCTCGGGCAACTCGCGCTCGAAGACCGAGTCGAGGCCATCCTTGTCGGAGGTGACGACGAGGCGGTGCCCCGCCGCCTCGAGGAACTCCCGCAGCCCCAGCTCTCCGGAGATGCTGCCGAGCAGCTCACCGGGCTTGAACCCGATCGCCTCCGGCGTCGGCGTACTCTGACCGTCGTGGTAGCGCTCGATCTTCGGGACCTCGTCGCGCGCGTAGGCCGGCGGGTAACCGTCGACCGGATCGTCATAGAGGACGCAGAGAACGTTCGCCATGGCTGGACCACCTTAGTATCTCCGGCTCCATCCCCAACCGGATCGAGTGACCATGAAGTCTTCCAGCCATATCGACGACGCCATGCTCTACGGAAATCGCTTCCTCACCGAAGACGCCCCCTCGGGCGACTTTCCCGCCGGCGGCATGTCGGCCCTGGACGCGATGCGCCTGGTCGACGAGGAACTCGCCCTGGAGGGCGACCCCAACCGCAACCTGGCGACCTTCGTCACCACCTGGATGGAGCCCGAGGCGCAGCGCCTGATCGCCGAGAACCTCTACCGCAACTTCATCGACCACGCCGAGTACCCGATCTCGGCCGAGATCGAGCAGCGCTGCATCCGCATGCTCGCCGACCTCTACCACGCCCCAGGCGAAACCACCGGCGCCCGCACCCAGGGATCCTCGGAGGCGATCATGCTCGGTGCGCTCTCCTTGAAGTGGAAGTGGAAGCAGCGCCGCGAAGCCGAGTCGAAGCCTGTCGACAAGCCGAACTTGATCTTCGGCGGCGACGTCCACGTGGTCTGGGAGAAGTTCTGCCGCTACTTCGACGTCGAACCGCGGATCGTGCCGCTGCAGGAAGGCAAGTACACGATCGGGCCCGAAGACGTGCAGCCGCTGATCGACGAGAACACGATCGGGGTCGCGGCGGTGCTCGGCACCACCTTCACCGGGCACGCCGACGACATCGTCGGCATCGACAAGCTCCTGGTCGATCTCAAGAGCGAGAAGGAAATGGACGTGCCGCTGCACGTCGACGCCGCCAGCGGTGGCTTCGTCTGGCCCTTCCTCTACCCGGACTCCGAGTGGGACTTCCGGCTCGAGCAGGTGCGCTCGATCAACGTCTCGGGACACAAGTTCGGGCTCGTCTACCCGGGCGTCGGCTGGCTCGTCTTCCGCGAAAAGAGCGACCTGGCCGAGGACCTCGTCTTCTACGAGAACTACCTCGGCAAAACCGACGCGACCTTCACCCTCAACTTCTCGACCGGCGCCTCGATGGTCCTCGCCCAGTACTACAACTTCGTCCGCCTCGGGCGGCAGGGCTACACCTACATCATGCAGGCGATGGAGAAGAACGCCCGGGCGCTGGCCGACTACCTCGAATCCAGCGGCGACTTCGAGCTGATCGGCGCCGACAAAGAGCAGCTGCCGCTGGTCGCCTTCAAGCTGGCGAAGGGGAAGAACTACGACGAGTTCGACCTCTCCTGGCAACTCTCCGCCGAGCGCGGCTGGATGCTCCCCGCCTACACCCTCCCGCCCAACGCCGAAAACGAGAAGGTGCTGCGGGCGCTGGTCAAGGAGACGCTGAGCCGCGAGCAGATCGACCGGCTCGCGACCGACATCGCGACCGCCTGCGAGGTGCTGGAGAAAAAGGGCGGCGCCCACCCGTCCGAGCGCAAGCAGGTCAAGACCGGCACCGGGTACTGAGGATTCCGCCGCGACGCGACCGAGCAGGTGACCGTCCCGCAACGCCCCGAACGCTTGACCGGACAGCAAGAACGCCGGCTGCTAATTCCGCCTGCACCCGCTTAAGAGGGCTCCGTGTCGGGTAAGCGGCTCCCATGACTGGAAAAGCGGACTTCACCGAGCAGGAGTGGGAAACGGTGCTGGAGGGGCCGACGAGCGCCGGCTTGATCGTTTCGACGGCCCAGCGGGGTGGCTCGTTTCGCGAGTCTTTTTCGCTGGCGAAGGCCTACGCCGAGGCGCGAAACGCCACCGGCGCCTCCGACCTGATGGAGGAGATCGCGCAGTCCAAGCCGAAGGTCGATCGCGCCCGCCGGGGCTCTGTCGAGGACCTGAAAGAGCACCATCTGGGCATCGTTCGGCAGGCGGTCTCGCTGCTCGCGACCAAAGCCTCCCCCGAAGAGCTCGAGGACTACAGGCGCTTCACCCTCAGCCTCGCGGAGCGCGTCGCGAGGGCGAAGGAGGAGGGCGACGAGCCGGTCAGCGACGCCGAGCGAACGGCGATCGACGAGATCTCCGCGGCACTCGGCGAAGGCTCCGGCTGAGCGCTCGCGGGCCATGATCGCCAAGGGGTCCCGGTTGAAGGACCGCTACCGGCTCGAGGAACTGCTCGGGCGCGGCGGCATGGCGTCGGTGTGGCTTGCGAGCGACGAGGTTCTCGAGCGTCCGGTCGCCGTCAAGGTCCTCTCGGACACGATTGCCTCCGATCCAGAGTTCCTGGCGCGATTCCGCCGCGAGGCTCGGGTCGCGGCGGGTCTGTCGCATCCGAACCTGATCGGCATCTACGACTACGCGGACGGCGCGGAACGCCCGTATCTCGTCATGGAGTACGTCCCGGGCGAGAACCTGGCCGAACGGATGCCGCGGGCTCCCGGCATCGACTGCGAGAGGCTTGCGCGGGAGCTCCTCGGCGCCCTCGCCCATATCCATGCCGCGGGAATCGTGCACCGGGACGTCAAGCCCCAGAACGTCCTGATCGCGCCAGATGGCAGCGCCAAGCTGATCGACTTCGGCATCGCTTTGACTGAGGATGCGACCTCCCTGACGCAAACCGGCCACCTGCTCGGCACCGCCCGCTATCTCGCGCCCGAGGCGATGAGTGGCCGGCCCGCTACCGAGCGCTCCGACCTCTACTCGTGCGGGATCGTGCTGCGCGACTGCGTCGGAGAGGGTCATCCGGGACGTCTACGCGCATTGGTCGAGCGTCTGTCCAGCGTGGACCCTGGTGGCCGCCCGGCCTCGGCCAAGGAAGCGATTGCCCAGATCAAGCACAGGACCCCTGTCCCGGATCAGCCGACCCAACGGCTCAAGCCAGCGCCCCCTCGCCCCCGGTCCGAGCCTCGCGTCCCGCGAACCTTGCCCGAGCCGCACAGCCGGCACTCGGCCCTGGGCAAGGCCGCCGCTGTCGTTGCGGCACTGGCGGCGCTGGCCGTCGCGTTCCTGCTCGTCATCGATGGATCCCAGAACCCGGGCAGCGGGAAGCAGGACGCAAGCGTGGCTGCGAACGGTCGCGAGGCGACGGAAGCTCCGGGTCGCAGCGAAACGGAAGCGAGCACGACCGCGCCGGCGCCGAGTGGGGACGATCCCGCCTTGGCCGGCGCCCTCAACGAAGAAGGCTTCGAAATGATCCAGGCCGGCAGCTACGAAGAAGCCGTTCCGGTATTGGAAGAAGCCATCCGCGCCTTCCCTGCGGGCACCGAAGACCTGAACTACGCCTACGCCCTGTTCAACCTGGGCAACGCGCTGCGTCTGAGCGGGCGTCCAGAGGAGGCGATTCCGGTGCTCGAACGGCGGCTGGAGATTCCGAACCAGACCGGAGCCGTTCGCAGCGAGCTGACCGCCGCCCGCAGAGAAGCCAACCCGTAGCGACAAGGACTTTTGCCGCCGCCTCGGATGCGAACATACGTTCCCATCCGAATCTAGGAGGCGACGAATGCCGCAATTCGATGCATATGAAGACCTGGTAGGAAAGTGGCGCTGGCGATTGCTGGGCGTCGATGGCCGGACCGTGGCCACGTCGGGGGAGTCCTTCGATTCCCACTGGCATGCGCTGAGGGCGGCCGAAAACGTGCGCGGAGTCGCCTCGGGAGCACAGATCTCCAGCGTGCCCGCCGATGGCGTTAACGACGCTCTGGGCGCGATCATCGATCGTGAGCTTGCGCGAAGTTAGTTGCCCCGCGTCGGGCTCACGACGCAATCGGGACTACAGCGGCTTCAGGCGGGTCTTTTCGACCCGGGCGAGCTTGCGTTTGAGGCGCCTGAATTCTTCGTCCTGGTGGGGCGTGCGTTTGTGACCGCTGAAGGCTAGGTTCGTCTTCTCCAGCGGGTCGGTCTTCAGGTCGTACATCTCCCACTGGGGCCGCTTGCGACCTTTGGCGTCGTAGTACTTGGCCAGCTTCCATCGCCCTTCGCGGATGCTGACGATGTGGTTGGGGGCTTTCGGGTAGGGGCGTTTGGACTGGCCGGACTGGTAGTCGTCGTAGGTGAAGACGACGTAGTCCTGCGCGGTGCGGTTCGAGGAGGGGTGCAGGACGAGCTTCGAGTAGTCGACCCCCTGCCAGTTCGCGCGGGCGCTCTTTGGCGCTGCCGCCAGGCTTGCCAGCGTCGGCAGGAAGTCGACGTGGGAGACGAGCGCGTCGGTCTGCGCCGGCTTGGGGAACAGCTTCGGGTTCGAGTAGACGAGCGGGACCCGCGTCGCCTCCTCGTAGAAGTTGAAGTTCTTCTGCCGCAGGCCGCCGTGGGCCAACCCCATCTCCCCGTGGTCTGCCGTGCGGACCACCAGCGTGTTGTCGAAGAGGCCCGTCTCTTCGAGCTTGTCGAGGACGTTGACCAGGTAGCTGTCGGAGGAGCGCATCAGGTTGCCGTAGAAGTTCAGGTAGTTGCGCCGTTCTTCGGCGTCTTCCGGCTTTCCGGTGAGGTTGAAGATGCGCAGGAATTCCGCCTGGACCGAGGGCTTGGTCGAGAGGTCTTCATCCCAGGTCTCCGGTTCGTGGATGTTCCCCGGGAGCCAGGTGTCGTCGTAACCCGCTTCCTTGAAGGTTTTGCTCGGGTAGAAGAGGACGTCGTGCGGGTTGACCACCGAGACCACCATGAAGAAGGGCTGCTCCTGGGCCGCGTTCGAGCCCAGGTACTCGAGCGCGCCTTCGGCCGCCCCTTCGCCGGTCGAGTCGATGAAGCGCCCGTCGTTGTCGACGAAGCCGCCGCCGGCCTCGGGAACGCTTTGGTTGGCGCCCGCGTCCGGCGGGTTCCAGCGATCGAAGCCATACCTTTCGAGGTCGGAGGGCATCGCGTTTTCCTTCTCGGCCGGCTTCGCGCAGTGCCACTTGCCCTTGTAGACGACGTGGTAGCCCGCCGCCTTCATCACCGTGGCGAGGTTCTTCAGGTCGACCGGCAGGTCCACCTGCGGGTTCTTCGGCGGTTCCATGTCTTCCTCGAGCGTGTACTTGACCCCGTGCTGGGCCGGGAAGTAACCGCTCATCAGGGTCGAGCGCGCCGGCGAGCACATGCAAGCGTTGGTGAAGGCGCGTTCGAAGCTGAGCCCGTGTCGCCGCAGGCGCCTCATCCCTGGCAGGTTCTGGCGCAGCCAGTTCGGCGGGAAGTGTTGGATCGCCCGCTCCTGGTCGGTGAGGAAGAGGAGGATGTTCATCCCGGCGACGTCGCGCCGCTTCCCTTTCGCCGCGGCGAGCGCCTGCTCGACGCCGGCGCCCTGGGCCAGCAGGGCGGCCGCCGCAGCGGTCGCCCCGGACCCGATCAGCTCCTTGCGGGTGAGCCCGCCCTCGCGCTTGTCGGTTCGGCTCATTTGTTCCTCCGGAAGATGTCGACGGCGTTGCTGCCGAACGAGGTCGAGTAGAGATAGCGGCCGTTGGGGCTGAGCGCGATCGAGCTGACCCCGCGCAGCGCGCGTCCGTGCGTGCAGCCGGGGACCGGGCGGGTTGCGACGCAGCCCGCGAGACCCGGCTTCTGAGTCACCGCACCGGATTCCGCGCTGCGGTCGAGGACGTCGATGGCGCCCGTGGCAAATGCCGCCGTGTACACATTTGCTCCGTCCGGAGAGAGAGCGAGACCCTCGGGCGAGCTGAGCGCGCGGCCGAAGGAGCAGCCGACGGCACGCAACCAGACCAGGCAGGCCGAGGTGCCTTCCTTCTGTGCGAGGGCGCCCGAGGACGCCGCGCGGGTGAACGAGGTGACGCTGTTGCTGAACAACGAGGTCACGTATGCGTCATCGTCGCCGGGGCTGACCGCCACCGCGTTCGCGCCGTTCAGCTCCAACCCGGTAGTGCAGCCCGCGAGCGCCGCATCGACGATGCAGCCGCTGCCGTTTGCCTGGGTCAACGCACCGGTGGACGGATCCCGCGCGAGCACGACGACGGCGGAGGACAGGGCCGTGGCGACGTAGACGCTCTTACCGTCGCCGCTGATCGCCATCCCCTCCGGTGCACCCAAAGCAAGCCCGACGGCACAGCCGCTCGTCGCCTCGGCGAGGCAACCGGCGCTGCCGGACAGCTGCGCGATCGCGCCGGTCGACGGGTCCCGGCCGAAGGCGACGACCGCGTTGCCGAAGAACGAGCCGACGTAGACGTTCTTCCCATCCGGGCTGACGACGACCACGTCGGGACCGAGCAGCGCCGTTGCGGTGGCGCAACCGGGAAGCGGCACGCCCGAGACACAGCCCGCCGCGCCGGGGAGCTGGTGTAGCGCGCCGGTCGAGCGGTTGCGCTGGAAGGCGGTGACGGCGTTGCTGCCCCGCGAGGTGACGTAGACGTTGCGGCCGTTGGGGCTGATCGCGACCGAGTTCGGGCCGTTGAGCCCGACGGCTTTGCCGCATTCGAAGGCGCCTTTCGCCGCGACGCACCCGGCGGCGCCGCTCGGCTGCCCGAGCGCTCCGGTCTTCGGGTTGCGCCTGAACACGGCGACCGCGTTGCTGCGCGACGAGGCGACGTAGACGTTCTTGCCGTCGGCGCTGACGGCGATCGCGCGCGAGCCCATGAACGGGCCCGGGCCCTCGAGTGCGCGCGCCGTCCCACAGCCTTTGGCGGGAGTCGAGCGATCGACTAGGCAGCCGCGCGCTCCCGGCAGCTGTTTCAGCGTTCCCCGCTTCGCCGCGTTCTTACCGGCGTGCTGGGGCGCCGCGGGCGCGGCGAGCGCACCCGCCGGCAACGCCAGCGCCACGAGGGCCACAAGCAGGGCAAATGCGCGACGTGGGAAGTCGGAGATCACTCTGGGCGGAGCGTATTTGCGCCTGCGGACAGGCCCGGGGCCGCCGGGTCAGCGCTTGCTCACTGCGAGGCTGCCGAGCACGCCGATGCGGATGCCCAGCCACGGGTAGGTGGCGTTGTAGAACGCGTTGTCCTGCGGCTGCAGGCCGACCGCCGAGAGCCAGAGCTGGTAGACGGAGGCGTTGGCGATGCCGCCGTGCAGCCGGCGCCAGATCCGGTGTCCCTTCGCTCCGAACGGCGGCGGGGTGATCGTGTCGGTCCACTCGACCGCGTTGCCGCCCTGGTCGAGCGTCCCCCACGGCGAGGTGGTCTTCGCCTGGCCGACCGTGCTGAGACTGCCCTGGAAGGCCTTGGCGTAGTTGGCCGGGGCGATCCCAAATGGGTTCACGCTGGAGCATTCTTCGCTGCCGAACGCCGCCGGGCACCAGCTCGGGGCAGCTGCTCCAGAGGCATGGAAGGTCGCCAGCGGCTGGGTCGAGGCGTTGGTGACGTCGCCGGTGGTCGGATCGAGCGTCGTCGGCTTTGGTTCGCTCGCCGCTTCGTCTTCGGTTTCGAACACGCCGGGATTGGTCGGGTACTTCCAGTAGGAGTACTTCCCTTTGCCACTGGGGTCGAAGTATGCGGCCTTGATCCACTCGTTCTGGCTGGGGACGACGAAGCCGGATTTGTGCGAGCGGGTCATCGCCCGTTCGGTCATGTCGTACATCCCCCGCTCGGTCACCCTCGACAGTCGAACGCGGTAGGTGACGTAGCGGAAGCCGCCTTCGCGGCTGGCTTTTTTGGAGAGCAGGCGGCCGTTGTAGAGGGAGTTGACGAAGCGCGCCGAGCGCAGGAAGTTGGCGAAGCCGTAGGGCTTGTCGGCCCATTCGGGCGAGGCCACCGAGTAGTGGCGCCCCTTGCCCACGCTTGCGGCGAAGTCGATCTGGCCGTACTTGGGCCAGCCGATCGAGCTCTCGTTCGGGCTGTAGAGGTTGTGTTTGTCACGACCCGCCGGGTCGACCGTGTTGAGGAACGCCACCCACTGGGCGACGGTGACCTCGAGCTGGCCGATGCCGTACCCGTATTTGACTCCGCCGACCATCTGACAGGGAGGCGTGTGCGCTTCCTGCGGGGCTTCCTTGCAGGAGCGGTAGATCGCGTCTTTGAAGGGGGTGATCCCGACCGAGGGGTTCCCCGGGGCGCCCACTTTGACCGTCTTCAAGGTCAGGATCGATGGAGCTGGCGCGGCATGCGACATCGCCGGCCCGGCGAGCGCCGCCGTCGCGATGAAGATCAGCGCCGCGAAAAAGCGGGTGTGCAGGGCAGCGAGCGAGGCATGGCGAGTTGGCATGTTTTCCTATCGACCGGGGTTGGCGATGCGTTAATCGGCGAATCGGCTTCTTCGCCGCGGCAGACGAAAACCCCTCATTCCGCCAGTCGCTGGCCGCCGGGCACGGGACGAAACCTCAGGCGTCGCGCGCCGGCGTATCGGGGATGACGTCTTTTGGCTCGCGCGAGAGCTTCGCGAAGCCCCGGAGAACCCGCGCCATGGTCAGGAGACCCTTCGGAGATCTCAGGTTTATGCCGCCGAGGAGCTGGCGTAGGAACGAGAGCTGATCGAAGTACACCCGCTCGCAGACGAGCTCATCGTTCTCGTCAAAGACGAAGAAGGCGGTCATGCGGACCTTGAACGACCCGCCCGTCGGGGGTACCGGTCCGAGCGGCCCGCGGTGGGTGCCAAGCAGATAGAACTCGGCGACCACAGCGTCGTCGCAATGCCGGAGCGCGATCATCTCGTGCCGCTGGTCGGGAAATGCCACACGCGTTTCGTGGTAGTAGCCGCGCACCGCTCCATCACCGTCGTGCACCGTTTGCGTGGGCACGATCTCGTAGCGCGGATGCGGGAAGGTCGAGAGGACCGCGTCCCAATCCTGCTCCACCTCATCATGGAAGTGATCCAGCACGACCTTCTCGCGGCGTGCTCGGACGTCGTCGGTAAGCACTCTCTCAGGGCGCTGCCGGCAGGTTCGCGAAGGCCTGGTAGGTGCGACAGGGCTCTCCCCGCAGGCCCGGGCAGGGCGGCAGTCCGGTCGGCACGCTCACCCCGGGCACGACGGGCAGAAGGAGTCTCGAAGGCGTTTTCCCTCCGTAGGCAATCGCGACCTGCGCAGTGCTGCCCTCTGGCTCGGCGCGATCGAAGGCCCAGATCGGCTGGGTGCCGTTGGGCGCGGCGATCGTCACTCGGATCCGTGAGCCCGCCCGATAGGCGTGGCCCTCGTAGTAGAGCGGGATCGTGACCGGAACGAACTGACCGGCGGGCAGCGGTTCGACGTCCGATTCCCGCAGGCTCAGCACCGGCTCGAGCGGGGTGCTCTTTTCGGCATCGAGCCTGCGCTCGTTGCCTCGCACCCAGCCGTTCTGCACGAAGGTCTCCTTGCCGTCGGGCCTGACCTCGCTGATCGTCGCTTGGAGGTCGACGTTGGGAGTGGAGGAGCGGACCCACACGTTCACCGCGCCGGCGCCGATCACGGTGGTGTTCGCGCTCAGCGGAGCGGTGAGGTAGGAGACGGCGCTCCCCGGTGGGCTCTGTTCCCATTCGTATTTGGGCGTCGCGGTCCAGAGGCCGCCGGAGCCCGAGCCGGTGTCGCCGCTGAAATCGGTCTTCGGCAGGGCGTTCGCGTCCCAGGTGAATTCGTCAGCACTCTGGCCGGCGGGCGGACTGCCACTCAAGGCGCCCCCCGGCGAGAGGTACCAGGCCTTTGCTTCGGTACCGGACACCGGGAATTCGTTGAAGGACTTTTCGAAGCCAGGGTACGGCTGGCCCGGTTGGAGCCCGCCGGCGCCGTTGTCGAAGAGGACCCTGACCTGCTTCAGGTTTTCGAAGGCGCCCCGCGCCAATCCATAGGTCGGCAGCAGCTGGATGGAGTCCAAGGGCAGAGTGAGCCCGGGGATGCCCATAGCTTCCTGGAAGATCAGCGGCGCGGCGGCATGGGCTGCCGCGCCGGCGACGATCGGTGGTCGCTTTGCGACGTAGAGCTCGAGGAAGTCGAGCCAGCGGTTGAACGTTGCCGGGTCCAGCGAGTCGACGTGGGTGCCGTTGGTGAAGGTGAACCACTTGCGAGAGGTGCCGGTGAAGTGCTCGGCGAGGTCCGAGCAGTGCCCCCCGGTTTGCTCGTCGGTCCACTGACAGGCGAGGAAGGTCGGCACGTCGATCTTGTGGACGAAGGTGATCGGCGAGAGTGGGTCGGCGACTTCGGGGTTGTAGTGGCTGTTTTCTTCGATCTTTTTCAGCAGGTCGACCGCGTCGGGATGCAGGGCCTGGTTTTCGGCGCAGGCCTGGTCGCCTTCCTGGATGCGTTCGTAGGACCACGCCTGACCCGTGGTCGGGGACGCCGCTTCGGCGTCGTGGACCCGGTCTTTGGCCCATTCGAGCGCGAACCCCGTGTTGAGGATCCCGCCCGGATAGAGCGTCGTCTGAGTGTTGTCGATCACCGACAGCGGTGAGATCGCGGCCAGGCTCGGCGGCTGGGTCGCGGCGGTGAACAGCTGACTGATGCCGCCATAGGAGATGCCCATCATCCCGACTTCGTGGTGCAGGACCCAGGGCTGGCGCGCGATCGTCTCGATCACGTCATAGCCGTCGAGGCCCTGCAGCGGCTCGAAGAAGTCAAACGCGCCGCCGGAACACCCGGTGCCGCGCATGTTGACGTCGACCACGGTGAAGCCCATCAGGTTGGCCAGAATCGAGATCCCGTTTTCGGGGCCAGCCGGATTCGCGTACGCGTAGCCGGAGTACTCGATCAGGGTCGGCGTCGGGCCGCTCGGCAGAGGCGGCAGTTCGACGCCGGGCAGGATGTGGGTCACGTCCTGCGGCGGATGCACGTCGATCGCCAGCTCGGTCCCGTCGCGCGTGGTCAAGTACCCGTAGCCGCTCGACGGGATCGACTGGTTGTAGATGCTGGTGTCGGGCGGCGCGGATTGCGTCGTGAGGACGTCGAGCGGTTCCGATTTCGGCCCGCCGGAGGTGAGACCGACGCGGTAGCCGCTCCCCGGTTCCACGTTGCGAAAGAGGATCCCGCCGAGTTCGTTCGCGCTGCGCGATTGGACTTCCTGTTCGCTGCCGTCGTAGAGAGAGACCTGAGCTCCCGAGGGGAGACCCGTCGCATAAACCTGCTCGACGCTCCCGTGCGCCTCGAACGAAGGCCCGGCCGGGTCGGCGGCGGCATGCCCGGGAACGAGCAACAGCGCGAGCAGCCCACACCCGAACGCCATCGACAGCGCCACCCTGTGCCGGCCTCGCCAGCGGTCGACTGATCCCGCTCTACTCAAGATTGAGTATTTGTACCACGCTGGGCGAGGTTCGAAACGTCCCAGGTGTCCTTTTAGCGGCGTCTCGTTCGTCTCTAGGCTGGGTGGTCGAATGGCGGCCGCCGAGAACCTGACCAGGAGGCACCAATGCAATACATGCTGTTGATCTACTCGGGCGATTCGATGAACGAGTTCGGGAAGCTCCCCGAGGACGAGCAGAAAGCGGTGCTCGGCGAGTACTACGCGATCTCCGAGCTGCCGGGCGTCGTGGGCGGCGACCAGTTGCAGCCGGCCGACACCGCGACCACGGTCCGGGTCGAGGGCGGACAGGCGCTGACCACCGACGGTCCCTTCGCGGCGACCAAGGAGGTCCTCGGCGGCTACTACCTGCTCGAGGCCAACGATCTCGACGCGGCGCTGGAGGTCGCGGGACGGATCCCGGCCGCGCGGATGGGTGGCGCGATCGAGGTGCGCCCGGTGGTGGAGCGCTGATCGAGCGCGTCTTCAGAGAGGAGTGGGGACGGGTCCTCGCCACCCTGATCGGCTTCCTCGGCGACTTCGACCGCGCCGAGGAAGCCACCCAGTCCGCCTTCGCGGCGGCGGCGGAGCGCTGGCCGCGGGACGGCACTCCCGCCAACCCCCGCGCCTGGCTGATCGCGACCGCCCGCAACCAGGCGATCGACCGCGTCCGCCGCGAGCGGACGCTGGCGAGCAAGGCGCCGCTGCTCGAGGCGCCTGAGGCCGTGGACGAGAACCTCGAAGACTCGGCCTTCCCCGACGAGCGGCTGGAGCTGATCTTCACCTGCTGCCACCCGGCGCTCGGCACCGAGGCGCAGGTGGCCCTGGCGCTGCGGACGCTGGGCGGGATGGCGACGGCTGAGATCGCCAGGGCCTTCCTCGTCCCCGAGGCGACGATGTCCAAGCGCCTGGTCCGGGCGAAAAGGAAGATCAGGACGGCGGGGATCCCCTTCCGCGTGCCGCCTGACCACCTGCTTCCCGACCGCCTGACGATGGTGCTCGCGGTGATCTACCTGATCTTCAACGAGGGCTACGGCGGCCGCAACGAGCTGGCCGCCGAGGCGATCTGGCTCGGCGGCGCGCTGGTCGAGCTGATGCCCGACGAGCCCGAGGCCCACGCCCTGCTGGCGCTGATGCAGCTCAGCGACTGCCGCCGCGACGCCCGCTTCGCCCACGGGTCGCTGGTCCTCCTCGCCGACCAGGACCGCTCGCTCTGGGACCGGGATCAGATCGAGCGAGGCCGCTTGGCCCTGGACCGCTGCCTCGCCCTAGGCGGCCGCGGCGAGTACGCGCTGCAGGCGGCGATCGCATCCCTCCACCTTGAGGATCCCCAGGACTGGCCCCAGATCGCCGCCCTATATAAAGAGCTCTCCCGCCTCACCGGCTCCAAGGTGGTGGAGCTGAACCGCGCAGTAGCCATCGCCGAAACAGGCCAGGTCGACCAGGCCCTGGAGCTGGTGGAGAGCTTGGAGCTGGAGACCTACCCCCACTTCCACTCCACTAGAGCCGAGTTCCTGCGCCGACTGGGCCGGGTCGACGAGTCGCGAGACGCCTACGAGACGGCGATAGCGCTGGCCCCATGCCAACCGGAGCGGGAGTTCCTGGAGCGCCGCCGGGGCGAGCTTGGGGCCTGAAGGTCTCTAGGCGAGAAGACGATCGGATTCGGGCCGGCGACCGCGTCGACCACAACCGAGCGGTCGGGAGCGCTAGTCCATCTCCAAAAAAGACATTTACAGGGGCTTTTAGGCCCTCTCGTCTTGTTGTCCCTTCTGCCCAGAAGTGCGGGATACGCGGAGCATCAGCGGTGATTCGAGCACTTCCCCGGCCGAAAGTGCCTGGTTCGCGTGCCATTTCCAACCGCGCCACGGCCGCGCTAGAGACGAGGAGCGCGGCCCACGTTGAGCTCGACAGGGAGATCGTCGCTGCGAGGCCAGCAGGACGACTCAAAGCGGTCAACTGAAGGCTCGCTAGCCGAGCTGCAGCTGGACGTCGAAGCTGATGCGATCGGGAAGCTGGATACCACTGGGGCGACGGCGCCCCTCAACCTCTCGGGCGCGACGGTCGAGGGCGACGCGGCCAGCCCTCTCGAGGTCGGCGACAGCGGCGCGATAGTGGGATTCGACCCAGGCGCCGAGCGGATAGTCCTGGTTGAGGAGGTCCTCGAAGCTGAGCGTGCTTCCTGCGTAGGTATCGAGAAGGTGCCGCTGCAGAGTCCTATACGGGCCGGGCTCGGCGACGTCGAGGGCGATTTGGTCGGGGTCACGGACGGTCACCGGCCAGAAGGTCATGTCGGCCGATTGCTTGACCATCGCGTCCTTCATCTTGCGCATACCGAGTGGCTCGTTGGTGAGATGAATTAGGTAGTAAAGAGTTTGGCGTCTGTCATCCTCGAAGACCCGAAAAGGAGTTGCGAACCTGGCGATCCCGTCGCGGATCAGATCCGAGTAGGTGAGCAGAAGCTTCTCCTCGCGGGTTTCGTCACCCTCAAGCTCGAGGCACTCGCGCCAGCTCTCGCCGCCGAACAGCTCGGTCAGGGGAGCTTCGTGGTTCTTCTCCCCTATGAAGCGACGAATGTCACGCACCATGAAGGTAATCATCAGCTCCGAGCGAGGAAGCGACATCAGCTGGCGGACGACATCGAGGGGAACGCCACGGAAGCCGTAAGGATCGGCAGTCCAGAAGACGGGCGGGATCAGCGGCGTATTACGCAGCAGTGCGGCCCTTGCGACGGCCCGATCGGCGAATTCGCCGTGCTCGGCGTCGATGGTGACCCCAGGGTGCTCAAGCGCCGCGATCGTCGAATTGAGCTCACGAAAGTTTGCCTCAGCCTTCTCGACGCAGTGGATCTCGACCCGCTTAGGCCGGCCACGGTCGACGGCCTCAACCGCACACCGCCAGAAGACAAGCGGGGAACCGGGCTCGCCACCGTTGTACTCACCGCGGCCGGCAAAGCCGTCGAAAAGGACCAGCGGGCTAATCGAGCCAAGGATGTTGAGCCAGGCGCCCAAGTAGCGGCGCTGGATCGCATGCTTTACCCCAGCGTGCTCGGTGTACTCCCACTTGCGCGGATCGTCGTCGCGCAGCTCACCGCTCAAGCGAATGCCTTCGTCTCTGGCATCTCCGACCAGGTGCGCCCCTGCAACTCGCGGCCCCCGGACTTGGAGCGTATCCCGCCCCACTGCTTAAAGAAGAATGCGACGCCTTCCTCGAGACAGCGATCGCGCAAACCGGTTGCCCACTCCTCGCGCATCGGGCGGTGTCGTGGGCCCGACTCCCCGCCAACGATCAACCAATCGATCCGATCGAGGTCAAGGTCGTCGAGCGGCCCAAGAAGGGGCTCGGCCGAGACAAAGCGAACCGCCGCTGAGACCTCCCGCAGGTGGTCTGCACGATGGACGAAGCGGCGATTCTCAACACTGACACCCATCCAGACGTTAGGGGGCCAGTCGAGCTCGGTGGCGAGTTCGCTGAGGCGCTGCTCGCGCTTGGTGAGAACCTGGAAGACGTGCCAGTGGGCGTCGCCCATGACCTCGAAGACGCGCTTGATGAAGTCGAGCGGGATCTGCTCATGGAAGAGGTCACTCATCGAGTTAACGAAGATGTGGCGGGGGTTCCGCCAGCGCAGCGGGATTTGGAGCGAGTCTGGGTGCAGAGTTAGGCCGAAGCCGGGACCGCTACGGCCGGGAGCACCATCACGCTGGTACTTGGCCTGGCCCATGTGTTTAAGGCGGGCCGCGAGATCGAGTGCATAGCAATGCGCGCAGCCGGGCGAGACGCGGTCGCAGCCGGTAACGGGGTTCCAGGTCGCCTCGGTCCACTCGATCGCGCTGCTGCCGGACATTCCTTGATCTTCGCAGCGGAAATCGGGAGTCCTGCGTCTTTGCTCAGCGTTCACGAACATATGTTCGTATATCGATCGGACACCCAAAATGCTGGGAGGAGTCGCCCTACGACCGCGGCAGACTCTCGATCTATGACGCTGCGGTGTCATCGTGCCCCCCCAAAGTGGCCCGCGCGCCAGACAAACAAGATCGCCCTGCGTCGATCGTCGAGGGCGGAAACGCCGACTTCGCGGCACGCATAGGCTTTTGCCTATGGCAGGGAAAGACAACTGGACTCGACGAATCAATTGGACGCTGTTTTGGACGGCAGTGGGCTCAATCGCAGCCGTCGCCGCTGTGCTCTTGGCACTCGACGTCATCCCTTCGTCCGACTCAGGTCGCGCAAACGATTCGGTGGGCAAAAAGACGCGGGAAAGCGCTCCCCAGAACTCGGGCAACTCCGTTGAAGAACCCGAAGCCGATGCCGATCAAGCTGGCGAAGAACTCTGGAACGGCGAAGTTTCCCTCGTCGTCGACAAGAACTACACCCTCGATGGCTTTCCAATCGAACCATTCGAAGAATTTTGCGATGGCTGCATCCAAGTCAACAGCTTCTCGCCGGAACCCTCTCTCCAGGCCGAAAACGGAGTCCGAGCTTGGGACGAATCGACCCCTCCGTCCTACGAGGATTGCGCCCAATTGCTCGAATCCGGACCTGCGCCCTCAGTTTCGCTCGTGATGTCTCCAAATGCGGAAGGCGTCGAAGTCGGAGAGTGGGCATGCGCCTTCAGCAAGTCGAAAGAGATTCTTCGTCTTCGCTACCTCGGTGAAAGCGAAGACGAAATGAACTTCCGCTTCCTGACTACCGGCTGGCGTCAGTCCTCGTAACTACGTCTCGTGAAGCCGAATCTGCTCCATAGACCCCGGCTAGGTTGTTCTGCTCCCAAACTGGTCGCCAATTCAGCCACCTATGGCGATAGATGCGTGATCACGGCTGCGAATCCAGAACTCAATCGGGCGGCGCAATTCCTTGAAGGAAGCACTAGCGCTATGCCTTCTGCCAGGTCGGCTCAGGAGAAGCCAACAGTTTTGCCACCGAACGTCACGGCCTGGAATGCCTCAGCAGATCGACAGGGCTACATAACGTTGCGCAAATGATTAAGCGTTATGCAGAATGATGCAATATCAATCAGAGTGACGCTATAGTTGTCAATTGAAATTGACATGCAACGTTGACACAACGTGCATGCCAAAAAGGAAACGGACGCCGACTCCTGTAGAGCCGACGCCCGGTGCACATTCCGTTACCCATTGCATGCGATGGGCCTTATGAGGAAAAGCCTGCGGCCGTAAACGGCGGCCCGGCTGCCTCATTGAATCGATTCTACCGTGAATCGATGTTGACCCCTGGTCACTTTCGTCACCTTTTAAGGGGACTCCTGAGGTTTAGCAGGGTTCACTGAAAGTATGCAAGGGGACAAACCGCAAAATTGCCCTTTTTGTTGGCTCGATGCCTGTTTGGGGTAAAAATCCCCCAAATCGGGTCTTGGTCTTCTAAGGTGCTTCTGGGGTCCGCATGGCAACTGGCATAGCGAGTTTCGCGGGAGCCTCATTTAGGTAGATGATCGGAGTCGAACCCGGCGACCCTTGGACCGCAATGAGGCACGCTCGAACCTGCGCGGTAGATTGCCTCGGCGGCCTCAAAGCGAGTAGACCGGCGGGCTCTCGGGTATCTGAAACGCGCAAACGATTGAAGGGACGCGATCGCTGATGGCCACCACCCCACTTGAAGGAACCGTTGCGTTGATCACCGGCGCCAGCAGTGGCATCGGCGAGGCTACGGCGCGGGCGCTGGCGGAGCAGGGGGCGAAGGTCGCGGTGTCGGCTCGCCGCCTGGAGCGACTCGAGCGACTCGCCTCGGAGATCGGCGGACACGGTCACACCGCCCTGGCGATCGAGTCCGACATCACCGATCAGGGCCAGGCGATCGCCGCCGTCGACCGCACCGTCGACGAGTTGGGGCGCCTCGACATCGTCGTCAACAACGCCGGCGTAATGCTGCTCGGGCCGATCGAGGATGCGCCCACTGAGGAATGGGACCGGATGATCGACCTCAATCTCAAGGGCCTGATCAACACCACCCACGCCGCCCTCCCCCACCTGCTCTCGGCCGCGGAGGAATCCGGGCGTGGCTGCGCCGACGTGGTCAACATCAGCTCCGTCGCCGGCCGCGTCGCCCGCTCCGGCTCCGGCGTCTACAACCTGACCAAGCACGGCGTCGGGGCTTTCAGCGAGTCCTTCCGCCAGGAGTTCGCCGATCGCAAGGTCCGCTCGACGCTTATCGAGCCCGGCGCGGTCGACACCGAGCTGACCGACCACCTCCGGGACGGCGTCAAGGAGCAGACGATCGAGCGCCTCTCCGGCATGCGCAAACTCGAGGCCTCCGACATCGCCGACGCAATCGCCTTCGCGGTGACCCGTCCCTGGTACGTCTGCCTCAACGAGATCCTCATCCGCCCCACCGAACAGAAAGGCTGAGCGGCGGCAGGTCGGACCCGTGGCCTCGATCGCGACGATCGGCGTCTACGGCTTTGAGCGCGACTCGTTCCTCGCAGCTCTAGCCGGCGGCGGCATCAACCTCGTGCTCGACGTGCGCCAACGCCGAGGCGTACGGGGCAGCGAGTACGCGTGGGCGAACTCGCGCCGCCTGCAGGCGGCCCTGGCAGAGGCGGGTATCGGCTACAGCCACCTCAAGGAGCTGGCGCCGACGACCGAGCTTCGCCAGCTGCAGTACCGGGAGGACGCGCGCCTCGGAGAGGGCAAGCGGTCACGTACGGCTCTCGCCCCCGAGTACGCCCGCCTCTACACCGAGGAGATCCTCGACCGTGTCGACCTGGAGCCGATCGTGCGATGGATCGGCGCAAGCTCGGCGGCCCTCCTATGCGTAGAGCGCGATCCCGAGGCCTGTCATCGCTCGCTGATCGCGGCACGCCTGCAGAGCGACTGGGGCTTCGACGTCGAGCACCTGCGCCCACTCGACGCGTAGGCACGAGCACTCAGCTCTTCCACGCCGTTCGACTAGTCTCAAGCCCGCGTTTGCCCGGCAATCTTGGGAGGGGAGAGACGTGAAGCTGGTGATCGGCATCGTGCGCCCGGAGAAAGCGAACGACGTGCTGGAGGCTCTGTACCGAGCTGACGTGCGCGGCGTCTCGATGAGTCGCGTCCAGGGCCACGGCGGTGAGCTGGAGCGGGTCGAGACCTACCGCGGAACCACCGTGCAGATGGGCCTCTCCGAGAAGGTCCGCCTCGAGATCGCCGTCTCGGACGAGTTCGTCGATGCGACCGTCGGTGCCCTCTGCGAGGGTGCCCGCACCGGCGAAGTGGGCGACGGCAAGATCTTCGTCGTGCCGCTCGAGCAGGCGGTGCGCATCCGCACCGGCGATACCGACATGGGAGCTGTCACCCCGGTGGACAAGCGATGAGCGCGCCGATCCTCAGCGTGGTCACGCAGGTCGACACCGGCGACACCGCCTGGATGTTGGTCGCCACCGCGCTGGTCCTGATGATGACCCCGGCCCTGGGCCTCTTCTACGCCGGCCTGGTGCGCTCGAAGAACACGCTCAACACCTTCATGATGTGCGTCGCCGCGATCGCCGTCGCAACTGTCACCTGGGCGGCGGTCGGCTACTCGATCGCATTCGACGGCGACGGCAGCATCGTCGGCGGCCTCGGCAACGCCTTCCTCAACGGGGTCGACTTCCTGCCCCGGGAAGGGACGACGATTCCCGAGCTCGTCTTCATGGCCTTCCAGGCGACCTTCTGCATCATCACCGTCGCCCTCGTCTCCGGCGCGGTCGTCGAGCGGATGCGGTTCGGGGCGTTCCTCGTCTTCGCCGCGCTCTGGTCGGTGCTGGTCTACGCCGTGCTCGCGCACTGGGCGTTCGGCGGCGGCTGGCTGCAGGCCGGCGGCACCCTCGACTTCGCCGGTGGCGTCCCGGTCGAGATGGGCTCCGGCTTCTCGGCCCTGGCCGCGGCGCTGGTGGTCGGCGCCCGCAAGGACTACGGCCGCCAGGCCCTCCTCCCCCACAACGCCGTCTACGTGCTGCTCGGCGCCGGTCTGCTCTGGTTCGGCTGGTTCGGCTTCAACGGCGGCAGCGGCTTCTCGACCGGCAACGCCAGCGTGCTCGCCTTCACCAACACCCTGCTCTGCCCGGCCTGCACCCTCGTCGTCTGGTTCACCCTCGACCTGATCCGCGGCCGCAAGGTGACGGCGATCGGCGCGGCGACGGCGATCGTCGTCGGCTGCGTCGCGATCACCCCGGCGGGTGGATTCATCAGCCCGGGCTGGGCGATGGCGCTCGGCGCCCTCGCGGCGCTGCCCAGCTACGCGATCATCGTCTGGCGGACGCGGACCCGGGTCGACGAGACCCTCGACGTCCTCGCCGCCCACGGGATGGCGGGGTTCTTCGGGATCCTCTTCATCGGCTTCTTCGCCGAGTTCGCCTGGAACGGCGTCTCCGACGGCCTCTTCTACGGCAACGCGGCCCAGCTCGGGGACCAGGCGCTGGCGGCGCTGGCGGCTCCGGTCTACGCCTTTACGGCCACCTTCGTCCTGCTGAAGCTGATCGGGCTAGTGATGCCTTTGCGGGCCAGCGAACGCCAGGAGGCGATCGGCATGGACGTCGTCCAGCACGGCGAGGAGGCCTACGTAACCGGCGAGGGAGCGATCCTGATCACCCCGGAGTCCGGCGTCGAGGAGGAGCTGCTGATCGCGGACCCGACTTAGCGGCCGCGCGCCGCACTCACGGCGTCAGGACGCGGACGAGATCCGCCGCAGGCCTAATGTCGGCGATGCGGGCCACCGTCTGGCCCGCGTAGAGCGCGCCCGCATCGAGCAGCGTCTCGGGGCCATCGTCGGTCGGCCCGGCCGGAGAGAGCAGCCAGCTGCCCGGGCGCTGGGCGCGAATCATCCGCTCCTGGATGACCGGCGGCGTGTAGCGCGCGCCGGGGGCGAGGAGGCGATTGATCAGCCGGTTGAGCCCGGGGCCACGGGAGTCACCGCGCAGCCAACGCTGCGTCGCCGCGTTGGCAACGACGCGATGGGGCGCAGGCCAACCCGCGCCGAACAGCTCGGTGAGGATGGTGTCCTCCGCCTCGATCAGCCGTTGGCGGTATCCCGGATGCGCGCGGCTCTCCTCCGAAAGCAGGAAGCGGGTGCCGGCCACGGCAGCGCTTGCCCCCGCCGCGAGCGCCTCGCGCACGTCGCTCTCCTCGGCGATCCCGCCGGCGAGCAACAGCGGATAGTCGGCCGGCAGCGCCCCCTTGACCCGGTCGAGCAGCTCCAGCGCCGACATCGCCCCGCGCACGTGACCGCCCGCCTCGATGCCCTGGACGATGACCGCGTCGGCGCCCGCCGCCTGGGCCGAGCGGGCCTCGGCGACGGAACCGCACTGGTGCATCCAAACGCCAGGAGTACGCCTCCGCGGCTTGCCCCAGAAGGTGACGACCACGTCCGCCCCGGCCGCTGCCGCGAACCAATCGCGCCGGGCAAAGGGCAGCAGAAGGTTGACGGCGATCGGCCGATCGGTCAGCGCCCGCGCCGACGCCAGCTCCCTGCCGATCGTCGCCGCACCGGCGACAGCGATCGTCCCAAGCCCGCCGGCCTCGGACACCGCCGCGGCGAGCTCGTGCCGACTGAGACCGCCGCCCATTCCGGCTTGGACGACCGGCACTTCGACCCCAAGGCGCTCGAGCAGGGACATGCCCCCAGTCTAGGTTCGGGGGACTCAGCTTTTGTCTTGTCGCTGCCGCTCGACCTCGGTGAGGGTTGCGATGTCGTCCAGATCACCCGGCCGCCCGGCTGCGCGCTTCATCCTGATCAGGTCGTCCAGCGAGACGATCGCGACGTCGTTGCCGTCCAGATCGACGACCAGAGCTCGTTCGCGCATCTCATCGAACGCACGAGCTCCCTTTGGTTCCTTGAGGATGTGGATCTGACCGTGCCGCGTATGCAACGGCGGGACGATCGCGGCTACGGCGAGCCGTTCCGGATCGGTAATGGGGATCTCGCCCTCCGCCACTCCGCTGTCCGCGGGGCGAGCATCGAGTTCAACTAGCGCCGCACCCAGCCGGCGCAGGTTCTCGGGATTGGGATCGGGCGTCAGGTCGAGATCCATCGTGGTGCGTCGGTGACCGTGAACCTGGGTGGCCACACCGCCGATCACGACGTAATCGACATCGTGGCGAGCGAGTACGGCGATCAGCTCGCCTATGTCAAGCGGGCCCTCCGGTCCCACTTCGGGCTTCCCGCTCATCGTTCGCGCCTGACGGTTGCCGGATGCCCTTCGCTACGCGCCCGCTCTCCGGCAATTGCCAGTTGGGACGCCATCCGATTCCAGCTCGATGCCTCACTCAGACGCTCGCTTGGAGACATCGCGCCGGACGCCGCAAGCTCCGACTGCGGCACCGGGCCCTCGAGCGGCTCGATGCTAAGCACCGGACGGCGGCCCAGCGCCAGCAAGAGCTGGCCGAGGCGCTCCAACGTGGGCGTCTCGGTCCCACGCTCGATCCGGCTGATCGCGTCCTGACTGGTTCCCGCGCGCAACGCGAGCCGGCGCTGGCTAAGCCCCTGCTGCTCGCGGGCTTCGCGGAGGACACCGCCAATCTTCAGGTTTTGACACCGCATAAGGTGTCAATAATAACGGTAACTCAGACCTGGCCGTCGTAGAAGCCGTGCCGGGCGAGTGGCTCGACCAGCTCGTGCTCCTCGTAGGAGAGGTGGGAGAGCAGCGCGTCGGTGAGCAGGTCTAATGCGTCCTGGAGGCGGTCGAAGTCGCCGGGGTTGGAGATGTAGTGGACGAGCGCGCCGTCGACGCTCTCGATCGCGTCGTGGATGACGAGGTGCTCCTCGGCGAGGCGCCCGATCACCGGCACGAGGTCGGCGTCGGCACGCTCCAGATGAGGGAAGACCGCGCTGTCCTCGAGCCCGTGGTGTCGGGTCACCGCGTTGCAGTAACGACTGCAAAAGGCGCCCATGGTCCAGTCGTTCTGGCGCATCGCCATCTCGTTGAGGGCGGAGCGGGCGTCGCCAGCGGCGAGGGCGCCGTCGCGGACCTGGGTGACGATCTTGCGCAGCTCGGCGAGCTCCTTGCGCAGCATGTCGTGGACGTCGATCAGGTGCTGACCGACCTGGCGACCCTCATCCGTATAAGTGACCTCGGGGCCGGAGCGCGAACGTCGCGGGCGCGAGGCCTCGTCCCAGGGAGCCTCGGCGCGAAGGCGCTCGCCGTCGTCCGCGGTCGGCGCGATGCCCAGGCGCTCGTATTCGTCAGCCACGATCTCCCCCGATCCTTTAGCGCTGCCCGGCGTCGAGTAGGCCGGCGACCAGCCCGGCGAGGCGCTTGCCTCGGCTCGTCAGTTGGTACTCGGTGTGCGGTGGGCGGCCCGGCACCAGGCGGCGCTCGATGATCCGCTCGGCCTCGAGCTGCTCGAGGCGGTCGGAGAGCGTCGTCGGCGAGACCCCCGGCAACGACTGGCGAAACTCGTTGAAGCGAACGGCGCCGCTGGCGCTGGCGTAGATCGTCGCCAGCGTCCAGCGGCGCTCGAGCAGGCTGGCGACCGCCCGCAGCTCGGGCGGGACCGGTGCGCAGCTACGACATCGCGGCGACATCTACCCCGCTCTCGACCGGCTCGAGGGCCAGCTCGAGCACCTCCTCGACGCTCATCACCGGGTGGAAGGTCATCTGCTCGCGCACCTCCTCGGGCACCTCATCGAGGTCGCCGCGGTTGCGCTCGGGCAGGATCACCTCGGTCAGCCCGGCCGCGTGGGCGGCGAGCACCTTCTGCTTCAGCCCGCCGATCGGCAGCACTCTGCCCTGCAGGGTCACCTCGCCGGTCATCCCGACGGTGTGCTTGACCGGCCGCCCGGAGAGCAGCGAGAACAGCGCCGTCGTCATCGCCGTGCCGGCGCTGGGGCCGTCCTTGGGGATTGCCCCGGCGGGCACGTGCAAGTGGAACTCGCGCTGGAAGCCGCCGTCGTCGATGCCGAGCTGCTCGCTGTGCGAGCGCACGTAGGAGAGCGCGATCCGCGCCGACTCCTTCATCACGTCGCCGAGCTGCCCGGTCAGGACGAGGCCCTTGTCGCCCTCCATCGCCGTCGCCTCGATGAAGAGCACGTCGCCGCCGGTGCCGGTGACGGCGAGTCCGGTCGATACGCCGGGAATCGCCGTGCGCTCGACCGACTCCTGGAAGAAGCGCTGGCGGCCGAGGGCATCGTGGACCGCATCGGAATCGAGCACGATTGGCTGCTCGGCCTCGCCCGAGGCGATCCGCGTCGCCGCCCCGCGCAGCAGCTTGCCCAGTTCACGCTCGAGCTGGCGCACGCCGGCCTCGCGGGTGTACTCGGCGACAACGCTGCGCAGCACGTCGTCTCCGGCCTCCACCTCGTCCGGCTCGAGCCCGTTGCGCTTCAACTGCCGCGGCAGCAGGTAGCCACGCGCGATCGCCAGCTTCTCCTCGGTCGTGTAGCCGTCGAAGGCGATCGTCTCCATGCGGTCGAGCAGCGGGGCCGGGATCGTGTCGGTCAGGTTTGCCGTCGCCAGGAAGACGACCTCGGAGAGGTCGACCTCGACGTCGAGGTAGTGGTCGCGGAACGAGT
>DATHEA010000022.1:0-23593 GCA_035318745.1 Solirubrobacterales bacterium
TGCCGGTGTAGGAGCCGTTGCGGATCGTGTTGTGGGTGATCGTCGGCGAGATTCCGCCGCTGATCTTGATCGTCGGGTTGTTGGAGCCCGAGCCCGCGTAGCGCAGTTCGGCGTGGTCGATTACCGAGCCGCCGCTGCCGGCTTCGAGCTTTACGCCACCCCACTGGCCCGCAGCGCTATCACTGGTCGACGTGAAGAGGATCGGTTTTTCGGCGCTGCCTTCGGCTTTGAGGGTGCCTTTGACGACAAGTTCGCCAACTTTCAATTCTGCTCCAGGTTCCGCATTGACGGTTACGCCTGATTCGATAGTCACCGAGCTGCCGGTATAGGGACTACCTGCCGCAGTGAGCGTCATGTTTTCGGTGATTTTCCCTGGCAGGACCGTCGCAGAAGCTGCCGAAGGAGCCAGGAGCCCGGCGAGAGCGCCCACGAGGATGGCGGCAAGGATCAAGGTTCGAGTTGAAACTGCTTCGCGCAGCCCTACTAGGCCAGCCTCCGTCACTGAATCCCTCCCCAGTTAGCAAGAATTACGGTAAACATCTCAGTTCCAAATACTGGATGCCTTGTAGCGCAACGCTTAATATCGGGTTACGCGGACGCTTGTCAACGAGACAATGATCATCGTCGGCGAGCGTAGTTCCGCCGAACTGGGAAGTCATTTCGGATGTCCGGAGCATTCGGGCTGGGGGAACGCCAATGAGGCTCGACCCCCGCTGGCGGCACGCGCAAATGGGCCGCGTCTGCCCGGGGATCGTTTCGTTCTTCAATAACGATTCCGGCCCACGCGCAACCTGTCGTCCGCGCGCCGAAGATGTGGCCTGAGTGGGGCGGCGAGCCAAGACCTTCGATCCTCACCGGGGTCCAGCCCGCCGCCAACCACGGCTGAATCAGCCGACCTTGACGATGGACATCACCGGCGCCGTCGGACGCGTAGCTGCGATCTTCACTCTCATCACCCCCTCCCACAATTGCTAAGAATTTCCCGATCAAATCTAACTGAGTAAACGATCGGGAACGAGGGAGATTTGCTCTAGGTATGCCCCTAGACTCCGCGCCGTTCGTCTAATCGAGAAACGATCAGGGAAAAGGCATGGGCAGAGTCTGGATCGGGGTCAGGGAGCGCGTGGACCATCTGCGGCGGCTGGCCGTGGTCTTCGCTGCGCCCATTCGGTTGAAGATCGTCACCGAGCTCTACCAGCGGGACATGAGCCCGACCCAGTTCTTTGAGGAGTTCGGCGGCGGCTCAGTCTCGCGCGTGGCCCGACACTTTGAACGGCTCAGGGAAACCGGCTGGCTGAGGCACTATCGGGACGAGGGGCCAGGCGGCGCGCGCCGGGGTGCAACCGAGACCATCTACCGCGCGACCGAACTGGCCTTCTGTGATCGACCGACTTACGAAGTGTTGCCCCACTCACTTCGCGTAGCGGTCAGTTGGAATGGATTCAAGGAGATCGCCGAACTGTGTCGCCGGGCGATGGAAGAGCTGACCTTCCAGGCCCGCCCCGACCGTCGCCTCACTGGCACACGGCTTTTAATGGATCAAGAGGGCTGGACGCGGGTGGCCGACGCAATGGCCCAGGAGTTCGCGGAGCAGTACGAGGAGCAGGAGGACGCCAGGCGTCGAACGGACCGCACGGGCGAGGAGTTGTTCCGCGTCGGCTCTCTGCTGCTGGCATTCGAGTTGCCGATCGAGGACGGCATCCAGGTTGGGCCCGCGCTGGTGGAGGGCGAGGAGCTGATGGTCCCCTTCCCCGTTCGCGTTTCCAAAGTCTTTGAGGACGAGGTCTGTTTGCAGATCATGGACGAGGCAAACCGGGGCGAGATAAGCGTTCCGACGTTCTATGCGAAGTACGGCAAGCGGTTCGGCCTGAGCAAACCCCTGATCCGACGCCGCTTCGACAAACTGGTGCAGTACGGCTGGCTGAAGGTAGTCGGCTACAAGTCCGGGGGGATGCGCAGGGGCGGGACCGAGAAGTTCTACCGCGCCACGGGACCCGCCGTCTACGACGAAAACGAGCGGGGTCCGTGGGCCAAGGTACCCGACGCCCTCGCTGCGACCGACGACTGGAAAACCTTTGCGCAACTCTCGGATTGGGTCAAAGCCGCGACGGTGGCAGGCACCCTCACCCGCCACGATGAGACCTGTCTGGCATGGTCGATCCTTCATCTCGACCAGAGGGGTTGGGAAAAGGTGGTGGCGGGTCTAGAAAGACTGCACGTCTTCATCGTCAGGGAGCAGGAACTGGCCGAGGTGCGCTTGCGGGAGTCAGGTGGGGAGCCGATGGCGATAGTGGTCGCGCTCGGCGCGTTTGAAACGCCGGAGCCGACCAAAGAATTCTGACGGGCGTCGGAATCGCTCCCGCTATGTGTAAGTGATCTCGACACCCTGATCACTTAGGGTGTCGCTGGCTGGAAACCCTCTGCGGGAAAACCCTTGGCGATTCACCTCCCATGTCGCCGAGGGGCGGGCGTTCCCGGCCTCCGACAAGACGGCAGGGGCGGGTAGCCGGGACAGGGCTACCCGCCCCTGCCGCTCAACTGCGAGATTCAGTGTGTCCGACCTCGATACTCGCGTCCTCCGTCGCGATGTCCAGAGCGGCTTGCCAGCTATCGAATCGGAGGTACACGGTGGCCGCAGATGGCCAGTCCTCGCAGGCCACGGCCCAATCCGTATATCGGGGCCAGCGATCGGTTTCGCGCTCGAACTCGCGCATGGCCTCGATGATTGCCTCCGTACTCCACCGCTTTTCCCGCGACCGGAGACCCGCCGCGCGCAGCCCGGCTGTGAAGGAACCGAAATGGCGCCGCACCGTGCGCGATGACGGATAGCCAGAAGGAGGCCATTCCAACTCCTGCTTTGCCGGCGGCTTCCCGAACTCATCCGCGTAGGCCCGCAAGGCAGCGAGGATCCCCTCCGGCTCCCAGCTCGGGTGGTTGACGTCTACCCCCGCCGCTTCGAGCAGTCGGTTCCAGCCGTCGAACATGAGCCCGCCCACGCTCGCGGGCGGCCAGTCGGGGAACTCGGCCTCCCAACGCTCGGAGCCGCCGAAGCGAACCGGCCTCCAGTCCATGCTGGTCGGTGCCCTACCTTCGAGTCGCACCCACTTGCGGACCGCGGCCACGACCTCATCTTTGCTCCAACGTGGCGGATTTCCCTTCCGAGTCGCGCAGATATGGCAGAGCTTTGCGTCGCCGACGACGGGACCGGCGCAATTCCGACAGGGATGCGCCTTCAGGTATCGGCTGACCGTGTCGGGCCTCACACCGAGGGCATCGGCGATCGAGCGGCCACTCTCACCTGCAGCGTGCATTCTCCTCGCGGCCTCGACACGCTCGGCCAGGGTGCCTTCTGGACGCGCCGGCCATTGCGGCTTGATCCCGGCTGACTCGAGGGCGGCTACCCAGGAATCGAAGTAACGGTAGACGGTCGTGTTGCCCGGCCAGCGCGGGTGTTCGCGCTCCCAATTTGAATCCTCCGGTCCAATCAACCCGGCCGAACGTGCAGACCCCGGGCACCATTCATAGGACTTCGGCGGAGCGCCGACCTCTCGCGTCCACTCCCTCAGCGCCGTCTTGATCCGGTCCTCATCCCAGCTGCCCGGCAGCGTGTGGTAGCGCCGTGTCGTCGACCGCCTTGGGGTGATCGGCCGCGACTCGACAGGACGAGCCTGGCGGTCCCTCGATCGGACGACCCCCGTCCTCGCCTCGTTCCCAGAAGTTGGCTCCCGCGTTCCCAACAGGAGAACCTTATGCGCTTGCTAGTTCCCCGGTGTGCCATCGAACCAGCCAGCCGCCAGTGCTGCAGCCGAGTGTAAGCCCGCATGTGTACCGAGCTTAAGACGACATCCCGAGGACACGGAGGAGCAGGGCAATCGCGAGCACCAAGACGATGGCGGCGAAGGGCACCGCTATGGCCGGCCGCACGCGCAACTCCTCGCGGGGGAAGCGGCCGGTCGCAAACCAGTCCGCCAAGACTTCAAGCAGACGACCCAAGAACATGGGCATATCTATCGGCTCTGACGATTGACAACTCAACCATGCGAGCTCGACCGCCAGAACTCGCTCGCCAGCGCCGCCACTCGCCGACCGGGAACTGGCCGTCACACTGGCGAGGTGCGCGATCGAGATTCCGCTATACACGGCCGCGGCCGGGAGCTGGTTGAGCTCGCCTCTGTGCATTTCCCTCAAGAATTCGAAGTCACCGGGGATGCCAATGCCTGGCCGCTTGTGGCGACCGCGATGGTGAGCCGGATGATCGGAACGATGAATGCCATCCTGACCTTGCATCCAGGCGAACTGGAAGCCGATACCGGCGCCGACGTCCGTCGCCTCTTTGAGCAAGCGGTCTATCTGGCCTGGCTCGCGGCAGAGCCCTCGGTCGAGCGGATTCAGAGATGGCGTAGGGCGGACTTCAAGTCGCGCCTGGCTGCCGACAGCGACGCACGCGCACATGGGGTCCAGCTCTTCACCGACGAGCAACGCGTCGACCTGGAGGCCCAAGTCGCCAAGCTGCAGGGTGATCGGATCGTCTTCGAGAAAGTGGCCGAGGAGGCGGATCGTCATTGGGCCGGGAAGCTGCCCGGAATGGGCGGCGAGGGCGAAGTCAAGTCCTGGCGCGGGCTCTACGCGATCGTCTATCGCAACTACAGCGGCTTCACCCACCCCACCTATCGAGGGCTCAATCCGGTGGTCGTGGATCTCAGTCCCACCAGGAGACAGGTCCGACTCGAGGCACCCTACGAGGGCAGCGGCCCCTACGGCATGGCGACCGTGATCTTCGGCCTCAGCCTCCTCATCCTCGCGGATGCCCTGGGGTGGCCCAACGCCGACGACGTCGTGGCGATCTTCGAGCGCTATCCGTAGATCAGCAGGGGTCCAACCGGCCCTTTTTCATTTCAGGCACTTCTCGCCAGAAGTGCCTGACTCCCCGCTAATCGCCGCGTATCCCCGCGTATCCGCTGTAGAATGCATGGACGCTAGGTGGCCGCGATTAGCATCTAATTACCTGCTAATCGCGGACTTCTGGGGCTATAGCTCAGTTGGCAGAGCGCTTGGATCGCACCCAGGAGGTCGGCGGTTCGAATCCGCCTAGCTCCATCAGCAGAACCCCCTGCATGTCGCCGGGTTCGCTTTTTCAGGACTACTCCAACCGCCTCCTAAAAAGCGCTCCATTTCAGCCACCAGTGGCTGAAATCGCGTAGATGCGCGGGGATTAGCGGCGATTACGGGTTATTCCGCCTGGCTTTTCAGGGGCGGTGAAGCTACGTTCGCCAGCGCCAAGACATAAGTGGCCCCGGCGGCGCGATAACGCCCCGGGGCCTGGCGCCGAAGCCTAAGACTTCGATGCAACGGAAACGGTACTCCCGTTGCCCCCACCCGGGGCAGCATCGAGGCCGGCTTCGGTGCCCTACCGAGAGGAGGGCTCCGTGCCCGGCACCACGATCAAGATCAACCGCGAGCAGCGCATCGGCCTCTACGAGGTCGTCCGCAATCACATCGGCTCCGTAGGCGGCCTCTGGGACGCGCTGGAGCGCAGCAAGGACTTCGCCACCGCCGAGCGGCTCGGCCTTGAGTTCCGCGAAGACTTCGACCTGCTGGACGACATCGGCTGGGGGGACAGCGACGACCGCGCCGAGTTCGAGCTGAAGATGCCGTCGCACGACCTGATGGAAGTGCTGCAGCGCCTGCGCGGCGAAGCGGGACAGGTGCTGGCCGACCCCGAGGAAAGCATCGATGACGCCGAAACGGCTCTGAACTTCCGGCGCGGCTACGAGACCTGCGAGGAAGTGCTGGCCGCGCTCGACCCGAGGGCAGGCGAGCGGGCGTGACCCCCGCCCTCGTAGTCGGCCAGAAGGAGCGCGACACGCTCCACTGGCTCATGTGCCAGCGCCTGTTCGTCCTCGGCCAGGACCCGCCTGGGCTGGCTCGCAAGGAGGGGGTCGGCACGACGAGCTCGCGGCCGAGTTCGGCGAAGACCTACGGCTCATGGAAGACCTGGGCTGGGAGGCCGAGCGCGACATCGAGACGGTCGAGCTGACCATGCCGGGGGACAGCCTCGCCAGGACCCTCAAGCGGCTGCGCCGAGACGCACGGCGGGCGCCCTGCGAAGAGCGGCACGAGCTGGAGGCGAAGGACTCCGACTGCGAGCGATGGGAGCGCTTTCGCCAGGCGGTCGACCGGGCCGAATGCCACGAGGGCGCCGAGGAGGTGTGGGTCTTCATCGTCGCCGAGCACCTCGGCTTCGAACCCACGCCGAAGACCGTCGCGGCGCTGCATCCTCAACTCGAAGACCTGCGACGGGCGGGCTTGCTGAGCCGCAACGAGGCGCAGGGGCGGGAGCGTTGGGGGCTGACCACCGCCGGCCAGGAGGAGCTGGGCAAGCGCCGCGAGGCGGGTGAGATCGGTGAGCTGGCCGAGTCGCCCCAGCACCGGGTTTGGCGGCACGCCCGAGTCGAAGCCGCCGTTCGGATCGAAGAGTTCAAACGGGAGGTGGCGGAGCTTTGGGAAGAGACCGATCGCCTGCTCAGTCAGCGGGAGTTGGTGCTCTCAACGAGGTGGTTTGACCTGAGCGAGCGCTTCCGCCGAGCGACGTGGCGGCTGGGCTCGACCCACTGCATAGACGAGTGGGTCGAGCCCGAGGACGACGAGCCGGATGTGGACGAGAACCCCGGGCCAGCCCCAGGGCGGCGCACGGTTGCCGCCTGGGATGGCCTCGACAGCGAACCAGGAGGCCCAGCATGACCGCGAAAACGCCAACCGATCAGCGGATCCTCGACTTCCTCAAGGAGAAGGGCACCGGCACGGTCGACGAGATCTGCGCGGCCGTGGGAATCGGTCGCACGAGCGCCCGCAAATACCTCGCCGGCCTGACGGTCGACAAGAAAGTCAACCGCGAGCCGGGCGGCCGCGACGGGCGGCGCAAACTGCCTGATGTCTTCTCCTTGCCGGGGAAGAAGCGCGCGGCCAAACGCTCCTCGAAGCGGACGTCGAACGACTCGAAACAGGAGCGCCTCGGGCCGGGCCGGCTGGACAAGCTCGTCCTCGGCTACATGCGCCGCCACAAGAAAGACGCGCCGCACACCCCCAGCGCCATCGCCAAAGGGATCGAACGCTCCTCGGGCGCGGTGGCCAACTGCCTCGCCCGACAGGAGGAAGCGAAGAAGGTGCGGCTGGTCAACCCCAAGCCACGCCGCTACGAGCTGGCGATGCTTGGCGAAGCGGGCTACCGGCGCGGCGGCGCCCGTACCGCCGTAGTCGAAGCGCTCGCCCGCCACGATTGCGCGGTCAGCGCCCTGGCGCTGGAGGACGAGCTGCGCCGCCGCAAACTCTCAGTCGGCCGCGCCAGCATCTACCGCGCGCTTGAGCTGCTGGAGGAGCTGCGGCTGGTGCAGCGCTTCGAGGTCGAGCGCGGGATCGCGAGCTATGAGCGAGTCAACCCCAACAGCCACCACCACCATCACGCGATCTGCCGGCGCTGCGGGCGGATGGAGCCCTTCGAGGATCGAAGCCTCGAGCGGGTGATCGAGCAGGTCTCCGATCTGGTCCCCTTTGAGATCGCCGAGCACGACGTCGTCCTGCGCGGCCTCTGCGAGCGCTGCGCGAACTGAGTCCGCGCTGGCCCGTTACCTGCTCGCCGCTTGGGGAGCAGGATGCGAGCCGGCTGCCTGCGCGCTCGTCGGCTGTTTGCCCGAGCCGCTGATCAGCATGGCCGACGCCAGCAGGCCGGCGGCGAAGAGGCAGATCGTGGTGCGCCGCAGCCGCTGGGGAGTGAGCCAGCTGTAGTTGCGGGTCCCGAGCCAGGAGCGGACGCCCGTCACCGCCGCCCCGGTCGTCATCGCCGTCGCCATGCACTGCATGCACATGGCTCAAATGTAGCGCTGAACCAGTCGGCCGGCGCTTTGCAGACGAGCCCGGCGCTGCCCCTCGGCTGGCATCCCCGGCCCGAGATTCAAGCGCCGGAGCCGGAGACCGAAAGAACAGCGAGTTGCGAGTGAAGGTCGTAAGTCCCAAAGCCCGAACGCCAAAGCAAGGAGCTGGTTTGCGGATCGAAGACAAGATGGCGCTGGTTCTTCGTCTTGCGATCGCGATCGCAGTCGCGGCGGCGCTTGTGCCGTGCGCAGCTCTCGCCTCCCCTGGCGGCGTCGGAACCACGTCGAGCGAGGAAGGCGCCACGACCCCACCCCCGGCGGCGGGCGAATGCACCCCGGAAGGCGGCGGCCTCGCCAACGGAACCTGCGCGCCGGTCAAGAAAGCACGCCTCGTCGCCGGCAAGGCCGTGGCGCCCCGCAGCTCTCTGGAAGTCGTCAAGCAGGTGATCGAAGCCGCCAACCGCATCCGCACCACCCCCTACGTCTGGGGTGGGGGCCACGCCCGCTGGTCGGATCGCGGCTATGACTGCTCGGGCTCGGTCGGCTATGCGCTGCACGGCGGCAGCCTGCTCGAAGCGCCGATGACCTCGGGTGAAATGGCGCGCTGGGGCCTGCCGGGCAAAGGGCGCTGGATCACGATCTACGCGAACGCGCGCCACGTCTTCGCCGTGATCGCCGGCCTGCGCTGGGACACGGTCGGCGACGACACCGGGACCGGGCCGCGCTGGCACGAAGACTTGGTTTCGACCGCCGGCTTCGTGGCGCGGCATCCCCCCGGCTACTGAGGGCCGATTATCGGAATCACCCTCCCGGTGCCATCGACTGCTCAGCTGGGGGCTGCTCGGCGTGCGGCAGCATGACCTCCGCCGCCTCGTCGGGAGTCAGGTCGGGATAGAGAGCCCGGATCACCGCGATCCCCACCACCCCGCCGAGGAGCTGGACGACGATGAAGGCCGGAACCGAAGCCGGAGCGATGCCGGCGAAGGTGTCGGAGAACATGCGGCCGACGTCGATCGCCGGGTTGGCGAAGCTGGTCGAGCTGGTGAAGAAGTAGGCCGAGCCGATGTAGGCGCCGACCGCGGCCGGCGCCAGGTTGCCGCGCCCACTCCGCGCTAGAGAGAAAATCACCAGCAGCAGCCCGAGGGTGGCGATCACCTCGGCGAACAGATGCGACCCGGAGGCGCGGTGCGTGGTCGCGATGCTGATCGCCGAGAGGTCGAACATCAGATTTGCGGCAATCGCCCCGGCGATGCAGCCGGCGACCTGGGCGGGGATATAGGCGAAGGCGTGGCGCCATCGCAGGCCGCCGAAGGCGGCGTCGACCAGCGAGACGACCGGGTTGAAGTGGGCGCCGGAGACCGGGCCGAACATAAGGATGAAGGTGAACAGGCCCGCCGCCGTCGCCGCCGCGTTCTCCAAGAGCTGCAGGCCGGTATCGCCGGGCGAGAGCTGCGCGGCGGCGATCCCCGAGCCGACCACGGTCGCGGCTAGAAACGCGGAGCCGAGGAACTCGGCGAAGAGTCGGCGAGGGAGCGGGGCCGTCATCGGCTGCGATCCTATGTATTGACAAACGTGATTTCAATAGATATATGTAAATAGATGGCTGTCGATCTGGAGCTGGCTCCGAAGACCAAGCGCGCCGCCGGGGAACCCTGCTGCGAGCCGGTCGTCTACCCCGACGTGGCGCGCGAGCAGGCCGAGCGCTTGGCAATGGTCGCCAAGGCACTCGGCGATCCGATCCGCCTCCAGCTCGTGGACGTGCTGCGAAAGCACGCCGGCAAGGTCTGCGTCTGCGAGCTGGTGCCCCTGTTCGACCTCTCCCAGCCCACCGTTTCCCACCACCTCAAGAAGCTGCGCGAAGCTGGCATCGTCGGCTCCGAGCGGCGTGGTCTGTGGGCCTACTACTACGTGATCCCAGAATCCCTGGAGGAGTTCTCCGAATGGCTGAGCTGACCGAATCCCCCGACGACACCGCGACCTCGACCTGCTGCGCCCCTGAGCACCAGGCTGACTGCTGCGAGCCTTCCGAGAAGGCCGAGTGCTGCGAGGCCGAGTCCTCGAGCTGCGGCTGCTCGGCGGGACAGGGCGACGGCGAGGAGATCCGCGAGGCAGTCCGCTCCCGCTACGCCGAAGCCGCCGAAAGCGTCACCGCCGAGGACAGCGCCTCGTGCTGCGGGACCGGCACCGTGCTGAGCGACGAGGAAGCCCAGGTCTTCGGCGCCGGCCTCTATAACGAGGGCGAGCGCGGCGAGCTTCCCGACACCGCGACAATGGCGTCGCTTGGCTGCGGCAACCCCACCGCCGTCGCCGAGCTGGGCGCGGGAGAAACCGTGCTCGACCTCGGCTCGGGCGGCGGCATCGACGTGCTGCTCTCGGCCAAGCGGGTCGGCCCGACCGGCAAGGCATACGGACTCGATATGACCGACGAGATGCTGGCCCTGGCGCACGAGAACCAGCGCAAGGCAGGAGTCAAAAACGTGGAGTGGCTGCGCGGGGAGATCGAGGCGATTCCCCTCCCCGCCGAATCGGTCGACGTGGTGATCTCCAACTGCGTAATCAACCTCTCCGGGGACAAGCCGCGCGTGCTGGCCGAGGCGGCGCGGGTGCTGCGGCCGGGTGGCCGCTTCGCTGTCTCCGACGTGATTGCCGACGAGGACATGGACGAGGCGACCCGAGCCGACATGGCGCAATGGACCGGCTGCATCGCCGGGGCGCTGACGCGGCGCGAGTTCGAGCGCGCGCTGCTCGACGCCGGCCTTGAGGACGTCGAGATCACCGAGACCCACCGGGTCCACGACTGCGCCGGCTCGGCGATCATCCGAGCTCGCAAGCCGAGCTGAGGCGACGATGGCAAACGCTCTTTTCGTCTGCCTGCACAACGCCGGCCGCTCCCAGATGAGCCAGGCGCTGTTTGAGCGCGCCGCCGAGGGCCGCCACGAGGGCCGCTCGGCGGGCACGACGCCTGGCGAGCGCGTCCACCCCGAGGTCGTGGAAGTAATGAACGAGCTGGGAATCGACCTGGCCGACCGCACCCCGAAACTCCTCAGCACCGAGGACGCCGAATGGGCCGACGTGGTGGTGACGATGGGCTGCGGCGACAAGTGCCCCTACGTGCCCGGCGTCCGTTATGTCGATTGGGACCTACCCGACCCGAAGGGCCGGCCGGTCGATGAGGTTCGCGCGACCCGGGACGAGATCGCAGGTCGCGTCGAAGCGCTGGTCGAAGAACTCGACCGGGACTAACGGCAGGCTCCCCATCCGGTGACGCGGGATCGCTGGATAACCCTGCTGGTCGTCTCCGCGGCGACGGCGATGTTGCTGCTGGACGTGACGGTGGTGAACGTCGCCCTGCCGGCGATCCGCACGGATCTCGACGCCAGCTTCGGCGAGATGCAGTGGGTGATCGACGCCTACGCGCTGACCTTGGCGGCGACGCTGCTGAGCGCCGGTGCCCTCGCCGACCGGATCGGCGGGCGGGCGGTCTTCGCTTGGGGGCTCGCCGTCTTCACCGCCTGCTCGGCACTCTGCGCCGCAGCGACGTCCCCGGTCTTCCTCGACCTCGCCCGCGCCGCCCAGGGCGTCGGGGCCGCGGCGATGTTCGCCTCCTCGCTGGCACTGCTCGCCAACGAGTTTCAGGACGCCGAGCGCGGCTTCGCGCTCGGCGTCTGGGGCGGAGTCACCGGGGCTGCGCTCGCGATCGGGCCGCTGGTCGGCGGCGTCCTCACCGACGCGCTGGACTGGCGGTGGATCTTCCTCGTCAACCTGCCGATCGGCGTCCTGCTGATCTGGTTGACCGTGCGGACGCTGCCGGAGTCGCGGGAGGAGCAGCCGCGGCCGCTCGACCTCGCCGGGATGGTCACCTTCGGGGCGGCCTGCTTCCTCGCCACCTACGGCCTGATCCGCGGCAATGAGGACGGCTGGGGCAGCCTCCCGATCGCCGGTTCCCTGGCCGCCGGCGCCGTCCTGCTCGCCGCCTTCATCGTGGTCGAGCGCCGCGTTGAGGCACCAATGCTGCCGCTGGGGCTGTTCCGAATCCCGGCCTTCACGGGGACGGCCGTGGTCGCCTTCGCGCAGTCGGTCGCGCTCTACCCGCTGCTGCTGTTCGTGGCGATCTACCTACAGGCCGGGCTCGGCCTTACCCCCACGGAGACCGGGCTGCGGATCCTCCCCCTGACGCTCGTGCTGGTCGTCGTCGCGCCGATCTCCGGCCGACTGACCAACCGCTGGCCGCTGCGCGTCCCCCTCACCGCCGGGCTGGTGCTGATCGGGATCGGGCTGCTGCTGATGCGTGCCGTCGACGTCGAAAGCGAATGGACGGCCCTGCTTCCCGGCCTACTGGTAGGCGGACTCGCGATCGGCGTAATCAGCCCGGCCCTCGCGGCAGCGATGGTGAGTGTCCTTCCGGTCGAGCGCAGCGGGCTCGCGTCGGGGATCAACAACACCTTCCGCCAGCTCGGTATCGCGATCGGGATCGCCGGCCTCGGAGCGATCTTCGAGCACCGGCTCGGCGAGGGGTCGGGCACCATTGCGGGCTTGGTCGCCGGCCTCGACGCCGTCCTCGCCGTCGCCGCCGCGACCGCCTTCGCCGCCGCCGTCCTCGCCTGGCCGCTGCTAGGTAGACAGCGGTCGACGGCCTCTTAGGCTCGCAACGCACCCTGCCCTGCGGAAACCGGCAGAGAGCCGCGAGCTAATTGCAATACTCGTGAGGTGGCGGGCAGCAATGGCCATCGCGCGGCGGGCAGGCCGGTTCTTAGGAAGGACGGATCGGCCCTGGCAGGGGACCGGCGCGAGATCCCCGGCACGCCTGAGTGGATTCTGGCTTCCGGATACCTAAGCGGCGCCTTCTCTCTCGCGGCTAAGGCACATGGCTCGCAACGTCGTCCGTCTGACGGACGCCTCTTCCTCGAACACGTCAGCGAGGTCGTCGGCTTGCTGCAGCGGCTCGAATTCGATGAGGAGTTGGTCGCAGTGGGTCTACTTCACGACTCCGTGGAGCGCGGAACGCTTGGCGAGCCGGAGCTGAGAGATGCGATGGGCAACTCGATCGCGTGGCTCGTGATGGTCCTCAGCGAGGACCCGACGATCGAGTCCTTCGAGGCGCGCAAGGCTGCCCTACGCGCGCAGGTCGCCGCTGCCGGGTTGCGGGCGATAACGGTATTCGCCGCAGACAAGCTCTCTGACATCGCCGGGCTTCGCCGCGGAATCGACGCATCGCAGGACGCGGCCGAAAAGCGGATGGGCACCAGCGTTGCGAGTATGGCCGATCACTACCGCGACTCGGTTCAGATGATCGCTGACGTCAGGCCGGGCTCGGCCTTTCTCTCGGCACTCCGACTGGAGCTTGGTCGGCTCGATTCATTGGCGAAGGCCTGTTAGCGGCGCTCGACGTTAAGAGTGACCTCATGCTGCTGCCTGAGTCCCATTGCCGGTAACGAATTGCCTGTCTTCCGGGCCGGGCCGCAAGATCAGCACCTCGGCCGGAGCCTTCTCCAAGATCCAGGCGAGATCGTCGCCGGAGAGCTCGGCGCCAGTCTCAGCGTTCGCAGGAACGACGACGCGGTCGAAGCGCTCCCGGTCGAGTAGACGCGCGAGAGCATGACGGTAGGAGCGGCCGCGCTCGATCCGCGAGTCGATGCTCACCCCCTGCGCCGTGGCTCGCTGTTCGATCGCCTCCAGCATCGGCATCGCCTTTGCGGCCTCGGCCGGAATCGCGCAGTCCAGCGGCAGGCGCTTCGGCACCGTCGCCAGATAGGCCGGCATCAGCGTCGCGTCCTCGGCGCGGGCGAGGCGAAGCGCAGCGTCGACCGCCCGGCGGGAGATCGCCGTGCCGGTGAAGGGAAGGAGGATCTGATGAATCGCCTGCGGGCGCTCGGATCGCCGGCCGCGCCAACGCGAGCGAGCAAGTAGGTAGCCGCCCACCAACCCGGCGACGAGCGCAACGGCGATCAGGGCGCGCTCGGCGATCATCCGGACTCCTTGTCGTTGCCGCCGCGGTGGGCGACGATCCGCACGTCGACCCCGGGCGGCGTCGCGCGCATCAGCCGCTGCGGCAGGGGCTCGCGCAGCCGGGCGAGCCCTCGGGGCGGTGAGGACTCCCCGACCATGATGTAGGTGGTGCCGCGCTCGCGAACGACCTGCGCGGCGCCGTCCACCAAGCTGTCGCTCTCCTCGATCAAGAAGGTGGCGCCGAGGACCGAGGCGAGGTGGCGGAGCGCCGTCACCTGTCGCTCGATCTCCCCCTCGATCGCCTGGCCGGGCGGCTTCACCCAGAGCAGGTCGAGATCGGTGCCGAGCCGCTGCGCCGAGCGCCAGGCGCGACGCACCAGGCGCTGCGAGGAAGGCTGCGGGCGGACCAGCGCGAGCAGCCGCTCCCCGACCGCCTTCGGCACCCCGGCGGCGACCCGCTCCTCGCGGGTGCCGAGCGGCTCCTCGATCACGAGGCGCTTCGCCTCGACCTCCTGGGCGACCTGGCGAAGCGCCACCTCGCGCAGCGCCAGCAGGTTCTCCACCGTGAAGAAGTTGCGCAGCGCCGCCTCGATGTTTTCGCCGGGATACACCTTGCCGGCCCGCAGGCGCTCGATCAGCGCCTCGGGCGTGAGGTCGATCAGCACCACTTCGTCGGCCTCGCCGAGCACCGCGTCGGGGATCGTCTCCCGCACCCGCGTCCCGGTCAGCTCAGTCACCTGATCGTTCAGCGACTCCAGGTGCTGGACGTTGACCGTGGAGAAGACGTCGATGCCGGCCGCGAGCACGTCGCGCACGTCTTCGTAGCGCTTCTCGTGCTCGGCGCCCGGCGCGTTGGTGTGGGCCAGCTCGTCTATCAGCGCCAGCTCGGGCGCTCGCGCCAGGATCGCCGGCAGGTCCATCTCCTCGAGTTCGGTGCCGCGGTAGGTGAGGCGGCGCCGCGGAACCGCCTCCAGCCCCTCCGCCAACGCCGAGGTCTCCGGGCGCTTGTGGGGCTCCATGTAGCCGATCGCTATGTCGCGATTGGCGGCTTTGGCGGCGTGGCCTTCCTGCAGCATCCGGTAGGTCTTGCCGACCCCGGCTGCCATGCCGATGAAGACCTTGAGGTGACCCCGGCGAGCGGATCGCACGCCTTGATTGTCCGCCGCCGTGTGCGCGGCGCACATCTCAAGCCCCGAGCAGGTTGTGGATCAGGAGGTCGATCAGCTTGATCCCGATGAAGGGGACGATCAGCCCGCCGAGGCCGAAGATCAGCATGTTCCGGCGCAACAGCGCCGTGGCGCCGATCGGCCGGTAGCGAACCCCGCGAAGGGCGAGCGGCACCAGCAGCGGGATCACCAGGGCGTTGAAGACGATCGCCGAGAGGATCGCCGAGGTCGGCGTCCCCAGCTCCATGATGTTGAGCGCGTCGAGCGGACCGCGCTCGCCTGGGTTGGCCGCATAGGTGAAGGCGAAGATCGCCGGCAGGATCGCGAAGTACTTGGCTACGTCGTTGGCAATCGAGAAGGTGGTTAGCGCCCCGCGGGTGATGAGGAGCTGCTTGCCGATCTCCACGACCTCGATCAGCTTCGTGGGGTTCGAGTCGAGGTCGACCATGTTTCCCGCCTCGCGCGCCGCCTGGGTGCCAGTGTTCATCGCCACCCCGACATCGGACTGCGCCAGGGCCGGGGCGTCGTTAGTGCCGTCGCCGGCCATCGCGACCATCCGGCCTTCCTCCTGGTGGCCGCGGATCAGCTCCAGCTTCTGCTCGGGGGTCGCTTCGGGAAGGAAGTCATCGACCCCGGCCTCATCGGCGATCTTCGCCGCCGTCAGTCGGTTGTCGCCGGTCACCATCACCGTGCTGATTCCCATTCGCCGCAGCTCGTCGAAGCGGGCGCTCATCCCCTCCTTGACGATGTCCTTCAGGTAGACGACGCCGAGGACGTGGTTGTCGCGGCAGACCGCGAGCGGCGTGCCGCCCTCGCGGCCGATCAGGTCGAGCTGGTCCTGCAGCGCCGCGGGCGGGCGGCCGCCCTGCTCTTCGACATAGCGGACGATCGCGTCGCCGGCACCCTTTCGGTACTGGTTGCCGTTGACGTCGACGCCGCTCATCCGCGTTTCGGCAGAGAAGGGAACGAAGGTCGCCTCGTGGATCTGGAGCTCGCGCTCTCGGATCCCGTACTCCTTGGCGAGCACGACGATCGAACGGCCCTCGGGGGTCTCGTCGGCGAGTGAGGAGAGCTGCGCGGCCTCGGCCAGCTCTGCCTCCTCGATCCCCGGCATCGGAATGAACTGCGTGGCCTCGCGGTTGCCGAGCGTGATCGTCCCGGTCTTGTCGAGCAGCAGCACGTCGACGTCGCCGCTGGCCTCGACCGCGCGGCCGGAGAGGGCGAGGACGTTGTGGCGGACGAGGCGGTCCATGCCGGCGATGCCGATCGCGGAGAGCAGGGCGCCGATCGTGGTCGGGATCAACGCCACCAGCAGCGCGATCAGGGTGACCACCGAGGCGTCGGTGCCGGAGAACTCGGCGAAGGGCCGCAGCGCGACTACCACCGCGAGGAAGACCAGCGTGAGCCCGGCGAGCAGGATGTTGAGGGCAATCTCGTTCGGCGTCTTTCGCCGCTCCGCCCCCTCGACCAGGGCGATCATCCGGTCGAGGAAGCTTTGCCCCGGCTCTTGGGTGATCTCGACGACGATCCGGTCGGAGAGAACCCGCGTGCCGCCGGTCACAGCGGAGCGGTCGCCGCCCGACTCCCGCACCACCGGGGCCGACTCGCCGGTGATAGCCGACTCGTCGACCGAGGCGATGCCCTCGATCACGGTGCCGTCGCCGGGGATCGTCTCCCCCGCCTCGACCACGACCACGTCGCCCCGATGCAGCTCCGAGGCGGGCTTCTCGCCTCCGTCGCGCAGCCGGGCGACGGTCTCGGTGCGCATCGAGCGCAGGGCGTCGGCCTGCGCCTTGCCGCGCCCCTCGGCGATCGCCTCGGCGAAGTTGGCGAAGACGACGGTTAGCCAGAGCCACACGCCGATCGAGAAGGCGAACCAGGCGGGCTCATCGCCCCCGCCGAGCGGCGGCCCGCCGGAGACCTGGATCAGCCAGCCGGCGGTGACGATCACCGCGCCGACCTCGACCACGAACATCACCGGGTTGCGGACCTGATGGCGAGGGTCGAGCTTGCGCAGCGAGTCGAGTGCCGCCCGCGCGATGATCGCCCGGTCAAGCAGCGAGCGCGGCTCGTTGCGAAGCGTCTCGTCGGTCATCGGGGGGCCTCCCGGTCGAGGGCGAGGTTGAGCTGCAAGACGTTCACTCCCGGCTCGCCGAAGAGGGCGAGGAAGCGGCCGTCGGTGTGCTCGTCCACGAGGTCGAGGACCCGATCCAGGGGAAGGCCGCGGACCTCGGCGACGCGACGCGCCTGGATGCGGGCGTTGGCCTCCGAGATATGCGGGTCCACACCCGAGGCCGAGGTCGTCACCGCGTCGACCGGCACCTCGGCGGCGGCGAGGCCGGGGTCGTAGGGGCGCTCGCGCTTCAGGTAGGCGGCGAGCTGTTCGGCGAAGAGGTCGGAGAGTTCGCGGCTGTTGGGGCCGAGGTTGTTGAAGAAGGTGACGTCGGCGCTGTATTCGGTCGCGGAGGGGCGGCTCTGGAAGTAGCGCGGCAGGCCCTTGAAGTCCTGGCCGATCAGCTTCGAGCCGACCACCTCTCCGTCGACTTCGAGCTTGCTGCCGTTGGAGGCGTTCGGGAAGACCAGCTGGGTCACCCCGGTCGTCACCAGCGGGTAGGCGACGCCGAGCAGCAGCGTCAGGAAGACGATCGCGATCGTCGCGGTGGTCAGGTCTTTTCGCAATCCGTTCATCTCAGAAGAGCTGGTCGGTCAGCCCCTGCACGACCGGGCCGAGCAGGAAAGCGGGGAAGAAGGTCAGCGCGGCGACGATCACGACGACGCCGATCAGCAGGACGACGAAGGTGGGCGAGTCAGCTCGGAAGGTGCCGGCGCCGGCCGGCGCGACCCGCTTCCCGGCCAGCGACCCCGCCACCGCGAGCGCCGCGATCATCGGCAGGAAGCGAGAGAGCAGCATCACAACGCCGCCGAGCAGGTTGGCGAAGCTGAACGCTTCGGCGCCCGCGTTGCCGGGCGCGTTCGGCTGGATGAAGCCGGTGTAGCCGGCGAAGGCCGAGCCGTTGTTGTTCGCCTGCGACATATAGGCGTAAAGCGACTCCGAGAAGCCCTGCGGGCCGTGGTTGTAGATCGACTGCGTGCCGTCCGGGCTCGCCACCGCCAAGGCCGTCCCAAACAAGACCAGTAGGGGCGTGACGAGGACGCCGACCAAGACCAGCTTCACCTCCCGCGACTCGATCTTCTTGCCGAGGAACTCCGGCGTGCGCCCGACCATCAGCCCGGCGATGAACACAGTGAGCAGGACGAACAGCAGCATGTAATAGAGGCCCGAGCCGACCCCGCCGAAGATGACCTCGCCGGTCCCCATGTTCGCCAGCGGCACGAGGCCGCCGATCCCGGTCAGCGAGTCGAGGGAGGCGTTGACGGCGCCGCAGGAGGTCACGGTCGTCACCGCCGTCCACAGCGAGGACTCGGCGATCCCGAAGCGCTGCTCCTTGCCCTCCATGTTGCCGCCGGTCGAGCCGTCGAAGGCGTGGGTGAGGACGCCGGCATGGTGCTGGGCGGGGCTGCCGTGCTGCTCGGCGACGTAGACGACGGCCACCGCGACGATGAACATCGCCATCATCGCCGCGTAAAGCGCCCAGCCCTGGCGGCGGTTGCCGACCATGCGGCCGAAGGTGTAGGTGAGGCTGGCCGGGACGATCAGGATCAACAGCAGCTCGACCATGTTGGTGAGGCCGCCCGGATTCTCGAACGGCATCGCGCTGTTGACGTTGAAGAAGCCACCGCCGTTGGTCCCCAGCTCCTTGATCGCCTCCTGCGAGGCAACCGGGCCGAGCGCCAGAGTCTGAGTGCCCCCGGCGAGGGTGTGGAAGGTCTGCGAGCCGTCGAGGGTCTGGATCACGCCCTGGGAGACAAGGACGAGCGCGGCGACGAAGGAGATCGGCAGCAGGACGTAGAGGTTGATCCGAACGAGGTCACTCCAGAAGTTGCCGAGCGCCGCCCTTGAGCGGGCGGCGAAGCCGCGGATCACGGCCGCCAGCACAGCGATCCCGACGGCGGCCGAGACGAAGTTCTGCACCGTCAGCCCGACCATCTGGACGAAGTAGGAGAGGGTTGTCTCGCCGCCGTAGTACTGCCAGTTGGTGTTGGTGACGAAGGAGGAGGCGGTGTTGAAGCTGAGGTTCCAGGGGCCGGAGCCGAAGCCCTCGGGGTTGAGTGGCTGGATGCTCTGAGTGCGGAGGATCAGGTAGAGCGCCAGCCAGGAGAGCAGGCTAAAGACGACGATCGAGCGCGCGTATGCCTTCCAGTCCTGGCCCTCCTCGGGGCGCACCCGCATCACCCGGTAGGCGAGGCGCTCGACCGGCCCGACGACCGGCGAGAGGAAGACCCGTTCGCCGCGGAACACGCGGGCGAGGTAGGTGCCGACCAGCGGCACGAGCGCGGTGAGGACGAGGAGGAAGACGATGATCTGCGCCCAGCCCTGTGCCATCAGAGCTTCTCCCCGCGAAACAGCGCGTAGCCGAGATAGCCGAAAACCGCGACGGAGACGATCAGCCCGAACAGCTCGGCGGCGCTCATACCCGGTCCAGCCCGCCGATCAGCACGTAGATCAGCCCAAAAGCGGCGACGGCCAGGGCGATTGAGACGAGATCCATACAGCGATCGTGCGCCTCACCCCGTCAAGGCCGCATGAAGAAACCGGCCCCGCGTATACAGATTTCGTAAAGGTCGCTTTAGCCCGCGAAGCGGTAGCCGACGCCGGGATCGGTGCGGATATAGCGAGGACCGTCGGGGGGCTCGATCTTGCCCCGCAGGTTGGCGACGTGGGCGCGCAGCACCTGGACGTCGTCTTCGTACTCCACCCCCCACACCTCGACCAGGAGCGCGCGGTGCGTCATCAGGCGGCCACGGTTTTGGGCAAGCGTGCGCAGCAGCTCGAACTCGGTCGGGGTCAGGTGAACCTCCTCGCCGTCGCGGCGCACGGCGCGGGCAACGAGGTCGATCTCCAGGCCATCGGCGGCGATCAGCGGCTCCGACGTCTCGGGCTTCGCGCGCCGCAGCACCGCCTCGAGCCGCGCCACCAGCTCCGGCGGCCCGAAGGGCTTGGTCACGTAGTCGTCGGCACCGGCCGCCAGCGCCCGCACCTTCGCCTCCTCCTCGCCGACCGCCGAGAGGACGATGATCGGCATCTCGCTCCACTCGCGCAGCCGCTTAGTCACCTCGACCCCGTCGATATCGGGCAGCATCAGGTCGAGGATCGCCGCGGCCGGCGGCTTCACCGCCGCGCTGTCCAGGGCCTCCTCGCCGGTGGAGGCGGTGACCGCCTCATAGCCCGCGTCGCGCAGGATCACCCGCAGGGCACGGAGGATCTGCGGCTCGTCGTCACACACCAGGACACGGGTCGCCGCGTTCATGCATCGCCTCCGTCGTGAGGTGGCAGAGTGACGACGAAGCTGGTCCCCTGTCCCGGCAACGACTCGACCGCGATCTCGCCTCCGTTGGCCTCGACAAACCCCTTGGCGATCGCCAGGCCAAGCCCGGAGCCGGCGTTGGTGGCGTCGCCGTGCTGGAAGGGCTCGAAGATCCGCTCCCACTCGCCCTCGGGTATCCCCGGTCCCTGGTCGACCACGCGGACGACGATATTGCCACCCACCACCCGTGAGCGGACCTGCACCGGACGACCGTTCCCGTAGCGGACCGCGTTCTCAAGCAGGTTCGCGAAGACACGCTCAAGCTGGGCGGCGTCGGCGTTGACCATCGGCAGCTCGGGGTCGAGCGCCAGGCGAATCGACTCCGACTTGCCCTGTCCCTGCCGCGCCGCCTCCAGCACCTCGGCGAGATCAACCGGCCCCCGGTGCGGCTCGGCCTTCCCGGCCTCAAGCCGGGACATGTCGAGGAGGTTCTCGACCAGGCGCGAAAGACGGCTTCCCTCGGCCACGATCCCCTCGCTCAGCTCGGCGCGCTCCTCGGCCGTCAAGGTCTCCGAGCCGAGCGCGGAGCCACCGGCGATGATCGAGGTCAGCGGCGTCCGCAGGTCGTGGGAGATCGACCGCAGCAGCACGGTCTTCAGCTCGTCGCTGCGCCGCACCGCCTCGGCTTGCACCGCCTCCGCCTGCATCCGATCCCGCTCACGGCTCAACTCCTCCAGCTCGGCGAGCGCCCTATCGGCCTCCTCGCGGCGACGCTCCGCTTCCACAGCACGGGCACGCGCGAGGCCGGCGACCGAGCTGCTGACGACCGCCGCGATCACGAACGCGATCAGCGCAACCCAGTTCTCCTCCTCGGCGATCGTGAATCGATGCAGCGGCGGGATCTGGAAGAAGTTGAAGGCGGCGGCGCTGGCGATCGAGGCGAACAGCCCGAGCCGCAATCCCCACACGGTCGAGATCAGGAGAATCGCCGGCAGGTAGACGATCCCGAGCGAGACGACCGGCGCCACGTCCTTGAGCGGGTAGACGAGGAGCGTTCCGACCGCGACCGCGACCAAGGTCGCCACTAGCCCGAGCCAAGCCGGGGGCTGCTCGATCCCCAATCCGATCGGGATCTGACGTCGGCGCATCCGGGTCAGGGTATGCCTTTGTGTAGCGGTGAATGACGCTGCTCCAACCGCCCCCTTCTGATTTCAGCCACTTCTCGCCAGAAGTGGCTGACTCGCCGCTAATCCCCGCGCATGTCTAGTTTCGGCCCACTTTCCTTGTGCGCTAAATCGCACCCAGGAGGTCGGCGGTTCGAATCCGCCTAGCTCCATCTGAAAGCGCCTGCATGCGGCGCTTCGCTTGCATCTTGCGGTGGCGGCCTTCATCTCGGCGTCCTTGGGATCGGCGCTGGTGCTCATTGCTCCTCCTGTCGTCCGGGGTCGACAGTGGTCTACGCCGTGGACGGCTCCGAGTCAACCCTCGTCGGCCAAGAGCACGTCGATCTGGCCGAGGGCTTCGACCATGCCCTGCTCCCTGCCAATCTCGATCACCTGCTCAAACTGGAACTTTGCCACTGCCGTGGCAGACCTCGCACTGTCTCCTCCCGTTGCCAGGGCAAGAACCGCACGTCATCGTTTCGGGTGGCGGGCTGTGATTTTCGACCCTCCCGCTGCCACCGCACACCGGGCACTGGACGGTGCCACTTCCGCCACACCTGCGGCAGGTCTCGTCCTGGCGGGATTGCCGTGAGGCTGGCTCGTAGGGAGGCGGCAGAGAGCTCGCAGGAGCCGGGGGCGGAATCGGGGAAGATTGCCCGCCTCCCAACCTGCCCAGCACCACCAGGATCGCCAGTGCGAGAATCCCCATCAGCACGAAGACGACGATGCGCGCCGCCTTGTCGAAGCGGTGCGAATCGGCCCACCCGAGGTCAACCAGGACCGCGTCCGGCACCGAACCGAGGGCCACGTTCCACCGGGGCCCCTGCGCCCGGTGGTAGATCGTTTCCACATCGTCGTTCCGCACGCCGGATGTTTGAAAGTGAACGGAGTAGACCGCCGTCGCCCAGTGATGATCGGCGGTTGAGACCCTGACGTCGCGTGACAGGATGACCCTGATGTGCGGTCCGGCATTGCTGCGTCGCACAGCCCCTTCGATCGCCGCGCGCTCACCCTTCGTGGGACTCCTGTCAGCTCGCGCTGCGGCGGGGACGAAAAGGGGGAGAGCGACCGCAAGGGCGAGCAGGCAGTGCACACCGCGACACAGGACTCGTCGTCGCATGACGTACTGAAGATAATCCGCACGCTGACGTGCCGCATTGACACTCCGGTTCTCACCTTCAAGAGCCGAAGCGCGCCGCCTCCTCAGACGCCAGCTCGGGATCGCGATCGGCATCGCCGGCCTCGGCGCGATCTTTGAGCATCACGCGGAGGCGCTGGGCCTGCGGGCCGGCATCGTCGCCGGGCTCGATTCGGTCCTCCTCGTCGCTGCCGCGGTCGCCTTCGCCGCCGCTGTCCTGACTTGGCCACTGCTCGGCTCGCAACGCTCGACCTCGTCCTAGACCCCTAGAAAGCTAGGCGTGGCGCGTTCCAACCGCCCTGCGCCGTTTTCGGGCACTTCTCGCCAGGAGTGCCCGACTCCCTGCATATCGCCGCATATCCCTGCATATCCGGCGCTCTGGGGGCGCCAAGCGGTGTTTAGCGAATTCCCTGGAAATAGCAAGTTTTTCGCGCCGCCAGTTCGGACCGACCGACTTGGATCGCACCCAGGAGGTCGGCGGTTCGAATCCGCCTAGCTCCACTTTCGGAAGTCCCTGCACGTCGGGATTTTCTTCTCCCCGGTAACCCACCGGAATCCACCCCAATCGGATCGCTGCCGATTCATGCGGCACCGCTCGCGGAGCGCCACGCCCGAGCGTGATCCAGAATCGCTGTGGCCCCGGCCAGGCCCAGCCAACCATCGGGTCCGCCGGTCACCCCGGTAGATTCGACAACCCGCCGTCGATGGTGCGGCTCCTCACCTCGCCCGCCGGTAGCGGATGTGCGTGGCGAGCGGAGAGTGGAGTACCTCGACCGGCTCGAACCCGAGGGACTCGACTCCGTCGAACAGCCGCTCGCCGGACCCGAGCAGGACGGGGGCCACGTCGAGCGTGAGTTCGTCGATCACTCCGGCGGCGAGCGCCTGACGGACGGTCGAGGCGCCGCCCGCGATGTCGATGCCATCCTCGCCGGCCGTCTCACGCGCC
>DATHEA010000023.1:0-43933 GCA_035318745.1 Solirubrobacterales bacterium
CGTCGAGCGCGACGGCCTCGCCCAGATCTCCGACGGCGGCGAGCTGGAGTCGATAGTGGCCGCCGCGGTCGAGGCCAATCCCGAGGCCGCCGAGCAGATCCGCTCCGGCAACCAGAAGGCGATTGGCGCCATTGTCGGGGCAGTGATGAAGCAAACCAAGGGCCGCGCCGACGGCGGCGAGGTCAACCGCCTGATCAAGGAGAAGCTGGGGATTTAGCTACCGCGCAGGCCAGGCATGGGGGCGAACCCGTCCCGTTGGCGGCTTGGTTAGTTCGTGGCTAACACAACAGCGGTGGTCCTACTGGCCAACGCGGGCGTGATGCGGGCGCTGATAGCGCTCGCATCGAAGCTCGCGGATCGCTAGGCGGATACACCGCAAAAAGAAACGGCCCCGGGGATACGTCCCGGGGCCGTTCAGTGTGGATAACACAAGTGAATGAAACTTTAGCGCTACAGGATGCAAAGCGTCGCGATGAAGGTGATACTCGTGCCATCTGAAACTTTGTAACAGGTTGTTACAAAGTGCTACGGTGACTTCATGGCCTGGAACGTCGTAATCGCCGGTGGAGGCTTCGGTGGGGCGATGGCGGCTCGGGAGCTGGAGCGGATCATGCCGCGGCAGTCGGCTCGACTCACTCTGGTCAACGACGTCAACTTCATGCTCTACACGCCGTTCTTGCCCGAGGCGGCGGCGGGGACGTTGGAGCCGCGCCATGTGGTCACGCCGCTGCGCGAGATTCTCGATCGGACCTACCTGCGGCTTGGCACGATCTCCGGCCACGACCCCGAGGCGCGCACGGTCGAGCTGCGCACTCGCGAAGGCGAAAGCGAGCAACTTCCCTACGACCAGCTCCTGCTCGCTCTCGGCTCAGTCTCAAGGGTGCTGCCGGTTCCCGGCCTTGCCGAGCACGCGGTCGGCTTCAAGAGCCTCGCCGACGCGATCTGGCTACGCAACCACGTGGTCGAGACGCTGGAGGCGGCCAATGCAAGCGAGGATCCGGCCCGCCGCGACGAGTTGCTCACCTACGTCTTCGTCGGCGGCGGATACGCCGGCCTCGAGGCGCTCGCCGAGCTCCAGGACTTCGCCGCCGACGCAATGGAGAGCTACCCGCGCGCCCGGCTGCACGGCATGCGCTGGGTGCTGGTCGAGGCGACCGGCCGGGTCCTGCCCGAGATCGACATCGGTCTCGCCGACTACGCGCTGCGCGAGCTGCGCGGCCGTGGCATCGACATCCGTCTCGAGACTACGCTGGAGGAGGTCAGCGCCGACCGCGCCCGCCTCTCCAGTGGCGAGACCCTGCCGACCCGCACCTTGGTCTGGACCGCGGGAGTCGCGCCGCACCCGAGCTTGCGGCGGTTGAGCCTGGCGCTCGACGAGCGGGGCCGGGTTCCGGTCGACGACCATCTGCGTGTGCGGGGGTCGGATTCGGTCTGGGCGGTCGGCGATTGCGCGGCGGCGCCCGACCCCGGCGGCGGCTTCTACCCACCGACTGCCCAGCACGCGGTCCGGCAAGGCCCGGTCGCGGCCCGCAACATCGCCGCCGAGCTGGGCATCGGCACGGCGCGCCCCTTCGAGTACCGCGGCAACGCGTCCTTCGTCAACCTCGGCCGCTACAAGGCGGTGGGCAGGGTCGGCGGTCGCAAGTTCCGCGGCTTTCCGGCCTGGTGGATGGCGAGGACCTACCACATGAGCCAGATTCCGGGTGTCGCCCGCAAGGTGCGGGCGGTGATCGACTGGACGGCCAGCCTTCCCTTCCGCCGGGATCTAGCCGAGGTCGGATCGATCGGGCACCCCGAGCGTTTGGGCGAGTGATTCGCCTGGCCGCGACAATGAACCCGTGGGCTTCGAGTACCTCTTCATAGCGGGCCTCTTCGGCCTGGCCACGGCGCTCATCGGCCGCGCCAAGGGCAGCTCGTTCTGGGTCTGGCTGCTGGTCGGCACTGTGCTGCCACCGCTCGGCCTGATCGCGGTCATCCTCTACCGCAGAGAGAAGGACGAACCGGAACGGCAGTGCCCCAACTGTCACAAGGCGGTCAAGCTCTACGTCCAGGTCTGCCCCCGCTGCGGCGCCGACCTGTATCTGCCCGATCCGGCAGCAGTCCGGCATCCCGGGGTGGAATAGAGGGCACGCGCACCGGGTAAAGGTCCGGCAGCAATCTGACGAGGAGATCGTGTGTGCTGGATTTCGAGGCTCGCCCTGCCGACGATGTTGGTTTCGCTCTGCTGCGTCGCCGGAGCATCCGCCGCCACGCTTCAGCCCATCGGCGATTTCGATCAGCCGATCTTCGTCACCTCCGATCCGACCAACCCGGCCGATCTCTTCGTCGTCGAGCGGGAAGGAAGAGTGGTGGAGGACGATGGCGGCAGCCGCAGCGTCTTCGCCGATCTCACCGATCTGGTCAGTTGCTGCGAAAGCGAGCGCGGTCTGCTCTCGATCGCGCTTGCCCCGGACTTCGCCACGTCGGGCCGCTTCTACGCTGCCTACGCGGGCAAACCTGCAGCGGGGGGCGCGGAAGGCGACGTACACGTAGATGCCTTTCGCCATGACAGCGGTGCGCTCGTCCGCGAACCGCTCTTCAGCGTCGGCCACGCGACCAACGCAAATCACAACGGCGGCCAGCTCGAGCTCGGGCCGGACGGCAACCTCTATATCTCGATCGGCGACGGTGGCGGTGGCGGCGACCCCTTCGAAAGCGGTCAGGACCTCGACAGCCTGCTCGGCAAGATCCTCCGCCTCGAACCACACCCGGGTGCAGAAGCGCAAATCTGGAGCTACGGGCTGAGGAATCCCTGGCGCTTCTCCTTCGACCGCCTCAGCGGCGCCATGGTCATCGCCGACGTCGGGCAGAACGCCCGCGAGGAGATCGATTACGTGCCGAGCCCAGCCCCCGGCGTGGTCGGTGGCAACGGCAACAACTACGGCTGGAACTGTCGCGAGGGCTTCAGCGCCTACCCCGAACCGGGTGCGAGCTGCGCCGGGGCCAGCGGCTTCGCCGAACCGGTCTTCGACTACCCCCATGCCGATCCCGGCGACGGCATGGCCCACGGTTGCTCGATCACCGGTGGCTACGTCGCGCGCGACTCCAGCCTCGGCGATCTCTACGGCCGCTACGTCTACGCGGACTACTGCGTGGGCGAGATTCGCTCGCTGGTCCTACCCGCGACGGGAGAAGGCGTCGCCGGCGAAGATCGATCGGAGGGGCTCGGCGTCGCCCACCCTGTTTCCTTTGGCGAAGATTCCTGCGGACGCCTCTACGTCGTCTCTCAGGTGGGAACGGTGTATCGCTTCGTTGGAGCGACCCCCGCCGCTTGCGCTGCGACCCATGCGCCATCCGCATCGCCGGTCGCGACCCGTGCTCCGAAGGGCAAACGGGCGCGGCTGCACCTGACCGTCAGAGCACGTCCGGTGCAGGGTGCGCTGAACTGCTCCTCACCGCACGCTTGGCCCCCTGCGCGGACCAGGCAGGTGAGATGGTTCATCTCAATCGTGGTGGCCGCCGCCTTGCCGGAAAGCGCCTCGACCGCGACTGCGTCGCTCGCTTTCATCGCCGGATCGAGCACCGATCCACCTTCCGGGCGCTATTGCCGAGCGGCGACTACCGCAGCCAGGTGCGGACGATCGCGTTGGCGAAGCCGAGGCCATAGCGGACGACGGCCGGCTTCTTCGAGTGCCCGTGGAGACGCTTGGCGACGGTGACCGGAATCTCTTTGGCGGGGACGCCGCGCTTGATCGCCTCGATCATGAACTCGGAGGTGTGGAATTGCTCCTGTCGCAGGACGAGCTGCGGGAGAACGGTCGTGCGGACGGCGCGGTAGCCGTTGGAGCAGTCGCTGACCTTGGTGCGGGTGATGAAGGAGACGAGGCGGTTGAAGAAGACGATCCCCAACTCGCGGGCGAAATGGTTGTCGTCGGCCTTGCCGAGCACGCGCGAGCCGTGGGCGACGTCGACCGCGCCGTCGAGCACCGGCTTGACCAGGCGCTCCATCTCCGACGGAAGGTGCTGCCCGTCGGCGTCGAGGGTTACGACGACCTCGGCACCCGAGTCGACCATCAGTCGATAGCCGGTTCGCAACGCCGCGCCGCCGCCGCGGTTGATCACGTGGCGGGCGATCACTGCGCCGTGCTCGGCGGCGACGTCGCCGGTGCCGTCGCGAGAGCCGTCGTCGACCACCAGCACCGAGGTCTGTGTGCCGCAAACCTCAGTCGGCATCAGGTCGAGCACCTGGCCGATGTTCTCGGCCTCGTTGTAGGCGGGGACGAGGATCGCAATCTTGCCGCGAAAGCGCTCCGGCAGATTCGCCTGGCGGAACTCCTCCCAGGCGAGCCCCTCGAGCACGGCGGAGAGCTGGCGTGCGTTGCGTGCAGCCTGCGACAGCGCTCGCAAGACGAGCAGGAAGAGGACGAAGATCGAGAAGACGGCGAGACCGAGGATGCGGCCGCCGTTGCCCTTTTCGAAGGAGAAGGCAGAGAGCAGCTTGTCGGTCAGCTCGGTCCCGGAGACGATCGTCAGACCGATGCCGGCGGCGAGCAGAATCAGCACGTCGACGTTGCGCAGGGTGCGGCGGCGCAGGACCGCATAGGCGACGATTGCCGCTGCGATCAGCAGTCCGGCGGCGCGCAGCGCCGTCAGCTCGGAGGGGAAGATGCCTGCCTCGGGGACCATGAGCTGCTGGAGGATATGGCTGCGCCCAGCCGCGACAGGGCGACACCGGCGAGCGGAAAGATCAGGGTCATCAGGATCTCGTTGCGTCTCGGCGCCGCCAGCGAGGCCGCGCCGACGGCGGTGACGAGGACAATCGGGGTAGCCATCGCGACCAGCTCCCACCAGCGGCGCCGCAGCCCGAGCAGGGTGAGGCCGACGAGGCCGAGCAGCACCAGCAGCGCTTGGACGACACGCCCGGCGCCCGATTCCATCGCTTCGCCGATGCCCGCGCTCCACATCCGCCAGACCTTGCGCACGGTCATTGCCGCGTAGCCGAGCGGGTCTTCGCCGAAGTACTTGGAGAAGTTCTGCTTACCGATCTTGCCCAGCGCCGAATCGCGCGGCAGGGCCGGATAGCGGGCGGCCACCCGGTCGAACAACGGCGCCGGATCGACTTTTTCCAGCTCTTCGGAATGCGGCGGCAATTCGCGATGCTGGTAGCGCTCGACCAGGAGCGCCTTCACCCGCTGATATTCGCCGTCGGCAGGCAGGAAAGTGCCAACGTATAACGCCTTACCACCGCCGGTCGAGATCGGTACCGTGCGGTCGAGGACGATCTGGTTGTGGACCGTCCAGGGGACGATCGGCACCAGCAGCGCGGCGATGAACAGGCTGGCGGCGGCGAGGCCGGGTTGCCAGCCACGTTCGTGGCCGATGCGGATTACCGCCAGCACTGCGAAGGCAACCCCGACCAGGAGATACTCGGGGCGGATCAGGGCGGTCAGGCCAAATAGAAAACCAGGGACCAGCCATTTCAGCGTGCGGGTCCTGTCGCGGTGGGAGGGGGTGTTAGCGGACTCACCCGTCCGAACACCCCCTCCCACCGCGCCACCCGCACGATGGATGCCTAAGTCCGCAGCCCAAAGGAAGGCCAGGATTGCGGCTGGCAGGGTGAGGATTGCGGGGGGCTCGCTGTAAAGGGCTCCCGTTGAGTGGATGAAGGGCGGATAGGCGGCGACACCTAGGGCGGCGATCAAACCGGCGGGGCGGCAGTTGAGTCGGCGGCCGAGGAGGTAGGCGACGACGATCGCTGCGAGGCCGAGTAGTAGCTCGACGATCCTTGCGGTGCCTTCGCGGGCGCCGGCGGTCGCGTAGAAGGAAGCTGCGTAGAGCAGGGGTGCTCCCGGTGACCAGTCGCTGGCGTCGCGAAAGGTCGGCCCGCCGTAGCTGCCTTCCTCGTAGAGCGACTTGGAGAGTGCGTAGTAGGCGTGGGCGTCGTCCCCTGGCGTTGCCAGGGGCTCGACCACTCGGTAGGCGCGCAGGCCGAAGCCGAGTACGAGGATCAGCGCCAGCAGGATCAGCGTCTTCCTCCCGTGGCGCTCGGGCAGCGCCCGGATCCAATTGCCGATCGCGGTCAAGGTGGCTGAGGCTATCCGGCGCAAGGGCGTCGGGCGCCGGTGTCGAAGTGGGGTGGCCTGATCATGAATCCTCTGAAAGGAGCCTCAATGCCACGTTCCCCACTGATCGCGTTCTGCGCATTCCTCTGCGCGGCGCTTGTGTTTGCATCGGGCGCAGCCGCGATGCCCACGGAAAACCTTCCCACGGAAAAGACCTGCATCGCAGCATCCCCGCAGGTGGTTGGAGGGAAAACCACCGCGAAGCTGACCGCGAGCAACGTCGATCCGTCGCAGGCGCGATTCGCCACCTGCGGGCAAGCTCAACGGGTGATGAAGAAGGTCACCGAACTTGGCCTCGAGCAGCCGCGCGGCGACGTCGGCGGGTTCTACTGCAGGCCGACCGTGTTCTCGACCGAACCGGACTTCGTGCGTTACATCTGCACCTTCAAAGGAGCCGATACGGCGACCTTCGTCAAGCTGACTTTCGCAGTCCAGTACAAGTCCTGACGGCCCAGGTGGTTGCGACGCCGGCCAGCGCCGCGACCACCGGAATCGTCACCAAGGCCCGCCGAGGCGAGGCAACCAGCAGCGCTCCGGTAGCGGTCACCGCAACCAGGACCACGCCGAGCAGCAGGGCCTCCCAGCGGCGCTGCCAGGCGAGGACCCCGAGCCCCAGCAGCCCAAGAGCGACAAGCAGCCAGTGCAGCACCTCCCAGACCGGCTCGCGCATCACGTCGCGCGGCCCGTGCCCCCAGATCAGCCACAGCTTCGAGGCAACGAACCCGGCGTATTCGAGCGGATGCTCGCTGACGTCGTCCCAGAGCCGTTCGCGCCCCATCCGCGCCAATGCAGCGTCGCTTTCTATGTCGGGATAGCGCTGTGCCGCCAGCGCCGCAAGGATCTCCTCCAGCCTCGGGTTCGTGGCCAGTTCGCGACGCAGTTCGGGATGTCGCTCCAATACCTCGGCTCCGACACGTTCGGGATCGCCGCCCGACGGCACATAGCTACCGGCAAACAGCACCTGCCCCCCTCCGGTCGAAATAGGCACGAACCGCCCCAGTGCCACCTCGTTGCGAACGGTCCAAGGCGCGACGACCACCGCCATCCCGACGAGCATCACCAACGCTTGGACCAGACCGACTCGCCAGTCATCCCGCCCCCGACGTGCGAACACAACGACAGCTATCGGCAAAGAGATCGCCAGATACTCCGGCCGAACAAGCGCCAGCGCCCCGAGAAGCAGTCCCGGCACCAGCCATCCGACAGAGGAAGGGCGGGGGTCCCCAGGCGGACGCGGCGTCCCGTTTTTCGCCCCACCCACAACCTCGGACAGCCGTCCGCCCCCCAGGCGAAAAACCCAGCGATCGCCTGGGGACCCCCGTCCTTCCTCCCGACCACCGGCCCAGAGCATCGCCAGCACGGCTCCCGAAAGCAGCGTCGCAGCAAGCGGCTCGCTCATCAGCATGCCCTGGTACTCCAAAAGCGCGGGATAGATCGCCACCGCCGCGGCACCGACCAAGCCCGCAAGCGAACCTGCAAGCCTGCGTCCGATCAGGTAGGTGAAAAGCACTGAGAGGGTCCCAAGCAGGGCAAGCACGAGACGAGCCGTGCGTTCGTGGACGCCTCCGGTCACGGCGTAGACACCGCTAACGAACAGCGGCAGGCCGGGGGAGTAGTTGCTCGCCGGTTGGGTTGCCCGGTCACCCAACGTGAAGCCCTCGCCTCGCTCCAGATTGGCGGCAATGCCGGCGTAGCCCTGTGCGTCGTAGACGGCTGCCCGTCCCTGCCAGGCGTTGTCCACGCGAAGGCCCACGCCGAGCAGGAGGATCGCGACCAGCGCGGCAAGCCCGATCTGCCCGCCGTTGCGCGCCGCCAGTCCTCTCATCCGGGGGATGCTATGTCGCCCCCTTCCGTTACCCTGCCGCGACCTATGCGCGTCTTAATTCTCGGGGGCGATGGTTACCTCGGCTGGCCCACCGCCCTGCGCTTCTCGGCCCGCGGGCACGAGGTTTCCGTCGTCGACAATTTCTCCCGCCGCCGCTGGGTCGGTGAGAGCGGCAGCGACTCGCTGACGCCGATCGCCGACCTCGAGCCGCGCATAGAGGCCTGGCACGAGACCTCGGGCAAGCAGATCCAGAGCTTCCCCGGCTCGGTCGAGGACGGCGATTTCCTCGACGGCGTGGTCGCCGAGACTCGCCCCGAAGTAGTCATCCACTACGGCGAGCAGCCCTCTGCGCCCTACTCGATGATCTCGCGCGAGCGCGCCGTCGAGACCCAGCACACCAACGTGATCGGCAACCTCAACCTGCTCTTCGCGATGCGCGATCACGTCCCCGATTGCCACCTGGTCAAGCTGGGGACGATGGGCGAGTACGGCCAGCCGAACATAGATATCGAGGAGGGCTACATAGAGATCGAGCACAAGGGCAGAAAGGACACGCTGCCCTTCCCCAAGCTGCCGGGGTCGCTCTATCACTGCTCCAAGGTCCACGACTCGACCAACATCCACTTCGCCTGCCGCACCTGGGGCCTGCGGGCAACCGACCTGAACCAGGGTGTCGTCTATGGCATCGAGACCGATGAGACGGCAACCGACGAGCGCCTGATCACCCGCTTCGACTACGACGAGATCTTTGGCACGGTGCTCAACCGGTTCTGCGTACAGGCCGTCATCGGCCATCCGCTGACGGTCTACGGCAGCGGAGGGCAGACCCGCGGCTTTCTCAACATCCGCGACACGCTCGCCTGTGTCGAGCTGGCAGCAACCAACCCAGCCGATGCGAGCGAGTTCCGTGTCTTCAACCAGTTCACCGAGCAGTTCTCGGTCCTCGAGCTGGCGGAGCTGGTCAAGCACGCCGCCGAGCACCTCGGCTACACGGTCGAGATCGACCACGTCGAGAACCCCCGGGTCGAGAAGGAAAAGCACTACTACAACGCGATCCACACCAAGCTGCTCGACCTCGGCCTCGAGCCGACCCTGCTCGGCGAGGAGCTGGTCGAGTCGATCATCCACGCGATCGAGCGCTACAAAGGCAACGTGATCGAGAGCTCGATCGACCCACGTACGCGGTGGAACCCCGCCAACGGCGCAAAAACCCCCGCTGGCCAGGCATAGGCCCGCTGGTACCATCGCGAGTCCGATGAGAGCCGCGGACGCGTTGATGAAAAGCCTCGAGGCCGAGGGTGTGAAGAACATCTTCGGCATCCCCGGCGGGGCCAACCTGCCGACCTATGACGCGCTCGTCGACGCCGGCTTTCGTCACATCCAGGTACGTCACGAGCAGGGCGGCGGACACGCGGCCGAGGGCTACGCCAAGGCGTCGGGCAGGGTGGGGGTGGCATTTGCCACTTCGGGCCCCGGCGCGACCAACCTGGTGACCGCGATCGCCGACGCGATGATGGACTCGGTGCCGACCGTGTTCGTCACCGGTCAGGTGCGGACCGAGCTGATCGGCACCGACGGCTTCCAGGAGGCCGACATCCTCGGCGCGACGCTGCCCTTCGTCAAGCACTCCTTCCAGGTCACCGACCCACGCCAGATCCCCGAGTACGTGCACGAGGCCTTCCACGTCGCCGCGACGGGCCGGCCGGGGCCGGTGCTGCTCGACATCCCGCAGGATCTCTCGCGAGCCGAGATCGACTACTCGCCGCGCACCGAGCCGGTCGAACTGCCCGGCTACAAGCCGATGAGCAAGGGCAACATCAAACAGGTGCGGATCGCCGCCAAGGCGCTCGCCAACGCCAAACGGCCGATCCTCTACACCGGTGGCGGCGTGGTCAACGCCAACGCCTCCGAGGAGCTGCGCGAGCTCGCCGGCGCCGACCGCTTCCCGCTCACCTCGACCCTGATGGGGCTGGGTGCCTACCCAGCCTCGGGCGAGCACTGGCTGGGAATGCTCGGCATGCACGGCACGGTGACGGCCAACTGGGCGATGGACAACGCCGACCTGATCGTCGCGATCGGCGCCCGCTTCGACGACCGCATCACCGGCAAGCTCTCCGAGTTCGCGCCCCACGCCAAAATCATCCACATCGACATCGATCCGGCCGAGATCTCGAAGAACATCGGCGCACACATCCCGATCGTCGGCGACGTCAAGCTGGTGCTGCCGGAGCTGACCCGCGAGTACCGGGCGCTGCAGACCGACAGTTCACGCCTCGATCCCTGGTGGAAACAGCTGCGCGAGTGGCAGGAGCAGCACCCGCTGCGCTACGAGCCCGGGGTCGACGGCGAGATCAAGCCGCAATTCATGGTCGAGGCGATGCACCGGGCGACGAAGGGGAACGCGATCGTCACCTCCGACGTCGGCCAGCACCAGATGTGGGCGGCGCAGTACTACGGCTTCGAGCAGCCCCGGCACTGGATCAACTCCGGTGGCTTGGGGACGATGGGCTTCGGCCTCCCGGCGGCGGTCGGCGCCAAGGTCGCCCGGCCCGACGACGACGTCGTCTGTCTCGCCGGCGACGGCAGCCTGATCATGAACTGCCAGGAGTTGGCGACCTGCGTCACCGAAGAGATCCCGGTCAAGGTCTTCCTGATGAACAACGGCTACATGGGCATGGTCCGCCAGTGGCAGGAGCTGTTCTGGGACCGTCGCTACAGCTCGGTGCAGATGGGGGCCAGCCCGGACTGGGTGAAGCTAGCCGAGGCCTTCGGCGCGACCGGCATGCGCTGCGAGAACGCCGACGAGCTCGAGGGAACGATGACGCAGGCGCTCGAGACCGACGGCCCGGTCCTGCTCGACGTACGCGTCGCCCAGGAGGAGAACTGCTACCCGATGATCCCGCCGGGAGAAGCCGCAAGGAACATGGTTGAGGCCCCATGAGTCTCCTGACCAAGCAGACCAAGGACGCAGGGAGCGTGGTGTGCTCTGCACACGAGCTACCGAGGACGCAGGTATGCGCCGCGTCAGGGGGCTCATGATGGAGGCTGGCACGCCGGAGATGGTCAGACTCGAGGACCTGCACGTGCCCGGGCAGCTGAGCGGACGCAAGCACATTCTCTCGATCCTGGTCGAGAACAAGCCGGGCGTCCTGGCTCGCATCGCGGGGCTCTTCTCGCGCCGCGGCTTCAACATCGACACGCTCGCGGTCGGGCCGACCGACGACCCCAGCATCTCGCGAATCACGCTCACCCTCGACGGCGCCGTCCACCCGATCGACCAGGTGACCAAGCAACTGCACAAGCTCGTCAACGTGCTGAAAATCCGTGACATGGAGCCGGAGGAGACGGTCGCCCGCGAGATGGCGATGTTCAAAGTCTCCGCCGCGGTCGAGAGCCGCGCCGAGATCATCCAGTTCGCGGAGATCTTCCGGGCCAAGATCATCGACGTCTCGCGGCGCGCGATGACGATCGAGGTCACCGGCTCGGCCGACAAGATCGAGGCCTTCGAGCGGATGATCCGTCCGCATGGCCTGATCGAAATGGTGCGTACGGGCGAGATAGCCATTGCTCGAGGCGGCGACTAGCGAGCTGCAAAGCCGGCTGCGCGAGGGTGCGGAGTCGGCAGCCGAGCGATCCCGGCGCACGCTGGTCAGCGCCACGGTTCTGGTCGAGGGAGTCGATCCCTGTGCGGCTGTCTTCGCCTCGCGCCTGGCCTCGGACCACTGGTTCTGCTGGGAGCAACCGGATCGGGAGTTTGTGCTGGCGGCGATGGGCGTCGCGCACGAGGCGAGCTCGCGCGGCGAAGGCCGCTTCGGCGATGTGGCCAGGGAGTGTCTGCGGCTGAACGAGGGTGCGATCCTGGGCGAGCCGCCCGGCCTCCCGTCTGGCGCGGGGCCTGTCTGGACTGGAGGATTTGCCTTTGATCCGGACGGCGCTGCGTCCCCCGCCTGGTCCTCGTTCTCGCCGGCCTCGCTGATCCTGCCCGAGCTCTCGCTTTGCAGCAGTGGCGGTAAGTGCTTCCTGACCGCGAACGTCGTCATCTCTCCCGGCGACGACGCGGTGGGTTCTGCCGAGCAGGTGGCGGCGCGGCTCGCCGGGCTACGAGCCGATCCCCTGCCGATGCTCGATCCGCACCCGACCGGTCGGCCCGAGATTCGCAGCGTGCGCCCGCCGGGAGACTTCGAAGCGGCCGTCGCCGCCGCGACAGAGCGCATCGACCGTGGTGAGATGAGCAAGGTCGTGCTTGCCCGCGAGGTGACAGTCGAGGCGGCCGCTGCCCACGATCCGGCCGCTGTCTTCGGCGCCCTGCGTGAGCAGTTTCCCTCCTGCTTCTGCTTTTGCTGCGGGACCCCGGAGGCGGCCTTCCTCGGTGCGACTCCGGAGCTGCTCATCCGGCGCTCGGGTGCCGGCGCCTCGACCGTGGCGCTGGCGGGATCCACGCGCCGCAGCTCAGATCCCGCCGTCGACGACCATCTCGGCGAGCAGTTGCTGCGCAGCGACAAGAATCGTCGCGAGCAGCAGATCGTCGCCGAGCGCATCGTCCGCAAGCTGCGTCCGCATGCCGTCTGGGTGCAGACCGCACCTGAGCCGGAGGTGATCAAGATCGCCAACATCCAGCATCTGGCGACGCCGGTGATCGCCCAGCTCGCCGAACCGCGCTCCGCGGTCGAGCTGGCGGGAATGCTTCACCCGACCCCGGCTGTCGGCGGCGAGCCCTGGCCAGAGGCCGCGGAGACGATCGCCGATCTAGAGCGGATGGACCGCGGCTGGTACGCCGCTCCAGTGGGCTGGATGGACGCCACCGAGGACGGCGAGTTCTGCGTAGCCCTGCGCAGCGCCCTCCTCCGCGACCGCGAGGCTCGCCTCTTCGCCGGCGTGGGCGTGGTAGCCGGCTCCGATCCAGCGGCCGAGCTGGAGGAGACCGAGGTCAAGCTCCAGGCACTGTTGCCGCTGGTGGCTGAGTAGCTCAGATTGCGGCCGCTACTCGGTCGGCTATGCGGCGGTGAAGGGCCGTGTTGGTCTGACGATCGGCCTTGACCTCGATCAGGCCGGTGCCGGCCGACAGAGCGCCGGCGAGTTGGTTCAGCGAATCGAGGCGGTGGTGGGGGAGGTCGAAGAGGGCTGCTGCCTTAGCCGCGTCGACGCCGCGAGGGGTGCCGAGGAGCGCCTCGAACTCGCCACCGGCCAATGCCTTCTCCTGGGGAAGGAAGTGGAAGATCCCGCCGCCGTCGTTGTCGATCACGACGATGCGGACTGGGGTGGAGGTGTCACGCAACGCGGCAAGGCCGCCTATGTCGTGGAGCAGGCCGAGGTCGCCGGTGACGATCGTGGTCGGCTTGCCGGTCGCATGGGCGGCGCCGATGCCGGAGGAGATCAGGCCGTCTATGCCATTGGCGCCTCTGTTGCAGAGGAAGGTCACGTCGGAGGCGGTTGAAGGCAGGAACGCCTCCTGGTCGCGGATCGGCATGCTCGAAGCGGTGTAGACGATCTCGCCGTCGCCGTAGGCGGCGCCGAGCGCGAGCTGCAGGCCGGGCTCGGTGGGCGAGTCGGTGCCGCTCAGCTCTGCCTCGATGGCCCCCCGGGCTGCCTGCTCCGCCTGCAACCACATCGCCGGCGCAGGGCGCTCCTCGCCGAGGCGCGCCGCCCAGCCGGATGCCAGCTCGGTCGGGTCGGCGCGGAGCAGCGCCGCCGCCCGGCGCGTCGGCTCGTTCCAGTCCCCGAGCGGGTCGACGACGATCTGATCGGCCCCGGATTCGGCCAGCCAGGAGCGCAGCGGCTTGCTGGTCGGCATCTCGCCGAAGCGCAGCACCAGATCCGGCGAGCCGGTTTCGCGGAACCCCTCGTCGCGCAGCAGCAGGTCGTAGGCGGTGATGACGTAGGAGCGATCGTGCGGACCGCAACGCAGTTGCGAGGTCGGCTCGGCGAGGATCGGAAAACCGGCGACGCGGGCGAGGTGGGCAAGGGGCTCGCGCAGCTCCTGGTCGAGCTGGCGGCCGGCGACGATCACGCCGATGTCGGCCTCGGCGATGTGCTTCGCCACCTCGTCGAGGAGGAATGCCGAGGGCTCCATGTCGATCGGCGTGACCGCGGTCAGCGGCCGTTCGCCGCGGCCGGTTAGTGCGAGTGGGTCGGTCGCGGTCACTGCAGCGTCTTCGAGCAGCGGCGCCAGGGGCTCGCGGAAAGCGAAGTTGAGGTGGACCGGCCCTGGGCGCTGCTCCCCCCGTGCCGCGGCAAAGGCACGGCAGGCGGTCGCGCGATAGTGAAGCAGGCCGTCATCGTCGGCATCGTGGGTGCCGAGGTCGCAAAACCAGCGCACCGAGGAGCCGTAGAGCTTGAGCTGGTCGATCGCCTGGCCGGCACCGATCCCGCGCAGCTCCGGCGGCCGGTCGGCGGTCAGCAACAGCAGGGGGACGGCGGCATGGTTGGCCTCGCATACCGCCGGGTGGTAGTTGGCGGCCGCCGTCCCGGAGGTACAGAGGATCGCAACCGGAGAACCGCTCGCCTGCGCGACCCCCAGGGCAAAGAAGGCCGCGGAGCGCTCGTCGACGATCACGGTCGTCTCGATCTCCGGCCGTCGCCAGAGGGCAAGGGCGAGCGGGGTCGAGCGCGAGCCGGGGGAGAGGACGGCGTGCCCCAAGCCACAACGTGCCAGCTCCTCGGCGAAGGCAGAGGCAAGGGCGGTGTTGCGGTTGGTCGAGTCCATGCGCAGAACCTAGAGCCGATGCGCGTCGAGCGCCGCCTCGTCGATCTCGACCCCGAGGCCCGGGCCCTCCGGCAGGTGAAGCATGTCGCCTTCGAGCCTGCACTCGACCGAGGCGATCGTCGAGGCGAAGAGGCGCTGGGTGGCGAGGCCGTGGGCCAGGTCCGGGCCACCACCGGACGCCTCGCCGAGGGTCGCCGCCACCTGTGCTGCAGCGGCGATTCCGACTGGTCCGTCGAGCGCGCTGGAGAGGTAGGCAGGAAGGACCTCGGCGATCTCGATCGCGGCCTCCGGCCCGCCGACCTTGGAGAGCTTGACGCCCGTCATCCGGCAGGCCTCCATCGCGACAGCGCGTTCCGCGTCGGCGCGGCTCTCGATGCTCTCGTCGCCGGCGAGCGGGATCGAGGTAGACCTGGCTACCTCCATCGCCTCCTCCAGCGTTCCGACGGGCTGCTCGGCCAACTCGACCTCATAGGGCTCGAGTTCGCTCAATGTGCGCTTCGCCGTCTCCACATCCCAGGCGCCATTGGCGTCGACGCGGATCTGCGCCCGTGGGCCGAGTGCCTCGCGCACCGCCCGCACCTGGGCGGCATCGTCGCCTGTGCCGAGCTTGAGCTTGAAGGTGGAGAAGCCGTCGGCAGCCCAGCTTTCGGCGACTGAGACGACGGTGGCGGGGTCGCCGGCGGTCAGGGTCGCGTTGCAGCGAACGGCTGGCGAGGGTCCTGCGCTTTCGCCGCCTTCCGCGGCGGCCCGCTTCCCGCGAAGATCCAGCAACGCGGTCAGCGCCGCGCAGCGAGCCGGCGCGGAAAGCGCCAGCGCATCGTCCCGCAGGCTCGCCTCGTCCAGCGCCTCGCGGTCGTCGAGCAGCCGCAGCTCCTCGACGACCGTGGCCAGGCTCGTGCCACCACGCAGCGCGAGCGGCACGGCTTCCCCCAATCCGATCAGCCCACCGTCATCCCAGAGCCGCAGCAGCACCATCTCGCGCTGCGCGAGGCTGCCGGCCGCGGTCGCGTATGGTTCGCGAAAGGGGAGCGCGTAGGGGACGACCTCGACCGAGGCGATGCGCATGGAGAGAGCCTACGCCGCGATCAGCAGGCCGATCGAGACCAGCAGACTGAATGCGCCCAGCAGGGCGCCGGTGCCGGCCAGGGCGGCGTTCAGCGCCGGGCCGTCGGTGCGGTTGCTCATCGCCCGCAGCGGTTTGATCGCCATCGGCAACGAGAGGAAGCCGATCATCGGCAGCGCGCTGGCGCTGCCGGCGACAAGGGCGATCGGCAGTACGACGAAGGCCCCGAGCACCAGCAGGCGGTACAGCGCCACGGCGTTGCCGCGACCCATCCGCACCGCCAGCGTGTTCTTTCCGGCCCGCCGATCGGTCTCCAAGTCACGCACGTTGTTGACGACGAGGATCGCGGTGGCGAGGAAGCCGACCGCGATCGAGAGACCGAGCGGCAGCGCGTCGAGCTGCTCGACCTGGACGTAGTAGGAGCCGTTGACGGCGACGAGGCCGAAGAAGAGGAAGACGAAGACCTCGCCGAGGCCGGCGTAGCCGTAGGGGCGCGGACCGCCGGTGTAGAGGACGCCGGCTGCGATCGACAGGGCACCGATCAGCAGGATCACAATGCCGGCGACGATCGTCAGGTAGATGCCGCAGGCGATGGCGACGCCGAAGGCGACCCAGGTCGCGACCAGCACCCGCTGCGGCGTCACCAGGCCTGCCGAGGTGACCCGCACCGGCCCCAAGCGGTCGACGGTGTCGGCGCCGCGCTTGGCGTCGGAGTAGTCGTTGGCCAGGTTCGTCCCGATCTGGATGAAGATCGAGCCGACGAGCGCGGCGGTGAAGGCACCGACGCGCGGCAGTCGCCCCGTCCATTCGACCGCCGCAGCGGTACCGACGAAGACCGGCGCGATCGCCGCCGGCAAGGTCCGCGGCCGCGCTGCCATCAGCCAGATCCTCATGGGCGTCTCGGGTATTTGGAGAAGTCGGGCCGGCGCTTCTCCTTGAACGCCTCGCGGCCCTCGCGGGCCTCCTCGCTGCCGTAGAAGAGCAGGTTGGTGTCGTGGGCGAGCTGCTGGATCCCCGCATAGCCATCCTCGTGCGCGTTGAAACTGGCCTTGACCAAGCGCAGGGCGAAGGGCGAGAGCGCGAGCATCTCCCGACACCAGGCGACCGTCTCCCGCTCCAGCTCGTCGACCGGAAAGACCGCATTGCAGAGGCCCATCTCCAGCGCCTCCTCGGCGTCGTACTGGCGGCAGAGCAGCCAGAACTCCTTCGCCTTCTTGGTCCCGACGAGATCGCGCAGCAGCGAGGCGCCGAAGCCACCGTCCCACGATCCGACCCGCGGTCCGGTCTGCCCGAAGCAGGCGTTGTCGGCGGCGATCGTCAGGTCGCAGCAGACGTGCAGGACGTGGCCGCCGCCGACCGCGTAGCCGGCCACCATCGCCACGACAGGCTTCGGCAGTCGCCGCATCTGCACCTGCAGGTCGGTGACGTGGAAGCGGCCGAGCGAGGTGCCTTCGGCGACGTAGCCGGTGTCGCCGCGAACGGTCTGGTCACCGCCCGAGCAGAACGCCTTCTGCCCCTCCCCGGTGAGGATGACCACGCCGATCTCGGTGTCCTCACGGGCCAGCTCCATCGCGGCGGAGACCTCGATCAGCGTCTGCGGGCGGAAGGCATTGAGCACCTCGGGCCGGTCGATCGTGATCTTGGCGATCCCGTCGGCCTTCTCGTAGCGGATGTCGCCGTACTCGGCGACGGAACGCCACTCGATCGGCGCGTAGAGATCCTCCTCGGGCAGGGCGTCCTTGTGTCGTTTCGGCATGATGGGCACGATATCCCGGCATCGATGAAGCTCGACGACTGGCTCGCCCAGAGATCCCAAAGCTGTCCCGACCGCATCGCGCTGATCGCGGACGGGTCCGAGGTGACCTACGCCGAGCTCGAGGCGGAGGCGACCTGGGTCGCGCGGCGGCTGGAGGCGCACGGCGTCCGCCGAGGTTCGACAGCTGCACTGACGATGGAGCCGCGGCGCGAGCAGGTGGTCCTCGTCCACGCGCTGATGAAGGTCGGGGCCGTGCTGCTGCCGCTCAGCCCGCGCCTGACCGCGGCGGAGCGCGCCGCTGTGATCGCCGCCGAGGAGCCCACCGTCGATCTCAGCGACCCCGGCGAGCTGACCCAGACCGAGGCCGACCTGCCGCTGCTCGGCGAGCACGACATGGACGCACCCTGCTGCCGGGTGCTGACCAGTGGCAGCAGCGGCACGCCCGATCCGGTCGAGCTGACCTACGGCAACTTCCTCTGGAGCGCGGTCGGCTCCGGCTTCAACATCGGCGTCGAGCCAACCGATCGCTGGCTCTGCTGCCTGCCGCTCAGCCACATCTCCGGACTCAGCATCGCGATGCGCTCGGTGATCTACGGCACCACCGCCGTCCTGCACGACGGCTTCGACGTCGAGCGGGTGGCCGCCGCACTGCAGGACGACCAGATCTCGGTTGTCTCGTTGGTGACGACGATGCTCACCCGCTTGCTCGAAGCCGGCGCCGACCTCTCCAGCCCACGCGCGATCCTGATCGGCGGCGGCCCGGTCCCCGAGGAGCCGCTCGAAGAGGCAGTCGCTCGCGGCGCCACCGTCGTCCAGACCTATGGCCTGACGGAGGCCTGCTCGCAGGTGACCACGCTCTCTCTGGCCGAGGCGCAGCGCAAGCTCGGCTCCGCCGGCCGGCCGTTGCTCACGACCCATTTGAGGATTCGCAACGGCGAGATTCTCGTCCAGGGGCCAACCGTGGCCCCGAGCCGGGTCGACTCCGACGGCTGGCTGCACACCGGCGACCTCGGGCGGATCGACGAGGAGGGCTTCCTCTACGTCGAAGACCGGATCGACGACATGATCGTCAGCGGCGGCGAGAACATCGTCCCGGCCGAAGTCGAGCAGGTGCTGCTGCGCCATCCGGAGGTCGCGGACGCCGCGGTGGTCGGCCGCGAGGACCCCGAGTGGCAACAGGCGGTGACCGCGGTAGTCGTCCTTCGCGACGGCTCGGCGACGACCCCCGACGAGCTGCGTCGCCACTGCGCCGAGTCGCTCGCGGGGTTCAAGGTGCCGAAGCGGGTCGAGCTGGCGGCGGCGCTGCCACGCACGCCCTCGGGCAAGCTGCTGCGGCGCGCCCTCCGCTAGCCTCACCGCTCATGAAAACCGACGACATCTTCTACGACAAGGACGCCGACCTCTCGGAGCTCGAGGGGAAGACCGTCGCCATCCTCGGCTACGGCTCCCAGGGCCATGCCCACGCCCTCAACCTGAAGGACTCCGGCGTCGACGTCGTCGTCGGCCTGCGATCAGATTCCTCCAGTCGTGCCAAGGCCGAAGGTGCCGGGCTCGAGGTGCTCGGCATCGCCGATGCGGCAAGCCGAGGCGACCTCGTCATGGTGCTGCTGCCCGACGAGAAACAGGCCGAGGTCTGGGAGGCGGAGATCTCCGACGGGATCGCCCCCGGCAACCTGCTCCTCTTCGCCCACGGCTTCGCGATCCACTTCGAGCAGATCGTCCCTCCGCCTGGCGTCGACATCGGCATGGTCGCCCCCAAGGGCCCGGGCCACCTGGTGCGCCGCCAGTACGAGGAAGGGCATGGCGTGCCCTGCCTGATGGCCGTCCACCAGGACGCGACCGGCAACGCCCATGATCTCGTCCTCGCCTACGCCGCGGGAATCGGCGGCGGCCGCGCGGCAATCATCGAGACGACCTTCAAGGACGAGTGCGAGACCGACCTCTTCGGCGAGCAGGCTGTCCTCTGCGGCGGCGCTTCCGAGCTGGTCCGCGCCGGCTTCGAAACCCTGGTCGAGGCCGGATACGACCCGCGCCTCGCCTACTTCGAGTGCCTGCACGAGCTCAAGCTAATTGCTGACCTGATGTACGAGAAGGGGATTCAGGGGATGCGCTACTCGATCTCCAACACCGCCGAGTACGGCGACATGACCCGTGGCAAACGCGTGATCGGCGAGGAGTCGCGGGCGGCGATGAAGCAGATCCTCGGCGAGATCCAGTCGGGCGAGTTCGCCAAGGAGTGGATCGCCGAGAACCGCGCCGGCGGCGAGAACCTCGCCCGCATGCGCGAGGAGGGCGCGAAGCATGAAGTCGAGGAGGTCGGCGGCGACCTCCGCAAGATGATGCCCTGGATCGAGACCGAGTTCTGAGCTTTCGGTAGGTGGGGCCGGGAGGCGGTGTGCCTCTCCGGGAATTTGGGTCGCACGCCCCTTCGGGGCTTAGCGACTGAGGTTGAGCGCGGCTTCGCCGTGCAATCACCAGATTGCATTTCGCCGCTTCGCGACATTCCCGGAGAGGCACACCGCCTCCCGGCTCACGAGCGCTTCAGCTCTTGAGATTCCAGCTCTCGAAGCGCTTCAGTACTTCAGCTTTCGCGGAGGAGAGCCGCGACATCTCAGCTCACTGAAGCTGAAGGGAGCATCATCGCCTGTGAGGTCCACGTGCTAAGCGGAGCTAGCGTGGGAGGAGCCCGGTTGTCCTCCGATCGAATGTCGCCGAAGGCGGCGATATGCAATCTGATTCCTGCGCGGCGAAGCCGCGCGCAAACATCGTCGCTAAGCGCGAAGCGCGTGCGACCTAAATTCGATCGGAGGACAACCGGGCTCCTCCTGATCGACGGCTAAGCCCCCGGAGGGGCGTTGTCGCCGAAGCGGCTCTCCTCGCCTGGCGGCAGCTTGCCGTCGCGGCCGACGTAGCCATCCTTGCCGCCCGCGACGACGTAGACCGCGTCCTCGGAGTCGCTGACGTTTCGGATCTTGCGGATCGTCGCGGCGTCGACGCGGGCCAGGCCGCCCGGTCCGAGCTCGTGGCTGGTGCCGTCGCCGAACTCGATCGCGATACGGCCGCTGTGGACGAAGTACAGCTCCTCCTGCTCCTCGTGCAGGTGGCGACCGGTCTCGTAGGAGGGCGGGACGACGATCGCGTTGACGCCGAAGGCGGTCACGTCGAGGCCCTTGCGGATCTTGCGAAAGCCGTACCCCTCGCCGAGGTCGTCGAGGTTGCCGACGGCATAGCCATCGCCCTTCGTCACTCCCTGCTGGCCCGTCTCCGACATCCGCGAGATCGTACGCGACCGGAGCCGGAGGGCGTCGCCAAGGTCCACCCGCGCGGGTCAATAACCTTGGCTGCCCGATGCCCACTTCGACCACAGTCCAGATCCCGGCGGAGCTCAAGCCGGCGGACGGCCGCTTCGGCTGCGGACCTTCGAAGGTCCGCCCCGAGGCGCTCGCGGCGCTGGCCGAGCGCGCCGAGCTGATGGGCACTTCACATCGACAGGCGCCGGTGCGCGACCTCGTCGGCCGGATCCGCTCCGGCCTCGCTGAGCTGTTCGGCCTGCCCGACGGCTACGAGGTGGCGCTCGGCAACGGTGGCACCACGGCTTTCTGGGATGCGGCCGCGGTCTGGCTCGTCCGCGATCGCGCCCTCCACCTCAGCTACGGCGAGTTCTCGCAGAAGTTCGCCAAGGTGACCGCCGGCGCGCCCTTCCTCGCGGACCCGATCGTGGTCGAGGCGGAGCCCGGCGATGCGCCGGCGCCGGTCGCCGACCCCGGCACCGACGTGCTCGCCTGGGCCCACAACGAGACCTCGACCGGAGTGATGGTCGATGTCCGTCGCCCCGAGGGCGCCGGTGACGCGCTGGTGCTGGTCGACGGCACTTCGGGTGCCGGCGGGCTCCCTCTCGACGCCTCCCAGGTCGACGCCTACTACTTCGCCCCGCAGAAGGCCTTCGGTGCCGACGGCGGTCTCTGGCTGGCGGCGCTGAGCCCGGCGGCGATCGAGCGGATCGGGCAGCTCGACGCAGCAACCGGACGCTGGCAGCCCGCCTTCCTCTCGTTGCAGACGGCGCTCGAGAACTCGCGCAAGAACCAGACCTACAACACGCCCGCGTTGGCGACCCTGCTGCTGCTCGCCGACCAGGTCGAGTGGATGCTGGCCGGCGGCGGCCTCGACTGGTGCGTGCAGCGGACCGCCGCATCCTCCCGACACCTATACGGCTGGGCCGAGGCAAGCGATTTGGCCGCGCCATTCGTCGCCGACCCGGCAAAGCGCTCGTTGGTGGTCGGCACGGTCGATTTCGCCGGCTCGGTCGATGCCGCAGTGCTGGCCGCGAGCCTGCGCGCCAACGGAATCGTCGACGTCGAGCCCTACCGCAAGCTGGGGCGCAACCAGCTCCGGGTCGGCATGTTCCCCGCGGTCGAGCCGGCCGACGTCGAGGCGCTGACGTCCTGCATCGACTGGGTGATCGAGAACGTGCCCGAGGCGACGCCGTGAAGGTCCTGGTCAAGGAGAAGATTGCCGACTCCGGCGTCGATCTGCTGCGCGAGAGCTTCGAGGTGGATCTCGGTCTCGAGATGTCCGACGACGAGCTGCGCGAGGCGATCGGCTCCTACGACGCGATCCTGGTCCGCTCGGCCACCCAGGTGACCCCAGAGCTGATCGAGCGTGCCGATCGCCTCAAGGTGATCGGTCGCGCCGGCACCGGCGTCGACAACGTCGACATCCCGGCCGCGACCAGGCGTGGGATCGTCGTCGCCAACGCGCCCGAATCGAACTCGGTGGCAGCTGCGGAGCACACGCTGGCGCTGATGCTCTCCCTCTGTCGCAACGTGCCAAGGGCGCACGCCTCGCTGACCGGCGGCGCCTGGGAGCGACCCAAGTTCAAGGGAACCGAGCTTTACGGCAAGACGCTCGGCGTGGTCGGCTTCGGCCGCATCGGCCAGCTCGTCGCCAAACGCGCCCAGGCCTTCGAGATGGACGTCGTCGCCTTCGACAAGTTCGTCTCGGCGGAGCGCTTCCGCGAGCTCGGCGTCGAGGGCGTCGAGGAGCTCAGCGAGCTGCTGGGACGGGCCGACATAGTCACGCTGCATGTGCCGAAGGCGCCGGACACGATCGACCTGATCGACGCCGAGGCCGTCGCGGCGATGAAAGACGGCGCGCGGGTGGTCAACTGCGCCCGCGGCGAGCTGGTCGACCTCGACGCCGTGCTGGAGGGGCTCGAGTCGGGCAAGCTGGGCGGCGCCGCGCTCGATGTCTTCCCCTCGGAGCCGTTCACCGAGCATCCACTCTTCGGCCGCGACGACGTCGTCGTCACGCCGCACCTGGGCGCTTCGACGGCCGAGGCGCAGGACCGCGCCGGCGTGGTCACGGCTGAACAGGTGATCGCGGCGTTGAGCGGCGGCGTCGTCACCAACGCGGTCAACATTGCCGCCGTCCGCCCAGAGGAGATGGAAGCCCTCGCCCCGTTCGTGCCTCTTTGCGAAAAGCTGGGCCGCCTCGCCCAAGGCCTGGGGGATGGCTCGATCGGCGGGGTCTCAGTCGAGTTCCGCGGCCGCATCGCCTCCCATGACACGCGCCTGCTGGGGATCGCGGTCCTGGTCGGCATCCTCTCCGGCCACACCGAGGAGCCGGTCAATCTCGTCAACGCGCCCCAGATGGCCGAGGAGCGCGGGATCGAGCTGGTCGAGACCAAGGACGGCGGCTCCAAAAACTTCACCGAGCTGATCACGGTGCGGCTCGGCTCGGGCGAGGATGCGGTCGAGGTCGCCGGTACCGGGGTCGGCCCGCGCAACGAGCCCTACCTGGTCTCCGTACTCGGCGAGAGCTTCTACCTGCCCTTCGCCGAGCACCTCGCCGTTTTCAGCTATGCCGACCGGCCGGGGATGATCGGCAGGGTCGGGACGATGTTCGGCGAGGAGGGCGTCAACATCATCTCCGCAGCAGTCGGCGCCGAGCCGGGTGGGGAGCGTGCCGTGATGGCGCTGACCACCGACGCGCCGGTGCGGGCGGAGACGATCGCCAAGATCCTCGAGCTCGACGGCTTCTCGATCGGCCGCTCCGTAGATCTCTAGCGCGAGGTAGGCTCCACGCAATGAAGGCGGTGGTGCTGACGGGGACGGGCGGATACGACGTGCTCCAGGCGCAGGAGCGTCCCGACCCGCCGGTAGGTCCGGGGGAAGTCAGGATCGCGGTCAAGGCCGCGGGGATCAACTTCGCCGACACGATGGCCCGCGTCGGGCTCTACCCGGACGCGCCGAAGACGCCTTGCGTGCTCGGCTACGAGGTCGCCGGCACGATCGAGTCGGTTGGCGAGGGCGTCGACGATCGCCAGGTCGGCGAGCGCGTCATCGCTGGCACCCGCTTCGGCGGCCAGGCCGAGCTGGTCACGATACCCGCCGAGCAGGCGCTGCCGCTGCCCGAGGCGCTCAGCTTCGAGCAGGGTGCCGCGTTCCCGGTCAACTACGGCACCGCCTACGCGGCGCTGATCGTGATGGGCAGTCTTCGGGAGGGCAATCGCGTTCTGATCCATGCTGCCGGGGGCGGTGTCGGCATCTCCGCCACGCAGATAGCCCGCAACGTCGGCGCTGAGATCTTCGGCACCGCTTCTCCCGCCAAGCACGAGGCGATCCAGATGCAAGGGGTCCACCACCCGATCGATTACCGCGCGCTCGATTTCGAGCAGGAGGTCATGCGACTCACCGGCGGGGAGGGCGTCGACCTGGTGATCGACGCCCAGGGGCCGACCTCCTTCCGCAAGGACTACCGCCTGCTGCGCTCGGGTGGCAGGCTGGTCATGTACGGCATCTCGGAGAACTCCAAGGACGGCAAGCGCGACATCCCGTCGACGCTGAAGGCCCTGGTGACGATGCCTACCGCGACGATGCCCTGGTGGAAGAGCTTGCTGGCTATGAACGAGAACAAGGGCATCTTCGGCCTCAACATGCTCAATTGGTGGGACACCGAGGGCAACCTCGACCGGTTGGTCGAACCCTTGATGGCCGACCTTGAGGCAGGCCGCCTGCAGCCCGTGGTCGCCGAGGCGTTCCCCTTCGAGCGCGCCGGAGACGCGCATAGATTCATCGCCGAGCGCCGCAACGTAGGCAAGGTCGTGCTGTTCCCTCAATAGACGCTCCGACCCGATCGGCGGCGGGGACGACTCACATGAAGAAGCTCCTACTCATCTCGTTCGCCCTCCTGGCGCTGCTGACGCCCGGCTCTGCGTTGGCGGCCGAAAAGACCTACACGGTGCTGCTCGCCGGCGGCGACGAAGCGAACTCGATCAGGATCTGGCTCAGTCCAGACGGGCGCGAATACGTGATCGACTCGCTCGTGCAGCTCGAAGTCGGCGGATCGGTCTGCACGCATCCCGAAGAGAACCCGAACGAGCTGGTCTGCGCCGCGCCTTCGATAGGAGGCTTCGAAGTCAATTCCGGCGCCAGCGATGACCGGGTCTCGGTCGCCAAGAACATAACCGTGCCGGTGACCATGCGGGGGGGCGCTGGCGACGATGTCCTGCTTGGTGGAGGGGGGCCCGACAAGCTCATCGGCGGCCAGGGCAACGACCGCCTGGTCGGCTGGCGCGGCGATGACGTGCTCTATGGAGGTCCCGGCGACGATGTGCTGATCGGCGGGCCCGGCAATGACGTGCTGGGTGGAGGGTCCGGCATGGACAGGCTGGTGGGCGGCTCGGGGGCAAACCAAGTACGTCAGTACCAATAACGGCCTAAGCGGTCTCCTCCCGGGCGCGACGGCCGATCAGCCGCCCGCCGACGAAGAACAGCGCGATAAGGAAGCCGACCAGGGAAAGCGCCGCGTCGAGACGGAAGGCGGCCTGGATGCCGTCGACGAACGATTCCTGGGCGGAGAAGATCGTCGTCGTCAGGCCGAGGCCGATGGCGCCGCCGGCGATCTGGCACATGTAGAGGATCCCGCCGGCGAGGCTGCTCTGCGATTCGTCGACGGAGGTGACCCCCGCCGTAGTGGCAGTGGGGTAGAAGCTGCCGATGCCGATCCCGAGCACGAACATTCCGGGGACCAGGGCTGAGTAGCCGGAGCTTTCGGTGACCTGCGAGAAGAGGAACGGGGCGATCGTGATGCAGGCCGCACCCACCACGGCCAACGGCTTCGCCCCGAGCCGGTTGTAGAGCGGGCCGGCGATGAAGGAGACAAGAGCGAAGGTGGCGAGGAAGGGCAGCACCCCGACGCCGGCTTCGAGCGGCGAGTAGCCGAGATGCTTCTGCATGAACTGCGGCAGGTAGAGCAACGCCGCGAAGAAGGTCGCCGACATCAGCGTGATCGCGACGCAGGATGCGCGGAAGCTCTCGTTGCTCATCACCGTCCGTGGTATCAGGGCGTTCATCCCGGCCCTGCGCTCGATCCGGACGAAGGCCACGATCAGGATCGCGGCCAGCGCCAGCATCCCCGCCACTTTCGGGTCTCCCCAACCCCAGTCGTCGACCTGGTCGAGCGCGACCAGGAGCGATACCAGGCCAATCGAGATCGTCGAGATGCCCGGATAGTCGATGCGCTGCTCCGCCGCTTCCGGCTCCTTCACTTTGACCAGGTAGTAGGTGACGAGCACGGCGAAGGCGGCGATCGGCACGTTGAGGAAGAAGATCCAGCGCCAGCTCAGCGTGTCGGTGAGGACGCCGCCGATCAGCGGGCCGATCGCATTGCCGAGGCCGGCCGCGCCGAGGATGATGCCGCCGGCAAGTCCGGCCTTCTCGGAGGGCAGCAGCTCGAAGGTCATGCCGAGGATCGCCGGCCACATCAGCGCCCCGCCGATTCCCATCACGACGCGGGTCGCGATCAGCCAGGTCTCAGTCTGCGCGGCGCCGCCCAGCGCCGACATCGAGGCGAAGATCGCGGTGCCGAGGAAGAAGGCACGGCGGCGGCCGAACATGTCGGCAAGGCGCCCCCCGGTGACGATCATCACCCCGAAGGTGAGGGCGTAGGCGTTGACCACCCACTGGATCGTGTTGATGTTGGTGTGGAAGTCCTTCTCCATCGTCGGGATGGCGACGTTGATCGCGGAGAAGTCGTTGGCGATGACGAGCACGCTCATGCTCATCGCCAGCAGCGCCAGAATGGTGGTGCGATCCAGCCTTGCGATCCGGGCAGCCTACGCTAAGCTGGAGCGGCGAATGACCTACCGCTTCGACAGCCTCGCGCTACTCCTTCTCCTCCCCCTTCGGGGGGAATAGCGCTGGGCGGCGCGTTAGCCGCGAGAGACAGAGGTCATCGAAAGCACTGGAGAAGGAGAAGTCCGTGAGTACCACCCCAAGTACCGCAGCCGACGCAAACCGCGTCCACATCTTCGACACCACCCTGCGCGACGGCGAGCAGTCGCCGGGCATTTCGCTGAACACGGCGGAGAAGGTCGAGATCGCCCAGCAGCTGGTGCGGCTCGGCGTCGACGTGATCGAGGCCGGCTTCCCGATCACCTCACCCGGCGATTTCGAAGCCGTCGAGGCGATCTCACGGCAGGTGGAGGGACCGGTGATCTGCGGCCTCGCCCGTACTCACAAGGCCGACATCGACGCTGCCTGGGGGGCCATTCGAGAGGCCGACCGCCCGCGCATCCACACCTTTATCTCGACCTCCGACATTCACATCGAGCACCAGTTGCAGACCGACCGCGAGGACGTCAAGGGGCAGGCCCGCGCCGCCGTGGCGATGGCCAAGTCCTACTGCGACGACGTCGAGTTCTCGCCGATGGACGCGACCCGCGCCGACGTCGAGTTCACCGCCGAGGTCTGCGCGATCGCGGTCGAGGAGGGGGCAACCGTTATCAACGTCGCCGACACCGTCGGCTATACGACTCCGGATGAGTACGCGGACTACTTCCGCCGCCTCTACGAGCTGGTGCCGGGTCTGCGCGATGTCGAGATCTCGGTCCACTGTCACGACGACCTCGGTCTGGCCGTCGCCAATTCCTACGCCGGCGTCCTGGCTGGCGCCCGGCAGGTCGAGTGCTCGATCAACGGGATCGGCGAGCGCGCCGGTAACTGCTCGCTGGAGGAGATCGTGATGCTGGTCAAGACCAGGGAGGACGTGCACGGGCTCTCGACCGGTTTGAATACCCGCGAGCTGGCCCGCACCAGCCGCATGGTCTCCCGTCTCACCGGCTACTCAATCCAGCCCAACAAGGCGATCGTCGGCCGCAACGCGTTCGCCCACGAGTCCGGCATCCACCAGGACGGTGTGCTGAAGGAGCGCACCACCTACGAGATCATGGACGCGACCGAAGTCGGCCTGGAGTCGAACTCGCTCGTGCTGGGCAAGCACTCCGGTCGCCACGCGCTGCGCGACGCGCTGGAGCAGCTCGGCTTCAAGATCGAGGGCAACGCGCTCAACGCCGCCTTCAAGCGTTTCAAGGAGATAGCGGACCGCAAGAAGCAGGTCACCGCGCTCGACCTGGAGGCGATCGTCTCCGACGAGATGCGCGAGCGCGCCGACGCCCACGAGCTGGCCTGGTTCGAGGTCGAGGCGGGCTCACGGCGGGAGCCGTTGGCCCGCGTCTCCGTCGCCCTGCCCTCGGGCGAGGAGGTCGTCGGGGAATCCGGCGGCGACGGTCCGGTCGACGCGATCTTCCAAGCGATCCAGAAGGCTGCCGGCACCGAGTGCGAGCTGCGCCAGTACACGGTCGAGGCGGTGACCGGGGGGGAGGACGCCCTCGGTCAGGTCACGGTGATGCTGCGCGCCGCCGGGCGCCTGGCAACTGGGCAGGGGGTGGCCACGGATATCCTCGAGGCCTCGGCCAGGGCCTACGTGCGGGCGCTGTCGAACGCGCTGGAGGGCGCCGCGATCCGCGAGGCCGAGTCGGCAACCGCCGAGGCCGCGACAGAGCGAACGCCGGGCCCGTAGTTCCTCGGCCCGCATCCGGACACACATAAATCGCATTCAGCGCACCATCCGCGCGCCAAGACCCGTCAGCCTCCGACCATGCCAAAGGCACCTCGGCGCGACGTCTCGGTTTCCCGTCATATAGGCGGGGAACCGAGACTTCGGCTACCCGACCGGGAAATCGCTCGGCTTGCCGAGCGGCATCATGGGATCGTCTCGCGGGCGCAATTGCTCGATCTTGGCCTGGGCGAAGACGCGATTGACACAAGGCTAGGCAGCGGTCGGCTGCATCGATTGCATCGCGGCGTCTACACGGTCGGCCATGGGCTCGTGTCGAAAGAGGGACGCTGGCTGGCCGCCGCCATACGGGGTGGAGAGGGTGCTGTGCTGAGTCACGGCTCCGCAGCGGCACTTTGGGGCATTCTGCGGGATGGGGAGCGTGATCGAATTGACATTTCACTTCCGCGATCGACACAACTTCCGAGGCCGATTCGCCGTCATGTCCTGCGTCTCGCGCCGGATGAGATCACTACCAAGCGACTGATTCCGGTCACCACGCTTGACAGAACGCTCTTCGATATTGCGGTTGGTTCCCCACACGAGAGATTGGAAGCCGCTATCCGCGAGGCGGAATACCGCCACCGGTTTCAGCTCCAACAATTAGAGCTCCTCCTGGAGCGGCACCCAGGGCGGAGAGGTGCGACCGCGATCAGGGCCTGCCTCCATCGGCTTGGCCGTGGCCCACGAGGCCGTACCCGCAGCAGGCTGGAGGTGAGGTTCGCGGCCCTACTCGCCCGAACTGATCTTCCACAGCCAACGCTGAACGCTCTCATCGACCTCGGCGGGTTCAAGCTCGAGGCCGACTGCCTGTGGAGCAAGCAACGGTTGATCGTCGAGCTGGATGGCGGCCGGTCGCATGGAACGCGTGCTGCCTTCGAGGCAGATCGCAAACGGGACCGTCGGCTACAGGTTGCCGGCTGGCGCGTAGTCCGGGTGACCTGGCATCAACTAGACGACCCCGACGCTCTCCTTGCCGATCTGCACGACCTCCTCCGCTGAAACTCTCACTTTCCCGCCATATTTGCGGGAAAGTGAGAGTGCGATAAGTCGGAATACTGTACGTGATAACGTACATTCGTAATGAATGCTATGACTGCTGATCCTGCCGTCGAAGGCGCGGGTGCGCTGGCCGTTGGCCGGCGTGCCAAGGCCCTGCGGGAGGCGATGGGGTTCTCGCTGCGCGACCTCGCTGAGCGCAGCGGGGTCAGCGCGCCGATGCTGTCCCAGGTCGAGCGGGGGGAGACGAGCCCGACCCTCGCGGTCGCCGAGAAGATCGCCGCCGGGCTGGAGCTGACCCTCTCGCAGCTGCTGCGTCTCGACGAGGGGGAGCACGTCGCGGTCAGCCGGGCGGGGGAGCGTCGCCGTTACGAGCGTGGCGGGCACCGCTTCGAGGAGTTGACGCCGCCGCTGCCGGGTCAGCGCGCCGACGTCTCCCTGCACACGCTGAAAGCCGGGGCGACGACCGGCGGGCTGGACGATCCACCGATGCACGAGCCGGGCAGCCGCGAGACCGCTGTCGTCCTGACCGGCGTCCTGGCGCTGACCGTCGATGGCACCCGCCATGAGCTGCACGCGGGCGACAGCGTCACCTTCGACGCCGACCTGCCGCATCACTTCGAGAACGACGGCGATGAGCAGGCACGCTTCCTCGCCGTGATAGCCGCCGGACTGAGGAGGAGCTAAGCCGCCGTGAAAACGATGTTCGACAAGATCTGGAGCGAGCACGAGGTCTCCGACGGCCTGCTCTACATCGACCTGCATCTGGTCCACGAGGTCACCTCGCCACAGGCCTTCGACGGTCTGCGGCTGGCTGGACGGCCGCTGCGCCGGCCCGACAAGACGCTGGCCACGGCAGACCACAATGTGCCGACCGACGGCACGATGGCGGCGCGCCTGATCGCCGACGAGCTCTCGCGGGTCCAGGTCGAAACGCTGGAGCGCAACTGCGAGGAGTTCGGCATCCCGCTCTACTCGCTGGGCTCCGAGCGGCAGGGCATCGTCCATGTGATCGGGCCCGAGCTGGGTGTGACCCAGCCCGGCATGACGATCGTCTGCGGCGACAGCCACACCTCGACCCACGGTGCCTTCGGCGCGCTCGCCTTCGGCATCGGCACCTCCGAGGTCGAGCACGTGCTGGCGACCCAGTGCCTGGTCCAGAAGCGGCCGAAGACGATGCGCATCCTCTACTCGGGCGAGCTCGGGACCGGTGTGACGCCAAAGGATCTGATCCTGGCGACGATTGGGCGCCTCGGCACCGGCGGCATGGCCGGCTACGCGGTCGAGTACGCCGGGTCGGCGATCGAGTCGCTCTCGATGCCCGGCCGGATGACGGTCTGCAACATGACGATCGAGGGCGGCGGACGAGCGGGGATGATCGCCCCCGACGAGACCACCTTCGAGTGGGTGCGCGGCCGCGATGCGGCGCCGCAGGATTTCGACGCCGCGGTCGAGCGCTGGCGTCGGCTGCCGACCGATGCCGGGGCGAGGTTCGACACCGAGATCGAGATCGACGCCGCCGGCATCTCGCCGATGGTCACCTGGGGGACGAATCCCGGCATGGTGGTCGAGGTCACCGACACGGTGCCCGACCCGGCGGCGATGGAGTCGCCCGCCGATCGCGAATCCGCCGAAAGGGCGCTCGCCTACATGGCGCTGGAGCCCGGCACGCCGATGACCGAGGTGAAGCCGGAGCGGGTATTCATCGGCTCCTGCACCAACTCGCGGATCGAGGACCTGCGTGAGGCCGCCGCCGTGGTCGACGGGCGGCGCGTCGCCGGCTCGGTACGGGCGATGGTCGTTCCGGGCTCCCAGCAGGTCAAGGCGACCGCCGAGGAGGAGGGCCTGCACGAGGTCTTCCGCGCTGCCGGGTTCGAGTGGCGCGAGGCCGGCTGCTCGATGTGCCTGGGGATGAACCCGGACATCCTGATCGAGGGCGAGCGCTGCGCCTCGACCTCGAACCGCAACTTCGAGGGGCGGCAGGGCAAGGGTGGCAGGACCCACCTGGTCAGCCCGAAAATGGCCGCGGCCGCCGCGATCGAGGGACATTTCGTCGACATCAGGGATTGGAGCTAGGCATGCGACCGATAGACGTGATCGAGGGCAAGGTCTCGGTGTTGGACCGGCACGACGTCGACACCGACCAGATCATCCCCAAGCAGTTCCTCAAGCGGGTCGAGCGGACCGGCTTCGGAGAGTTCCTCTTCTACGACTGGATTCGCGACGGCGAGATCGAGCTCGAGCCCAACCCGATTCTCGTCGCCGGACGCAACTTCGGCTGCGGCTCCTCTCGCGAGCACGCTCCATGGGCGCTGGAGGACTTCGGCTTCGAGGCTGTCGTCGCGCCGTCCTTCGCCGACATCTTCTACGTCAACTGCACCAAGGTCGGCCTGCTGCCGGTGGTCCTCGACGAGGAGCACTGCCGGGCCGTGGCGGAGGCCGGCGAGGCGAGAATCGACGTCGACGATCAGACGGTCACCTGCGCCGGCGGCGTCTTCGAGTTCGAGATCGAGCCCGACGTCAAACACCGCCTGCTGAACGGGCTCGACGACATCGGGATCACCCTGGAGAGCGCAACGGCGATCGACGAGTTCGAGGCCGCACAGGGCGTCGACGCCGGACCGGTGACGACGGCGCTCTGAACGGAACGGGCATGGAGCAATCGATCAACACCGGACCCCGCGAGTGGGACGCCGAGACCTACGACGAGGTTTCTGCCCCCCAGTTCGAATGGGGGATGGAGGTACTCGGGCGCCTGAAGCTGCGGGGGGACGAGTCGGCCATCGACGCGGGCTGCGGCTCGGGCAAAGTCACCGAGAAGCTTCTCGATCGCCTCCCCAGTGGCACGCTGCTTGCGGTCGACGGCTCGGAGGCGATGATCGCCAAGGCGAAGGAGCGCCTGGGTGAGAAGGCGACGTATCTCGTCGCCGACCTCTCCGAGCTAGAGGTGGTCGAGCCGGTCGACCTGATCTTCTCGACCGCGACCTTCCACTGGATCACCGATCATGATCGCCTCTTCCAACGCCTGCGCGCCGCGCTGAACCCCAGCGGTCGTCTGGTCGCCCAATGCGGCGGCCATGGGAATGTGGCCGAGCACGCCGCGGTGATCGCAACGGTTGCGGCGCGTCCAGAATTCGCCTCGCACCTCAAGCAGATGACCGGGATATGGAACTTCGCCGGACCGGAGGAGACCGAAGCCCGCCTCCGCACGGCAGGCTTCTCCGAGGCGCGCTGCTGGCTTGAGCCGAAGCCGGTCACGCCGGCGAAGCCGCTCGAGTTCACCTCGACGGTGACCCTCGGCCCGCTTTTGGCGCAACTACCCGGCGAGCTGCGTCGCCCCTTCGCCGAAGCGATCCTCGCGGCCTCGGCCCAGCCACTCACCCTCGACTACGTCCGCCTCAATATCGTGGCTCGTACTGAGGCGCCCTAAGCGTGCCGGTGCGCCGGTGCCCTATATGACCTCTATGCACCGGCACGTCTAGAGTGGCGCGCTCGTGAGCGACGTTCCGCGCATAGTCCTGCTGCCCGGCGACGGGATCGGACCGGAGATCGTTGCGGCCGCCCGCGAGCTGCTCGAAGCGCTCAGCGATTTCGAGTTCGACGAACGCCCGATGGGCGGCTGCTCGATCGACGCCCATGGCATCGCGCTCACCGACGAGGTGCTCGAAGTCTGCCGCTCCTCGGACGCCGTCCTGCTGGGAGCCGTCGGCGGCCCGAAGTGGGACACCACCGACCCGGATGCGCCGCGGGCCGAGCAGGGCCTGCTCGGCCTGCGCAAGGGAATGGGCCTGTACGCCAACCTGCGACCCGTGCGACCCAGTCCCGCGCTGGTCGGTTCCAGCCCACTGCGCGAGGAGCGGATCGCCGGCACCGACCTCTTGGTCGTGCGCGAGCTGACCGGCGGGATCTACTTCGGCGACAGCGGCCGCGATGGCGACTCCGCCCACGACACCTGCGAGTACTCGACCGCCGAGATCGAGCGGATTGCCCGCACCGGCTTCGAGGCGGCGCAGCGCCGTGCCGAGGGCGGCAACCGCGCTCCGCGGGTCACTTCGGTCGACAAGGCCAACGTGCTCGAGACCTCGCGGCTTTGGCGCGAGGTGGTCAGCGGCATCGCCCCTGACTATGCGGATGTCGAGCTCGACCACCTGCTTGTCGACAACGCCGCGATGCAGCTCGTCTCCCGCCCTGCAGAGTTCGACGTGATCGTCACCGAGAACCTCTTCGGCGACATCCTCAGCGACGAGTCGGCGATGCTCACCGGATCGCTCGGGATGCTGCCCTCGGCCAGTCTCGGCGAGGAAGGCGCCCCGGGCCTTTTCGAGCCGGTCCACGGCTCGGCCCCCGACATCGCCGGCAAAGGGGTCGCCAACCCACTCGCCACCTTCCTCAGCGCTGCAATGATGCTGCGGCACGGACTCGACCGCCCCGATGATGCGGAGCGGATCGATGCGGCGGTGGACGCGGCGCTTGAGCGTGGCCTGCGCACGCCCGACCTGCTCAGCGGTACGGTCGCCCCGCCACCGCTGCCCGAGAACCCCTTGCCGGAGCAGGAAGTCGGCACCGCCGAGATGACCGCCGCCGTGCTCGCGGCGCTCTAGCTCGACCCGCCTCGATTCATCGGGCATACTTTCGCGAGATGGAAACCGCGGAGCTGATCTGGCAGAACGGCGAGTTTGTGCCCTGGCACGAGGCGACCACGCACGTCCTCAGCCACGGCTTGCACTACGGAACCGGGGTTTTCGAGGGGATCCGCTGCTATGAGACCGAGCGTGGCCCGGCGATATTCCGCCATAAGGACCACCTCGACCGGCTGGCCAAATCGGCCGCGCTCTACTACTTCGAGCTGGCCTATTCCGGCGAGGAAATCGCCGAGGCGACCCGGGAGCTGATCCGGCGCAACGATCTGCGCTCCTGCTACATCCGGCCGCTCGCATTCCGCGGCTACGGCAATCTCGGGCTGTACGCGACCGACGCCCCGATCGACCTCGTCATCGCCGCCTTTCCCTGGGGCGCATACCTGGGCGAGGAGGGCCAGAAGCACGGCATCCGCGCCAAGGTCTCGAGCTGGCGGCGGATCGGCTCCGGCGGGTTGATTCCCCACGCCAAGGCGTCCGGTCACTACTTGAACTCGATCCTCGCCAAGACCGAGTCGCAAAACGCCGGCTACGAAGAGGCGCTGCTGCTGGACGAGCGGGGCTTTGTCTGCGAGGGCTCGGGCGAGAACATCTTCGTCGTCCGCGAGGGTCAGATCGTCACCCCGCCGCATGTCGCCGCGATCCTCGACGGGATCAATCGCAAGTCGGTGATCCAGATCGCCCGCGACCTCGGCTACACCGTGGTCGAGCGCGACATCGCCCGCTCCGAGCTGTACCTGGCCGAGGAGGTCTTCCTCACCGGCACCGCAGCCGAGTTGGTCCCGGTGCGCGAGATAGACGACCACCCGCTCGGCGAGCCGGGCGAGATCACGCGCGTGATCCAGGCCAAGTTCCGTGACGCCCTGGAAGGGCGCGCCGAGGAGTACCTGGAGTGGCTCGACTTCGTCGAGGTGCCGACCGGACGAATTACGCCTGCCGCCTAGCGGCTGGCGCTGCGCTGCGCGCACTCCGGTTATTCACACTCGTATCGAAAGGCATCGGATGGAACAGGTGAAGATCTACGACACCACCTTGCGCGACGGCATGGGAGGTCCTGGCATGTCGCTCTCGGTGGGTGAGAAGCTGAAAGTCGTGCGGGTGCTCGACGAGCTCGGCGTGCAGACGATCGAGGCGGGCTTTCCCAGCTCCAACCCCAAGGAAGCCGAGCTGTTCGAGCAGCTCGCCGAGCTCAAGCTGGAGCAGGCGACGATCGCGGCCTTCGGCATGACCCGCCGCCGCGACCGCAGCGCCGAGGAGGACGAGGCGCTCGCCGTGCTGGTCGACAGCTTCGCACCCATGGTCTGCCTCGTCGGCAAGAGCTGGGGCCTGCACCTGGAGAAGGTGATCAAGGTCTCCGCCGAGGAGAACCTGGCGATGATCGCCGACTCGATCGGCTTCTGTCGCGAGCGGGGCAAGCGCCCGATCTTCGACGCCGAGCACTTCTTCGACGGTTACCGCGACGACGCTGCCTACGCGCTGGAATGCGTCCGCGCCGCGGCCGAGGCCGGTGCCGAGAACGTCACTCTCTGCGACACCAATGGCGGCAGCCTTCCCGCCTTCGTCGCCGCGGCGACCGCCGCCGTGGTCGAGGCGCTCGGCGACGAGGTGGAGATCGGCATCCACACCCACGACGACGCCGGCTGCGCCGCAGCCAACTCGCTGGCCGCGGTGGAAGCCGGGGCGCGCCTGGTGCAGGGCACCGTCAACGGCTATGGCGAGCGCTGCGGCAACGCCAACCTGGCGACGATCCTGCCCGCGCTGCAGCTGAAGATGGGCTTCGAGGTGGTCGCGCCGGAGAAGCTCGCCGCCCTGACGCGGACGAGCCACTACCTGGACGAGCTCTGCAACATGACGCCGAACCCGGATCAGCCCTACGTCGGCCGCAACGCCTTCTCCCACAAGGCGGGAATGCACGCCGCCGGGGTCGAGGCCGACGCCAGCACCTTCGAGCACCTCGACCCGGCGCTGCTCGGCAACCAGCGCGAGATCCTCGCCTCGGAGCTGTCGGGCAAGGCGACGATCCGCAGCCAGGCCGCCCAGGCAGGCCTCGATCTGGACGAGGAGGAGGCGACGCACGCGGTCGAGCGCTTGAAGGAGCGCGAGCATCGCGGCTATCACTACGAGGCGGCGCCGGCTTCGTTCGAGCTGCTGCTGCGCCGCGAGGCAGGCAGCTACGAGTCGCTGTTCGAGCTGGAGAGCTTCAAGGTCCTGGTCGAGAAGCGCGCCGACGGCAAGGTCGAAACCGAGGCGACGATCAAGGTCAAGGTCGACGGCGAGCGCTACGTGCGTGTCGCCGAGGGCAACGGCCCGGTCAACGCCCTCGACAGTGCCCTGCGCGGCGCGATCGCCGATCGCTACCCGCATCTCGCCGAGGTCGAGCTGACCAACTACAAGGTGCGCATCCTCGACGAGAGCCACGGCACCGGTGCGGTCACCCGCGTCCTGCTCGACTCCTCCGACGGCGAGCGCGAGTGGGGGACGATCGGCGTCTCGGAGAACATCATCGAGGCCTCCTGGGAGGCGCTGGTCGACTCGCTCGAGTACGCCTTCCAGCCTCGCGGGTAGGGTGGCCGCCGTGGGCGGCCAAACCGACACCGAGCCGATCCCGCTGGCCCAGCCCGAGATCGGCGCCCGCGAGGAGGAGCTGGTCCTCGAGGTGCTGCGCTCCGGGCGTCTCTCGCTGGGGCCGATGGGCGAGCGCTTCGAGAGCGATTTCGCGTCCTGGCTCGGCGTCCCCGATGCGGTCACCGCCTCCAGCGGTACGACCGCGCTCCACCTCGGGGTGCGGGCGCTCGGCTGGGGAGCGGGGGACGAGGTCCTGACCAGCCCCTTCAGCTTCGTCGCCTCGGCCAACTGCCTGCTCTACGAGGGCGCCCGCCCGGTCTTCTGCGACGTCGACCCGGTGACCCTCAACCTCGACCCGGCCGCGGTCGAGGTAGTCGCCACGGAGCGCAGCGCGGGCATTTTGCCGATCCACATCTTCGGTTTCCCGGCGGCGATGCCGGAGCTGGAGGCGATCGCCGCCCGCCGCGGCCTCGGCATCCTCGAGGACGCCTGCGAGGCGCTCGGCGCGGTCGACTCCGAGGGCCGCGGGGTCGGCACCCGGGGTAACCTCGCCACCTTCGCCTTCTACGCCAACAAGCAGATGACCACCGGCGAGGGGGGGATGATCGTGCCCTCGGACCCGGCGGTCGCGGCCCGGCTGCGCTCGGAGTGCAATCAGGGCCGCGCCACCGACATGGGCTGGCTCGACCATGGCGGGCTCGGCTTCAACTATCGTCTCTCCGACCTCGCCGCGGCGCTTGGCGTTGCCCAGCTCGAGCGGCTCGACACGATGCTCGCACGGCGCTCCGCGGTGGCCTCGCTGTATGAGCAGGGCCTGGCCGAAGTGGAGGGCGTTACCACCCCGATCGCCGCGCGCGGCAAAGAGCGACGCAGCTGGTTCATCTACCCGGTGCGCCTGGCCGGCGATATCGACCGCGATGCGGTCGTCACCCGCCTGGCCGAGCGAGGTGTCGCCTCCAAGGCCTATCTCCCTTGCATCCACCTCTTCCCGCACCTGCGCGAGCTCGGCTACCGCGAGGGGCAGTTCCCCGTCGCCGAAGCCGCCGCGGCTTGCTCGTTGGCACTGCCGTTCTTCCCGGCGATGACGGAGTCGCAGGTCGCGCGGGTGTGCGAGGCTCTCGCCGAATCCCTCCGCTGATGTCGCGCTTTCGCAAAGACCCCGACCCGCGCTTCTGGCGCATCAACCGTTCGCTCGAGTTCGACTGGCCGCTGGCCGTCTACGACCTCGACCAGTCGAAGGCGCACGCGCGGGCGCTGCAGCGGATCGGCGTCCTCGACGAAGCCGAGCTGGAGCGGATGGTCTCCGGTCTCGACCGAGTCGGGGAACGGATCGGCGCCCACGGCTTCGAGTTCGACGCAGCCGACGAGGACATCCACATGGCGATCGAGCGGCTGCTCGGCGATGAGGTCGGCCCGCTCGCCGGCAAGCTGCACACCGGCCGCTCCCGCAACGACCAGGTCGCCACCGACATGGCGATGGTCGTCCAGGTGCACTCGCTGCAGGCGATCGATTTGGCGGCGGCAGCGATGGAGCGCCTGCTCGAGCTGGCCGAGCGCCACCGGGACTGGCCGATGCCCGGCTACACCCACCTGCAGCGGGCCCAACCGGTCTACCTCGGCCATCACCTGCTCGCTTACTTCTGGATGCTCGCCCGCGATGTGCTGCGCTTCCAGTTCGCCCTCGACAGCGCCAGCGTGATGCCGCTCGGCTCCGGCGCTCTCGCCGGGGTCAACTGGGAGATCGACCGTGGTGCGGTCGCCGACGACCTCGGCTTCGAGCACGTTACCCACAACTCGATCGACGGTGCCTCCAACCGCGACTTCGTCCTCGACTACCTATCGGCCGCCGCCACCTGCGCCATGCACCTCTCCCGGCTCGGCTCGGAGATCGTGATCTGGTCGAGCAGCGAGTTCGGCTTCTGTCAGCTCGACGAGTCCTTCTCCTCGGGGTCGTCGATCATGCCGCAGAAGGTCAACCCCGACTCGGCCGAGCTGCTGCGCGCCAAGAGCCCCCGGGTAGCCGCCGACCTCCTCGCCCTGCTGGGCACGATGCACGCCCTGCCGCTGACCTACGGCAAGGACATGCAGGAGGACAAGGAGCCGCTGTTCGACGCGGTCGACACGGTCGAGTCCTGCCTCGACGCGACCGAGGGGATGCTCGCCGGGATCGCCTTCGATCGCGAGCGCCTGGAGGATGCTTCCGGCGACGAGATGCTGGCGGCCACCGAGATCGCCGACCTCCTGGTTCGCAAGGGAGTGCCCTTCCGCGAGGCGCACGGAATCGTCGGCGGCCTGGTTCGCGACGCGGTCGACAGCGGCAGGTCGCTCTCCGAGCTGAGGCCGGAGGAGCTGCGCGAGCGCTCCGAGCAGCTCGACGACTCGTTCTACGAGGTCCTGAAGCGCGAGAGCTGGCTCGAGTCGAAGCGGATCGAGGGCGGCACCGGCTCGGCGGCGATCGCCGAGCAGATCGCGCTCGCACACGAGACCCTCGCCGCCGTCAAGGCACGGGTGCTCGACGAGCGTTCGTGACCGCTGCCGCCGGAGAGCGGCTGGGCGCCGAGTTCTTCGCCCGCTCGGTACATACAGTGGCGCGTAAGCTGATCGGCTGCCGCCTCTTCTACGAGGGCCGCGGAGGAACGATCGTCGAGACCGAGAGCTACGAGCGCGACGACCCGGCCTGCCACGCCTACGTCGGCCTGACCAAGCGAACCGAGGTCCTGTTCGGACCGCCGGGCCGCGCCTACGTCTACCTCTCCTACGGCATCCACAGCCTGCTCAACTTCGTCTGCGAACCCGAGGACGAGGCGGCAGCAGTACTGATCCGTGCACTCGAACCGACCGACGGCCTCGACGCGATGCGCGCCCGCCGCGGCAAGCGTCCCGACACCGACCTCTGCTCGGGCCCAGGCAAGCTCACTGAGGCTCTGGGCGTCGGCCTCGAAGCCAACGGCGCCGACCTCTCCGCCGATCCGTTCCAGCTTCTTCCCCCTGAGCCGGGCTGGAGCGGCAGAATCATCACGAGTCCCCGCATCGGCATAACCAAAGCCACCGAGCGCCCCTGGCGCTTCAGCCTCAGGGGGAGCCCCTTCGTCTCCCGACCACGACCCGAGTAGGGCCCATCCGGGTAGGGCTGGAACGTCTTGTACTTTTTCGTCGAGGCGACCGGGCGTCAGCCCGTTCCGAATCCACCGAAAAAGTTAAGTGGAAGCCCTACCCGGATGGGCCCGCTCAGCCAGCCGTAATCCCGCCACCAGCCCCGCCTGATTCAGGCGCGGCTTCCGGCGCCGCTTCGGGAGCAGCTTCGCCTTCCGGCGCCGCTTCGGGCGCCGGTGCCGCTTCTTCGGAGGGCGCCGATTCAGTCGAGGATTCAGGGGGCACGTAGCTTTCTTCTTCGGCTTCGTCGCTGGATCCGCCACCCGAGCCCTTCGCCTCGGCCGCTTTTTCGCTTGCGCTTTCCGCGGCGCGTTCGGCCTTGATGTCCTGCCAGGCGGAAATCACGCTCGCCCAGATCTCGGCAGGAAACGTGCCGCCCATCACCGGGCCGCCGTTGTAGAGGGTGGTCATCGGCGTGACCGTGTCGGCGTAGCCGACCCAGACGCAGGCGGTGACTTCTTCGGTCGCGCCGCAGAACCAGGCGTCGCCGTTTTCCTCGGTCGTGCCGGTCTTGCCCCACTGGCCGGCGGCACCGATGTTCGCGTGCGTGCCGGTGCCGCTGCTGACGACGGTTTCGAGGATGCTCTTAGCCTCTTCGGCGGTTCCTTCGCTGAGCACCTGTTCGTGAGTCGAGTCGTTGTCGCCGCCCTTGATCGTGTGGCCGTCCTGGTCCTCTACCTGGGTGTAGGCCACCGGGCTGTCGCCCGGGTCGGGGGCGAGGGTGCCGCTGACGCGGTCCCCGTTGTTGGCCAGGGTCGAGTAGGCGTAGGTCCAGCCGAGGGGCGTGACGCCTTCCTTCAAGCCGCCCAGGACCATCGCCGGGTTGGTCGAGACCGGTTCGCGGTAGCCCATTTTGTGGATCGTCGCCGCGATCGAGCGGGTCCGGTCCTCGATCGTCTTGCCCTTGAGGCCTTCCAGCGCGAGCTGGGCGTAGATCGAGTTGTCAGAGTAGGTCGTCGCGCAGATGATGCTGCAGGACCCGAGATAGGAGTCCTCGTCGTTGTGGACGACGAAGGTTTCCTGGCCGTTCTTGCCGAAGTGGAATTCCTGCGGCGCCGATTCGTAGATCGTTTCCGGCGAGATCCCCTCTTCGAGGGCGGTGATCAACGTGAAGGGCTTGATCGAGGAGCCCGGCTGGCGGTGGCCGAGCGTCGCCAGGTTGAACGGCTTGGTCTGGAAGTTGGGACCGCCGACCATCGCCTTGACGCCGGCGTTCTTGTTGTCGAGCACGACAACCGACGCGGTGGGGGGCAGGTAGCCGAGGTAGGAGTTGACCGCTTCTTCGGCAGCATTCTGGAGTTTGAGGTCGAGCGTCGTCTTCACTTTCAGCCCGCCGAAGAAGGTCTTGGCGGCGCCGTAGCGTTCGACCAGCTGCTGGCGCAGCCAGGAGGTGAAGTAGGGCGCCCTCGAGTCGAGCCTCGGGGGCTCGATCTGGCTCGGTGCCGGTAGGGCCTGCTTGCTCCCTTCTTCGAACTGGGTCTGGGTTATGTAGCCTTGTTCGTACATCTTTTCCAGCACGATGTTGCGCCGCCCCAGAGCGTTTTCAGGGTAGATCTTCGGGTCGTAAGCCGAAGGTGAGGCGATGATCCCGGCCAGCGTCGCTGCCTCCCAGGGCTCCAGCACCGAGGCGCAGGGCTCGGCCGTGGTGCCGCAGCCCGGGTGGGCGCTACCGAAGTAGGTGCGGGCGGCCGCCTCGATGCCGTAGGCGCCCTCACCGAAGTAGATCGTGTTGAGGTACTCGGTGAGGATTTTGTCCTTGCTCCAGTGGCGCTCGAGCCGGTAGGCAAGCGCCGCCTCTCGGAACTTCTCCAGGACCGTGCGGCTGCCTTCGGCTTCGAGCGCATTCTTGACGAACTGCTCGGTGATCGTCGAGGCGCCCTGCGCGGCGCTCTGGCTGAGCACATCCCGGACCAGGGCGCGGGCGATGCCCTGGAAGTCGACGCCGCTGTGCTCGTAGAAGCGCGAATCCTCGATCGAGACCACCGCGTTCTTGACGTTGGGAGAGATCTGGCCCGAGGTGAGCAGGATCTTGTTCTGGTTGCTGGTCAGCGTGCCGATCGGTTCGCCGGAGGCGTCGAAGACCTCGCTGTTCTTCGACGCCTTGTACTGGGCGAAGTTGTAGATCGCCGGTAGGTCCTGCGAAACCGCCGTCATCATGCCGAAGACCATCGAGACCACGGCGAGGACGCCGAGGCCCAAGAGGACAAAGAGGATGCGCAGCTTTTTCAGCCGCGGCCGCGCGGACTTCGTCGAAGGCGCCGGAGGCGGCGGGGGAACCGAGCCGCCGGCCCGGCGGGGCTTTGTTCCAAGGACCGCCATCGAGGTGTACGACCCGGCAGGCGCTACCCGCCGAGCAGACGCGGCAGTCTAGCATTGCCGGCGTGCCTGATCTGACGCGTAACGCGGTCGACGTGCTGCCCGACGGCATGCTTGCCGAGCAGCTCGCGGCGCACAGTCCGCTGCGGGTCAAGCTCGGGATCGACCCGACGACCGCCGACATCCACCTCGGCCACACCGTCGTCCTCAGCAAGCTGCGCGAGTTCCAGGACGAGGGCCACCAGGTGGTCCTCATCATCGGCGACTTCACCGCAAGGGTCGGCGACCCGAGCGGTCGCTCGGCACAGCGACCGCTGCCCTCGACCGAGGAGATCGAGGCCAACGCGGCCACCTACCAGGAGCAGGCGTTCAAGCTGCTCGACCGCGAGCGGACCGAGGTGCGCTTCAACAGCGAGTGGCTGCGGATGGAGCCCGAGGCGCTACTTGGGCTCCTCGCCCAGACGACGGTTGCCAGGTTGCTCGAGCGCGACGACTTCCAGAAGCGGCTGGCGGCGAGCTCGCCGATCGCCGCCCTCGAGCTGCTCTACCCGCTGCTGCAGGGCTACGACTCGGTCGCGGTCGAAGCAGACGTCGAGCTGGGGGGGACCGACCAGAAGTTCAACCTGCTCTTCGGCCGCGACATCCAGGGCGCCTACGGCCAGAAGCCGCAATCGATCATGACGATGCCGATCCTGGTCGGAACCGACGGCACGCAGAAGATGAGCAAGTCGCTCGGCAACTACGTCGGGGTGACCGAGGCGCCAGAGGAGATGTTCGGCAAGCTGATGCGGATCCCCGACGAGGCGATGGCCGAGTACTACCGCCTGCTGCTCGGCACCGAGGTGCCGCCGGGACCGCCGAACGAGGCCAAGCGCGAGCTGGGGAGACAGATCGTCGCCCGCTTCCACGGCGACGATGCGGCCCGCGAGGCCGAGGAGCACTTTGACCGCCTCTTCGTCCGCCACGAGGCCCCCGAGCAGATAGAGGAGGTCGACCTCTCCGCCTACCAGGGCGACGGCGGCGACTCGGTCCACCTGCCGCTGCTGATGGCCGGGGCCTTCGAGATCAGCTCCAGCGAGGCCCGGCGTCTGCTGGGGCAGGGGGGCGTGAAGCTCGACGGAGAGCCGATTCCCTCGGGAACCCTCGATCTTGAGCCAGCGGCGCTGGACGGCCGCGTCCTGCAGGTCGGCAAGCGCCGCTTCCGCCGCATGCGTGCCGGCGCCTGAGGCCCCTCTAGGCAAAGCGCCGCCGCAGCGCTATACTCCCGCGTCCTTCTGGGATTGGCCCTGTGCCGTCCCATGCGCAAAAGACGGCGAGTCCCGCCGCAGAGGCGCAGCGGTCTTTGAAAACTGAGCAGCGTGCACCCCGCGAACATTCGTGTTCGTGGGATTGTTTGAGCCCGATCCACTCGACTCGTCAGCGTGTCGAGTGGTCTGATTTACCCGTCATGCCGGCCACCATGTATGTGTACCCGGTGGCCAGCCAGGCATGGCATCTCTCTGTAGAAGTACTCTTCACGGAGAGTTTGATCCTGGCTCAGGACGAACGCTGGCGGCGTGCTTAACACATGCAAGTGGTGCGACGAACCAGGGCTTGCCCTGGGGCAAAGCCGCGAACGGGTGAGTAACACGTGAGTAACCTGCCCCGATGACCGGGACAACCCGAGGAAACTCGGGCTAATACCGGATGTGGCGCACAGGCGTAAGCCTGTTCGCTAAAGGAAGCTTCGGCCTCCGCATTGGGAGGGGCTCGCGGCCCATTAGCTTGTTGGTGGGGTTATGGCCTACCAAGGCAACGATGGGTAGCTGGTCTGAGAGGACGATCAGCCACACTGGGACTGAGACACGGCCCAGACTCCTACGGGAGGCAGCAGTGGGGAATCTTGCGCAATGCGCGAAAGCGTGACGCAGCAACGCCGC
>DATHEA010000024.1:0-181128 GCA_035318745.1 Solirubrobacterales bacterium
GGCGGCATGGTCAAGGTGAAGATGGGCGGCGACCTGACCCTGCGCGAGATCACGATCGACCCCGACGCGATCGACCCGGAGGAGGCGGAGCTGCTCTCCGAGATGGTGCAGGCCGCCGTCAATGAGGGCCTCCGCGCCGCCCAGGAGCTGCAGAACTCGAAAATGGGCGGGATCACCGGGGGTATGGGAGGCATGCCGGGCCTTCCCGGGATGTGAGCGCCGAGGGACCGGCGCCGCTCTCCCGCCTCGTCGCCGAGCTCTCGCGACTGCCGGGGATCGGCCGGCGCACTGCGCAGCGCCTCGCCTTCCACATCCTCCGCGCCCCCGACGAAGAGGCCGCGGCTCTGGCTGCGGCGATCCGCGAGGTGAAGGAGAAAGTCGGCCTCTGCGAGCGCTGCTTCAACCTCTCCGAGGGCCCGCTCTGCCGGATTTGCACCGACTCCAGCCGCGACCAGGAGACGTTCTGCGTGGTCGAGGAACCCGCCGACGTGATCCCGATCGAGCGCACCCATGAGTACCGCGGCCTCTACCACGTGCTTGGCGGCGCCCTCTCGCCGATCGACGGAATCGACGCCGGCGACCTCAAGATCGCCGAGCTGCTCCGCCGCGTCGCCGAGGGCGACGTGCGCGAGGTCGTCCTCGCCACCAACCCGACCACCACCGGCGAGGCGACCGCGCTTCACATCGCCGATCAGCTGCGTGGCCAGGTCACCGTCACCCGCCTGGCCAGCGGCCTGCCGATCGGCGCCGATCTGGAGCACGCCGACGAGGTCACTCTCGGCAACGCCTTCGCCGGTCGCCGCCCCCTCGACTGAGCGCCGTCGACCTCAGCGCGGCCACCGGGCCGTCGGCGCCTCAGCTCCCGGGTGGACGGAGGATCAACCCCACCCAACGCTCGTACTCGTCGCCCAGGCTGCGGTCCTCCACAACCGTCTGCCGCATCCTCTCTTCGAGCGCGTCGATCGGCAGTGGGAGCAGGCGCTCCATGAGTTCCGTGACCGCCTGATCGCGCCTGGTCGCGTTCAGCCCCTTGGTCCCCATGGCCTCCGCGAACGCCCTGACCGACCCGATCGTCGGGAGCAATTCCCGCTGTCGAAGCTTCAGCCAGATGTCGTCGAGGAGATCGGCCCGGTCGGCATCGTCCTTGCGGATTCTCACCAGCGCCTCCCTGACCTTCTTGGTGCCGGAGGGCTTTCTCTTCTTGGGTCCGTTGGCCCTGCGCTTCTCTTTGCTCGCGCCCCCAAGCTCCACCAGGAGCTGGCGGAGTTGGGCGCGCCGCTTCTCGTCGTCGACCCAGTCGAGCAGGCGGTTCCAGTCGCTCGCCTTGTATTTCACGACAAGCCGAGCCAGGTCGTTCACGAGTCTTGCGTTCGGCTCACCCAATGGTCTCGAGCCTTTCGAAGAACTCTTCTGCGACGGCCTCGAAGTCTTCGATCTTGGACGTGCGGGCGTGGTTAGTCAAGAAGATCGGCGTGCCAAACCGCGAGCCTTTGGGGTAGGAGTCCGACTGAGACACCGCGTTGCGAAAGACGGGCCAACTGTGTTGTTTGGCGATCTGCCGGACAAAGGATCGGGAGCGTTGGTCCTCGAGCTTTGGCGCAGAGGCGTTGAAGACGATTCCGAGTACATCGACCTCCTTCTTGTAGAGGCTCTTGAACTCGTCCAGGGAGTTGACCACGAGAGGCAGGCCGATGGTCGAGAGAAACTCCGGTTTGACCGGGATGAGCACCGCATTGCACGCCGAATAGGCAGCCATCGTCAGTATCGACTCGGTCGGTGCGCAGTCGATCAGAATGAGGTCATACGCAGACCTGACCTCATCCAGGAAGTGCTTGAGCAGTTGCTCCTTGCTGGCTGGATTCTTCAGCGTGAAGGAGAGCTGAAGGGAGGATGGAACGAGGTCCAGGCGACTGCCGTCGTGCCATTCGCGGACGTTCGCGATGACGTCTGCAGGCTCGAGGCGCTTCTTGCGTTTTCCGCTCGGATCGGGTGGGGAGGCCTGCTCGAAGATGTCCAGCACGGTCAGTCTCTCGTTTTCGAGATGCTCCTCGTACTTGGCAGTGCCCAACACGTATTGGCTCAGGTTGAACTGGGGGTCAAGATCGACGAGCAGGACGCGCTGATCCCTGCGGTATGCGGCATACCAGCCCAGGTTGGCGGTTAGGGTGGACTTGCCGACCCCTCCCTTCATGTTCATCACGGCGATAGTCACCCCGGCTCGTTGAGGCTCGTCCTCCTCGTCCTCCACGCCGGCGTCCGCGATTGTGTCCAGTCCCGATTCGGCGGCCCAGTTGGAGATCGCATCTCGATCCCAGATGGGCCCACTTTTGAGCTCCGCCAGGGGCTCTGGAAAGTCGCTGCGTCGCTGACGCCAGTTGGTCACGGCCTGGCGGGAGGTTCTCAGCAGATCGGCAACCTCGGAGAGGCCAAGGAGTTCGGGTTCAGGTGGCATAGGGATCTGCGGTCGTGTATTCTAGAAACAGTTTAGCAGTTAGTTTCGAAAATACACAACGTAGAAGTTGCCAAGCTGTAGGAGCCGTTTGCGCCAGTGCGCTCGATCAGCACAATACGGACGAAGCGCGACGCAGATCTCGAGGAGCGTCGGGAATCATTGCGCAACATGCGGTGGGCACGTCGCCGCAACATGCTGCTAACCGGCGTGGGGCTCATCGCGCTTGCCTTCGCTCGGTGGACGAGCGACCTCGAGCACAGCGCACGGTTCGTTCTTCACTTGCTCGCCTAGCTGCGCGGTCTCTAGATAGAAGTGACTAAACGTTTCGACTAGACGGGTATCAACTCGCAATTTGCGGGTTTTGGGCGGCTGGCGTCCGCTCGAATCGCCAAGGTCTCGGCGTGGCAACGGATGCTCCGACACGAACTGGCTCGCAGGGCTCCGGGGCCGGGCAGCTCGCTCGCGAGGTCTCGACCCTGCAGGCTTCGCTGCTGGGCAAGCTGCACGAGGAGATGGCGGGACGGGACGGGGAGCTGTTCGCGGCCGCGGCGCAGAGACTGGCAGAGGAGTTCGGCTCGGTCACGGCGACCGCGGTCGGCACGCTCTGGGAGCGCGACGGGGCCACCGCGGTTGTGGAGGACGAGCACCCGAGCCTGTACCGCGCCGGCCAGATGCGCCGCAGGCTCGACCAGTTGCTCGAATGCCATCGGCGCTACGAGCAGCCCTTCGCCCTGGTCGTCTTCGACGTCGAGGGGCCGGGGGTCCGCGACGACGATGCCGGCGGCGGTCGCCAGACCGCCCTTGCCGTCGTCGGTGCGGCGCTGAGCGAGAGCGTCCGGCTCGTTGACGAGACCTTCCGGCTGGAGGAGGACGCCCTCTGCGTGCTGGCTCCCGGCCAGGACACCGTCGGTGGCGTGCAGATGGCAGAGCGGCTGCTGAGCCGGCTTGACGACCTCGAGCGCGCGGGCGGCTTGCGAATCGGGATCTCAGCCGGCGTCGTCGCCTGCCCGGAGCACGGCAACGATGCCGACCAGCTCCTCCGCACGGCTGACGAGGCGATGTGGCGGGCACGCTCGGTCGGCCAGCCGGTCGGCGTCGGCACCCTGGAGCCGCGCCCCGAATGAGCGGGTCCCGGCCTTTGCAAGATTGCTGACAGATTCCTGAAATCTGTCCATAACTGGTGTAAACCCCGCATTCCGGTGCCAGAATGTTGCGCATGCCGGGAATCCGAACCAACGCCGCAGCCGAAGTGCTGGGGGTCAGTCCCAACACGCTGCGCAGCTGGGAGCGCCGCTACGGCTATCCGCTGCCGAAGCGCACCGTGGGCAACCACCGCAACTACGAGCTGGTCGAGCTGCAGACGCTCCGCGACGCGCTCGCCGCCACCGGCAACATCTCCTCGGCGATCGAGCTGGCGCGCCAGCGCCAGGAGGCGCCCGCCAGTGGCGACAACCTACGTGTCGCCCTCGAGAGCTTCGACGAGGACGCCGCCGACCGCGCGGTCGAGGAGAGCCTCGCGGTGCGACCGCTGGAGCGGACCGTGGAGGAGATGCTGCTCCCCGCGATCGACGCTCTCGCCGCCGACCCAGAGCGCGAGGCAGAGCTGGAGTTCGCCACTCGCTGGGCGACCGGCTGGCTGCATGGCGCCCGCCGCCTTGCCTCTGCTGCTTCGAGGCCGGCCGGCATCCTGCTGCTCGACTCGAGCCGCGGCTCCGAGCTGGAGGCGGTTCACGCCCAGGCGCTCGACCTCGCTCTGCGGCGGGCCGGGTTCCGCGTGCTGATGCTTTCCGACGAGCTTGGCGAGGAGCGGATGGAGCGGGCCCTAGGCGCCCTGGAGCCGACCGCGATCGTTCTCTGCGGTCCCGGCGCCGACACGCCCTCCGCGGTGCAACTCGTCCGCAAGATCCGTGCGTCGGGCTTTGACGCGCCGCTCTACGGCTTCCGTGCCAGCGGCTTGATCGGGGATGCGATCCCCGCCGCCGGCGAGCGCCCCAGCCAGGTGACTGGGATGCTCAACGCGGACCTGCGCCGTCGCGCCAGCCAGGCATTTGCCTGACCGGCGCGGGGCGGACTGCTCTGCTTAGAGAGAGGCGATCGTTTTCAGCGACGCCGCTTCGACTACTTTGGGCAGCGGTGCGAAATCGAGCGCCGCACCGTATTTCTGGCCGATGGTGACGCAGTATTTGGTGAACTGCTGCAGGAAGCCCTTCTGCGGGGCGTCGTGCGGAACGATTGCGTAGGTGAACGTAGATATCGGGTACGCGGTCGTTGCCTTCTTCGGTGGGTCGGAGATGGTGAGTGCGTTGCTGGCGGGTACGCTCTTGACGACCGCGGCCGCTGCTTCGATGTTTTTCAGGTTGGGCAGCTCATATTTGCCGGCCTTGTTCTGGATTGCCGCGGCAGGTAGGCCGGCCGCGATGATGTACGACGCCTCGATGTAACCGATAGCACCAGGCGTACTGGTGACCGTCGAGGTCACGCCGGCATTGCCTTTGGCGCCGACTCCGGTAGGGAAGCTGACCGAGGTTGCGAAGCCGACTTCTCTCTTCCAGGCCGGGCTGATCTTCGAGAGGTAGCGCACGAAACCGTAGGTGGTTCCGGAGCCGTCGCTGCGGAAGACCGGGGTGATGGCCAAGCCGGGCAGTTTGACACCAGGGTTGAGTGCCTTGATCTTCGGGTCGTTCCACTTGGTGATCTTGCCGAAGTAGATGCTGGCGAGCAGAGATCCAGTCAGATTCAGCTTTTTGATTCCAGGGAGTTTGTAACTGATGCCGACTGCCGAGAGCCCCCACGGAATCTGCACACAGCCGTTGCAGGCGGCAGCCTGTTCGGGGGTAAGCGGTGCATCGGAGGCGCCGAAGTCGACGGTGCGGGCGGTGATCTGCGCGATCCCAGCCCCGGAGCCGACCGCTCCGTATTTGACCGGGATGCCTTCTTTGATTTCGAAGCCGTTGATCCAGTTGGCCATCAGAGGCGCGACCAGCGTTGATCCGGCTCCGGTAAGGCCTGCGGCAGAGGCGTTGGCCGCTCCCGTCGCCATGACCAGGACGGCCGCGATGGCTACCCCAAGCAACCTAATGCGATTCAAGAGAATTCCTTTCGACTCGTTTCGATGTCATCTGGCGGGCGCAGGGTGCAGCCCGGGCGCGGCATAGCATTGGGCCCAGGAGTCACAAACATGTGTCAATCTCGTGAAGGATGTGGTTACAAAAAGGTAATGGTGCTGTTCACAGTTGTTACTGAACTGTGAATAGTTGTTTCACTTTTGTGAAAATCGGGATAAGTCCTGTTTGGGGTCGGCGATCTCCACTACGCTGCCCGCCGATGAGCGGCACGACGGTGAACTCGGCGCGTGTAGCGGGGCCCAGGCCGGCGCGAAGCGCCCGCTCGGCGCGCAGGCTTCGGAGGATCGATCGGATCGGTGACGGGCTGCTCTACGGCGTCTGCCTGCTCGCCGCCCTTCTCGCTGTCGCGGTGATCGTGCTGATCGGCTACGAAGTCGTGCACGGAGCCAGTCCGGCGATCTCGAAGTTCGGCCTGAGCTTTCTCTTCGACACGACCTGGCAGCCCAACTTTGGTGTCTTCGGCGCCGGCTCGCTGCTTTTCGGCACCCTTGTCAGCTCCTTCTTCGCCCTGTTGCTCGGGGCACCGATCGCGATCGCGATCGGCCTTTACCTGAGCCTGCTGGCGCCTGCCGGGGTGCGCGCGGTCGTCTCGCCGCTGGTCGAGATGCTCGCTGCCATCCCGAGCGTGATCCTCGGCTTCTGGGGCGTCCTGGTCCTGGCCCCGTTCGTCCACGAACACATCGAGCCGTGGCTGCACAATGCTTTTGGCTTCATCCCGATCTTCGGCTCGCCGGAAACGACCGGCGCGAGCATCTTCACCGCGAGCCTGATCCTGACGATCATGGTGCTGCCGATCATCGCCTCGATCTCGCGCGATCTCTTCCTCGCGGTTCCGCGCGACTTGCAGGACGGGGCCAGCGCACTTGGCGCGACCCGCTGGGAGGTCGTGCGGGGCGTGGTCCTTCCGTCGACCTCCTCCGGCGTGGTCGCCGCGTCACTGCTTGGCCTTGGTCGAGCACTGGGGGAGGCGATCGCGGTCTCGCAGGTGGTCGGGGCGGGCTCGGAAATCCACGCGTCGCTGTTCAAGACCGGCGACACCCTCGCCGCCCGGATCGCCAACCAGTTCCCAGGTGCGCTCACCGAATTGCACAGGGCGTCGCTCTTCTACTCGGGGGCGATCCTGCTCGTCATCGGACTGCTCTCGAACCTCTTCGCGCAGTGGATCGGCAGACGGTTCAGCTATGAGGGGGCGGCGGCGCGGTGAGCAGCGGTGCAATCCCCGACCCGAGCGCCCCGCTGACCCCGAGCGGCAATCTGCGCCGCCGTCAGATCTTCAGCAAGGCCACCGAATACGGCGCAACCACCGCGGCGATTCTCGCCATAGTCGTGCTCGGAATCGTCGTCTATACGGTTGTCGCGCGCGGCGCCAAGGCGCTCAACCTCGACTTCGTCTTCACCGCCGCACCGACCGGAATCGGGCCCGAGCTGCTCGGAACGGGAGTGATCGTTTTAGTCGCAACCGCGATCGCGATGCCGCTCGGCGTTTTGATCGCGCTTTTCCTGACCGAGTACGCCGGGAATCGCGCAGCCGGCCCGATCCGGCACACGCTGGACCTGATGAACGGCCTTCCCTCGATCATCATCGGCCTCTTCATCTTCGGCCTGCTCGTCGACCACAAACAGCAGTCCGGCTTGGCCGCCGCTGTAGCCCTGGCGATCATCGAGTTGCCGCTGATCGCGCGCGGCAGCCAGGAGATCCTCCTGCTCGTTCCCAACAGCATGCGCGAAGCCGCCGATGCGCTTGGGGTGGCTCGTTGGCGCTCTGTGCTCGGTGTCATCCTGCCCAGCGCTCTGGGAGGGATAGTCACCTCGACGGTGCTTGCCGTGGCGCGGGCCGCTGGTGAGACGGCGCCGCTGATCTTCGCCAGCTCGGTGTTCGACGCCAGCCGGTTCTCGATCAATCCGCTGGAAGCGCTGCCGAACGTTCCGGTGACGATCTACACGCTTTCGGAAGAAGGAAATCCGGAAGGCTTCACCCAGGCCTGGGGATTGTCCCTGCTGCTGGTGTCGCTGATTCTCCTCGCCAGCCTCGGCGCTAGAGCCCTGCTTGCTCGCAGCAAAAGGAAGATGGCCTCGTGAACGGGTATGACTGGACCGAGCGGCGCGAGCCGGCTGCGCCGTCGTCACGGGTTCGGATCCAGAGCGAGCCGCTGCCCGGGGCCGCCGCCGCAGACTCCAACGGCCACCGGAGCGTGACGCCGGAGGCGGTCTTCGACGCCCAGGACGTTTCCGTCTTCTACGGCAGAAAAAAGGCCCTCACCGGCGTTTCGCTGCGAATCCGGCGCGGCCAGATAACCGCTCTGATCGGACCCTCGGGATGCGGCAAGACGACCTTCCTGCGCAGCCTGAATCGCATGAACGACTCCGTCCCCAGCTTCAGGATCGAGGGACAGGTGCTCTACCACGGGCACGACATGTACGCCGGCAACGTCGACCGGGTCGAGGTGCGGCGGCGGATCGGGATGGTCTTCCAGAAACCGAATCCCTTCCCCAAGTCGATCTACGACAACATCGCCTGGGCGCCTCGCAACCTGGGCCTGAAGCATGGCCTCGACGAACGGGTCGAGCAGGCACTGCGCGGGGCCGCGCTCTGGGACGAGGTCAAGGACCGGCTCAAGGACAGCGCCCTCGGACTCTCCGGCGGTCAGCAGCAGAGGCTCTGCATCGCCCGGGCGATCGCGATCGAACCCGACGTCCTGCTCCTCGACGAGCCCGCTTCCGCGCTCGACCCGATCGCGACGGCGTCGATCGAGGAGCTCATGCACAGCCTCAAAGGCCGCTTCACGATCGTCATCGTCACCCACAACATGCAGCAGGCGGCCCGCGTCGCCGACCACACGGCGTTCTTCAGTCTCGACGCCGCGACGGGCGAGCCATCGGGCACGCTGGTCGAGTTCGCCGACACCGAGACGATCTTCGCCCACCCAGTCGATCCCCGCACTCGCGACTACGTCAGCGGCCGCTTCGGCTAAGGCCGTCTGACCGGCGCATCTCGGCGTCCTCGGTCGCTTGTGTGCAGAGCACACGGCGCTCCCTGCGTCCTTGATCTGCTTGGTCAGACGACCTTAAGGCCGCGCTGCGCTCAGCGGCGCAGGATCGCGTCGCTGGAGACCTGGGCCAGCAGCGGCTGTCCGCACTGCCAGCAGAAGGTCGCGCCGCTGCTGTGTGGCGCGTTGCAGCTGGAGCAGGTGCCGGCCGTCCCGGTCTCCTCCGTCCGCACGATGCGTTCGACCTCGCCCAACTCGGCGTCGGCGTCCTGCAAGGCGACAGCGCGCTTTACCAGGACCTCGACCTTGACCTGGTTGCGGATCGCCATCTCGTAGACGAGGCCGCCGAGGTCCCACTGCAGCTCGGCCACCCGTGCGATCAGCTGGTCGCGCCGGCGTTCGAGGTCGACCATCAGATCGTCGCCGAGTTTCGGTTTCGTACTCATTCGCCGAAGAAGTTGCCGGTGAATTCGCCACCTTCGCAGCCGGCTGCGCCCTTTTCGCACTTGTCGCCCGGCTTCACCGTCGGCGGCGCCAGCTTCACGTCCCCTGCCGGCTTGAGGACTTCTTCGGCAGCAGGGTGCTCTTCGGCCTGCTTCAGTGCGGCCGCTTTCTGCTTCTTCGTCTTCGCGTTTGCCGCACCGCCGCCGGTCGTCGTCTTGCCTTTCGAGGTGGTTGCTTCCGCTTCGCCGCTGCCGCCACCCACCTTGATGATCTGTGGAGCCGCCGCCGTCTGGGCGACTTCCTGGTGGCCCGAGCGCCCGATCAGTACACCGATGCCAAGCGCCAGCAGCAGCGTGCCGACCCCGGCGATCAGGGCCGCGTTGGGAGAGATGCCCGTCCTCTTCCTCTTCGGGGGTGGGAGAGGGGTCTGCCGGGGCTGTTTCACGGCGTCCATGAGGACGACGGCGTCCATGAATGGCAGACGTGGGTCGCCGCGCCGCTGCCCGCACTCGAGGCAGTAGCGCTGGTCCGCCGCCAACGCCGCCCCACAGGACGGACATTGATCCCCGCTCTGCACTGCGGACGGGGGGATCGGAGCCGCCATTTCCAGCTCATGTGGTGCCGATGGCGCCTCAGATTGTGACGGCGTGAGATCGGGCTGCGGAACCGGAGGAAGCGAAACGTCGGTCAAGGCAGAGCGATTGTCGCGACCCCCTGAGGCGAGGTGTTGTCGATCTGTAAACGGTTGGTAACCAGAGTGTTAAAACGCGTACTCAAGATCTTCACAAGCTGGCTTTGGTGTGTCATGAGACTGCACGTCAGTGACCAACTCCAGCGACGATGCGGGTTCCGAGAGGGCAGGGACCGAGACATGCGTGGACTGTGGTACCGCGCTTGCGTCGAGTCAGCGCTATTGCCTGCAGTGCGGGGCAAGAAGCGGTCCGTTGCCGGCGGTGGTCGCAGATCGTGTCGAGACACTGAAGGAGCGCGGACGCCGCTACGGGACCGATAGGGCGAACGGGAAGCCCGCCGCCCCCGCAGATGTCTCCGCGGGGGCAAAGGGCGATTCCGAGAAAGGTGGACCATGGAGCTTCATGCCATCTCCGCAGGTTGCGGCGATAGCTGTGATGGCGCTGCTCGCGGCCGGTGTCGTGCTTGGCTCGGTCACCAACCCACTTGCCCAGGGAGCCGGTGCGGCATCGATCATCCTCGAAATGGGAGGGTCGGGAGCCACGGAAAGCGAGCCGGAAGAGCCTGCGGCGGAAGCGTCGGGCTACGCTGCGGAAACGCCGACCCTCGGCGCTTCCCCTGAAGTCCCCCTCGCCGCGCCTCTCGAAGCCCCGGCCGAACCCGAAGCAGCGCCGCCCCCTGCTCAGTTGCCGCCGGAACTCCCTGAAGAAGAAGTGCTGCCGGAAATCAAGCACGTCTTCCTGATCATGCTCGACGGTCATGGCTACGACGAAGCCTTCGGCAAGGAATCGCCTGCGCCCTACCTGGCCAAGACGCTTGCCGGCGAAGGCAAGCTGCTCGCCAACTACTACGCGGTGGCCCAGAGCGGGCTCGCCAACGAGATCGCATTGCTCAGCGGCCAAGGGCCGACTCCGCAAACCGTGCTCAACTGCCCGGAATACACCGCGATCACGCCCGGGACGGTGAGCGCCGAAGGGCAGGTTGAAGGCGATGGCTGCCTCTACTCGGCTGAAGCGAAAACGCTGCCAGGGCAGCTGGCTGCAGCCGAACTCAGCTGGAAGGCCTACGTGGAGGACATCGCCAACGGCGCTGCGGCGGGTCAGCCGACCACCTGCCGGCATCCCGGTCTTGGCGGTGCCGATCCAAACGCCGTATCTCTCCCCGGTGACGCTTTTGAGACCTGGCGCAACCCGTTCGTCTACTTCGCCAGCCTCACCGAAAGTCCGGAATGCGCTGAAAGCGACGTCGGCTTCGACCAGCTTGCCCCGGATTTGAAAAAAGCGGAGGACACCCCGTCATTCTCATACATCGTGCCCAACGCCTGCCACGACGGCAGCGAAACGCCGTGCGCCCCCGAACAGCCCGCCGGCCTGGCCACCGCCGAAGGCTTCCTCGAAGCCGTGGTGCCGGCAATCACCGCCTCACCCGCCTACAAAGAAGAAGGCGGCCTGATCGCGATCACCTTCGACCAGGCTCTCCAGGGGGAGCCTGAACCCGACACCAGCTCTTGCTGCGCCACCCCGGAATACCCGAACTTACCCGCGCCCCCAGCACCAACGAGCGCGGAACCGACTACTTCTGGGCCGATCAAATCGACCGGCGGGGGTGGCCAGGTCGGGATGCTGCTGATCTCCCCATACCTGGCCCCCGGAACGGTCGAAGAAGACGCCTACTACAACCACTTCTCCTTCCTGCGCAGCGTCGAGGAGCTGTTCGGCCTCGAACCGCTCGGCTACGCAGCGGAACCGGCGCTGACCGGCTTTGAACCCTCTCTGTTCGACGCCTCGCCAGAAGAATCGACGGTCAAGGCGCCGCCCCAGGCGTCGCCGCCTCGCTGATTCCGAAGCGCTCGTGCAGCCGCCGCAGCGGCGCCGGCGCCCACCAGTTCCACTTGCCCAGCAGCTCCATCAGCGACGGAACCAGCAGGGCGCGGACGATGCTGGCGTCGATCAGCACGGCGAGCGCCGTGCCGACCCCGTTCTGTTTGATGAAGATGATCTGGGAGGTGGCGAAGGCGCCGATCGCGACGGCGAAGAGCAGCGCTGCCGCGGTGACGATCCGCCCCGTTCTCTCCAGGCCAATCGCGACCGACTCTGAGTCCGAGGCGCCGCTGTCACGCGCCTCCTTGATCCGCGAGAGCAGGAAGACGGCGTAGTCGGTGGAGAGCCCGAAGGCGACCGCGAAGAGCAGGATCGGCATCGTCTGCTCGATCGCGCCCGTGCTGGTGTAGTCGAGCAGCCCTTCGAAGCGACCGTCCTGGAAGATCAACACGAGCAGGCCAAAGACGGCGCTGAGGTTGAGCACGTTCATGATCAGTGACTTGATCGGCAGCACCACAGAGCCGGTCATCAGGAAGAGGATCACCAGGGTGGCGATGACGATGATCGCGAAGGCGATCGGTAGGTGGCGAGCGAGGCTGCCCTGGAAGTCGACGAAGTCGGCAGTCGCCCCCCCGACCAGCGCGGTGCCGCCCGGAGGGGGCGGGATCTCTCGCATCTGCTTCACGGTCGTCTTGCTTGCCTCCGAGTTGAACGGGTTGGCCGAGATCGCCTGGATCGCCGTGACCCCTTCGCGCAGCTTCTGTGGTGGATAGACCGCGGCGACCCCCGGGGTCCGGCGGACCCGGGCCACGAGCTCGGCGATTCCTTTGGGATCTCCACCCTTGACGGACACCCAGATCGGCGCTTCGCGGTAGGGCGGGAACTCCGCGGTGACCACGTCATAGGTTTCCCGCGCGCTTGCGTCGTTCGGCAGCACCCTGGCATCGACGGTGTCGAACTTGATGCTGAAGAATGGAATGCCAAGGACGATCAGCAGCAGGGCGCTGAGCGTGGCGATCGGTGCCGGGCGGCGCATCACGAAGCGCGAGAGCCGGTACCAGAAGCCGTGCTCGTCGGGCCGGGTGTCGGCCTCGGCACGGCGCCGCAAGAAGCGAGGCGACAGCGAGTTGACCCTCGTCCCAAGCAGGGTCAACACGGCGGGAAGGACAGTCAGCGAGATCAGCGCCGCGAGCAGCACGACCAGCGATCCGCCCAGCCCCATCGAGTAGAGGAAGCGCTGCGGGAAGACGAGCAGCGAGGCGAGCGCGGCGGCGACCGTCAGCGAGGAGAAGAACACGGTTCGCCCCGCCGTCGCCAGGACGCGCCGCATCGCCGGCAGCCCGGGTCCATCCTTGGCGATCTCCTCGCGGTAGCGGGAGACGATGAAGAGGCTGTAGTCGATCGCCAGTCCCAGTCCCAGCCCGGTGGTCAGGTTGAGGGCGAAGATCGAGATCGAGCCGAATTCGCTCGCCACCCGCAGGATCAAGAAGGTGCCGACGATCGCCAGCAAGCCGATCATCACCGGCAACAGCGACGCGACCAGGCTGCGGAAGAAGACGAAGGAGAGCAGGAAAAGGAGGGGGAAGGCGAGCATCTCCGCTTTTTTGAGGTCTTCCTCGACCTGCTTGTTGACCTGCTCCTGGGCGACGGCGGCACCGCCGACGAGGATGCCTGGGCGGCCGGCGAGCTGGTCGGCCACGTCGGCGCCGGCTTCCTGCCACTCTTTGTCGTCATCTGACTTGAGCGCGACCGCCAGGTAGGTGGAGTTGCCGTCCTTGGAGACGAAGTCGCGAGAGTGGGTGGTGTAGTAGCCGTTGACCGACTCGACGTCGCCGCGCTGGCGCAATTCGCCTTCGAGCGCCGCGATGCGGCGGCGGGTCGAGGCTTTGGCTACGGGCGCGTCCTCGATGACGACCTCTACCGCCGGGATATGCAGCCCGGCATCATGCAGCTGTTCCCTCGACTTGACCGAGTCGGTTGCAGGGTCATCGGCGCCGTAGGGGTCGAGCCGTTCGGCGACCGAGCCGCCCAGCGCGCCGGCGAGGAAGAAGAAGACGATCGCAAAGAGACCAACCCGGCGGGCGTGGCCATCTGCAAGGCGTGCGAGTGAGTCGAACATCAGCTGCTCCCTTCCTTGATTGCCGGCTCGAGCAGCTGGGTCTCCATCCGCTCGCACCACTCGGCGAACCACTCGTTGAACTCGATCCCCGCCCGCAGCACCATCAGCGGGAAGGGGTCCTTCAACTCGGTCTTTTCGGGCTGCATCGAGCGCAGCCGCTCGCTCAGCTCGAGGCGCATCGCGCGCATCGTTCGCAGCGTCTCGACCGCCTCGGCGGGCTTCAGCACGCCGGAGAAGAAGAGTTTCAAGAGCCCTTCTTCGCGCATCTCGGCGGTCTCCGGCGGCTTTCGCAGCCAGTCCTTCAACTCTGCCTCGCCGTCGGCGGTGATCGCGTAGACGGTTCGCTTGCGGTCACCCCGGGAGGCGTCGATCCCCTCAACCAACCTGGCTTCTGCGAGTCGTTTCAGCTGGGGGTAGATCTGCCCGTAGCTCGCCGCCCAGAAGAAGCGGGTCGTGTTGTCGACCAGCGCTTTGATCTCATAGCCCGAGCGTGGTTCGCGGTGAACCATGCCGAGGATCACATAGGCGGTTGCGCTCAGGTCCATCGTCATCTAGATATATCTTCTAGATATATCTAGATGTGTGATCTAGCGCACTTATGTCCTGCTGCATCGCTGGGTCAGCGAATTCGTTCCGGCATGAAGCGATAGCCGATGCCGAAGTGAGTGTGGACATAGCGCCAGTCGGGCGCGGTCACTTCCAGCTTGGCTCGCACCTTTCGCACCAGCACGTCGACGGAGCGGTTGCGGCGCGGCATCTCGCCTCCCCACATCGAGGTATAGATCTCCGGGCGCTGGACGACGCTGTCGATTCGTTGCGAGAGGAGAAAGAAGAGCTCGAACTCGCGCACGGTGAATCCGGCCCGGCGATCGCCGACCAGGACCTGCAGCTCGGCGGGCCTCACCTCGAGATTTGCGATCCGGAATGCCGTCTCAGGCGATTCCGGGGCCGGCGGTTCTACCAGCATGCGAGGGACCTTCGCCGAGCATTGCCCCGAAACGGTGAATTCTCTGTGTCGAAATTGAGAAGATTTGGATAACAACTGAGCCCCGTGGCTCAGCTCAGCTCGGCGATCAGCGCCGTCACGACCTCGGGGTCGAACTGTGCGCCGGCACTGGCGCGCAGCTCGACGACCGCCTCCCCGTGTTCCATCGCCTTGCGGTAGGGGCGGTTTGAGGTCATCGCGTGGAAGGCGTCGCAGGTGGCGATGATCATTGCCCCGCGGGGGATCTCGGCGCCGGCGAGGCCGTCGGGATAGCCACCGCCGTCGAAGTGCTCGTGGGCGGAGTGCACCAAGGGGGCGACGGGAGCCAAGAAGGGGATTCGCTCCAGCATGCGGGCGCCGATCGCCGTATGGGCATCCATCCGCTTGCGCTCGTTGGCGCTGAGCGGGCCCGGCTTGCGCAGCAGCTCGCCGGGGACGCCGATCTTGCCGACGTCGTGGAGCAGCGCGCCGTAGCGGAGCCGGTCCAGCTCTGCCCCGGCAATTCCCAGCCGTTGGCCCACCCGCACCGCCAGCTCAGCGACCTCATTGGCGTGGTCGGCGGTATAGGGATCCTGCAGCTCGACCGCGTCGGCGATCACGCCAAGCGTGCTGAGGAAGGCGCCCTCGAGCTCGTCGACCAGCGTGCAGCGGTAGATCGCCGAGCCGATCTGGCCGGCGACGATGTGGGCGAGCAGCAGATCCTCGTCGGCAAAGGCGTCGCGCTTGACCTGCTCGAGGTTCATCACACCCCAGACCGAGCCGGCGACGAGGATCGGTAGCGAGAGCTCCGAGCCAGGGTCGGTGCGTGCGTTGCGGTGCAGGTAGTCGGAGTCGAGGCGGGTGTCGTTGACCATCGCCGGCTTGCCGGTTCGTACGACCCGCCCGTTGACGCCGACCTCGACCGGCTGCTCATGGGCGAGGAAGTTGTCCACCTGCTCGGCCAGCGGGCCGGCGCCGGCGACGACCCGCAGCGAGCCATCCGGGTCGAGGCGCTGGATTACCGCCAGGTAGTAGTCGAAGGAGTTGTGCAGCTGGCGCACCGCGATCGAGGCGACGTCCTCGACGCTGTGGGCGAGCGCGAGCTTGGTCGAGAGGCGGCTGGCGACCACGAGGCGTTCGTCGCGCTCCGAGGTCCCCGGTGGCCCCAGCATGGTTATGTCGATGCCGCTCGGCTCCATGAGGGAAACGCATCGGTTTCCCGACGTCGACCCTTTAGCCAGGCAGGAAGCACCCACACGCCAGGTTCGGCCGCGTCTATCCTCAGGCGTCCCATGAATGAAGCGAATTCCGACATCGTCGTGATGAAGTTCGGCGGCACCTCGGTCGCCGGTGCCGAGGAGATCAAGCGCGCGGCGCGGCGGATCGTCGCCGCGCGCGAAGCCGGCAACCGGGTCGTCGCAGTGCTCTCGGCGCGGGGCAAGACGACCGACGAGCTGGTCGCGCAGGCGCTGGAGATATCCGAGCGGCCGGTGGCGCGCGAGATGGACATGCTGCTCTCCACCGGCGAGCGGATCTCCTGCGCGCTCTGTGCGATGGCGATCCACGACATGGGCCACCAGGCGATCTCGCTGACCGGTTCGCAGGCGGGAATCGTCACCGATTCCTCCCACACCCGGGCGAAGATCATCGACGTGCGGGCCGATCGCATCCGCGAGAAACTGGGGGAGGACCGGATCGTCCTCGTCGCCGGCTTCCAGGGAGTCTCCACCGACAGCCGCGACGTGACCACCCTGGGGAGGGGAGGATCGGATACGACCGCGGTCGCTCTCGCCGCCGCCCTCGACGCGAGCGTCTGCGAGATCTACACCGACGTCGCCGGCATCTTCAGTGCCGATCCCCGCATCGTCCCCGAGGCGCGCAAGCTGCCTTTCGCCTCCTACGAGGAGATGCTCGAGATGTCTGCCTCGGGCGCCAAGGTGCTGCAGCTGCGCTCGGTCGAGTACGCGCGCAACAACGGTGTGCGGATCCACTGCCGCAGCAGCTTCGAGGACGGCCCCGGTACCCTCGTGGTCAGCGAAGAGGAGAGCGAGCAGCAGATCATGGAGCAACCATTCGTGACCGCAGTGACCCACTCCGACGGCGAGGCGCGAGTGACGCTGACCGGCGTCCGTGACGAACCGGGCGTGGCCGGCCGGATCTTCACCTCGCTGGCCGAGGCCGGCATCAACGTCGACGTGATCATCCAGAACGAGCCGGTTGGCGACAACGCCCTGGCCGACCTCTCCTTCACCGTCGACCGCTCCGACCTGACCGCGGCAACCGACACCGTCGGCGCCCTCGACGTCAGCCAGGGCGTCCGCAGCGAAGAGCGCATCGGCAAGGTCTCGATCGTCGGCGCCGGCATGCGCTCCCACCCCGGCGTCGCCGCCAAGGTCTTCGCGGTGCTCGGTGGCGAGGGGATCAACATCGAGATGATCTCCACCTCCCCGATCAAGATCTCCTGCGTCATCTCCGCCGACCGCGTCCCTGACGCGGTCAGGGCCCTCCATCAAGCTTTCGAGCTAGGGACCGACGCGGTTCGCGCCGAAGACCCGATGGGCGCTCAGCAGCGCCCCACGGTGAGCGGCTAGCCGCGGCCGTCATACTCGGATCGATGGCAGGCGACGGGTACAGAGTCGGCGTTTTGGGCGCCACCGGGGCGGTCGGCTCGACCATTCTCGAGGTGCTTGCCGAGCGTGGTTTTCCGGCCTGCGAGGTCGTCCCGTTTGCCTCCGAGCGCTCCGCCGGGAAGGCAATCGAGTGGGAAGAGGACGAGCTCGAGGTTCGGGCGCTGAGCGAGGAGTCGATCCAGGGCCTTGACATCGTCCTTTCCTCGGCTGGCGGCTCGGTCAGCGCCGAGTGGGCGCCGAAGCTGGTCGAGGCTGGCGCCGTGGTCGTCGACAACACCAGCTACTGGCGCATGCACGACGACGTGCCGCTGGTGGTCGCCGGGATCAACCCCGAGGCGGCCGACTCCCACAAGGGAATCCTCGCCAACCCCAACTGCACGACGATGGTGGCGATGATGGCGCTGGGGCCGATCCATCGCGCAGCCGGTCTCGAGCGGCTCGTCGTCTCCAGCTACCAGGCTGTGTCGGGTACCGGCCAGAAGGCGATCGAAGAGCTGCGGCATCAGTCGAAGGCAGTGCTGGAGGGAGATGAGGACCCGCCTGCCTCGGTCTACCCCCACCGCATCGCCTTCAACGTGCTTCCACAAGTAGAGGCCTTCCTGGACGGCGACGACTACACCACCGAGGAGCGCAAGGTGATGGCCGAGACCCGCAAGATCCTCGGCCTCGGCGAGGAGGTCGGGATCTCCGCCACCTGCGCCCGGGTGCCGGTCTTCACCGGCCACTCGGAGTCGGTCAACGTGCAGACCCGCGAGGATCTCTCGCCGGAGGACTGCCGCGCGCTGCTGGCGGACGCCTCAGGCGTCGCCGTCGTCGATGAGCCCGGCTCGGGTCGCTACCCCCTGGCGATCGACGCCGCCGGCCGCGACGACGTCCTGGTCGGTCGCATCCGTCGCGACCCCAGCCACGAGCGCTGCCTCAACCTCTGGGTTGCAGGCGACAACCTGCGCAAGGGTGCCGCCACCAACGCCGTCCAGGTGGCTGAGCTGCTGGTCGAGCGCGGCCTCATAGGCTGAGTCCTGTGGACATCGGGTTCGGCGAGGCGGTGCTGCTCTTCGGTGGACTGCTCGCGCTCGTCGGCGCGCTCTCGGGGCTGATCCGGGGCACCGTGCTCTCGGCATCGGTGCTCTCGGTTGCGCTGGGGATTGGCCTGGCGGCGGCTGACGTGGTCAACGTCGATGCGACCGATCAGTCGATCGTCGAGCTGGTCGAGCTGGCGCTGATCCTCACCCTCTTCTCCGACGGGATGTTCGTCGAGCGCGAGCTGCTGCGCCGCCACTGGAGCCCGGTCGCCCGCGCCCTGGTGATCGCGATGCCGATCACGCTGGCGTTGCTGGCGCTGGCGGGGAAAGCGCTGTTCCCGAGTCTCAGCTGGGCCGAGGCCTTCCTGCTGGCGGCGGTGCTCTCGCCGACCGACCCGGTCGTCACCTCCGCGGTGGTCACCTCGCGCCTCGTGCCAAGCGCCGTGCGCCACACGCTCAACCTCGAGTCCGGTCTCAACGACGGCCTGGCGCTGCCCTTCGTCCTCTTCTTCCTCGTTCTCGCGGGCCCGGGTGGCGATCCGGGCGGGGAAGCGGCGAAGCTGGTCGGCGAGGCCATCGCCGGTGGGCTGATCGGCGTGGGCCTCGGAGCTCTCGGCGGCCGCCTCCACCCACGTCTCCCCGGCGGCGGTCTGACGGCGCGCTACGAGGGCATCTACTCGGTTGGCTTCGCGCTTGTCGCCTTCGGGCTGTCCGAAGTGACGATCGGCAACGGGCTGATTGCCGCCTTCGTCTGCGGCATCGCGATGGCCGCGACCGAGCGTGAAGTCCCGCAGGGGTTCGTCGAGTTCGCCGAGAACGCCAGCACGATCTTTCAGGTGCTGACCTTCTTCGTCTTCGGCGCCCTGATCGTCACCACCGGCTTCGACCACAGCATCCCGCCGCTGGCGGCCTTCGTCGTCTTTGCCCTGCTGATCGCGCGCCCCGTCGCGGTCCAGATCTCCTTCATGCGCACGGGCCTACCGCGTGCCGAGAAGGCCTTCATGGCCTGGTTCGGCCCAAAGGGCGTCGCCTCGATGCTCTTCGCCCTCTTCGTCCTCAAGTCGAAGGTCGGCGAGGGTGAGCTGATCTTCGACGTAGCCGCGATAACGATCATCTGCTCGATCGTCGCCCACGGATTAACTGACACGATTGGAGCCAAATGGATGGCCCGTCGGGTGCGTCTCGACGGCGACCGGAGAAAAACCGAGGGAGCACCTCCGTTGGCACCCTGATCGCGCGCGAACGGTAATGGATTGAAGATACTTCTAGTATCGCTATTGGTATACTAAATGGATGACCATCAGCCTCGGCGCCAATCCCTTCGTCTATTCGCGTCCGGTTGCTCCAGAGCAGATAATCGATCGGGAGTCAGAGCTTGCACGCATGCTCGAGCTCGCCCAGGTGGGACAAGCGGCACGTCTCGAGGCACCGCGGCGCTACGGCAAGACGACTCTGCTGGGAAGGCTCGGCTTAGAGGCAGAGAAGCAGGGGATTGCCGCAGCATACGTCGACTTCTCGACCGTCTATTCGCTTGCCGATGCGGTGGCGCGGGTTGCGGCCGCGTACCGTGCTCTTCAGGGGCCGGCCAGGCGAGTCGCGGGAGAGGCCCTGCGGGCTCTGCGCATCGGCGTCAGCGCCGGGCCGCTCGCGGCTTCGACCGGGTCGCGGGACGGCTCGGCAGAGGCCGAATTGATCGAGCTGCTCGATTTACCCACTCGTATCTTCCGCCGCACCGGTTCGCCCACGCTGGTGCTCTTCGACGAGTTTCAGGATCTGCTCTCCCTTCGCGACGGGCTTGACGGGTTGGTGCGCAGCCGCATCCAGCATCACGGGGAGGCAGCCAGCTATGTCTTCGCCGGTTCCCAGTCGTCGCCCCTTCGCGAGCTGTTTACCGATCGCGAGCGCCCGTTGTATGGGCAGGCGCAGCCGGTCGAGCTGCATCCGCTGCCGCAGGATGCCCTGGCGGCGTACGTGAGTGCGCGGTTCGGGCGTGCCGGCATTGACATCGAGCCGATACTCGACACTTATCTGGGGTTGGTTGCCGGTCACCCTCAACGGGCGATGCTCGTGGCGCATCACCTCTGGCGTGCCTTCGCGCTGACCGAGGAGCCATTGTCCGCTATCGATCGAGCGATCGAGGAGACGTTCGCTGAGCTCGAGGAGCCTTTCGAGGCCGCCCTGCGAGCTCTGCGGCCCGCGGAGAGAGCCGTCTTGGCCTCCGTTGCGGGAGGGCAGCCGAGTGTCTATGCCGGGGCGACGTTGGACCGGCTGGGGCTCAGCAAGTCCCAGGCACAGCGGGCGATCCACTCGCTCGAAGTCAGCGGGCATCTGAGGACGGTCGGGCGAGGACGCTGGGCTTTCCTCGATCCCCTCCTGGTCGAGTGGCTGCGCGGCACCTTCTCGCCCAGTGGCTGACCGCTCAGGCGGGAACTGACGCCAACCGCTCTTCGACCCACTTGGTCGAGGCGATGTGCTTGCTCATGCCGAGCTGCTTCGGCTCGGCGCCGAGGGCGAGGCCGACGAGCTGCGGCAGGTGCAGGACGGCGAGGCCGAGGTCGCGGTTGACGACCTTGGCCGCCTCGGGCTGCTGCATGTCGAGGTTGAGGTGACAGAGGGGACAGGGGGTGACCAGGCAGTCGGCACCGGCGTCGAGCGCGTCGCCGACATGGGTGCCGGCCTGGCGCAGCGAGGTATCGCGGTTCATCGTGATCACCGGGAAGCCGCAGCACTTGCGGGCGCCGTCGTACTCGACCACCTCGCCGCCGAGCGCCTCGATTACCTTCTCCAGGTAGAGGTCGCGTTCGGGGTACTCGTCGTAGCCGAGCCGCTCCTTGGGACGGACTACGTAGCAGCCGTAGAAGGGGCCGACCCGCAGCCCGGAGAGCGGCCGGGTGACCTTCTCGGCGAGCCGGTCGAGCCCGTAGTCCTCGACCAGCAGCCAGAGGAAGTTTTTGTTGGTGAAGCCGTCCTTGCCCTTTTCGTAGGAGAGGCCCTGGCCGCTCAGCACCTCGTTGATGTGGGCGCGGTACGAAGAATCGGCATCCAACCGTTGTTGACACTCCGACTGAGCGCCTTGGCAGGTCGAGCAGATGTTCATCATCGCCAGCCCAGTCTGCTGAGCGAGGGCGAAGGTGCGGGCGTTTAGCGTGTCGGCGAGCTCCTGGTTGTGCTCGGCGATCACGCCGGCGCCGCAGCAGTTGGCGCGGTCGAGTTCGACCAGCTCGATCCCGAGCTTCTCGGCGGTGAACGCCATCGAGCCGTGCAGCTCGGAGGTGAAGCCGCGCGAGACGCAGCCCGGCCAGTAGGCGACCTTGATCTGACCGTTGCTCATCACGACTCTCCTTTTGTCTCCGCGGCTGCCTTCGCCTCGTCCGCCAGGATCGCGGCGGTCGGCTCGTCGGGCTCGGGTTCGACGTCGTCCTCGCCGTGGATGTAGATGTTGAATTCCTCGCGGTGCTCCTCGGCGTGCTTGTAGATCGCCTTGACCTCGTCCTGGGCGTCGCCGGGCAGCTTGGGGTGGACGCCGGGGATCAGCTTCGACAGGGAGCGGGCCTTGCCGCTCCTGATCGCGCGCAGCACGGTGGGCAGCGACTTGCCCAGGCCTTCGATTGCCCCCTTGGTGGGTTTCAGCTTGCCTTTGACCCCGGGCGCGTAGGACTCCTGCTGGAGCAGCGCCTCGTCGAGGGTGCCCTTCGTCTCGATGATCTTGACGAAGGCTGCCTCGTGGTTGTGGCCGTTGTGGGGATCCTCGATCCCCTCCTCGCCGGCTTTGCGGCGCAGGCGCATGATCTGGTCCATCGGCGCGACGCCCTTGGGGCAGGCATCGATGCAGCTGAAGCAGTGGGTGCAGTCGTAGATCCCGTGCGGATCCTCGGCCAGATCGTGGAGACGCTCCTTGGTCTCGGCGTCGCGCGGGTCGCCGACGAAGCGGTAGGCCTTGGCCAGCGCGGCGGGGCCGATGAAGTCCGGGTCGGCTTCCATCGAGAGGCAGGAGGAGACGCAGGCGCCGCACTGGATGCAGGCCATCGACTGGGTGATGTCGATCATCGACTCCGGCTCGACCACGTACTCGCGCTCGGGTGGGTCGCCGTGGGGGAGGAGCCACGGGGTGACACGGCGGATCTTCTCCCAGTGGGTCGACTCCATGTCGGTGATCAGGTCCTTGATCACGGGCATGTTGCCCATCGGCTCGACGACGATCACGTTGCCCTCGGTGCTGCCGTTGCCGACGCTTGCCCTCTTATCGGCCAGCTCCTGGGCCTCGCCGATCTGCGTCTTGCAGCCGAGGCCGGACTGGCCGTTGATCTTCATCCCGCAGGAACCGCAGATCGCCGCCCGGCAGGAACAGCGCACTGAGAGCGAGCCGTCGTCGCGATCCTTGACCTGCAGGATCCCGTCGAGGACCGAGAGCGAGGGGTCGAGGTCGACGTTGAACTCCTCCCAGTAGGGCCCCTCGCCGCTCTCCGGTTGGTAGCGGCGGACTTTCAAGGTGTAGGTGGCCATCTAGCGCCCTCTCAGTACTTTCTCTCTTCGGGTTCCCACTGGGTGATCGTCACCTCTGAGTATGAGATCTCCGGCTCCTCGTCGCCCTGCTGCAGGTCGATGTGTTTGAGCCACTCCTCATCATTGCGCTTCGGGAAGTCGGTCCTGTATTGGGCGCCGCGGCTCTCCTTGCGCTCGAGCGCGGCGATGCAGGTGCATTCGGCGTTGTCGAGCATGTAGCCGAGCTCGATCGCCCCAAGTAGGTCCTGGTTGAAGACGCTGCCCTTGTCGTCGATGTAGGCGGACCCGGCCTCCTCCTTGAGCTGGCGGACCTTTTCCAGCGCCCCCTGGATGCCGGCCTCGTCGCGGAAGACGGCGACGTGCTTGTCCATCACCGTGCCGAGGTCGAACTTGATCTCCGAGACGCGCCGGCCGGAGCCCTTCTCGCGAGCCGAGATCGCGTCGATCGTCGCCTGCTCGGCCTCCAGCGCTCCCGCCGAGGGCCGCGACCCCTCGATCCGCTTGGCCCGGGCGGCGGCGTCGACGCCGGAGCGGCGGCCGAAGATCAGCGTGTCGAGCAGCGAGTTGGCGCCGAGGCGGTTGCCGCCGTGGACCGAGACGCAGGCGGTCTCGCCGGCGGCGTAGAGGCCGGGGACCTCGGTGCGGCCGTCGACGTCGGTCTTGACGCCGCCCATCGTGTAGTGGTTGCCTGGCTTGATCCGGATCGGTTCCTTGGTGATGTCGACGCCGGCGAAGTCGCGGCCGACGAGGACGATCTCGCGCAGCGCCTCGTGGATGCGCTTCTTCGGCACCACGGTGATGTCGAGCGCGACGGTGCCGTCGGGGAAGCCGCGGCCCTCGTCGATCTCGGTCTGCTCGGCGCGGGAGACGACGTCGCGCGAGGCAAGTTCCATCTTGTTCGGCGCGTAGCGCTCCATGAAGCGCTCGCCCTTGGAGTTGAGCAGGTGCGCGCCCTCGCCACGGGCGCCCTCGGTGATCAGGAAGCCCTTGCCGGCGAGCGTCGTCGGGTGGTACTGGATCATCTCCATGTCCATCAGCTTGGCCCCGACCCGGTAGGCCATCGCGATCCCGTCGCCGGTGCAGATCAGCGCGTTGGTGGTCGGCTTCCAGGCCTGGCCGTTGCCGCCGCAGGCGAGGATTACCGCCTTCGCCGTGAACAGCTGCATCGAGCCGTCGGCGACGTTGCGGGTGACGACGCCGCAGCACTCGCCGTTCTCGTCCATCGCCAGCGCCGTGCAGAACCACTCCTCGTAGCGGGCGACCGCGTCGGAGTACTTCATCAGCTGCTCGTAGAGCACGTGCATGATCGCCTGGCCGGTGATGTCGGCGACGTAGTAGGTGCGGGCAGCCGAGGCGCCGCCGAAAGCGCGGGTGCCGAGCTTGCCTTCCTCGTTGCGATGGAAGGTGACGCCGAGGTGCTCGAGGTGGAGGATCTCTTCCGGCGCCTCTTCGCACATGATCGAGATCGCGTCCTGGTCGCCCAGGTAGTCGGAGCCCTTGACCGTGTCGAAGGCATGCGACTCCCAGGAATCGCCGGGGTCGAGCGCGGCGTTGATCCCGCCCTGGGCGGCGTTGGAGTGCGAGCGCACCGGGTGCACCTTGCTCAGGATCCCGACCGAGACTCCTTGCTCGGCGGCGGCCAGGGCGGCCCTCTGTCCGGCAAGTCCGGCGCCGATCACCAATACGTCATGAGTGGGCACGCTATCCACTCCGTTCGTGCTCTGGCGCGCGAAAACCGAGCACGGCTAGGACGCAGGGCGCAGCCTTTGGTGGTGCCAAAGGCAAGTCCGAGGACGCCGCCGGGCGAAGGTTTGCAGCCGCCAGAGTGCGGGCGGAGTGGGTGGCGTGTCCACAAGGCACGAGCGCGGACTCTATAGATGCCAAATCCGACCCCGCAGTCGGGATTCAAACTGCCCGCCGATGGGCCGATTTACCACGTATTACGTGGGAAATCGGCCCATCGGCGGCGTGGTCAGAGCCAGCGCTGGTCGAGGCGGCGGATCGCGGCCTCGGAGAGGCGGATGCCGTCGGCGACGGTGTCGAACTCGACGTTCTCGGCGAGGTCGTGCCACCAGTGGTAGTTGGCCGGCTGCTTGAGGTCGGTGCAGCTGCAGAGGACCGCGGTCTCATAGCCGGCCGCCAGGGGCTCGAGGCCATCGGTGCCGCTGCGCAGGCGCAGGTTGGGGAAGAGGTCGATGCCGAGCTCCTCCGCCAGCCCGTCCATCAGCGCCAGGGAGCGAGCCGGGTAATCGCGCATCTTCAGGAAGCCCTCGCCGCGCAGAACCAGCAGATGCGGCGAGCCGATCGACTCCAGGCAGAGGAAGAACGTGCTCTCGCGTGGGAGCTGGGGGAAGTGACGCTCGCCGAAGGCTTTGATGCCCTCGCTGAAGGACTCCTCCGAGCCGACGGAGAGCAGGATCACGCGTAGGTTCTCGGGCGGCTGCTCGATCAGCTCCTCGGCCAGAGCAAGCAGCGAGACGACCGCGGTGCCGTTGTCGTTGGCGCCGGGAACGACCTTGCGGGCACCGATCTCGGCCATCGCCGCGGCCGAGCCGAGACCGAGGAAGATTCCCAACTTGGCGAGCAGGCGCCGGCCGGTGAGAGCGCCGAGCGCGGCGAGAACGGGCCCCCCGACCACGGGCGCCATCAGCGCCGGGCTGGTGTCGGTGCGCTCGATCAGTCCCAGGCGGTCGGCGATGTTTGGCAGCTCGGGATGGAAGACGAGACCGGAGTGGGCGGCGTCGTGGTGGGCGATGACGACGACGGTGCGCTCGGCGTCGGCAGCGCCCAGCTCGCAGAGGACGTTGTACGTGGTGCGGCGGGGGAGAGCCCGCCGCAGCCGGCGCTTGCCCGGCGGGAAGTCCGAGGCCATTCCGGCCGCCGCCGCCCCGGCCAGGGCCCCGCCGAGCAGGCGCCGTCCACGCAGACCGAGGATTCCGCCCAGCGCCCCCAGCGCCGCCCCGATTCCCAGCGGCCACCAGTAGGTGCCGTGGGCGCGCTCAGCCTCGATCCGCGCCTCAGCCCCAAGCTCCCCAAAATGCCCCACCAACCACTCAGCAGCCCGCCGCTCGCCCTCCGAAGCGGACGGCCTATCGATCCGCTCCAGCTCCTCCAACCAGCTCCGCAGTCGATTCTTGTCAGTGCTCATCTGCCGCGACCCTATAAGGGTGTGCCATGCCCTGTGCGTCCTTGGGTACGGGCTATCCCGGTAGGGGTGAAACGTCTTGTACTTTTTCGTCAACGGCCTCGGAGCGTCAGCCCAACCGCGATACACCGAAAAAGTTAAGTGAAACCCCTACCGGGATAGCCCCCTACCATTGATCCATGTTCGGTGGCAAACCAATCACCCTTTTCCACGTGCGCGGCATCCGCATAGCCGTCGACTGGTCCTGGTTCTTCGTCCTCTTCCTCGTCATCTTCTGGCTCTCGCAGTTCTACGGCGACGTGCTCGGCGAGAGCAGCTCCGCCTCGACGCCCTTCCTGCTGGCCCTGCTCAGCGCCTTCGGCTTCTTCGGCTCGATCGTCCTGCACGAGCTCGGCCACGCGATGGTCGCGCTGCGCAGGGGAATCGGCATCTCCAGCATCCAGCTCTGGATCTTCGGCGGGATGGCACGGATGAATCGCGAATCGGACTCGCCGCGAACCGAGTTCGAGGTGGCGATCGCCGGTCCGCTGGTGACGCTCGCGCTGGTCATCGTCCTGACCGCGATCGGCCTTGGCGCCGCCGGCTGGGACGAGTTCCGCAAAGCCGCCCTTGTAGAGAGCAACAGCGGCACCTCGGGTGTCCTCGCGATGGTCGCCTGGCTGGCATCGATCAACCTCCTCGTACTCGTCTTCAACCTGCTGCCGGCTTTCCCCATGGACGGCGGCCGGATCGTGCGTGCGATCGCCTGGTGGCGAACGGGGAACCGCGCCTCCGCGACCCGCTTCGCCGCCAATCTCGGCCGCGTCTTCGGCTACCTCTTCGTCGGCGCCGGCCTGCTGCTGGTCTTCGACGGCTACGTCTTCGGCGGCGTCTGGCTGGCCCTGATCGGATTCGTGGTGAACGGCTCCGCCCGAGCCGCCACCGCCCAAACCGCAATCACCAGCGGCATAAGCAAGCTTGTTGTCTCAGACATCATGGACCGGGAGCCCGTGACGATCTCCGACCAGCTCACGGTCGAGCAGGCCCTCGACGAGTACTTCCTCCGCTACCGCTGGCCCTGGTTCCCGGTGATCGACACCGCCCACCGCTTCCTCGGCCTAGTCGTCCGGGACAAAGCCGACGAGGTCCCGGAGACATCGCGGGCAACGTCCCTGGTCTCCGACGTACTGGAGCGTGACGACGGCACCTTCCAGGTCCGCGACAACGCCCCCCTGGACACTCTCCTGGCCAACCGTTCCCTGCGCCGCTTCGGCGCCGTCTTCGCCGTTGATGCCGACGGCAAGCTCTCCGGTGTCATTACCGCCGAGCAGGTCGGGCGGGCCCTCCGCGACGCCGCCGGATAGCTACCGCTCCGCGCAGAGGCGCTCGGCTGCGATCCAGTCGTCGCGGCGGGGGGAGCCGCGGCGGCTGCGATTGTCGCCGTCGCAGCCGCCGGATGGGCCGCGCCGCGCGGCGGTCGCCGCCCGCGCGGCGACCGCCGAGAGCAGCAGCGGCACCGGGTTGATCGGCGTGTCGTAGTGACGGACCTCGAAGTGCAGGTGGGGCCCGGTCGCATCCCCGGTCGAGCCGACGTACCCGATCCGCGTCCCGCCGACCACGTCCTCCCCGACATAGGCGGCGATCCTGGACATGTGCCCGTACCAGCTCGTGTACCCGAGGCGATGCTGGATCACGACGAGGTTGCCGTAGCCGCCGCCGTTGTATGCGGCATAGATGACCGTTCCGACGCCGGCCGCGGCGATCGAGGTTCCTTCCGGCTCCGGGAAGTCGACGCCCGTGTGGGTGTAGCCGTTGCGCGGTGCGCCAAACGGGTCGCCGATTGGACCCGGGACCGGTCGCAGGAACCGGACTGGGCCGCTGGGCGCTTCTCCGCTGTTCCCGCCGGATCCGGACCGGAGCGAGCGGATCGTGGCTGGTCCCGCAAGTCCGTCGACCCCGATCCCGGCCGCTTCCTGGGCGCGCACCACCGCCGCCCTGGTCAGCGGACCGAAGAGGCCATCGGCCCTGCCAGGACCGTGACCGGCGCGCTGGAGCAGAAACTGGAGCGCCGCGACGTCCCAGCCCTTCTCGCCATATCGCATCACCCTGCTCTCGAGCCCGTGCCTACCGCGCCAGCCGAGCGCCCGCCGGGTTTCAGGGCCGGCTATCCCGTCGACGTGCAGCCCGCGCCGACGCTGCAAGGCGCGAATCCCGTGCCGAGTCAGCGGCCCGTTGATCCCATCGACGAAGCCGTGGTAGAGCCGCAGGCCCAGCAGCGCCGATTGCAGTGCGGCGACTTTCGCGGGTGACGCATCGGCGGGCGCGGGTGCGACGAGCGCAGTCAGGATCAGCGCCAACGCGCCGATTCTGCGAGCCAGGCGCATTCATCGATAGTGGGTACATCCGCTGAGCAATTCAAGTAGCCGGCAGCCACGCAAGGGCTTGTGCATCCGGCCCGCCTGCCGGCGCCGAGCTAGCCGACCGGCTGGTGCCGCTCGATGATCCGGCCAAAGTCGGTCCCGGCCGGAAGCGTGCCGAACGCATTGCCCCAGTCGCCTGACAGGCGCGACGCGCAGAAAGCGTCGGCCACGGCCGGATCGCCGTAGCGAACCAGCAGTGAGGCTTGAAGGGCAAGCGCCATCTTTTCGACGATCCGCCGTGCCCGCGACTCGACCGTCTCGATGTCACCGGGGATCTCGGCCCGCAGCGAGGAGACGTAGTCGTCGAGCTTGGGTTCGGCCCCGGCGCCCTCCAGCACCTCGGCGAAGAAGGCCTCGACCGAGGCCGGATCCTTGACCATCGCCCGCAGCACATCGAGGCACTGGACATTGCCCGATCCCTCCCAGATCGACGCAAGTGGCGCCTCGCGGTAAAGGCGGGGCAGGCCCGACTCCTCGACATAGCCATTGCCGCCGAGGCACTCGAGGCACTCGACCGCGTGCCAGGGTGCCCGCTTGCACATCCAGTACTTGAGCACGGCGTTGGAGAGGCGACGGAACTCGGCTGCATCGTCGTCGCCGGCCGCGACCTCGTCGTAGGCACGGGCGAGTCGCATCGCCGCGATCGTCGCCGCCTCGGACTCGACGCAGAGGTCGGCGAGGACGTTGCGCATCAGCGGCTGCTCGATCAGCTCCTTGCCAAAGGCAGAGCGCTGGGCGACGTGGTTGAGCGCTTGGGCGACGCCGGCGCGCTGACCGGTGGCGGCGCCGATCACGCAGTCGAGCCGGGTGTGGTTGACCATCTCGATGATCGTCGGCACCCCGCGGCCCTCCTCGCCGACCATGCGCGCCCAGGCGCCGCGGAACTCGAGCTCGCTGGAGGCATTGGAGCGGTTGCCGAGCTTGTCCTTGAGCCGCTGTATCTGGAAGGCGTTGCGCTCGCCGTCTGGCGTCCAGCGCGGCATCAGGAAGCAGGAGATGCCCGAGTCGGTCTGGGCGAGGACGAGGAAGGCATCGCACATCGGCGCCGAGCAGAACCACTTGTGGCCGACGAGCTCGTACTCGGCTCCTGGGCCGCCGCCGTTCAGCGGCGTCGCGGTCGTCGTGTTGGCGCGCACGTCGGAGCCGCCCTGCTTCTCGGTCATCGCCATCCCGCAGAGGGCGCCGCGCTTGCGCTCGGCGGGCAGCGAACGCTCGTCGTAGTCGAGCGAGAGGAAGCGCGGTTCCCACTCCTCGGCCAGCTCGGGTTGCTTGCGCAGCGCCGGGATCGCCGAGTAGGTCATCGAGATTGGGCAGCCAACGCCGCTCTCGGCCTGCATCAGCAGGGTGAACATCGCCGCGCGGGCGACGTGGGCACCGGGCCCGGGCTCGCGCCAGGGCGCCGCGTGCAGCCCCTGGTCGACCCCGATCCGCATCAGTTCGTGCCAGGAGCTGTCGAACTCGACCTCGTCGATGCGGTGGCCATAGCGGTCATGGGTGCGCAGCTCGGGCTTCTTCTCGTTTGCCTCGAAGCCCCAGCGGATCGTCTGCGAGGAGCCGCAAATGGCTCCCAGCTCGCGCGCCTTCTCCTCGGCCCAGCCGGCTCCCTCGCGCTGAAGTGCCTCGGTCAGGACGCGATCGGCATCGAAGGAGTTGTAGTCCTCGAGCGGGGTGGCCTGGTTGAAGACCTCGTGCGTCTGGGTAGTCCTGCGCTCGGCGGTGGCCATCGACCGGATTGTCGCATCGATAGCATCGCCGCGCGAATGGCGGCGAAGATCAAAGTCAAGAACCCGGTGGTCGAGCTCGACGGCGACGAGATGACCCACATCATCTGGTCATTCATCAAAGAGCAGCTGATCCTTCCCTACCTCGACCTCGACCTCGCTTACTTCGACCTCGGGATCGAGAGCCGCGACGCCAGCGAAGATCGGATCACGGTCGAAGCGGCCGAAGCGATCAAGAAGCACGGGGTCGGCGTCAAGTGCGCGACGATCACGCCGGACGAGGCACGGGTCGAGGAGTTCGGCCTGAAGGAGATGTATCGCTCGCCGAACGGCACGATTCGCAACATCCTCGGCGGCGTCATCTTCCGCGAGCCGATCGTGATCTCCAACATCCCGCGCCTGGTTCCGGGCTGGACCAAGCCGATCGTGATCGGCCGTCACGCCTTCGGCGACCAGTACCGCGCCACCGACATGGTCGTCCCCGGCGAGGGGACGCTGACCTTGACTTACACGCCCAAGGACGGCTCCGAGCCGGTCGAGCTCGACGTCTACGACTTTCCCGGCGGGGGGATAGCAATGGCGATGTACAACCTCGACGCCTCTATCCGTGACTTCGCTCGCGCCTCGATGCGCTATGGACTCGACCGCGGCTACCCGGTTTACCTCTCGACCAAGAACACGATCCTCAAGCGCTACGACGGTCGCTTCAAGGACCTCTTCGCCGAGGTGTACGAGAACGAGTTCAAGACCGAGTTCGAGGCGAAAGGGATCTCCTACGAACACCGCCTGATCGATGACATGGTCGCCGCGGCGCTCAAGTGGGAAGGCGGTTACGTCTGGGCCTGCAAGAACTACGACGGCGACGTCCAGTCCGACACCGTCGCGCAGGGGTTCGGTTCGCTGGGGCTGATGACCAGCGTGCTGATGAGCCCCGACGGTAGGACGGTTGAGGCGGAGGCTGCGCACGGCACCGTCACCCGCCACTTCCGCCAGCACCAGCAGGGCAAACCGACCTCCACCAACCCGATCGCCTCGATCTTTGCCTGGACGCGAGGCCTCGCCGCCCGGGGTCGCCTCGACGAGACCCCCGAGGTCTCCCGGTTCGCGGCCACCCTGGAGCAGGTATGCATCGAGACGGTCGAGAGCGGCAAGATGACCAAGGACCTGGCACTTCTCGTCGGGCCCGACCAGCAGTTCCTCACCACGCAGGAGTTCCTCGCCGCGATCGACGAGCGTCTCAAGAGCGCCATGGCGTCCTAAAGCTTCCCCACTCAAACCACGACTTCAGGAGACGAATACGTGAGCACCCCCGTCAAAGTCACCGTTACCGGCGCCGCCGGCCAGATCGGCTACGCCCTGCTCTTCCGCATCGCCAGTGGCCAGATGCTCGGGCCCGACACCCCCGTCGAGCTGAGCCTGCTCGAGATCCCCGACGCGGTCACCGCCGCCGAGGGCACTGCCATGGAGCTCGACGACTGCGCCTTCCCGCTGCTGCGCAAGATCGACATCTTCGACGACGCCAAGGCCGCCTTCGAGGGCTGCAACGTCGGCCTGCTGGTCGGGGCCCGCCCGCGCGGACCGGGAATGGAGCGCGCCGACCTGCTCGAGGCAAACGGTGGCATCTTCAAGCCGCAGGGCGAAGCGATCGCCGCCGGGGCGGCCGACGACGTGCGCATTCTCGTGGTCGGCAACCCGGCCAACACCAACTGCCTGATCGCGATGTCGAATGCCGACGGGGTGCCGCGCGAGCGTTTCACCGCGATGATGCGCCTCGATCACAACCGGGCGATCGCGCAGCTTGCCAACAAGCTCGGCAAGCCAGTAACGGCGATCACCAAGATGACGGTCTGGGGCAACCACTCGACCACGCAGTACCCGGATTTGGTCAACGCCAAGGTCGACGGCGCCAGTGCTTGGGACGCAGTCGACGACGAGGCCTGGATCGGCGAGGAGTTCATTCCGCGGGTCGCCAAACGCGGTGCCGAGATCATCGACGCTCGCGGTGCCTCCAGCGCGGCCTCAGCTGCCAACGCCGCGATCGACCACGTCCACGGCTGGGTTCTCGGCACCCCCGAGGGCGACTGGGTATCGATGGGCGTGCCCGCCAACGGCTCCTACGGGATCGAGGAGGGCGTCGTCGCCGGACACCCGTGCAGCTGCTCGGGCGGCGAGTGGAGCATCGTCGAGGGTCTCGAAGTACCGGACTTCTCCCGCCTCCGGATAGAAGCAACCATCTCCGAGCTAAAGGAAGAGCGCCAGGCAGTCAGCAACCTGGGCCTCGTCTAGGCCGGATCCGGTAGGGCTGAAACGTCTTGTACTTTTTCGCCGATGGCCCCCTGGGCGTCAGCCCACTGGCGATCCACCGAAAAAGTTAAGTGAAAGCCCTACCGGATCCGGCCCTTCCAGCCACCCCTATTTAGAAGGGAAGTACTGGCGCCCTTTCTTCTTGACGCGACCCTCTTTCTCGAGGTCGCCGAGGACCCGGTAGAGGTAGTTCGGCTTGATTTTCATCTGTTTGGCGATGGCAGAAGCGCTGATGCCCGGGCTGCCCTCGACCAGGCCAACCGCCTGGTCGGCACGGGTGCCACTGCGGCGGCGCCGTTTTTTCGGACGACCGGGCGGACGACCGGCGGCTTTCCTGCCAGAGCCGGGGGGGCGGCCCGGGCGGCGACCGGTGCGGCCGGTTGCTTTCCCGCCCAACTCGGCGAGGGCGCGCTCGAGGCGCTGGCGCTCGTCATCCAGCTCGGCAAGGCGCTTCTTGAGCAGATCGCGAGCCTCGTCGAGTACGTGAGTGGTGCTTGGCATCTCGTTCCTTTCGTCCGGCCGCACGTTGCGCACCGAATACTGGTAAGCAAGTTATTGCGAACCGCAGTGTTGCACAGTCCCACGGCAGTCTCGCAGAGGCACTTTCACTACGAAATGCAACCTGGCCGCATTGGCCTATTACACACTGACTATTTAGACAGACCTCGAAAGTCCGGGAGTGTCAGGCAGCGCGTTCTGCTTGTCGCTCGGGTGAGATTCGCACCACATTCCGGGCAAGGCCGACTTTCTCCATCGCGGTGATGATCAGCGCAGAGGGGTCAATCTCCCAGCGCTTCAGTCCGTGTACTGCGGACCGGGGGAAGGCATGGTGGTTGTGGTGCCAGGACTCACCCAGGGATGGCAGTGCCAGCCAGAAGACGTTGGTGGAGCGATCGTCGGTATCGAAGCGCCTGCTGCCGAGGAAATGGCACACGGAATTGACGCTCCAGGTGACGTGATGGACGAAGAAGATCCGCACCAGGCCGCCCCAGAGCAGGCCCGTCGCAGCGCCCGCGGCGGTACCGCTGACCAGATAGCCGGCGAGGGCAGGAAGCGTCAGACCGGCGAGCAAAAGCGGCACAAAGCGACGGCTGATCTTTCGCATCCCCGGATCCTCGTACAGGTCCGGCGCATATCGCTTCCAGTCGGCTCGCCCTTGGGTGGACATCAACCAGCCGGTGTGAGCGTGCCAGAGTCCTGCCATCACACCGCCCACACCACCGTCGTGTCCGACATGCGGACTGTGTGGATCGCCGTCCCTATCGGCGTGAGCGTGGTGCTTGCGATGGTCCGCGACCCAGGAGATCACCGGACCTTGTACCGCCATCGACCCCAGGACGGCAAACAGGTACTCAACGGGTTTCGCGGTCTGAAAGGAACGGTGGGTGAGTAAGCGGTGATAGCCAACCGTTATCCCGACGGCGGTCAAGAGGTACATCGCTGCGGCGATGAGGAGATCGAGCGGACTGACCAGGCGGTTCCAGAAGAGTACAGCCGCCGCGATCGTCGCCACGAACGGGAACACCACGGCGCCCAAATTGGCGATCTTCTCGGCTCTGCCCATCTCTGAGTGCATGGGTATCAATCTATGCTGCTTTTGATGAGAACTTTTAGGCTTGAGGCAACTTATTTCTGTCACTATTTATTAGATAGATGACAATATCTGCGGAAGCCGAGGCCTGGCGTGCCCTTCCTGTCCGGGTCGCCGACGTGATCGAGCCTGAGCTCGACGCCGCGACCGCCGAGATCCTCGCCGCAATCGCCCGCGACGTGCCCGGTTACGCCCGGCCGCTCGAGGGAGATTTCGGACGCGGCGTGCGCAGGGGGGTCAGCGAGGCGTTGCGCCAGTTCGTTGCTCTGATTCGCGACCCGGCGGCCGGCCGTGGTGGCCGCGAGGTCTATGTCGAGCTCGGCCGGGGCGAGTTGCGTCAGGGTCGCACCCTGGATTCGCTGCAGGCCGCTTACCGGGTAGGTGCCCGGGTCGCCTGGCGGCGACTCTCGCTGGCCGGCCGGGAGGCGAATCTCGACGCCGAGGTGCTCAGCCTGCTTGCCGAGGCGATCTTCGCCTATATCGACGAACTCTCAGCCGACTCGGTCGAGGGCTACGCCGAGGCGCAGGCCGAGCTGGAGGACCAGCGCCGGCGCCGCACTGCCGAGCTGGCGGCACTGCTCGTGCGCGAGCCACCCGCCGAGCAGGCGGACGTCCGCGCCGCGGCAGAGATCGGCGGCTGGGCCCCGCCGGGCCGGGTTGCGGCTTTGGCTCTTCCCGAGGCGGCTTTGGGGCCGGTCGCACGACGGCTGCCGGCGGATTCGCTGGCGACGGTCCTCGACGGCGGCGGCTGCGTCCTCTTCCCCGACCCGGAAGGACCGGGGCGCACCGCGTTGCTTGAACAGGCGGCCGAGGCGGCCGCCGACTTCCCCCTGGCGCAGGGTCCCACTGGAGCGCTGGGCGACTTGCCTGCCTCCTGGGCTCTGGCCAAGGCGACGCTGCGCGCCGTGCAGGCGGGTGCGCTGCCCCCTGCCACCGGCCTCGTGTCCGCTGAGGACCGTCTCGCCGATCTACTGCTGTTCGAAGGGAGCGCACTTGCCACTCGGATCGCGGCTCGTCGTCTGGAGCCGCTCGAGGCTCTCACCGAGAAGGCCCGGGAGCGGATGCGGGAGACCGCCCTCGCCTACGTACGCCACGGGGGCAACGCCGTGGCGATGGCCGGCGTTCTCCACGTGCATCCGCAGACCGCCCGCTACCGCACCGCCCGCCTGCGCGAGCTGCTCGGCGACCAACTGGAGGACCCCGACGCGCGCTTCGAGCTGGAGATCGCCTTGAGGCACCAAGGCGGAGGGAGCCCGGTGGGTCGGCGGGCGAATTGATGTCGCACGCGCTTCGCGCTTAGCGACTGAGGTTGAGCGCGGCTGACGCCGCGCGGGAGACAGATTGCATATCGCCGCTTCGCGACATTCCCACAAGAGGAGATCGCCGCCGTTCCGCACCTGGACACCGACCAGACGCCCCAAGGTTCCGGTGCGCCTTTTGCACCCCAGAGGTACAAAAAGCGCACCGGAAGCGGGTGTTCGGCGATATAGATGCTCTTATGCAGGCGGGAGCAATGATTCGGCGGCTGGCTATGGCTGCGTTGGGCGGTCAGCTCGTTTGGCTGGCATTTGTGGCCTTCGGCGGGCTATGGGAGCCCGGGTACAGCGAGATTCGCGATGCGGTCAGCTTTCTTGGTGCCCGGGATGCGGCCAGCCCGTGGGTCTTCGACGCTGTCGTCGCGGTCTCGGGCCTCTCGGTCATCGCCCTCGCGGGTGCGCTGGCGCTCGATGCGCCGCGCAGCCCGCGCGGTCGGCTTGGCCCGGCTTTGATCGCGTTCACCGGGCTGGCTCAGATCCTCGATGGCTTTCCCTTTCCTGCCGACTGCCGTCGCACTATCGACGCCGGCTGCCACGCCCGAGAACTGGCCGGCGAACTCTCCTGGCAGCATTACGCTCACGGCTGGGCCTACTTCTTCGGCGGTGCTGCCCTGCTGCTGTCCGTGTTCGCGATGGCCTGGCGCTTTCGCGGCGATCCCCGCTGGGGCAGAGCAGACGTACTCGCCTTCGGCGCGGGGATCGTCGCGATCGTCATATTCAGCGGCCTCTTCTTCTTCACCGGCAAGGGCTTCGGAGGCCACTACGGCCTCGCCCAGCGTTTTGCTCTGGGGGCAGCTATCGCTTGGGTCGGGGCGCTGGCGCTGGCCCTGCTCGACCTCTACGGCCGGCGGCGCCTACTCGGTCGGACGCGAGCGTCGGGAGAAGGGAGTCCGATGGACCGGCGGGCGAATGTCGCCGAAGGCGGCGAAATGCAATCTGACTCCTAGCGCGGCGAAGCCGCGCACCAACACAGTCGCTAAGCGCGAAGCGCGTGCGACATCAATTCGCTCGCCGGTCCATCGGACTCCCTACTGACGGCGTTGCTTGGGAAGAGTCCGGAAAACGACATCCCAGAGGGGAGAGGAGACGCCGTAGCCGTAGCGATGGTCCTGGAAGTGATGGCGCATGTGCTGCTCGCGCAGCCGCTTGCCGAGGTCGGACTTGGGCACGAAGTGGTGCACGTAGTAGTGCGTGTAGTCGTAGAAGAGGTAGCCGGCGAGGAAGCCGGCGAAGAGCGGGTAGGCGGCCGGCGTGCCGAAGATCAGCGTGAAGGCGAAGAAGAAGAGCGCGGCCAGGGGGATCGAGACAGCCGGTGGCATCACCAGCCGCATCTTGTCGTTCGGATGGTCGTGGTGGATGCCGTGGATGATGAAGTGCATGCGGCGCCCGAACCCATTGTCGGGCTCCCAATGGAAGACCAGCCGGTGCAGCCAGTACTCGGTCAGGGTCCAGATTCCGACCCCGCCGAGGCTGAGCAGGATCAGCTGCCAGGCGGCCTTGCCTTGATCGGCCGCGAGCCACTCCATGGCGACGATCACTGGCACGAAGACGATTGCCGGAATCGAGGGATGGACCCGGGAGAAGAAGTTGAGGAATTCGCTCTCGAACAGCTGCGGCGAGGCCGCGAGCTTGTTGGTGCGGTCGTGTGCCTCCATTCGACCCAATGGTAGCGACGGGTGGAGCCGACCCTCGGAAGACGCGGGGAAGATGTGACGACTCTGTGTCAAGAACGTTGCGCTTTGCGGAATCAGGCGTCACGGAAGTGCAACAGCCTTGCCAAGATGCCCGCCGTGCCGCGCAAGCCCAAGCCCCCCACCTGCGAGGACTGCTACTTCCGCAAGAACCAGCTCTGCGCCCTTCAACTCGACGAGCCCTGCACGACCTTTCGGCCCAATCGGCCCGAGGGTCTGGTTCCTCCGCGTCAGCCTGTCCTCTTGATGCGCCCGCCCCGTTGGGCAAATCAGGCCCAGCCTGCCTAGGCCCCGCTCTCCATGGCGGCTATGTTTTGCGCCATGCCTGAGCGAGACGTATTTGCGAATTTTGCCCGCATGCGGAGGGAGATGGACCAGATGCTCGGTGGTGGTTGGGGGCGTACGACGTACATCAGTCGGAGGAGCACGGGTTTTTCGCCCAACGTCGACGTCTATTACTGCGGGGAACCGCAACGTGCGATCGTGAAGGTCGATCTGGCTGGAGTGGATCTTGAGCAGGTTGGGATCGAGGTGAGCAGCAGGCAGCTGGCGATCGTCGGGGAACGGCCGGTGCAGGCAACCGAGGGCCGCGTCTACCAGCAGGTCGAGATCCCCTCGGGCCCCTTCCGCCGCGTGGTCGAGCTGCAGGTCGACGTCGATGCCGACCAGGCCAAGGCGACTTACGAGGACGGCATCTTGCGGATCGACCTGCCGCTACGCGATCCCACGCAGAGCACTCGCCGGGTGCCGATCGGGCGCGAATGATGGAGGGCACGCCCGTCCTCGAAGTGGTCGAGTCCCAGCTCGACGCCGAGGACGCGATCCGCGCCAGCCAGCCGCTGCCAGACGCGTTGCCGGTGCTGCCGCTGCGGGAGACGGTCACCTTCCCCGAGACCCTCACCCCGCTTGCGGTCGGGCAGGAGCGCTCGATCAAGCTGGTCGACGACGTGCTCGGCGCCAACCGCATGCTGGCAATGGTCGCGGCGCGCGATCCCGAGGATGAGGAGCCGGGTCCGGACGGGCTCTATGAAGTCGGCGTCGTCGGCATCGTCGCGCGCATGCTCAAAGTTCCCGACGGGACGCTGCGCATCCTCGTCCAGGGCACCCAGCGCGTACGTCTTGGTCCCTACGTCGCCGAGGAGCCTTACCTGGTTGCGCGGATCGCCGAGCTGCCCGACGTGGTCGACGAGGGTCCCGAGCTGGAGGCGCTGAGCCGCAACGTGCAACGCACCTTCTCGGAGATCGTCGAGCACATTCCCTACCTGCCCGAGGAGCTGCAGATGGCGGTGGCCAACATCGAGGATCCGGCGGCGCTCGGTCACCTGATCGCCGGCGCGCTGCGGATCACCACCGAGGAAAAGCAGCAGTTGCTGGAGGAGGTCGACATCGCCGCGCGCCTGCGCCGGCTCTCGCAGATCCTCGCCCGCGAGCTCGAGGTCGTCCAGCTCGGCAGCCAGATCCAGTCCCAGGTCCAGTCCGAAGTCGACAAAGGTCAGCGCGAGTTCTTCTTGCGCCAGCAGTTGAAAGCGATCCAGGACGAGCTGGGGGAGGGCGACGAGCAGCAGGCCGAGGTCAACGAGCTGCGCCGGCGAGTCGAGGAGGCAGAGCTGCCCGAGCAGGCGCTCAAAGCTGCCGAGCGTGAGCTCTCGCGCTTGGAGAAACTGCCGTCGGCGGCGGCCGAGCACGGCGTCATCCGCAGCTACCTCGAGTGGCTGGTCGAGTTGCCCTGGTCGAAACGGACCGAGGACAACCTCGACATCGCCCACGCTCGCGAGGTGCTCGACGCCGATCACTACGACCTGGAGAAGGTCAAGGACCGCATCCTCGAGTACCTGGCTGTGCGCAAGCTGAAGCCGGACTCGCCGGGGCCGATCCTCTGCTTCGTCGGCCCGCCGGGAGTCGGCAAGACCAGCCTCGGGCGCTCGATCGCCAAGGCACTGGGCCGGGAGTTCGAGCGCATCTCGGTCGGCGGGGTCCGTGATGAGGCCGAGATCCGTGGCCATCGCCGCACCTACATCGGCGCCCTGCCGGGGACGATCGTCCGTGCCCTGCGCGATGCGGGCTCGCGCAACCCCGTCTTCATGATCGATGAGATCGACAAGATGGGCGCCGATTTCCGCGGCGACCCCTCCTCGGCGATGCTCGAGGTGCTCGATCCGGCCCAGAACGACAGCTTCCGCGACCACTACCTCGACCTCGAGTTCGATCTCTCCGAGGTCCTCTTCATCGCCACCGCGAACATCCTCGACACGGTTCCCGGCCCGCTGCAGGACCGGATGGAGACGATCGAGCTTGCCGGCTACACCCTGGAGGAGAAGCGGCACATCGCCCGCCGCTACCTGGTGCCGCGCCAGATCGAGGCCAACGGCCTCAAGCCCTCCCAGATCGAGTTCGCCGAACCGGCGCTGACCGCGATTGTCGAGGAGTACACCCGTGAGGCCGGCGTCCGCAACCTCGAGCGGCAGATCGGCACGATCTGCCGCAAGGTCGCCCGCGACGTCGCCGAGGGCAAAAGCAAAAGCAAGGCGAGGGTCTCGGCGAAACGGGCGCGTGAGCTGCTCGGCCGCCGCCGCGTCTTCGCCGAGCAACGACGGCGCACGAAGGATCCGGGCGTTGCCACCGGGCTCGCCTGGACGCCGAGCGGAGGCGATGTGCTCTTCATCGAGGCGACCGCGATGCCGGGATCGGGCAAGCTGACGATCACCGGCCAGCTCGGCGACGTGATGAGGGAGTCGGCACAGGCGGCGCTCTCCTACGTGCGCGGGCACTGGCGCGATAGCGCGCCCGATCTGGACCAGAGCTGGTTCGCCGAGCACGACCTTCACATCCACGTCCCGGCCGGCGCCGTGCCCAAGGACGGACCCTCGGCGGGCGTGGCGATGACCGTGGCCCTTGCCTCGCTGATCTCCGGCCGGCCCGTGCGCAACGATGTCGCGATGACCGGCGAGGTGACCCTGACCGGCCAGGTGCTGCCGATCGGCGGGCTGAAGGAGAAGTCGCTCGCGGCCCAACGGGCCGGCATCAAGCGGGTGATCGTGCCGAAACGCAACGAAGGAGATGTCGCCGAGATCCCCGAGCACGAGCGCAGCGCGCTGGAGTTCGTCTACGTTGACGAGGTCTCGAAGGCGATCGACGCAGCGCTCGCCTAGCGATCATGGAGGCAGCCGAAGCCCTGGGCAGGGGCAACCTGTCGACGTTTTATGAGGCGATTCGCGAGGCCGCGCGAGCGCGCTCGCGGACCTTCTGGATCGTCGCTGGGCTGACCGTCCTCGCCGCGACGCTGCGCTTCGCCACGCTGGGTGCACAGGCCTACCACCACGACGAGATCGTCACCGCCAGCCGCGTGCTGCGCGATGGCTTCTGGCACGCGATGGAAGCGGTCGGCTTCAGCGAGTCGGCGCCGCCGCTCTACTACGCGCTGGCCTGGGTCTGGACACAGCTGACCGGGACGGGAGAGGTCGGCCTGCGCTCGGTCTCGGCGCTGGCCGGGGTGGCGACGGTGCCGGTCGCCTACCTGCTCGGCGCCGAGCTGCGCGGCCGCCGGGCCGGGATCGTCGCCGCGGCCCTGGTCGCCGTCAACCCGATGCTGCTCTGGTACTCACAGGAGGCGCGTAGCTACGCGCTGCTGGTCTTGTTGACGGCCGCCGCGGCGCTCTACTTCGTCCGCGCCCTGCACGACGTGCCGGTGGAGAGAGGTCCATATGGACCTCTCTCCACCGGCACGTCTACGAGGCGTCGGGACACGACGCTCTGGGGCGTCTTCTCGGCGCTCGCGCTCGCAACCCACTACTTCGCGATCTTCCCGATCGCTCTCGAGGCAGCCTGGCTCTTGTGGCGCCGGCGGCGGGAGGCTTTCGCGGGGCTGTGGATCGTCCTCCTCGCCGGCTTGGCGCTGGGCCCGCTGGCGATCCATCAGATGTCCTTGGGCCACGCCGAGTGGATCGGCGACCGCAGCCTCGGCCACCGGGTTTGGGAGGCGGGTGTGACCTTCGTCGTCGGCGAGACCGGCGACATCGTCTCCCGGCCCGAGACCGTACTGCCGGCCGTCGTGCCCCTCCTTGCCGTCCTGGCGGGGCTGCTGCTCCTTGCGCTGCGCGCCGATCGCGGCGAGCGGCGAGCGGGAGGGCTGATGCTGGCCCTGGTCGCGGTGACCGTTGCCGGGCCGCTTGCCCTGGCGCTCGTCGCACCCGGCAAGGACTATGTCCTCGCGCGCAATCTGCTGCCGGCGCTGGTGCCGCTGCTGGTTGCCGTGGCGATCGGGGCGACCGCGCGCCACGCCCGGCGCAGCGGCATGGTCGTCGCATCGGTACTCGTTGCCTACTCGCTCGGCTTCTGCGTCTGGGTCAGCCTCTCGCCCGCCTGGCAGCGGCCCGACTGGGACACGGTCGCGGCGCGGCTGGGAGAGCCGAAGGCGCCCCGGGCGATCGTGCTCTGGACCCTGGGAGCGGCGTCGCTGCGTTACTACCTCTCGACCGGTTCCTTCCAAGCCCAATCGTCCGAAGGCTTCGCCTGGAGCGTGCACGAAGTCGATTTCGTTTCCGACGGTCCGGTTCCGCCCGTTCCGGCCGGTTCGCTGGGACCCCGCTTCCACCAGGTCGGCTACGAACAGGTCGGCCGTCTTTACGTGAGGCGCTATGCACTGCCCGGTCCCGCTCTCGCTCACCTGCGGCTGGCAAGGGTGCGTGAAGCCGACCTCAACTTCCGTAGCAACGGTGTTTTGCTCGACGGGATTGGGCCGGGCTGATATCGGGAAGTGAATTGGAGTTATCCTGAGCGTCCCCCAGCAGAATCCAGCGAGGAGATGGCATGACCAAGATGAAGGCGAACCAGGCTGCGGACCTCTATTCGACTGCCCGTGAGAACCCCTACGTGCAGCGCCTGATCGAGGACGACGAGCTGCGTGACAGCCTCCGCGACGCCTTCGAGGCCGCCCGGGGCGCTTACGGTCGAGCGACCGGCAACAGCAAGGGTGCGGTCAAGGCCGTGACCAGCGACAAGAAGGTGCAGAAGGACCTGCGCGCTGCCGCCGAGAGCCTGCGTGATGCCTCCGATCAGCTGAAAGCGCCGAGGAAGCGCAAGAAGAGCCGCCTCGGGCGCCTCATCCTCTTCGCCCTGATTGGCGGAGCGATCGCTCTGGTCGTCAGCGAGGACGTGCGCAAGACCGTGCTGGACGCTCTCTTTGGGGCCGAGGAGGAGTTCGAGTACACCTCCACCACCAGCATCAACGGCGCCTGACGGCCCCAGACGCCGGCATGCGGCGTCCTCGGTCGCTCGCGTGCAGAGCACGCCACGCTCCCTGCGTCCTTGCCTGCCGACGCCTGGGTCGCGTCAGTCAGGACTAGACTGACCATATGGAGGCAGCGACTAAAGAGCGCGAGCTGAGCGGGGAAAAGGCGCAGCGCATCATCGACGCGATGCGCGAGAGCGTCGCCAAGCGCGGTGCTGCCGGTTCGACTTTCGAGCATGTGGCCCGCGAGGCGGGGGTCAGCCGTGGGCTCCTCCACTACTACTTCGGCACCAAGGAGCGGTTGCTGGTCGAGGTTGTCCGCCGCGATGCCGAGATCCGCGTTGCCCGGCTCGACGAGCCGCTCGGCAATGCGGCAACGGTCGATGACGTGATCGATGTGCTGCTCGCCAGCCTCACCGACCTGATCGACAACGAACCGGCCTTCTTCCTCCTCCTCTACGAGCTCTTCAGCGCCGGGCGGCGCAATCCCGAGATTCAGCGCGAGGTGGGCCAGCTGTTCGATCGCACCCGCTCCCACGTTGCCGAGGTTCTCGAGGCGAAGGAGCGCGAGGGTGTGCTCAGCCTGCGCTACGAGGCCGACGCGATCGTCGCCTACCTGTTCGCGGTGGCCGACGGCTTCGCGTTACAGGCCCTCTCCGAGCCGAAACGTGACATCGGACCCGCGCTCGCGGCCGGCGCAGCCTCCGCCCGGTTCCTGCTCGCGGGCGAGTGATCCTCCTCACAGACTCCTAGGTCCGGCTGCGTAAGGCTGGCTGACCAGCCAATGCGTGAGTCGATGACCAAGCTCGCTGGGTTCCTGGGACGCAGGCGGCGCTTTGTGTTGGCTGCCTGGATCGTCACGCTGGTCGTCGCGCTGCCGATCGCCTCACATCAGACCGATCACCTGACCGGCGGCGGCTTCGACGTCCCCGGCAGTCAGTCGAAGGCGGTCAGCGACTCGCTCGAACAGAACTTCGCCGCGAACGCCGACGGCATCGGAGTGCTGCTCGAGGCCGAGCCCGGCGCCTCGCCATCACAGCGCACGGCCGCGGTCTTGCGCGTGCGCCGCGCCGTTGCCGAGCTCGATCGGGTGATGCTCTCGCCCGCGGCGGCGCGCAGCGCCGAGGCGCAACTGCAGCGCACCGGAGTTGCGATGCTGCCCCTGCGCAGCGACCAGTCCTCCGACCTGCTGATCGACTCCGCCACGACCCTGCGCGCCGATCTCGATCCAGGCACCGCCGATGGCGGGGTGACGACGTACCTCGCCGGCCAGCCGACGATCTGGGCCGGCATGCAGGAGCTCTCCAAGAAGGATCTCTCGAAGGCCGAGGCGGGTGGCTTCCCGATCGTCGCGCTGATCCTGCTCGTCGTCTTCGGATCCCTCGCCGCCGCCGCGCTGCCGCTGGCGCTCGGCTTCATCAGCGTCATCGTCACCGGCGCCCTCATCTACTTCATCTCGCTGAACATGGAGACCTCGGTCTTCGTCACCAACATGGCCTCGATGATCGGAATCGGGGTTGCGATTGACTACTCGCTGTTCATCCTCGCCCGCTACCGCGAGGAGCGCCGGGCGGGGCGCAGCGAGGAGGAGGCGCGCGCCGAGGCTCTGGCTACCTCGGGTCTTGCGGTCACCTTCTCGGGCCTGGCCGTGATCGTCTCCCTCGCCGGGCTCTGGATGGTCGACAACCAAGCCCTGCGCTCTATGGCGCTGGGGGCGATGACGGTGGTTGCTGTCTCGATTCTCACCGCGGTCACCCTGCTGCCCGCACTGATCGCAATGCTCGGCGACCGTGTCCTGCCGGGCGGGGTGGTGGCCAAGGTGCTCGGATTTGTCAGTCGCCCATTTCGCCGGGGGGAGCGGCCCGACCGCGAGGCCTTCTGGGTGCGGTGGACGAGCAGCATCATGGCTCACCCCTGGACCGCCGTGATCGGCGTAAGCGCCGTCCTTCTCTTTCTGGCGATCCCGGTGCTTTCGCTGACCACCGGCACCCAGGCGCTCAGCCAGTTCCCCAAGGACAGCGACGTGCGGGTCGGCAACGAACTGGCCTCCAAGCAGGTCGGCGGTGGCACCGACCCGGTACAGATCGTCGCTGCATTCGACGGTCCGGTGGATCGCACCGCGATCCCTGGCTTCATCCGCACGGTCGAGGCGACGCCCGGCGTCAGCTCCGTGGCCCCGCCGGCCTTCGCCGCTGGCAGCGTCCTGATCCAGGCGACGCCGAGCGCGTCGAGCGAGTCCGACGCGGCGGCGGCGCTGGTCGACCGCCTGCGTGACACGGTCGTGCCTTCGACCCAGCTGGCGAGCGTGGCTGGCGTCAACGTCGGCGGTGAGACGGCCCGCAGCCACGACGTGCGCCAGCTGATCAGCGGCTCGATGTGGAAGATCGTCCTCTTCGTCCTCGCCCTCAGCTTCCTGGTTCTGATGGCGATGCTGCGCTCGCTGCTCCTGCCGCTGAAGGCCGTGCTGATGAACCTGCTCTCGATCGGGGCGGCATTCGGTGTCCTCGTCGCGATCTTCCAGTGGGGTTGGTTCGACGGCCTGCTCGGCCTCGAAAGCCAGGGGGCGCTGGACACGATCAACGTGCCGCTGATCTTCGCCGTCGTCTTCGGCCTCTCGATGGATTACGAGGTCTTCCTCATGTCGCGGATCCGCGAGCGCTACATGGAGCACGGCGACAACGAACGCGCGGTGGCCGAGGGCCTCTCCTCCAGCGCTCGCACGATCTCCTCGGCGGCGCTGATCATGACCTCCGTCTTCGCCGTCTTCTTCCTCACCGGCGTCCCCTCGATCAAAGAGCTCGGCCTCGGCTGTGCGGTGGCGATCGCCCTCGACGCGACCCTGGTGCGGCTGATCCTGGTGCCGGCGGCGATGAAGCTGCTGGGCAACTGGAACTGGTGGATGCCGTCCTGGCTCGACCGCCTGCTGCCGGACTTCTCCTTCGAGAACGGCAGCGCCGAGCCCGAGCCCGCCAAGGCCTGAGAGCCTGTCTCAAACCCCCCGCGCACGCCTGGCGGCGGCGGACCGGCGCGGTGCGGCGTCCTCAGTCGGCCAAATAGCTCTGCTATTCGGCCTTCCTGCGTCCTTGCCCCGCTTGGTCCGGCGCTCGCCAGCCGCACACGCGGGATTCGAGACAGGCTCTATACCCTCACGGCCATGAGCGAGGAGATCGCCTTCGCGGGGGCGGCGAAGCAAGCGGAGATGGTGCGGGCCGGGGAGGCTTCGCCGACCGAGTTGGTGCGGCTCTACCTGGATCGGATCGAGCGGCTCGATCCTCAGCTGAACTCGTTCAGAGTGGTGCTCGCCGAGCGGGCCCTGCTCGAAGCGGAGCAGGCCGAGGCTCGGCTGAAGGGCGGCGACGAGCGGCCCCTGCTGGGGGTCCCGATCGCGCTCAAGGACGAAGTCGACCTCGCCGGCGAGCTGAGCACGCACGGCACCGACGCCTATCCCGACCCGGCACCCGCCGACTGCGAGATGGTCCGCCGGCTGCGCGAGGCGGGGGCGATCGTCGTCGGCAAGACGCACCTGCCCGAGCTGGCGATTTGCGGCTTCACCGAGTCGGCCACCTGGGGAGTGACGCGCAACCCCTGGGATCCGCAGCGCACTCCCGGTGGCTCCAGTGGCGGCAGCGCCGCGGCGGTGGCCGCCGGCCTCGTCCCGATCGCCTCGGCTTCCGACGGCGGCGGCTCGATCCGAATCCCGGCATCGTCCTGCGGGCTGTTCGGCCTCAAACCGCAGCGTGGCAGGGTTTCGCTGGCGCCCCTGGTGAAGCACTGGAACGGGCTTTCGGCGGCCGGCTGCCTCAGCCGCAGCGTCCTCGACACTGCCCTCTGGCTCGACGTCGTCAGCGGCGGCTCAGCCGACCCGGAGGCGCCACAGCCGCCCGAGCGGCCCTTCGTCGAGTCGGCGCGCACCTCGCCGGGCAAGCTGCGGATCGCCTATTCCACCGCGCCGCCACGCGCCGCCGCTCCTCCGACCGTCTCCGACGTCGCGAAAAATGCCGTCGCCGAGACCGCCGAGCTGCTGCGATCGCTGGGACATGAGACGGCGCAGCGCGATCCCGACTGGGGAGGGATCGGCAACAACATCACCCCCCGCTACCTGCGTGGAGTCGTCGAAGACGTGGCGACTGTTCCGCGGCCCGAGCGGCTCGAACGCCGCACCCGCGGTTTCGCCCAGCTGGGTCGCTTGATCACCGATGGCATGTTCGAGGGGGCGATGCGCGGCCGCCAGGCCGACGCGGCGCGCGTCAACGCGATCTTTGCGGACCACGACGTCCTGATGACCCCGGTGATGGGGGGCACGGCACTGCCGGTGCGACGCTGGGAGGGGCGGGGGGCGCTGTGGACGATCCTTGGGATGAGTCGCTTCTATCCCTACTGCGTGCCGTGGAACCACCTCGGCAACCCGGCGATGTCGGTCCCGGCCGGCCTCGCCGCCGACGGCATGCCGCTCGCCGTCCAGGTCGTCGGTCGCCCCGGCGACGAGGCGACCCTTCTCTCTCTTGCCGCTCAGATCGAGGCCGAGCGGCCCTGGGCGGACAAGCGCCCGCCCACGTCCTAGGTGAACACCCTTCTCATCCGCGCGATCTCGCGCAGCTTGCCGCGCGGCCGGATGCGGCGCTGCAGGATCATCTTCAGCGGGTTGGCTTCGGGTTTGCCCATGGCGACGAAGTCCGCCCAGCTCGCCTCCAGCGTCAGAGTCGGATTGGGGGCCTCGCCCGGCTCGACCCTGGTCGAGCCGTTGTCGAGCGTCAGGTGCCAGGGATCGGCATCGTTGAAGCGGTACTGGTAGACGAGCGGCGAGCCGTTGGCCGCGGCCGGGTTGGCGACGCGCTTGACCACGTCGAAGTAGAGCCGCTGCGTCTCGGGCGAGGCGTCGGGGACCGGCCCGTCGGGCGGGCCGAGGACGCCGGCTTCCATCAGCTTCACCTGGCGCTCGGCGACTTCCTCGGCGGAGGCCTCTGGGTCGAAGGGGAAGACGCCGGGCGGCATCTCCTCGGTCGGGTAGCCGATCGTGCGCCAGCGCTGGCGGATCAGTTTGAGGCCGAAGGCGAAGATGTCCTCCAGTGAGAAGCCGTAGCACTCGGTGTATTCGCGGTCGAAGTTGGGCGGGTAGAAGACGGCCGGACCGTAGGGCAGCGTTTCGCGCAGCAGCTCGATGACCGCGGCACGGTTCTCCTCCCAGCCCGGGTGGCCTTCCCCCAGCAGCTCGGAGAGCACCTTGACGCCGAAGCCGATGTGGCGCTGCTCGTCGCGCGAGACATTTCCCATCCCCGCGCTGAAGCCGGGCATCGTTTCCTCCGAGGCGAAGAAGTCCTCGATGAAGTGCTGGCCTGGCTGGGCGAGGCTGCCCTCGACGATCAGGTGGTACAGGGCGATCGCCTGCGCGTACTTGGGCAGCGAGCGGTCCTTGCGCAGTTCCTCGGCCATCAGGTCGAGCCGGTCGAAGATGCCGCGGTAGCCCCAGTTAAGCTGCGGCATGGTGGAGGAGAGGGTCTGCTGGATCGAGTCGCCGCCGACCCCGATGACCTCCTTGAAGAAGCGATGGAAGAAGATCGAGTGGCGGACCTCGTCGACCTGCTGGGTGGCGAGGAAGTAGGACTGCTCCTCGGTCGGAGCGGCGTTGATGTAGGGGGCGAGGGTGTCGGCGACCCGGTCCTCGCCGTAGTAGAACATCGAGTAGATCCACATCGCCGAGCGGCGCTGGATGTCGCTCAGCCCCTCCCAGCCGTTGCGATCCTCGGAGAAGTCGATGTCGTAGGCGCTCCAGTTGCCCTGCTCCCAGCGCTTATAGAGGTCGACGTAGGTGACGTTGTCCATCAGGCTCTGGGATGCGACGCTCATCGTTCTCCTTCGGATGGATTACCGGCTGCGCAGCAGGATACCGCGATCCTGGCTGCGCAGCCAGTTTCACGCTATTTGACGAATTCGCGCACCTGTTTGTAGACGGTTTCGTCCGTCAACAGGCTGAGATGCGAGATGCAGGCCGTTTCCGTGTTCGTCGCGCCGCTGAGTGGCACGCTCGAGTCGGGGTTGATGAATTCGTCGCACGGCGACCACCAGGTGCCGTAGTTGACGCTGCCCGGCGTCTCGTCCCCCGCGTTCAGTTCTTTGAGGAACGTGGAGCCGATCCGCATCTCCGTGCAGGCCGTGCTGAAGCAGAGGTTCGCGGTTTCGGTGCCATGGTTTGGGCCGCCGAGCGAGACCCAGTCGTCGACGTTCGCTTCGCCGCCGGCGACGAACTTGATGTACCAACGCGTGTTGAGGCTCCCCATCGAGTGGGCGATGATGTCTACCTTCGTGGCACCGGTGGCTTTCTCCAGGCTTTCGACATGCGATTTGACTTCTTTTTCGGCGTCGACTTTGTTGGATTGAGAGGTGTTGTAGCTGTAGGCGTTCAAATACGATTTCGGGTACCCGTCTTTTTCGAACCGGCCGATCATCGTGCTCCAGTTCGAGGCGCTTCCCGACCAGCCGTGGACGAACAGGATCGGATCGAGCGCCAGGGCGCCGGCAGGTGAGAAGGCCGCGCCGGTTATGCAGATTGCGATCACGGACACAAAGGCCGTGAGCCTCTTCATGGTCATGTTGCCTCCTTTGGTGGGTTGAGGCAACTTCCTACCCGCCTATCTATGCATTAATCCGCGTAACTTTGATCAAATGGACCTGATCGACTACTGCACGGCAGCGGGAGTCTCGATCTCCCGCTTGAGGATCTTGCCGGTCGGGCCCTTGGGCAACTCGTCGATGAACCAGACGACACGCGGGTACTTGTAGGCGGCGATGCGGTCCTTGACGTAGGCGCTGATCTCCTCGGGGCTCAGCTCCTCACCCTCGTGGAGGACGACCGCGGCGCCGATCTCCTCGCCCCACTGGTCGTGGGGGACGCCGACGACCGCCGCTTCGCGGATCTTCGGGTGCTCGTAGAGGACCTCCTCGACCTCGCGCGGGTAGACGTTGTAGCCACCACGGATGATCAGGTCCTTCTTGCGGTCGACTATGTAGAAGAAGCCGTCCTCGTCGACGCGGGCCATGTCGCCGCTGTGGAACCAGCCGCCCCGCATCGCCTCCTCGGTCGCCTCGGGACGCTGCCAGTAGCCCTTCATGATGTTGTGGCCGCGGATCACGATCTCGCCGACCTCACCCTGGGCGACCGGCTCGTCGTTCTCGTCGACGACCCGCATCTCGATTCCTTCGATCGGGGTGCCGATCGAGCCCGGCTTGCGCTCTTTGTCGGGATGGTTGGAGCAGGCGACCGGCGAGGTCTCCGAGAGGCCGTATCCCTCCATAACCTTCGCCCCGAAGGCGTCTTCGAAGCCGCGCAGCACCTCGACCGGCATCGAGGCGCCGCCGGTGATGCAGATGCGCAGCGAAGAGGTGTCGAAGCTCTCGCGCTCAGGGTGGTGGAGCAGGGCGCCATACATCGTCGGCACGCCGTAGAAGTGGGTGACGCCGTCGCGCTGCATCGTCGCCAGCGCCTCGCCGGGGTCGAATTTCGGCACCAGGGTGAGGCAGGCGCCGACGCTGAGCGAGGCGTTCATCGCGACCGTCTGGCCGAAGGAGTGGAAGAGGGGGAGGGCGCCGAGGACGACGTCGCCGGCGGCGATCTCAGAGGTGGTGCGTGAGGAGACGTCGGCGTTGCGCGCCAGGTTGGCGTGGGTCAGCTCCGCGCCCTTCGGCTTGCCGGTGGTGCCCGAGGTGTAGAGGATCACGGCCGTGTCGTCCTCGCCGGTCTCGGCCAGGCCGGGGGTGGGCTGGAGCTCGGCCAGGGTCGCAGCGAAGGCTGCGGGCTCGACCTCGACCAGCTCGGCGCCCGCCTCGGCAGCACCGCCGCCGGCCTCGTCGCAGAAACCGTGCCAGGCAAGCAACACCTTCGCGCCCGAGTCCTCGACGTAGAAAGCGATCTCCCGGCGCTTCAGCAGAACGTTCATCGGCACCACGATGGCCCCGGCGCGCAGCACGCCGTAGTAGGCGATCGGGAACTCGGGCACGTTGGGCAGCATCACCCCGACCCTGTCGCCCGGCTGCACTCCCTTCTCGCGCAGCAGGGTCGTCAGGCGGGCGCTGCCGTCGTCCAGCTCTCCATAACTCAGCTCGATCTCGCCGAGGCGGATCGCCGGGGCGTCTGGCGAGCGCTCGGCGCTCTCCGTGAGTATCGATGCGAGATTCATCCCTGTCCCCTCGCGAGCATAGACGGTCCGTTAGGCTCAGATCCGCGATGGACGACCTCGGTTCGCCAACCTCCTTTCTCACCCTTCCCAAGGGGGTGCCGGTGTATTCCAGCGATGGCAAGGAGATCGGCAAGGTGGAGTACGTGCTCAGCGCCCCCAACGTCGACATCTTCGACGGGATCGTCCTCGACACCAGCGTCTTGCCTGGGGGACGACGCTTCGTCGACGCCCCCGAGGTCGCAGAGATATACGAGCGCGGCGTGGTGCTGACGATCGATGCAGCGGCGGCCCAGAACCTGTCCGAGCCGAGCGCCAACCCAGGGTCGCTCGACGTCGACCCCAGCGATCTGGTGGGCAGCGGACGGCAGGGCAAGCTACGCCGCGCCTGGGACCTGATCTCCGGCAAGGGCTGAAGGCCGGAGGCATCTTGCTGCGAAGTTCTCTAGCATTGCGCGCCGTGAAGCTGCCGATCGCCCTGATTGCGCTGTGTGCCGTGCTGGCGTTCGCTGGCTGCGGCAGCAGCAGCGACTCTTCGACCGGTTTGAGCGAATCGACCGGCGCCACGACGGAATCGACCTCCCCCGAAGCAGCCGGCGGCGAAAAGACCAAGCCGAAGGTCACGGTGCCGACGGGCGCTCCGCCGAAGAAGCTCGAAGTCAAGGAACTCGAAGAAGGCAGCGGCGCCGAAGCGAAGGCGGGCGACAAAGTCACCGTCCAGTACGTCGGCGTCAACTACAAGAACGGCAAGGAATTCGATTCTTCCTGGAGCCGCAACGAACCGTTCCCCTTCACTCTCGGCGCGGGAGAAGTTATCCCCGGCTGGGACCAGGGCGTCGAAGGGATGAAGGTCGGCGGTCGCCGCGAGCTGATCATCCCGCCCGAACTCGCCTACGGCGAAGCCGGCGCCCCACCCGCCATCGGTCCGAACGAAACGCTCGTGTTCGTGATCGATCTGCTTGAAGTCAGCTAGCAGAGCCATTCTCGCTGAGCGCCTGACGGCGCAGGGCCTCTCCGGGCCACCGCTGGCCGATCCAGCTGCCGTCGCCGAGCGCCTGCTTGCCGTTCAGGGCCAGGACCCACGCGGTTTCCGGCTCGCCGTGCGAGCGCGGACCGATGGGCTGACTGCCGCTGACGTCGAGCGGGCTTTGGCGGAGCGCGAACTGATCGTCACCTGGCTCAACCGCGGAACGCTGCATCTGGTTCGCAGCGAGGACTACCCGCTGCTTCAGGCTCTGACCACGCCGCCACTCTTTACCTCCAGTGTCCGGCGGTTACGGCAAGAGGGCGTGAGCGAGGCCAAGGCTGAGCGCGCGGTCGAGACGATCGAGCGGGCGCTCGGCGACGAGGGCCCGCTGACGCGGATCCAGCTGCGCGAGCGGATCGAAGCCGCCGGCGTGCGAACCGATGGTCAGGCGATGATCCACCTGCTCTTCCTAACGTCGCTGCGTGGGATCGCGGTCCGTGGGCCGATGGTGGGTAAGCACCACGCTTACGTCCTCGTTCGCGATTGGCTGGGGGAGCTGCGTCCGATCGACCGCGAGAAGGCGCTGGCCGAGCTGGCGCGTCGCTATCTGGTGGGACACCAGCCGGCGAGCGATCGAGACCTCGCCAAGTGGGCCGGCCTGCCGCTGCGCGACGCTCGCGCCGGCCTGAAGGCGATCGGCTCGGAGCTGGAGGAGGGGGAGGAAGGGCTGGTCAGTCTCGCCAAGCGCCCCGCCCCGGAGAAACTGCCACCACCGCGCCTGCTGGGCGCCTTCGATCCGGTCTTGCTCGGCTGGACCTCCCGCGAACCGATCCTCGGACCGCATACGAGCCTCGTCACCAGGAACGGCATCTTCCATCCCTTCGCGATGGCCAACGGCCGCGCCCTGGCCAAGTGGGGCTTGGCGGGTGGCAAGGTGACGCTGATCCCTCTTCAGCGCCTGCCCGTCAAGATCGCCACTGCCTTAGAGCACGACGCCGCCGAGGTCACTCGCTTTCTGGTCTCTGACTAGTCCAGCTTCGGGCTGCGCCAGGGCTGGGCGAGGCGGTTCGCCAGGTCGTCCGCCAGGCCCTCGATCGGGACTCGAGTCTGCTCCAGGGAGTCGCGGTCGCGCAGGGTGACGGTGTCGTCTTCCATCGTCTGGTGGTCGACGGTGATGCCCCATGGGGTGCCGATCTCGTCCTGGCGGCGGTAGCGCTTGCCGATCGAGCCGCCCTCGTCGAACTCGGCCGGAACGTGGCGGCGCACCTCGTTGAAGATCTCGCGTGCCTTCTCCGGCATGCCCTCCTTGGAGACGAGGGGCAGGATCGCCACCTTGACCGGCGCCAGGCGGGGGTGGAGTCGCAGCACCGTGCGCTGGCGGCCCTCGACCTCCTCGACCTCGTAGGAGTCGACGAGGAAGGCGAGCGTCGCGCGGTCGGCGCCGGCCGCCGGCTCGATCACGTGCGGTACGTAGCGCTCTTTGGTCTGCTGGTCGAAGTACTCGAGCTTCTCGCCGCTGAACTTGGCGTGCTGGGTGAGGTCGAAGTCGCCGCGGTTGGCGATTCCCTCCAGCTCCGACCAGCCGATCGGGAAGAGGTACTCGATGTCGCTGGTCGCCGAGGAGTAGTGCGAGAGCTCGTCGGCGCCGTGCGCACGCACCCGCAGCAGGTCGGGGCGGATGCCGAGGTCGGTGTACCAGCGCTCGCGCTCCTCCATCCAGAGCTTGTGCCACTTTTCGGCTTCGGCGGGGGGGACGAAGAACTCCATCTCCATCTGCTCGAACTCGCGCGTGCGGAAGATGAAGTTGCCCGGGGTGATCTCGTTGCGGAACGACTTGCCGATCTGGGCGATTCCGAACGGCGGCTTCTTGCGGGCGAAGCCGAGCACGTTCTTGAAGTTGATGAAGATGCCCTGCGCGGTCTCCGGTCGCAGGTAGACCTCCGAGCCCTCGCCCGCGACCGGGCCGACGTGGGTCTCGAACATCAGGTTGAACTGGCGCGGCTCGGAGAGCTCGCCGCCGCACTCCGGGCAGCGCAGCTCCGCCTCGGGGTCGCCGCCTTCCGCCTCGACCGCCTCGCGCAGGTGATCCTCGCGCCAGCGCCGCTTGCACCTGCCCAGGCACTGCACCAGCGGGTCGGTGAAGCCCTCGAGGTGGCCAGACGCCTCCCAGACCCGGGGATGCTGAAGGATCGCCGAGTCGAGCGCGACGATGTCGTCGCGCTCCTGCAGCATCGCCCGCCACCACTCGGCCTTGACGTTGTTCTTCAGCAGCACGCCGTAATGGCCGTAGTCGTAGGTCGAGCCGAGGCCGCCGTAGATCTCCGAGGAGGGAAAGACGAAGCCGCGCCGCTTGCAGAGAGCGACGATCTCCTCCATCGAGGTCTCCGTGCTGCGCGTCTCCTGCCCGGCGCTTGCCATGGCTGAACCGTATCGGCTGCGATAATCGCCCACCGTCATGCCGATCTACGAGTACAAATGCACCAACGGCCACGTCTTCGACGTGATCCAGAGGATGAGGGACGAGGCGCTGACCGAGTGCCAGGAGTGCGGCGCCCCAGCCGAGCGCGTCCTGCACCCCGTAGCGATCCACTTCAAGGGGTCGGGCTTCCACAACACCGACTACGGGAAAAAGAAGACCGGCGCCAACGGAAGCTCCTCCGAGGGCCGCTCGTCCGAAGACTCAACCGAGAGCGCGAAGGACTCCTCCGATTCCAAGACCTCGGAGTCGAAGTCGAGCGATTCAAAGTCCAGCTCAAGCGACTCGAAATCTCCGGCCAAAGCCGACTAGGCGCTTGATGGAAGGGCGGCGGGGTCGGCTCGCCGATGCCTCGCGAAGCGGCCCCGGCAGGGTGATTCTCAGCCGCAAAGCGGCACCAGATTCCACCGCCGAAGGCGGTGGTGGGCACTCGGCGAACCGACCCCGCCGCCCTACCCCAGCAGCTTCTTTACAGCCCTGCGGCGCTCTGAGTCCGGAACTTCTATCGAGCTGCCAGGTCCGGGAGAGCAGCCAGAATTCGCACCTGCGCAAAGTACATCGGCTGCGCTTTCGCCGCCGATGGCCGCGGCGAGAATCAGCTGGGGCATCGTCAGGAAGCCCATGTCGCTGACGAAGGCCTTCGGCGCGTCCCAGCCGATGATCGGGCCCTTGATGAAGTTGTAGGGGGCGCGGAGGGGGTCGGTGAGGCGGTCCTTGATGCCCGCGATTACCGCCTGCTGTGCCTTCTCGCGCTGGATGTCTTCGTAGCCGAACGTGTAGGCGCTCTTGCCTGGCCCAGGACATTCGCTGACCTCGCGGATGCGCGAGTAGATCAGCGCCTTTTCTCCGTCTAGGGTGTTCTCGCCCTTGCCGAGCCGCAGGGTGAAGCCGCCCTGGCCGCCACCGGCACCGCCGGCGATGTCGGCGCAGAGCTTGTGCGGAACGTCGACCTTCACGCCGCCGACGGCGTCGATCAGGTCTTCGAAACCGGTGAAATCGACGATCGCGACGTGGTCGACTTCGATCCCGAGGAAGTCTTCGACCGCTTCGATCTGTGCCTTGGCGCCGCCGAAAGCGTAGGCCGCGTTGATCTTCTGTGGACTCTGACCGGGGATTTCGGCGTAGCTGTCGCGCGGGATCGAGAGTTTGCGGAAGGCCCCGCCGCCGGCGCGGATCAGCATCAGCGTGTCGGCACGGAATTCGCCCTGCGAGCAGTTGCCATGGGGCGAGTCGCCGTGCGCCTGCTGTTCGAAGCACTCTTGCGAGGGCGCCGCCCCGGGCTCCTTGGTGTCGGGCGGGCGGGCGTCGGTGCCGAGCACGAGGATCGTCTGCGCGCCGGCCAGCAGGAAGGGGTTGCCGTGCAGGGTGGACTTGGCTTCGCCGGAGAGCTTGAACGCCTGCAGCTGGGCGGAGACGGCGAAGGCGAGGAAGCTGAGCAGGATCCAGCCCAGCGCAGCCAGGCCGACCCATTTCAGCGCTCGCCGCAGGCCGGGTCGGGGCGGCCGGGGGCCGTGTTCGCGCCCAGGCCGGTCGGGCAGCTTTGGCATTTTCGGCGCCCGCCAGTCGCGCTCGCGCAGGCTGGAGAGGTCGGGCTTGCGGAAGCGCGAGAAGAACCCCCGGCGGGCTCGGTAGACCTTGTAGTCGGGCGGCTCGGAGGGCCGCTGCTCGTCATCGTTGCCCATGAAAGACTCCGGAATCATGCCGATGACCGCGGTCGCCCGCGCCAAGAGTTCCGAAAAGAGATGAATCAGGCCGAAGCTATAGGCGTCGATCTGGGTGGCACGAAGATGCTGCTCGGCGTCCTCGACGGGGACTCCAAGACCGTCTGGGAGAGTCGCGAGCGCTCCGCCGGCGAGGGTGAGGAGGAGCTGGTCGAGCTGCTCGTGCGCGAGATCTCCGAGGCGCAGGCGAAGCGATCCGGAATCGAGGCGGTCGGGATGGGCATCCCGGCGACGATCGACCACAAGAAGGGCGTGGCGGTGGCGGCGGTCAACCTGCCGATCGAGAACCTGCCGATTCGTGATCTGGTGGTCGAGCGGACCGGCCTGCCCACCTTCGTCGACAACGACGCCAACGTCGCCGCCCTCGCCGAGCATCTCTTCGGTGCGGCGCGCGGGGCCGAGAACGCGGTGATGCTGACGATCGGCACCGGGATCGGCGGCGGCCTCATTCTCGGTGGTGAGATCTACCGTGGCTCGACCGGCGCCGGCGCCGAGCTCGGTCACGTGGCAATCCAGCTCGACGGTCCCGCCTGCCAGGGCAACTGCCCTGGCCACGGCTGCGTCGAGACCCTTGCCTCGGGCACCGCGCTGGGCCGCGAAGGCCGCGCCGCTGCGGAAAGCAACCCCGACTCCGCCATCGGCAAGCTGCTCGCCGAGGGCAAGGAGATCGACGGCAAGGTCGTCACCGTCGCGGCCCAGCAAGGGGATGAGACGGCGATCGACGTCTTCGACCTGATCGGCAGCCGCCTCGGCGTCGCCCTCGCCGGCTTCGCCAACATCTTCGAGCCGGAAGTGATCGTCATCGGCGGCGGCGTGATCGTCGCCGGCGAGCTGCTGCTCGCGCCGGCGCGCCGCGAGCTCGAAGCGCGCGCTCTGCGGCCGATGAACCGGACCCCGGTCGTCCCTGCCGAGCTGGGCGAAGACGCGGGGATGATCGGCGCCGCCGCGATGGCCCGGATCGAGCTGGAAGCGGAGCAGGAAGGCTGATGCCGGGGTCGCTGGTCGTCTGCCCGACCCCGATCGGCAACCTCGACGACATCACGATCCGCGTGCGCGATGCGCTGGTTGCCGCCGACTACATCGCCTGCGAGGACACGCGCCGCAGCGGCGGTCTGCTCGACAAGCTCGGCATCAGGCCGGCGCCGCAGCTGATCTCGATCCACGAGGGCAACGAAGTGCCGCGCGCGATCGAGCTGGCGCAGCGGATCGAACGCGGTGAGACCGTCGCCCTCGTCTCCGACGCCGGCATGCCGGCGATCTCCGACCCGGGCTTCCGCCTGATCCGCCGCTGTATCGAACGCAACCTCGAGGTGACCGTGTTGCCGGGCCCCTCGGTGGTACCGGTGGCCCTCGTCGCCTCCGGCCTGCCCACCGACCGCTGGCGCTTCGAGGGCTTCCTGCCGAAGCGTTCCGGCGAGATGGAGCGGGTGCTGCGCTCGACCGAGACTGTGGTCGCCTTCGAGTCGCCGCGCCGGGTGGGCGATTCGCTTGCCGCCCTGGCCGCGATCGCTCCCGACCGCCCGGCCGCGGTCTGCCGCGAGCTGACCAAGATGCACGAGGAGGTCTCGCGCAGCACGCTGGCCGAGCTGGCACGCCGCTTCCGTGGCGACGTCAAGGGCGAGATCGTGCTCGTGATCGCGCCGGCGTCCGCGGACGACCACGACAAAGACGTCGGCTTCGCCGTCGACGCGCTGCGCCACCTGGTCCAGTCGGGCGCCCGCCCCCGCGCCGCCGCCAGCGTCGTCGCCGCCCTCACCGGCACGCGCGCCAACGACCTCTACCGGGCGCTGACCGGTCGTGAGCCGCGCAAGTAGCCGCCTCTTCGACGACTACGATTTGCACTCATTTCGCTGACTTGAACGGAGAGACCGTGGACTTAGTCCGGCCGCAGCGCGATCCATTTTCATTACTAACGGAGACGGAGCCCGGTACGAGGTTCTCGGAACGCTCCAGGCTATTCGCTCGAAACCTTTCGATTCTTGTCGGTGAAGAAGCACCCGTGATCGAGCGCTACCTCGATGTCCTGGCGCTTGCTCCGCCGGAACACCTCGATCTCCTTCGGCGTCGTGGAACGCGGATCGTTTTCGCACCAACGATTCCGCATGCCCTCCTGTCGTCTGCGGCAAGGGACCGCCGCGGGCGAGAGCCCACCGCAGGGGAGCGATTGAAGTTGAGAGCCGATTACTCCCCTGAGTCCGGTACGGCCGCGATATTCGATCCGGAGCTCAACTTCTTGGTTTTTCCAACCCATTACGTCGCCCGCGACCTGGAGCGAGTGGTGCTCCATGAGCTCGGGCATGCCCTCACGATGAGCCTGGCTAATCCCCGGCCAGCCCTGCTCGAAGACTTGCCGCCGCCGATCGCTCGCCACGTCAGCCACCCAGGTTATGGGTCAGACGGGCATCCGGAAACTCTTTGTCGTCGGGTCAACGAGGCTTTGGCGGAAGCGTATGTTTACTTGGTCGTTGGGCGCGGCTCTGAGTTGCCAATGCCCCTTCTGTCCGATCTGATGTTCATTCTCACCGCTGTGGAGGGCGACACCGGCATCCGTTTCGAGTTCGACGAGGAATCGGGCCGAACTTTGAGTCGGCTGCGCGAGTCGCAGTTGATCTTTCCCGACGATCCTTTGTTCGGACACCTTCTCGCAAAGCGTCCGCCGGACGGAGTCGACCTCAAAGCAAGAGAGCTGAGCCAGGCATCGGGTGGGGTTGACGAGTTAGCTCGTCGGCGGCGCAATAGCGCAGCATGACGCCGAGCGTCTAGAGGCCAGCCGTCGGAGTGGCCGACTCCGAAAGCGGCGAGATCGAACCCAACTTTGCCGTCGGCTCGGCTAAGACTCCGGGTCAGCTAGCGTGCCGACGGGAATGGGGCCAAAGCGCGGATATTTCATCACCACGCCGATCTATTACGTCAATGCCGAGCCACACCTCGGCCATGCGTACTCGACGCTGGCGGCCGACGTCCTCGCTCGACATATGCGCCAGCGAGGGGCAGATGTCTTCTTCCTCACCGGCACCGACGAGCACGGCGAGCCGATTGAGCTGGCGGCCGAGCGCGAGGGCGTGACGCCGCAGGAGCTGGCCGACCGCAACGCGGCCAAGTTCGAAGCGCTGATGCCGATCATCGACGCGACCAACGACTTCTTCATCCGCACCTCCGATCCCCGCCACGCCGAGAAGGTCGCCGAGATCATCCAGCGCGTCTACGACAACGGCTGGGTCAACAAGGGCACCTACGAAGGCTGGTATTGCCCGCGCTGCGCCGACTTCAAAACCGAGCGCGAGCTCGGCCCAGGGCAGACCTGCCCGATCCACGAGATCCCGCTCGAGAAGGTGCGCGAGGAGAACTGGTTCTTCCGCCTCTCCGCTTTTCAGGAGCGGCTCGAAGCGCTCTACGAGGAGCGTCCCGACTTCGTCCTCCCCGACTTCCGCCGCAACGAGGCCGTCTCGTTCATCAAGGGGGGGCTTGAGGACGTCTCGCTCTCGCGGCCGAAGCTGAAGTGGGGGATGCGGCTGCCCTGGGACCCCGAGCAGCGGATGTACGTCTGGTTCGACGCGCTGCTCAACTACGTCACCGCGCTCACCTTCGCCCGCGAAGGCGAGGACCTGACCGAGCGTTTCTGGCCGGCCAGCCTGCACGTGATGGCCAAGGACATCCTCAAGTTCCACGCGGTGATCTGGCCGGCGCTGCTCTGGGCGGCGGATCTCGAGCCGCCGCAGCGGATGGCGATCCACGGCTATCTGATGATGGGTGAGAAAAAGATGTCGAAGTCGCTCGGCAACGTGCTCGACCCGTTCGAGGCGATCGACCGCTTCGGTGCCGACGCGCTGCGCTTCTACTGCTTTCGCGAGGTCAGCTTCGGCCAGGACGGCTCGATCTCGACCGCGGGCTTCGAGGCCCGCTACGAGACCGAGCTGGCCAACGACTTCGGCAACCTCGCCAGCCGAGTCCTTGCGATGGTCGAGCGCTACCGCGACGACGTCGTCCCCGAGGCCCAGGTCGACGCCGTCCTTGCAGAGGACTTCGAAGGCGTCGTCCTCCGCTTCAGCGAGCTGCTCGACCGGGCCGAGCTGACTCAGGCTCTGGAGGAGGCCTGGAAGCTCGTGCGGCGGCTCAACCGCTACGTCGAGGAGACCCGCCCGTGGGAGCTCGCCAAGGACGAGGCTGACCCCGAGCGCCTCGACGAAGTCCTCTACAACCTCATCGAGGGCTTACGGGTCACGACGCTGCTGCTCGTCCCCTACCTGCCGCAAACCAGCGAGCAGCTTCTCGCCGCGCTGGGTGAGGAGTCGCGCGAGCTGACCGGCTTCGGTTCCCGGCCCGGCGGCCAAAAGACCGAGCGCGTGCCGCCGCTCTTTCCCAAGATCGAGACGCCGGCCTAAGTGAGTGCGTCCGGGCCGAGCTCGGCCGGGCTGGTGTAGCCGCAGAGGGCCATCGTCAGGTCGAGCTCGGCGAGGACCATCTTCAGCACGGTCTCCACGCCGGCCTGACCGCCGAGCGCCAGGCCCCAGACGTAGGGGCGGCCGAGGCAGACGGCATCCGCGCCGAGCGCAAGCGCCTTGAGTGCGTCGGCCCCGCTGCGTACGCCGCTGTCGAAGAGGACCGCGATCTCGTCGCCGACGGCCTCGGCGATCGGCGCCAGCGCGTCAAGTGAGGCGAGCGCGCCGTCGACCTGGCGGCCACCGTGGTTGGAGACGACGATGCCGTCGATGCCGCGCTTTACAGCTTCGCGGGCATCGTCGACATGCTGGATACCCTTGATGACGATTGGCAGCGAGGTCACATCGCGCAGCCACTCGAGGTCGTCCCAGCTCAGCGACGGATTTGCCTGGACGCCCAAGAAATGGCCGGTTGCGGCGCCCTGGTCTTCCTCCGGGGTCTTCTCGAGGGCGGCGCGGAATACCGGATCCTGGAAGTAGTTGGCGACGCCCATGCCGTTGAGGAAAGGCAGCCATGCCTGTTGCAGGTCACGTGGCTTCCAGCCGGGGATGAAGGTGTCGACGGTGAGCACGATCGCCGTGTAGCCGGCGGCCTCGGCGCGCTTGACGAAGCTCCCCGCCAGGTTGCGATCGTTGGGCCAGTAGAGCTGAAACCAGCGCGGTGCATCGCCGCCCGCCGCGGCGATCTCCTCCAGCGTGAAGTGCGAATTGGTGCTGGCGATCATCGGTAGGCCCAGCGTCGCCGCGGCGCGGGCGGTCGCCAGCTCGCCGTCCTCGTGGAGAACCTTCTGGACGCCGATCGGCGCCAGCAGCAACGGCGCGGGCATCGCCGTCCCGAGCAGCTCGGTCGAGAGGTCGCGCGTGGCGACGTCGCGCAGCATCCGCGGCACGATGCTGTGGTGCTCGAAGGCGTCGCGGTTGGCCCGCATCGTGTGCTCAGAGCCGGCTCCGGCGAAGACGTTGTTAGCGGCGCGCTCCTCCATCGCCTCGCGGGCGCGCTCCTCCAGCTCCTCTACGGAGACCGGAATCGACGGCGCCTCGCCGCCGAGGCCACGGATGTAGATCTCTCGGTAATAGTCGGCGAAGTCGGCCACTGGCCGCGAAGGCTATTTCAGGCCCAGGCGGCGGCGCCAGTCGCGCGCGTTGGCAGCGCGGGCAACGCGGCCGATCAGGCCGCGGCGGGCTTTCGTGTAGGGGTACCAGGTCGGCTCGCGCTTGCCGCCGAAGCGGGCGACGATCACCGACTCCGGCCGGCAGTACTTCTTGATCCCGTACTCGCCGTGGCGGAAGCCGATCCCCGACTCCTTCCAGCCGCCCATCGGCACGTCCATCAGGACGTAATTGACGATCACGTCGTTGACGTTGACCGCGCCGGCCTCGATCCGCCTGCCGACCTTCTCGGCGCGCTCCTTCTCGCCGAAGACCGAGGCGGCGAGGCCGTAGCGCGTGTCGTTGGCCAGCTGGAGCGCCTGCTCGGTGTCGCGCACCTTCATCACTCCGACGACCGGACCAAAGGTCTCGTCGCGCATCACCGTCATCGAGTGGTCGACGTCGACGAGCACCGTCGGTTCGAAGTAGTCGCCTGGGCCCTCGACCCGCTTGCCGCCGGTCGCCGCCTTGGCGCCCTTGGCGATCGCATCCTCGACCTGCGCTTCGACTATCGCCCGCTGGTTGGGGGAGGTCATCGCGCCGACGTCCTTTTCCGGCGTCTTGCCATCGGCGCCCTGGCGCAGCGCCCCGACCGCCTTGGTCAGCTTGGCGACGAACTCGTCGTAGACCGGCTCCTCGACGTAGATCCGCTCGACCGAGAGGCAAACCTGGCCCGAGTTGAACATCCCGCCCCAGGTAGCGGCATTGGCGGCGCGGTCGACGTCGGCGTCGGAGAGGACGATCATCGGGTCCTTGCCGCCGAGCTCGAGGCTGACCGGGGTCAGCGTCTCGGCGGCACGCGCCATCACCTTGCGGCCGGTGCGGTCCGAACCGGTGAACTGGATGAAATCGACGTTGTCCACCAGGGCGCCGCCGGTCTCACCCGTGCCGTGCACGCAGTCGAACACGTCGGGGCCGCCGATCTCACGCTTCCAGGCCTCGACGATCTCGGCCAGGCCCAGCGGCGTGAACTCCGAGGGCTTGACGACCACCGCTGCACCCGCCTGCAGGGCCGGGATCGCGTCGCCCAGCGCCAGCGCCAGCGGAAAGTTCCAGGGACTGATCACGCCGACCACGGGGTAGGGTCGGTACTGGACCATCAGCTTTTTGGAAGCCGCCAATGCCGAGTGCGGCCGGACCGTTTCGTCACCGATGAACTTGGCGGCCTTGGTCCCGTAGAAGTTGATCAGGTCGGTGAGGTAGACCGTCTCCGCCGTGGTGTCGCCACGGACCTTGCCGGTCTCCGCCTGCATCGTGTCGAGTACCCGCTCGTGGTTGTCGAAGAGCCAATCGCGCAGCTTGCCGAGCCAGCGGTAGCGGCCGGCGACGCCCAGCGCCTCCCACTCGGCCTGGTTGCCGCGCACCCGACCCACGGTCTCGGCGACCTTGGCGGGCGAGTCGACGGCGACGCTGCCGACGCTCGCTCCGGTGGCGGGGTTGAGAACCTCGATCCGCTCGGCGGTGGCCCCATTGACGCTCGCGCCGTTTACTGCCCCGTCGACCTTCGGTGCCGTTCCGCTCTCCACTTGGCTGCTCCCTTCAAGTTGGCTGACCGGCCAACTGTACCCCTCAAAGGGGCCTGGAACTAGACCACTGCAACGAGGGCGACGACAACATCTGGATCGAACTGGGTGCCGGCGCAGCCCTGCAGCTCGGCGAGCGCGACGTCCTGTGACATCGCCTTCCGGTAGGAACGCGTCGTGGTCATGGCGCTGAAGGCATCGCAGCAGGTGACGATCCGGGCCTCGATCGGTATCTCCTCGCCCGCCAGGCCGTCGGGGTAGCCACCGCCGTCAAAGTGCTCGTGCGAGGAGCGGACGATGCGACCGACGTCGGCGAGGACGCCACCAACCCGATCGAGCATCGCCTCGCCTTCGATCGTGTGGCGGTGCATGATCTTCCACTCCTCATCGTCGAGAGGGCCGGGCTTGTTGATGATCTCCTTCGGCACGGCTATCTTGCCGACATCATGCAGGAGGGCGGCAAACTCGATGTTACGGCGCCGACGGGAGTCAAGCTTGAGCCCGTCGGCGACGGCCAGGGACAGCTCGACGACGCCACGGCTGTGGCTGCCGGTGTAGGCGTCGTCGGCCTCCACCACGTCGCCGAGCAGCATCGCGGTCCCCTGGTAAGCGCGGCTCAGCTCGAGCGCCTGCTCGATCCGGGCCTCGCGCTCACGTGAGAGCACGGCGAGAACCGCAGCGAGCGGGATGATCAGCAGACAGACCGCCGGACCGACCTGGATCGACGCGAAGGCGACGAGTAGGCCGATCGGCGCCAGGGCGGCGTCCAACCCATAGACCGGCGCAAGCAGTCGCAGCTCCCTATGCGGCGAGGCGCCTTCGATCAAGTTTGCCCGAACCGCCGTCGCGACGAAGTCGAAGACGAGCTGTGCCAGCAGCGCCACCGCATATACGGGCCAGGCGTCCCAGGAGAAGGTCTGGGCACCGGCAACGATCAGAACCAGCGCCGGCCCAACCGCGTGCCAGCAGTCGCCGAAGACGTGAAAGGCTCGGTAGACGCTGATTCGGCCGCTTGCGAAGTCGACGCTCCGTCCCAGTGTCCAGCTGAGGCTGACGATAAGCGGTACGGCGGGGGTGGGGAGGAGGAAGAGCATCGGCACCAGCACCAGCTGGGTCGGAACGGTGTAGCCGTCGGCGATGTCGAACTGAGCCTGGCAGGCGATGATGTAGGCGCTTGCGAGGATGGCGAGGGCGGCGACGTCCAGAGTGCGATCGGCTGGAATCAGGAATGCCATGGGGAGCGCCACGGCGAGGAATGCGAGGGCGATCGCTACTTCGACCATGCGCTCGCGCCCGTTGGCGGCCAGCGTCGCGCGTTCCCGCCCGTGAGCAAAGAGTTGCTCGAGCTCCGGCGTGTCGACGGTGGCGGCCATGGGCATGTCGCAGCCGCACATGAGCGACTGCCGCGGGTATATCGGCGCGACCGCGCGCCTTTGTAGCGCCGCAAGCGCCTACCCACAATAAATGCGCGATTTCTTAGACGTTTGTTCGAAATCGCTTCAGTTCCAGCGGTTTATGCCCGATGGTGGCGCCGACATAAGTCAGCTGCAAAGGCAAACCTGTCGCGAGGCAGGGACGCAAAGTCAGAGGTCTCGAAGCTTTCGCTCCGAGATGGCTCGACCGCCAGCTTGGTTTAGACACCAGGCTGTTTTGGCCTGCGACAAGTGGAGGTTTGCCAAATGAACGTAGATCTAACTGCCCACCCTCATCGCGTCAGCTCGCGGTTGGTCGGGTTCGCCATCGCTGCGCTGCTCGCGCTCGCAGCCTTTGCCGGCTCGGCGCAGGCGTGCTCGTACACCGGCGCCGAGCAGGTGTTCTCGCCGTGGGCCGATCAGCACGCATACGTGCCGGCTCCTGACGGCGGCTTCGAGGCGGGTGCCTCCGGATGGTCGCTGAGCGGCGGAGCGAGCGTCGTCGCCGGTAACGAGACCTACTTCCTCAACGACACGGGAGACTCGCGATCGCTGTCCCTTCCCGGCGGCAGCTCGGCGGGCAGCCCGCCGATCTGCGTCTCACTCGACACCCCGGTCTTCCGCATGATGGCTCGCAACAGCGGCGATCCATCCTCGCGCCTGCGGGTCGAGGCGGTCTACAAGCTGCTGGGCTTGGTCCAGACGAAGGTGGTCAACACCGTGACTGCCGGCTCGAGCTGGGCACCCACCCAGCAGATGTCGCCCGTCCTCGGGCTTTCGACGATCGTCGGCACGCTGATCCCCAGCGCCATCCAGATCCGCATCACTCCGCTCGACGGCAAGGGTGTCTGGCAGGTCGACGACCTGTACATCGATCCCTTCTCCCGCCGCTAAGCGACAGGTCGCAGGCTGCCCTTTGGCCGCCGCCGCAGGACTGCGGCGGCGGCCGGCTTTCTAGCGCTGGACGAGGCGGTAGACCGGTCCGTCGAGCGAGCAGACGTAGATGCGACCGCGGTCGTCTTCGCCGAAGGAGCTGGGGGTGGAGACGCTGAGGCCGAGCTTGTGCTCGTTACTCGCCCGGCGCAGATGGGGGACGAGGCTGCGCAGCCGGCCCTCACAGAGGTCGGCGTAGATATAGCGCTTGTAGAGGGCGGGGAGATGCTTGTCGGCGACGACGTAGCCACCGATGATCGAGCAGCTGCCGCCGCGGCTGTGGGGATAGGCGAAGATCGGTTTGACCGTGCCGCCCGGATCCGGCGTGCCGCTGTTTTCGTCTTCATAGGGGGCGAATCCCTCGAAGGCGTCCCAGCCGAAGTTGGCGCCCTGCGCCCCCGCCACGGTGGTGTAGTCGACCTCCTCGAAACGGTTCTGGCCGACGTCGCCGATCGCGATTCGCGGCTGTCCCGGCGTGGTGACCGTGTCGAAGGAGAAGCGGAACGGGTTGCGCAGGCCGTAGCTGTAGACCTCGGGCTTGGCACCGGCGCGGCGGGGGTCGATCCGCAGCAGCTTGCCGAGCAGGCTGTGGCGGTTCTGGGCGTTGTTCGGCGGATCGCCCCCCGAGCCGCCGTCGCCGGTGCCGAAGTAGAGCCAGTTGCCGAAGAACTGGAGCTGGCCGCCGTTGTGATTGGAGTTGACCGGGTGGGGTATCCGGACCACCGCGCGACGGGAGCCCCGCGCGGCTTGCGTCGCGCTCCCCCGTTTGAATTCGTCGATCCTGAGGTTTCCCTGAGGATCGGTGTCATAGATATAGAAGCGACCGCTGCTCTTGTAATCGGGTGGAAAGGCAATCGAAAGCAGGCCGCGCTCGCCGCCGGAGGAGATCAGGTCATGGACGTCGAGGAAGGGGCGAGCCTGCTTGCGCCCGTTGCGCAGCACCTGCACCGTCCCACCCTGCTCGACCACGAACAGCAGCTTGGGGAAGCCGGGTGCGCCGGTGACGTAGACCGGGCTTTCGAAGCTGCCGATCTGCTTCAGCCCGACGCCCTGGGCCGCGGATCGCACCGCTCGATCGGGCGGCTGAGCCGAGCCGCACGCCGGCAGGGCCAGCGCGAAAAGCAGCGCGGCGGCGCTACTTGCCGCTGTCCGCCTTGCCGATTTCAACGACTTCACCATTGTCCTTCACTTCCGTTTCCGGTGGGACTTCGGTGATTTCGGTGGCAAAGGAGCCCCCCGCCTGGGTCCCGGGTGCGGTTTCGGCCTTTCCCGTGTCGCTGAGGCCGGCGCCAACTTCGTAGAAGACGTCGTATTTCCCGCTTTTGACCGCGTTCACCTTCCACACCGCTTCGGTCGTCTTACCCGGCTTCAGCGGTCCGAAAGCGAAGGTCTTGGGGCTCGAGGTTTCGGCCCCGGCCGTTTCCGTCGAGCCGTTTGCTTTCGGGTAGCGGGCCGAGAGCACCCAGACCGGTCGGTCGGGTTGGGCGAGACCTGGTGCCGGGTCGCGGTAGCCGAAGGGCAGCGTCGAGTTACGGCCCTCTTTGCCGCCGACCGAAATCGTCACGGTCAGGCTCGGCAGGGCCTTACGGCCAGTGTTGCGCACGCCGAGCCGCAGCAACGTCGTTTCGCCGAGCCGCTGTTTGGCGGGGAATTCCGCGGTGACGATCTTGACCGGGTACTTGCCCGCTGCCTCGTTCGAGTCGGAGGACGATTCGCTGCCGCCACAGGCGGCGATCGAGACCGTCAGCAGACCGGCCGCGATGCCTGCGGCGAGAGCCTGCCGGCGGGAACGCCGACCGTATCTTCGGTACCCCCCCAAGAGCCTGTCTTGGAAGTCCGCGTGTGCGGCTGGCGCGCGGCGGACCGAGCGGGGCAAGGACGCAGGGAGGCCGAATAGCAGCGCTATTTGGCCGACTGAGGACGCCGCACCGCGAAGTGTCCGCCGCCGCCAGACGTGCGCGCGGGGTTCTGAGACAGGCTCCTCCAAAGCGGCCGGAACATACCACGGGGATTCGACCTCCCCGCCCGCCTCGAACCCCATCGCGCTGGGGTTAGCCGGATCTCAACACTCGGCTAACCGAGGTCGCTGGCCCATCCCATACACTGAAAGCTCGGAGCAGGGACCGCCCGATGTGGTCCCGCTTTGCCGGAGGAGAGATGGAAGCAGCTGCATCCATAGGCAGGAGGATTGCACCCGCCAAGTCGTTCTTTGAGCAGGTGGGGGACATGATGATCCTCACCGCACGGACGATAGCTTCCGCGGTCAGGCCTCCCTATCCCTACGGTGAGGAGTTCATCGGCCAGTTCCTCTTTGCCCTGCAGCTCTGCTGGTTCCCGTTGCTGGTGTCCACCGTCGCCTTCGGCTTCGGTGCGCCGGGTCTGCAGGCGGCCAACTTCCTCACTCTCTTCGGCTCGCTGGACCGGCTTGGCGGCTTCTTCGTCCTCGCTTCGATCCGCGAGTTCGCCCCCTTCGTCACCGCTGTCGTCGTCGCCGGCGTCGCCGGCACCGCTATCACTGCCGACCTCGGCGCCCGCAAGATCCGCGAGGAGCTCGACGCGCTGCAGGTGCTCGGCGTCGACCCGATCAAGAACCTGGTCGTGCCGCGCTTCTTGGCGCTGATGTTGATCACCGGCCTGCTCGACATCTACGCGCTGATCTTCGGCATCAGCGGCGGCATCCTCACCGAGCTTCTCTACAACCAGCCGCTCGGCGGCTTCTTCGCGACGCTCTTCACCAATGCCTCGATCACCGACCTTTGGGGCTCGCTGATCAAGTGCACCCTGTTCGGGGCGATCATCTCGGTCGTCTGCTGCTACAAGGGGATGACTGCGTCCGGGGGTGCCGCCGGGGTCGGCCGCGCCGTCAACCAGGCGGTGGTGATCTCCTTCATGGGCGTCTTCGCCTTCAACTACGTCTTCACCCAGACCCTGCTGGCGACGAACCCCGACCTGCAGACGATTCGATGAACGCCTGGCTCGACGTCCCGCGCGGCTGGCTCGACTCCTTCGGCGAGATCGCCCGCTTCGGCTCGCGCGTCGCCGGCCTTGTCTACAGCGGTCGCGTCCTGCGCTTCTTCGGCGAGAGCCTGCGCCAGGCCGGCATCCTGATCCTCGGCTCCGCCGTGATCATCTGGGGCCTGGTCTTCATCCTCGGCCTGCAGTGCGGGATCGAGGGCGCCTACCTGCTGCGCGCCAACGGTGCCCCCGCCTACGCCGGCGTCTTCTCGGCCTGGTGCGATCTGCGCGAGATCATGCCCTACGCCTTCGGCTACATGCTGTCCGCCAAGGTCGGCACCGGGATCGTCGCCGAGCTTGGCGCGATGCGGATCTCCGACGAGATCGACGCGCTCGAGGTGATGGGCGTGCCGCCCGTCACCTTCCTCGCCGCGACCCGCCTGCTCGCCGCCTGGATCGCCTTCCCGTTCATGTACCTGGTCGGGATCGGGATCATGTACTTCGCCAGCTACCTGGCCGTGGTCGAACAGATCGGCGACGTCTCCTCCGGCGGCTACCTGCTGATCTTCTGGCTGTTCCAGAACCCGCCCGACCTGATCTTCAGTCTGATCAAGGGAATGTTCATGGCGACCGCGATCGTGATGGTCGGCTGCTACTACGGCTACACCGCCTCGGGCGGACCGGTTGGAGTGGGCACCGCGACCGCCAAGTCGATGGTCCTCAACATCGTTCTAGTTCACATCATCGGGATGCTCGGCACGCTGGTCTTCTGGGGTGCCAACCCGCGAGCGCCAATAGGAGGCTAAGTACCCTTATGTCCATGGATGAGCCGAGCCAGATTCGCGACGAAGAAGAGGAGCAGGCACTTGCCGAGGAGGCCGCCGCCGAACCGGTGACCAGTGGCCCCTACATCAGCGAGGACGGGGCGACGATGGGCCGCGACTTCGTCATCCCCGGTGTCGACCCGACCGAGGCCGACCCCTATCGCTTCCACACCGGGCGCAAGCGCGACCACGGCAGCACCGACGCGATCGAGATCGTCAACCTGGTCAAGCAGTTCGGCCGGGCGCGGATCCTCAACGGGCTCAACCTCGGCCTGCCTGAAGATCAGGTCTCGATGGTTCTGGGCCCCTCGGGCACTGGCAAGAGCGTCCTGATCAAGCACATCGTCGGCCTGCTCTACCCGGACTCGGGCGACGTGCTCGTGCACGGCGAATCGATCCCCGCCATGACCGACGACGAACTCTTCGACGTGCGCAAAAAGTTCGGCCTGCTGTTTCAGGACGGCGCGCTCTTCGGCTCGATGAACATCTACGACAACACCGCCTTCCCGCTGCGTCAGCACACCGACAAAAGCGAGGAGGAGATCGGCGAGATCGTCAACCGGCGGCTCAAGGAGGTCGGCCTGATCGAGGCGATCTACAAGATGCCGAACGAGCTCTCGGGCGGCATGCGCAAGCGCGCGGGCTTCGCTCGCGCGCTGGTGCTGGAACCGGCGATCGTGATGTTCGACGAGCCCGATTCCGGCCTCGACCCCGTCCGCACGGCGCTGCTCTGCGAGCTGATCCGCGAGGTGCATGCCGAGAACGGCGGCTGCTACCTGGTGATCAGCCACGATCTCAACACGGCCCGCCGGATCTCCGATTTCATCGCCGTGCTCTGGAACGGCAAAATCGTCGAGTCGGGCCCGAAAGAGGAACTGTTCGACTCGGAAAACCAGTTTGTGCATCAGTTCCTCAATGCGGACGTGACCGGTCCGCTGTCGATGGATTGAGGCCTCGGCGGGCGGGTCCTGTCGCGGGGGGAGGGGGTGTTAGCGGACTCACCCGTCCGAACACCCCCTCCCCCCGCGCCACCCGCCCGAGGAGCGCTTGATGGCATCGGTAGCGGCCTGGGCCGTCAAGCATGCACGGGCGGTGCTGCTCACCTGCATCTTCCTCGCGGTTGGAGCTGGGATGGTTGCTACGCAGCTGCCGACTGATGCAGCTACGGACACGTTGGTTGATTCGGATACCACCAGCTACCAGGCGACTCAGCAGGTCAAGCGCGACTTTGGCGAAGAACCCGTGGTCATTCTTGCCGAGGGGGATCTGCAGCGTCTGGTCTTGACCTCGAACCTTGGGCGCTTGTTGAGGCTTGAGGGCTGTCTCTCGGGCAAGGTGCCGAAGGGGGCTGAACCGATCCCGGGGCCCTGCGCGGAACTTGCGGAACAGGACCCGGTGCGCTCGGTTGTCGGCCCCGCCACCTTCCTCAACGAGGCGGTGATTCAGATCCAGCGGCAGCTGAACCGGCTCGTCGCCACCGTGCCACCCGCGCAGCTCCGCGAACTGCTGCTCGAAGTCGCCGCCAAGTATGGGATTACGAGCGCTCCAAGCCTCTCCAACCCCAATTTCCTCGCAGCGATCGTCTTCGATCTCCATAAGGCGCGGGGGACTCCAAAGGCACGCCTCTCCTACCTCTTCCCGAATAAGCACTCGGCGCAGATCATCTTGCGCCTGCGTCCTGACCTAAGCGAAGCCGAGCGCCACCAAGCTATCGAAACGATCAAGGCGATCGTCCACGATCCCATCGCCCGCCAGGAGTGCAAGTTCAAGGGCAAACCGGAGCGCTGCTTCGAGTTGCACGGCGGACGCTTCGTGATCTCGGGAGTGCCCGTCGTCATCGACGGAGTAACGCGGGCGCTCAAGGACGCTTTGCTGGTGTTGCTCGGCGTGGCTGTCGTCGTCATGGCGCTCGTCCTCTTCCTCGTCTTCCGGTCCCGCTTTCGGCTCTTGCCTCTGGCGATCGCCTTAGCCGCAGCGGCCCTCACCTTCGGCCTCTTCGGCCTGGTCGGCGGCTCGCTGACCATGGCCTCGATAGCCGTGCTCCCGATCCTGATCGGGCTGGCCGTGGACTACGCGATCCAGCTTCAAGCTCGCTACGACGAGGCTTTGGCAATCGGCGCCAGCCCTGGAGCCGACGCCGCTCGCTTGGCTGCATCCGGTGGTGGCCCGACCATCGCCATCGCCTGCCTGGCCACCGGCGCCGGGTTCCTCGCTCTCCAGCTCTCGCCGACTCCGATGGTGCGCAGCTTCGGGCTGCTTCTCATCGTCGGCATCGCGATCGCCTTTGCGCTTGCCTTCGTAGCGGGCTTTGCGGCGCTCAGCCTGCGTAGGGAGGCGGGAGTGCCGGGTCCCCCTCCGCGCGCTGGGTTTTTCGCCGGGCGGCTTGCGCCTCTCACTGAGCAGGTGGGGCGAAAAACAGGACGCCGCGCGTCTCCGGGGGACCCGGCACTCCCGCCTCTGTTGCAGCGCGTTCTTGCGGTGGTGCAGGCGCACCCGGAGAGAGTTCTCGGGATTGGCCTGGCCCTGGCGGTAATCGGCTGGGGGCTCGGGACCCAGATCGAAACGCAGACGGACATCCGCGCGCTGGCGCCGCAGAACGTCGAAGCCGTGCGGGAACTGAATGAGCTGCAAGATGCAACCGGAGTGTCTGGAGAGCTTGACGTCAAGGTGACTGCCTCTGATTTAACGGACCCTTCAACCATCCAGTGGATGGCGGGCTTCAAGCGGCGAGTGCTGCGGGCCGGCGGTTTTTCTGGCGCCAATCCAAGTTGCCAGGAGGCTGAAGTCTGTCCGGGCCCTGCCCTGTCGGACTTCGTTACCGGAGGTGGGCTTGTTGCCAGTACGGAGGGACCGCTGACCACGCGCGGCATTCGCGCGGCGTTAGCCCAGATCCCTGCTTATGACCTGCGGCAAGTCGCGACCGTCGATCCGAAGACCGGGCTGCCCGCCGGGACCGCGCTGCTCGGCTTCGGTATCCGGGCACAGTCGCTGGATGAGCAGCAGGCGCTGATCGACCGCATCCGTGGAGAGATCGGGACGCCCGGTGAGAAGGGTGGGCCGCCGCCCAGTGTTGAAGTCGAGCTGGCGGGGCTACCGGTGATCGCCGCCTCCGCCGCCTCCGATCTGTCGAGCAGCCGTTACCTGCTGACGCTGGTCGGGCTGATCGCTGTGGCGCTGGTGCTGCTCGCGGTCTACCGTTCGTTCTCGCGCGCTCTGGTTCCGCTGGTGCCGATCGTGATGGCTACCGGTTGGTCGGCGCTGGTTCTTTGGCTGTCGCGTATCCCGCTCAACCCGATGTCGGCGGCGCTCGGGGCTTTGACGATCGCTATCGCTACCGAGTTCAGCGTGATCCTTGCTGCTCGCTTCCGGCAGGAGCGCAGGGCTGGCCGGGCGCTTGGGGCGGCTTTGCACCAGGCCTACGCCCGTACTGGCGCTGCTGTACTGGCGTCGGGAGTGACGGCAATTGCCGGCTTTGCCGTGCTGATCGCCAGCGATGTTGGGATGCTGCGCGAGTTCGGCTCCGTCACCGTGATCGACCTTGCGGTTGCGCTGCTGGGCGTGATCGTGGCGCTGCCCGCAGCGCTCGTCTGGACGGAGGGCTGGGGGCGGGGAGGGGCGGCGAGGTGAGGGACCGCTACTCGATCCTGGTCGGCCTCTTCTTTGTCGCGATCGTCGCGGTGGCACTGATCCACGGGGTTCCTGGCGGCGATGGCACGCTCGGGCTCGACAAGCAGCCACCCCGCTGGGCCCTACCCGAGTTCGCCGTCCCCGCCGCGGCCGGCAAGCTGGAAGGCGACGCCAATATCGCCCAGGACGACTGCTCGGTGGGGGAGTTGCCCTGTCCCTCCGGCTCCCGCCGCTCTCCCGCCTGCCAGGTTCACACCCCCGCCGCGATCCGCGTCTGCGACCTTTTCGATCGCCCCTCTGTGATCTCATTCTGGTTCAGCAAGGGGGGCGATTGCGTCGACCAGCAGGACGTCGTCAGCCAGGTCTACTCGCGCTACCGTGGACGCGTGAGCTTCCTTTCGCTGGACATTCGCGATGACCGCGAAACCGTCCGCGGGCTGATCCGCAGCCGCCGCTGGAGGATGCCTGTCGGCTACGACCGCGATGGGGCCGTCGGCGGCCTCTATCGCGTCGGTGGCTGCCCGACGTTCGCCTATGTCTATCCCGGGGGGACTCTGGAGAGCGCCGGCATTGGCAACCTCGACGTGAGCGGGCTGAGCGAACGGATCGAGCGGCTACTGAGTGCCAGTCGTACCGCGGGGGCGAGCTGAGGTGGGCGCTGGAGCGGCCGGCTCGGACCTGGGCCGGGAGCCCGCCCCGACATTCGGCTGGGTGGCTCCCCACGTCGCCGCCGAGTTCCCCGGGCTGGGGATTTCCTGGATCGAGTTGGATGGCCGCCCCGGTCGCAGCCCCCGGCCGGTCGAACGCCGCCTCAGTGAAACCTCGGACCGTTTCTACGGCGCCCACGCGATCCACCTGCGCGAACGGCCGATTCCTTGGGCCTACCGCGTCTTCTTCCGCCAGATCGGCCTTGACCCCGACCACACCCGCACTCCGGTTGAGCAACTCGCCCTCGATCGCCTCCAGGACGGTGGCTTCAAAACCCACGGTCTGCCTACCGACGCGCTGACGATCGCCACGGTGGAGACCGGAATTGCGCTGCGCGCCTTCGACGCCGAGCGGCTCGAAGGGGCGCTCTGCATTCGCGACTCGGCGCCGGGGGAGTCGCTCGAGGGCCGGCCGGGAGAGCTTTCGCACGGGACCCTGGTGATCGCCGACGAGCGCGGCCCGGCCGGGTTGCTCTTCGGGGCCACCGGCGAGGGCCGCGACGTCAGTCGCACCACCCGCTGTATAGCGGTCGCCGCCATCCAGGTCGACGGTGTCCCGCAGATCGCCGTCGACGAGGCACTCTGGATGGTCGCCACGACGCTCCGGGCGGCCTGACCGGCTTAACGCGACGATTGCGATCCGGTCGGCGTATTGATTTACACTCGTTTTGGGCTATGCCGGATCTGCTCGACCGAGACAGACGTACTGCGCTTCGCATAGACGGCGACGAGCGGCTCGCCAGAGTTGAGCTGCGGCGTCAGATCGGCCGTCTCGAGGCACAGCTCGGCTCGCTCTTCGCCGACGCCTTCCCCCGGGTCGAGATCGATGCCGGCATCGGCGCCCTTTCGAGCGAGCCGCGGACGCTGGGTCTCGGCGATCTCGAGGCCGTCCGCGACTCGCTCGCGACCCGGATCGGCGTCGCGCGGCACCAACTGCAGGATCGGGCCGAGCTCGAGACCCGCAATCGCGAGCTGCTGGAGCAGATGCTGACCGCGCCGGCCGAGCACAAGTGGCTGCGGATCTCACGCGCCGACATCGGCGAGCCGGGTTGCGGCCACTGGCATTCCCGCCCCCGCCTCGGTCCGCTCGGCATGCTGATGGGCTGGTGGCAGGTCAAGGTCTCCTCCGGATGCCCGTTATCCGGGCGGCTTGCGGCCGTTGAGCGAGAAACCCAAGGGAAGTAAGAGAGCGCCGCGGGCCGACGAGCGTCCACCGGCGCCGTGGGGATCGTTTCCGCTTGCCGAGCTGAGCGTTCTCGCCGGCATCATTGCCCTGGTGGCTGGGGTTGTGAGCAAGAGCCCGACGACGATCGGCGTCGGCGTCGTCCTCGCCGGCCTGGGCGGCCTCGAGGTCTCCGCGCGTGAGCACTTCGCCGGCTACCGCTCGCACACGACCCTGCTCGCCGGCACCGTCTTCGTCCTGGTAACCGGCGCCCTCTTCTACCTGGCCGGCCTGGTCCTCGCCATCTGTCTAGCCGCCGGCGCCGCATCCTTCGCAGCTTCCTTCTACGTCTTGCGCCGCGCCTTCCAAAAGGCCTCAGGCGGCCTCTCCTTCAAGGCCGGCGGACTCAGAGGCTAAGAAAGGGGCTCGAGACGAGGCCATCCGGTAGGGCTGGAACGTCTTGTACTTTTTCGTCGACACCCCGGGGCGACAGCCGCAAGGCGATCCACCGAAAAAGTTAAGTGGAAGCCCTACCGGATGGCCTCCCAAACCAGCCTCTCCTAGACCAGCACCGCATCCCGAGCCCGTGAACCGAGAGCACTCGTCAGCAGCGCCCGCTGGCGCGGCGTAAGCGTCCCGATCCGCTTGTTCTCGCTCAGGGCGACGGCCTGGAGGAGCTTGCGGGCGCGGGTGCGGCCCCAGCGACGCTGGCTGGTCAGCAGCTCGGCCAGGGTCATGCTCTCGGTCTCCCACGGGCAGTCCCGGATTACCTCCGCAACGTCCACCTCGCCCCGTCCGATCGATCGCTTCAGCTCCGCTCTGGCGAGCCGCACCCGGTTGGCGCGGGCCAGAGCCTGCATATGTTGCGGCGTTCGCACCGGGGTCGGGCTTGGCGAGGCAGAGGCGATCGAAACGGCTTCCACAAGGGCTCCTCCCATAGGGGTATTGACTGGTTTCATGCACCGGGCCGGAACTTTCCCTGGCCGGTCGAGTTGAACTGACGGCGCCGCTTCCTCCTGACCCGGATACACGGCGAGGTGGCAAGCTACGTGCTGAGGGCGGGGAGCGTCAACCCGAACTCAACGATGAGCCCCCGGCGCGGTCGCTAAGAGCATCTTTTTCTCGTCGCACCCGCCTTGTCCAATTCTGGACAAGGCGGAAACTACCCCCGCAGGGGGATGCATAGCCACTCACGTACGCGGAAGCTCAGGAAAGTCCTCAATGGTGCGGGAGATGGTTTCCAGCGCCCGGTCGAGATGCTCGCGCTCGTGGGTCGCCATCAGGCTGGTGCGGAGCAGGGCGCCGCCCGGCGGCACGGCCGGATGGATTGCGACGTTGGTGTAGACGCCGGCATCGAAGAGCGCCTTCCAGAGCAGCACCGCCTGCCAATCGTCGCCGACCATCACCGGGACGACCGGGGTGGTGGCGATCGAGCCGTCGGGCAGCGTCCCCGGCTGGACCACCTTCAAGCCGAGGTCGCGCAGCCCCTCTCGCAGGTACTCGGCGTTGTCGAGCAGCCGCTCGAACAGCTGCGGGCCCTCGGAACGGATTACCCGCAGGGCCGCCAGCGCAGCCCCGACCGCCGCCGGCACCGCCGAGGCGCTGAAGATGAAGGAGCGCGAGGAGATCCGCAGGTACTCGATCACGTCGGCGGGACCGGCGATGAAGCCACCGCAGGAGGCGAGGCTCTTGGAGAAGGTCCCCATCCGCAGGTCGACCTCGTCCTCCAGCCCGAACAGCTCGCACGCGCCGGCGCCGCGCGCGCCGAGTACCCCGGCTCCGTGCGCCTCGTCGACCATCAACCGCGCGCCATACCCGCGGCAGAGCTCGACGATCCGTGGCAGGTCGCAGACGTCGCCCTCCATCGAGAAGACGCCGTCGACGACGACGAGCACCCCGCCGCCGTCTTCGCCCGCCCGCTGCAGCATCTTCTCCAGCTTGTCCATGCGGTTGTGGCGGAAGGGGCGCAGCTTCGCCCCGGAGAGCTTGCAGCCGTCGAGGATTGAGGCGTGGTCGCCGGAGTCGCAGACCACAGTGTCGCCCGGCCCGACGATTGCGCCCAGGCAACCGACGTTGGCCTGATATCCAGTGGTGAATGCGAGCGCGTCCTCGCTGCCCATCCAGGCGGTGATCTCGCGCTCGAGCTCGACGTGGAGAGGCGTCGTGCCATTCATGAAGCGCGAGCCGGTGAGCGCGGTTCCGTACGTATCCAGCGCCTCCCGGGCGCCGCGCCTCACGCGCTCGTCGCCGGTCAGACCGAGGTAGTTGTTGGAGCCGAGCATCACCACCTCGTGGCCCTCGACTTCCATGATCGGTCCGGCCTCGGACTCGATCAGGCGGAAGTAGGGAAGGAGATCGTGCTGCTTGGCTGCTTCGAGCTGCTCGAGCCGATCATGGCTGCGGGCCTTCTCGAAGACATCTACGGGGGCCTTTGCGGTTTCGCTCATGCCCAGAGTGTAAGTTCAGCTTCCGTGGCAAGCGTCGAAATCCGCCCAGTCCGCTCGCGGCGCGACCTGAAGCGCTTTGTCAAGGTCCCCTTCCAGCTCCATCGCGATCATCCGCAATGGGTGCCGCCGCTGATCTTCGAGCGGATGGAGTTCCTCAACCGCGAGAAGAACCCCTGGTTCGAGCACGGCGAGGCCGAGTACTTCATCGCCGAGCAAGACGGTGAGCCGGTCGGGCGGATCACCGCCCAGACCGACGCGCTCTGGGACGAGACCCAGGGCGGCAGCGACGCGATGTTCGGCTTCTTCGAGACGGTCGAGGATCCCGCCGTCGCGGCGGCCCTGCTCGACGCCGCCGCCGAGTGGGCGGCTTCCCGTGGCCGCTCTCGCCTCCTCGGCCCGATGGACTTCACCACGAACGACGAGGTCGGCATCCTGATCGAGGGCTACGAGCTGCGGCCCTACATCCTCGAGAACTGGCACCCGCCCTTCTACAAGTCCCTGCTCGAGGAGCACGGCTTCGGCAAGGCGATGGACCTGCTGATGTGGGAACTGGAGCTCGGCAGCCTCAAAGAGGGCGAGAGCTTCGATCCCGCGATCCACGCCGCCGCGGAGAAGGCGCTGCGCGACGAAGGGGTGACGATCCGCAACATCGACAAGGGCAACCTGGCACGCGAGATGCGCCTCTTTACCCCCGTCTACAACGACGCCTGGTCCGACAACTGGGGCTTCGTCCCGGCAACCGACGCCGAGATCGAGTTCCACGCCAAGAACCTCAAGCAGGTGCTCGACGAGGACTGGGCCTACATCGCCGAAAAAGATGGCGAGGCGATCGGCGCCGCGCTCACCCTGCCCGACATCAACCAGGTGATGGCGAAGCTCGGCGGGCGGCTGCTGCCCTTCGGCTGGCTGCGCTTCCTGCTCGGCAAGCGCAAGATCGACCGCGTGCGTGTCTTTGCTCTCGGCGTCAAGCATGACTACCAGCACACGGGCGTCGCGGCCGGTCTCTACCTCAAGCACCTCAAGGCGGCACACGGGCCAGGGCCGGTCGAAGGCGGCGAGATGGGTTGGATCCTGGAGACCAACGAGCCGATGAACCGGGCGATGAAGGGGATGGGCGGCGAGGTCGTGAAGAAGTACCGGATCTACGAGAAGGCGATTTAGCCGTCGGAGCCCATCCGGGTAGGGATGGGCTCCGGTCACTTAAGCGCGCAGTTTCCGGTTTTGTTGCCGGTTCGAGCTGATCGGATCGCTAAGGTCGGCTCGGTGAGCGAGTTCGAGCTTGAGCCAGTCCGCGTCCGGGTCCTGCCGCATGAGACGCCGGGTGCGATTGCCCTTCGCAGCGAGGCCCGCACGGCTGTAGTGGCGGCTGTGGGCGGCGTTCTGGCCGGGGCTGCGACCGTGGCGGCCGTCCGCGCTGTGAGCGCCGTGGCGAAGAAGTCGCAGGGGCAGTTGCTGCCGCGCCGCAAGCGTCAGCAGAACGTCGTCGCGAGTCGCTCCTTTCTCGTGGACGTGCACCTGCTCGGACGGTGAACCACCCGTCGATGGGCCGAAAACAGGCCTATGGGTCCCGTTTTAGGCCCATCGAGCTGGAAGTTGTGCCCCGCTCGCCCTTTCGGTTGCCGGGATACAGCAGTGAGGATCGGACTATGTCCGTTCGCGGCGGGGTCGTTTCGCGGCTGCTGCGGGTCGAGCAGAGCCCGGTCCTGGTCCGTGCCTGGGAGCCCGCGCAGGGTCGGGTCCAGCTGCGCGCCGAGCCGGTCGATCCGGCGACGGTGAGCGCGCCGCGGTCGATCCCGGCGCCGCCGAGTCGCCCAGCCGGGCCGGCGCAGCTGCGACTTGCCATCGAGCGGATGCGCTTCGCGCTCGGCGTCGACGACGACCTCGGCGAGGTCTACCGCCGCTTCCGACGCGACCCGCTGCTCGGGCCGCTTCTGCGCTGGCGTCCCTGGTTGCGCCCGCGCCGCCGCCCCTGGGCCTGGGAGGCGCTCGCCTGGGCCGTCGTCAAGCAACTGATCGAGACCGAGCGGGCGGCGGTCATCCAGCGCCGCATCGTCGGCCGCTGGGGGTCGCGCCTGGGTCGGGACCGCGGTGCGCTCCGCGATATGCCGGGCGCGGAGACGATTGCCGGACGGGCCCCGGCCGAACTCGCCTCGATGGATCTCTCGCCGGGTCGCTCGATCGCTCTGCGCGCGGTCGCCCGCGAGATCGCCGCTGGGCGGGTGTCTCCCGGCGACCCCGCCGCGGACGCGCGACTGCTGGCGATCCCCGAGATCGGGCCCTGGACCGTGCAGTGCCTGGGCCTGTTCGGCCGCGGCGAGCCCGACTCGCTCCCGGCCGGCGATCTGATCTACCTGAAGCTGGTCGGTCGCCTCGCCCACCTCGGCCGCCGTGCCACGGTCGAGGAGGTCGAGGAGTTCTACGCGCCGTATGAGCCTTTCCGCGGCCTCGCCGGCCTGTGGACGATCGGCCTGTATAGATAGAGGCAGGCTTCAAGGAAACATCGACCTTGCCGATAGGCTCGCATGGCACGCGAGGGCGGTTCCAGGGGCGAGGGCTGGCCCGAAGAGCGGGTAACCGAGTTCCTCGACGAGATTTCCTCGGCTGGCGAGGACTACCGTCGTCTAGTCGAGCGCCTGCCGGCGATCGTCTACTCCTGCGAGCTGGGCGAGCGGGGTCGCTGGCGCTATGTCAGCCCCCAGATCGAGGAGATCCTCGGCTACAGCCCGGAGGAGTGGATGGCGGACCCCGGGCTTTGGACGCAGCGCCTTCATCCCGACGACCGCGAGCGCGCGCTCGAGCAGGAGACCCACAAGGTGATCGCCGAGGGCGGCGCCCCGCCGGTCGACTACCGGATGATCACCCGCGAGGGCGCCATCGTCTGGATCCTCGACGAGGCGGTGCTCGAGCCCGACGGCGAGGGGACGCCGATCTGGCACGGCGTCCTCTACGACATCACCGAACGCAAGATCGCCGAGCAGGAGCTGCAACGGGCGGCTGCCCAGCAGGCGGCGGTGGCGCGGCTGGGCCGCTACGCGCTCCAGGACGGCGACCCGGCCCGGCTGGCCAAGCAGGCGGTGCCACTGATGACAGAGATCGACGGGGTCGAGGCGGCCTGCGTCTGGGAGGCGGCCCGGGAGGGGCGCCGACTCCACCTTCGCGCTGGACTCGAGGAGGGGGAGGGAGGCGCGGAGCGCCGCGCCTCCGCAGCCCGTGACTCGCACGCGGGCGCCGCGCTGGAGTCGGGCCTGCACGTGATCGTCGACGACTGGTCGAGCGAGCCACGCTTCTCGATGCCACCGGCACTGCGGGTGCTCGGTGTGCGCAGCAGCCTCGCGGTGCCGATCGCCGGCAAGGAGCGTCCCTTCGGCGTGCTCGACATCCACTCCACCGAGCCCAGTCACTTCACTCCCCAGGACGTCCACTTCGCCCAGGCCTCGGCGAACGTCCTAGCCGACGCCTTGGAGCGCCACAGCGCCGACGAGGCCCTGCGCCACCGCGTCCTGCACGACGCCCTCACCGGGCTGCCCAACCGGCTCAGCTTCGTCGACTCGCTGCGCGACGCACTGCGTCGCAGCATCGCCTCGGGCTCGCCGGTCGGCATCCTCTTCCTCGACCTCGATCACTTCAAGCTGATCAACGACAGCATCGGCCACCACGCCGGCGACGATCTGCTGCGCGCCGTCGCGCCCCGCCTGCGTGCCCACCTGCGGCCAGGCGACATCGTCGCCCGCTTCGGCGGCGACGAGTTCGGCATCCTCGTCGACCGCCTCACCGACGAGGAGGAGGCGCAGGCGATCGCCGACCGCGTTGCGGGCGCGTTCTCGGAGCCCTACTTGATGGGCGGTGCCGAGCACTTCGTCACCTCCAGCATCGGTATCGCCGTTGCCCGGCCCACAGGCCGCGAGCCGGTCGACGCCGAGCTGCTGATCCGCGACGCCGACGCGGCGATGTACCGGGCCAAGGAACGGGGGCGGGGGCGCTGCGAGGTCTTCGACGCCGAGATGCGGGCGCGCGCGGTGCACCGCCTCGAGACGGAGCGCGAGCTGCGCCACGCGCTCGACCGCAACGAGCTGGAGCTGCACTACCAGCCGGTGGTCGCCCTGGGCAACGGCGAGATCGTCGGCCTCGAGGCGCTGGTGCGCTGGAATCACCCCGAGCGTGGCATGCTCGACCCTGGCGAGTTCGTCTCGATCGCCGAGGACAGCGGCCTGATCGAGCCGATCGGTAGCTGGGTCCAGGAGACGGCCTGCCGCCAGGCGCTCGGCTGGCACGACCTGCGCCCCGACCACCGGCCTCTCGACGTCGCCGTCAACCTCTCCGCCCGCCAGGTGGCGCACCGCGACCTGGCCGAGTCGGTGCGCGAGATCCTCGCCCGCACCGGCCTCGACCCGGTCAACCTGCGGCTGGAGGTGACCGAGAGCGTCCTGGTCGAAGAGTCCGCCAGCGCCACCGCGACCCTGGAGGCGCTGAGCGAGATCGGCGTCCGACTCGTCCTCGACGACTTCGGCACCGGCTACTCGTCCCTGGCCTATCTCAACCGCTTCCCCTTCGACGCGCTGAAGATCGACCGTTCCTTCGTCGAGGGTCTCGGAATCGAACAGGAGCGCACGGCGATCGTCGAGGCGGTGATCGGCATGGCCCGCGCCCTCTCGCTCGACGCGATCGCCGAGGGGGTCGAGAACGAGGCGCAGCTCTCGGAGCTGCGCCGGCTCGGCTGCGACTACGCCCAAGGCCACCTTTTCTCGCGCCCGCTCGCACCGCAGAAGGTGACAAGCCTGCTGCGCGAGGGAGGGTTCGAGCTACTGGGGGATCTGGCCCGCTAGGTAGGCGTCGCTGAGCACTTCGGCAGTCGTCGGATTGCCGGAGATCAGCTTGTTTTCCCGCATCCAGGCGATGAACGCCTTCCACTCGGCCGGGTTCATCGTGCCGCGCTTGGAGAGCAGCGGCAGCGTCGCCGCCACCTCGGCTTTGGTCAGCTTCGGATCGAGGTTCGAGTTGGCTTCGAGCAGCGCCTTGGTCGTCGCTTCGGGGCTCTCGATCGCGGCGGCGGTGCCACGCGCCAGGGCGGCAAGGAAGAGACGGATCGGCTGCGGGTCTTCTTCGAGCCGGTCGCGGCGGGCGACGAGGACGAGCTCGTCGTAGGTCGGCACGCCCAGCTTGTCGACCGGGGTGACCACCGGATCTTTGCCGCGCAGCCGCAGGTCGACTCCCTCGACGTTGCTGAACCCGCCCAGCATCGCTTGCGCGCTGCCGCCGACGAGCGCCGGCAGCAGCCCATAGCCGACATTGACGGTCTTCACGTCGGAGGGAGTCAGCCTGGCGCGGGCGATGATCGTCTTCAGGTAAGCGTCCTGGTAGGAGATCCCGGCGGTGGCGATCGTCTTGCCACGTAGGTCCGCCACCCCCCCTACGCCTGATTTCTTCAGCCAGATCAGCGAGGTCAGCGGGCGGTCGACGAGGGCGCCGACGGCGACCACGTCGAGACCCTGTTCGCGCGCCAGCATCACCTCGGGCTCATACGAGATCGCCAGGTCGGTTTTCCCGGCGGCGAGGAGCTTGATCGGCGCCGCCGGGTCGGAGGGGGTCTGGATCGAGACGTCGAGGCCGGCTTCGCTGAAGTAGCCGAGCTTCTTCGCCATGTAGACACCGGCGTGGTCGGGATTGGGGTAGAAGTCGAGCGTCAGGCTGAGCGGTTCGGTCGCGGCGCCCGTGGTGTCCTCGCTCTTCTCGCCGCAGGCGGCCAGCCCCAAGGTGAGGGCGAGCAAGGCGACGGCGAGGGCGATCGCTGGCAGTCGGGGGAACTTCATCCCCTGCTTTCTATCGCCAAGTGACGATGCGGCGCTCTGCGAAGGCGATGAGGCCGTACAGGCCGAGGGCAATCGCGGTGAGGATGGCGGTAGCGGCGAACAATCGCGCGGTCTGCAGATTGGCGTTGTCTTCTCGCAGTAGAACGCCAAGCCCGGAGTCTGCACCGACCCACTCGCCGAAGATCGCCGCTATCGGTGCGATCGTCGCGGCGATCTTGGCGCCGCTGAAGGCAAAGGGCAGGGCCGTGGGGGCTTCGACTCGCCGCAGCAGCTGCCAACGCGAAGCATCGAGCGTGCGCATCATCTTGGTCGCCTCGGGATCGACCGACCGGAGCCCGTCGGTTGCGTTGACCGCAACCGGGAAAAAGCAGATCAATGCCACGACCACCAGCTTCGGACCGATCCCGAATCCGAGCCAGACGATGAGAATCGGCGCTATCACCGGGACTGGGATTGCCTGCGAAGCGACCATCAGCGGGTAAAAGGCGCGTCGCAACGTTGCGGAGAAGCGCAGGAGCAAAGCGAAGCCCAGACCCGCTGCGAGCCCGATGAGGAAGCCGAGCAGGATCTCCTGCAGCGTTACCCAAGCGTTTTCGGCAAGCAGCGAACGGTTCTCCCAGAGGGAGGAGGCGATTTCGGCGGGGGAGGGGACGAGAAACGGTTCGAGCCCGAGCAGGTTGGCCAGCGCGCCGCTGCTCGCGGCGATCTGCCAGGCGCCGACCAGCGCCGCGAGGACGAGCAGTGGTGGCCCCCAGCGTTTCATTTCCACCCTCCCTGGCGAGTTTCCGACCTATATGGGGGGGTAAATCGCCAGAGGGTCATCGGATTCCCCGATGTAAGGCCGCCATCGCCCGCTCGCGAACCGCGACGAACTCCGGATCGGTGACCGCGGCGTCGCGGTCGGCTGCCCGCGGCGCCGGTGCGCTCAATTCCTCGACCACACGCGCCGGGCGTGCCGAGAGCACGGCGACGCGATCTGAGAGGTAGAGCGCCTCCTCGACGTCGTGGGTGACGAGGACAACGGTGCGCGGGTCCGACGCCAGGGCCTCGGACAACCAGCCCTGCATCTCGGCGCGGGTGATCGCGTCGAGCGAGGCGAACGGCTCGTCCAGCGCCAGCACCGGCTTGCCGGCGACGAGCGTGCGCAGGAAGGCGACTCGCTGCCGCATCCCACCCGAGAGCTCAGCCGGTCGGGTGCGCTCGAAGCCGGCGAGGCCGAAGCGCTCGAAGAGCAGGCCCGCCTGCCCGCGCGCCGCCCGGCGGCGGACGCCGCGGTTGCGCAGTGCCAGCGCGGCGTTGTCGATCGCCGCCAGCCAGGGCAGCAGCATGTCGCGCTGCGGCATGAAGGCACAGCGGGCGAGGCGCTCTGCCGGGTCGTTGCCGCCGCCCACCTCGATCTCACCCGCGCTCGGCTGCTGCAGGCCGGCGATCAGCTCGAGCAGGGTCGACTTGCCGCAGCCCGAGGGGCCGACCAGGCCGAGCACGCCGTGCGCCGGTGTCTCCAGGTCGAGGCGTTCGATCGCCTCCAGCTCGCCGTAGGAATGCCGCAGACCGCGGATCGATACTGCGGCGCTCGGCGACTCGCCGGCAGGCGAGGGCGGAGCGACGGCGAATTGCTTGGCTTCAGCGCCCACATTGGGTATCCTGGCGCACTCCCCGCTCCTGACCAAAAAGGTCAGGAAAGTCGATAACCACCTGGGGGCATCTGATGGACCCGGCAATCATTTTCTTCGGTCTCGGCATCGGCGTGCTCGTCGGCATGACGGGCATGGGCGGGGGATCCCTGATGACGCCACTGCTGATCCTGATCTTCGGGATCCAGCCGACGACGGCGATCGGCACGGACATCTTCTACTCGGCCGTGACCAAGACGGTCGGCGGCTGGCGCCACCTGCGGATGAAGACCGTGAACATGGAGCTGGTCAAATGGCTGGCCCTCGGCAGTGTCCCGGCGGCGGTCAGCGGCGTCGCGATCGTCTCGGTGCTCGAGAAGCACATCGGTGAAGACCGGCTCGACTCGCTCGTCTACGCGGTCCTCGGCGGCACCCTGCTGATGGTCGGCATCATCACCCTCGCCCGGGCGCTGATCCTGCGCGATCTGGTCGACGAGCGCGATCGCTTCGACGTCGAACGCCGCCACAAAGTCGCCGCCGTCCTGATCGGGGCGACGACCGGCTTCGTGATCGGCATCACCTCGGCCGGCTCGGGCACGGTGATCGCGATCCTGCTGATCGCCGTCTACCGCCTGGCGCCGAAGAAAGTCGTCGGCACCGACGTCTTCCACGCCGCCATCCTGCTCTGGGCGGCCGGCATCGCCCACTGGGTGGGTGGCAACGTCGATTTCGTCCTCGCCGGCAACATCCTGATCGGCTCGATCCCGGGGGTGATCGTCGGCGCCGCCCTCTCCAGCAAAGCCCCGCAGGGCTTCATCCGCACCGCCCTCGGCCTCGTCCTGGTCGGCTCGGGCATAGTCACGATCCAAAAGGGCGACCCGAACGTGTGGCCCATCGCAGCTCTCGTAGCTGCAATCGGGCTCGGCTCGATTCTTGCCGCACCCCGCATCCTCCACAAGCGCCGCGAACGCGAAGCGGCCCAGCTTGCCCTCGAATCGTCCAGCTAATCCGCCCCTCGGGCGGGTGGCACAGGGGTAGGGGGTGTTCGGACGGGTGAGTCCGCTAACACCCCCTCCCCCTGTGACAGGACCCGCCCGCCACATGCCCTGATTAACTAGCTCTATGCGTGTTTCAGCGAAGGCCGATTACGCCGTCCGTGCCGCAGCCGAGCTTGCTGCGGCCGGCGACGAGCCCGTCAAGGGCGAGCGACTGGCCGACGCGCAGGACATCCCGTTGCAGTTTCTCGAGCACATCCTGCTGGAGCTGAAGCACCACGGCATCGTCCGCGCCCGCCGCGGCGCCAAGGGCGGCTACTGGCTCGCCAAGCCGGCCGACGAGGTGACGATCGCCGACGTCGTCCGCGCGGTCGAGGGCCCGATCGCCCACGTGCAGTCCTCGCCGCCCGAGGCGATCGAGTACCGCGGCCACGCCGAGCACCTGCAGGAGGTCTGGATCGCCGTGCGCGCCAACCTCCGCGCCGTCCTAGAGCACGTCACCCTCGCCGACCTGGTAGCCGGCGAGCTCCCGGCCGAGATCAGGGACCTCGCCGCCGAGCCCGACGCCTGGGCCCCTCGCTAGAAGCTCCCGGCGAAGCGCCCCTCGGGCGGGTGGCGTGGGTAGGGGGTGTCCGGTCCGAAGCGGCGTCCTCTTTTTCGCCCACGGCTCAGCGAGAGAGGCACTGTCATCTGGCGAAAAACCCAGCGCCGGACCGGACACCCCCTACCCACGACAGGACCCGCCCGCCAGGACCCCTGAGCAATTCCTTACTTTGCTGATCGACTTTCTGCTAAGGTGCCCGCCTTCATTCCTAATCAACTTCATCAAGAAAGAAGGGAAGGGGTTAGATGACGAACCCTGGTAAGGGCAGGAAGACGATCGGATTGGGCTTTGTGACCGCGCTGCTCGCGCTGGTCGCCCTCGCGGTGACCGGCTGCGGCAGCAGCAGCGACTCGAACTCGAGCTCCTCGGGCGGCGGCAAGCTCGACGTGGTCGGCTACTCGACCCCCGAATCCGTCTACCAGGAAGACCTGGAGCCTGGCTTCGAAGCCACCTCGCAGGGCAACGGCGTCAGCTTCAGCAACTCCTTCGGCGCCTCCGGCGACCAGAGCCGCGCGGTGGTCGCCGGCCAGCCCGCCTCTGTCGTCCACTTCTCCCAGGCCGGCGATATGGAACGCCTGGTCGAAGAAGGGGAACTCGTCTCCAAAGATTGGAACAAGCAGAAGTACGACGGGATCGCCGAGGACTCCGTCGTCGTGATCGTCACCCGCAAGGGGAACCCGGAGGGGATCAAGTCCTTCGATGACCTGCTCAGCAAGGAAGTCGATGTGATCACGCCCAACCCATTCAGCTCCGGCTCCGCTCGCTGGAACATCATGGCCGTCTACGGCACCCTGATCCACGAGGGCAAATCGGAAGCCGCGGCGCTCGAAGGGGTCAAGACGCTGCTTGAAAAGACCGTCGTCCAGCCCGGCAGCGGCCGCGACGCGCTCGCAGCCTTCACCCAGGGCGAGGGCGACGTCCTGCTCAGTTACGAGAACGAGGCGATCAAGGCGCAGGACGAAGGCGAGGACGTCGAATACGCGATCCCGCCGAGCACGATCCAGATCGAAACGCCGATCGCTGTCACCAAGGACGCGCCGGCTGCAGCGCAGGCCTTCCTCGACTACGTCTGGTCGGACGCCGGGCAGGAAATCTGGGCTGAAAACGGCTACCGCCCGGTCAACCCGAAGTTGGTAGACCCCAAGCAGTTCCCGACCCCCAAGGACCTGTTCAAGATCGCCGAGTTCGGTGGCTGGAGCAAGGTCAACGACGATTTCTTCGACGACGAAAGCGGCAAGGTCGCCGCGATCGAGAAGGAACTCGGGGTCTCGACGAGCGGCTAGCCGCGAGGAAGCATGGAGGGTCACCCGGCAACCATTCCTACGGCGCCGTCCGGGGCGGGCATCCGCCTGCCCGGGGTCGGCGTCGGTCTCGGCAGGGGAGTGATCGTCCTCTACCTGTCGCTGATCGTGATGCTGCCGCTGGCGGCGGTGCTCGACGAATCGCTCAGCGGCGGCATCGGCGCCTTCTGGGACGCGGTCACCGGCGCCGAGTCGATGGCGGCGCTGAAGCTGACCGTGATCAGCTCGCTGATCGTCGTCGCGATCAACGCCTTCTTCGGCACGATCATCGCCTGGGTCCTCGTCCGCGACGAGTTCCCTGGCAAGGGTGCCGTCAACGCCTTGATCGACCTGCCCTTCGCGCTGCCGACGATCGTTGCCGGCCTCACCCTGCTCACCCTTTACGGGTCCGAAAGCCCGTTCGGTCTCGACATCGCCTTCACCAGGGCCGCGATCGTCGTCGCCCTCTGCTTCGTCACCCTGCCCTTCATCACCCGCGCTGTTCAGCCGCTGCTGATGGAGATGGATCGCGAGATGGAGGAGGCGGCGACCTCGCTTGGTGCCGGCGGCTTCACCGTCTTTCGGCGGATCATCTTCCCCAACCTCCTTCCCGGCATCCTTGCCGGCGCCCTGCTCGCCTTCGCCCGGGCGCTCGGCGAGTATGGCTCGCTGATCCTGATCTCGGGCAACATCCCCTTCAAGACCGAGGTCTCCTCGGTCTTCATCCGCAGCCAGATCGAGTCCGGCAACGTTGCCGGCGCCTCCGCCGTCTCGGTCGTCCTGCTGGCCATCTCGCTGCTGCTGCTGATCGCGGTCAGCCTCCTGGTCCGCTGGAGCGCGAGCAATCAACCTGGGATTCTCTCTCGGGCCGTCAACCGGATCATCTCCCGCAGCCAGGTCGGGGGAGGTCCCTGATGACCGCCAGGGCGCCAGCCAAGTGGGGCTTGCGCACCCTCGCCTTCGGCTACCTCGGCCTGCTCCTGCTCGCTCCGGTCGGCCTGATTTTCTGGAAGACCTTCGAACATGGGCTCGGCCCGCCGATCGATGCGATGACCTCGCCCGATGCGCTGCACGCGATCTGGTTGACGCTGCTGATGGTCGCCGTCGCCGTGCCGCTCAACACCGTCTTCGGCGTCGGCTGTGCGCTGCTGCTCGTCCGCTACAAGTGGAAGGGCAACGCGGTGATCGACGGGATCATCAACCTTCCCTTCGCGATCTCGCCGATTGTGATCGGCCTCTCGCTCTTCCTCCTCTATGGCAACGCCGGCTGGTTCGGCCCGACCCTCTCCGAATGGGGGATCAAGGTCCTCTTCTCGACCCCGGGAATGATCCTCGCCAGCATCTTCGTATCGCTGCCCTTTGTCGTGCGTGAGGTGGTCCCTGTTCTGCAGGAGATCGGCACCGAGCAGGAGCAGGCCGCCTCGACTCTCGGCGCCAACGCTTGGCAGACGTTCTGGCGCATCACCCTGCCGGCGATTCGCTGGGGTGTCGCCTACGGGGTCGTGCTGACCACCGCCCGCGTCCTCGGCGAGTTCGGCGCGGTGACGATCGTTTCGGGGTTGATTTCCGGCCAGACCGAGACCCTGCCGCTCTTCGTCGCCAAGTCTTTTGAGCAGTTCAACGAGCAGGCGGCCTACGCCGGCGCGATCGTGCTCGCTCTGCTCGCTCTGACCACGCTGCTGCTGATGAGCGTCGGCGGCCGCAAAGCCAAGGCCAGTGGTCCGATCCCGATTGCGGGGGACACCACAATCTCAATGTCCAATGCGAAGGAGGGTTCCTGATGGGAATCGCAGTCGAGGGAGCGCGTAAGCGCTTCGGTGACTTTCAGGCTCTTGACGACGTCTCGATTGACGTGCCCGACGGCTCGTTAACGGCGCTGCTCGGGCCGAGCGGCAGCGGCAAGTCGACCTTGCTGAGGGCGATCGCCGGGCTGGAGAATCTCGATGCCGGCCAGGTGGTGATCAATGGCCAGGACGCGACTAAGACGCCCGCGCAGAAGCGCGAGGTCGGCTTCGTCTTCCAGCACTACGCCGCTTTCAAGCACATGACGGTGTTCGGCAACGTCGCCTTCGGTCTCAAGATCCGCAAGTGGGACAAGCCGCAGATCGGCGATCGGGTGCACGAGCTGCTGCGCCTCGTCCAGCTCGACGGCCTCGCCGAGCGCTACCCCGACCAGCTCTCCGGCGGCCAGCGGCAGCGCATGGCGTTGGCTCGGGCGCTGGCGGTGCAGCCGCAGGTGCTCTTGCTCGACGAGCCCTTCGGCGCGCTCGACGCCAAGGTCCGCAAGGACCTGCGTACCTGGCTGCGGCGCCTCCACGACGAGATGCACGTGACGACGATCTTCGTCACCCACGACCAGGAGGAGGCGATGGACGTCGCCGGCCAGCTGGTCGTGATGAACGAGGGCCGGGTCGAGCAGTCGGGCAGTGCCGACGACCTCTACGACCACCCCGCCAACGAGTTCGTGATGAGCTTCGTCGGCGAGGTCAACCGGTTGGGCGAGCACTTCGTACGGCCGCACGACATGGAAGTCGTGCTCGACGCCGACGAGCGGACCGAGGAGGCGATGGTGCAGCGCATCGTCGCCCTCGGTTTCGAGATCCGGGTCGAGTTCGTGCTCGGTGACGGCACCGAGGTCTGGGCGCAGCTGACCCGCGCCGAGCTGCAGAAGCTCGAGCTGCGCGAAGGTCAGATCGTCCACCTGCGTCCCGGTCAGCTAAAGAGCTTCAGCGGTGATGTCCCGTCGTCCGGCGATCATGGGGCCTCGACTCCCCGCGACGGTCAGGACGACGACGACGCAGAGGTAACTGCAGCCGCCTGAAGGGGCGACGGGGCGGGGCGCGCTTTGCCGGGTGGCGCCCCGCCCCATCTCGCCATCTACGCTACGCGACGCTCGAAGGTCTTCTCCAGCGCGGTCTCGTCCTCCTCGCCGGCGACGGTCTTGTCGAGCCGGACGGTTGCCTCGCGACCATCGAGGTGGACGGTGCCGATCTGGTTGTCGAAGTAGGGCCCCTCGAGCAGGCGCCAGCGGATGCCCGGGTCGGGCGCTCCGGCCGCGTGCGCCAGGCCACGCGCCAGCGCCCCGAATGGGCGGGAGAAGCCGGCTCGAACCACTTTTCGCTCGCGCTCGTCCAGGGGGTTGCGGTACGGAGAGCAGACTGCCTGCAGCACCGTGCTCTTCATCTCGGCCTCGGGCTTGAAGGCGACGTCGCAGAGGTAGGCGTGGTGGACGTCGCCGGAGAGGATGACGATCGAGGCCGGAGCGCCACCGCGCTTGCCCGAGCCGACCTCTTCCAGCAGCTCGCGCAGGCGCTGGAAGGAGAATTGGAAGGAGGCCCAGTGGTCGAAGTCGACCGCCCGGCGCAGCTTCTCGCTGCCCTGGGCGACCAGCTCACCCCAGGCGCCGTCGCAGAGCCGCTCGTTCCAAGCCTCCAGATGGTGGAAGCCGGGGGAGAGGAGGTAGGGCACCGTGGTGGCGATCAGCAGGTGATCGAAGTCGCCGCTCGAGTGGTCGACGATCCAATCCCACACCTCGTCGTCGAACATCGAGCGGCGCTCGTCGGTGAGCACGCGGGCGGCGCGAGAGTCCATGAAGATCGCCCGCACTCCGTCGATGTCGCGGCAGAAGCTCCAGCGCGTGCCCGCGGCGGTGGTGTCGATGTCGTGGGCCCATTTCCGCAGCGCTTCGGTCGCGTCGCTGCTACCCCGCACCTGCTCATAGAGCTCACTGTCGTCCAGGTCGCGCGGCGAGAGGTTGCCGAGGTGCTGGTAGATCCAGTAGCTCATGATTCCGCCGACCGCGCGCTCGTGCCACCACTCCTTGCGGTCCATCTCGTCGTGCCAGGAGCGCGAGATGTTCCAGTCGTCGCTCATGTCGTGGTCGTCCCAGACCATCGAGGTGGAGACGGTCGAGAACAGCCAGCGGATCAGCGGGTCCTGCCAGGACTCGTGGTAGAGCCAGGTGTACTCCTCGAATTCGATCACCTCCTCGCCTGGGGGCCGGCTCGTATCGCGCCGCGCCCTGATGCGCTCGCGCGTCGCCGGCGAGCCCTCGTCGACGTAGACCTGGTCGCCGAGCAGGAAGAGCAGCTCTGGCCACTCGCTGCGGTCATGGCGGATCATCTGCCGGGCGAGGACGTGAAGCGCGTCGAGCTCGCGCCCGTCTCCGTCTTCGTCCTTGCTCTTCGTATAGGGCTCCTCGTGGGGGACGGCGACGCGGCAGGAGCCGAAGCAGATGTCCATCGGCTTGCCCGGCCCGAAGGTACGGATCGCGCTTGGCGGCTGGTCGGAATCGGGCGGCGGCCAGCGCTGCTCGCCGTCCAGGGCGACCTCGTACTCGTAGAAGGCACCGGGCTCGAGGTCCTCGATGCGGACGAGTGCGTAGTGGTGGCCGCCGACGCCGAAGGTCTGCTCGCGGCGTCCGAGCACCTCGACCTCGCAGCGCTCGCTCGTCTCGACCCAGATCGTCGCCTCGGTTTCCGAGACGTAGCGGAGGAGCGGGCCGAGGAGAAGATCTGGCATTGGCTTCTCCTTCCCGAAATCCAATCTTTCCACGCCGCCTGCTATTGTTGAGTTTGAAACTCAACAAACTCTAGAAAGGAGACGCGATGAGCTCGAAAAGCACGACCAAGTTCACCTCGAGGGGCCGGCTCGCCGGCCTGGTTCGCGACGAGATCGGAGTCGGCACCGGCCCCAACCGGGCCAACCGCGCCGCCCAGCGCGGTCCGGGTCAGTCCGCGGTCGACGAGGCTCTGTACTACCGGGCTCGCCTGATCCTCGGCGATTCCCTGGCTCGTCCCACCCGCTGAGCGGGGAGGGTCCGATGACCAAGCGCGATACGGGCCACAGCGGACGTCGCCGCTGTGGCCCGTATCTGACCCGGCCGATCGCCTATTTGCCGGCTTTCGCCGGGGGCGCTTCGGCAGCTTCCGGGGCTTCAGGCGGCTGCGGGTAGGCCTGGACTGCCAGGTTCCAGCCCCTCAGTGCGAAGCTGACTTTGGCGGCCCCCGCGTACTGGACCGCGACCGTGTGCCCGCCTTTGCCCAGCACGGTGGTCTGGGTGACCGTGTGGATCAGGGCGGCGGTTTTCGGCGAGCTGACAGTCGCCGGGGCAAAGTTGACTTTGCCCGTCGATTGCCCGTCGACCAGGATCTGTATCGGGCAGGCAAGTTCTACCGTTGGTTTTTCGGCGATGCAAGTCGCCTGACCCGAGAACGTGATCACGGCCGGTGCGTTCCCTTTCGTCGCAAACGAGGTGAAGGCGGTCGGGATGTAGCCGGCCGTCGTCGCCGTGGCTTCGAAGGGCGCCGTGCCCGCCGCGATTCCGACGACAGGGGCCAGCGGCGTGTCGGCTTTCTTCACGAACAGATTGTCGGCGGCCTTTTTCCTCAGGTAGAGCCCGCTCGCTTTCTTGTTGGTCAGGTAGAGATGTGCAGCTTTCTGGCTCGTCAGGAAGGACCCGGCGAACGATGGGCTGACCGCTACCGCAGCGGCAAGCGCCGCGGCCACCGCGACGACGAGTGCGGCGCGGGGTCTGGACAGTCTTCTTCTCAGCAATTGAACCTCCGTGTCAGGGCCGCCGGGCCAGGCCTTCTTTAGTAAAGAGGTCAATAAAGTATAGAAGCTGGTAGGGTCTTGTCGAGTAAGGCACTCAACAAGCTCCAGAACCCGGCAGGAAAGGAAGTACATACGCATGAGAAGCAAGACCCTCGCCCTGACGGCGATCGCCCTTCTGGGGCTAGCCGTGCCGGCGTCTGCCGGCGCCAAGACCCTGATCGGGTCTGGCTCGGTCGCAGCGCAGCCCGTGCTGCAGGCCCTGTTCGCCCAATACACGAAGGTGACCAAAGGGAAGGTCAAGTTCGTCTACACCGCCAACGGCGGCAACGCCGGCGTCAAAGACGTCCAGAACGGAACCAGCCAGTTCGCCGGGCAGGCCCGCACGCCGCTCCCCAGCGATGCCGGCACGACCTACGTCAAGCTCTACCTCGACGGCCTCTGCATCGACGTCAACCCGAAGAACAAGCTGAGCGACATCAGCATCCAGCAGACCCACGACATCTACCGGGGCCTGATCACCAACTGGAGCGGGATCCCCGGCTCCGGGCTCGACACGACCATTGACCCGGTCGGTCGCGACACCAATGGAGGGACGTACAACTTCTTCCTGCAGGCGGTCCTCAACAACGAACCGCCGGCGTCAAACGTCAACGCGCTGACCGCCGACGGCCTCGTCGTCAACGCGGTCAAGCAGGACCCGAACGCGATCGGCTACGACGGGCTTGCCTGGCAGGGCAAAGGCCAGAAGGCGCTGAAAGTGAACGGTGTCCCCTGCGTGTCCTCGAAGATCAGCGTCGAGCCGCTCAAGTACCCGCTCTCGCGCTACATCTTCATCGTCCTGCCGACCGAAAACCCGAACCCGACGGTGCAGAAGTTCGTCGACTGGGCGCGCCGTGACCCGGTCGCCGGCGAAGTGATTGCCAAAGCCGGCGGTGTGGCCGCCTTCAACAAGAAGAAGTAGTGGAGGAGTCCTACCCCGAGGAGTACGGCCCACGGTGGTCGGACCGGCGCGTCGAGCGAATGCTCGGCGCGCTGGTCTGCGCCGTCGTGGCGCTGCTGTTGGCGATGATCGTCATCGTCTTCGTCAAAGCGTGGCCGTCGTTCGCACACAACGGCCTTGCCTGGTTTGGCGCCGGCGGCAACGTCGACGACCAGCTCAATGCGATCTTCCTCTCCGGCCAGGCCGGGGCCGAATACGTCTACACCTTCCATGCCTGGCCGCTGATCTGGAGCACGCTGCTGATCACCGGTGGCGCCGTCGCGATCGCCCTCTTCTCGGCGCTCTTCGTCGCCGTCTTCATCGTCGAGTTCGCGCCTGAGTGGATGAGCAACATCCTGCAGCCGGTCGTCCGCTTCCTGGCCAGCGTCCCCTCGGTGATCTACGGCCTGCTCGGCGTCCTGGTCCTGGTCCCCTTCATCGGCAACCACTTGGTCAGCGAGCCGCAGAAGGCCTCGGTCGCCGGAGTGATCTCGCTCAGCGGCTACAGCCTGCTCGCCGCGATCACCGTGCTGACCGTGATGATCGCGCCGCTGATGGTCTCGATCTTCTCCGACGGCCTGCGCGCGGTGCGGCCGGGATGGCTCGAGGGCTCCCTCGCTCTCGGGGTCAACCGCTGGCGCACCACCTGGAAAATCGCCATACGCACCGCCCGACCGGCGATCGTCGCCGGCACGGTGCTGGCGGTGGCGAGGGCGATCGGCGAGGCGGTGATGCTGGCGATGATCTCGGGCTCGGTCGGCTTCGCCCCCAATCCTGCCGACGGCGCGATCTTCATCTTCGAGCCCTCGCGGCCGCTTGCGCCGACGATCGTCAAGAACATCGACCAGTTGAGCTCGCCGCCGGCCAACGCGACGCTGTTCGCGATCGCCGCGGTGCTGCTCTTCTCGGCCGCGCTGCTTTCGCTGACCGGCTGGGCGGCCCGTCGAGCGATGCGCAAATACGGGGCGACGGCCTGATGGGCGCCCCGGTCGCGACGCCACCCGCCACCCCACCGCCGAGTGGGGCCCCGCCGCAGCCCGGCAAGGCGGCCGTCGAGGGCAGCGCCACCTGGCGGCTCACCGATCGCATCGGCCTGGCGATCTGCTGGGCGCTGGGCCTGCTCTTCTGCGCGATCGCCGTCGCGATCGCCGTCTACCTCTTCCTGCAGGGGATCAAGTACCTGCGCCCGTCGATGCTGGTCACGCCGGCTTCTGCGGGGTTCACGCAGGGCGAAAGCGGTGGCTTCTCCGATGCCCTCTTCGGCACCATGATCGTCGCCACGATGGGGATCGCGATCGCCCTGCCGATCGGCATCGGCATCGCGGTCTGGCTGGTCGAGTACGGCAGGCCCGCCGGCCTCGCCCGGATCACCGAGTCGACGATCGAGGCGATCGCCGGCATCCCCTCGATCGTCCTGGCGCTGTTCGGCACCGTGATCTTCTCCAGCACGGCGCTGGGGTTTTTGAGCCGCAGCTCGGACGGCATCGTCTTCGGTCGCTCCTTCTTCGCCGCCTCGACGATGCTCTCGCTGGTCGCCCTGCCGCTCGTCGTCGCCAGCACCCGCGAGGGGCTGAACTCGATCCCCCGCCATGTGCGCGAGGCCTCCTACGCCGTCGGCAAGACCAAGGCGGCGACGACGCGGCGGATCCTGATCCCCGCCAGCCGGCCGCAGATCGCGACCGGGGCCATGCTCGGCCTGGGCAGGATCATCGGCGACACGGCGATCATCGTCGTCCTGCTCGGCGCGACCCAGAACTTCGCCCCGGTCGAAGGCGCCGCCTTCCCGTTCAACTACCTGCGCGGCGCCGGCACGACGCTGACCAACTTCGTCTACGAGGCATCTCCCACCGGGAACCTCAACCAGCCGCAGAAGGCCTACGCGGCGGCCTTCGTCCTGCTGCTGATGGTGTTGGCCCTGAACGCGGCCGTCGACGTCGTCCACCGCCGCGCGCGAAAGGTAGGCGCATGGAGTTCGTAAAGCCACCCCCGCCGCCGATCCGGCGGCTGGAGCTCGAGGATCCGAAAGCCGCGCAGCAGATCACCCCGCCCACCAATGGGGACGTGCCGGTGCTAGGGGGTCCATATGGGCACCGGAGCACCGGCACGTCCCGAGGGCAGGGCGGCTTCACCGGCGCCCGCCGTTCGATCGGCGCCCCGCAGTTCTCGATCCGCCGCATGGAGATCGACGACGTCTCCGTCTCCTACTCCAACCGCGATGCGGTGAAGTCGGTCTCGCTGCCGGTCCGCCAGGGCGAGGTCCTGTCGATGATCGGCCCGTCGGGCTGCGGCAAGACGACGCTGCTGCGCTCGCTCAACCGGCTTACCGAGCTGACCAGTACGGCCACCCTGCGTGGCCGCATCCTGCTCGACGACGTCGACATCACCCAGATCGAGCCGACTCTGCTGCGGCGCCGCGTGACGATGGTCTTCCAGCAGCCCAACCCGTTCCCGATGAGCGTCTTCGACAACATCGCCTACGTTCTGCGCGAGCAGGGCTCGCGGCGCCGGCGCAAGAAGACGCTCGAGCCCAAGGTCCACAGCGCACTCGACCGGGCGGGTCTCTTCGAGGAGGTCAAGGACGATCTCGACCATCCCGCGCTGAAGCTCTCCGGCGGCCAGCAGCAGCGGCTCTGCATCGCCCGCGCGCTGGCGGCCGAGCCCGAGGTGCTGCTGCTCGACGAGCCCTGCTCGGCGCTCGACCCGCAGTCGACCCAGGTGATCGAGGACCTGATCGTGAAGCTGCGCGACGACGTCGCCGTCGTGATCGTCACCCACAATCTGCAGCAGGCCTACCGGATCGCCGACCACGTCGCCTTCATGTATCTGGGCGAGCTGGTCGAGTACAACAGCGCGACGGCGCTCTTCGGCTCGCCCCGCGAGCAGCGGACGCAGGAGTACGTGAGCGGTGCGTTCGGCTAAGGGCCACCGCCAGATATCGTGTCTGGGTGTCTTCGCCATCTGCGGGCTGCTGCTCGTCGGCGGGCTAACCGGGTGCTCGACGACCCAGGAAAAGGCCGCCCAGCAGCAGGCGCGATCCAAGCGCATCCTCGAAGCCCGCGAAAAAAGGAGCCACAAGCGATGAGCTATGAGCCCTGCGAGGAATGCGGCGCGCCGCTCGACCCGCTGCAGCGCTACTGCGTCGAATGCGCGGCACGGCGCGGCAACGGCGCCAACCCGTCATCTCGTTACTTCGCCGCGATGAGCAAACGCGCCCGGCGCCCGTTGGCACGGCCCGCGGCCAAATCCGCGCCCGGCAGCCGCGCGGCAGCGGTCGGCTTCTTCGCCCTGCTGCCGATCGCGGTGGCGATCGGCGTGGTCGTCGGCCGCAGCGGCTCCGACGGTGGCGAAAACGAGGCGCTGCTCGAAGCGCTGCGCAACCAGAACGCCGCCGTCGCCTCGACCCCAGCCGCCGGCGCGGCAACGGCGGCGGCTGGCGCGAAGAAAGGCAAATCCAAGCAGGGCGACGAGGCCGTCACCAAAGGGGACGGCAAGGTGGTCGCCAAGACCAGCAACGGCACCGTCCACCAGGTGACCGGTTTCAAACCGAGCACGCAGAAGACCGAAGAAGACACCAAGTTGGTCGAAGGCAACGTCAAGCAGACGGGCTCGACCTACATCAAGGCGCAGCAGAACCTGCCCGACGTGATCGTCGTCGGTGGGGAACCCGGGTCTGCGCCGGCACCGAGCGGGGGAAGCCAGCCATGAGTGCGAAGCCAGAGGAGCGCACCCCTGAGACGAACCCCGATCTGGTCGCCCAGCGTGACCGGTTGCTGGAGAAGTTCACGATCATGCAGGCCGACCTCGGTGGCGCCTTCTACGAGATGGCGATCCGCGACCACGTGCGGATGGACGTCCTGACGCGCAAGGCCGCCGAGCTGCAGCGGGTCGACGCCGAGCTGCTGGCGGCAGAGCGGATGCTGGAGCTGCTCGAATGACGGGCCTGCGCGGACATCTTGACCGGGCTCAAGCCGCCGCCGCGACCCTGACCGGCAAGCGCTTCGGGCTGCTGGTCGCGTCCTCGGTGGTCGCGACGTCGGCGATCGTCGCCGGCGCGATGACGGGGACCGGCAACAGCGGCGCCCTGGCCGCGCTGCTCGGCCACGGCCTCGCCAACCGCAGCGCACCGGTGGCCGGCAGCGCACCGGTGGAAAGCTCTCCGCCTGTGGGCTCCGGAGGCGGCAGCGCGCCGGCGCCGGCGGAGGCCGGCTCGGCGGTGCCGAGCAGCGCCCCCCTCGCCGCGCCTGCCCCTGCTTCTCCTCCTCCCGAAAGCGCCCCGAGCAGCGAACCGCTACCCGCGGCCTCGGCGGCACCGGAAGCCGGCCGGATCAAGCACGTCTTCGTAATCTCGCTCACCAGTCCCGGCTATGAGGCGGCCTTCGGCGAAACGTCGCAGATGCCATATCTGGCGACGCAGCTGCGGCCCAAGGGCGAGCTGCTGAGTGGCTACACGCTGCTCGACGCCGCCGGCGTGCCCAACGGCATCGCGGCGGTCAGCGGCCAGCCCCCGAACGCCTCGACCCAGGCCGATTGCTCGACCTACACCGAATTCCCAGCGAGTGCCAAGGTCGACGCGAACGGCGTCGTCTCCGGGGCGGGCTGCGTCTACCCGGTCGAAACGCTGACGATCGCCGACCAGCTTGCCGGCGGCCGCTTCGACTGGCGCGCCTATATGGAGGGGATGGTCGACGAAACCGGCAAGGCGGCGAACTGCGTCCACCCCGATGCCGACGCAACCGACGCGCCCCCGCCGGGCGGCTATGCCGCCGCGCAGAACCCGTTCGTCAACTTCCACTCGCTGCTCGACCTGGGCGATTGCGCGACCAATGACGTCCCGCTCGAACAGCTGCCGGTGGATCTGCGCAAGGCGGAAGGAACCGCTAACTACTCCTACATCGCGCCGACCCCGTGCGATTCCGGCGTCGCGGGGCAATGCCCGCCCGGCTCGGTCGAAGGCGCGGCCGCCGCCGATGCCTTCCTCGCCAAATGGGTGCCCCAGATCCTCGCCTCGCCCGCCTACAAGGAAGACGGCCTGCTGATCGTCACCTTCGGTGCCGCCGGCGCGGTCGCCTCAGATACCGCCCCGGCGCCGGCGCCTGCCGACGGTCCCCTCCATGTCGGGACCCTGCTGGTCTCGCGCTTCGTGCCGCCGGGGTCCACCAAGGCAACCACCCTCGATCCCTACTCGCTGCTGCGCACGACCGAGGACCTCTTCGGCCTCGAGCACCTCGGCCTCGCATCCCAAGACAAAATCGCCTCCTTTGCGCCCGAACTGCTGGGAGAGACGAGTGGCGACTAGCGTGGCTAGGACGTGCCTGGGACGTGCCGGTGGAGAGAGGTCCATATGGACCTCTCTCCACCGGCACGTCCGTAACGGGGGGCTGCGATGATCGGGCCCACGGTCCAGGTCACGGCGAAAGTCGACTATGCCGTCAGGGCGATGGTCGAGCTGGCCGCGGATGGGGGGTCGGTCAAGGGCGAAGCGATCGCGACTGCGCAGGGAGTGCCGTTCCGCTTCCTCGAGAACATCCTGCTGGAGTTGCGCCACGCCAGGCTCGTGCGCAGTCAGCGTGGATCGGAGGGCGGCTACCGCTTGGCGCGTCCGGCCGAGACGATTACGATCGCCGACGTGATCCGCACCGTCGACGGACCGATTGCGAGCATCCGCTCCGAGCGGCCGGACGAGCTCACCTACTCCGGCGCGGCGGCGTCGCTGCAGGACGTCTGGGTCGCGCTCCGCGCCAACATGCGCGCCGTGCTGGAGTCGGTGACCCTGGCGGACGTGGCCAGGGGCGAGCTGCCCGCCGAGATCCTGCGCCTGACGCGGCAGCCCGAGGTCTGGGAGCCGCATTAGACCCTCTCTCGTCACGGTCCTGCGCGAGTGGGGACGGATCGGTTGCATCGGCTTCGGCGGCCCGCCGGCCCACATCGCGCTCTTTCGCGACCTTTGCGTCGTGCGGCGCGGTTGGCTTAGCGCCGAGCAGTTCGAGGACGCGATCGCGGCCACCAACCTGTTGCCAGGGCCGGGCTCGACCCAGCTGGCGATCTTCTGCGCCTGGCGCCTTCGCGGGGTGCGGGGAGCGCTTGTCGGGGGAGCCACATTCATCCTGCCCGGCCTCGTCGCGATCCTGGCCCTCTCGGCGCTCTTCCTCTCCTCGGCGCCGCCGAGCTGGGTGATCGGGGCGGGTGCCGGTGCAGGTGCGGCCGTGGCGGCGGTCGCGTTGCGGGCGGGCATCGGCCTCCTTCCCTCGAGCTGGGAGCGAGCCAGGCGCACGCACCCGACGCGCTGGGTCCTCTACGGCGTCGCCGGCATCGCCGCCACCGCCCTGATCGGCGCCTGGCTGGTGCTCGTGCTGCTCGCCTGCGGCCTGATCGAGCTGCTCGTGCGGCGGCCGGGGGCTGCCGGGGGCGCGGTCGGGAGCTTCGCGCTCGTGCCGCTCGCCACGGCGGGCGCCGGAATCGGCGCGCTTGCCTGGGTCGCCTTCAAGGTCGGCGCGCTCTCCTACGGCGGCGGCTTCGTGATCGTGCCGCTGATGCAGGCCGACGCGGTCACTCACTACCACTGGATGACCGATGGCCAGTTCCTCAACGCGGTCGCGCTGGGGCAGGTGACGCCGGGCCCGGTCACCCACACGGTCGCCGTGGTCGGCTACGCCGCGGCGGGGATCTGGGGGGCGCTATTCGCTTCGGTGGTGGCCTTTATGCCCTCGTTCTCCTTCATCCTGATCGGTGCCGAGCGCTTCGATCGTCTGCGCTCCGACCTCAACGTGCGCGCCTTCCTCGACGGCGCCGGCCCGGCAGCGATCGGCGCAATCCTAGGCTCGGCGATCCCCCTCGCCCTCGCGCTGGAAGAGCCCTGGCAACTGGCTGTTCTCGCCTTTTCCGCCTTCGTCCTCCTGGCAGTCCGTCGCGGCGTCGTCACGACTCTCTTGGCTGCTGCCCTGATAGGCGTGGCCATCGTCCTGGCCGGCGGCCCGATCCCCAGCTAGCGCACCGGTCTGGACGCTCAGGGCTTCAGTCGGAACGGCGGGTACTGGTCGGTCACCAGCGTGAAGGCGTAGCCGTTGACCCGGTTGCCCCAGCGGATCGTGCCCTCGACGAAGCTGAAGATGCCGCGCGGGTAGCGGCCGGTGAAGAGGATCGCGAACCAGGCACCGATCACGGCGAAGAAGGCGCCGAGGTAGAGGAAGGCGAGCACGAAGTAGTGGGGAATGGCGAGCAGCCACTTGACCAGCGGCAGGCCCCGCTCGAGGCGCTCGACATCCGGGTAGGGGAAGTCCAGATGCACAGCCTGATGCTCGTCGGTCGAGGGGTATTCGTCGTCCATCAGGAGGAGGTAGACGCCGACGCGGTTGGAGAATCGCGTCAGTTCGAGATTCCAGTCGAACCACCAGCGCGGGTATTTCCTCCTGAAGAGGATCATCAGGACCGTCGGCACGAAGACGATGCTGCCGGCGGTGACCGCGATGGTGGAGCCATAGTTGCCGATGCTCGAGCCCGGCAGGAGCTCGAGGACGATCGCAATCGGGATCACCGTGAAGATGCGGAAGAAGCTCGTCAAGCGGTTGAGCTGCCGCTCGGGGTAGTCGACCGAGAACGTGACCGGGTACTGGTTCGGGCTGGGTGCCGCGATGCTCGTCTCCATGCTTCTCCCCTTTCGCGAGTTGCATGACGATCATCGCTGACGCATCGGCGGAATGCGAGTTTCGGCACAAAGTCGGCGCGCAACTCTTTGAATCTGCGCACCACACGCGCGTCGGCGCTTCCTAGCGTCGCCGGGTGTGATACTTCTTGTCCGAGGCCTAGATGGTCGTCCTGTCAAACTCGATTGGCATGCCCTGAATCACATTCGGCGGCGCCATCCTCACATGACTGGTTTCCTGTCGGCTGTGGTGCTAACTATCGAACATCCCGAGTATCGAGAGCCCGACGCCAAGGTGGGTCGCGAACGGTTGTTCAGGCGGGGTGGCCCAGACCGTTGGATCTGCGTAGTGCTCCAGTTTGCCGGTGATTTCGATCGTGTAGTCACGGCTTTTTCGCGGTTCCCCGATCCTGGAGGTAAGGGGCGACGATGACCGTTCGAATGGGAAGTCATGCGTTCGACGACGTCGTCTATGACGCCGTGGGAGACGTCCTGTACATGCATAAGGGGAAGCCGGTTGCGGCGGCAAGAACGCTGGCTTCCGCGGAGGGCCACGCTGTGATGCTCAACGATGCCGGCGAGATCATCGGCATCACCGTCGTCAACGCGAAATGGCTGGCCGAGCGCGATGGGCGGATCACCGTCTCGATCCCTGAGTCGCGCTCAGGTCTGGAGTCGCTCGAAACCTCGGCGGAGGACCTTGCTCCCGCGCTTGCCGCGTAGCTGCTTCGACTGATCAGTCTGCCGCTGGAACGCCGCCGGCAACCACGTTGACGAAGTTCTCCAGATGCCGCGTCGTCCAGCACTCGAAAGCGCCGTCGCAGTAGCGCTCGTAGGCGGCCATCACCGAGTCGCCGTAGTTCCAGTAGAGCTTCGGCTCGGGGTTGAGCCAGAAGAGGCGGCCGGCCCGCTCGGCCACCTGGGCGAAGACCTCGGCATGCGGCTCGCGGCCGTTGGTGCGGGCGTCGCCGAGCACGATCACGGTCGAACGCGGGTCGAGGTCGTCGGAGATCTCGGTCAGGAACTCGAGCCAGACGCGGCCGTAGTCGGTGTAGCCGGAGACGTCGGCGACGCCGCCCTCGCTGGAGATCCGCCGCGCGATCTCGCGGAAGTCGCGCTCGTGCTCGAAGATCTCGGTCACCTCGGAGATCCGCTCGATGAAGACGAAGCTGCGCAGCTTGCGGAACGAGTCGTGCAATGCGTGCAGGACCGAGAGGAAGAAGACGCTGGCCGAGGTGACGCTGGTCGAGACGTCGCAGAGGACGTAGATCTCCGGCCGCCGTGGCCGCTTCGGCCGGTAGCGCAGGTGCATCGGCACGCCGCCGGTCTCCAGTGAGGCGCGCATCGTCCGCCGCACGTCGACCGCCTGCGCTTTACGCCGTCCACGCTGCTCGTGGCCGAGCGTCGCCAGGCGGCGCTTCATCTGCGAGACCGCGCGGTGGACCGCCGCCAGGTCTTGCGTGGGACTGGTCGGCAGCGCCCGGTCGAGCTCGGCCAGCGGCCGCGAGGGGGGGAGGGTCTCGGTGCGCTCGATCAGGTCGCGTTCGAGCTCGCGGCGCAGGTGGCGCTCGAAGCGGTTGAGCTGGTCGCGGTCGATCGGCGGCAGCTCGGCGGCGCCGTCGGCCGGCTGCGGCTGGGTGCCGGCGGAGAGCTCGAGCGTGCGGCGGATCCGCTGCACGTCGACCCCGACCACGCCCGAGCCCTCGCCCTGCTGGCCGAAGGCGGCGATCGCCAGCCGGGCAAGATCGCGCATCTGACCCTCGTCACCGTCGACGATCGCCTGGCGGATCTGCTCGCGCAGCTCGTCGATGTCGAGCCGCTCGGCGCCCTCGTGGCGCTGCTCGGTCTCGCCGATCTCGCGCTCGATCGCCTCCGCCTCGGCGGCGCGGAAGAACCAGCGCTCGAACAGCAGCTCGAAGAGCCGCCGGTCCTCCTGCGACTTGGCGATCGTGGTCGCCAGCGCCTCGCGGAAGTCGTCGCGCGACTCCCAGGGAACCTGTTCGAGCGCGGCGAAGGCATCGAGGATCTCCGAGGTGCCGACCGCGACCCCCTCGCTGCGCAGCTCCTCGCAGAAGCCGAGCAGCTTCGCCGCGAGCCCCGGGGGGCCGGTGTCAGCTCTGGGGCCGTACGGGCTCGGCAAGCTTCATCCCCACTCGCTCGGCGACCAGGTCGATGTCGGTGCGGTGCTTGACGATGATCGACATCGACTGCTCGAAGGTCTCGCGGTCGATGTCCTCCGAACCCATCAGCAGCAACGTCCGCGCCCAGTCGATCGTCTCGGCGATCGAGGGCGGCTTCTTCAGGTCGAGTGCCCGCACCATCCGCACCACCTCGACCAGGCGCCGGGTCAGCGCCTCGGAGAGGTCCGGCGCGTGCAGGCGGACGATTTCCATCTCGCGCTCCATCTCGGGATAGTCGAGCCAGAGGTAGAGGCAGCGCCGCTTCAGCGCCTCGGTCAGCTCGCGCGAGTTGTTCGAGGTGAGGACGACGATCGGCATCGAGGTCGCCGAGACCTGCCCCAGCTCGGGGATCGTGATCTGGAAGTCGGAGAGCAGCTCGAGCAGCATCGCCTCGAACTCCTGGTCGGTCTTGTCGATCTCGTCGATCAACAGGACCACCGGCTCGGGGCTGGCGATCGCCTGCATCAGCGGCCGCTCGAGCAGGAACTCCTCGCTGAAGATGTCGTCTTGAACCTCGTCCCAGCCACCTTGGGCGCCGCCGGCCTGGATGCGCAGCAGCTGCTTGCGGTAGTTCCACTCGTAGAGGGCCTTGGCCTCGTCGAGCCCCTCGTAGCACTGCAGGCGGATCAGCTCGCGTCCGCTGGCCCGCGACAGCGCCTTGGCCAGCTCGGTCTTGCCGACCCCCGCCGGGCCCTCGACCAGGACCGGCTTGCCCAGCCGCTGGGCGAGGAAGGAGACCAGCGCCGCCGACTCGTCGGCAAGGTAGCTCGCCGACGCCAAAGCGTCCTTCGTCTCGGCTACAGATGCGGGTGGCTGCGCCTCGGCCATCCGGCGATGATAATCCGCCCCGGTGTTCCACCTCACCCTCTCCCTCGCCACGCTGCTCCCGCACAGCGCCAGCCCCTATATCGCCCTGATGCTGATCGGCTTCGCCGCCGGCATCCTCGGCCACCTGACTGGCCTGCGCTGGCTGGTCGCCGCCGGCATCGCGCTGATCTTCCTCGGCGCCTTCCTCTTCCCGCTGGCGCTCAACCTGACCGAAAGCACGCCACCGCAGCTTAAGAACCGCTGAGGTCCGATCGCTAGCCTTACGATCCCGCAAGGTCCCGCAAACGCTTCGCTTCCAGGAGGCCCGCTTTGAGCCGACTCCGCTCTTTCTATGTCATCACAGCCGCCGTAGCCCTGATTGCTGTAGGTGTCGGCCTGGCCGCGTGTGGCGGAGGAAGCGACAAGAGCAGCGAGAGCCCGCAGACGGTCCTCGACGAAGCGACCCTGCAGGGGATCGAAAGTGGCGACATCGACCTCTCCCTCGGGGTCAAGGCTCAGGGCCCCGAAGGCGGCAACCTGAACGTCAGCCTCTCCGGCCCGTTCCAGGGCGAAGGCAAGGGCAGCCTGCCGCAGCTCGACATGACGGCGAAGGCGAAGGGCAACTTCAACGGCAAGGACATCGACTTCGACGGGGGGCTCGTCCTGCTGCCCAACACCGCCTTCGTCAACTACGAAGGGACCGAGTACGAAGTCGACCCGACCACCTTCAGCTTCGTCGAATCGACGCTCGCCCAGGCCCAGCGCGAAGGTGGGGCCGAAACCGGGTCGGATGGCGTCGCCGCCTGCCAGGAAGAATTCGGCAGGCTGAAGGTCGCCGACTTCCTCGAAAACGGCAGCAACGAAGGTGGCGCCGACGTCGGCGGCACGAGCACGACCAGGGTCAGCGGCGATCTCGACGTCTCCGGCGCGATCGACTCGGTACTCGAAGTGGTCGAAAGCCAGGCCTGCCGCACTCAGCTTGCCGCCGCCGGCCCGCTGCCGTCTAAGTCGGAAGTCGACAAGGCGAAGAGCCAGGTCGCCGACGCGGTGAAGAGCGCTCATGTCGACGTCTACGTCGGCGATGACGACATCGTGCGCCAGATCTCGGCCCAGCTGCAGATCGAACCGCAAAACGGCGGCAGCGGCCCCAAGAGCGTCGAAATCGAGCTCGACCTGAAGCTGTCCGAAGTCAACGAGGAACAGACGATCTCCGCGCCCTCGAACGCCAAGCCGCTGAGCAGGCTCTTCCTCAAGCTCGGCATCAACCCGATCGAACTGCTCGGCCTGCTGCAGGGTGAAGAAGGCGGCGAAAGCCTCGGCGAACTGCTCGAAGGGCTGGCCGAATCCCAGTCTCGCTAGGCAGCTTCCTGCGGGGGGCCGATGGCTGGCCCTACCTGCTGACGCCGCTGATCCCGGTCGCCGTCGCCCTCGAGCTGGCGGGCAGCCCGGCGACGCTGGTCTTCGCCGCCTCGGCGCTCGGCATCGTGCCCACGGCGGCGCTGATGGGACGCGCCACCGAGGAGCTGGCGGCCCGCTCGGGGCCCGGGATCGGCGGCCTGCTCAACGTCACCTTCGGCAACGCGCCCGAGCTGATCATCGCCCTCTTTGCCCTCGGCCAGGGGCTGCACGAGGTAGTCAAGGCCTCGATCATCGGCTCGATCATCGGCAACATCCTGCTCGTGCTGGGCGCCGCGATGCTCGCCGGCGGGCTGGGCAGGGACAAACAGACCTTCAGCCGGACCAGCGCCGGCGTGCAGACCTCGATGCTGCTGCTGGCAGCGGCGGCGCTGCTGATGCCGGCGATCTTCGAGCTGGTCGAGGGCAAGGGGCTGCCGATGCCGGGCGCCGAGCTGGTCAACTACGGCTCGACCGTCGAGCACCTCTCCCTCGCCGTCGCGATCGTCCTCATCGCCACCTACGTTCTCGGTCTCGTCTTCTCGCTCAAAACCCACCGGGACCTGTTCAATCCCGAGTACGCCGACGAGGACAGCTGGGGCTGGTCGGTGCGCACCTCGGTGATCGCGCTGGCGATAGCCGGGGTTTTGGTCGGTGTGATGTCCGAGGTTCTGGTCGGCTCGATCTCCGAGGCATCCGAGTCGGCCGGCCTCTCCGAGTTCTTCATCGGCGTGATCGTCGTCGCGATCGTCGGCAACGCGGCCGAGCATTGGGTCGCGGTCCTGGTCGCGCGCAAGGACAAGATGGACCTCGCGGTCAACATCGCGATCGGCTCCAGCGCGCAGGTGGCGCTCTTCGTCGCTCCGGTGCTGGTGCTCGCCTCGATCTTCGTCGGCCCGGGTCCGCTGGCCCTGGTCTTCAACGGCTTCGAGCTCGGCGCCCTGCTGCTCGCCGTCCTGATCGCCAACTACGTCACCCAGGACGGCGAGTCGACCTGGTTCGAGGGGGTCCAGCTCCTCGCCGTCTACGCCGTCCTCGGTCTCGCCTTCTACTACGCCTGATTGGTGACGTGCCGGTGCGTAGAGGTCCATATGGACCTCTACGCACCGGCACGTCCTTATAAGGTCGCCGCGTGGCGGTTGTCCTCCTGCTCGTCAGCTTTGCCGTAATCCTCGCCGGAGCGCTGCTCTTCACCAATGCGGTCGAGTGGATCGGCCATCGCCTGGAGCTCGGCGAGGGCGCAGTGGGCAGCGTCCTTGCCGCGGTCGGCACGGCGATGCCGGAGACGCTGGTCGCGATCGTCGCCCTGCTCGGGGCCAAGCAGGGTGCCGACCAGGTCGCGATCGGTGCGATCGTCGGCGCGCCCTTCCTGCTCGCCACCCTGGCGATGGGCCTGGTCGGCCTCTTCGCCTACCTCTACCGGGACCGCCGCGAGCAGGGGCTGGAGCTGCGCGCCCACGGGCCGACCCTGGAGCGGGACCTGCTCTTCTTCCTCGCCTTCTTCGCCCTCTCGCTGGCGCTCGCCTGGGGGGCGCCGGCGGCGCTGCGGATCCCGGTCGGGATCATGGTCCTGCTCGCCTACCCGCTTTACATCCGACGCACCCTGCGGCAGGGGGGAGAGGTGCAGGACGAGGAGACGCTCGCTCCGCTTGTCTTCGAGCGGCGCGCCGAACGCCGAATGAGCCCCGGCCTGCTGCTCTGCGCGATCCAGCTCCTGGTCGGCCTCGGTGCGATGGTCGGCGGTGCCCACCTCTTCGTCGAAGAGCTGCTGAAGATCGCCGCCGACCTCGGCGTCGAGGCGGTCGTCCTCGCCCTGATCCTCGCCCCGCTGGCCACCGAGCTGCCGGAGAAGGTCAACAGCTTCTTCTGGGTGCGCGAAGGAAAGGACTCGCTGGCGCTCGGCAACATCACCGGCGCAATGGTCTTCCAGTCGACCATCCCCTTCGGCATCGGCCTGCTCTTCACCGGCTGGGAGCTGAGCACCCACGCCGCCCTCTCGGTCGGACTCGGCCTTGCCGGCGGCCTCCTCGCTTACGAGGCGCTGCATCGCCGCGGCCGTTTCGAGCTGCCGGCGGTCGTCGGCTGGTTCACGCTCTACGTCGCCTTCATCGTCGTCGTCGTGGCAGGTAGCTGAGCGCCTGGCTGAGTTCCGGCACTCGGGTACTCAAGGGGTTTCGTCCCGATCCGAAGTGCGCTACGGTGAACTCGATGTCCCCCTCAGGCAGGGTCGAGGCGGTAGCGGAGCGCTCTGAGCTGGTTCGCCAAGCGCTCGAGACGTCGCGGCAGCTGCACGCCGGGGCGGTTCGCGATGTCGGCGACGAGGTTCCCTTCGTCGAGCACTTGCTGGCGGTCGCCGAGCTGCTGGCGGAGTACGACCTCGGCGACGAGCTGGTGGCGGCGGGCCTTCTGCACGACGCGCTCGAGTACACCGACCTCGGGCTCGGCCCGCTGCGCGAACGCTTCGGGATGAAAACCGCGATGATCGTCTGCGCGCTCAGCGAAGACTTCGAGATCGAGGACTACGAGGAGCGCAAGCACGAGCTCCGCGGTCGGGTCGCCGCGACTGGGATCGAGGCGCAGCGGGTCTTCGCCGCCGACAAGATCGCCAACGTGGTTGCGGCGCGTGACGACTACGTCCTCGTGCAGGAGGACGTCGACCTCGGTCAGCTGGTCGACATCGACACCAAGATCCTCGCCTGGGAGTTCGACATGGAAATGCTCTTCGAGACCGACGAGCACGAGCCGCTGTTCAAGCTCTTCCCGGAGGAGCTGATCGGGCTCTGGGACCAGCGCTGCACCCAGATGCGCGCCGAATCGCCCTGAGGCCGAGACGCACCCCGGCGCGTCCTGTTATGGCGACTCGCCGCCGGGCGGCCGCAGGTACTCCATTTCGTCTTTGAAGCCGATGCTGCGCGCGATCGCGCACTGCAGGGCTTCGTCGGCCACGCGCGAGTACCAGCCCTCCTCGCGGGCGCGGTCGATCACAGCGTTCAGCGAGGAGCAGGCCCTGCCCATCGTCTGTACCGCCTCCATCAGCGATGGCTGGAACTCGAAGTCGCATTCCCAGGCGGTGCGGCGGATGTCGACGAGGAAGGGCGCCGGGGGCGCGCCCGCGACCGGCGGGCGCCGCCGCTCCGCGCCGTAGATCTCAGTCGCGGCGATGCCGAAGAAGGGAGCCAGGATCGGGCCGTCGCCGGTGAAGAGCAGTGCCGCTTTGGCGCCGCGAGCGGCGCAGTTGCCGATCACCAGATCGCAGAGGACGGCGCTCATCAGGATGCGAGTGCCGTGCTCTTCCCCGATCGCGCGCAGCAGTCCACAGGATTCCGCCAGGTCGGGTGTCTCCCCCTGTCGGCCGTGCCCGTCGACCGTGGGCGCGATGCCGAGCGCTTGGGCGAAGCTCTCCTGGTGCAGGCGCTCGGTCTCGAAACCGCCTTCCCAGCGATCGAAGCGCTTGCTGACCAGGCAAGTCCGTCCGGCGATCCTCTCCACCGAGGTGTGGGCGACCGGGAGGCCCAGTTCTCGGTAGGCGAGCGTGCAGGTCATCTCGTTGGCGACCAGACCGCGGCGCTCGGCCGATTCGGGCTTGAGGATGTGCGTGCTGGGCGCCCCTGGCTCCGGCCAGGCCCAGCAACCGGCCTCCTCGTCGTATGAGAGGGCGAGCTTGTGTCGCTCGCCGGGCAGGGCAAAGCGCATACGCCGCTCGTTGGCCGGGTCGAAGAGCTGGGCCGGCTGGGGCTGGAGCAGTTCCTCGAGTTCCTCTTCGGAGAGCCAGGCGGGCGAGTCGGCCTCGCTCGGCTCCGGATCTTCACCCTGCCTGAGGAAGACGACCGCGCCGGGACAGTCACGGCCCAACTCGGCGATCAGCCCGAAGCCGTCGCTGGGATCGAGTCCCAGCTCGGCGGCGATCGCGCTGCGCCGGCATCCCTGCGGCAGGAGACCCTCCACGTACGCGCGGCTGGCGCCGGCGCTGAAAGGCTCGTCGCGGACGGGCAGCGAGTTGCTGAGCAAGACCTCTCCGGCGCCGACCTCCTCGACCGTCTCCGGCCTGTAGGCAAAGCGATAACCGTCCTCGCCGGTGGGGAACAGTCCGCCGATCAACTCTCCATGCAGGTAGACGTCAAGACTCATTCGGGTCCCCTCTGAGTCGTGTACTGGTCCGCTTCCGTTCAAACAACCTAGACCGGATCGGAGTGACGTGCAACCCGGCCAGCGATAGCGTCAACGCATGGCCTATTCGAACAACGGTCTCTGCGACAGCTGCGTCCACCAGCAGCTGGTGCCCAACACGCGGGGCTCGCTCTTCAGCCTCTGCCGGCGCTCCCGCGAGGATCCGGCTTACCCGCGTTACCCACGGGTGCCGGTCCTCAGCTGTCCTGGCTACGAGCCGAGAGGTCTTACGCCGCCATCGGGTCGGGCTCGCCCAGCTTCGTGATGTCGGGGGCATCGTAGGCCTCGCCTACCTTGCCGCCGAGCACGAGCACGCGGATACCCTGATCGCCCGGCCAGACCTTGCGGGTGACGCCGGGACCGACCCGGGCGACGTGGTCGGCGTCGAGTGGGAAGCGCTCTCCCTCGATCTCGATCTCGCCGCCGCCGCCGAGGGTCACGTAGACCTCCTCCTGGCCGTCCTGCTCGTGGTCGTGCACGGGGTAGTTGTCGTAGTTGGCCGGCATGTCGATGATCTGCATCCCGAACGATTCGACCCCGAGCTCGGCCCGGGCCCGCTTGAAGGCTCCCCCGAAGACGGCCTCCATCTCGTCGATCCTCTTCACCGCGTAAGTGCTCATCTGCTTCGTCCTCCCGATTTGTGCGGCCCGGGTTGGGCCGGATCGCAGGCATCTTGTCGTACTTTGTATTTCCAAGCAAGGCTCCCCCCTCACAGGCGGACGTCGAACCGCCTCGCCTCCGGCTAGCTTTGCTCTGTGAGCGACGCTGCGACCCTCTTCGATGCCGACGCTGCCGCCTTCAGTGGCACGGTCGAGGTGCTGGGGGTCATCTTCAGCGCCGAAGACGACGGCTACGCGGTGCTGGAGGTGCAGGACGCCGAGTCGGGCGAGGGCTTTGCGCTGGTCGGCCCGGTCGCCCATCTGAGCGCCGGCGACCGGGCTGAAGTCAGCGGCGACTGGCAGACGCATTCGCGCTACGGGAGGCAGCTGAAGGCGCGTGGCGCGCTGCCGCTCGACCCCGCCGACCGTGAGGGGCAGATCGCTTACCTGACCAGCCTGCGCCACATCGGCCCGGCCCGCGCCGAACGTCTCGTCGACGAGCACGGCGAGGGAGTGCTGGGGGCGATCGCCGCCGACCCGGGCGGCATCTTCGGTGGGCTGCGCGGGGTCAGTGCCCAACAGGCCGCGGCGGCAACCGATTCCTGGCACGCCTCGCGGGCGATCCGCGATCTGCACGTGCAGCTCGCGCCGCACGGCCTGGCGCACTTGGCGGCACCGATCCACGCCCGCTTCGGCGAGCGCTCGATGGCGATCCTGCACGAGGACCCCTACCGCTTGACCGAGGTCGCCGGGGTCGGCTTCGCCCGCGCCGACAAGATCGCGCTGGCCGCCGACGTGCCGCTCGAGTCCGAGCGGCGCGCCCAGGCAGCCGCGGTCTTTGCCCTCACCGAGGCCGAGCAGCAGGGCAACACTTACCTGCCGATTGATGAGCTGAACCGGCGCACGGCGAAGCTGATCGGCCTGCAGCCCGATCCCGACGTGCCGGCGATGGCGCGGGGGCTGCTGCTCGACGAAGGCCGCGCCTACCGCGAGCCGACCCACGCCGGCGAGCTCGCCGTCGCCGCGACGCTGGCCGAACGGGTCGCGGCCCCGACCCATCTCGATCATGACCCGGGCGAGCTGCCGCCTGAGGACAACGAGGACGAGGCCAAGCTGACCGACGAGCAGTGGGCCGCGGTGCGGGGCGCCTTCGCGGCGCGGATCTCGGTGCTGACCGGCGGCCCCGGCGTCGGCAAGACCGCCTGCACGAGGGCGATCGTCGCCGAGGCTGAGCGGGCCGACGTGCCGATCGCGCTCTGCGCGCCGACCGGGCGCGCCGCCCGACGGCTCGAGGAGGCGACCGGTCACGAGGCGCAGACGATCCACCGGCTGCTCGAGTGGATGCCCGGCCGCGAGCCGGGCTTCAGGCCCGGTCACCCGCTGCCGGCGGGTCTGGTGATCGTCGACGAGGCCTCGATGCTGAACCTCCGCCTGATCGAGGTCGTGCTCGGCGGCCTCGCCGAGTCGACCCACGTGGTCTTCGTCGGCGACGCGGACCAGTTGCCGCCGATCGGCGCCGGCAAGCCCTTCGACGACCTGATCGCCTCCGGCGTCGCACCCGTCGTCCGCCTCACCCAGATCTTCCGCCAGGCCGCGCGCTCGATGATCACCACCGCCGCCCACGAGATCAACCAGGGCCGGCCGCCGCACCTGCAGCCGCAGGGCGACCAGGACCACGACTTCTTCTTCATCGACCGGCCGAGCCCCGAACGGGCGCTGGAGACGGTGGTCGAGGTGGTCGCCGAGCGGGCGCCGGCGAGCTTCGGCGTCGATCCGATCCGCGAGGTGCAGGTGCTGGCTCCGATGTACAAGGGGGCGGTCGGGATCGACGCGCTCAACGAGCGCCTGCAGGCGCGACTAAATCCTGACGGGAAGAAAGCGCTGAACGACCGCTTCCGGATCGGCGACCGCCTGATCCAGACCCGCAACTCGCACGAGCTGGGGTTGATGAACGGCTCGATCGTCTTCCTCCGCGAGGACGACCCGGGGGAGGAGGCGATCGTCGTCGATACCGACGAGGGCGGCTCGCTGGTCATCCCATACGGGGAGACGGCGACCCTGCGGCTCGCCTACGCGATCTCGGTCCACAAGGCGCAGGGCTGCGAGGTCCCGGTCGTCGTCGGCGTCTGCCACCGCTCCCACGCCCGCATGCTGACCCGGCCCCTGCTCTACACGGCGATCACCCGCGCCCGCAGCAGCTGCGTGCTGATCGGCGACCCCGCTGCGCTGGAGATGGCGGTCCGCCGCGACGACAGCGGCGCCCGCCACTCGGCCCTCGCCGAGCGGCTGCGCGGCTGAGCCGTGGATTCGCCGAAGCCATCGCTCGCCGCAGTCGCCGTCACCCTGGGCGGGATCGCGGTGCTCGCCGGGCTGGTGCTGGCGATCCCGGAGCTGCGCGAAGCGTTCGAGGCGGCGGTGCGGGGGGACACGGCGGAGGTACGCAGCAAGGTCAAAGACCTCGGCGTCGCCGGCCCGCTGCTGATCCTCGCCCTGACGCTGATCCACACGGTCGTCTTCTACCCGGCGGAGATCGTCGACGCGGCAGCCGGCTTCGTCTACGGCTTCTTCCCGGCGCTGGCGCTGATGATGCTCGGCTGGCTGCTCTCCGGACTGCTCTGTTATGCCGTCGGGCACTCGGTTGCCAGGCCGCTGCTGGATCGCTGGTTCGGCACCGGGCGCTTCGAGCGCATGGAGGCCGCGATCGAGCGCGGCGGCGCCACCCTGCTGCTCGCCGTCCGCCTGATCCCGATCGTCCCCTTCAGCCTCGTCTCCTACGCCGCCGGCGCCGCTCGCGTGCCGCTCTGGCGCTACGCCTGGACGACGCTGGTGGGCTACTTGCCGATCACCGCCCTGTCCGTCTACTTCGGCACGCGCCTCGAGGGCCTCAGCCTCACCGATCCCATCGTCCTGGGCAGCGCCGCGGCGCTGCTGGCCCTTCTCTTCGTCGGCCACCGGGTGATGCAACGAGGCAGGTTCGGCGAGGCGAGCTGAGCTGGGCGGTCCGCGGCTAGCCGACCCGCTTGACCCGGAAGCCGTAGACGACCGCGGTCAAATCGGAGTTGCCGGCGGCGTCACGGGCGACCACGCGAACGACGTGCCTGCCGACGCGGTAGCGGCGTACGAAGCGCGCCGGGCAGGTCCGCCAAGGGCCCCGGTCGACCCGGCAGAGGAAGGTCACGCCGGCCTCGTCTGAGCGGAACACGAAGACCGCCGTGGCGTTGCCGAGCGTCGTCCGGATCACCTTCGGCGGCCGCTTGCCAAAGGAGGTCCCGGGCGGCGTGCTGTCGACCGGCGGTTCGGGTGGAGTGTTGTCTATCGGCGGCTGAGGTGGCGAGGGTGGCAGCGCTTCGATGCCCCAATTGCCCGGTGCTCGCGCTTCCTCGACCGAGCCTTCCGGGGTCGGCACCGGGCAGCTGGGTTCGACCGGAGGGACGGGGGTCAGCAGGTCTTCGACAGCGCCCACCGCGTTGACCAACCCGGTGCCGACGGCGCATCCGTCGGATTTTTCTACCGGGACGGCGCTCGCGAGCAGAGCTCCTTTGATTTCCGATGGATCGGCCGTGGGTTTGGCCTCGGACATGAGCGCGGCGACAGCTGCCGCGTGGGGGGCGGCCGCGGACGTTCCGCAAAACCTCCACACTCCGGCGCTCAGCGAGGCGAAGAAGGTGGTCCTGCCGCAGTCGGTCGCCGCGATGTCGGGCTTGGACCCCACTTCGGCCGACGGCAGCGCTTCGGCCGGGGTCGTGCCGCTTACCGGCCCGAAGTAATGGGTCACGGGACCGCGGGAAGAGTATTCCTCCGCTTCGGTGCTGTTGTAGAAGGGCACCGCACCGACCGAGATCGCGCCGGCGGCGCCGTCGTGCCCGAAGATCGTCGGGCCGACGACGTCGGTGCCGGTCGACCGTGGGTACTCGACGCCCGTTACCCCGGCGCCGTTCTCGAGCAGGGCGAGCTTGAGCCGGGGCGTACCGCCGGCGAAACGGTTCACGACGAGCTGCACCGTCTGCTGGGATCCGCTTTTGTTCGGCCATGGCAACACCTCGACCGGTTTCTGGCTGATTTCGACGTTGTCGCCGGCCGCGACCCCGATCAGGCCCCCGGTCGAGTTGAGCAGGAAGGCGTCGAAGTCGGAGGCCACTCCGAGCCAGGGTTCGTTCCACTGCAGGTCGACCGTCAGCGTCGCCCCCGGCGCGACTTTGATCCCGTAGGTCTTGTCGGTCTGGGAGCCGGGGTCGAAGTCGAGGCAGTGCGTTCCGTGGAACCCGGCGAGCGAGGCGACCGCCGGCGGGCAGGAGCCCGAGTCGCGGTACTGCTGCGCTTCCCACGAGCCGATTTCGTTGCCGGCCGCGTCGAACAGGTTGTTGTTGCCGGCCGCCGAGAAGTACGTGACCCCTTCGCCGGCGACTTTGCTCACCGCGACCCCGACAGGCCCTTCCTGGAAGAAGGGCTCCGCCGGGTAGCTGACGTCGTCGGCGATAACGCTCGCTTCGGCGCCTTCCGGTCCCGGCCCGGCGAGCTTTTCGATGTTTCCGGCGAAAGCCGTTTCGCCGGTGAAGGCCGTCGCGAAGGCGAGTCCCGCTCCCGGCGCAAGGTCGTGGACGATCTGGGCCATGCCCCGTCCCTCATCGCCCGGTTCGGGTTCGTCGGGGTCGGTCGGTTCGTAGTCCTCGAGGACGTCGACCGGAGCCGTCTGGCCGGGGCAGGTGTTGGTTTCCCCCGGCAGGTCGCCGCTTTCGACGTCGTTTTCCGCTTTCGTCGCAATCGGTTGAAGGCCGTTGGCGGATTTGGTCGCCGTGTCGAACGAGTCGGAGAGGATCCCCACCGTGACGCCGCTGCCGTTGACCGAGAACGGCGGTTCCCGCACCTCGTCGGCACGGAGCTGCGCGTCGCCCTCCGAGACGGCGACGCCGGAAGGGCAGGTCGATTCCGCGGTGAAGGGGGTCAGCACCTCGGTAGCGCCGGCGACCCGCGGGACGCCGGAGAGGGCGGGCAGAGCGGCCGGCCTGGCGGCGACCGTGATGGTCTGGTAGCGCGGGCTGACGTTGACGATCTTCGCCCCGGTGGCGCGGAGGTCCTCGACGGCGGCCGCGGCACCGCGGTCGAAGCGCACTTCGACGAGGACGCGATTGCCTGTGCGCAGGAGGCTCCCGGGGCCTTCGGCGGCGAGGCTGAGCTCTTTGGCCTGCCTTGCGGGCGAGGCCGAGCGGACCGAGGGCTTGGCCAGCTCGGCGAGCCTGGGGGAGAGGTCGCCTTCGCTCGGGCGGCTTGCGGCGGCCCAGGCCGTTGCCGGCGCAGGGGCACAGATCAGCGAGAGGAGGACGATCGCGTACGGTCCCCGCCGGAGGCGGGGCGGAATCCCGAGAGGCATCAGCACCAAAGGTATCGGCCTCCCGTGCTTCGTCCTGGAGCAGTCATCGCGTGGTTCCTTTTCACGCATAGCTTGACTAAGGAACCACGGCGCCGGGGCATAGGTGCGGCGTGCCTCCCGGCTGCCGACCCTGCTACGGTCCTCCGCGATAGGCCGGAAGATCCGGCAAAAAGTTGTGTCTAGCGCTCGCGTCGTTGCTTCACCGCATGTGCCGCGTTCGCAGCACATGAAGTGGAGGCAATTCATGCCAACTGGAACTGTCAAGTGGTTCAGCGACGACAAGGGCTACGGGTTCATTACGCCCGACGACGGCTCTAAGGACGTCTTCGTTCATCACAGCGCGATCCTGGGTGAGGGCTTCAAGTCCCTGACCGAGGGTTCGAAGGTGAGCTACGAGTCCGAAGAAGGCCCCAAGGGCCCGGCCGCCGCAAGCGTCCAGCAGACCTCGTAGCAGCGCACCACTCTTAGCAGTGACGGGGCCCGCCGTTCTCGCGGTGGGTCCCGTTTTTTAATGGTTTCAGGGCTGTTCGGCGGTTCATGGCCGAGCAGTCCTAAGACGAAGGAGCGATTGTGCTCCGCACATGAGCGACTGAGGACACCGGAATGCGAAGCGCCATGACCCGCCGAACAGCCCTGAGAAATATCGCGATCATCGCCCACGTCGACCACGGCAAGACGACCCTGGTCGACGCGATGCTGTGGCAGAGCGGCGCCTTCCGCAAAGGCCAGGACGTGGCCGAGCGGGTGATGGACTCGATGGACCTGGAGCGGGAGAAGGGGATCACGATCCTCGCCAAGAACACGACCGTCAACTACGAGGGCGTCAAGCTCAACATCATCGACACCCCCGGCCACGCCGACTTCGGCGGCGAGGTCGAGCGTGGGCTGACGATGGTCGACGGCGTGCTGCTGCTGGTCGACGCCTCCGAGGGGCCGCTTCCCCAGACCCGCTTCGTCCTGCGCAAGGCGCTGGAGGCGAAGCTGCCGGTGATCCTCGTCGTCAACAAGGTCGACCGCCCCGACGCCCGCATCGCCGAAGTCGTCGACGAGGTCTACGAGCTCTTCCTCGACCTCGACGCCGACGACGAGCAGGTCGACTTCCCGATCGTCTACACCAACGCCAAAGCCGGCTGGGCGGCACTCGAAGAAGGCGCCGAGGGGACCGACTTGACGCCGCTGATGGACCTGATGCTGGAGCGGATCCCGGCGCCCGAGCACGACCCCGATCATCCCTTTCAGGCCCTGGTCACCAACCTCGACGCCGATCCCTATGTCGGCCGCCTGGCACTCTGCCGGGTGCGCCACGGGAAAGTCCGCAACGGGCAGCAGATCGCCTGGTGCCGGGCCGACGGCAGCATCGAGCGGGCGGCGATCTCAGAGCTCTACGTGACCGAGGCGCTCGACCGGGTTGCCGCCGCCGAGGCCGGGCCGGGCGAGATCATCGCCGTCGCCGGCCTCCCGGAGGTGACGATCGGCGAGACGCTGGCCGACCCGGACGATCCGCAGCCGCTGCCGGTGATCGCGGTCGACGAACCCTCGCTCTCGATGGTGGTCGGGATCAATACCTCGCCGCTGGCCGGGACCGAGGGCAAGAAGCTGACCGCGCGGCAGGTTCGCGACCGGCTCGACGCCGAGCTGGTCGGCAACGTCTCGATCCGGGTCACCGACACCGAGCGGCCCGACGCCTGGGAGGTACAGGGCCGCGGCGAGCTGCAGCTGGTCGTGCTGCTGGAGATGATGCGTCGCGAGGGCTTCGAGCTGACCGCCGGCCAGCCGCGGGTGATCGTCCGCGAAATCGACGGCAAGGTCCACGAGCCGGTCGAACGGCTGGCGATCGACGTGCCCGAGGGCCACGTCGGCGCGGTCACCCAGCTGCTCGCCGGCCGCAAGGGCCGCCTCGACCACATGGTCAACCACTCGACCGGCTGGGTGCGGATGGACTACCTGGTCCCCGCCCGCGGCCTGATCGGCCTGCGCACCGAGTTCCTCACCGAGACCCGGGGCTCGGGGATCCTGCACCACGTCTTCGACCGCTGGGAGCCCTGGGCGGGCGAGCTGCGCACCCGCCCGACCGGCTCGCTTGTGGCGGACCGGCGCGGCTCCAGCGCGAGCCACGCGCTGATGAACCTGCAGGACCGCGGCACCCTCTTCATCGGCCCTGGCGAGGAGGTCTACGAAGGCATGGTCGTAGGCGAGAACGCCCGCTCCGACGACCTCGACGTCAACGCGATAAAGGAGAAGCACCAGACCAACGTGCGCGCCGCCAGCGCCGACATCCTGGTCCGCCTCGAGCCGCCCAAACGGCTTTCGCTGGAAGCCGCCCTCGAGTTCCTGCGCGACGACGAGTGCGTCGAAGTGACGCCCGAATCGGTGCGCCTGCGCAAGGTGGAGCTGGACAAGAACAAGCGCCAGAAGACGGCGCGCCAGATGGCCCGCGCCACTTAGCGGGAGCTGGGTAGTATTTATTGCGTTAAAACGCTATGATTAGCCGCGTTCAATGGCTAAGAATAGTGATCTCATTTACCTCCCTCGCCTCGTCGATTCAGTCCTCGACGGCCTAATCGCGCAACTTCCAGCCCTGATGCTGGTCGGCCCGCGGGCGACTGGGAAGACGCGCACGGGGGAGCGGCGGGCCGCTAACGTGGTCAGGCTTGACCGCAAAACCGAAGCAGTCGCCTTTGAGGGCGACCCCGATGCCGCCTTGCGCGCCACGCCCGAGCCGGTTCTGCTCGACGAGTGGCAGATGGTGCCGGAGGTGCTCGGCGCAGTGCGCCGGGCTGTGGACTCCGAGCCGCGCCCCGGTCGCTTCCTGCTCACCGGCTCTGTTCGTGCCGCCCTGGAGAACGACATCTGGCCGGCCACCGGCCGCCTCGTGCGGCTGGCGATGTATCCGATGTCTCAACGGGAGATTTCCGGTCGGATTTCCGGTCCCACCTTTTTCGATCGGCTGGCCGATGGCGATGACCTGAGCACCCCGAACGAGCCTCCGGATCTCCGTGGCTATGTGGAGCTTGCTCTGCGCAGCGGCTTTCCCGAACCGGCATTGAGGTTGACGGGACAGGCTCGCGAGGCCTGGCTTGAGAGTTACGTCAACGACCTTCTTACGCACGACGTCGAACAGCTCGAAGAGTCGCCGACGCGGCGGCGAGACTCGCGGCGCATGCGCCGCTATTTCGAGGCGTATGCACTCAACTCCGCGGGGGTCGCCGATCACAAGACGATCTACGACGCCGCACAGGTCAACAAGTTGACCGCCGCCGCCTATGAGGATCTGCTTGGCGGCCTGCTGATCGCCGAGCAGGTCCCCGCCTGGACTTCGAACCGGCTCAAGCGATTGGTTCGGCAGCCGAAGCGATATCTGGTCGACCCCGCCCTGATCGCGGCAGCACTGCGAATCGACGAGCTGGGCGTGATGCGCGATGGCAACCTGCTCGGGCGGGTTCTCGACACGTTCGTTGCCGCACAGCTTCGCCCCGAGCTTGCGGCATCTTCGACGCGTCCGCGGCTTCACCATCTGCGGACTGAGCAGGGAAGACATGAGGTCGACCTGATCGCCGAGCTCGCGGGCGAGCGTCTGATCGGTATCGAGGTGAAGGCGGGTTCCGTCGTGACCGTAGATGACGCACGGCACCTGGCATGGTTGCGCGAGGAAATTGGCGAGCGGTTCGTCGTTGGCGTGGTCCTGCACACCGGAGCGCGGATCTACGAGGTAGCAGAGAGGATCGTCGCGGCCCCGATTGCGTCAATTTGGGCGTAGGCCTCTCACCTGAAGCTGAAGAAAAAGCCGCCGCCCCCGCAGGAACGGCGGCTCGCATCAGGGCCCCTGCCCCGAGTCTCAGACAGTCGCGGCGGCCTGCTCGGACTGGCTTTCCTCGGCTGCTTTCGCCTTGGCGGCTTCGGCCTCCGGGGTGGGCTCGTTGACGTTGCGCGGCAGCAGCACTTCTTTGGCGATGACCAGGCGCTGAATCTGGCTGGTCCCCTCGTAGAGCTGCATGATCTTCGCGTCGCGCATCAGTTTCTCGACCGGGTACTCCTTGATGAAGCCGTAGCCGCCGTAGACCTGCACGGCGTCGACGGTGATCTCCATCGCCGAGTCGGCGGCGAAGCGCTTGGCCATCGAGGAGACGCGGCTGTTGCGCTGCCCTTGGTCGAGCATCACTGCCGAGCTCCAGACCAGCAGGCGACCGGCCTCGACCTTGGTGGCCATGTCGGCGATCATGAACTGGATCGCCTGGTGCATCGCGATCGGCACCCCGAACTGAACCCGTTCTTTGGAGTACTCGGTGGCGAACTCGAGAGCCGCGCGGCCGATGCCGACGGCCATAGCCGAGACGCCCGGGCGGGTGCGGTCGAGGGTCATCATCGCCAGTTTGAACCCCTTGTTCTCCTCGCCGATGAGATTTTCTGCGGGGATCTCGACGTCGCTGAAGGAGATGGTCGCGGTGTTGGAAGCCCGCTGGCCCATCTTGTCCTCCTTCTTGTCGACGGTGACCCCGGGGAGGTCGGCGTCGACGACGAAGGCGCTGATTCCGCGGTGGCCGGCCTCGGGGTCGGTCTTCGCGTAGACGGTGAAGTAGTCGGCGTAGGTGCCGTTGGTGATGAAGCACTTGGAGCCGTTGATGACGTACTTGTCGCCCTGCTTGACGGCGCGGGTCTTCATCCCGGAGACGTCGGAGCCGGCGTCGGGCTCGGTCAGGCAGAAGGAGGCCAGTTTCTTGTCTTCGGTCAGCATCCCGAGGTACTTCTTCTTGGTCTCCTCGGAGCCGCCGAGGGCGATCGGTGCCGAGGCGAGGCCGTTGGCCATCAACGAGGTGCCGATGCCCGAGCAGCCCCAGCCCATCTCCTCCTCGATCAGGCAGCCGGAGAGGTAGTCGAGGCCCGGTCCGCCGTAGGCCTCGGGGATGTGGGTGTTCATCAACCCGACCTCCCAGGCCTTGTCGATGATCTCCTGGGGCCAGGTGCCGTCCTTGTCGTACTCCCAGGCGACCTTGCGGATCTCTTTCTCCGCGAAGTTGTGCGCCAGCTCGCGCAGGTCTTTCTGCTCGTCGGTCAGGGTGAAGTCAACCACTGCAGCGTGCTCCTTTATCTCGGTGGGAGAGGGCCGATTGACTGGTCAGTCAACCAGCGTCAAAGAGTAGCGGATGGCCCGCCAACCAGGGAAGCCCTACCCTGGATTGGCTATGCTTCCTCTAGGGAGTCTGATCGACATCCAGGCAGGCTTTGTGCTCACGCTGATCACGCTCATCGCGCTGCCCGTTGCCTTGATTGCCTTTGCTCGCACGGGGCCCCTTTGGCAGAGCATCGGCAAAGGGCCGTTTGCGATCGAGCAGGAGATGCCGCCGCCGAGCCGCCTCTCCCAACCCGAACCCCCGGTCGACCGCAAGCTGCAGGAGACAGAGGCGCGACAGATGCTGGAGGCGAAGTCCTACCGGCGCCGGCAGCGCGGCGAAGCGCCGCTCGACATCGAGGCCGAGGTGTCGCGGCTGCTCGAATCCCCCGGTGCGGCCGGGCCGGCGATCGACGAGAAGCTGCGCGCCGAGGTGCGCCAGCTGGTCGTCGCCCGCAACGAACGGCGTATGCGCCGGGGTGAGGAGCCGCTCGACGTCGAGGCCGAGATGGAACGCCAGCTCGCGGATTTGTAGGATCGGGGGAGCGATGGCCGCCGACCGCGACAACCTCTACGAGGTCGAGGAGCTGCTCAACCAGCCCGGGACCTATTTCAACCCGCAGACCGAGGTGCTGGTCGTGGTCGACGACTCGACCTCGCTCGACCAGGAGGTCTTCAATCTCGAGGACTACGAGGGCGCCGACTGGGTCCGGATCTCCGACGAGGTTCCGGTCGACGAGGATCGCCGCGACCGGGCGCTGGAGCACTTCCAGACCCATTACCACCCGGGTTCGACCGGATCGGTCTCCGAGACCGCGCTCGAACAGGGTGACGAGGAGCTCGACGAGGACGAGGACGGCCAGGACCCCGGCCGCGAGGACTGAGCCCGCCGATGCTCGAAGCCGGCGAGGCCGCCCCCGACTTCACCCTGCCCGATCAAGACGGCGAGGAGCTGACCCTCTCCAGCCTGCGCGGCGAGACAGTCGTGCTCTACTTCTATCCCCGTGCCGACACGCCCGGCTGCACGACCCAGGCCTGCGGCGTGCGCGATCGCGGCGGCGACTACGAGGCCGCCGGCGCCCGGGTGGTCGGCGTCTCTCCCGACGAGGTCGCCGCCGTAAAGAAGTTCGCCGAAAAGTTCGACCTCGACTTCACCCTGCTGGCCGACGCCGACCACGCCGTCGCCGAGCGCTATGGCGCCTGGGTCGAGAAGTCGATGTACGGCAAGAAGTACATGGGCGTGCAGCGGGCGACTTTCCTGATCGACCCCGACGGCAAGATCGCCAAGGTCTTTCCCAAGGTCTCGCCGAAGACGCACGACGACATCGTGCTCGGAGCCTTGAAGGAGCTCGCCTCGGCCTGAATCAGTCTAGGTTCCTTGTGCAAACTCGCCGCGTCCCCTAAGCTTGGACCCGGTGGCTTGGGAGGACGAATTCCTGCGGAACCTCAGCAGGATTGCGCGAGGGCACCTCGGCGACCCGACCCTCTTCGACGTGCTCGAGCGGCGCCTCTGGCTCGACCTCTGGCGTACGCCCGTGCTGGACGCGGTAGAGGAGGAGCGAATCGAGGTGCGCTGGTACGGCCCGATCCAGGTCACCGTGGTCGCCAACTTGCCGGAGACGCCGATGCTCAACCTGCTGCTCGGCGCCGCCGAGCCGGGCGCCGTCGAGGAAGGGCACCTGGCGGCGGCGCTCGAGTGGGTCGAGTCGCTCGGCATCGACTGCCGCATCCCGATCACTGCGGGGCGCCCGGAGGCCGGCGCGGCCGAGGACCTGCTCAACCAGCGGGGGTACCAGCGCGGCGAGTGCCTGGTGAGGTACGTCCGCGACACCGCGGCGCCCGACTTTCCCAAGCCGGCCGGGATCGAAATCGACGAGGTCGACGACTACCTGGAAGGCTTCGGCGAGTACATAAGCGACGGATTCGACCTGGACCCGATCGCGTGCTGTCTCTTCGATGGCCTGCCCAGGCGCCATCTGTGGCGCTGCTACGTCGCGCTTGACGAGAACGAAGTCGGCGTCGGCAGCGCCGTGATGATGCTCGACGACGACATCGCCCAGCTGGGCTTCGCCGCCACGGAAGGGCCCGCGCGTGGCAAGGGCAGCCACCTGGCGCTGCTGCGCCGGCGCATCCGCGACGCTGCCGCCGCCGGCTGCCACGCACTGTTCGCCGAAACCGAAGAGTCGCTCGACGATCTCGGCCGTCCCTCGCAGGCCGCCCGCAACCTCGTCCGCGCCGGTTTCAAGCGAGCGATGATCCGGCCCGTCTGGCGACCGGTCGAGCCGATCGACTAGGCACTCTCGAAGGTGCGCATGCCGTAGTACTCGCCCTCCGCGAGGAAGCTCAGTAGCAGGCCTTTGTGTAGCTTTTCACCAGCAGGCTGCTGAGCGATTCCGGCTCGATGACGGCCTGCAATTTGCCGACCGCCCGTCTGACCGATGCCATGGACGCGGCTTCAGCCTCCGGTCTCGCCGCCGCCACGACCCGCTTGGAGAAATACTCGGGGTCGCTGAGCTCTCTGCTCTCGGAGTCCGTCCGCACGCTGTTGACGACGACGCAAAACGCGTCGAGCGCGGCTCTCTGGGAGGCCGGAAAACCCGACTGGACATAGCCATATGCGTCGTAGGTGACGTTTGACCTGGCGGCATTGCGAAATCCGAGCAGGACTTCGACGTAGGGGCTGTCAGCCTTTGGCCTCTTGGCTTCGGCCACGCGGGGCGCTTGCTCCTGACTTCCGCAGCCGCCGGCCGGCAGGGCGATGGAGGCCACGGCTACCGTCGCCAGCGCTGAGCGAAATTGGCAATTTAATAGGTGAATTTAAATAGTCTAATTAATAAAGACTATGGGTCGCTGCTCGACGAGCTCTCGAGCTGCTCTATGCCGCTGGCGCGCTGGCCGCCGGCCGCCAGCATCAGTTTGAAGTCGTGGGGGCTGGAGGCGTAATCGAGCGCAACTTGCTCGGCGATCTTGCCCTCCATCACGTAGCGCAGCAACGACTGGTCGAAGGTGCGCATGCCGTAGTACTCGCCCTCGGCGATCACCTCGGTGATCTTGCCGGTTTCGTCGGGGTTGAGGATCAGGTCCTGGACACGGCCGGTGACGACGAGGACCTCGGAGGCAGGAACGCGACCCTCCCCGGTGATGTCGGGGACGAGGCGCTGCGCGATCGCCCCTTTCAGGGTCGAGGAGAGCATCACCCGGGCCTGATGTTGGAGGTGGGGCGGGAAGAAATCGATGATCCGGTTGATCGTCTCGGTTGCGTCCAGGGTGTGGACGGTGGAGAGGACGAGGTGGCCGGTCTCGGCCGCGGAGAGCGCCGTGCGCACGGTCTCCTCGTCGCGCATCTCGCCGATCAGGATCACGTCGGGGTCTTGGCGCAGGACGCGGCGCATCGCCCGGGCGAAGCTCTCGGTGTCGGAGCCGACCTCGCGCTGGTTGACGATCGAGCCTTTGTCTTCGTGCAGGTACTCGATCGGGTCCTCGAGCGTGACGATGTGGTGCGCCCGAGTGCGGTTGATGTGGTCGATCATCGCCGCCAGCGTCGTCGACTTGCCCGAGCCCGTGGTGCCGGTGACGAGAATGATCCCGCGCTGCTCCTCGGCCAGGCTGGTGACGACCTCGGGCAGGCCGAGGTCCTCCACCGAGCGAATTTCGAAAGGGATCGCGCGGCAGACGATCGAGGTCGAGCCGCGCTGCTTGAAGACGTTGACCCGGAAGCGCGATAGGCCTGGGACCGCGTAGGAGAAGTCGGCCTCACCGCATTCCTCGAACTCGGTCAGCGAGCGCGCCTCGGCGATGTCATGGAAGGCCTTCTCGGTGTCCTCGCCGCTGAGCGACTCATGGCCCTCCAAGGCCGTCAGCTCACCGTGCAGACGGATAGTCGGCGGTGCAGCCACCTTCACGTGGAGGTCTGAGCCACCCCGCTCGACGAGCGTGCGCAGCGCTGAGTCGATCTCGAACATCCCGGCCTTTATCGGCCGGAATGCCCGCCTTCATTAGGTCGGTCTACTTGCGGCCCTCGACGAAGATCTCGAACTGCGAGGACTTCGGCTTGCGTGCTTTGCCGCTGCCGGCGAAGGTGTTGGCCAGGCGCATGCCGACCGACTCGTAGATCTCAGTCAGCTCCTCGACGGTGTAGAGGCGCTGGCGAAAGGGGATCTCCTCGTATCTCTCGAAGACCTCGCCGATGCGGATCGGCACGGTTGAGCCTTCGATGTAGCGGTTCTCGGCGTTCCAGTGGTGGTCGCTGAGTTCGAGCGTCGACTCACCGACGATCCAGGATTTCAGCGGCAGGTTCTTTTCGGCGTGGAGCACGTTCGGCAGCTGCATCAGGTGCCCGCCGCCCTCGCGCAGAGCGTGTGAGATGACCTCAAAGGTGCGGAAGTTCTCCTCGTCGGTCTCGAAGTAGCCGACAGCGCCGTCGTTGAGGCTTAGCACCAGGTCGAATTCGTCGCGCATTTCGAGCTCGCGCAGGTCGGCTTGCATGAAGGTCACCTCGAGCGCCTGGGCCTCGGCCTCCTGCTCGGCCATCTCGAGCAGATCGGCTGAGATGTCGACGCCGACCACCTCGAAGCCGCGCCGCCGTAGCTCCAGCGAGTGGCGGCCGATGCCGCAGGCGAGGTCGAGCACCCGCTCGCCGCCCTCTGGCCGCAGCATCATGATCGCCCGGTCGACTTCGGCCTCCGTTCGATCCGCCCATGGCATCGCCGCCGTGATCGGCGGGAATCCCGAGCGGTACCAATCGGGCGGGACTTCGACTGCGCTTCCCATCAATCAGAAACTCTATAGCAAGTTTGTCCGAGCCCGCGAAACCGTTGACGTTTCTTGACATTTACGCGCGCGGACGCGTACTCTCCGAGCGGTGGGGAGGAGGCGGCATTGAGGCGGCGCCGAGCGCCGGGTCGAGCGCGGATACCGCTTGCGCGAAGGCTTTTCGACCTCGCCGCCCTGGCTCTGCTCGTTCCCCTGCTGGCCCTGCCCTTCCTGATCGTCGCCGTCGCCGTCTTCCTCGATTCCCCCGGCTCGGTCTTCTTTCGGGCGAGGCGGAGGGGGTACCGCGGTAGCCACTTCGAGATGATCAAGTTCCGCACTATGAGGGTCGACAACGCCGGCCACTCCGTGGCCGGCGCCAACGACAGCCGGATCACGCCGGTCGGCGGCTTCCTGCGGGCGACGCGGCTCGACGAGCTGCCGCAGCTCTGGAACGTGCTGCGTGGCGATATGACCTTGGTCGGGCCCCGCCCCGAGCTGGAGGAGTTCGTCACACTCCACGCCGCCGAATACACCGAGATCCTCGCTGTCCCGCCAGGCATCACCGGTCCGACCCAGTTGCGTTATGCCGGCTTGGAGCCGCACCTGCTCAGTCTCCACGCTGATCCCGAGCGGTTCTACCGCGAGCAGCTGCTCCCCGACAAGGTCAGGCTCGACCTTGAGTACGCTCGCTCGCGCTCCTTTACCGGTGACCTGGGTGTCCTCGGCCGGACTCTGGCCCTGCCCATACTGCTGCAATTTCGGCGACCGGAAGACGAGGGGGACGGTGCCCGGCGGCGCTTCGGCTGGGCCCCGGTCCTTGCCGGCACGATGGCGATTGGCGTGTTGCCCTTGCTCTTTCTCCTGACGCTGGGATCGCCGCGCTAGCGCGGAGGAACGGCGTGCTTCGCGTCGGAATCGCAGGGCTCGGCTACTGGGGCTCTAACATCGCGCGCAATCTGGACGCCCTGCCTGATTGCGAGCTGGCCTGGTGCTGCGACACCGACGCCGGGCGGCGCGAGCGGATGCAGGCCGCATTCCCGCGGACGCGCTTCACCGCCGACCTCGGTGAGATGCTCGCCGACGAGAGCGTCGCCGCGGTCGCCGTGGCGACCCCGGTGCCTACGCATACGGCGCTGGCCGAGCTGACGCTTGCCTCGGGCCGCCACTGCTTCGTCGAGAAGCCGCTGGCCTGCGATGTGGCCTCCGCCGAGCGCCTGGTTGAGTTCGCCGCCGAGCGGGAAAAGGTGCTGATGGTCGGCCACCTGCTCGCCTACCACCCGGCGCTTGTCGCCCTCAAAGAGCTGTGCGAGTGTGGCGAGCTGGGCGAGATCCGCTACGTCTACTCGCAGCGCCTCAACCTGGGCCGCCTGCGCGCCGACGAGAATGCGCTCTGGAGCCTCGGTGCCCACGACGTCTCCGCGATCCTGGCGCTGACCGGTGAGCTGCCGGCGCAGGTCAGCGCCCGTGGCCAGAGCTACGTGCGCGACGGGGTGGAGGACGTCGTCTTCGCCCACCTCAGCTTTGCCGGCGGCCTCGCCGCGCATATCCACGTCTCCTGGCTCGATCCGCGCAAGGAGCGCCGGCTCACGGTCGTCGGCTCGCGGCGGATGGCAACCTTCGACGACATGGAGCCGGAGCGCACGCTGACCGTCTATGACAAGGGGTTCGATCCCGACGCGGCAGCGGAGGGGGACTACGTCGCCCGCTCGGGCGAGCAGCGCAGCCCGGCGATCTCCCGCCGCGAGCCACTGCGGATCGAGCTCGAGCACTTCCTCGAGTGCCTGCGTGGCGGTGTCGCACCGCGCAGCGGCGGGCTCGAGGGCCTACGCGTCGTGCAGGTGCTGGAGGCACTGCAGGAGTCGCTCGACGCGGGCGGAGAAGCGGTCGCGCTCATTCCTCGTGGGGCGCCCGCGTGAGGGAGGCAATGCCTCGTCCCAGCGAGCTGGCGCCGGGACTGCTGTTGGGGGAGGGGGTGCGGATCGGCGACGGGGTGCGGATCGGCGGGCACGTGGTGATCCACAGCGCGGTGGAGATCGGCGACGGGGCGCGGATCGGCGACCATGCTCAGATCCGCGAGCGCGCCCGGATCGGCTCCGGCGCGACCATCGGCAGCTTCGTCTCGGTCGATCCTGACGTCCAGGTGGGCGCTCGGGCCAGCGTGCAGACTCGCTGCTACCTCGCCTGGGGTTCGACAGTCGAGGACGACGTCTTCCTTGGCCCCGGCGTCACCTTGGCCAACGACAACACGATGGGCCGCCACGCCCCCGGCGAGCGGCTGGTTGGACCGACCCTGCGACGTGCCTGTCGGATTGGCGCCGGGGCCGTGATCTGCCCGGAGGTCGAGATCGGCGAAGAGGCCTTTGTCGCGGCCGGGGCCGTCGTCGTGGCGGACGTGGGTGCGCGCACGGTCGTCATGGGGGTGCCGGCGCGTGAGGTGCGCAGGATGCCCGATGAGGACCTGCTGGAGCATTGGCGGTGAGCGCTTCCAGCCGGGCGGTGGCCTCGACGGTGCCGTTGTTCGCCACCCGGGCCGCCCTGGCGCCGCTGCTGGATGAGGTCGCGGCGCGCCAGCGCGCCGTGCTCGAGTCGGGGCGCTACGTGCTCGGCCCGGAGGTCGAGGCCTTCGAGCGCGAGTTTGCCGAGTACGTCGGGGTGCGGCACTGCGTCGGCGTCGCCAACGGCACCGACGCCCTGACGATTGCGCTGCGGGCGATCGGGGTCGGTCCCGGCGACGACGTCGTCGTCCCGGCCCTCACCTTCTACGCGACCGCCGAGGCCGTCGTCAACGCCGGCGCCCGGCCGGTCTTCTGCGACGTTGACCCGCGCAGCTTCGTGATGACCGCTGCAACTGCGGCGCCGGCGATTGGCAAGCGCACCGCAGCGCTGCTCCCCGTCCACCTCTTCGGCAACCCGGCGCCGATCGACGAGCTGCGCGAGCTGGCCGAGACGCACGGACTGCGCTTGCTTGAGGACGCGGCACAAGCGGCGGGTGCGACGTTGCGGGGTCGCCGCGCCGGCTCGCTGGGCGACGCCGCCGCCTTCAGCTTCTTCCCCTCGAAGAACCTCGGCGGCTTCGGAGACGGTGGCGCGATTCTCAGCGATGACGACGAGGTCGCGGCAATTGCCCGCCGGCTGCGTGCCCACGGCTCCGAGGACAAGCGGATTCATACCGAGGTCGGCTACAACTCGCGTCTCGACGAGCTACAGGCGGCGGGGTTGCGGGTCCTGCTGCCCCGGCTCGAGGAATGGACGACGGCCCGGCGCCAGGCCGCGCGGGCCTATGCGGGCGCCGGCCTCGGCGATCTGCTCGAGCTGCCGCGCGAGACCGAGGGGGCGGAGTCCTGCCACCATCTCTACGTCGTGCTCAGCGAGGAACGCGGGCGGCTTGCCAGAGGCTTGGTCGAGGCGCGGGTGGAGTGTCGCGCCTACTACATGACGCCGCTTCACCGTCAGCCGGCACTGCGCGGGTATGCGCCCAAGCACGAGCTTGCGGGCGCCGACCGGGTCGCGGCGACTTCGCTGGCGCTGCCGATGGGACCGGCTTTGGAGGACGAACAGGTCGCCGCCGTGGTTGCGGCTGCCCGCGCGGCGCTGGAGCCGGCCTGAGAGCCTCGCGATGAAGGTCCTCACCGTGGTCGGCAACCGGCCGCAGTTCGTCAAGGCGGCTGCGGTCTCGAGTCACCTCCGGGCGCAAGCCGCTGAGGTCCTCGTCCACACCGGTCAGCACTATGACCGTGAGCTTTCGGCGGTCTTTTTCGAGCAGCTCAGCCTGCCGCCGCCGGAGCTCGAGCTCGGGGTGGGCTCGGGCACGCACGCCGAGCAGACGGGGGAGACGATGGTGCGGCTCGAGCCGGTGGTCGAAGCGGAGCGACCGGACGCGATGCTCGTCTACGGTGACACCAACGCCACCCTCGCCGCCGCACTGGTCGGCGCCAAGCTGCTCGTCCCCCTCGTTCACGTCGAGGCGGGAATGCGCTCCTTCGATCGTGGCATGCCGGAGGAGGTCAACCGCCTCGCCGCCGATCGCCTCGCCGGCCTGCTGCTCTGCTCGACCGAGGGTGCGGTCGCGAACCTCGGCCGCGAGGGCCTCGGCGGGGGGGCGCGGCTGGTCGGCGACGTCATGGCCGACGTCGCCCTCCGCTTCGGCCCGATCGCCGATCGCCGCTCGCGCGCACTGGAGCGCTTCGGCATGCAGCGCGGTGGTTATCTGCTCGTCACCGCCCACCGGGCCGCCAACGTCGACGAGCCGACGGCCTTGGCGCGGCTGGTCGAGCTGTTGAGCGCCGCGGCGGCGTACTTCGGCCCGCTGATCTTTCCCCTCCATCCCCGCACCCGCGCCCGGCTGACCGCCGCCGGTCTCCTGGACGCGCTCGAGCGAACGCCGGGAATCGAAATCTGCGAGCCGCTCGGCTACCTCGACTTCTCCTGCCTTGTGCGCGGCGCCCGCGCTGTGCTGACCGATTCCGGTGGCCTGCAGAAGGAGGCCTATCTCGCCGGGGTGCCCTGCGTGACCCTGCGTGAGGAGACCGAGTGGGTGGAGACGGTCGCGAGCGGCTGGAACCGTTTGGTCGGATTGGACCCCGAGCGGGCACTGTCGGCGCTCGCCGAGCTGACCGAACGTCAGCGTGACTCGCAGCCCGATCCGTTGCTCTACGGCGACGGCAACGCCGGCGCCCGCTGCGTCGACGAGCTCCTCGCCTGGCTCAGTTAGACGTGAAGCGGCGCGAGAGGATGCCTACGGCGACAGCGAGGAGTGCGATCGCGCCGAGCAGGAGGATGCTGGCGGGAATCGAGGTGTTGCCGGTGTCTGCCGTCTCGGCGGCAATGATCCCACCTGCGATCGCCGCACTGCCGGCGCCCCCGGCTGCACCGCCCGCGCTTTGGCCGCGGTCCCCGGCAGCACCTGCGACGTTCGCCGGGCTGCCGCCCTTGGCCCCGGCGGGCGCCACGCCGGGGACCCGCGAGGACGACCCGAAGTTGTTCTCGCTGCGGTAGAGGGAGCCGGATTCGGCCGCTTCCCCGGCGCCTGCGGCGCTGCTGCCAGTGTTGCCCCCAGCTTCGGCCCCGGTGCCGCCGCTGCCCTTGGGGGCTGCGTCGGAGCGCCCCTGTTCGAGCGGCAGCTGGTAGACCGCCCCGGCCGGGCTACCGCTGGGAGGGTCGCCAGGCGCCGAATATGCTGTGAGTGGATGCAGGGACGCGGCGAGCAGCAGGGAACCCAGCAGGTACGCGGCTTTGAATCGGCGCCTCCGAGCCATTCCGTCAAGGATAGTCACGATGCGCCGGATGACGGGGCAGCAGCCGAAGCGATCAGGGCTGCGCCCCTTCTCCTTGCCGGCGTACTCACTCTGGTCGCGTTGTGGTGGGACGGCGCCTTCGATCTGCGTTACTGGGCGCCGCTGACGCTGCTCTGCCTTGCGCTCTTGTTCGTGCTGACGCTCGCCGGAACGCTCTCACTGCCGGGGCATGGAGCGCTCGCCGTGGCCTTGGCAGCGATCTGGGCCTTCGCTGCTTACATGATGCTCTCCGCTGCTTGGTCGGAGAGCGCCGGTGTGGCCTGGGAAGGAGCCGCGCGGGCGATCTTCTACGCGGCCATCTTCACCCTTGCCGTCGCCACGCCCGCTGGTCCACGCGGGCGCGCATGGGTTGGTGCGGGGCTGGTCCTCGGCGTCGTCGCGACCGGCTCGATCAGCGAGGTCCGGCTGCTCGCGGGCGACACCGGCGCCTTCCTCGCCGGCCGCCTCAACGACCCGATCGGCTACCGCAACGGCACGGCCGCGCTCTTCTCCTTCGCCGCCTGGCCCCTGGTCGGCTTCGCCGCCAGGCGCGGCTACGCCTCGGGATTCAGGGCGGCTGCGTTTGCCGCCACGGTGCTGCTGGTCGGACTGGCCTTCCTCACCCAGTCGCGAGGGATGCTGCTCGGGCTCGCCTGCGGCGGCATCGTCTCGCTCGCGATCGGGCCCGACCGTCTGCGGCGCTCCTGGCTGGCTCTCGCTGTCGTCGCAGTCATCGCGCTTGGCTCGGGTGCCCTGTTGGCGCCCTATCACGGCTCCGCCTCCGGCACTGGTGCGGCCGCTGCCGCCGACATCCGCCACGCCGGCGCGGCGCTGGCGCTTCTCTGCGCCGGCTCCTTCCTCGCCGCTCTCTTCACCTTCGTCTTCGACAACGGGCTGCGCTCGCCCGAGCCGGCACGCGGCGTGCGTGTCGTCGCCGCGGGGAGCCTGATTGTGCTGGTCTCGGCACTCGCCGTCGGCGCCCTCGCCAGGGCCGGCAACCCGGTCGGCTACGCGGAAGGAAAGTGGGACGAATTCACCCAGGTCGAAGCGAGCACCACCGCCGGCACCAGGTACGGCAGCGTGGGCGGGCCGCGCTACGACATCTGGCGGGTTGCCCTCGACCAGTTCGGCGAAGCTCCGCTCGCCGGCGCCGGCGAGGGCAGCTTCCGTTTCGCCTACTACCGGGAGCGCCGCACCGACCGCAACCTCGCCGACGCCCACAGCCTGCCGCTGCAACTGTTGGCGGAGACCGGATTGATCGGTGCGGGCCTGTTCGGCTTGTGGCTGGCTGCCCTTGCGTTCGCGATCGCCGGCCGGTCTCGCCTCGCCGCACCCCGCGAGCGCGCCGCGATCGCCGGGCTGGCCGCGGCGGGAACTGTCGTGATCGCCCAGTCCGGCGTCGACTGGTTGTGGTTGATCCCCGCTCTCTTCGGGCTCGCAGTGCTGGCGCTCGGATTGGCGGCCCGCGGTGAGGACGACGACGAGGGGCCGTTGCCACGGAGCGTGGCTTCCCGGGCGGCGGTCGGCTTGGTGCTCGCCGCCGCGATCCTCAGCGTCGGAACGCTCTTCCTCTCCGGCATCTACGTGCGCAAGGCGCGCCAGCAGGCCCTCTCCTCCCCGCGGGCGTCACTGGCCGCCGCGCGCACGGCGGCGAGCCTCGATCCGGTCTCGGTGACGCCGCTCTACCTGCAGGCGGCGGCGCTCGAGAGCGAGGGGAATCGCGACGCTGCCCGCGGCGAGTTGCTCGACGCGCTCGACCTCGAGCAGGACAACTTCGTAACCCTCGGGTTGTTGGCCGATCTGGAAGTTCGAGCCGGTAACGAAGCCGTCGCCCGCCGCTACTATCGTCGCGCCCTGGCCCTCAATCCACTCGATACAGGACTACAGAAGCTGAGTCGGGGAGAAGACTCATGACCAACAAAAGCCCGCCGACGGGCCTAAAAGCGAACTCCGGCTTCGCTTTTAGGCCCGTCGGCGGGCTTTTGGGGGTGCTCTTTTGCCTTCTCGTCGCCGGGGTGCTTGCCGCCCCCGCCCAGGCAAGCGGGGTCAAGGCGATTTGGGGCCCAACCGAACTGGAAGCCGGTAGCGCCGCTTGCCCCTCCAACGGTCAGCCGTGTTCGGCCTTCCCGACTTACAGCCGCCTCGGGGTGGACGTGTTCCAGTACCAGATCCACTGGGATGAAGTTGCACCCACCCGGCCCAAGCACCCACGCGATCCGGACGACCCCGCCTACCACTGGGGCGAAGTCGACCGCGTGGCCGCGGAAGCGGAGCGTTACGGGATCCGCCTGGCAATCCTGATTCAGCGCGCGCCGAGCTGGGCGAACGGCGGCCGTTCGCCGATCTGGGCGCCGCGCGACCCAAGCGACTTCGCCGATTTTGCCTACGCCGCCGGCCGCCGCCTGCCGAGCGTCCACATGTGGATGATCTGGGGCGAGCCGGCGCGGGGGGAAAACTTCCTGCCGATGCACGCCGGCAACCCGGCCGGTCCGCGCCTCTACGCGCGGATACTCGACGCCTCCTACGGCGCCCTGAAGGCGGCCTCGCCCGGCAACATCGTCGTGGGGGGGATGACGCTGAACGGGGGAACGGTGCGGCCGACCCTCTTCCTGCGTTGGATGAAGCTGCCTAACGGCCGGCCACCGCGCATGGACCTGTGGGGCCACAACCCCTTCGACGGCCGCTTCCCCAACCTCGCCGACGACCCGATCGGCCGCTTCCGCGGCTTCAACGACATCGACACCTTCTACCGCGAAATCCGTGCCACCTACCGCCAGGGCCATCGCAAGGTGCCGCGCCTATGGCTTTCGGAGTGGACGGTGATCTCCGACAAACCGAGCAGGATCTTCGTCCACTTCTATGTCACCGCCCCCGAACAGGCGCGCTGGCTGCAGGCGGCCTTCGCGATCGCCCGCCGGACCCCCTACGTGGCCGGCCTGGGTTGGTTCACCCTGCTCGACGAGCCGCCCGCCTCAGGCAGCGCCGACTGGGGCCTGATGCGCTCCGACGGGACGCCAAAGCCCTCCTTCGCTGCCTACATGCATGCCCCGTAGACACTCGCCTCAGGCGGAGGCGAGTAGGTCGTGCCAGCGATGCAGCCAGGCTTTGCGGCCGAAGTCGCGCTCGGCGGCGTGGCGGCCCGCAGCGCCCATCGCCGCACGGCGAGCCGGGTCTGCCGCGAGTGCGGTCAACGCCGCGGCGAGGGCGCGGGGATCCTCCGGCGGGACGACGACGCCGCAGGACTCGGCCTCGACCAGCCGGGCCGCCTCGCCGCGGGCCGCGAGCAGGACCGGCCGGCCGGCGGCCATCGCCTCCAGTAGCTTGGTCGGCAGGGCGCCTTCGAAGATCGGCAGGTCACGCAGCATCACCACGGCGACGTCGCTCTCGGCATAGAGCGAGGGGATGCGTTCGGCGGGGACGGCGCCGAGCATCCGCACGCCGGACGGGCCCCTCCTGGCGAGCCGCGCGCGCAGCGCCGGCGCCTCCGCTCCGTCGCCGGCGATCGTCACCCCAAGGTCGGTGCCGGCGCCGCGCTGAATCTCTTCGGCCGCGTCGATCAGGGTGCCGAGGCCGTGGGCCAGGCCCACCGTGCCGGCATAGAGGACGCGCAGCGACGACCCCCCGTTCACACTCTGCCCGCCGTTGCTCGCCGCCCGCTCCGCCCCCGCCGCGGTGGGGTCGAAGCGGGAAAGGTCGACCGCGGGGCGCACCAAGGCCGCCTTGCCGGCCGACTCGGCGCGCCCGCGGAGCTCCCCGAAGATGCCCTCGGTCGGACAGGCGATCGCCGCTGCCTCGCGATAGGCCGCACGCTCCAGTCGCTGTGCTGCGGCGATCGCTCGTGGCGAGCTCAGCGTTCCCATCTCGACCGCGGAGTCGGGCCACAGGTCGGCGACGTTGAGCACCAGCCTGGCCCGCTTGGCCCGCGCGTAGGCGATCGCGGCGCCGGCCAGTATCAGGGGTGGCGTCTCGACCAGGAGCACGTCGACCGGTCCGCCGGCGGGCGCCGCGGCGAGGGCGGCTGACGCCAGCGAGGCATGGTTGGCGAGCCGCCGCGCAAAACCGCGATTCGGCGCCGGGTAGACCCAGCTGCGCATGATCCGAACCCCGTCCTCCTGCTCGACCTGCAGTGGCCGGTTGCGGTAGGGCGGCTTGATCTCACCGTCCGGGTAGTGGGGAAAGCCGGTGTGGACGGTCACCTCCGCGCCTGCCCGAGCCAGGCCGTGGGCCAGTGCGGCGAGGCGGGTCTGAGGGGCGCCGACCTCTGGCGGGTAGTAGTGGGTGAGGATGCGCAGCCTCATCGGCCGAGCGCGTCGTAGACGGCCAGCAGGCTTTGCTTCTCCCGCTCCCAGCTCAACTCTGTGGCGGCCCTCGCGAGCCGCTCCCTCAGCCCCTCGTCGTTCTGCTGCGCGAGCGCCGTGCGCAGCGCCACGGCGACGCTCTCGGGGTCGGCGCCGTCGGCGCACCAGCCGATTCCGTGGGCCCGTACCAGCCGGGACGCTTCCGGCAGGTCGCTGACCACGACGGGCAGGCCGGCGGCGACGTACTCGAACAGCTTGTTGGGCAGAGCGAGTCGGTGGTTCTCGCAGCTGTCGGCCAACAGCGAGACGCCGACGTCCGCCTGCGCCGTGTAGGACAGCAACGCCTCGGGTGGAACCGGGCCGAGGAAGTGGCTGCGATCGGCAGCGCCGGATTCGCCGGCAATCCTCCGCATGCGCGTCGCGTATGGACCCTCGGCGCCCAGGTAGAGAAGGTGTGCTTCGGGGAGAAGATCGAGTGCGCGCAGCAGGACCTCGCAGCCGCGGCCGGCGGCGACCGCGCCCTGGTGCAGGACGAGCGGTGCGTCGCCGATCCCCAGGGCGCGGCGAAGGTCGGGCGCCGGGGCCGCATCGGGGGGTGGCAGGTCGGGCAGGTTGCGGATCACCGCCGGCGGGCGGCGCAGGCGATAACGCTCGCTCAGCCTCGCGGCGATTCCGTCCGAGACGGCGATCACCGCGTCCGCCCGCGGCGCTCCCAGGCGCTCGGCGCCGGCGACGACCGCGGGCCAGGCACCGCCGCGGTAGGGCACGCCGGTGGCCAGCTCGTGCGAGTCGTAGACGAGCCGCGAGCCGCAGCGGCGGGCGGCCAGCAGCCCGGGCAGCAGCATCGCCGCGTCGTGGGCATGGATCGCGTCGGGCCAGGTCGCGGCGGCGCGCAGCGCCAGGCGAGTCGCCTCGGCTCCCAGCCGCGCGGCGTGGGGTAACCGCTCCCGGCCGCGACGCAGCGTCGCCGGCGTCAGGGCATATGGCAGTCCAGGCAGCTCACGCTCCGCGGACGGCGGCAGATGTACGACGGTCACCTCGTGCCCGGCGCCCGCCAGCGCGCCCGCCTCGCGCCGCACCCGCGAGTCGTGGGCGATGTCCTTGTGCAGGAGCATGCAGATCCGCATCGTCGTGCGATCCGGCGGCTGCCTGTCGGCGGGCGGAGCGGAGGCCTCAGCCGGCGACCGCACTGGGGCTCCGCGCCGCGGTGTCGCCGGCCGGCTCCTCACGCTCGGTTGTCGCAGCCTGGAGCGCTGCCTCGATCACCAGCCCCTGTTGCCACTCCTCCATGTGGGGGAAGATCGGCAGCGATACCGCACGCGCGGCGAAGGCTTCGGACAGGGGCAGCGCCGCTGCCGAGTGGCCGTAGGCCGGGCTGGTGTGCAGAGGGGGGAAGTGGATGCTGGTCTCGACGCCGCGCGCCGAGAGATGCTCGCGGAATGCCGGCCGGTCGATCTCCTCGCCGAGCACGACTGCGAAGACGCAGTGGCTGGCCCGTTCGCCGGCCGGCGGGGGTGTGAGCAGGGTCAGCCCCTCGGCGCCGGCGAAGGCGGCGCGGTAGGTCGTGTCGACCTCGGCCCGGCGACGGTTGTCCTCGTCGAGCCGGCGCAGGCGGGCGTTGGCCAGCGCCGCCCGCGGATCGTCGATCCGGTAGTTGAAGCCGACCTCTTCGACCGTGTACTCGGGCGCGGCAGCGCGGCGGCGCTCCCAGGTCGAAGCACTGATGCCGTGCCAGCGCAGGGCGCGGGCGCGGCGGGCGACCTCGTCGTCGTCAGTGAGCAGCATCCCTCCCTCGCCGATGCCGAGGTTCTTGCTGGCCGAGAAGCTGAGCGCACCGGCCAGGCCGAAGGTGCCGACGTGGCGGCCGTCCTGCCAGGACCCGCTGGCGTGGGCGGCATCCTCGATCAGCACCAGGCCGCGTCGCTCGGCCAGCTCGGCCAGCTCGGCCAGCTCGCCAGGATGGCCGCCGTAGGACATCGCGACGATCGCCTTCGTGCTCGGCTCGATCAGTGCCTCGGCCACCCTGGCCGACAGCCACGGTCGCTCGATCGCGGCCACCTCGGCGAAGCGGGGAGTGGCGCCGGTACAGGCGATCGCGTTCACAGTCGCGGCGAAGGCGAGCGAGGGAACGATCACCGTGTCGCCCGGCCCGAGGCCCGCGGCGACGCAGGCGATGTGCAGCGCCGCGCTGCAGCTGGAGACGGCAATCGCCTGCTCGGCGCCGGTGTAGGCGCACATCGACTCCTCGAGCTCGGCGGTGCGCGGGCCCATGCAGAGCCAGCCGGAACGGTAGGCGTCCATCGCCTCGCTCAGCTCGGACTCGAGCAGAAGCGGCGAAGCAAGTGGCACCCGACGATCCGCGGTCGCCTGCCCAGAGCTCGGAGCCGAGCCATTGTTTCCCACGAAAACTGCCCCTCCCCGCATTGGAACTTGAAGGTAGTCTAAAGGGTATCTTGGGGTACCGGGGAAGATGGATATGCGCTCGTGTCGCCGGCGAGGCGCTCGACGTCGGCTGTGCCGGGGGGGAAGTCGCCGAGCAGCTCGAGCGGGAGGGACATCGGATCGTCACGGTGGAGCCCGAGCGTGCCGGCGCTCTGCCCTTCGAGGCCGAGAGCTTCGACACTGTCCTGCTCGGCGCATTCATCGCGGAGTGGGCAAGTCGAGAGCGGCCGATAGTCGAGGCGCGCCGGGTGCTGCGACCGGGTGGGCGGCTGCTCGTCGCCGTGCCATATCCCGCTGCGGGAGGGGACGGGGGTGGGATCTCGCTAGAGGCGCTGCTGGCCGAGCTGACTGAGTTCGCGGTGAAGGAGATCGAGGCCGTGGAGGGGCAGCTTTGCCTGCTGGCCGACCGGGTTGTGGGCAGGAATCGGGCGGCGGCCTGGCGCCGTGCACTGGAGGTCTCTGAGGAGTGCCTGGTCGAGCGCAATCAGGTGATCGACGATCTGACCGCTTCCGTGACCGAGCTCGAGGCGAGCCGCGAACGCGAGGAACGCGCCCGCGGCGACGTTGTCCGTCTGGAGACGGCGCTGGCTGCCGCCACGCACCAGCGCGACCTCGAAGGGGAGAAGGCGCGGCTGGCCAGCGACGGCGTGACCGAGCTGGAACGACGGCTGGAGGGCCTACGCCACGAGCATGAGCGGGGGCTGGCCGAGGTCGACCTGAGACGCAAGAGCATCGAGGAGATGCAGCGCGAGCTGACCGAGACGCGGCAGAAGTTGGGGGAGAGCGAGCGAAAGCTGGTCTTGCATGACCTTGATCTCGCGGCGCGCATACGTGAGCTCAGCCAGGCCGGCGAGGACCTGAAGACCGCCCAGCTCGGGATCGAGTCCCGCGAGCGCAAGCTCGCTCTCAGCGAGACTCGGCTGGAGAAGGCCCGACAGCGGGCCGAGCAGTTCCGCGGCTCGCTTGTCGCCATCCGCGAGGGCCGCTCCTACCGGCTGATGCGGATCCTCTGGCGTCTGCGCCGGCCGTTCCGGCGCGCATCCCGGGAGGAGAGCGTCGAGGCGCCCGCCGGCGAGGACGCCGACCCGGCGCCCCCAGTCACAGAGGCTTCTCCGTCTGCCCCGGCACCGGCAGGGCCGCCGTTAGCGGCCACCGAGCGCAAACCTCCAATGCGGCCTACGGGCACGCGCCTTCGCGTCGTCTCGATTCTCGACGAGATGTCGCAGGCCTGTTTTGCACCGGATTGCGAGCTGGTTCCGCTAAGTCTTAAAGGCTGGGCCGAGCAGCTCGACGAGACCCAGCCCGATCTGCTGCTGGTCGAGTCGGCTTGGAACGCCAACAGCGGCGAGTGGCAGTACCGGATCGCCCAGTATCCGCGCGCGGACCTTGCCGGCCTGCCGGCTCTGCGTGCTCTCATCGACGGCTGCCGCGAGCGCGGCATCCCGACGGCCTTCTGGAACAAGGAGGACCCGGTTCACCTCGACCGTTTCTTCGAGGCGGCCGGGCTCTTTGACCATGTCTTCACCACCGACATCGGCTGCGTCGAGCGCTACCGCGCCCTGCCAGGTAAGCGCACGGTGACGCCGCTGCCTTTTGCTGCCCAGCCGCGCATCCACAATCCCATTGCCGCTGTCCCCGAGCGTAGTGCTTCACCCTGCTTCGCCGGTGCCTGGTACCGCGATCGTCACCTCGATAGGCGCTTGGCGCTGGAGGCACTGCTCGACGCCGCCCGTCCCTATGGCCTCGTCATCTACGACCGCCGTTTCGGTGCCGACGATGACGCCTTCGGCTTCCCCGAGCGCTTCGCGCCGCACGTTCTCGGCAAGCTGCCCTACGAGCGCATCCTCGATGTCTACAAGAGCCATCGCGTCTTCCTCAACGCCAACTCGGTGGTCGACTCGGCGACGATGTGCTCGCGCCGCGTCTTCGAGCTGGCTGCCTGCGACACGGCGATCGTCAGCACGCCCGGCGCCGCCCTGGCGGCGCTGCTCGGCGAGGGGATGGTGGAGGAGGCGGGGGACGAGGCAAGCGCCGCGGCCGCGCTCGAGCGCCTGCTCGGCGACGAGGCGGAGCGCAAGCGCCGCACTCGCACCGCCCGCCGCGTCGTCTTCACTGAGCACACCTACGCCGAGCGGTTGGCGAAGATCGCTGAGGTCGCCGGGCTCGGCGCCTCCTCGCTGCGGCGAGAGCCCTTCGTGGTTGGCGGTAGATCGTCGAACGGCAATGTGCCCAATGGTGCCGATCCCATCTCCAATGGCCCAAAAGACCGCCATCCGTGGCGATTGGCGCTGACGCCGGGCGCCACCCTCTCCGAGTCGGCGCTGGCCGACCTGGCTGCGGGCGCAGCCTTCGCCGATGCCGACGTCATCGGCGCCAGCCCGGAGAGAAACGGCGACCCGGCAGTCGAACACCGCTACGTCGCCGACTTGGACCCTCGTGCCCTCCTCCTGCGCCGCGAGCTGGTCGAGTCCCGCGGTTGCCCCAGCGGTTCTCCCGAGCAAGTGCGAGCCCAGCTACGCCAGTGGAGCGATGAAGGCATCCGCCTTTACGCCGCCGACGCCGACCTGTTGCCGAGTCGGAAGGTCCCTCCAGTCGCGATCGGCGCACGATGAGCACTGCGTCGTGCCGCATCGCGGTCTACGGGGAGATCGATCCGAACCTGGTCGACGGATCTTCGGTTTGGCTGCAGTCGATTTGCCAGGTGCTCGCCTCGCTCGATGGGGTTGAGGTGACGCTGCTGCTGCGGCGTCCGCTTGAGCCCGAGCGGCGCTTCCTGCTCGAGTCACTGGACCTGAATGACGCCGTTGAGCTGGTCGATGGAAGGGAGCCGCGGCTGCTTGGGGCGGCGGAGGCACTCGATCTGCTGGAGGGTTTGGATCGCGAGCGTCGGTTTGACCTAGTCCTGCTGCGTGGCCAGGCGGTACTTGCAGAGGCTGCGGGCCGTGACGGGTTTGACGGCCGTCTTTGGTCCTACGCGATGACCGGGCGCGGCATGGCTGAGGAGACGCTGCGAGCGCTCGGTTCGCGGAGCAGTCGTCTTCTCTGCCAAACCGAGGCGGTGGCCGCCGAGCTGCGAGAGATCGTCCCCGAGGCGAACGAGTCGGTCCTGGTCCTGCCGCCGATGATCCCCGACGCCCGGCCGCTCCCCGAGCGCGATTCGGTGAAGAGGGGAGAGGGCCCGTTGCGCTTGGTCTACTCCGGCAAGCTCGCCCCCGAGTACTGCTGGCTGGAGACGGTCGAGGCATTCCGCACGCTACGTGAGGCGCAGCCCGGCGCGGAGCTGCATGTGCTTGGCGACAAGGTCCACCGGCCTGCGGACCGCCCCGAGTTCTACGAGAGCGCGATGCGGGCGCTACACGAGACCGACGGGCTGCGCTGGCACGGCGCCGTGCAGCGCACGGCCGTACACGACGTCCTCTCCGAATGCGACCTCGCCCTCTCGATCCGCAACCCCAGCGTCGAGGCCGCCCGCGAGATCTCCACCAAGGTGCTCGAGTACGGCGCCGCCGGCCTGCCTGTGGTGCTCAACCGCGCCCCCGCCTACGAGCGCCTGCTCGGCGAGGATTACCCGCTCTTCGTCGACGGTCCGGCGGAAGCCGCTCGAGTCCTCACCGGCCCCGGCGCGGATCCCGGCGTGCGAGCGGTCACCGCCGAGGCCTGCAACACGGCGAGCCGCGAGTTCACCTTCAGCCGCATCGCCTCCGGCCTCGCCGCCCACCTGCCGTCCGCACCTTCCGCACCGCAACCGACATCGACCACACGGGAGTGGGGTCGAAGTCCGAAGCGCTCCTCGAACGGCGCGGAGCCGGCCACCCGCGTCCTCGTCGCCGGCCACGACCTCAAGTTCCTCGGCCCGATCCGCGAGGCGGTCGCCGCCGCCGGTGCAACTCTCGCCGAGGACGTCTGGCAGAGCCACACCGAGCACGACGAGCGCGCCAGCCGTGCCGCGCTCGAGCAAGCCGATGTGATCCTCTGCGAGTGGTGCCTCGGCAATGCAGTGTGGTACAGCCGCAACAAGCGCCCGGATCAGCGGTTGATCGTGCGCCTCCATCGGACGGAGATCTACACGGACTACCCTGGGAAGGTCGAGATTGCCAACGTCGACCAGTTCGTCTGCGTTGCACAGCACATCGCCGACGAGGCGATTGAACGCTTTGGCTGGGATCGGGGCAAGCTGCGCGTGATTCCCAACAGCATCGACGTCGATCGCTTCCGGCTCCCCAAGGAGGACGGCGCCCGCCACACACTGGGGATGGTTGGCTACGTGCCAAAGCGCAAGCGTCTGGACCAAGCCCTCGACGTGATCGAGGCGCTGAGAAACCGGGACCGACGCTTTCGCCTGCTTTTGCTCGGTAGTCCACCATCGGAATTCGACTGGGTGATCCGCCGCCCCGAAGAGCGTGAATTCTTTCGTAGGTGCTACGCGCGTATCCAGGCAAGCGACATACTGCGTGGCGGGGTCGCTTTCCTTCCGTTTACCCAAGATCTCCCCTCGTTTTTCCAGCAGGTCGGCTTCGTTCTCTCGACCAGCGAGTCTGAGGGGCATCAGGTGGCGCTGGCCGAGGGGGCGGCGTCAGGAGCTGTACCGGTGATACTCGACCGGCCGGGAGCCCTGGATCAGTTCCCTGATCGCTGGATTCATCCGACCGCCGATAGGGCGGCCAACGCGGTGGCCGCCCTATCGGTCGATTGCATGAAAAAAGAATGCCGTGCCGCTACGGCCCACACTCGCCGATGGTCACCCGGCAGAGTGCTGCCCGAGTGGCATAAGTCGATTGCTTTCGGGGTCCGATCTGCGGCGCCCAGGCCATCGGCGTTCGAATCGGTGTGAGCGTGAACACGGTGCTCGAAAACCTGCTGTCATCTGGTCAGTTTTGCCATAAAGGCCAGTCGTTTCCAGTTGCTCACAATACTTCGCCGGATATATGCCGACGCTATGCAAACCTCATCGTCAAGCAGGAGCTCACGCACGCACTGGAGATAGGCACGCTATTCGGCTTCTCCACCCTGTTTTTGGCAGATGCCCTTCAGCAAACCAATGGGTACCTCGACACGATCGACATCCGACATCGCTCTCGAACCTGGAGCAACGGCCAAGAGATCGAGGACATTCACGAAGTCGCTGAAAAGTTCGTCAAAGAAGCTGGTCTGGATAGCAGAGTGGCCTTCCATGCAGGGCATTCCAATCAAGTACTAGCACGCTTAGTCGCTGAAAATAGAAGTTGCGACTTTGCTCTAATTGATGGAAGTCACAAATTTGAGATCGCACTTCTCGACTTTATCGGGGTGGATCGCATGCTCGACGTCGGTGGCTATGTAGCGTTGGATGACATTGGCGGAAACATTTCCGCAAAGGAGGGTCTATCCGGCGGTCCGAATCGGGTACTCGGCGCTGTACTGGCCACTAGTCGCTACAAGATCGACCTGTGGTCGTCCAATGTGGCTGTTTTCCAGAAGATGCGCGATGTCTGAGGTGCCGACACCTACGATGCTGATCGCGACCCGATTTGGCCTGGGAATCAGGGACCCTGCTTGGTTCGATCATCGAATTGCATTGCTGTCCTCGATTACGGCGCCCTCACTGCTCGCCCAAGATGATCAAGGCTTCGAGTGGGCGGTATTTGTGGACTCTGGACTGCCAATGGGCGTACGAGACAAACTTGAGACAGTTCTCGCTCGATTTGAAGGGCGGGCCTATGCGGACTACGGAGGGCACAACGCCAGCAACCTTCTTGCACTCGCAGAAAAGCAAGGACTTGTAGGGGCTGATGGATACGTCTTCACTGGACGGATTGATGACGATGATGCCTGGGACAGGCACACCATCAGCGCAGTTCGTGAGCGAGTCATGTCCTGGCGCAATGAGAATGGCGCGGCGAGTGGCTTCGGTATGACGTTTGAAACGGGGCTCGTGTGGGTTATGTACGACATGATCGATGTAGATCATCTTCAAAAACAAGGAAGTAACATTATCCGTAAGGCGGCCTTGCGCCCATACTCTTATCCATTTACCAGCATAAGCGGCTTCGTCTATTCGCAATTGGCGGATGAATTGACCTCTATATCCACCGGACATCCGGTGTTACCCAAGCTTCTTGCCGAGAAGGGATTCTTCGTAGAGTCCGTCGCTACGGACCGGCCAATGTGGTTGTACTGTCGCCACAAGCAAACTACGTCGCCGATTCGTAGGGCTGCGGAGGTCGACCCGATAAACGTGACGCTTACCCAATTAATGGACCAGTTTGGGGTTGATGCCGCGCAGGTCAGTCAGTACACCACAAGCGCTCATCGCCATAGCTATAGCCGAATAGGGCATTGGGAGCGCCGGAGCGAGCTTAGAACCATGTTGAGGACCGCCAATCGGAAGATTGCCGATCCATTGACCAGCGTCGGCGAAGTTTCGATCCTCGAAAGGGAAAGCGAGCGGCTGTCCAAGGAACTCGAAGACCTGTCCGAGAACGTGATGTGTCAACCGGAAGAAGTTGACAAGCAGGCTGTGAGCGATTAGGCCCGCTCGGCCGGATGGATGATGTCCGCTGTTCGTTGACTTGGATCTATGCGCACCTCGAGTTTGTCGTACTCGCTGAACTCGAAGAGAGTGTGATCTGGAGTGCTGTCGACCGCGGTTACCTCAGAGGCGTGCGTTCCGATTCTCAATGATCCCACCAGGACAGCGTTTGTAGCCCGAGTGCGAAGAGTCGCCGTAGAGATCTCTGTTCGAACACGGTCGGCCGGGTAGGTCCAGCCAAGGCGGTGGGGGAGGTCGACTCCTCGGCGTAGATCGAGCGACCTGTCTTCGGCTGGGTCCGTGAGAGCGGCTGACAACCGCTGAGCGGAGAGAGTAATTCGGGACTCAGTCAAGGTTGCCGTCACTTCAGGCCCGAAATGGAAGTGGCGCACATATTCGTGTGGCTCATCTGCACGTACGTCATCGACAACCACGAGCATATGTCGGGGTCGATATAACAGTAGCCGGCGATGGGCGACACCTTGTTTGCGCAGGGTCCGGTTTTCGACGACGACTACGTACCATTGGCCATTCTGCCCAGCTGCAATCAATCCGCTGCCGTAGGGCGTTGCTTGGCCCCATTGAAAGTCAAGATCGTCAACGGTCAAAACGTTGTGGGCGGCCGCAGAGCGTGCATAGATACGATCCGGCTCGTTCTCGTAATAGCCCCAGCGGCCAGCGTCGCCGAGGACCGTCACGCCATTCTCGACAAGCAGGAAACCCGTTTCGTCAGACTGCTTGTGTGCAGCGCTGTGATGGGCGGCACTTAACGCGAGGTAGCTATCGCCGTCCCGAACGAAGGCTTGGCCAGTATTGGGCAATACCTTCAGGCCATGTAGCTCGGATGTGGCGCTACACGCCCACCGGGGCGCTGGCATGTCATCGGTGTCGCCCAGTTGCGCCATCCGATTTGCGGGCGTCACATGCCACCGCGAAGTTGCCACCAAGCGAGCGTGAAGCTCATCGAGGTCGTCCAGCTCGGGCATGTTCCTGGCCAAGCGCGAGACGAGCGACGTAATTGAGAATTGATAGCTACTCGAGTGCTCTAGATGGCCGCCCTCGCTTGTGCAGATCGTTTCACCAAGCGTTGAACGCAAACGCTCCAAGGCCAGTGTTCTCCATCTGGGGGCGGAAGGAAGCAGCGGCAGTTGTTGTGAGAGTAGATAAAGGCCCTCATCCTGATACAGGCCATGATTATGCTGTGCAGAGTAGTTGTGCTGTGAGGCGAGTTCGGTGCCGTGACGCAGTGCTGTGTCGAGGAGGAGCGAGGCGTCTGCGTCCGTAAGCATCTCCTCTACGAGGCACGCGCGCAGTGCGTAGGCGATATAGGGAGATCGCAGTCCAACCGCCATGTCGTACCACGCGAACTCATTGTGAGTCTCGGTCTGTCTATGTGCTGCACCCCAATCCAGGATTAGATCACGGGCTACGGCCAAGGCATCTCTGTCACCGGACTCGGCATGAGCGAGCAAAAGAGGCGCGAGCCAGGAGAGCGTATTCAGCTGGAAGCGCCATGAGCGACTGAGGAACGGATCCTGCGACCAGTCGACTGGTGGGCGGAGGGTCACCGATCGGTTCCATACGACAAACCGACCAGTGCGCAGCTCTGGAACCGTTGGCCTTCGAGTATTGCCCCCGACAAGATGGGCTTGCGGTCTTCCAAGCTCTCGCAGCTGGGCGATCTGATCCCGTGCGACTCGGTCCGAGTTGTTCTTAGGGGTCATGTGATCCACGGTCGCAGCCCACTCAACGAATTACGCTGGCATAGACTGTGTAGCACGTTGGTGACTAGGAGTTGGATATCGACGAGCGTTTGAAGCACAGGGATCAATTGCCTGAAAGCTCATTCGAGACCGAACTAAGGCCACGTGGGTCTCTTGCGGTGTCTGAGGCGCGCGAACTTCTTGTTGCTCGACGAATTCGAGGCGCATTTGAGACCGATGGGCGACTTTCCAAGGACACTATTCGACTTTGGGGAGAAGGACAGGCTCCCCCGGACACGACCCCGGACAGGTTGCCTAACCTAGATGTGGTGCAGGTCTACGAGGGCGAGGTAATTTGGGGTGGCTCGATCATGGGTCACTTTGGCCACTTCCTCACCGAGTCGGTCTCCCGGCTTTGGCCGTTGCTCCCGGGCTCTGAGCTGGAGGGCCTGCCGGTCGTATTCGTCACGCCGTTTGAGATGCCTTTCGTCCATGAGTGGCTTACGGCATTTGGCGCTCAGGTCGTAACTCTGCCGAAAGCAGGCCTGGTTCGCTTCAAGAGAGTATTTGTGCCCGAACCGGCGTGGCGCCTCAACACGTGGATCGCTCCGGAGATCCGAGATATTCATCTGCATGCGCGTCGAGGCTTAGAGGTTAAGCCGGTCTCTCGATCCGAGGTCTTATGGCTGAGTAGATTTGAGCTTGAGCGAAAACGTGTGCCCTATGACGAAGGTCTGCTTGAGTGGCTCTTGGGCCGGCACGTAGCAGTTATCAACCCCCAAGCAATGACTCTTGCCGAGCAAGTCGCTGCGATCGAAGGCAGTACCGTAGTGGCGGGTCTTGTCGGAAGTGCCTTTCATTCGATCCTAATGGCTTCGGAAGCTCCTGGTTGCGTCTATATGTGTGCGGCGAAGGTTCAATCGGCGCATGTTGCGCAGAGCCGCCTTTTGGGCTCAAGTGCCACTTTTGTGCAGGCGCTAGCTGCTGTGGGGGCGAGGCCTCGCGAAGGTGCGAGGTTTCCAGCCGGATACCGTCTGCTGATTCCCGAGATCCTTCGGGTGCTCGGAGAGACGGCGATCCCAGCATTGCTCGAGGATCCAAAGCTCGCGGCCCTCGCCAACTCCAAACGTCTCTCGGAGACAGCTACTCAGGCCGACCAGGGCGACATGGAAACCGCAGTGACCGAGGTGTTACTGGACCCGATTTCGGTTGCAGCCAGAATGAAGCTCGGGACGCTGTTCGAGGCGAGAGGTTTCAATCGCCACGCACAAGAGCAGTACGCCGCGGTTGCTGATTTGACCGACAACTAAGCTGCGCCCCCTTGAGCCGCTTGAGTCTGGTGCTCAGACAAGAACTTACAATTTTCCCTTGATTACCAGGCTCGTACCGTATAGGAATGGGGCGATGGAAGACCACCATGGCAAGGGGGCTGGGATGTTCGACGCCGCAGGCAACGACTCAGGGGATCTGGCAAGTGAAGGTGTGGCTTGCCGCGAGAGCGCGCGCATGCACCTCCTCACATTCTTCGGTACTGCCCTCGCGATCTTTTTTGTGACCGCTGCTTTTGCCCACGCCAGCGAACCAACCTCCGTCACCACCCGCGAGCTCGACACCGGCCCGTCCTCAGAGCTCATTTCCAGCCTGCCCATCACGGCCGGTGGGGAATCCAAAGCCGTCTACTCGTTGCAGATCCCCTCGATTCAGATCGGTGAGACCCTGCGTGCGACGGGTAACGTCGAACTCACCGGGGCCCACTCCTATGGCTCTGCTGTCTCAGCGCGCCTGCTTTTGGTCACCAATCCTTCCGAAACGACCGGCACGGAAATGACCAAGTGGACGACCGTCACGATGACCTCATCGATGTCCCGGCTGACGTTGCCGATCAACGGCGCCTATAACGCCAGTTCCGAACTGGGGGCCCGCTACCTCAAGCTCGAAGTTAAAGCGGCGTCCAGCGAAGCAAAATCGGGCGACATCCTGTCCGTCGTGCCCAATTCTGGTCGCCTGGCGGTGACCCGCTATGCACCGGCGGCGGGGCCAACCTCGCTGCCGACCGACAAGCTCAGCCACTTGTCGAACCTGTCTCCGAACAGATCTCGAGCATTCCGGTGGACTCCGGGTGGCGAGTGGCTCTCTCCCGCAAAGTGAGCGAACTCTCAGCAGAAGACCTCTTGGAGATCGCCGCGCAACTGGGAGTGGAAAACCCCAATAGCACCGCCGGCACCGCGGTGAAGCTGGAAGCCAAGATCACTCGAGCCACGTCTGCGACGGATACCGGCGGAACGTGGGTGGTGGAGCCGACCATCGATCGACTGGGCTCAAACACGAAATACGCACGGATCGTGGATGGCAGCGAGGCCGAACAGGTCGTCACTCCGACCAGCAAATACATAAACCTTTCAGTTCGGGCTGTTCCCGTGGAAGGCTCGCCAAAAGCCCTTAATGTCATCGCGGGGAGTGGGGCCCTGAGCGTGCTGCGTTACATGCCCGACCCCGGCAACGCCGGTAATCCCACGCTGGAGGGGACCGACGAGGTCACCGGCTGGGACGACGTCATCGACAAAAGCAGTGTCCCGTTCGCTGGGGAAGGGAAATCGCCGGTTGTCGTCAACAGCGCCACGCTCTACGAACTGCGCAAAGGCGAGGTCATTCGCGGGCAAGGACTCCTGGCCGTGGATCTAAACAGCGGTGAATCTGCGCCGGTGGAAACCGAACTCATCGTGGCCGAAAGCAAAACCGCGACGACCGGAGAAACGGTGGTACCCCGAACCGGAGACACTGTCTCCACCGCCCAGCAGGTCCATACCATCTTCAAGGAAGGGACCTACGTGGTTCCCAAAGCGCCGAACGACGGCGGAGTCAGGTACCTCAACCTCGTTGCTTACGCGAACCGCGTGCCAGGTAAATCAGGCGAGGAACTCAAAGTGACGAATGCTTCGGTTGCCTTTGCTCGCTCGAAGCCCACGAGCCCATTCAGTGCCGACTTCGAGGACGGATTGCTCGATCAATTTTACAATTTCGGCCATAAAGACAGCATCACCTCGAATCAAGCGCGCGAAGGATCCAAGGCGCTACAGGTCGATGTTGACTCGACGAGCTGGTCGGAAACGGACAAAGGACAAGATCCGACGGAATCAATTCGTCGTGCTGAGTTGACTTCGCCCGATAGGTATGCTGCCGGAGGGTTTGCCGGAGAGGATCGTTGGTATGGCTTCTCGGTTTACTTCCCGGAAAGCTTCAAAGTTCCCTCTGTCGGAGGCTCCTACTTTGACGGCAAGCTCGATGAGGTCCGCCTCTACAACCAGGCGTTGACTCAAGCCCAAGTCGAATCGGACCGCGACGGCAAATACGGTTCTGGTCCGACCCCTGTGGCCGCTTATTCGTTCAACGAGGACGAAGGGGTGATAGTCCACGATACGGCCGGAAGTCACAACGGGACAATCGAAGGTGCGGATTGGACGGCCAGCGGCAAGTATGGCTCAGCCTTGGACTTCAATGGCGTTAAGGACTTGGTTAGGGTGGCCGATGCCAGTGAACTCGATTTGACCAAAACGTTCACCCTTGAGAGCTGGGTCAATCCTGAATCCACCCGCTTTGTGAGCCCAGCGATTTCTAAGACCGAAGGGCAAAACTACTCGGGGTACTTGCTTAATGGAAGTACGTCCTTCCCTGGGGGAGCAGCGTACAATGCCGGCAAATCGGCTCAGGCAATCTCCTCGTTGGAACTGCCGGTCAAAACGTGGTCGCACCTTGCGGTAACTTCCGATGGCACCAACCTGAGTGTCTATGTCAACGGTGAACTGAGAAAAACGGTTTCGGCGATCGAAGCCGCTCCGACCAGCGCCGACCTGATGATTGGAACCAGCGAGTACAAACCCGGAACCGCTGGCACGTGGAATATATTTTCTCAATTGCATCATGGCGATACTGGCCTTGATTGTGCGACGAGCCTTGCGCCCCCGATTTCGTTCAACGCTCGCTACTGGAAAGCGAATGGCCATACCAACCCCGGTGAATCGCAAACGGCCACGCCGGTTGACGGCAACTACCTTGAAGTCGAGTTCAACGGGGGTGAGATCACGAGCGTCAATGGCGGTGAATGCAACAAAATCGTTAAACCCACGCAGGCCTATGTCATAGCGCCTCTGCAGCGAGGACAGTGGTATGACTTCGTGTTGCACACGAGATGGACGACCGAAGAAGGCGGTCCGGGGAAATCTGTGTCGGCAGTGTGGATGAACGGCAAGCAGGTGTTGGGCAACCAGACGACCCCGATCCATGTGCCAACGTTGTTTTGGCATGGGAATCCTGCCGTTCATAATACGGAAGTCGGTTGGTCTTTCGGTCTCTATAGGGGTCCGTCAGCTGAAGACCCAACCACTCGCCATTTCTTGGACTCGTTTAGAACGGGGGAAAGCTACGCCCAAGTCGCGCCCAAAACGCATGCCCCAAAGATCGAGGTCGAAAGCTACTCCGCGGTACTCAAAGGCGGGGGTTTGAATGCCTTCACGACCTCCAAAGGTGCCTTCAGCTGCAAAGAAAGCGGCCTGCAGGGGACCATCGGCAGCGCGAGTCGTCAGCTGGCGCTTGCCGCTGAATATGACAAATGCACTGCCACCGCCTCGAATTACTTCTCGACCGTGACGATGAATAGTTGTCATTACAACCTCGGGATGAAGAATGCCGCCCCGCCTTATGTCGGCACCCTTGGCGTCGCCTGCGAAAAAGGAGGGGATGTAATCGACTACAAGTACTTCACGAGTAGCGGTGGCACGCTGCTCTGCGATGCGAAGATCGGCCCCCAGGCGGGCCTCGAAGGCATCGCGCTCTCGAATACCGGCGAAGGGGCTAAACGTGGCGTCGGCATCGCGGCCGAAGTCAAAGGCGTCAAATACGAACTAAACGGCGGATTGTCATGCAGCACGCCCGAAGTCCGCACCGACGGCGTGATCTCGGGCGCGGCGACGCTCTTGGGCGCGGACGAAAAAGGGGCGCAGATCGGCGCTTGGCTGGCGGGCGAACCTTAGGAGGGCTCGGAGGCGGCGATGCCGGCACGCTCCGCGACCCAGCCGCTGCCGAAACCTTTACGGTGCAATCATGTCTGTTGTGTTAGAGCGCTGGAACGACGACAAGATGGACGCCCTGAGCGAGAAGGTCGACGGGCTTGGTGGGCAGATACGCGAACAGCGGCGGGAGATAAAAGAGGGCTTTGAGCGGATCGACGACCGCTTTGAGCGCATGCAGCAGGGGATGTTCAGGGCCGCCGTCCTGATCATCGTCGCCCTGATCGGCGTGATCGCGACCCATCTGTAGGCGCCGGTCTACGACTCCTCGTAGAGCGCCAGGAGCTTGGGGCTCTCGCGCTCCCAGGTGTAGCGGCGGGCGGCTTCCTGGGCTCGCTCGTGCATCAGCCGGTACCTGGTCGGGTCGGCGAGCATCTGGTTGATCGCTTCGGCCAGCGCGGCGGGCTCGCCCGGGGTGAAGGTGAGGCCCAGTTCGCCCTGCTCGACGATGCGGCACAGCTCGGGCAGGCGGCTGGCGGCGACGGGTAGGCCGGCTGCCAAGTAGTCGAAGAGCTTGTTTGGGCAGCAGAGGGTGTTGTTGAGGCCGACCGGCTCGTAAGGGATGACTCCGATCGAGGCCCGGGTGGCGTGGGCGATCACTTCGCCGGGGGGGACGGGGTCGACGATCCTCACCCGGTGTCCCAGTTGCTCGGCGGCGATCAGGTCGCGCAGTTCCTCCTCGAGGCGCCCCCAACCCATCAGCACGATCGTTCCGCGTTCCAGCCCGTGCGCGGCCAGCACGAGCGTCTTCAGGCCGCGGTTGGGGGAGAAGCCGCCCTGGTAGAGGATCACCGGCTCCTCGACCTTCGATTCCACGTCCGTTGGCCACTCTATATCGCTATGCGGCAGAAAGGGGCCAGTCCCGGCGGGCTTGGCCGCCGACCCCCCGTTCGCGCTCGCTGCCGTCGGACAGTTGAGCAGCACGGTGGGTCGGCGCACGCTATAGCGGCGCTCGAACTCAGTCGCGATCGAGTCGCAGACGGTGAGCGTATGGTCGGCGCGCCCGACAAGTCGAGCCTCGAGCCAGCGCCAGGTTGCGGCCTCGCGCTCGGAGAGCGTCGACATCTCCGGGTACAGCTCGTGCGCGTCATAGGTCAATGGCAGCCGGAGCCGACGCGCCAATGCCGCCGCGACCGGCAGGGTGTTTAGGTCGTGGGCGTGCAGTGCGTCCGGCCGGTCGGCGCAAACGAGGCGATAGGCGCGCCGGTAGTAGTCGAAGAACATCAGCGGCTTGTGCGGAGTCAGCAGCAGGCGACGCGCGGCCCGCTTGAGGGGTCGCGACACAGCGGACCCGGCGCGCCAAAGCAGCCTGAGACCGCGCGCCAGGAGGGCGAGTGGGGCGGCGGCCACGACGACCGCCCGGGTGGCGGACTCCTCCTGGGTCATCGCCGCCAACGGCCGCCGCCAGAGGCGCCCTGCCCGCCGCGACGCGCGCAGCAGGCGGTAGTGGATGGGGTCGCGATCGATTCGCACGATCCGAAAGCCGTCGCGCTCTTCCCGTGGCACGGTCGTTGCATCGAGCACGGCGATGATCCGGACCCGGTGGCCCGCTCCGGTCAGCGTTCGCGCCTCCTTCAGCACACGCGCGTCATTGGTGCAGCGGTTGTAGACGAACATGTCGATCCGCATCGGCAGCTCCTCAGGTTCTCGCCGCCGGTGCCGAGGGCGTGCGATCCGGCGGCACTTGCAGAAGCCGAGCCCAGGCCGACTCCTGTTGCGCCCGGTCCCAATTCGCGCTGAAGGTCTGCGCCGCTGCGCCCTCCGCCTCCACCTCGCTGTGCGCCGCGGTGGCGAGGATCGCCCGCGCTGCGCCAGCGGCGTCGCCGTGCACCCAGCGCTCCTCGTATTGCTCGGCCGCTCCAGGGCGGGCGAAGATCACCGGGATCGCGCCAGAGGCCATCCCCTCGGCAAGCGAAACCGAATCTCCCTCGACCTCGCTGGTGGAGAGGATCCAGCCGGCCTTTTGCAGGAAGGCCGGGACGTCGTCGCCGAACGGGTCGAACGCGACTGCCCCGCGCAGGCCCGGGCTCTGCTCCAAGCGTCGGGACAGCTCCTCGAAGTAGCTGCGGTCCTCTTCTCGCCCCACCATCCACGGGTACTCCCAGGGCTCGCGGCCCTTCACCGCCAGGCGGTAGCGGTCGTCATGGGCGCGCAGCAGCTCGAGCACGTCCAGCGCCCGGTCGAGGCGCTTCAGGCGCGGCACGTAGCCGATCGTCGCCAGGGTGAATTGTGCGCCGGGCAGCTTCGGCAGGCGCAGAGGGCCGGGGTCGACGCCGTTGGAGAGAACCTGGAAGCGAGGGTCATCGGGGTCCCAGCCCCACTTCTCGCAGGCCTGCTCGAGCACATGTCGGGCGACGAAGACCATCGCGTCGATCCGCTTCAGGTCGACTTCGCCCGGATAAGAGGTCTCCAGCTCCATCCGGTGGAAGCGCACCACCAGCCGCTGCTGCGGCCGCTTGTTGCGGCTGTACCAGACAGCGTTGCCGAGGCACCACTCGCAGTGGACGACATCGGCCCAGCCCAGTGCTGCGGCGCTTGCCTCGTCGTCGTGCGTGCCGTGTGCCCGCCAACGATCCTCCCGCACGACTGCGCCCCTCTGCCGCGCCTGCTCTGCGATCCCGTCGCAGAAGGAGAGGCTGTGCCCGGCGATGAGCAGCCGGATCGGCTCACTGGAGCCTGGGCCTGGCCCCGCCGATTCGAGCCCCGGGACCGGCGGGCCAGCCGGTCGGCCATCCATCTCGCGCTGTCGGTCCATCTCGGCGGTGATGCTGTCGAGCGGTTGGGCGAATGATTCTTCGCCGGCCATCTTGGCAGGAGCGGCCTTGCGAAACACCGACCCGCGACGCAGCCGCCAGGCGAACCGCGCGAGCCGGTACCAGCGCGAGGCGAAGATCTCCTGCAGCTGCTCGGAGCGCGCCTGTAGAACGCGCTGGGTGCGAACCAAATCGGCGACCAGCGCCCGTTGCTCCACCTGTTGCCGAGTTCGAGGTCGCTCCGCCATCGATACCGTCCCGTCCCGCATAAGGTACCGCTATGACTCCAATTAACTCCCGGGCGTAGGCTATAGGCGTTCACTTAAGGCCCGGGGGAGCGGTGACTACGAGCATTCTGTTGATCGACGGCGGCGCGGACTTCGCCCGCGAGGTCTACGAGCGGGAGAGGCGAGCCGACTGGGCGCAGGCGATGCCGCTCGTGCTCGAGAAGCTCGGCTACCTCGGTCTGTCGACGGCAGGGCCAGCAGCCCTCGTCGAACCCCGCAGCTGGGAGCGGCACGCGGCGATCCTCGTGCCGCGCCTGCCCGCCGGCGCCTGGACGCCGCGTGCCGTGGCCCTGGCCGGCTCGGGCAGGGCCCAGCTTCTCACCGAGCTGCCGCCGCGCGAGCTGCACGACCGGCTCGGGATCCTCGCCGCCGAGCCCGCCGGCCGCGACGGCGTTGTGACGGCGACCGACCCGGAGCTCTCGGCCGCGGTCGCCGAGACATCGACGATGACGAACACTTACCTGCAGCCGCCGCGCTCGCGGCCAGTCGTCCGGGCGGACGGGCTTGGCTGGGAGGACCTCGCCGTGCCGATCGGCGCCGAGCAGGCGGAGCGCTGGCGCGCTCCCGGCTGGGAGGCCGAGCGCTGGTCCCTCTCCGTGGAGGCCAAGGTGCTGGCCGAGTGGCGGGACGCGGGTGGGGCGGGGGAGAAGCGACCGGCGGTGGTCCGCCGCGGCCCACTGATGGCCGCATCTTTTTCGCTCTTCGGCTTCCTCGGCCAGCAGACGACGATCCAGCCCTTTTCCGGCCCCGAGCATCTGATCTGGCCGCGTCCCTTCGCACTCGAGGCGATGCTTGCGGCGCTGCTAGATGAGATGCACCGCCAGGCGCGGGTGCCACGCCCACGCATCATGCCCTGGCCCGAGGGCGCAGGGTGGGCGCTCAACATCCGCCACGACTTCGACCGCGCCCAGTCACGCGGGCAGGTCGGGCGGGTGCTCGCTACTCACGCCGAGGCCAGCACCGCTGCCACCTGGTACTGGCGCGCGCGCCACGTGAAGGGCTCGCGCTCGGCGGCCGACCGGGTGCGCTCGCGCGGCAGCGACGGCGCCGCCGTGGCGCGGATGGTCGCCGCCACTGCTCAGCAGGAGGTCGCCCTGCACACCGAGCTGCCCTGGCTCTCTGGAGAGGGAGAGCAGCGGGCGCTCGAGCGGGCCACTGGCTGGCCTGCGGTCGGCACCTCCGCCCACGGCGACCCCAACTGCTTTCGCTGGCAGGGCGCCCCCAACGTCCTCTGGGCGGAGCGCCACGGCTTCGACTACACCGAGTTCATCTCGCACTCGCACCTGCACCCGCACCGCTTCGCCGCCCTGCGCCCGGACGGGACGATCGAGCCTTCGCACGTGGTCTGTCTCCCTCATCACGAGTCGCTCGACCGCTCGACGACCCCCGGCGACGCCAACGTCGACGGCGTACTCGCCGCTGCCGAGTCCTACCGGCGGGCCGGCGGTTTGATGCAGGTGCTCAACCATCCCGACCTCAACCTGGAGGAGCTCACCGACGTGCTGCGCCGGCTGCCCACCGAGGGACGGCTCGACTGGACGGCGGCGGAGGCGGCCGCGTGGTGGCGGCGCACCCACGTCCTCTCCGATCTACGGCTAGACCAGGGCAACGGCGCTGTGACGCTGACCTCGGCACACGGTGTGCGTGGCGCGGTGCTCGAGCTGCTGCACCCGGACGGCAGCCGGCAGCGTTACTCGCTGCACATCGAAGCGGGGGGGTCGGTGACGGTTGGCGGCGCGGGCGCTGCAAACGGCCACACGGGTGGCTCGAACGGCATCGCCGCACGCTGGAGCGAGGCGGTCGCGCCGGCCTTCGTCCGGGCCGCCCGTACCTACTACAAGGACAATGGACTCGATCCGGTCTCGCCCGAAGCCGAATGCACCCTGGCGACGAACTCGAGCTTGGTCCCGGGTCGGGTCGATGCCATCCGTCGCTACCTCGACGAGCTTGGCGGCGTCACCTCGCTGCGCGGCGCCCGCGTGCTCGACTGCGGCGCCGGCTTTGGCGCCTTTGCCGCATACCTCTCGCTCGATCGCGACGGGCCGCTTGTCACCGCGGTCGAGATGCGGCCCGAGTTCGCCGCCATCGGCAAGCGCGTCGCTGCCCAGACCGGCCTTGGCAACACGATCTCCTACGAGGTAGGAGACATGCGTGCGCTCCATGGCATTGCCGATGCCAGCTTCGACCTCGTCGTCGTTAACAACTCCTTCATCTACCTGCCCTCGAAGCAGGACATGCAGCGCGCCGTCGCCGAGCTGCGGCGGGTGACCGTCCCAGGCGGCCACATCTGCTTCTTTCACGCCAACAGCTGGCAGGCGCGCGAGCCGTTCACGCGCGACCCGGTCGTCCACCTGCTGCCGGCGGGGGTCGCCGATCGCGTCTCGCGGCTGACCGGCTGGCAGCACAACCACGGCCGCGTCCGCCTCGTCTCACCGCCGGCGCTGCGGCGCATGTTGCGGCGGGGCGGCTTCGAACAGGTTGAGATTGGCGCCCTGCGCGGCGCCGGCATCGCCCGACCGCCGCGTGCCTACTTGGGCCGCTTCTACGCGGCGGTGGCGCGGCGGGGGGAGTAGGCGAGTGGAGGCCCGGGCCCACGGCGCCGGAATCCGCTTCGCCGGCCGGGTCAGCCGCCACGCCGCGGCCTACGGCGTCGGCTCCTTCGCAACCGCGGCCGCCGGCCTGGTCAGTGTCGCCGTCTTCACCCGTTACCTCGACCCTTCCGAATTCGGCAAGATGGCCGTGCTCACGACGGTGGCGATGCTTGCCAACCTCGCCTCCAGCCTGACGATCCTGCCGGGCACGATGCGGCGCGTCTATGGCACGACCGGGGACGAGGACATGGGCGACGTCGACGCCGAGGACGTGGCGAAAGCGGTGTCGAGCGATCCCAGGTTGGCGCTCACCACGGGCTTGGCGCTGACGCTGGTCATGGGGGCGGTGATCTTCCTCGTTGCCCTGGCGCTGCGGGGCACGCTCGCCGATCTCTTCGGCAGCGCGGGGGACGCTGACCTGATCCTCCTCGCGGTGGGGGCTGGAGTGGCCGCCACGGTGATGCGCTTCTGCCAGTACATCCTGCGGATGCAGCTTCGCTCCGTCGCCTTCGTCGCGATCTCCCTGGTCAGTGCCTTCGCCAGTATCGCGCTCGCGATCCCGCTGCTCATCCAGGGGCTCGGAATCGAAGCGGTGCTGCTCGGTCTGATCGCCGGCAACGTCCTGGCGGCCGTGGTTGGCCTGCTCCTGCTGGTGGTCGACCTCGGCCCAGCCGTCTCGCTGCGCGAGGCGAAGGCGATCATGGTCGGCGGCATTACCTACTTGCCGATCATCCTCTCCTTCCAAACGTTGATGCTCGCCGACACGCTCTTCGTCGCCGCCTTCGCCAGCTTCAGCCAAACCGGTCTGTACCGGGTCGCGCAGCGGATTGCGATGCCGGTCTCCTTTGGGACGAGCGTCTTCCAGCAGAGCTGGGGGCCGATGCGCCACGACCTCACTCAGGCGGCGGTCAACAAGCTCGACGAGGAGCGTACCTACAGCGCGCACCTCTTCACCTACTACGCGGTATTCGTCGGCGCGCTGATCCTCACCGTCACCGTCTTTGCCGATCAGCTCGTGCAATTGGCGGCGGGTAGCTTCAGCCAGGCTGCGACCCTAGTGCCGCTAACCACGATTAGCGTCGCCGGCCATGGTTGGTTCATCTTCTCCTACCGCCTGACGAAGCTGCCTGGGGGGATCAAATGGATGGTGGGTCTGTCGATCTTCGCTGCGGTGGCGTTCGCTGGCCTATCGGTCCTCTTAATTCCGGTGCTCGGCGCCGCTGGCGCGCCACTGGCGGCGATCGCTGCCTGGGGAATGGCGACGGCGATCATGTTCGGCTTCAACCAGTGGCGTGGCGAAGCAATCCCCTTCGAGTACCGGAGCCTGCTGTCGTTGGCCGGGTTGACGCTTGCGGCCGGAGCGCTCGCGTACTGGGCTCTGCCGGACACCCCGGCAGGGACGGTCGCCAAGGGTGCACTGCTTTTCTGTTGGGCGGTGGCGCTCGTCCTCACCGGGGTTGTTCCCCTCGGCGAGGCTCGTGCCCTGGCTCGCTACGCCCGCGATGCCTCCGCGGTCGACTCCAAGCGTCAATTGCGCGCCCGCATCGCTGAGCTCGATGGCCTCGATGCCGAACTGGTCGACCAGGTCGTGCGCCGTCGCCGCCCGCCCGAGGAGGTGGCGAGGCAAACAGGCATGTCCCCAGACGATGTCATGGCCCACGTCGTCCACGCCCTGCGCTGCGCTGGTGGTGGGGGCGAACCAACCGAGGCCGACGCGAAATTGGGCCACCTGATACTTGTCCGTCGCCCCCGTGCCGAACGCGACCTTGGCCTGATGACCATGGTTCACGAGGGCGCCGACCCGCTCGACGCTGACCTGATCGTGCAGGTGACGGCAGCGACCTCACGCAGACGTTGGCGGTGGCGAGACCAGCCAACTATTAATCAATAATTACCATGTATTACGTTTTCTGTTCATGGAAACTCTCACAATCTCTTGACGAGTTCTATGGGTTACCGATATTTTGATTCGTCTGTATTCGTTGGGCTAGCTGGACGGCCAGCTTAGTAGCGGTTCCGGGACACTCGGGATGCGATCGGAGGACGTACAGGGGTATAGGAGTAGAGAGATCGAGCCCTGATGGGAGGGTCGGACCTGAACACGGTTTGGAGATCGCCTCCAGGCCTCCATCTTGCTCCGCATCGGACCAGCCAGATGCGTAGTTCTCTCACTACCCGAGAAACAGTCACTGCACCACAGAAGGTCTTTATCTCGGAAAGCCCGCTTGGTGGGCCAACGACGAAGCTCGGCTCGGGTGGAGTGCAGGTAGTGGTACTCGCCCAGGTCGAGCCGGTCGACCACGGCCAGGCCTTCTTCGGGGCCGTTTGCTTCGGCGACGGCAACCGCCCGGTTCAGCTCAACCACCGGCGAGTCGGTCACCTGGCTCAGCTCGCCGTAGAGGGCGGCTATCTGGGGCCAGTCACGGGCCTCGTCCGCGTGCAGCGAGGCGATCGCCGCCTGGATGACATAGGGACCGCGACCATGCAGGGCGAAGGCGCGGTCGAGCGCGGTCCGGCCGGCGGCGATCTTCTCCCGGTCCCAGAGCGAGCTGTCCTGATCGGCGATCAGGACCAGATCGTCGCCCTGGAAGCGGGCCTCGCGGCGGACGTCGAGCAGCATCATCATCGCCAGCAGTCCATGTACCTCCGGCTCGTCGGGCATCAATTCGGCCAGCGCTCTGCCCAGCCCCAAGGCCTCGGCGGTCAGCTCGTTGCGGCGGCTGTAGCCCTCGTTGAAGATCAGATAGACGACCGCGAGCACGGCGGCTATGCGGTCGGGCAGCAGGTGGTCGGCGGGCACCCGGAAGGGGATCCCGGCGGCCTTGACCTTGCGTTTCGCCCGCACCAGCCGCTGCGCCATCGTCGGCTCGGGGACGAGGAAGGCGCGGGCGATCTCACCGGTGCCGAGGCCGCCGAGCGTGCGCAGAGTGAGCGCAACCTGGGCCTCGGTGGCGAGCGCCGGGTGGCAGCAGGTGAAGACGAGCTCGAGCCGCTCGTCCGGAAATGTCGTCGCTTCCATCGTCTCCTCCGTTGCCTCCGGGACCTCGAGCATCCGGGTCTTCGTCGCCAGCGTGCGCTCGCGGCGCATGCGGTCGATCGCACGGTTGCGCGCCGTGCTCACCAACCAGCTGTTGGGATTGGCGGGCTCGCCGTCGCGCGGCCAGCGCTCGGCGGCGACGGCGAAGGCCTCCTGAGTGACTTCCTCGGCGAGGTCGATGTCGCCGAGGAAGCCGATCAGGGCAGCGAGGACTCGTCCCCACTGGTCGCGGAAGGTCTGCTCGAGAATCGCTACCGCTCCACGATCGGGCGCACCTCGATCGCCCCGCCGAGGCGGGCCGCCGGGATCCGCGCAGCCAGCTCGATCGCCGCATCGAGGTCGTCGGCCTCGAAGAAGAGGTAGCCGCCGAGTGCCTCCTTGGTCTCGACGAAGGGGCCATCGGTGGTCAGCGCCCTCCCGTCCTCGACGCGGACGGTGGTTGCCGTCTCCGGTGGCTGCATCTGCACGCCGGGGGTGACGCCAGGGGTTTCGTTGATCCCCTGGTAGTCGCTGTAGATGGCTTTTTGCTCGTCCTCTGAGAGCCGGCCCCAGGCCTCCGGATCGTGGGGCGTCGGGGTCGCGCCCTAATGGATCAACAGCATGTACTTCATCGCTTCCCTCCTTTTCGGGGATGGTCCTCTATTAGACGAACGGGAAGCGGCTAAATCGACAGCTACTTGGGAACCCGCCGGGCGGCCGACCACGCGATTTGCTTCAATCGGATGACCAGAGAAAGGAGGTGGTCCTAACTTGATTCACATGCTTGAGGGGACTCTGGAGGTGCAGGGCCGCTAGGCGCCGCACTGTTTCGGGCGCCCGGCGGAATCCACCCCGGGCACCGGCGATCGTCAGGGAGGCGGGTCTTGTCCCACCCGTTCGCTGTTCCCGCGTTCGTTCCAAGCACCTGGCCAGGGCTGCCTTCGGGCGGTCCTGGCTATTTCAGAGCAGGCTCTGGGCGCACTCTACGATCGTCTCGTCGATCGGCCGCGGGGACCAGCCGAGGCGGGTCCGGGCGCGCTCGCTCGAGAGCTCGGTCTTCCTGCCGAGCTGGCCGACTATCGAGCGGATGCCGGGGTCGAGGATCGCCATTGCACGGACGAGCAGGTTCGGCACCGTTCGGGTCGGCACTTTCGCCGCGGCCTCGCCCATGCGGTCGCGCAGCACGGCGGCAATGTCCGTCATCCACTGGAACGACTCGACCGCGACGAAGCGCCCGCCGCCCGCCTCGGGCGCGGTCATCGCCCTTATCTCCAGGTCGGCGACGTCGCGGACGTCGACAAAGCTGAAGCCGATCCGTGGCACGCCCGGCATTCCCCCCAGCAGCCGCTCGATCACCTGCAGGGAGAAGGAGCGATCGTCGTTCAGCACCGGGCCGATGATCGCGCCGGGGTTGACCGTCGCCAGCTTCTCGGTCGCTCCCCGCTCCCGCATGAAGTCCCAGGCAGCGCGCTCGGCGATCGTCTTCGAACGCGCGTAGGGCGACAGCTTGGGGTTGTCGGGATCGCTCCAGTCGTCCTCCCCCAGCGGTCGCCCGTGCACCGGTTTTCCGCTGCCCGAGATCGCGGCTACGGAAGAGGTGACGACGATGCGATCGACCCCGGCGTCGAGGCTCGCCTTGAGGACGCGAAGGGTTCCGTCCCGTGCCGGCACGATCAGCTCGTCGGGGTCCTTCGGTTGCACCGGCGGGAACGGCGAGGCGACGTGGAGGACGTAGTCGCATCCGTTCACAGCGTCTCCCCAGCCGGCGTCGTCGAGCAGGTCGGCGGCCAGTACGGTGAGGCGATCCCCAGCGTCGACCTGGGTTCCGACCGCGGCGCGCACCTCCGCCTCGCGGGCGAGATCGCGCACGGTGGTTCGGACCCGATAGCCGCGGCGCAGAAGCTCGACCACGCACCAGCCGCCGAGGTATCCCGAGCCACCGGTGACCAGAACGGTTTTCATCTCTTGCCCACCCTCCATCGAGTCAGCAGTATGAACGTGAGAACATCCGAGCGCCGATGATGGACTTCCTGGTCAAGCGCGACGATCTGCGCGAGTGTCGCATCGCCGAGTCGCCGCCGGCGGAGCTCAAGGCCGGTCAAGCCCTACTCCGGGTCGACAGCTTCGGACTGACCGCGAACAACGTCACCTACGCGGTCTTCGGCGAGGCGATGCATTACTGGGATTTCTTTCCAGCCGAGCAGGGTTGGGGCCGGGTGCCGATGTGGGGATTCGCCGAGGTCGAGCGGAGCGAGGTCGAGGGTGTGGAGCCTGGGACGCGAGTGTTCGGCTACCTGCCGCCCTCCTCACACTTGGTCGTCGCTCCAGCCGACGCCGGCGAGGGTGGCTTTGTCGACGGCTCGCCACACCGGGCCACGCTGCCGTCTGCCTACCACCGCTACCTGACGACCGGCGCCGATCCGTTCTACCGGGCGGATACCGAGGAGATCCAGATGCTGCTGCGGCCGCTCTTCTTTACCTCGTTCTTGATCGACGACCAACTGGCTGACGAGGGCTTCGCGACGAGCGGCCGGATCCTGATCTCCAGCGCCTCGAGCAAGACCGCGATCGCCGCCGCCTTCATGCTCGCGCAGCGCGACGAGGTCGAGCTGGTCGGCCTCACCTCGCCGCGCAATGCCGACTTCGTCGAAGGCCTGGGGATCTACGACCGCACGGTGGGCTACGACGCGATCGACTCGCTCGAGCCGGGCCCGGCCACCTTCGTCGACGTCGCCGGCGATGTCGAGGTGCGCCTCGCGGTCCACTCGCGCTACGGCGACAAGCTCGTCCACAGCATGACGGTGGGCGCCTCCCACTGGGAGGAGCTCGGCGCCGGCGCCGGTGAGCTGCCGGGCCCGCAGCCGACCTTCTTCTTTGCCCCCGACCGTGTGAACAAGCGCTCCGAGGACTGGGGCCGCAGTGGCCTCGAGACGCGGGTGGCCGACGCATGGCACCCCTTCTGCGAGTGGACCGGTGGCTGGCTCGAGCCGATCCGCGGCGAGGGCTTCGATGCTGTATGCGACGCCTACCTTGACGTAATCGAGGGAAGGGTCGAGCCTAAGAATGCACATGTCCTAAGACTGGAGGCCGCATGATCAGCAAGACCGACTTCATCGGGGTCCCTTCGACTGACAGCGAGCGCTCGCGCCGCTTCTACGTCGAGACGCTGGGCCTGCGTCCGGACGAGCGCGGCAAGTTCGAGTTCTGGGCGGGGGAGACCTGCTTCGGCATCTGGGAGCCCGCCCAGTTCGGGATGGAGTTCGCGCCACAGAAAAACGCTCACCCGGCGCTCCACGTGGACGATGTGGCTGCCGCGCGGGTGGAGCTCGAGGCGAAAGGCGTCGAGTTCTCCGGCGAGATCATGGACACGGGCGTCTGCCACATGGCCTTCTTCACCGACCCCGACGGCAACGACCTGATGCTTCACAACCGCTACGCCCCTTACGAGTGAGCACCCGATGTCGAAGCTGAGGTTCGAAATCTCGATCTCGCTCGACGGTTACGTCGCCGGGCCGAACCAGAGCGAGGAGAACCCGCTCGGCGAAGGCGGCGAGCAGTTGCACGAGTGGGTCTTTCCCCTCGCCGCCTGGCGCGAGCCGCACGGACGCGAGGGGGGAGAGGTGAACGCCAGCTCTCCCCTGGTCGAGGAAGCGCAGAGCGGCGTCGGGGCCGTGATCATGGGGCGCGGCATGTTCGGCGGTGGGCCGGGGCCGTGGGGTGAGGATCCGTGGCAGGGCTGGTGGGGCGAGGAGCCGCCCTTCGGCACGCCCGTCTTCGTCCTCACCCACCACGAGCGCGAGCCGCTGACCCTCGGTGGAACCACCTTCAGCTTTGTCACCGACGGGATCGAGTCGGCGTTGGACCAGGCGAAGGAGGCGGCGGGAGAGCTGGACGTCCACATCGGTGGTGGTGCCGAGGTCGCCCGGCAGTACCTGTCGGCGGGCCTGATCGACCAAATGCAGCTCAACGTGGTGCCGCTCCTGCTCGGCGACGGGGCGCGGCTCTTCGAGGAGGGCGCCGCTGGGGGTCGCGAGCTGGAGCAGATCCTCGTCGTCGAGGCGCCAGGTGTCACGCACCTGCGCTATCGCGTCAACTAGCCTGCGTCGCCTGCCCATCGCTATGCGGCTCGTCACACTGGCTGACCAGCCAGTCTGCGAGAATGGCCGCCTGTGAGCGAGGGGTTGCCCGAACATCTCGACGTGCTGATCGTCGGCGCCGGGCTCTCCGGCATCGGTGCTGCCTGGCACCTGCAGGACCGCTCGCCCGCTAAGAGCTACGCGATTCTCGAGGCCCGCGGCGACCTCGGCGGCACCTGGGACCTCTTCCGCTATCCGGGCATCCGCTCCGACTCGGACATGCACACGCTCGGCTACCGCTTCAAGCCGTGGACGGCATCGAAGTCGATCACCGACGGCACCTCGATCCTCGAGTATGTGCGGGAGACGGCGCAGGAGAGCGGGATCGACCAGCGGATCCGTTTCCACCACCGTGTGCTCAGCGCCGCCTGGTCGAGCGCCGACGCCCGCTGGACGGTCGAGGCCGAGCGCACCGACACGGGGGAGACCGTGCGGCTGACCTGCGGCTTGCTCTGGACCTGCAGCGGCTACTACCGCTACGACGAGGGATACACGCCCGAGTTCGAGGGTGTCGACCGGTTCGCCGGCCTGGTGGTCCACCCGCAGCATTGGCCCACCGACCTCGACTACAGCGGCAAGAAGGTGGTCGTGATCGGCAGTGGCGCAACCGCGGTGACGCTGGTGCCGGCGATGGCGAAGGAGGCGTCACACGTGACGATGCTGCAGCGTTCGCCGACCTACATTGCCTCGCTGCCGGCCGAAGACCGGCTCGCCACCAAACTGCGCCGTCACCTGCCGGAGCGCGCCGCTTACGCGGTGGTGCGCTGGAAGAACGTGCTGATCCAGGCCGCCTTCTACCAGCTCAGCCGCCGCCGGCCGGAGCTGATCAAGCGCTGGATTCGCAAGGGCGTCGTGCGCTCGCTGCCACCCGGCTACGACGTCGACAGGCACTTCAAGCCGCGCTACAACCCGTGGGATCAGCGCATGTGCCTGGTCCCCGACGGCGATCTCTTCCGGTCGATCTCCAAGGGCGAAGCCTCGGTCCTCACCGACCGGATCGCGACCTTCACCGAGCGCGGGATCGAGCTCGAGTCCGGCGAGGAGCTGGAGGCCGATGTGATCGTCACCGCGACCGGCCTCAACCTGCTCTTCCTCGGTGGGATCGACCTGACCGTCGATGGTCAGGCGGTCGACGTGCCGAAGACGATGGCCTACAAGGGCATGATGCTGAGCGGGGTGCCGAACATGGCCTTCACCGTCGGCTACACCAACGCCTCCTGGACCTTGAAGGCGGACCTCACCTCCGAGTACGTCTGTCGCCTGCTCAACCACATGGATGCCCACGATCACAAGCGCTGCGTGGCCGAGGTCGACCCCTCGGTGAGCGAGCAGCCGCTGCTCGACTTCACCTCCGGCTACGTCCAGCGCTCGCTCGACCACTTCCCCAAACAGGGCTCGAGGGAGCCCTGGAAGCTGCGCCAGAACTATGTCATCGACATCCGCACGATCCGGCGCGGCGCGATCGCCGACGGCGCGATGCAGTTCTCCAGCGGCGTCTCCAAAGCGCGGCCGACCGATCCAGTCGCTGTTTAAAGCGCTAGCGCCGCGGATACAGTGGCGGGATGAAGATCAAGACGCTGCCCTCGTTCGTGCCCGCCCTCCTTCTCGTCGCCTTGGTGGTGATCGGGGTCGCCGGCTGCGGTGGGAGCAGCGACAGCTCCAGCTCGACCACCGGCGAACACAGCGTCACCGAAAATGAATCCGGCTCGGGTACGGAAACGGACGCCAACGCGCCCGCGCCCAGTGGGGACGCCGTGCGCTCTGCCGAGGTTGAGATCGAGGACTTCGCCTACCGCCCCGACCCGGTGACGATCGAGGAAGGCGGCAAGGTGATTTGGAAGAACCGGGATTCGGCCCCGCACACGGCGACCGCGGCCGACGGCAGCTTCGACACCGGCACGATCGACGAAGACAAGATCAAGTCCGAGACGTTCAAGGAACCGGGCACCCATGAGTACGTCTGCTCGATTCACCCGCAGATGCACGGCACGGTCGAAGTGGTCGAAGCCGGCTAGCGCTGTGGCCGAGCTGACCGAGAAGCAGGCCGAGCTCTGCGAGAGCAGCGAGGTCGACTACTCAGACCTCCGCGCCTTCTTCATCAACTGCACGCTGAAGCGCAGCCCCGAGGTGTCCAACACGCAGGGACTGATGGATATCTCGATGGAGATCATGCGCCGCAACGGGGTCGAGGTCGAGTGCATCCGCGCGGTCGACCACGAGATCGCCACCGGCGTCTGGCCCGACATGTCCGAGCACGGATGGGACGTGGACGAGTGGCCGGCGATCTTCGAGAAAGCGGTGGCCGCCGACATCCTCGTCCTCGGCATGTCGATCTGGCTGGGCGAGAAGTCATCCGTTGCGACCCAGATCGTCGAGCGCCTCTACGGCAATTCGCACCTGCTCAACGACGCGGGTCAGTACGCCTACTACGGCCGGGTCGGCGGTTGCCTGGTGACCGGCAACGAGGACGGGGTCAAGCACTGCGCGATGAACGTTCTCTACTCGTTGCAGCACCTCGGCTACGCGATACCCCCGCAGGCTGACTCAGGTTGGATCGGCGAGGCGGGTCCGGGGCCGTCTTACCTCGACGAGGGCTCGGGCGGGCCGGAGAACGACTTCACCAACCGCAACACCACCTTTGCGGCCTGGAACATGCTGCACTTGGCGCGGATCCTCAAGGATGCCGGCGGCATCCCCGCGCACGGCAACCAGCGCACCGAGTGGGACGCCGGTTGCCGCTTCGACTTCCCCAATCCCGAGCACCGCTAGGCCTGCCGGTACGTCGCCCTATGCCGCGTTAGCCTCGAGCCGCTCGGCAAGTCGGTTCATGCCGTGTTTGCGGGCGGCTGCTGCGGCGCCGGTCCAGTCGGTGTCGCGGTCGGCCGGTGGCTCGACCCCGGCGTCGCGCAAGGTGGCGATGTCCTTGAAGGCGAGCAGATCCTCGTGGGCGTCGAGCAGGGCAGCACGCAATTTCGGCCGCCGCTCGCGGATCGCGTTGTCGAGAATCGCCTCCAGCGAGCCGTGGCTCCGCAGCAGGTCAGCCGCCGTTTTCGGTCCGACGCCCTTGGCGCCCGGTAGGCCGTCGGAGGGGTCGCCGCGCAGGGCGATGAAGTCAGGCACAAGCTCCGGGTCGATGCCGTAGCGCTCGCGAACCTCGGCTGGGCCGACCTCTTCGGCACCTTTGCCGCCGCCGGTTTTGACGTAGAGGACCGTGACCCGCTCGCCGGCGCACTGGTACATGTCGCGGTCGCCGGTCAGCAGCAGCGCCCGCCCGCCGGCCTCTGCCTCGCGGTTGGCGTAGGTGCCAAGCAGGTCGTCGGCCTCGAGCGAGTCGCTGGTGGCGACCGTCCAGCCGAAGGCCTCGAAGAAGTCGCGCGCGGCGGCGAACTGCGGCGAGAGGTCATCAGGCATAGCCGCCTCGCGCTCAGCGTGATAGGCGGGATACAGCTCAGTCCGGTAAGACGCCGCGTCAGGCCCAAAGCAAAGAACCACCGCCCGCGGCCCATGCACTTCAATCTCTCGCAACACAAGGTTGGCCGTGCCAAGCAGCGCATTGACGGGCTTCCCATCCGTCCCCCTAATCGAATCGGGCAACGCATAGAACGCCCGAAACAACATCGAGGGCGTGTCGACGACCAGCAGGGGCTTGGACGCAGCGCTCACCGCAAGAGCCTATCCCGGTAGGGCTGAAACGTCTTGTACTTTTTCGGTGTAGGTCGCGGGCGCCAGCCATCGGCGATCCACCGAAAAAGTTAAGTGAAAGCCCTACCGGGATAGGCTCCTCACCCATGGGCTTCATCAACCCCACTCCTCCGCCGTTCGAGTATCAGGAGTGGAAACAACGCCCCCATCTCGAGCGGATCAAGGTCCTCGCCCAGGACTGGGCGGTGAACGGCTTCGGCACGCCGACCTTCGTCTACCTGCTCTACATCTTCAAGCTCGTCCTCTACGCGGGCGGTGGGCTGCTGCTGATCTCGGCGACGACGGCGGGGCTGGGCGGGCTCGGCAATCTCAGCGATTGGTGGACCGAACCGATCGTCTTCCAGAAGGCGGTGATCTGGACGATGCTGTGGGAGGTGCTCGGCCTGGGCGCCGGCTCGCTGCCGCTCACGCTTCGCTTCTCGCCGATGATCGGCGGCTTCCTGTACTGGCTGCGGCCCGGCACCACGCGGCTGCCTCCTTGGCCCGAGCGGGTGCCGCTGACGCGAGGCACGCAGCGCACGCTCTTCGACGTCGCCGTCTACGCAGGATTGATCGCCGCGGCGCTCAACCTCCTGCTCTCCGACGGCATCGACGCGACCGCCGTCACCGCCGGCCGCCTCGATCCGATCGCGGTCGGCGTGCTTCTCGCTCTACTGGCTCTCCTCGGCCTGCGCGACAAGGTGCCCTTCCTCGCCGCGCGCGCCGAGATCTACGGCAACTTGGCGATCGTCTTCCTCTTCCCGCTGACCAACATGGTCGTCGCCGCCCAGCTCGTCTTCGTCTGCATCTGGTGGGGGGCGGCCTCCTCGAAGCTCAACCGTCACTTCCCCTTCGTCGTCACGGTGATGATCAGCAACACGCCCTGGAACCGCTGGCGGGCGGCAAAGCGGCACCTCTATCGGAATCACCCGGAGGACCTACGACCATCAGCGATCGGAAAGCTTTCGGCCCACTTGGGCACGGCGATCGAGTTCACCCTGCCGCTGATCCTGCTCGTATCCCAAGGGGGGACGATCGGCGCCATCGCCGTCGCCGGGATGGTGATCTTTCACCTTCACATCCTCTCCACCTTCCCTCTGGCGGTGCCGCTTGAGTGGAACATCTTCATGGTCTTCGGCCTGCTCTTCCTCTTCGGCCACTACGGCGCGACGTCTTTCTCGACCCTCGACGATCCGCTGCTGCTGGCGATCCTCGCCGTCACCTGCGTCGGCCTCCCCGTGCTCGGCAACTTCCGGCCCGACCTCGTCTCCTTCCTGCCCTCGATGCGCTACTACGCCGGCAACTGGGCGACCAGCCAGTGGCTCTTTCGCAGGCAGGGCGGCGCCGAGGCGAAGCTCGACCGCGACCTGGTCAAGCCGGCGCCGATCGTGACCGAGCAGCTGGCGAAGTTCTACGACCCCGAGCTGATCGACGTGCTGGTCTACAAAGGCCTCGCCTTCCGCTCGATGCACTCGCACGGACGTGCGCTCAACGGCCTCGTGCAGCGCGCGGTCGACGATGTCGAGGACTATTCGGTGCGCGAGGGAGAGCTGGTCGCCGGGGTGGTCCTCGGCTACAACTTCGGCGACGGCCACTTCCACGACCAGCGGCTGTTGGCGGCGATCCAGGAGCGCTGCCGCTTCGAGCCGGGCGAGGTGCGGGTGGTCGTGCTCGAGTCCCAGCCTGCTGGCGTGCAGCGCCAGCACTACCGGATCTTCGACGCGGCAACCGGTTTGGTCGAGGAAGGCTTGGTCGACGTCGCAGACATGGTCCAGCGCCAGCCCTGGCTCGACGGGCAACCCTTCCCGGTCGAGACGGTGCGGACTGCTGGGACCGACCGTGCCAAGACCCCGGCATGAGCGACGCGGTCGTCGTCGGAGCGGGCCCCAACGGTCTTGCCGCCGCGGCGAGGCTGGCCACGCAGGGGGTGGGGGTGACGGTGATCGAGGCAGCGGCGACGATCGGCGGCGGCGCCCGCACCAGCGAGTTGACCCTGCCGGGGTTGCTGCACGACGACTGCTCGGCGTCGCACCCTTTCGCGCCCGGCTCGCAGGCGCTGGCCGCGCTCGGCCTCGAGCGGCACGGCCTCGAGTGGGCTTGGCCCGAGATCGAGGTCAGCCACCCTTTCGACGACGGCAGCGCCGCCGTCATGCACCGCTCGATCGAGCAGACCGCCACCGGGCTCGGCTCCGCCGGCGCCGCCTGGAAGCGGCTCTTCGGCTCTTCCTCCCGCCACTTCGATGCGCTCGCCGAAGACATCATGCGGCCGCTGGCGCACCTGCCGCGCCACCCGCTCGCCCTTGCCCGCTTTGGACCGGCGGCGGCGCCGGTATCGCTGCTCGCGCGCTCCCTGCCCACGCCACAGGCGCGCGCCCTGTTCGGCGGCACCGCCGCCCACTCCTTCAGCCCCTTCTCGCGGCCTTTCAGCTCCGCCGCCGGCATGGCCCTGACCTGCGCCTGCCACCGCAACGGCTGGCCCGTTGCTCGCGGCGGCTCGCAGGCGATCTCCGACGCGCTCGCAGCCGTCGTGCGAGAGCATGGCGGCCGGATCGAGACCGGCCGGCCGGTGCGCACGCTGGACGAGCTCCCAGCCGCCGACGCCGTGCTCCTCGACCTGGCTCCCGCCGCCGTCGTCGAGATTGCCGGAGGGCGGCTGCCGAGCCGGGTGGCGCGCGCCTATCGTCGCTACAAGCACGGCCCGGGCGCCTTCAAGGTCGACCTCGCGGTCGAGGGCGGGGTGCCCTGGACCGACCCGGCTTCGGGTCGGGCGGGAACCGTCCACGTGACCGGCTCCTTCGAGGAGACCGCCGCGAGCGAACGCGAGGTTAACCGCGGGCGGATGCCCGAGCGACCCTTCGTCCTGCTCTGCCAGCAGTACCTCGCCGATCCCTCGCGCTCACGCGGTGACGTCCACCCGGTCTGGGCCTACGCCCACGTCCCTCATGGCTACTCTGGCGACGCGACCGAGGCGCTGCTCGACCAGGTCGAACGCTTCGCGCCGGGCCTGCGCGATCGCATTGTCGCCCGCCATGTCCGTTCCCCCGCGGGCTTCGAGTCCTACAACCCCAACTACGTCGGCGGCGACATCATCACCGGCGCCAACACGCCGCTGCAGTCGGTGTTCAGACCCCGTGTCGCGCTCGATCCGTACGCGACCGGCATCCCCGGCATCTTCATCTGCTCGGCGGCAACCCCACCCGGCGCCGGAGCGTCAGGAATGAGCGGCTACAACGCGGCGCAGTCGGTCCTTCGCAGTCTGAGGGCCTAAATCCTCCGGACGTGCCGGTGCTCCGAGGTCCATATGGGCACCGCAGCACCGGCACGTCCCGGGGCCGGTGTGGACCGTTGCATAGATTGCGGGGAATGAACGCTCTTCACATCGAAGATCTGGCCAAGCGCTACCCGACCGGGGTCGAGGCGCTGCGCGGGGTCTCGCTGGAGATCAAGCCCGGGGAGCTGTTCGGCCTGTTGGGGCCCAACGGCGCCGGCAAGTCGACGCTGATCCACTGTACGACCGGGCTGGCGCAGCCGACCGGCGGCTCGATCCACGTCTTCGGCCACGACGCGATCGACGACTACGGCGCGGCACGGCAGGCGGTCGGGCTGGCTCCGCAGGAGGTCAACCTCGACTGGTTCCTCACCGTCGAGGAGACGCTCGACTACCACGCCGGCTACTTCGGCATGCCCAAGCGCGAGCGGCGCGAGCGGACCAAGGAGCTGTTGGAGACCTTCTCGCTGACCGACAAGCGCGACGAACGGACCCGCACCCTCTCCGGCGGGATGAAACGTCGCTGCATCCTGGCGCGGGCGATGATGCACCGGCCGCGCCTCTTGATCCTCGACGAGCCGACCGCCGGCGTCGACGTCGAGTTGCGGCTCGAGCTCTGGCACTACGTGCAGCGGATCAACCAGGAGGGGACGACGATTCTGCTCACCACCCACTACATCGAGGAGGCCGAGCAGCTCTGCGACCGGATCGCCTTCATCAACGAAGGCCAGATCGTCGGCGAGGGCACCAGCGCCGCGCTGTCGGCCCGCTTCGGCGTCGACAACCTCGAGGACGCCTACCTGGCGCTGGTCGGCCGCAAGGAGCTCTCTCGCTCGCACATCGAGGAGCCGGTTCTGTGAGCGCCGCGCAGATCCGCTTCGCGACGCTGTGGCGGCGCGAGGTCAACCGCTTCATGAAGATCAAGAAACAGACGCTGGGCGCGCCGCTGCTGGAAACGTTCCTCTACATCTCGGTCTTCGGCGCCGCGCTCGGCTCGCGGGTCGGCGAACTGCACGGGATCGACTACGTCGTCTTCGTCATCCCCGGCCTGATCATGATGTCGTTCTCGATCAACGCCTTCGCCAACAACTCCTCCTCGATCCTGCAGCAGAAATTCCAGGGGGCGATCCAGGACCAGCTCTCCTCGCCCGCCTCGCCGCTGGAGCTGCTGCTCGCCTTCTCGCTCGGCGGCTTCATGCGCGGCCTGATCGTCGCGCTGCTGACCTTCATCGCCGCCTCGCTGCTTGTCGACCTGCCGGTCGACAACATCCTTGTCCTGATCCCAGCGCTGTTCCTGGTCGGCTTCTTCTTCTCGCAGCTGGGAGTGCTGATCGGTGTCCGCGCCGAACAGTTCGACGACGTCGCCTTCGCCCAGACCTTCGTCCTGCAGCCGCTGATCTTCCTCGGCGGCGTCTTCTACTCGGCGACGCTGCTGCCGCAGCCGTTTCAGACCCTGACCCACTTCAACCCGATCTTCTACATGATCAACCTGGTCCGCTATGGCTTCGTCGGCTACAGCGAAGTCAGCATCGCGCTCTCCCTGCTGGCGCTGACCGCGGCGACCGGCGTGCTCTTCGCGATCAACCTGCGCCTCTTCTCGAAGGGCTACCGGCTACGCGCTTAGAGCCCCAAGGCCTCCGCGTAGGCACGAACCGCACTGGACGCTTGATCGATGCCGCGCCAGCCTTTACCTTTGCTGGCCGTTACTTGTTCGTAACCCGTGCAGTGCGCCGCTCGAGCGGCGCAGAAAGGAATCAACTTGAAGCAGCTCCGTCTCGTTGCAGCGGCGACCGTCGTCGCCGTGCTCTGCGTGTCCGCCTCGGCGTTGGCGGCACCCTACAGTCCGCCGTCGTCCACCCCGACGGCCTCCGTTCCGACCGTTTTCATCTCGGAAAAAGGCGGCCTCAAATTCGAAGCGCCGAAAACGATCGTCAACGGCGAAGAGCTCGCGGTGGTGAATAAGACCAACCCCCACAAAGTCGGTCCGCACACCTTCTCGCTGGTCACCAAGGAATCGATCCCGACCACGGCCAAAGAACGCCAACTTTGCTTCACCCCGCATCACATCTGCAAGGCGATAGCCGCCTGGCACGGGGTCAAAGGCAACGGGCCGGTGAAAGTGAACCCGGCTGAAGCCGGCCCCGAAGGCTGGAGCACGCTCGGCAGCCTGACCAAGAAGGGCGACTCCTGGTTCACCGGCGAAAAACCCGGCACCTCGTTCGAACAGCCCGTGAACGTGGATACCTCAGCCGGGTCGTCACGGATCTACTTCATCTGCGCGATCCACCCCTGGATGCACGGCACGATCAACGTGCTGCCGGGCGGCTAGAAACGACTGGTTCTCCGCAGTTCTCGCCGCGCCTGGGGCGCCGAGCTTTTCTCGGCGCCCTGGGCAGCGGCGCGCTTGCCGGGCTGCTGCCCATCGGGCTTCGGCCGGGGGTGCTCGGTTCCGCATCGGCGGGCTCGCCTCGGGCCGCGCCGGCGCCCTTTCGCGATTCCCTGCCGATTCCCGAGGAGCTGCGCGGGTCGAAGTCGGAGATACAGATCCGCGAGGCGGAGGTCCAGATCCTGCCTGGTCACCCGACGCGGATGTGGACCTACGGCGGCACGTTTCCCGGTCCGACGATCAGGCGCCCCGCCGGCCACAGGACGGAGGTCACCTTCCACCACCAGCTCCCCTCCGCGGTGGGCGAGCTTAGTGTCCACTTACACGGCGGCCACAACCGCACCCAGTTCGACGGGCAGCCGGGCGGCCTGACCGCCTCGCATCCCCGATCTTTCTATTGCGATATTCCGCGCGGCCTTTCGCCGCGCAAGTCGGGCAACAACTTCCTGATCGAGCCGGATGGGCGGAAAACCTACGTCTACGACCTGCGCGAGGACGGCCGTCCCGAAGGGGCAGCGCTTCAGTGGTACCACGACCACCGTCTCGACCACACGGCCCGCAACATCTGGCACGGATTGGCAGGAATGTGGATCGTCGACGACGAGCTCGACGCCTCGCTGCCGCTGCCGTCGGGCGAGCGAGACATCCCGCTGATGATCGCCGACCGCAGCTTCGATCGCCACAACCAGCTCAGCGATCCCTTCACCGGCCGGCGCCCTCCGGCCGACGGCGTGGTCGGCCACCGGGTCCTCGTCAACGGCGCCTATCTGCCCCACCACCGCGTGACGGCACAGCGCTACCGATTGCGCCTGCTCAACGTCTCCGGCCTCCGCCCCTACAACGTCCACCTCTCAAATGGGGCGGCAATGATCCAGATCGGCACCGACAGTGGCCTGATGCCGAAGCCGGTGCGCCGCAGCCACATCCTGCTCGGCCCGGGAGAGCGGGCGGATGTGATCGTCGACTTCGCCGGCGCGGCCGGCGAGTCGGTGGAGCTGCGCAGCGGCCCTCGCCACGATGGCCACAACGGCGCCGGCTCGAGGCCCTACGTCGGCGCGCTGATGCAGTTCCGGGTCGGTGGGCGGCGGCTGCCGGACCGCACCAAGGTGCCGCGCAAGCTGCGTCCCCTGCCCGGCTGGACCAGGCACGCATCCCACAAGCCCGACCACACCTGGACGATCTCGATCGGCGGCCTCTTCAAGCCGACCTGGCTGATCAACGGCAGAACCTTCAACCCGGCCCACGCCGAGGTCTTCCCGCGACTCGACTCGACCGAGACCTGGGAGATCGTCAACCGGACCAACGTCGCCCACATGATGCATCTGCACCACACCGACTGGTACCTGCTGGCGCGCAATGGCAAATCGCCCCCGCCCTGGGAAGACTGCCTCAAGGAGACCTTCTTCGTCTACCCCGGCGAACGCATCCTCGTCGCCGGCCACTTCTCCGACTACACCGGCAAGTTCGTCATCCACTGCCACATGCTCGACCACGAGGACCATGGGCTGATGAGCCAGTTCGAGGTGGTCCGACGTTGAATGAAGGATTGTCCCCCCTCTGGGGGTGCAAATCCTTCATTCAACGTTGCGGCCGAGCCAGGCGAGGTAGCCGGCGCTGCCGGCGACGATCGGCGTTGCGACTATCTCCGGCTCGTCGTAGGAGTGGAGCTCGCGGATCGCCGCCTCGAGCTCCGCATAGCGCGCCGCGCTCGTCTTCGCCACGCACATCCACTCCGTCGAGTGCTCGACCGCACCTTGCCAGCGGTAGCGGCTGGCGATCGGGGCGATGACCTGCACGCAGGCGGCGAGGCGGCGCTCGACCAGCGCCGCGCTGATCTGTTCAGCCTCCTCCTCGGAGCCCGCCGTGGTCGTTACCTGGAGGTAGTCGGCCATCCTCTACGGAATGCGCTCCTCGACGACCTCGTAGAGCCCGTCGGCGCCAACCGACTCGACGAACGGCGAGATCCCGGACAGCTGCTCCTCGTAGCCCTCTTTGGAAGCGACCTCGCGCAGCTGATCGACGCTGCCGTCGAAGAAGCCGAAGGAGATCACCTCGTCGGGATCCTCGGCGTTGCGCAGCATGTTGAAGCGGACAAACCCCTCGGGCGGCGTGTCGCCCATTCCCCCGATGAAAGCGTCGCGGAACTGGTCGAAGGTGCCGGGCTTGAGTTTGCGGACGGTAAGGGCACAGATCATTTCGTCTCCTCTGGATCGGGAACCGGTCGCCCTAGCATCGACCTGCGCGGGCGGCGCGTCAAGGAGAGCTCGACTACTCGCCGGAGTCCCGGTGGACCTCGATCGCGGCGGCCTGGTCGCGGGGGCGGACGACGATCTCGTCGACGTTCACGTGGGACGGTTGGGCGATGGCCCAGCGGATGCACTCGGCGACGTCCTCGGCGCTCAGTGGGGTCATTCCCTGGTAAACGCGGCGGGCCGCCGCCTCGTCGCCGCCGAAGCGGACCAGCGAGAACTCGGTCTCGACCATGCCCGGCGCGATCTCGGTCACCCGCACCGGCTCGCCCAGCAGCTCCAGGCGCAGCACCCGCAGCATCGAGCGCTGGGCGTGCTTGGCGGCGATGTAGCCGGCCCCGCCGCGGTAGGCCTCGAAGCCGGCGATGCTGGTGATCGAGACGACGTGGCCGTCGCCTGAAGCGACGAGCCGCGGCAACAGTGCGCGCGTCATCCGCATCGTCCCCAGCACGTTCGTCTCGTACATCGTGCGCCACTTGTCTTCGTCGGCCTCGCCCAGCGGTTCGAGCCCGTGTGCGCCGCCGGCGTTGTTGATCAGCACGTCGCAGCGGGGTACCTGGGCGGCGAACGCCTCGACAGACTCGGGATCGGTCACATCCAGTGCGACGGCCTCCCCGCCGACCTCAGCCGCGAGCTCCTGCAACCGCCGCAGGCGCCGCGCCCCGAGCACGACCTGGAGGCCATCCTGCGCCAGCGCTCGAGCGGCAGCGGCCCCGATCCCGCTGGAAGCCCCCGTGATGACCGCGACCCTCGCCACGGTGGCGCTACTCGCCGATCAGCTCTATGCGGTAGCCGTCCGGATCGCGGACGAAGCAGATGCGGTGGCCCTCGATGCGGCCGCCGGGGCGGTAGGGGGGCTTTTCGGGCTCGATCCCCTGTGCGGCCAGCCCCTCCAGGGTGCCGTCGAGGTCGTCGATGGCGAGGGCGATGTGGTTGTAGCCGCTGCCGTGCTCGTAGGAGTCGACGCCGTGGTTGTAGGTCAGCTCCAGGCGCGGATCTTCGCCCGGCATGCCCATGAAGACGTTGATCGCCTCGTCGCCGATCGGCATCCGCGCGACCTCTTCGAAGCCGAGCTTCTCGTAAAAGGCGACCGAGCGATCGATCTCGCCGATCCGGTAGCAGGTGTGGAGGAAGCTGGGCATGCGATCTTCCCGGAAGGCTACTGTTTATCTGCATGTCCGAGATGCGGATCAAGACCGCCACCGTCCACGGCCGCTCGGTCTCCTACGTGGAGGCCGGTGAGGGCCCGGTGCTGCTGCTGATCCACGGCATCGCCGGCACATCCGAGAACTGGCGCGAGGTGGTCGAGCCGCTGGCCCGCCACCACACCGTGATCGCTCCGGATTTTCCCGGCCACGGGGCATCGGAGGCGGGCGGCGGCGACTACTCGATCGGGTCGCTCGCCAGCGGCCTGCGCGATCTGCTGCTGGCGCTCGGCCACGAGCGCGCGACCCTCGCCGGGCACTCGCTCGGCGGCGGCGTCGCGATGCAGCTCGCCTACCAGTACCCGGAGATGATCGAACGCCTCGTCCTGGTCTCCAGCGGCGGCCTGGGCCCAGAGGTGAGCCCGGTCCTGCGAGCCGCTGCGCTGCCCGGCGCCGATCTTTTCATCTCTGTCACCGCCGGAGCCGGCCAGCGGGTCGGCTCGGTGCTCGGCCGCGGGCTTGCCGCGGTCGGGTTGCGTCCCAGCGCCGACATCGCCGAGGTGGCGCGTGGCTACGCCACGCTCGAGGACCCAGACCGTCGCGCCGCCTTCCTCGACACGCTGCGCGCGGTTGTGGGCACCGGAGGCCAGCGCGTCGCGGCGGGGGACCGCCTCTACCTGGCCGAAGCGGTGCCGGTGCTGATTATTTGGGGCAGGCGCGACTCGATCATTCCCGTGCGCCACGGCGAAGACGCGCACCGGGCGATCCCCGGCAGCCGGCTCGAGGTCTTCGAGGACGTCGGTCATATGCCGCAGCTGGAGGCACCAGGACGCTTCATCGCCGTGCTCGAACGCTTCTTGCGCGAGACCGAGCCGGCGCAGTTCGATCGCGACGAGTGGCGGGCAAGAATACGCGTCGCCTGAGGCTCCGGACCGACGGGCCCTGAAACGTCCCAATAGGCGCGTTTTACGGACTACCAGGCGGGTTTCTCGCCGGCGCACGTGAAATTGCCGCATGATGCGGGGGAAAAGGCCAGCTCGGTCCCCTCAATACAATTTCGTCGATGACGAACCGGGCACGGCGGCAGCAGCGCAGGCACCATCGCTTGAGCTGGAAGAAGAAAGTGCTGATCCCGCTCGGGATCCTTGCCGCCGCGGCCGCGGTGGCCGGCACGGTAGGCGCGAGCTGGGCGATCGACGTCTACAACTCGGCGCCGCCGCTCTCCAGCCTCAAGCCGGTGCAGAAGGGACGCTCCTCGGCCATATACGCAGCTGACGGCAGCCTGATCGGCTTCATCCGCGCCAGCAGCGTACGCCAGCCGGTCCCCTCGAAGGCGCTGCCGCAGAACCTCAAGTACGCCACCGTCGCGATCGAGGATCGCAATTACTTCCATCATGGCGCGATCGATCCGGCCGGCATAGCCCGCGCCGCCTGGAAGGACCTGCTGGCCGGCGGCAAGCCGGTCCAGGGCGCCTCGACGATCACCCAGCAGCTCGTCCGCAACCTCTACATCCGCGACCCCGAACAGACGCTGAAGCGAAAGCTGGTCGAAGCGCACCTCGCATACGAGGAGGAGGAAGCCCACTCGAAGCACTGGATCCTCACCGCCTACCTGAACACCGCGCCCTACGGCACGGTCGAAGGGGAGACCGCGGTCGGCGCCGAGGCGGCGGCGCAGACCTATTACGGCAAGCCGGCCCGCGAGCTCGGCCTGACCGAAGCGGCGATGATCGCCGGCCTGCCCCAGGCCCCCTCCGAATACAACCCCTTCCTCGACCCGCGGGCCGCCCTCAAACGCCGCAACGAGGTGCTGGAAGCGATGCGGGACCAGGGCTACATCGCGCCGAGCGAATACCGCGAGTCTGTAAACGAAGGCCTGAAGCTGAACCCGGGGCACAAGTACCGGGTCATCCGCGACCCCTTCCTCTTCGATCTGGTCCAGCAGGAGCTGATCGACAAGTACGGCCTCAACACCGTCCGCTACGGCGGCCTCAAGGCCTACACGACGATCGACCCCGAACTGCAGGAACGGGCGCAGGAAGCGGTCGACTCGTGCAGCGTCTGCTACCCCGAAGGCGGGCCGGCCGCCGCCCTCGCCTCGGTCGATCCTTCCAATGGTGAGATCGTCGCTCTCGCATCCATCCCGGGAGGCCCCGAAGAAAGCGAATTCAACTATGCCTGGCAGGCCCACCGCCAGCCCGGCTCCTCGTTCAAGACCTTCGTCCTCACCACCGCGATCAAGCAGGGCATCGACCCTTACAGCACTTATTACGACGGCACCTCGCCGAAGACCCTCGACCTGCCGGGCGGCGGCACCTGGACCGTCAACAACGCCGAGCCCGGTGGCGGCACGATGTCGCTCGCCTCGGCCACCTGGGAGTCGGTCAACGTCATCTTCGCCCAGCTCGACCTCGACGTCGGCCCCGAAAACGTCACCCATACCGCGCACGAGATGGGGATCGAAGCGCCACTCGAATCGGTGCCCGCGGAGGCGATCGGCGGCCTCGCGATCGGCGTCACCCCGCTTGAAATGGCGGATGCGTACGCCACCCTGGCCAATGGCGGGATCCACCACGAACCGACGGCGATCGCCCGGGTCGAGTTCCCCAGCGGCAAGGTCGACGAACCCAGTCCGGACTCCGGCGACCGCGTCCTCACCGAGGGCGAGGCCTACGACGTGACCAAACTGCTCGAGGGCGTGATCACCCAGGGGACCGGGGCCGGCTATACCTACATGGGCTGCAGCGCCGAGGCCGGTAAGACCGGCACCTCGGAGGATCTCTCCGACGCCTGGTTCGCAGGCTTCACCCCGCTCTACTCGACCGCGGTTTGGGTGGGCCATCCGCAGTCGCGCGAAGAAACCGGCTTCGGCGGACCCACCGCCGGCCCGATCTGGCGCTCCTTCATGGAATCGGCAGCCGCGGGCAACTGCCCCGAATTCGCCGAACCGTCCAGCCTGCCCGAACTTTCAGGTCTCGACAGCGGACACACCAGCGGCTCTTCGGGCTCCTACGGCGAAGCCGAAGAAGAATTCGAAGCCGGCGAAGAAGAATTCGAAGAAGGCGGAGAAGAAGCGAAGAAGGGAAAGGGCGGCGACGAAGGGGCGGCCGAAGCCGAAGCCGAAGCCACGCCTGAAGCCGAAGCGGCCCCTGCTCCCACTCCCGCGCCGGCTCCTTCCTCACCGGGTGGCGGGGCGCCCGCCGGCGGAGTTTCACCCAGCGGTTGAGCTCTCGCTAACGCCGGCCAAGCTCTCCCTCCGTCGTAGGCCGGGGTCAATGTAAAGGTGGCCGTGTCCGAGCGTGCCCACCGCATCCCAGGTCGCTACGCCCACTGGTGGGTCGCCCGGCGGCGTTACGCCCTGCTCCGCGCCGGCGGTGTCGCGGCGCTGCTGGCGGTGGTCGGCCCCGGCGTGCTGGCGGGCCTCTCCGACGACGATCCGGCCGGGATCGCGACCTACTCGATCCTCGGGGCCCGCTACGGCTACGAGCTGCTCTGGGTCCTGGCCGTCTCCACGGCGGCGCTGATCGTCTTCCACGAGGTCGGTGTGCGGCTCGGCATCGTCACCGGCAAGGGGCTGCTGACGCTGGTCCGCGAGCGCTTTGGCGGGCGTGCCGCCGCGATCGTGCTCGCCGCGCTCGTAGTCGCCAACACGGGCACGATGTGCGCCGAGTTCGCCGGCGTCGCCGCCGGGATGGATCTGCTCGGCGGGATGAGCAAGTACGTCAGCGTGCCCCTGGCTGCCGCCGGCGTATCCGCTCTGGTCCTGCGCGGGAGCTTCCGTTACGTCGAGCACTTCCTCCTCCTGCTCAGCTCGGTCTTCGTCTCCTACATCGTCGCCGGCCTGCTGGCCCATCCCGATTGGGGTGCTGCCGCCAAGGGCCTCGTCGTCCCCGACATCCCGCTGAACCGCGACGCCGTCCTGGTCGCGGTGGCCACGGTCGGGACGACCCTGGCGCCGTGGGGGCTGGCCTTCATCCAGTCTTACGCCGTCGACAAGCGCCTGCAGTTGAAGGACCTGCGCTACGAGCGCGCCGACGTGATCGTCGGCGCCGCGCTTACTGGCGTCATCGGCTTCTTCGTCGTCGTCGCCTGCGCCGCCACCCTGCACGTCAACGGCATCGACGTCAACTCAGCCGCCGACGCGGCCCGGGCGCTGGAACCGCTTGCCGGCGACGCCGCGGCGTCCCTGTTCGGCGTTGGCTTCCTCGGCGCCGCGCTACTGGCGGCGGCGATCGTGCCGCTCTCGACCGCGTACTCGGTCTCCGAGACCTTCGGCGCCCGCGCCGACGTCGACGACAGCTTCGCCGAGGCGCGCACCTTCTACCTCAGCTTCGGCACCGTGGTCGCCGTCGCCGCCTGCATCGTCCTCATCCCCGGCGCACCGCTGATTCAGATTCTCTTCCTCTCGCAGGCTCTCAACGCGGTCCTGCTCCTCGTCTTCCTCCCCTTCGTCCGCTCCCTCGCCAAGGACCGGGAGCTGATGGGTGTGAACGCCCTCGGGCGCTTTGACCGCGTGACCACCGCGCTGGCGTTCGCCGTGGTCGCCGCCTCGGTGCTCGCCCTCGGCGTGCTGGCGATTCTCTGAGCTCGGCCGGGCGCCGCCCTGCGGCGAGCGATGAGCGACGCTTGACCGTCTGAGGATCGGCACGACTCGCACCCGCCGAGCGGGTCATGATGGCCCCGTGAGACGTCCTGTGTCAACCCCCCGCCGTCTGGAGGCGCCGCAGGTTGCCGTGAAGGGCGGGGTCATAGGGCACCCCGTCCTGCCAGCAGCGCCAGAGAACTCTGATCCAGGCGCGCCCCAAGGTGCGAATCGCGTGG
>DATHEA010000025.1:0-32786 GCA_035318745.1 Solirubrobacterales bacterium
ACCGCGACGCCGCCAAGTACTCGAGGCAGGCGACATCGTCAGAGAAACGCTCCTGGAACTCCATGATCGTGCGAGGGAAGTCTGGCCTGCCCACAAGACGACTGTAGGCACGTCACCTGACGGAACCGGATACTCATGAGCAGCGCAAATCGCAGAGTTCAGTCCCTTCCCATCGTTCTGCGCGCCATGCGCCACCGCCGAAACTCGTCGACCGCGGCCGTCCCCGCCTCTCGCATGATCTCCTGCCGGTGACCGCGACCGTGATGCAGCGCTTGCGCCATCGTGGTCATGGAGAAGGCCGTCGTGAAGGCCTCCGAGGGACGCAGCTCATGGTTGAGGACCCGAACCATCGCGGTGGTCAGCTCAGGGTCGACGGCGATCCGCCGCTGTGCCTCGCCGCGCAGCGGCGGGGTCGGCCCGGCCGCACCCATGTCGTGGGCGAACCAGTACATCTCCCAGGCGTCCTCGTCGCGCCAGCGCCACCAGTCGCGCAGGGTCTCGTCTGCTTTTCCGGGACTGCCACCGAGTGCGCGCTTGATCGCCGCGGCCAGCTTCTCGGACTGGCGCAGCGCGTCGGCGATTCCCTGACCGGGCGTGGGGTCCTTGAAGTGGCCGGCGTCACCGACGAGAACCCAGCCGGGGCCGGCGGAGGGCCGGAAGAAGCCGCGCATGTTGGCCATCGTCCGCACGGGCCCGTCGCGCCGCGCCCCGTCCACTCCGGCATGCAACTCCGGCCAGGCGCGCAGGCCGGCCTCATAGGCCGCCTCGCGATCGGCGCGGACCTCGTCGCGGCGCTCGATCGAGGGGCAGACGCCGATCAGGGTCAGGCCACCGTCGGTCGGCATGCCCAGGTAGGTGTGGTCGCCGACCTTGCCGATCCACATCTCGGCATCAGTGGGGTCAGCCTCGTAGTAGGCCCACATGAATACGCGGCCGTTCGGAGTTGAGTGGTACTCCTGCGCCCCGACCATCTTGGCTACCGCGGAGCGCGTGCCGTCGGCTCCGACGACGAGAGGCGCCCGCAGCTCTCCCGAAGTCGTGGCGACGCCGCAGACGCGGCCGCGGTCCATCACCAGGCCGGTGACCGCGGTCTGAGTGCGGACCTCGGCGCCCGCGCCTGCGGCGGCGTTCACGAGGATCTCGTCAAGCGTGATCCGGCGTACGCTGAGGCCTGGGGCGCCGGTTATGGCGACGACGTCAGCCGCCGGGGCCACGATGTCGTCGAATGCCATCCGCAGGCGCAGGATCGGCGGCGCCAGCTTGAGGAGCGAGTCGAGGACCCCGAGGCGCTCCAGGACCTGAACGCCGGTGGGCTGGATTCCGTGCGTCGAAGGCGTGTCGCTCGGGAAGCGGTCCTTGTCGACCAGGCAGACGCGAAGGCCATCGCGGGCGAGCATGGTCGCCAGCGGCGCACCGGCGCAGCGAGCGCCGACGACGACCACGTCATAGGGCCTCTCACTCATCACCGGCTCCTGAGGGAAGCCCCTGCGTCGTTCCGGTCATCAGCAGAGGCCCGCCCCGCTCGTGCAGCCTCTCGGCAGTCGCTCGATCGGCTGGGAAGAGGAGCTCTATCGCCAGCTCCGAGGTCGTCACCTCGAATGGGGTGTCGAAGCTCGCGAACATGCCGAAGAAGGAGAGCTCGCCGCCGTCGGGAGTGCGCACCCTGACCGGGCCGAGCATCTCACCGGCTGCGGCCTCGGACGCGGCATCATGCTCGGGCTCGGGTACGGGGTAGCCGGCAACCTCGTCGATCAGGGCCGCGAGCTGTTCGTCGCCGGTCACCGCCAACTGGCGTTCGAGTCGCTTGAGCCAGTGTGCGTGCCAGTCGCCGAGGTTGACAAACAGCGGGCCCAGGCCGCGGGGGTGGAGGCCGACGCGGATCACGTTGATCGGAGGCTCGAGCAGCGCAGGATCGATCTCGACGGACTCAATCAGCGCGAACATGGCGGAGTTGGCGGCGATCATGTTCCAGACGCGATCGACCGCGACAGCCGGGTAGGGCTCATGGCCGGAGAGGATCATGTCGAGTGCGTCTCGCACCGGCGCCAGGTCGGGGTCGTCGAGCGAGCGTTCCAGATATGCCGGAGCGTGGCCTGCGGCAAGCAGGAGCCGATTCTGTTCGCGAAAGGGAACCTTGAGCTGCTCCAGGACCTGCAGCAGCATCTCGCGACCAGGCTTCGAGCGACCCGTCTCCACGAAGCTCAGATGGCGGGCCGAGATTCCGGCGTCGAGAGCGAGTTCGAGCTGAGTCACGCGCCGGCGCTCGCGCCACTGGCGCAGGAGCGACCCGACTTCGGACTGAGATCGAACCGGCGTCATTGCGGGCGACCCTAATGCGCGCGAGTACGCAGGTCGATTACCTCGGGGTAAGCGGCGACTTGCACGTGGTGGCTTCGTTCATGACCTATGGCTATGGCTGGGGCAAGAAATGGGGCAAGAAGCCCCACGTATCCCAGCCGATCCCAGCGGACTCGATCTCGCGAAAACCGCTTGAAACCGTGCCCCACGTAGCCCAGCGGGGACCTCAGGTTCGGGCTCATAACCCGAAGGTCGCAGGTTCGAATCCCGCCCCGCACGCTGCCGGCGTTGGCGGCCGATCCCGACACGATTCGCGATGCAATCGAGGCGGTCGGCGAGGATACTCCAAGTGACAGGAGAGCGACGACGACCATGAAGAAAGCGACAACACCATGAAGAAGAGGAAGAGCGGCTCGAAGGAAGGAAAAGGAGGAGACTCTCCCTCTCAGCTGATAGATGCGAGAATCGAGGAGTTGAGTGATTGGCGGGGCGAGACGCTCGCTCGGGTCCGAATTCTCATCAAGCAGGCCGACCCCGAAGTGGTCGAGGAGTGGAAGTGGAGAGGTGTTCCGGTGTGGTACCACACCGGAATGATCTGCACCGGTGAGACGTACAAGAATGTCGTGAAGATGACCTTCGCCAAGGGCGCCTCGTTGGAGGATCCTTCAGGCCTCTTCAACTCCAGCCTCGAAGGCAACACCAGGCGTGCCATCGATTTCCATGAGGGCGACAAGATTGATGAAAAGGCGTTGAAGGCGCTCATTCGCGCCGCCGTGGCACTGAACACGTCCTCAGCCGGCCAGCGGCGGGGATGAGAGCGTAGACGACCGAGAGGGATTTGAGGCGGAGTGGGTGAGCCCAGGGGCGCGGCCGCGCGAGGTCGCGCAGGTGCTGCGCCGCGGCGGGTCTGCTGGGCACCTGCGAGATCGCGCCACGTCGCGACGGGACCTTCGTGCCCCGGCGCTAGATCGCCTGGCGCAACCGGCACGCGTAGGATCGAGTGCTGCGTGAGGTGGTCAAGCGCGCAAACGTTGCCTGACGCGGCACTGGCTGCGTCTCCCGAAATGTTCGAGGCAGTCAGCACTTTGGGTGACGGAGTCCCCTAAATGTCTGACCGGCGGCTTGTCGAGAACGCGAGCACGCACGCTTCACGCCGCTCAGCTTCAGACTCGGACCACATCCACTTCGTCAAACGAGCTGAAGTCCACGTCTTGGGTGAGGACGACAGTCCCGTGCCGCATCGCCGTGGCGGCGATCCACGTGTCGTGGCGGCGAAGGCGGCGCCCCCTCGACAGCTCTGACGAGGCGATCCGGGCGAAGCAGCTCGCGACCTCGGGGTCGACCGGCAACAGGGGATAAGTGGCCTGCACCCGCGAGAGGGTGGAGAGCCGGATCGCCCGTGCCTCCGGGTCAGTAGCTCGGAGGACGCCGAGCTCCAACTCGGCGGCAGTGATAACCGAAACGGCGATCTGCTCGGGCAGATCGCCGAGTTCCCGCCCGGTCTCCTGGGCGATGAACACCGACGTATCGGCGAGCGCCCGACTCAACCCTCGAGCTCGGCGCCGCGGATCTCGGCGAGGTCGGCGAGCAGTCCGGGGTCAGCCGGTGCCTCCCGCACGATCCGGCGAAGCTCCGCTGCGGGAACCCAAGGGTCACGATCCTCGGCATGGGGGAGGATGTCGGCGACGGGTCGGCGGTTGACGGTAAGCGTCAGCCGTTCGCCGGCTTCCAGCTCCGTGACTACCGCGGAGGTCGAGTTCCGGAGCTCCCGGATAGAAACGTTTCGTGCCATGTGTCCGACTGTAGCACTGCTTGCGACGATGGCCTCGCTTGGGCAAGAAACCCGGCCAAGAAGCCCCACGGATCCCAGCCGATCTCGATCCCGCGAAAACCGCTTTAGACGCGCTTCACAGTGCCCAGGACTTGCCGGCGCGTACTCATCAACCCGAAGGTCGCGGGTTCGAATCCCGCCCCGCTATGTTTCCGCGACCACCTGAAAGCCTGGTATATCTGTCCAAATATTGGGTAGCAGCTAAAGGTTCAGCATCGTTCAACAACGAAGGGCCGGAGCGAATGAGCCGCGGACAGAATGGAATCGCATTCGAACAACGCCTATGGCGTCGGATTGTCTTGGTTGCCGGCGCGGTCCTGATTGGCTCGGTTTCCAGTGTCCCCTCCGCGTCAGCCACGCTTATAGGAGAAGCGGCGGATACCGTCGGGTCGACCGTGGAATCGGTCGATGTCACTCCGAACGCTGTGCCATCGCTCCCGAGTGCGATGCCTCCCGCGACGCCGCCGGCACCGGTTGCGACTCCGGCTGCACCTCAGGCTCCGGTCAAGTTGCAGACTGAAACCGCGCCGACGCCCTCACCATCTCCTTCTAGCCCTGGCGTCAATGTGCCTTCTGTTGACGGGATAGCCGGCGTCGCGAGGAATTCGGTCGACTCGGTGACGACCACTGCCAAGGAAACGACGCAGCAGGTGGCTGCTTCTGCTCGCAATGATGGGAGCCGGGTCTCGACCCCCCCAAACGGTGCCGATGCAGGCGCAAGCAAGGCGACCCCCCGCGCGATCGGTACCGCGTCCAGCGCTCCGCCCTCGATTACGGCTGCCGAGGTGGCTGCTTTGCAGCGGTGGTTCGCTCGCATATGGCCTGCGATTCCGCTTGGCGGCGGCGCTGGTCGAGGGTGGGCAGCCACGGTAATAGGGGATCTGTTTCGTCCGGCGGCAGCCGCCACTGCTCGATTGCTGTTTCTGGCTCCGTTAGTTGCCCGGGCTGCCAGCGATTCCCCGCTCGTCGGGCATCCTGGGACGGCGAACGCTCCGCAGCTCGCTTTTCCCCATGCCCCCGCGTCCGCCGATGGCAAGAGAATCATCTATCTCATCGCTCTCGTCGCACTGTTGGCGCTCCTGGCGTTCACGATATGGAGGGAGTTTCGCTCTGCGCTCCGACCTGGCGTGCGCTGGTGACTGTTTCGGGGGTATTCGACTCTAGGTTTCCGGGGCCCTTCTAGAGAAGCAGCTGCGCGACCCTTGCGATGCCATCGGGGTCCCGCCCCGGTGATCATGGCTCATCAATCGATTAAAGGCACCGCGAAGCTCCAATGTGCGGGCAAACGTCCTGTCGATGTGGCGAACCTTGCAAAACGAGACTCTTTGGCCTAGGACTTCGACGATTCTCATATGATCGGGGAAGGATGAGGAGGCGAGCGAGCTTTGTGGGTTTGTTGCTGGGAGCCGTAGCCGGCATCTGTGCTTTGTTCGCGCCTGCCGCCATGGCTGGATGGCTACCGGCGGTCGATATCTCGGAACCAGGCGAGCATGCCGGGAATCCGCATGTCGTGCTCGACTCGGAAGGAAACGCAACCGCGGTTTGGGATCGTTGGAACGGTGTCGACACGGTTGTCGAAAGCGCCTACAGGCCGGCCGGCGAAGGATGGGGAACGCCCATCGATCTCTCCGTGCCTGTGCTTGAAGGCGAAGTGGTGCCGGGTGCGCACGACGCCCAGTCGCCGCAGATCGCGGTGGATCGCAACGGCAACGTGACCGTGCTCTGGGAACGCTACGCCGGAACCAAGGTCGTTCTGCAGTCGGTGGATCGGCCGGCCGGTGGCAGCTGGTCGGCGCCAGTCGATATCGGCGAAGTGAATCTCGGCGCTGCTCCCGAACCCTGGATCGCGGTCGACTGGGAAGGCAACGCGACTGCCGTCTGGAAGAAAGGCGAAGTGATCCAGAGCGCATTCCGGCCCTTCGCCGGCAGCTGGGCAGCGCCGATTCCGATCTCCCCCGGCGAAAGCTTCGTCCCGCAGGCCGCGATGGACGCCCGTGGTGACGTGACGGCCGTCTGGATGCACTTCGACGGTTCGCGCCACGTGGTCGAAGGCGCCTACCGGCCTGAAGGCGGCGAATGGGAATCGCCCACCCTCGTTTCGGAACCGGGCGAGTCGGCGGGAAACCCACACGTTGCCCTCGATGCGAGCGGCGACTCCCTGGTGGCGTGGAGGGGCGAAGACAAAGGCAAGGAATTCGTCCGTGCCGCCTACAGGCCGGTGGGCGAGCCCTGGGGACCGCCGGCCAATGTCTCTTCTGAAGGTGAACAAGTGCAGGCGGTGCGCGACGCGGTGGATCCGGAGGGCAACGCGATCGTGGCCTGGGCCGGCAACGCCGGGGAGGAAGGTAGCCCTGAGATCGCACGTGCCGCCTATAAGCCCGCCGGAGGCGCATGGGAAACGCCGACCGAGCTGTCGGCTGACGGGGGAAACTCGTTCCCGTCCGACGTCGTGTTCGATACGAGTGGAAACGCCTCGGTCGTGTGGAAGCGCTGGGACGGCTCGAGCAATGTGGTGCAGGCTGCCTATCGCCCGGTGGGGGAAGGCTGGGAAGCTGCGGTCGACCTCTCCGAAGAAGGCAAGCAGGGCGTGGATGCGGTGGTCGTCCTCGATGCGCCCGGAGACGCGACCACGGCCGACGGTCACGCCACGGCGGTCTGGGTGAGCGAGGAGGAAGTTCCTTGCGCCGGTGAAAAATCCAGCTGCCACAGCGACATCGTGCAGGCGGCCGGGTACGACCCGAATGGCCCGCCCGAAGTGGAGCTCGAAGTTCCTCCGACGGGAACGGCCGGTGAACCGGTTGAAATCTCGACGCCGACCGAAGGCCTTTTCTCGCCCTTGATCGAATTCGGCGACGGCGAGAGTGTCGCGGATACCGAAGCGAGCCATGAATACGAAGAGCCAGGGGAATACGAAGTCACGTTCGGCGGGGCCGAGGTGCTCGGGTACAGGGCGAGCACCCAGCGGACGATCGCGATCTTGCCGGCTGGACCCGAATCGGAAGCCGAACCCGAACCCAAAGTCGATTCTTCAAAGCCCGGGCCGACCGACTCGAAGGGGACGTCGACCCCGCCCGCGAGCGCCGACCCTCCCTCATCTGTCCCACTTCCGTCGCCTCGATGCGCTGCAGCGGAGGCCGCCCTCAACTCGGCACTTCACCACCTCAGGCTCGTCAACGTCAAGTTGGGCCGCGTGAACGGCGCCACTGAGGCCCGCCGGTTGGCCGGTGCCAAGCGCAGGCAGGTTGCCGCTCTGCGCAGGGCGCGCCAGCGCGCCGCCGACGCCTGCTAAAGGCGAAATTAGGTCAACGAGCTGAATCGGTCTCGAGTTTCGTCAGTCGTCGTTCGAGCAGGCGCCGCTCTGCGTCGTCGTTGACCAGCTCCAGGGCCCGACGGTAGGCGGTGCGGGCATCGTCGGGGCGGCCAAGCCGGCGGAGGAGCTCGCGCGCGTGGAAACGAAAGGCGATTCTTGCCCTCCGAGCACCCTCAACACCATCCAGTCTCAAATCCACCTATTCTTTCCGATCAGGAGGATGCAGCCAGCGAGTCAGACTCAGTTTCTCGCGCTGCGGATGCGGGCGATTTGGACACCGTTCCCGCTTCTCAGGCGAACACCATGCATGTTCGCAGCGAACACTACGAGGGCATCGGCGTCCGGGACCTTCACCGTTTCCACGCCGATCTCCTGCGGGCTAAGCGCGACGTGAGCCGTATGCCCGAAAAGTCCAACGGCTGGCAAAGCGCGGCCTGGGCTATTGCCGGAATCGCGGCCACTACCGGCACGATCGTAATCGCGGGAGTCGCTGCGGTGGTCATCTTACCGCTTGCGGTGGCTTCGCTGGCGCTGCTGGCGATAACCACTCTCTGCGGTGTCTTCCACAGGAAGTTCAACGAGCAGACGCAGGAAGAGTGAGAGAGGATCGCCGACGACATCGAAAGGATGATCTCCGAAGTCGAGGCGGCCATGATCGCGCACCACGAAGCTCCCATCCACCGATGCCTCGACGATATCCGATCGCCGCTTCAAGAGGGTATCGACAGAAATCATGTCGGGGGCGAATCGTCGCCGGTCAGGGATCGGGATCGAACCGAAGCATCTTCTGGTTGCGGGGGTGGGGGAAGTCGGCCACCCTCTCGACCCGCCAGCCCTGGGTCCCCGCCAGCCAGGTGAAATCGCTGAATCTATAGTGATATGGCTCACGCGTTGCGTAGGTGGTCAGCCCGCCTGGCTGCTGCAGGCGCGGCTCAAAGGTCGGCTGTGAGTCGGGGATCTCGAAATAGGTGGCGAAGAACCGCCCCCCCTCTGCCATGTAAGGCGAGAGCTTTTCGAGGCAGACGCGGACATGATTGAGCGGGAGATGGGTGAAGACGGAGAGCGCCAGGGCAAAATCGAAGCTGCGGCCGAAGCGCTCGAACTTGAAGTCCCGATCGCAGAGGAGGTTGGTTATTGGCAGCTTCTCCTGGAGGCCCGAATCGCTGAGCTCGATGTCATATCCGGCATCGATCAAGCTCTGGTTGGCGTCGATCCCGAAGTAGTTTCCCGGGTCCAGGTACTCGATGAAGCGAACGCCGCCGCGCAGGCTTCCGCAGCCAATGTCCAGTAGCGAGTCCTGCGGCTCCAAGCCCTGCTCCCGCATGAATGAGATCTGCAGGCCCCCGATCTCGTCCCACATGTCACCGATCGCCAGGCGGTGCTTGCCGTCACGGACCGCCTTCGCGATTCGATCGCTGTCGTAGTACTTACTGACCTTGCTCATCGGGAGGGAGTGGTAGAGGCTTCCACCTGTGCCGAGCTCTCGTCAAAGCGCACGCGGAGGCTTCGTGCGCTGTCGAGCTTGAGTTCGACGTGTCGAGGGCCGACCGCGAGGTCGAGCAGGTCGAGCGGCTCTCCACCGAACTGCAGCGCCGCCGTAAACGTCACGTCCTTGGCCCGCGAGCCCAGCACCCCCGTCCACACCTGCTGGCGCTTCCTATCGCCGGGGTAGGTCCAGCCGAGGTGGGGTCCCTCGTGCCCGCGCTCGAGCCCTACTCTCGTCTCTCCGGTGAAGTTGGTGAGCGTGCCCGAGATGCCATCGCCGGCGATTGCCAGGCGTTTCCCGTCGCCGCTGCGCTCGACCGCTATCTCGGAGCCGAAGTGGAAATGGCGGTCGTACTGGTGCATGTCTGCCGAGTGCACCTCGTCGAGCACGATCAGTGCCTCCCCCGGTCGATAGAGCAGGACGCGGCAATGCTCGACCCCCTGCCGCTCGAGCAAGGGGTTGCGGACGACGATCGCGTACCAGCCGTCGCCCTGGCCGGTTGCGACCAGGCCGCTGCCGTATGGCTCGCATCCACGCCAGTCAAAGTCTCGACCGTCAACAGTGAGGACGTTGTGGGCAGCCGCGCTTCGAGCGTAGAGACGATCTGCCTCATCCTCGTAATAGCCCCATCGCCCAGAGTCGCCGAGGAGGGTACGGCCGTTCTCGACGAGGAGGAAGCTCGTGTCGTCGGAGTGCTTGTGGGCTGCTCCATGGTGAGCCGCGCTTACGGCCAGGAAGCTCTCACCGTCGCGCACGAACGCCTGGCCGGCCTCGAACAGGGCGTTCATGCCGCGCAGACTGGAGGCCGCGTCGCGCGCCCACCGCGGCGCTGGAAGGTCATCGGTATCGCCGAGCTGAGCCAAGCACCCGTCCGGCGTCACCTGCCACGCCGCGGTGCGGCGCATGTGGGCCAGCAGCTTGCCGAGCTCGGGCAGCTCGCTCACGTTGGCGGCCAGGCGTGCCACCAAGTCAAGGATCGCGAGCTGGTAGGCGGGGGAGTGCTCGAGGTGGGCACCATCCTCGGTACTGATCGTTTCTCCCAGCGTCACCCGCATCCGAGTCAGCGCCAGCTCCCGCCAGGCGGCAGCGGCCGGCAGCTCGGGGAGCTGTCGTGCCAGCAGGTAGAGGCCCTCGTCCTCGAAAAGACCGTGATTGTTGCCGGCGGCATAGTTCTCGCCGTCGGCAAGGAATGCACCGTGGCGTTTGGCGACAGCTCGCAGAAGCCCGACTTGCTCTTCGTTCAGCATCTCCCCGGCCAGACAGGCGCGCAGCACGTAACCGACATACGGTGCCCGCAGTCCCACCGCCATGTCGTACCAGGCGAACTCACTCTGGCCTTCAACGTTGGGCAAGTGTGCCTGTGCCCAGTCGAGCACGACGTCCCGCGCCACTTCGAGCATCTCCACATCGCCCCCGGCCGCATGTCGTGCCAGCGCCTCCTTAAGCCAGGTCAGGGTGTGCAGCTCGTAGCACCAAGTGCGGCTTCCGTGTGGATCCTGCAGCCAATCGATCGGGGACGCCAATCGCGCCTCGACTCCATATATGTAGAAGAGGCCCGCAAGCATCGCCTTGCGAGTCGGCCTCTTGTGCTTCCACGGTCCGACGACCTGGACAGTCGGCAGCTCCAGCCGGTGGAAGCACTCTGAGGCACCGCGTGAGTGGAGCTGCTCGGCGGGAATGTCGACGAGATAGGTCAACCGAAGGTCTCATCACTGTACCGCGACGGTATATTCGGTTCATGCTCTACATCCACGGCGGCTGTCCGAAGACCGGCACGACGTCGTTGCAGGCTGCGCTTGTCGGGCAGCAGGATGCTCTGGCTGAGGAGGGGATCCTCTATCCGGACGAGTGGAGAGGGGGCAACAGCCATAACGGCCTCGCGAGGATGCTGCACACCGAGGAGGGGCTCGACACCGCGATCGCCGAGCTCAAGGGCCTCTTGGAGGGCCATCCCGATAGGGACATCATCCTCTCGAGCGAGTCTCTGTTCTTCCGGTTGAGGGAGGAGCGGTCGCAGGTGGCCCTGCTGAGGCTTCTCGGTGCGGCCCGGGAAGTCAGCTTGGTAACCGTTGCGTGGACGTTGCGTCGTCTGGACGACATGGTTCACTCTCTCTACCGGCAATTGACCACTGCAGGTGTTGAATTGAGGCCTCTTTCCGAGGTCGCCTCGAGCTTCCAGCCCGACTTGCTCATTGCAGGGTTTCGCAAGGTGGAAGATCTGGTTGCCGGTGTTACCTACGTCAAATACGACGCGGACGGCCAGCACAACTCCGAGCTCCTACGTGTGTTCGGCCTGCCGTCCGGACCGGCCAGGCTTGTTGAGCGCGCGCTCGAGGAAGCGCCACGCCTCAACACCAGCCTCAGCCAGAAGCAGGCCGCGACGATCCTCAACCTGGAGGAGCTCTCCGCAAGATCCGGACTGACGCTTGACAGAAAAGCCTTGCTATCCACCTTCCGTCACGGGGATTTCCGCTTCGACGACGACCGGCCCTGGGAGCTGATGAACCATGCTGTGAGTCGGCGCCTGCACGAGGATATGCTGCAGGCGTCAGTCAGATGCGGATTTGAGCCCTATTCCGACTTCTTCGGCGAAGCGGAGCTCTCCGATTGGGACTCATCTGCTGGTCCGGCTCCCGATCTCGTCAGTGACGAGGATCTGCGCAAGATTTCTTCCGACCTCTCTCCGTGGGGCGCTGGTAATCTCGATACGTGAGCGAAGTTAGCCGGTACTTTGACACCGATCTGGTAGAGAGCGCGGTTCAGGACGGTATGCATCGTTTCGCCGTGGGTGGAATGTGGGATGAGATTGGCGCGCTGCAGCTCTCGTTCTTGAAGGAACAGGGCCTCAGGCCAAGTGGCACCTTTCTCGATGTCGGCTGCGGGTGCCTGCGAGGGGGGGTCCACTTCATCGAGTATCTCGATGAGGGCAACTATTTCGGGATGGACATCAACCAGAGCTTGCTCGATGCCGGCTATGACGTTGAGTTGAAGCGGCTTGGTCTTCAGGCAAAGATGCCAAGGAAGAATCTTATATGCAGCGACAACTTCGATGTTGAGCAATTTGGCCGTAGGTTTGACTTCGTCTTGGCGCTTTCCTTATTCACCCATCTCACCCTCAACCACATCCGAGTGTGTCTGGAGAAGCTTGCGCCGTGTATGAGCGGCAGAGGGCAGTTCTTTGCTACCTATAACGAAATTCCCGCGTCACATCCCAGCCATGAGCCGTTCTTGCGATGGCCGAGGAAAAAGATCACGCACGCGACTCGTGAGCCATATCACTATAAGTTTGATGATTTTGTCTCGCTGGTTCCAAATCGGGACTGGATAGTCGAGAAGGCGATGAATTTCGAACATCCGCGCGAGCAAAGCGTTTTGAAATTCTCACCGGTAGCCTCTAAGGCAAGCTGAGCTCGCGCTATCTACGGTGGTGGGGTGCAGATGATCTCCCGGTCGCACAAGTGTATTTTTGTGCACATTCCAAGATGCGCTGGAACCAGTGTCGAGCGGGTGATTTGGCCCCGGCAACGTTGTCCAGAGGATCTATGGATGGGATTCATAGACGATTACCGCAACAAGTATCAAACCGGAGGGCTTCAGCACCTGCTTGCCAGGCAGATTCGTCAGGAGGTGGGCGCGATGTCGTTCAGGTCGTTCTTCAAGTTCACGGTGGTCCGCAATCCCTTCGATCGCGCGGTGTCCCAGTTCTTCTACATGCAGCGCCGTCCAGATCTTCGGGCCTTCATCGGGATGGATGGAGATGCATCCTTCTCCGAATACCTCACCTTGATTCGGTCCAGACGGCACGTTCAATGGGAGCCGCAGTGCTCGTTCATCTATGACGACGATGGAGCTCTGCTGCTGGATTTCGTAGGACGATTTGAGACGCTGGAGGCCGACCTGGGACGCGTGTTCGATCGTCTAGGAATAGCGCCCAGCGGTCTTCCACACGCTAATGCGACTGACAGGGTGCCATATCGCGAGTACCATACCCCTGACAGTCGCACTCAGGTCGAAGAATTCTACGACGACGATCTCAGACGGCTTGGCTATGTGTTCTAGCGAAATACGTGAGCTCGACTTCATCATCATCGGAGTACAGAAGGGTGGTACCACGTCCCTTTGGGAGTGGCTCAGAGCCCACCCTGAGATAGCCATGCCGAACGCTAAGGAGGCACCGATCTTCTTCTTGGCGCCGGAGCAAATCCCTGAGGCGCTCGAGATGCTCGTTGGAAGGGCTATCGACGGTCGGTCTGGAGAGCTAAGAGTCGGGAAGGCCGCCACTCAGTACATGATGGGGATTAACGGGACTGCCGTCGAGGTTGTAGCCGAGCGTATTGCCCGATCCCTCCCCGGGGTTCGCCTGATTGCCTTGCTGCGCGACCCGATCGATCGGGCGATTTCGCATTACCGGATGTCGGTGCGACGTGGCTTTGAGGCACGACCGTTCGATGCGGTTGTCGAAGAGCTGCTCGAGCCCGAGAATCTCGAGGTCGCGCGGAGCTGTGCCACGGAGACGAACTCATACTTGGTGCAGGGCGAGTACGCCCGCATACTCCAGCACTATCGGCAGCGAATTCCCGATGAGCAGATCCACATTGAGAGCACGGAGGATTTAGATCGTGAGCCGGGTTTGGTGCTGGATAGGGTGCTGGCTTTTCTTGGGCTTCCCGGCGAATATCGTCCAGAGGACCTCGGTGTGAGATACCACGTGGGCGGGACTCAACGACGGCTCGACGGGGAGGAATTGGCGCAGCTACGTGCCTACCTTGACGAGCACGTGTGGTCGAAGCTGGGAGATCAGAGAAAGCTCGCCAAGTTCGAATTCAACTCTTTCCTGACCCTGTGGAACGTGATTCCGGACAGTCGGAGACCGGCGCTTTCGGAGGTGAACCGCAGGCGGCTCGAGGTCCACTACCGAGCCGATGCCAGGGCGCTGCCTTCGATGGGAGTCAGGGCTCCCTGGCTTGCTTCCTGGAAGTCGTAGCGACTACCCTCCTGGTTCATCGCAGATCGTGAAGCCCGGGGGCCGGAAGCCCTTTGGCTGGGGTCGGGAGTTCGGCTTGATGCGATTGAGCAGATTGCCACCATGCACAGCGACCAGCCAGGCGGGCATCGACTCGTCTTGATGGGTGGGGTAGTGCTGGTGGAGATGCGCGTGCGAATGCCAGTTGGCGCCCCCCCTTCCTGGCATAGTGATCCTGTCGTAGCTCTGGAACCACTGACGGCGCAGCCTGTCATCTCCCGCACTCATTACAGTTTGCGGCGAGTGACTCCGAGGTCGCTCGAAAAGCGAGTGGAACGCGTTGTTGGTCATTCTGCTCGCGTAGAATCGCTCTTGCGCCACGTCGAGTCGATAGCCTCGTGCGAAGTTGACCAGAATGCTTTCGAGGCTCGAACGGTGAAAGGAGGCAGCGTAGTCCTGCACCGCCTCGAGATACCTGTCGGCAATCGCGTCGTCGCTGTCGAGGCGCGTGGTTATCAGTACGTCGACATCGGGGTCCACGGCCGCCCTGACGACGTCAATCGCGGTGCGACCATCGCCCGTCAGCGCCAGGCGAAGAGCGGGTAGCCGCTGCTCCTCTGCGCGCAGCTGCTCGAGGATCGACGGGTCGGTCGCGTCATCGCAAAGCACGAGCCAGGTGAAGGCGCTCGTCGTCTGCGCGGCAACCGAGGGCAGCGTAAACCGCCTTAGCAGCTCGATTCGCTCCGGCAGCCAGCCGGCCGGGAGGTCCCAGCCCAGCTTGACCGAGAAGCGCGTCTCAAGCAGATGCTGAACCGAGGGCATCGGGGATAAGCCGGCAGTCGATCGCGGACGCCAGAGTGGCGAGACGGCTGTGGTAGGTGTGATTGCGGAAGACGATGCGCCTCAGGTGGCTCACACTCTCATCTCGAAGCGATTTGTCGCGCAGTAGAAGGCCGACCCTCTCCAGCGTCGCGTCGCTGTTCGTCACATGGGGGACAAGATCCCACAGGGGGTTGGAGGAAAGGGCGTCGTGGATGGAGTTGGGGATATCTTCATCCTGCCGCTCGACGCCGAAGTCGTAGCGCGTGGCGAATCGATGGGGGGTGACCACGGCTGCGCCGCAGGCCGCGGCGTCGAACACGATCGGTGGTGCGAACGTCGGCGAGCCGACCACTGGGTCCGCGCAGATGACCACGCTCGCACTATGGAGCAAGGCGCGGCGGTTTGCGACCCCGGTCGCACCGGCGACACACGGCCGCAGCTCCGAAGGCATATCGTCCATGTTCTCGGCTTCGAAGATGCGAAGCTCGCACTCGGCGGCTCCTCGCAGAACTGAGGTCAGCTGCTTTATCCATTCCGCTGACCAATCCCGGCGCCAGCCGCCGAGCCATACGACGGCATCCGGCCTATCGTCGGTATCGGAGCCCCACGCCTCCCCGATCGGCAGCGAGGTTGCCGGCCAAAGCACGGATGGCTGCTGCGCACCCGCCGCCTCCAGCTGCTCAAGCTGTCCGACATCCATGGTGAAGACCCGGTCGAATCTGGCGCAGCGGTCGAGCCAGTATGGGCGGATCGGGCTGACTCCGATCCAGAGCAGGCGCGGGATGCCTGCCCGCTCGCAGCGGTCGAGCAGCACGTCCAGCTCGCCGTCCCATTGCGCCTCGATGCCGCCGGTGTCCTCGACCAGCAAGAAGTCGGGAAGACAATCGCCTGCCCAGTGCTTCTGCCGGTCAGAGGGGCGAAGGACGTCGGCGGCGCACATCCCGGCAATTGCCGAGATCAGCCTCTCGCTCCCCACGACCAGTGGACGCAGCTCATGCAGTGCTTCCGGTCGGGAGAAACTGCGATGCGACGGGTCGAGCATGCTGGGTTCAGTCAACGATCGTCTGATGGCCCGCCGGCAACCCGCGGTCGTCGTAGCCCAGATCGCGCATGTGGTCGGTCAGCGGTTGAAGGTACGGGAGGACGCTGGGGTCGGCTTTCCATTTTCCCACCCGCGTCGTGTTGACGACAATGTGCGCCAGGGGAAAGCCGAGGAACTCTTCCAGGCGCTGCAGTGTGGACTCCTGATCGAGGACAAAGTCCTCGTATCTGAGCAAAAAGAACCGCTTGGGGGTTGGCGTGGCCTTGACAATCTCGTACTGGTACTTCCATGATGCCACTCGCTGCTCGATTTGATCATCCGTGTTGGGGCAGGGGACGTCCCACTCCGCCAAGTCATCCGTCAGGTGGCTTCCAAGAAGGCAATCTCGGGGATCGCGAACGATGTGCACGTAGTAGGCCTCCGGGAGGAGGCGGGCTATCCATGGATAGGCGAGATTGGTCTCCGGCAGCTTCCACCCCTTTCGGGCTCTCCTGGCGTTGATCACGTCCTGCAGGTACTCCCTCGTCGCTGCGACGAAGCTCGCCTCGATCGGCATCGAGTGGAGCTGGGTGAAATCCCATGAGAGGTCGCCGTTCCAGTGGACGTGGCGAGCAATCGTTCGACAGGCGTCATACATCCGATCCCCCGGTATCTTGTCTCCGGCCGCGTTGAGCCATTTGCCCAGGTAGACACCGCTTCCCAGCAGCGTGTGTGAGAGAACGCGAGTCCCGGAGTGGCCGCGACCGATTACGACTATGAGCGAGCTGCCATCGTCCGTCACGGGAAAGTCGCCTGCCGATCGCATTCTAGGCCAAGACCATGAGTCCAGGAGTTTCGCTGCACAACCTCTGAGCCCTCTGGGGAGAGACCCCCGTTCCCAGCAGGCTTACACCTTTGAGGTGGGGAAGGGCTTCCAGATGTAGGGCCCCCGCGTCGGAGACGCCGGTTCTCGAGAGGTCCAGCTCACGAAGCTGTGTGAGCGAGCTCGCTATGACGCCGAGGAGGCCATCGTCGAGGCCCCTGCTGCCTGCCAGGCAGAGCGAGTCGAGCGCGCCCGCCGACAACGTTCTCAACGATTCAATCGAGGGGCCGCTCGCCGCCTGGCTGACACGCAGCTTCACGCTGGTACAGGCGGGGACGACGACCTCTCCGCGCGCCGGCCCGAGCTCCCGCCAGAAGGCTGTCTCTGCGTCCTCGTCGCTGCGCAGCAACAGCAGTCCCAGATCTTCCCCCTCGGTAAACCGGATCCGCCGCTCGCCGCTCGTCCCCGGCGAGAGTCGAATCGCCTTGCCGAGACACTCGCTGGGTGGGTATCCCGCCTCGGTCCTGATCTCGACCAGCTCTGAGTGCAGCAGCGCGCGCAAGCGGTCGCCTTCGCCTGGCTCCGCCTGCGACCCCTGGTCGCCGTCGGTGTAGAGATTTCCTCTCGGGCTCACCACGCCACTCTGCATCAACCCTGCGTCGTGGTCTCGTGCCACTGCGGCAATGCGCTCCCGCTCGACCATCCGACCATGGAGGGTGAGAATTCGCTCGAGCATATCGACAGTGTCGTTCCGCAGCGCCTCGTAGCGACAGACGAAATCGGCGCCGAGCGGGGAGTCCCGCCAAGCGATGTAGCTGCGAGCCGCTCTCGCCGCATTTCGCAACAGGTACTCCTCATCGGACTCGGTGTGGGCAACCTCGTGCCGGTAGCCCGGCTTCCGAAAGGTGACTGACAGCACCTGATCGCGTGGATCGCGCAGCAGGTAGACGACGAAGCACCGGGGGTCCCATTCCCGGTGCTGGGGGTCAATGACGCCCGACGCTGCATTGACTGCGCTTGCGTGGATCAGCGCCTCGTCGGAGAGCCCGGCTTGTGGGTGAGCGCTCAGCTTTCCGGTCTCCACCGGGCTGACGTAGAGGTGTGCGAGGTGGAGGCAGTCGACCAGATACCCCCGTGCCTTCGGCGGCATGTCTGCCATCGCCTCGACTAGCGCGGGCGGCAGGTAAACCTCGGTTGCGTAGAAGGCCGGCAGGAGCTCTGCCAGCATTTCCGCGAGCCACTGCGAGCCCGAACCGCCCAGTCCCATGACATAGAGCGGTGGCGGCCGGTCGACCGCTCGCGCAAGTGCGAGGGAAGCTATCCACTCGATCGCCGCGTCTGTGTCGAGCAGCTTGTCCTGCGTCGCCCCTTGCAGTGACAACCTTAGCTTCCGCACCTGGCGGTGATCGCCGCCGCCCGGCGCCGGGGGCCAGTACCGGTCCGTCCGACGGACGTAATCTTCGAAGAGCGATTGTGCCGGCGCATAGTCCACTGTCACGTCAGGCGCCGAGCGTAATGCCGGTCGGCTGGGCGCCCACGGCCTGCTCGTGCGCGGTCGGGGGGATGCGGTTCACCATGTTCCCCTCGTGCACGACGATCAGCCAAGCGGGCATCGACTCGTCCTGGTGCGTCGGGTAGTGCTGGTGCATGCGACTGTGCCCGCCGGTGTGCCCGGTCCGCAGGGTCTCGAGCCGCTGACGATCGGCATAGCGTTTGCGCAGCCCCTCGTGTGCGGCGGCGAGGACCGTCTCCGGTTCGCTTTGGCGCGGGCGCTCGAACAGTGAATGGAACGGGCTGTTGGGCATCCAGTCCCGGTACAGCCGCGGCCCCTCACGGGTGTCCAGTCGGTACCCTCGCGGGCAGTTCACCAGCAGGCGGACGTGGCCGGATTGGTGGAAAGGTGCGGCGTATGTCTGAATGAGCTCCACGTAGCGGGCGGCGATCGCGTCGTCGCTGTCGAGCCGGGTGGTGATCAGCACGTCGGTCTCGGGCTTCACCATCGACCTGACGACGTCGAGTGGGCCGCTCGTACCGCTGGTAAGCGCAACCTCGAACGTGGAGAGCCGGCGCTCCTCGCTGTGAAGCTGTTCCAGGACCTCTGAGTCGGTTGACTCATCGCAGAAGAGCAGCCAGGTGAAGGAGCTGACGGTCTGCGCGGCCACCGAAGGGAGGGTGTACTTTCGCAGTAGTCCGAGGCGGTAGTCGAGCCACTCGCGCGTCAGCGGATTTCTGCTCGTCCGCAGCGAGAAGCGCGTCTCGATCAGATGTTGGATCTTCGGCGTCGTGGTCGGCGGCGATTCCATCTCAGACGGCTACCGGTTCGACCGCGTCGTAGACGACGCTGTAGCGGGCGGCGGAGGCGAGGGTCGCGACACGGTGCGCGTAGGTGTGGTTGTTGGCGACGATTCGCCCCATGTGTCCGACTACCTCTATGCGATATTGCTCGTCGTCGAGAAGCCGGTCGAGCTCCTCCACGGTTATTTCGCCGTCATGCACGATTGGGACCATGTTTCGCCACGTGCCCTCGGCGACTTTGCCGACGGCCATCTCGTGGATGGTGACGAAGTCGTGGGGGGTGAGGACTGCGGCCCCGCATGCGGCTGCGTCGAAGACCACGGCGGGGACGAACGTGGAAGAGCCGACGACCGGGTCGGCGCCGATTACGACCTTTGCGCGGCGCATCGCCGCCCGCGGATCCCGCGGCTCGCCGGTGTCGACGCACTCCTGCAGGTCGCCGGGCAGACCGTCGAGGTCCGCGACCGGCACGATCCGCAAGCCGCGTTGCGAGGCCCCCCGCAGGACCGAGGCAAGCCGCTCCTGCCAGTCCGCCGGCCAGTCGCGGCTCCAGCCGCCAAGCCACACCACCGGATCGGACCTGTCCCCCGCGGCTCCGTCGATCGGCAGGGCAGTCGCCGGCCAGAGGGTCGTCGGCTCAGCCGCCTTCGCGGCTTCCAGCTCCGGAACCTGCCAACGCTCGGCGGCCAGGACCTGGTCGAAGCGCCCGCAGCGAGCGAGCAGCCGCGGGCCGGTCGGGCTGGAGGTGAACCAGAGCAGGCGCGGGATGCCGGCCCCCTCGCAGGCCTCGAGGAGGCGGTCGAGCTCGGTCTCCCACCTCGCTTCGGCTGCGTTGTTGCCCTCGACGAGCAGGAAGCTTGCGTGGGCGTCCTGGAGGCGCTCGTGCCAGTCAGCGGGGTGGAGCACGTTGACCTCACACACGGTGCGTAGTGAGGCGGCCAGCTCGTCGCTCCCCGCCAGCCACACCGACAGCTCGCGCAGGCAGCGTGGCCGCTCGATGGGCATACAACTATCCTAGTGGTTTGGAAACGCTCGTTTTCAGTCTGTAGACGATGAGAGTCCTCACTATAGGGTCGCTCCCGCCGGAGTGGGGAGGCCCGGAACGGGGCGGGGTCGCGACGTTCCACGCTTCCCTGTTGACCGGGCTCCTGGGACACCGGGCGGATGTCGAGGTCGTCGGCGCGATGCCGCCGTCGCCACTCGATCGCGAGGTGCCGGTGCCGATCTTTGTCCGCCCCGAGGCGGTTAGCCGCGCGGACTTCTACGCGAACCTGCTTGAGCGGATGCAGCCGGACGTCGTGCTGATGAACCACATCGCCCACACCGTCGGCGTGACCCATGCGCGCCTGCGACCGCCGGTGCCGGCGGTCGGCGTCGTTCACTCTTGGCACAGCGTCACCTTCGCGCCAGGGGAGGAAGAGAGGGGGCGCGCCTGGGCGGTCACGCAGGAGGCGATGGGCGGGCTCGGCGCCCTGGTTGCGCCCTCGCATCACGCGCTCGCCGAGGGCCGCGACCTCAGCTTTCACTACCCGGCGATCGCCAGCGTGATCCACAACCCGTTGCCGCCTCTGTATATGGATGAGGAGATCGACGCGAACGCGCACAGGCGCCACGGCGTCCTCTACCTCGGTGGGCTGATCCCGCGAAAGGACCCCGTCGCCCTGCTCGAAGCTGCGGCGCTGCTCCCGGCGCTTGACGTGACTCTCGTCGGCCAGGGGCAGCTGGAGGAGGCGCTGCGCTCGCAGATCGAGGCGCGCGACCTCGGCGGGCGGGTCAGGCTTGCCGGCGCGCTGCCAGGGGCGGGCCACCTAGCTCAGGTGCGCGATCTGCTGCTGCGCGCGCAGGCGCTGTGTCTGCCCAGCCGCAGCGAGTCGTTCGGTCTGGTCTTCGCCGAGGCGCTCGCCTGCGGCACGCCGATCGTCGGCTTCGGCCCGACCGTTCGCGAGATACGTGAGACGATGGGGATCGAGGTCGGCGAGCCACTGGATCGGAGCACTCCCGTGGAGATCTCCGCGGCGATCGAAAGGGCGCTCGCGGCGACCTGGGACCGGCAGGAGCTTCGTCGCGCCACGCTCGAGGCGTTCGGCCTGCCACGAGTGACCGACCGGTACCTCGAGCTGTTCTCACGGGTCGCCAGCCGGCAGGCAGCTGGCAGCCATGGTCAGCCATGAGCGTCGACGCCAGCGCGGCAACGGTCGTCTGCGTGCTTGGCACGTCGCGTGCAGGCACCTCTCTGACGACGCGCGTGCTGAACCTGGCGGGCGTCTACCTGGGTCCCGAGGAGGAGCTGCTGCAGAGGCCCGGCGAGGTAAATCCGAAAGGCTTCTGGGAGCACTACCGCATCATGCGGTTGAACGAACGGATCTTGCGGGCGTTCGGCGGCAGCTGGCGCGAGCCGCCCGAGCTGCCGGCGGGCTGGGAGCGCTCGGAGAAGCTCGATGCCGAGCGAGACGAGGCTCGGACCCTGCTCGCTGAGAGCTTCGGCGAGCGCCGGCTCTGGGGATGGAAGGATCCGCGCAACAGCCTCACCCTGCCGTTCTGGCAGGCCCTGTTGCCAGGCATGCGCTACGTGGTCTGCTTGCGCAACCCGCTCGACGTCGCGGCATCGCTGCAGCGCCGCGACGGGCTGCCGCACGAGCAGGCTGTCGACCTCTGGATGGTGTACGTCGCCCGCGCGCTGGTCAATACCTCGGGCGGACCGCGGCTGCTGCTGCCTTATGAGAGCCACTTCGCCGATCCGCAGGGCACGGCCAAGCGCCTCGCGGCCTTTGCTGGCCAGGGGCAGGCATTCGACGACGCCGACTCACGACGGCTCCTGGCCGAGACCGTCGACGAAGGGCTCTGGCGCCATCGCACCGCTGCGGAAGATGTGGTGGCCGACGTTCGCCTGCCGCTGCCGGCGGCCTCCCTTCACCTGATCACCGAGTTACTTGCAGCTGGGGAAGGCAGGTGGATCGATGGCGAGGAGGCCGAGGTCGTGGCGGCTGTGAACCGGCTTGCCGCACGCCTACTCGACTTCCGCCGCGCTGGATGAACTTCCTTGCCGGCCTTCGCCATGTTGACGTTGTGGCCGCCGGACGATGTTCGCCGCCGCCAACGTCGCTCTCAGCCTTCGAAATCGAAACCGGCGTACGCGCAAGCCCGCCGAACAAGATCGATGCCGGGCTCGCTATCGAGCGGCGTAATCGGACCGTCTTCCTGGAGGCGGGCTGCTGGGTCTAGCGGACCCTCCCAGAGGAGGACAGCGCGCTCCGAGTCGTTCTGGCGGGAAGTCCAGACGATGCCCGCCACGTCCACCGGACAGTCGTATATTGCCTGCGCCCATTCAGCGGTATATGGGTAATCGAGCGGCTCGGCATCGACTAGCTCGGAGCGGAGGACACCCAGCCGGGTGAGGCCTTGTCCGTGGAGGCGCGCCAACGGGATGTCGCGATCGGACACCAATGTGGCCATCTCAACTCCGGCCACTTCCTTGCGATAAAGACGCGGCCACTCATCCTGTGCGAGAGAGTCAACGCCACGTAGGAGAACCTCGGCCATTGCGGTCTCCTGGTCGGCTGCGGCGTAGGCGGTGGGAACCACTTGGCCCGTACGGTCAAAAACAGGCCGAAAACGGGCAGAAATGGAAGTGGAGTTAAAGCTCAGAGGCCCCCAATCGCGATGGTAGATGCGGACGAATGGCTTGCCCGCCGGCCATGCATCGACTGCGGGGTCCAGGTCGCTTGCGGCCGGGACGATGGGGCGAGCCCTAGGGTTCAAAGAGGGGAAGGCTCCGCCAGGCGAGCAGCGGCGCTGGCAACCGCCTCGGGATTCTCTTGCATGGCATCAACGGGGCGAAGGCCCTCAAGCCAGTCGTTGCCAGCCACCCACCAGAGAGCAACCTCCCAGTCACTCATCTCTGCTCGCGGCAATGCCGCGAGAGCTGAGGCGACAATTGGCCTGGGTGCAAAGGTCTCAGGGTCGAACTGGAAACCAGGGTAGAGCCGTTGTCCTCGTAGCTCAACTGCGAAAACCTTTCCCTCGCTGCGCCAGCGGTTAGCGAGGGCATGGCGATTTTTGGCACGAGAACGATTGTCAGCGATCTGCTCGCTCGTATAGGCCCCGAACTCTTGCAAGTAAGACCAGCGAGCCTCCGACTCGCGCCGGGCCAGCAGCGCTTGGGCCGGACTGGGGACCGGAGAGTCTGGGAGAAACCGCTCGGCCAATTTGTCGGTCGAGAGGCGCGTTGAGCGCCTTTCTAAAACCGGAGAGGCATCATGTCGAACAACGAAGACATCAAAGTCCCCGCTTCTAGTCTTCGCTCGATCCAGTGCCTGCTTGAGCGGCTGAACAACTTCCTTTGCTAGCTCCTTCGTCGATTCGTCAGTTGAAACCCGTGCGCCGAAGATCACCTCGCAGTTCTCCTCTGAAAGACGGACGAGCTTCGTCTTAACCTTCGGGATGTCCAGCAGGCGATAGCCGGTGTTGAGATTGCCTTTGCTCTTTCCGGAAGTGATACGAGGTAGTTCTGCCTTTCTGCTCATTTACCTCATAATGATAGCCCACCACCCGGCGCCAAGCCCAAAAGATGGGCGAGGGGGAACCTAGATGAAGAAGGATCCGATGACGGAGCTGGACACTGAGGTCTTCTACCCATGCCGTCGGGAATCGGAGACGGCGATCGTCGCGTTTGGGTCGAAAGGCACCAGACGTAATGCCTTCACCTTCTTCAAGACGCTCCAGCCGGTGCCAGATCTATCCAAGTTATTTGTCCGCGATCCGATGAGGGCGGACTGGTGCCGCTGATCGTCAAGCTGGCCGAAGGCGGCACCCCGGATATCTGCACTGATGACACTTGCCTGGGGCCCGATGTGGACAAGCGAATCGAGGACGGGGTCTTCGCTTGGCAGCGCGCGGACTGGAAGAGCGTGAAGGAGCGGATGGGTCCCGTCGCCGAGCGCTATCCGCATTGGGCCGGACCGAGCTTCCATCTTGGCAGGGCGCTGGCCAACATGGGCGAGTGGGAGAACGCTGAGGCCGCCCTGCTCAGATCTGTGGCGGCAAACCCCGCCTGGTTCGAGGCTCGTAACGTTCTGGTCTGGGTGCTGAGCGAACGAAGGCAGTTCGCGAAAGCGGAGCTCGCGATTCGCGATGGCCTGGCTCTCGACTCGGGCTGGTGGCTCGGGCGTCTTGCCCTGGGGACGTGCCTGCTGCGCCTCGGCCGCAACGAGGAGGCGCGCTCGGCCGCCCTGGAGGCAGAGGGGGATATTCCGAGATGGCCTCGCCAAGTACCCGATGTTTGCGCCGGGGCACCTCGCGCTCAGCCGGGTTCTGATGCAACTTGGACGCGTGGATGAGGCCCGCCTGGCCGAGCTTCGCGCGGCAGAGCTGAATCCGAGGCGGGTCAGAGCCGATCAGGCGCCAAGTGACGGACCGTATGCCTACTTGGCCCAATCGCCCTGGCAGGTGCCGTGACGGCAATCGGTGCAGCGTCATGCATCGTCGGTCAGGTCCGCGACCGCGCTGAGCTGCTCTCTGGCCAAGTGCTCGAGCCCCTCCGCCTCGAACACTGCGGCCAATGCGGCACGCGCCCGCATCGAGCGCGGATCCAGAAGTACCCTCGCTATGGCTGCATCGGTGTCGGCCGCAGGAGCTCGACTGCCTCCTTCCGGCTGGGCTTCGGCAGAGGCGAAGGCTGCGAGCCTCGGATCCTCGAGCAGATCTGGGAGCACAGTCGCGTCCAAGGCGTGCAGCGCCGACGGTATCGACATGCGGTATCCCCCCGGAAAGAAGAGCCCCCGCTCGCGTGCACGCCGCGTTCGGGCCGCGACGCCAAGCGCCTGTACGAAAGTTGCCTCCGTGTCCAGGAAGCGGTGCTGAGCTGGGAAGGCCGCTTGATCCCAGGGCGGACACAGATAGAGACAGGCCGGGAGGGCCTCCGCCAAAAGCAGGGTATGAAACGCACTGCCAACGACCCCGGCCACCGCGCGACTGCCTTCCAGCATCGCGATTTGCTCGGCGAGCGTCATCGTCTCTGGATGGACGATCGTGACGTGGTCGGCCAGAATCCACTCGAGCAGTCCTTCGTCGTATGGAATCCGGTCGGGATCGAGCGCCGAGCGGCTCAGCCAAAGAACGTCGTGCCCGCGGCTGGGCGGAACCTCCAGCCCTCGGCGGGCGGATAGGTGGATGTCCCGGATCTCCGGAGCGATCCAGGCGTCGTGGCGCCAAGCCGGTTCCGCCACGAACATCCTTCGGAAGCGAACCACACCCTGCTCGGGGAGCTCCACCGTCGAGCCCCCAAAGCCATCGATCCAGTCACGGACGAATGGTGCAGCGTTCGGCCGAGTGAATACCACCGGCAGCCCCGCCAGGCTGTGTCCCGGGAGCAGAGGCCACAGACGTGCTATCGACTCGGTCAGGAAATGTCCGTAGTGCGGAGTGAGAGTGCCACCCCAGATCACGTCCTCCTCATACACGTGTACTACATCGCCGTCTGGCAGCCTTTCAGGCGAGCCACCGAAGGTGCGCCCCCCCTCGCCCAGTGCACGAAGCGTGTCCTGGGCGATGGATCCATCTGACTCATAGGCGACCGGAAGCGAACGGGTGACGAGGAGCTCTCGGGCCTTGGACACCGATAGGAATTCCTTGGGAAGCTCGTCGACCTTGCCACCCAGCTCCAGGGTGCCTCGAACAGGGGGCGGACTCATCTAGGTGTCGCAGCCTAGCTGCAGCCCCCAGCGGCTCCAGAGAAGGCGCCGGTTGGCCAGCTTCGTCTCGTGCGCCAGCTTGAAAGGCACTTCCCGCCGGGAAGAGGCAGGATGGTGGATCGCGAGCGAGCGCCCGCTGCACACAACTCGCATGCCCGCCGCGCGTAACTTCAGGCAGAAGTCGACGTCCTCGCAGCCGTAGAAGTAGCCGGTGGTGAAGCCGCCGACTTCGCCAAAGGTCGATTTCTCCACAAGCAGACAGGCAGCCGCGACGGCGTCGCACTCGACGTCTTCGCCAAGTGCCTCGTCAAGCGGATCGTCTTCCCAGCCACGCAGCACCGGCACGGCACGGTCTCCCTCGATGGCGAAGGTCAGGCCGCGGTGCTGCACGCCGTAACCGTGCGAGAAATCTAGCTCGTGCTCGTCATCCTGGCAAAGCAGCGTCGCCGCAACCGCACCGGCTCCTGACTCCCGCAGACAGCCGAGCAGCTCGCCGAGCCAACCCCGCTCGAAGGGCTCGATGTCATTGTTGAGAAAGAGCAGCAGCTCGCCGCCGGCGAGCTCGGCGCCCTGGTTACAGGCGTCGGAGAAGCTCTCGTTGTGAGCATTGGCGACGATCGAGATCGGGAATGGCGCATCGACGGAGCGGACGAGCTCCAGCGACTCGTCACTGGAGCCGTTATCGACGATGACTAGCTCCAAACGCCGGTAGTCGGTGTGCTCGATCAGCCCAGCAAGGAGGCGGCGTAGGTGTACTACCCCGTCACGGTTGAGGACTACGATCGAGACGAGGGGGAAGTCCGCCAGATCCGGAGCCGAGCCGAGCCGATCGCGAATCTCGGTCGCAAGCCTAGCTTTGGCCAGCATGGCTGCGACTATATCGACCCAGTTTCTTTACATTGTCCGGGTTGAATGCCCGATTTGCACGAGCCAGCTCAGCAGGCATCGTCCATCAGCCAGTATTGGGATACCGAGGTCGTTCCGGACTCCGTGGCAGATCTGCTCGTTACTTTCCGAGATCGCAACCCCGATTTCCATCACTGTGTCTACAGCGAGTCTGAGGCCGAGCAATTCATCGGCAAGCATTTTGGCTCACGCGAGCTCGCGGCATTCCGGGCGTGTGCGGTCCCCTCGATGCAGTCTGACTACTTTCGCTACTGCTCGGTACTGGCTCTCGGCGGCGTATACGCGGACGCGGACTACGTGTGTGCAAGATCCTTGCGGCCGCTGGTCGACCGGCCTGGGGGCGAGATATTCCTCGGACCCAGCACTCGATCGATCAATGGGCTGAGGATAAGAATGGTGTGGAGTGCATTCTTCGCATTCAGCCAGCCGGGGCATCCATTTCTCCGTCTGGCTCTGCAGATCGCCACCGCGAATCTGGAGGCGCGCATCGCCGAGCGAATCTGGCCGAAGGGGGAGAACGTGATCAGGGCCATCTGGCTCACGGTCGGCCCGGGGATATTCAGCCTCATGGGGCTCATCCGCGACCTGGGCTCGTTCGACGCGTTTATCGAGAAGAGCATCGGCACCCACGCCGAGTCGTTTGCGCACCTCTATTGCGAGGTGATCGGGGATTACGGCCGGCTCGTCGAAGCCTTCGGCGGGGTGCGCGTATCGCCTCACGAGAGCTTGGTCACCTGGGTCAGAGATCCTCAGTATCGCCTCCCGTACAAGGACACCGACTCCCACTGGCACAACGTCAGGACCGCGATCTTCAGATAGCGGCCAGCTGCTCGTCCACGTAGTGGCGGCTGCGTGGTTCGCTGGTGTCGAGATCCTCGTCGGTATGCGTGAACCGCAGCTCGGATCTGCTTGGCAGTATGAAGTCGCTCTCCTTCACTCGAGCGCGCCAGCCGTGCCATCCAGTCCGCACCTCGCGGGCGTCATACTCGCGCTGCACGTACTTCTCAACTGCGTGCGGAACGCCGAGAAAGAGGTAGTGCTTCATGAAAAAGGACTCCGGATACATCCGTAGCCCCGGGAACTGCACTTTATGGCCTCCAGATGAGGCGATCTCGGGCTCCGGGGCGGCACTTGCCTTCCACGCCCGCAGGCCATGGGGGAAAAACGGACAGAACGGATAGTAAGTTCGAAGGGTCTGCTGGAACTCGGGATGATCGTGGTCGGGGGCATCGCGCGTGGGCAGGAAGGTGAGCTCGAAGAAATTGACCGCGTTGTAATCCTGTCGGTCGACCTCTGCCAGCGCCTCGGCGAGCGTGCCCAGGCCGGCGGGCGGCAGACGCAGCTCGTCGGCGTCGGTATGGATAAACCAGTCCGCCTCCAGGTCGCGGGCCAGCTCCTCCTTGCGTCGCAGCAGCCTGCCCCATTCGTAGACCCCGTCACGCGGGAACTCCTCGATCCCGATCAGCCCTCCGCCATCGAGGAACCGTTCGGCGATGGCCACAGTCTCGTCGGTCGAGCAGTTGTCAACCAGGTAGGTCTCGACCCCCTGCTCGTGCAGGTGCTCGAGGCAGTCGCCGATGAAGCGCTGCTCGTTGTAAGTGGCAAGGAGGGCTACGACGCGCACGCGATCGCCACTCTCAGCGAAGCAGCTCGGACACGGTGACCGGTTGCAGGCCGCGCTCGAGCAGCGCGGGCACCAGGCGCTTGATCGCGGTAGACGTCGGCTCTCGGCTGTCGGAGTCACGCTTGTCGGACGAGATGCCGTCGTGCAGGCAGACGATGTCGCCCGGCTCGGCATTGGCCAGCACCGGCGAGAAGATCTGCTCCGCGGATGCGGCCGCCCAGTCGGCCGATCCGATCGAGCGCAGGATCACCGCCCGCGCTCCCGTTTCAGATGCCGCTTCGGCCACCCGCTGCGGCGCACTGAAGTAGGGGGGGCGGACGAGCGTCGGACGTGGCGCGCCCGCCGCCTCGATCGCGTCCGCGGTGCGTTCGATCTCCGCACGGATCTCGGCGCGACTCTGGCTGGAGGCGTCAGCATGGCTCCAAAGGTGATTGCCCACCTCATGTCCTCCTTCGGCCAGGGCGGCGACCGTCTCGGGCCGTTCTTCGACCGCCGCGCCGCGGAGGAAGAAGGTGGCATGGCAGCCGCATTCCTCGAAAGGCGCGGCGACCGCGGCCGTCCAGCGCGAGGGCCCGTCGTCGAAGGTGAGCGCGATCTCCGCCCGCCGCCGCGGTCCTCGGTGCACGATCTTCACCCCACCGTCCTCGCCGCCCGACGCCAGCTCTTCTCTCCGATCCGGGCGCACGACGTGGAAGCCGGGGGGTGCTGCCACGGTCCCGGGCTCACTCCACATCGTGGTGCTGATCATACCTTTGGGTACCCCCGGGTCTAGGGCCCGGTAATCTCAGGCGCGATGAGCCGCTGGTCCGATGCCGGAGCGTGGGTCGGGGACGGTCTGCGCCGGGAGGTCTTCTTCTTCCGCTCGGGGAGAGTGGATTTGTACGGCTCGCTATATGCAGCCGCGGAGCCCTCGCTGCCGATAGGGCTGGTTGCCTGCGGCTCCTGGGGGATAGAGGCGGACCGCACCGAACCGCTGATGCGCTCCGTCGCCCTGGCCACCGCGAGGCTCGGCGGCGCCGCATTCGTCTTTCACTATCCCGGCTATGGCGACAGCTATGGCGGGCTCGCCGACCTGACCCTGGTCGACCTTGGCGGGGCTGCCGCCGACGCGGTTGCGGAGGCCTCGCGCCGCTACCCGGATCTAGCCTGGTCCCTTGCCGGCTACATGTTCGGAGCGTCGGTCGCCTGCTTGGCGCTGCAGTACTCGGCGGCGCGGCTGCTCCTGCTCGTGCAGCCCGCGCTGCGGCCCAGCGCCTACTTCGCACGCCTCACCGAGAACCGACGTTCGCTGGCCCCGGGTTCCGGCTTGGTGAACGAGACGATCGAGGCCGGCACGGCCCCGGGGATGGCCTACGGCTACCCGGTCCCGCGCCATATCGTCGAACACGGAGAGGAGGCCGATGCGGCGGTCGCAGCGGCACTGGCGGCGTTCCCTGGAGAGGGGGCGATCGTCCGCCACCAGAGGCCGGTGGAGACCGATGCCGGTCCGCCCGGCTTCGAGCAGGTGGAGGTGGCGGGCGCCTGGCGCTTCGGCTCCCAGAACAACCCGAAGCTCGCCGCGGCGACGGCTGAGTGGTTGGACCGGCGCACTCGGGTTGCCGATCGATGAGCCCTCCACCGCGACAGGAGATCGAGCGAAAGCTGGAGCGCTTCGCCGTCGAGACCCTCGTCGAGGAGAGCTACGACGGGAGTGACCCCCTCTCGAGCGGTGCGGTCGACTCGCTCGGCATCGAGCAGCTCGTCGAGTACGTCGAGGAGGAGTTCGGCGTGAGGCTCGGCGACGAGGAGATGGCCGCGCAGCACTTCGAGAGCATTCCGGCACTGGCGTCGTTCGTCGACTCCAAGCTGCGCGGCGCGACGCTGTGAGCTCGCCCGCGACCATCCCGGAGGCCCTGTTCGCCACCGCCGAGCGGGGGGCCGGTGAATACGTGTTCCACCTCGAGGAGGGGCCCGTACGGCTCTCCTGCGCCGAGCTCGCCGAGCGGGCGTCTCACGGCGCCCGGCGCCTCGCCGCGCTCGGCGTCGAGCCCGGCGATGCGGTCGGCGTCCTCGGCCCCAACCGGCCGGAGTGGGCGGTGTGGGCATTTGCGACCTGGATTGCGGGGGCGGTCCTGGTTCCGGTGCAGATTCCGCTGCGCATCCGCGACCCCGCCGCCTTCCGCGAGCAACTGCACAGCCTCGTCGCGGCGGGTCGCTGCCGTTGCGTCCTCGCCGACCCCGAGTTGTCCGCGCTGCTCCCCGCTGGGGTTGCGGTCCCCTGGGACGAGGCGGGCGAGGAGGCTTCCGAGCAGAGCGTCGCGCCTCTGGCGGAGGGGGCGGCGGTGGTGCAGTTCACCTCCGGCAGCACGGCAAGGCCAAAGGGCGCGCTGCTGACCCATGCGGCAGTGATGGCGCAGGTCGTCGACGTTCTCCACAGCTATCGCTACGAGGACGGCTCCCCCCGCTCGGTGCTCAGCTGGACGCCGTTCTTCCACGACCTCGGCCTGTTCGCCAACCTGGTCCAGCCGGCCTTCTCGGGCGCGGTGGTCCACCAGCTCCCCACCGAGTGCTTCGCCAGGGACCCGGCCGAGTGGTTGCGGTTGGTGGAGCGGACGCGTGCGGCCCTCACGGTCGGGCCCTCGAGTGCCTTCGGCAGCGCGCTCAGGGCGGCCGGCCGCCGCGGCGAGAGGCCCGACCTGAGCTCACTCGAGATCGCTTACTTCGCGGCCGAAGGCGTCGACCCCGCGGTCGCCCGGCGCATGGTCGAGAGCGCTGACGGCTTCAACCTCGATCCGGCGGCGCTCGGATCGACGTACGGCCTGGCCGAGGCGGTGATGGCGGTGTCCTACTCGACCGCCGGCACGGGCCTGCGCTTCGATCGTGTCTCCCTCGAGGAGCTTGCCGGCTCCGGGGTCGCCGTTCCCGCCGGCGATGGCCCGGCGCGGGTGCTGGCTTCCTGCGGACCGCCGCTGATGGACCTCCGCATCGTCGACCGGGACGGCGACGAGCTTACCGAGCGCTGCGTCGGCGAGATCCAGCTTCGCGGAGCCTCGCTGATGAGCGGCTATGTCGGCGCCGCGGCACCCGATCCCTTCGTCGACGGCTGGCTGTGCACCGGCGACCTCGGCTATCTCGCCGGCGGCGAGCTGCACGTCACCGGCCGGGTCAAGGACATCGTCATAGCCACCGGCCACAACTACTACCCCGAGGACTTCGAGTGGGCGGCCGGACGGGCCGAGGGCGTGCGTCCGGGCCGTTGCGTCGCCTTCAACCTGCGCGGCAGCGAGGACGTGGTGGTCTTGGTCGAGGCGAGGGATTACCAGGCCGGGGCCGCGAGGCGGCTGGAACGCGAGGTGAAGAGGGAGATCGTCAACGCCGTCGGCATTCGCCCCAGTGACGTCGTGGTCCTGCCGCCGGGAGTGGTTCAGAAGACGACGAGCGGCAAGCTGCGCCGGGCGGAGATGCGTCAGGCGTATGCGAGCGGCACGCTGTTTGCAGGTGTCCCTTGACCGACCACGCGATTCTCATCCCCACCGAGGAGGGCGTGGTGGGCGGCATCGTGAGCCAGCCCGACCACGAGCAGCGGGCGGCGCTCATCCTCCTGCCGGGGTATGGTCGCCCCGCTCGCTCCGGGGTGAATGCGTTCTGGACGCGCACGGCGCGTGCCTGCGCCGAGCTCGGCCTCGTCACGCTCCGCACCGACTACTCCCGCGAGGGAGAGACCCTGCCGATCGGCGAGGGGGGGAGTGGGCAGATCTGGAAGAGGGACCTGGACCTGCACATCCTTCAGCAGATCGTTCCCTGGTTCCGCCAGCGGGCGGGAGACGTGCCGCTGCTTCTCGCCGGCATCTGTTCGGGTGCACGGCTGGCGATCGAGCACGCCGGCAGCGAGCCAGAGGCGGTGGCTGAGACCTTTCTGATCGTGCCGCACCTGAAAGCGCTGGCTCAGCCGGGAAGCGAAGGAGCGGCCCAGTCGGCAGGCCTGGACGCCGTCGACCCTCTGGTCGTGGACCGTATGCGGGCGATCCTCACTCGGGCGCCGAGTTGGATCCTCGTCGGCGAGTGCGACTCACCCGACGTGCCAACGCTCCAGCGTCTGGTCGGCCCCACGCCCCATCCTCTCGAGGTCGAGGTGGTGCCTGCTACCGCCCTCCACCTCCTCGACCAGCCACACCTCCAGGACGAGGTCGCCCGTCGCCTCGCCGCCCGCCTGTCGCGCGCTCTCGCCGTAGCAGCCTGACACGCCGGTACGCTTACTTAACTCAGAAAACCTTGAGTTAAAGGTAAATTCGCGGTATCCCGGTTGGCATTCCCAAGGGGGAAATCCAACCAATCGAAAGGAAAAGAAGATGACTCGCAATCTCAAGATCCTTGGCCTTGCTCTCGTCGCGGTCTTCGCGATGAGCGCAATGGTCGCATCGGCCGCCTCGGCTCAAGGGAAACTCACATCGGACGGCCCGGTGACACTGAAAGCGACGGAAACAGGGGCCATAACCGCAAACGCCCAGACAGCGTTCACACACACGACCGTATGTCCGGGCAGCACGATCACAGGGCATAAATACAACGTAACACCGCACGGACTGATCGCCTCCGGAGAAACCACAGCTACACTCACGCCTCACTACAACCAGTCTGCCTGCCAAATAGTCGATCTGGGTGTTCCAATGACAATTACAATGAATGGCTGTGACTTCGTACTCCACGTTGGCGCAACAGTTGGGACCAAATACGAAGTA
>DATHEA010000026.1:0-2148 GCA_035318745.1 Solirubrobacterales bacterium
CCGAGAGATCCGCCGGGATGGTGGCGAGGAGGATCTCTATATCGCGGGCCAGCGACCAGCCGGCAACGTACTGGTAGTCGAAGCGGACCATCTCCTGGAAGGGGCTCTGTGAGCGACCGTATACCTGCCATGGGCCGGTGAGGCCGGGGCGGAGCTCGAGCCGGCGCAGGTGCCAGTGCTCGTCCAGCGCGGCGGTCTCGGGGAAGATCAGCGGCCGTGGGCCGACCAGGCTCATCTCGCCTTTCAGCACGTTGAATAGCTGCGGCAGCTCGTCGAGTGAGAAGCGGCGCAGGGCACGGCCGACGCGGGTGACCCGGGGATCCTCGCGGATCTTGAACATCACCCCGTCATCGGCCTCGTTGAGGTCGTCGAGCTCTTCCTTGCGCTGCTCGGCGTCAACGTACATCGAGCGGAACTTGATCAGCTTGAAGCTCGAATGGCGGCGCCCGGCGCGCGGTTGGCGGAAGAAGACGGGCCCGCGCGACTCGAGCTTGATCGCGATCGCGATCGCGATCATCAGCGGCGACAGGGCGACGATCATCAGCAGCGAGCCGATTGCGTCGAGGCCGCGCTTGGCGGCTATCGAGACCGAGGTCAGATGGGCGGCGCCGATCGAGAGCAGTGGCAGGCCTCCGACCTGGTCGAGCGAGCGCACGCCATCAAGGAACTCGAAGAGCCGCGGCACGATGTCGATCACGACGCCGGCATCACGGCAGGCTCGGATCGACTCGAGCAGCTGCTCGTGGCTGGCCCGCGAGAAGGCGATGATGACGCGGTCGATCTGCTGGGCCTCGATGATCGTGTCGAGATCACTGAACTTCCCCAGCCAGGGGAGGTCGGGGGTGCCGATGTTGTGAACGTCGTCATCGATGATCCCGACCGGAACCAGGCCGAATTGCACGTTGGCCTTTAGCTTGTCGACGACCCGACCGGCTACGACACCAGAACCCAGGATCAGGGTCCGCTGGCGCAGCTCGGGCGCTCGGTGCAGGCCGGCGCGGACGCTCATGCGGGCGAGTCCGGCGAAGACAGCCACGGCGGCGATAGTGAGGAAGGTCAGTGCCACCACCTGATCGAGTTGGAGCAGCGAGGCGACCCCAAACAGGGACCAGGTAATCAACAGCAACGCGACGACGGCGCGCGGAACCTCCGACACGGCCGAGGCCCAGGCCGCCAGCTGATCGCCGCGATAGAGACCAATGCTGAACGCGGTCAGGGGCCAGATCATGCCGCTGAAGACGATGTAGGCGATCTGCGCGCCGGGAGTCGCGTCAACGTTGAGCGAGAGAGTCGCGATCGTTGCCGCCAGGACAGCGGCCAGGGCGTCACCGAAGCAGAGCATTCTGGCGAGTACGGCGCCCCGACGCCTTGCCCGCCCCGCCGATTTGTACGGCGGCTTTGCAGTCGGTAGGGAAACCGTGCTGTGCTGGCGGGTTTGGGTTGCGGTCGTGCTCTCCATCGTGACTTTCGTGGCTGAGTCAGTAGGGAAAATGTGAGCTATACGAAAAAGCTTCGGTATGTTCGGTGTCAATCGAGAAAATAGTGATAAACGTGCTGAATCTCCATCTGCTAAACGTTTCGGCAACACGCGCTCGACTATGAGGTCGGCAGCAGACCTTGCATTTGGGCGTGCCCGGCCGCTTGGCCGGACAAATATTCGAGTGGGCCATTTCGACATTGCCTCCGCAATGGGCGTGCCTTCAGGACCACGTTCCAGAATCCTATGGCCACGGCGAACAGCAAAATTGGGGAAATTTCGGCGTTCACGTCACTCGATCTTCAACGTCCCCGCCTGGTTGAGATCTTGGCCCCAACCAGAAACCACTGTACCGCGTATCGGGATTTCCGAAACCTCCGCTCGGTCAGCCTTGCTCCACGGCCGCGTAGCTGGTGCCGACCACGATCGCGTCGTGTTCGACGATGCTGGTGCCGGTGCTCGACTTGGAGCGGTAGATGCCGGCCTTGAGGTAGGTTTCGTCCGTCTGCATGGTCTGCCCGTAGATCCGAGTCTGGCCGTTGGCGAGACTCTGCTGGGCGCCGTCGAGCCAGACTTCGATGAAGCCGGTGCTCGAATCTTGGGAGAGCTTCACCCGGTAGACCAGGTCATACCAGCGGTCGCTCTGCAGGGAGGGGCCTCGCCAGAAGGTC
>DATHEA010000027.1:0-124865 GCA_035318745.1 Solirubrobacterales bacterium
CTTCTTGCCGGGCAGGTGACCGCCCTCGCCGGGCTTGGCGCCCTGGCCGATCTTGATCTCGGCCAGGTAGGAGGAGTTGATCATCTCCGCCGAGACGCCGAAGCGGCCCGAGGCGACCTGCTGGCCGCGCCACTTGCGGTAGTGCCCGTACATGTCGCGGATCTCGCCACCCTCGCCGTTGACGCAGAGGACGTTGATCGATTTCGCCGCCTCGGCGTAGGCGCGGAAGGCGGGCTCGGACTGCGAGCCGAAGCTCATCGAGGAGATCACCACCGGGTAGTCGTGGTGACCGACGCCGGCGTCGACCACCGATGCGTCGGGAAGAGGCTCTCTATCTCCCTTGAGGCCCATGATGTGGCGCATCGAGATCGGGCTCTGCGCCTCCAGGTCGCGCACCTTCTCGGAATATTCCTCGTAGGAGCCGGAGCCATTGGCCGTGGCGATCGCCGCCTTGTAGACCTTGGGGTAGAAGCGGAACGTCTTCGCCGGTTTGGCGCCCTCGTCACCGCAGAGGATCCGCGCCCGCTCGTTGCTGCTCTCATCGAGGCCGTCGAAGCCGATGCCAGCCTTCTCGGAGGCCGCGAAGGCCTCGGTCTGGAAGATCTCCGCAAGCTCGGGTCGCACGCCGATCGAGGAGAACTGGCGGGCGTAGCCGCGCACCTCGTGGATCCCGATCGTCGAGATGACTTTCTCCATCCCCTTGGCGAGCGCGGCGCAGAGGTTGCCGATGTCCTTGCGGTAATCCTCGACGCAGATCACCTCGACCATCGTGTAGGGGCAGACGCCGTTGGCCCCGAGGCCGAGGGCCAGCATCGTGTCGTGGACGTTGCGAAGCGCCGCCGAGCGCAGAACGATGCCGCAGCGCCGCCGCAGGTTCTCCTCGCCCGCCTCGACCCGGAACTGCTTCAGCGCCTGGTCGACCGCCGAGGTGGCGAGATGGGGATCGAGGTAGCGCCGCTCGGCGTCGTAGACGGTGCGGTCGGTCAGCACCAGCAGCTCGGCGCCGTCGCGGACCTTCTTCACCGCCTCCTGTTTGATCCGCGCGATCGCGCCGCGAGTCGTCTCCGACTCCAGCAGCGAGATGTCGACAGCGCCGGCGCGACCGCGGAACTCCTCCCAGAGGTCCTCGAGCAGGTAGGTCTGGTGCTCGCGGGCGATCTGGCGGTAGGTCTTGTCGGAGAGCGGCGCCAGGCCGTGATGGCCGCCGAGGATCACCGGGAAGGAGGTCTCCACCGTGCCCGAGTCCTCGCCGGCTGCGTCGATCGAGGGGCGGCGGCCGAAGACCGTGCGGGTCGAGAAGTGCTCCATCTCGCGCTCGCGGTCGATCGCCGGGTTGGTGACGACGGCAACCGTCTCCTTGAAGTAGTCGGCGAGGTTCTGGCGCTCCGGCGAGAGCGCCGCCAGCGGCCCGTCGTAGCCGAGCGACCCCACCGGCTCGGCCCCGTTGGAGGCCATCTGCTGGACCAGTTTGACGTCGTCGCGCTGCCAGCCGAAGCCGGCGAGGACGCGGTCGTCGACCTTGACCGGCTCTTCGGGGCCGGCACCGGAGTAACCGGGCACGTCGGTGCCCTCGAGCGGACCGCCGGTCTCCAGCGCGCGATCATACGGTGCGACCTCCTCGACGCCGTTGCGAGCCAACCAGCGGTCGCGGACGATGCGCAGCATCTCGTCGTGGGAATACAGGGTCGAGCGCCTTGCCTCGCGGTCGATCGCGACCATCGCCTTCTCGCCGGGGGCGAGCGGCTTCGGCTCGGAGACCATCTCGCTGACCGCGACGACGCCCGGCTCAGAGCTGAAGACGAAGTCCTCGCCGGTCTCGACCTGCCAGAGCGGGCGCAGGCCGAGCGCATCGGCGGAGAAGACGCACTCGTCGCTGTGGCGCGCGATCAGCGCCACCGGCCCCTGGGCGAAGGGACCCATCGCCTGGCGCAGGTACATGTAGAAGCGGTGCAGGTCCTCGGGCAGGGCGCGGATCTCGTTGACGATCGGCGGCACGACCATCTCCATCGCCTCGGCGAGGCTGAGCCCGTCGCGGTTGACCAGGGTGGCGATCGTCTGGTTGAGGTCCTGGGAATCGGAGGAGCCGGGCTGGATCGGGACGCCGAGCATGCGCGCCTCCTGGCGCAGCTGTTCGACCGTGTTGATCTCGCCGTTGTGGCCGAGGACCGAGAAGGGCTGCACCCGCTTGAACGACGGCCAGGTGTTGGTCGAGTAGCGGTTGTGGCCGAAGCAGCCGATCGTCTCGAAGCGCTCGTCGCGCAGGTCGGGGTAGTACTCGCCGAGGATGTTCGGGGCGCCCATCACCTTGTAGACGCAGATCGTCGCCGAGATCGAGGGGATGTGGACGCCGAGCTCCTGCTCGAGCTCGATCAGCAGGTCGAAGAGGACACGGTCGCGGTTCGAGGCATCGGCGACGAGCCCGGCGATCTGCCAGAAGTGCGGCTCCTCCTCGCGCGCGGTCGGCCCGAGCGCGGGCGAATCGACGACGCCGATCCGCTCGGCGAGGATACGGAAGCCGCCCTGTCCGAGCAGCTCGCGGGCATCGTGCTGGACCCGCTCGAGGTCCTGCGAGCGTTCGACGAAGACGTGGGCGACGGCGAAGGCGTCGTCGAGGGTCAGCGAAGGGTCGTGACCGCCGGCGCGAACCTCCTCGGCCCAGATCTTGCGCGGGATGTCGAGCAGCAGGCCACAGCCATCCCCCTCGCCGTCGACGTTGCCGGCGCGGTGGAGCATCTTCTGCAGCGCCGGGATCGCGCGTTCGATCGGTTCGTGGCTCGGCGTCGCGTCTTTGCGCACCGAGGCATAGATCGCACAGGCGTCCTTGTCCTCAACGCTGGGCGGCGAGACGAGTGGCCGGTAGGCACGCTCTGGCGAGTAGCGGAGGGGGCCGCCCTCACCGTGAAGCTCACGGGACTGGGTATCCGACATCTTGACCTCCCGGTTTCCGCGCCTTCTTCGAGCGGGCGCGCGACGGGTTGACGAGTTTCCGGATTATAGGGCGGGCGAGGCCCAGCGCCTAGGCCCAGCTCATCGGCTCGTAGCCACCGCCGGGTTGAACGCCGATCAGGAGTGCAGTCACGGGCGCATCGGAGCGGTTGAGGATCGTGCGGCTGGCGGGCGGCTCGATCGAGACGAAGGTGCCGGCCGGGGCCGGGTGATCCTCGCCCTCCAAGCGCATCACCGCCTCACCCTCCAGCACGACGTAGAGCTCGATCTGGCCGCTCTGAGCCTCGTCGTGCTCGGGGATCTCCCCACCGGGCGCGATCTCGACCAGGTTGAAGCCGAAGGCCGAGGTGCCGAGCGCTTTGCGCGCCAGCTTCCAGGTGCAGTCCCCCGACCCCTCCATCGCCTCGAACTCGTCGCGGTGCTTGATCGTGTAGCCGGCCATCTCGATCCTCCTTCGCGTTCAGCGGCTCCAGCCGGGTTCGAAGGCGTTCTTCGCCAGCACCTTCGGCTTGCCGCCACTGTAGGGAATGGTCGCAACGTTGTGGCCCGGGCCCGGTTCGAAGCCACCGCCGGCGCCGAGGACCAGCTTGCCGTCGGCGGAGAGCGCGGCGCCGGCGAAGCCCTGCTCGGTGGCTTCGACCAGGGGACGCTGGGTGCCCGTCTGCGGGTTGACCGTGACCGCGTAGCTCGTGTCCTGACCGCTGAACTGAGCCAGCAGGCGCTTGCCGTTGGCGGACCACTGCGTCGGGTACAGGCCTTGGAGGAGCTGCCCGACGCTCGTGTGGGTCAGCCGCTGCACCCGCTTCCCGGCTGGGTTCATCAGGTAAAGCTCGTTTTTGGGCCCGTAGCGCCGCTGCTTGGCGCCAAGCAGCTTGACGAAGACGATCTTGCCGGTCGGCCCCCAGAGCGGGTTGGTCGAGCGGTGATCTTGGGTGAGCCGAACGGGCGGTACGTAGCGGATCGACTCGCCAAGCGGGATTTCGAACCGGTAGACGTCGCTGCGGGGCGGATACGTTTCGCTTCCCGCCCTGGCGTAGACGAGCTGGCCGCCTTCGGGGTCGAAGCTGACGCCGCTGAAATATCCGCTCGCGACGGTCTGTACCGAGCCACTCGCGAGATCGATCAGGACGAGGTTCTTCGCGCCGACTTCCGGGCCGCGTATGGCGGCGATCGTGCTCGAGTCCGGCGACCAGGCGAAGTCGAAGGGTTCGCGCCAGTTGGCGAGCAAGCGGCGCGGCGACGCGCGGTCGGCGACCGAAGCGACGACGAGTTCAGAGCTGAAGGAGCCGCCTTTGACCGGGCTGTAGGCGACCGATTCGCCGTCCGGCGAGATCCGCGGGTTCGTCCCAGCGGCGAACTGGTGCGCGTGGGAGCCGTTGTCGTTTGCAAGCCAGACGAGCGGCTTGAACGGATTGCGGACGAAGGTCAGAGTGGCGTGCGCGAGAGACGGAACCGCCGCGAGGACGATCAGCAGCGCAACGGCGGGGACCCATCTCAGTCTGCGAAGCACGCGACGATGGTAATGGCGAGTGCGGCGAATAGCTGGACTAAGGCCCGACGACGGCTGCGGCGACGAGGCCGCCGCTGACGCCGAGGAACGAGACGACCGCCAGCACGCGGTACCAGGGTCGTTTCTCGACCTCCGGATCGAAGGCGAGCGGGACGAAGAGGAAAGGGTTGACCAGCGTGCCGAAGACGAGCGCGACGGCAACCGCGGTCGGCAGGTCGGGGACGGCAAGGCCGACGCCGATCAGGATCAGGCCCATCATCACGTAGTCGAGGTGCACCTGGCGGATCCGCTGCGGGGCGACGATCCCGATCCGCTGCAGCCACTCGCGCTTCTCCTCGCGGACAACCATCGCCCATCCGAGCAGGCCGCCGAGCGCCAGCTCGATCAGGCCGATCTGGACCATCCAGGTCACCCGATCAGAGCTCGGGGACGTCGGCGCCCTGGTCGGTGAAGGGGATGCGCTGGATCTCGGCCCAGTCCCCGCAGCGGCGCTCCAATTCCTCGCTGACCTTGCCGGCTTCGTCCCAGGTGGTCCAGACGAGGACGGTGGGCCCGGCGCCCGAGATGGTCGCGCCGAGGGCACCGATCTCGCGGGCGCCTTCGACCAACTCCATCGAGCGGGGATAGAGGCCCCGGCGGCGGCCCTGGTGGATGTTGTCCTTGAGGCTGGCGGCGATCAGGCTGAGGTCGCCCCGGTAAAGCCCCAGAGTCAGGCGGGCGGCGGAGAAGATGTTGCCGAGCGCGTCGCCGAGCGGGATTTCCTCCGGGATCGCCTCGCGCGCCTGCTCGGTCGGAACGTCCTCCTCGCGGGGGATGACGAGGATGCCCTCGAGCCCGTCCGGCGGCGGGAAGCGCGAGGCATCCGGTGGCCCGTCGCCGGGGTCGCAGATGACGAAGCCACCGAAGATCGCCGCGGCGACGTTGTCGGGGTGGCCCTCCAACTCTGTTCCTCGCGCCAGCAGCTCCTCCTCGGAGAGGGCCAGCTCGTAGAGGTGGTCGGCGGCGACGAGGCCGGCGACGATCGCGGCCGCGCTGGAGCCGAGCCCGCGGCCAAGCGGGATGGTCTGCTTGAGGCGGAAGGCAATTCCGTCGGCGGAGTGCAGGGTCTCGAATGCCCTGACGATCAGGTTGTCGCGCCCGGTCGAGACGTCGAGCCCGGCTGGATCGAAGGAGAACTCAGCGGTCTCCTCGACTTCCAGCTCGAGGAAGAGGTCGAGTGCGGCTGCCATCACGTCGTAGCCCGGTCCGAGGTTGGCCGAGGAGGCGGGCACACGGACCAACCGGCGACGGGCGGTCAATCGAACACCGCCCGCTCGACCGCGCTCAGATCGTTCTCACAGTTGATCACCGCTGGGGCTTTGGAGAGCGCCGTATCGGGATCCTTGAGGCCGTGCCCGGTGAGAACGCAGACGACCGACTCCGGCGCTGCCGCCCCGTCGAGGACCGGCAGGCCGTGGGCGAGCAGGCCGGCGACCGAGGCGGCCGAGGCGGGCTCGCAGAAGACGCCCTCGCTCGTCGCCAACCAGCGGTAGGCAGCAAGGATCTGCTCGTCGGAGACCGCCGCCACCCGCCCGCGCGAGGCGGTGAAAGCGGCCATCGCCTCCTCCCAGCGCGCCGGGTTGCCGATCCTGATCGCCGAGGCGACCGTCTCCGGCTTGGCGACAGGAGCGCCGTCGACGAGCGGCGCGGCACCCTCGGCCTGGAAGCCGTAGACGATCGGAGCGACGCCGAGCTCTTCGAAGCCGCGCCAGTAGGCGGTCACGTTGCCGGCGTTGCCGACCGGGATCGCGAGCGCGCCGGGCGCCTCGCCAAGCTCCTCGACGACCTCGAACGCCGCCGTCTTCTGACCCTCGATCCGGAAGGGGTTGACCGAGTTGACCAGCTCGATCGGGTGCTTGTCGGCCAGCTTACGGACGATCTGCAGCGCCTCGTCGAAGTTCCCCTGCAGGGCGACTACCCGGGCGCCGTGCATCAGGGCCTGCGCCAGCTTGCCGATCGCGATCTTGCCCTCCGGCACGATCACCGCCCCACGCATGCCCGCCCGAGCCGCGTAAGCCGCGGCGCTTGCCGCGGTGTTCCCGGTCGAAGCGCAGATCACAGCCTCCGCCCCCCTCCCCTTGGCCCGCGATACAGCCACCGTCATCCCCCGGTCCTTGAACGACCCCGTCGGGTTGGCCCCCTCGAACTTGAGGTAGGCACGAACCTCGAGCCGCTCCGAGAGGCGCGGCGCCTCGATCAGCGGAGTCGATCCCTCGTTGAGGGAGACGATCGGATCTCCGTCCTCCAGCGGCAGGTGCTCCCTGTATCTCTCGATCAGGGGCACAGGGGTCAAACGAACTCCTCCTCAATCACGCGGATGAACCGCGGCTCCGACCGGATGTCGGCGAGCCTGCCGATCTCCTCGACCGCCGCCGCAAAGCGCGACTCCAGGCACTCGTGGACGACCATCACCAGGCGCGCATCGTCGCCGATACCGCGCTGCACGACGCTCTTCACCGAGATCTCGTTCTCGCCCAGCACCTGGGCGATCCGGGCAAGCACACCCGGCTCGTCGGCGACCTCGAGGTGCAGGTAGAAGGAAGAGGTGACGTCGGCGACCAGGGGCAGCTGCTCGCGCACCTCGTGCACCGGGGCGTCGCCGGAGAGGATCGAGACGACGTCGCCGAGGACCGCCGAGGCGGTCTCGACGCCGCCGGCGCCGGGGCCCGACATCGTCACCTCGGTAATTGCCGGCGCCTCGACCATGACCGCGTTGAAGGGGCCGCCGACGGGAGCCAGCGGGTGGCCGCCGTAGAGAAAGCAGGGGAAGACGCGCACGCTGATCCCGCCGTCGCGGCGCTCGGCGACGCCGAGCAGCTTCAGCGAGAGGTCGAGCTCCTTGGCATAGGCGAGGTCGTCGGGCTGGATCGCCTCGATTCCCTCGTAGGCGACCTGATCGAGGGTGACCGCGGTGTGGAAGGCCAGCCGGGCGAGGATCGCCATCTTCGCCGCGGCGTCGGCGCCGTTGACGTCGGCGCTCGGGTCTGCCTCGGCGTAGCCCAGCTCCTGCGCCCGCGCCAGCACCTGCTCGTAAGCGGCGCCGCTGGCGGCCATCTCGCTGAGGATGAAGTTGGTCGTCCCGTTGACGATCCCGAACACCTTGTCGATCTCGGTGACGCCGAAGCTCTCCTGGATCGTGCGCACGATCGGGATCACGCCGGCGACGGCGGCCTCGAAGCGAAGCTGCACTCCCGCCTCGCGGGCGACGCCGAAAAGCTCCTCGCCGTGCTGGGCGAGCAGCTGCTTGTTGGCGGTGACGACCGGCCGGCCCGCCCGCAGCGCGTCGAGCACGTAGGTGCGCGCCGGGTCGGTGCCCCCGATCAGCTCGACGATAAGGTCGGAACGCTCGACGATCTCGCCGAAATCGCCTGCGCCGCGAGTCAGCGTGCCGGCCAGCTCCGGGCGCCGCCCGGTGGCCGCCTCGACCGCGTCGGCGCGTTCGGCGAGCAAGCCGGCAAACGCCGCGCCGACGGTGCCATGGCCGAGCAGGCCAATGCGGACGGGTTCAGACATCGCGTGAGGTCAGATCCTCGTAGGACTCGCGCCGCACCACAACCCGCGCCCCTCCGGCGTGGCAGAAGACCACAGGCGGGCGGGTGACACCGTTGTAGTTGCTGGCCATCGCGTGTCCGTAGGCACCGGTCGCCGGGGTGACGAGGACATCGCCCACGGCGGGGGCGGCGAGCATCGCGTCGCGCACCAGCACGTCGCCCGACTCGCAGTGCATGCCGGCGATCGTCGCCTCCGTGTCCGGGATGGCCCCGGCGCGATCGGCGATCAGGGCCTCATAACGGGATCCGTAGAGCATCGGCCGCATGTTGTCCGACATGCCCCCGTCGACCGCCACGTAGGTGCGGATGCCGGGGATCTCCTTGATGGTGCCGACTCGATAGGCAGTGACGCCGGCATTGCCGACCAGCGAGCGGCCCGGCTCGATCAGGATCCGTACCCCCTCGCCGAAGACTTCGGCGATGCCGCTCACCTTGACCTCGACATAGGAGTCGATCGAGGGCGGCTCATCCGCGGCGGCGTAGGCGATCCCCAGCCCACCGCCGACGTTGACGAGACGGCACCAATCCCCCGCCAGCTCGCCGATCGCCCGGATCGCCAGCGTGTAGGACTCCAGCTCGAAGATCTGCGAGCCGATGTGCGCGTGCAGCCCGACCAGGTTGAGCACGTCGGAGGCGAGCACCCGCTCGATCGCCCGCGCCGCCAGCCCATCCTCGAGGCCGAAGCCGAACTTCGAGTCGAGCTGCCCGGTCTGGATGTAGTCGTGAGTGGAGGGCTTGATCCCCGGGGTAACCCGGATCAGGACGTCCTGCGATTCGTCGAGCAGCCGCTCGCAGCGCTCGATCTCATCGAAGGAATCGAGGATCAGGTGACCGACGCCGGACCTGGCGGCGAAGAGGATCTCCTCGTCGCTCTTGTTGTTGCCGTGCATGTGGATCCGCGCCGGGTCGAAGCCGGCACGCAGGGCCATGTGCAGCTCGCCGCCCGAGGCGACGTCGACCGACAGCCCCTCCTCGGCGAAGAGCCGGTAGGCGGCGGTGCAGGGGAACGCCTTGCTGGCGAAGAGAACTTCGAAGTCGCTGCCACGCCGCTCGAACGCGTCGCGATACGCCCGCGCCCGGGCTCGCATCTCGTCTTCCGCGTAGATGTAGGCAGGGGTGCCGAGCTCGGCGGCGAGCTCGACTACGTCACAGCCGGCAACCTCGAGATGGCCGCGCTCGTTCACGCGGCTGCCGGCCGGGTAAACCGGCGATCCGGCGATCGGGTCGGCGACCGCGCCTGCCTGTCCGCGCTCGGGCATGGGACGGCATTGTGACGGTAAAGACGGGAAGCCTGGCTAGTGGCCGCCGCCGCGCAGGCCGCCGACCGTTTCCTGCACTTTTTCGGCGGTCTTGTCGACCGTTTCGCCAACCGGCGATTCCGGCCCGGCGACGCCGTTGACTACTTCTTCGGTGACTCGGGTTACACCGGTGCTGCCGAGCGTGCCGCCGGTCGCGTCGTCGACGCCGGAGACGGTCTGGTTGACGGTGCCGGCAACGGTTTCGGAGGGCGACGAGCCGCTGCCGGGCCCTCCGCCACCCGCCCCACCGGCACCCGGCGGGTTCAGCAAGCCTCCGCCGGCGCTGTTGCCCGAGCCGCCGCCGCTGCCGCTGGACGCGGCGCCGCTCGTGGGACTCGAAGGCGAAGAACCGCCGCCTCCGACGGGCGAGGGGGAATCGGAGCCTGGAGCCGTCGCATCCGGCGCTCTGGCAACCGGCGAGCTGGAATCGGGTGAGGCCGAACCACTACCGATTCCGTCCTGACCGGCACCTGCTTGCGAGCCGCTTTGTCCCGGAGCGGAGGGAGCACTCCGTGCGCCTACGGTTCTCACAGCTTCGGCACCGCCGGCAGCGGCCGCCGTCGAGCTGCTCGGGACAATCGCGGCGCCACCAGGGGACTCGCCGCCGCTCTCGAGGCCAAGCCCCGCCAGCGGCCAGTCCCGCAGCGTCTGCAGCGAGACGAGCATGACGAAGGCGACCACGGCGATGCCGATCAGTGCCGTGCCGGACACCGCTCCTGCCAGGTAGTTGTGCGCTTGACGGGCCATCTCGCCTTCTCGCTTGCTACCCAAGGGTCGCAGGAGCGAAGCGCCCTCACATACCAACTAATTGGATTTTTGAACGATTTTCGGTAGTCCGTGCCTAAACCGGGGCTAGAGATAGCCCATCGGGTCGGTGGGGGCGCCGCCGATCCGGACCTCGAAGTGGACGTGCGGGCCGAAGCAATGCCCGGTGCAATCGCTGTAGCCGATCACCTGTCCCTGGGAGACCTGCTGGCCGGCGGAAACCGCGAACGATTCCTGGTGCGCGTAACAGGTGGAGAGGCCGCCGCCATGGTCGATGCAGGTGAAGTTGCCATAGCCGCCGCTGCTCGCCTCGGGCTCGGTGAAGATCACGGTGCCCGAGGCGGCAGCGCGAATCGGGGTACCGCTGGGGACCGCGATGTCGATCCCCTCGTGGAACTCGCTGCCGCCGAAGCGGGGGCCGAAGCCCGACACGACCGGGCCATCGACCGGCCAGATCAGGCCGCTGCCGTTGCCGCCCTGGATCGGCCCGGCGGGCAGCGGCGCCGAGCCGGTTCCGGCCAGCGTCGCGGCCAGTTCGGCCTGCATCGACGCCACGTCGCCGTCGAGATCCTGTTCGGTCTTGGTGATCTCGGCGAGGGCGTCCTCGCGATCACGGCGGGCCGCGACGAGGATCGACTGCCTCTGCTGGACCGCGGAGCGGGCGCCGGCCAGGGCGTGCTCTTCGGTGGCGATCGCGTCGCGGGCCGACTCGATCCGGTCCTTGGCGGAGCGCAGGCGGGCCACCGTGCGCTTCACCTGGTCGCGTAAGTCGCGCACCCGGGAGACCACCGCTTCGTCGAGGCCGTGGATGCGGTTGAGGTACTCGGTGCGGTTGACGAGTTCGTCGTAGCCGCCGGCTTCGACCAGGACGCTGAGGATGTCCGGCGTCCCCGTCTCATACATAGCGACAAGCCGCTCGCGCAACGAAACCAGCGCCCGATTCAGCCGCGCACGGACAACAGCCAGGTGCTTCTTGCCGACATCGAGGTCGGCAAGCGCACCATCCAGTTCGTTCTGCTTGGCATCCAGCCGCACCCGAACTTCGGACTCCTGCGCCCGCAGCACGGCGACCTCACCGGTCAGCCTCTCGATCTTCGCCTTGTAATGCGAGATCGTCGTCGTCAAGACGCCCTTGCGTTCGCGAACCTTAGAAAGCTTCGCTTCCTTGGAGTCAAGCTTGGATTCGAGGTCCCTGGCGGGCGCAGTCGCAGCTCCACACAGCAGCACGACAAGCGCCGCCACGGCGGCGGCTACCAAAGCCACCGGGGCAGAGCGGGTCTTCAGCATCGCGAAGAGGCTAGCGAGGCCGAATGACCGCTACGCAGGAATGCTCTGAGCGTGCAACCCCGCTTGCGTAGGGCCGGGGGGGAACCCCCCGGCCCTACGCCGCGACGGGCTCTTTCTCTGCAGCCTTCTCAGCCTCAGCAACAACTTCGGCGGCATAGCCGAGACGCTCGCCATATTCTCGCGCCTGCATGCGCGAGATGACCATCCGCTGGATCTCCGCCGTGCCCTCGAACAACTGATAGATCTTGGCGTCGCGGAAGAACTTCTCCAGCGGCAGCTCGGTGCTCCAGGCGTCGGGGCCGATCAGGTCCATCAGGGTGGTCGTCGCCCACATCGTCACGTCGCCGGCCTTGAGCTTCGACATCGAGCCCTGGCCGCCGCGCATCGGCACGCCGTTGCGTCCCATCCAGGCGGCGCGCTGAACCAGCAGGCGCGCCGCTTCTATCTCGGTTGCCACGTCAGCCAGCGTCTGCTGGACTCGCTGGATCTGCAAGAGCGGAGTTCCGCCTTCGGACTGGCCGTCGAGATATTCGAGGGTGCACTCGTAGGCGGCCTGGGCGATCCCCAGAGCGGAGGCACCGACGAGCGGCCGGGTGATCTCGAAGGTCGCCAGCGCGTCGGCGCCGCGCGACTTCTTCCCTTCGCGCCCGCGCTGCAGCTTCTTCTCCAGCTTCTCTTCGCCGCCAAGCAGGTTCTCGGCCGGGATGCGGCAGTCCTCGAGAACGATCTCGGCGGTGTGGGAGGCGCGGATGCCGAGCTTGGACTCCTTCTTGCCCTGGCTCAGACCGGGGGTGTCTTTGCCGATGACGAAGGAGGCCTGGCCACGGGTGCCCAGGCTCGGGTCGACGGTGGCGACGACGACATGAACGTCGGCGATACCGCCGTTGGTGATGAAGACCTTGGTGCCGTTGAGGATCCACTCGTCGCCGTCGCGCTTCGCGGTCGTCTTCAGGCTCTTCACGTCGGAGCCGGCCTGGGGCTCGGTTACCGCGTAGGCACCGAGCTTGACCTCATCGCCGGCGCCGAAGCACTCGGGCACCCAGCGGGCGATCTGCTCGGGGGTGCCGGAGGAGGCGATGCCGGCGGCGGCGAGGCCCGATCCGGAGATCGCCAGGGCGATGCCGGCGCAGCCCCAGTGGAACTCTTCCGCCGAGATCACCTGCATCTGTCCGTCGGAATCGGAGGCGGAGCGCTGGATCGCCTCGAGGCCCTGGAAGCCCTGCCTACGAGCCTCTTTGATCACCTCCCAGGGAATGCTCTCCTCTTCGTCGTGCTTGCGCGCGGCGGGGCGGATCACGTCGCGGGCGAAGGCCCGGGCGCGATCTTTGTAGTCCTGCTGCTCGTCATTCAGTGCGAAGTCCATCCGTCCCCCTCGTCGACGCGTAGCCAAAGCTCGTTGATTGACTGGTCAGTCAACCAGTCCCGAAAGCTTAGCTGACCCGCCAGCCAATCTGGACGCGCGTGGCGCTGCGCATCTCTGCGTCCTCAGTCGGCCGGGGTCGGTCACGCACAAACAGTGCGCTCCCGTCCCCCGGCCTCCCTGCCTCCTGGATCTGCTTGGCCACGCACGCCCAGAAGGCATTAGGTTGGCCGCATGACGCGCCCGATAAACGCCGATCTGCCAGCAGCGAAACCGCCCGCGCCGAAGCGACGGCGCAAGCCGATCCCGGCAGCACTCAAGGCGATTACCGGACTGTTCCTGCTCGCCGCCGTCTTCATCGTCGCCGCGATCCTCGGCGGTCGGGGCGGGGGCGGCGAAAGCTCGGAAACCCCGGCGCCGGTCAGCGAAGCGCCCAGCACGGCTGCCGAAGCACCTGCCGCCCAGACGCCGGAGGAGCTCGGCTATCCGGCCTTCGCCACCGCAAACACCACGCGGGTGGGCGGGGGCGATCCGGCGTCGAATGCCGCCGCAGTCGCCCTCGCCACCTACCCCTCAGACGAGCCGGCGCAACAGCCGCATGCGGTAACGCTGGTCGACGCGGGGGACTGGCGCAGCGCGATCGCCGCCTCGGTGCTGATGGCGGCCCCGCTCGGCGCGCCGGTCCTGGTCTCCGAAGCCGACGATGTACCCGAACCCACCGCGCAAGCACTCGATGCGCTCGACCCCCAGGGCGACAAGAAGACCAAGGGCGTCCAAGCGTTCGCGATCGGGGCCGCCTCGGCCCCGTCCGACCTGGAGGTGAAGCAGGTGGGCAGCGGCGGCACGCCCGGCGCGGCCGCGATCGCCGAGCTGCGCGACGAACTTCTCGGCGGCGCCCCGAAGCACATCGTGATCGCACCGGCCGCGGAGCCCGCCTTCGCGATGCCGGCCGCGGCCTGGGCGGCACGCTCGGGCGATCCGGTCCTCTTCGCCGACAAGGACAAGCTGCCGCCCCCGACCGCCGCGGCCCTCGCCCGCCACCCCAAGACGCCGGTCTACGTCCTCGGTCCCTCGTCGGCGATCTCCTCCGACGTGATCCGCGAAATCGGCAAGATCGCCAACCGCGTGCGCAGGGTCTCGGGCGAGGCCCCCGTCGCCAACGCGATCGCCTTCGCCCGCTACGCCGACGGCAGCTTTGGCTGGGACATCAACGACCCCGGCCACGGCTTCGTCGTCGCCAACTCCGAAGAGCCACTCGACGCTGCCGCTGCGGCTGCTCTCTCCGCTTCGGGAACCTGGGGACCGCTGCTGCTCAGCGACAGCGCCGGTACCCTTCCGGCTGCGCTGCGCGGGTACCTGCTCGACGTCAAGCCGGGCTACACGACCGATCCGACGCGCGCCTTCTACAACCACGTTTGGGTAATTGGAGACCAGGAAGCCATCGACGTGAACGAGCAGGCCGAAATCGACGAGCTGGCCGCGCTGGCCAAGATCGGCGGCGGAGAATGAGCGAGGCGGAGAGCCCAGAGCTGCTGGGCAGCGGGCACGAGGTCACCGCCGAGGACATCCGCGCCCTCGCCGGCGCCTCCACCCCGCACTTCGCGCTGCAGGTTCGCAACCGCATCCGGCGCCTGATCGAGCCGCTGCCGGCCGGCCATCCGGCGCGAGTCGAAGGCGAACGAAGGATCGCCGAGCTGGAGGACCTCGCCGAGCACAGCGGCGATCCGCGGGGGACGATGGGAATCGGCCACCATTGAGGCAGCTCGCGCCGGGTGTCTGGCGGCTGAAGGAGCTGCCAACCCCGGTCATAAACGAGAGCGACGAGGTCGCCGGTTTCCGGGTCGTCCACGCGCCAGGCCACGCTCGCGGCGAGGTGATCTTCTTCCGCGAGTCCGACCGGGTGGCGATCTGCGGCGACGTGATCCGCAACCTCAGCTACGCGACCTACCGACCGATGCTCGCCGAGCCGCCGACGATCTTCACCTACGACCCAGCCGAGAACCGCCGTTCGATCCGCAAGCTCGCCGCCCTGAATCCTTCGCTGATCCTCCCCGGCCACGGCCCCGCCGTAACCGATATCGCCGCCTTCGAGCGCTTCGTCACCGCACTGCCCGTCTAGCCCTGCAAGAAGACGTGCCGGTGATTAACCCCTCATATGGTGGGGTAAGGCACCGACACGTCCTCGATTTGCAGCGGAAAGGGAGCCAATGCCGAACTTGAAGAGAAGGACGCCATCACCGGCCATGGTCGTCGCGGTGATCGCGCTGATCGTGGCGCTTGGAGGCACTGCGATCGCCGCCCAGAACATCAACGGCGGGGCGATCAAGAAACAGACGATCGGCGGTGGCAAGCTGAAGCAGAAGACGCTGACCGGCTTCCAGATCAACACCAACAAGCTTGGGGTCGTTCCGGCGGCCAAGCGGGCTGCCCATACCTACTGGGCGGTGGTGAACAACCCGGCCGGCCCCGGTAACGCCGCGCTGGCCCGTGCCAGCGACGAAGGGATCAGCGCGACCGAGGGCGGTGGCGCCGTCACCGTCACCTTCCCGGTCAACATCAGCGGTTGCGCGAACGTAGCCGGCCGCAATAACGCCGGCACGACGCCGCCAGGCGCCGGCACCGCCCAGACCAACACCTCCCCTGCCAACGCCAACGCAATCGAGGTCCGCACCAAGGACGCCAAAGGCGATCCGGAAGACGCTGACTTCCACCTGATCGTCGTCTGCCCATAGGCCGGCCGGACGTGCCGGTGTTCCGAGGTCCATATGGACCTCGGAACACCGGCACGTCTATGCTGGCGACGATGAGCGACGCGACCGAGGGCGGATTCAAGGAGGGCGACAAGGTCTGGGTCGAGGATGGGGACGGCAAGCACCACCCCGGGATCTTCGTCGGCAACAACGAAGCCTCCGGCTGGTTTGGCGGCGGCCCCAGCGCCTACGTGGCTCACCCCGAGGCGCACCAGGCCGAGGTCGTTTCGGTCTTCCGCATCACCCCGCGCGACGAGTAGCTTCACCGGGACCGATCGGTTAGCCTCGCCTGAGCAATGGAGGCGGCGGGCACCGAAACGGAAAGGTTGGGCCTTGCCCTCTCCGGCGGTGGCTTTCGTGCGGCGTTCTTCCACGTCGGCATCCTGGCCAGACTGGCCGAGCTCGGCGTTCTGCCCAGAATCGAGGTGATCTCCACCGTCTCCGGCGGCTCGATCGTCGGTGCCGCCTACTACCTGCGCCTGCGCCGCCTGCTCAACGAGAGATCCGACGCCGAGATCACCGGCGAGGACTATGTGCGTCTCGTAACCGAGGTCGATGAGCTGCTGCGCGACGCCGTGCGCCAGGACATCCGCGGGCGCCTCCTGGCGAACCCGCTGAAGAACATCCAGATGCTGGTCTCACGGAAGTACTCGCGCAGCGACCGGATCGGCGATCTCTACGACCGCTACCTCTACAAGAAGGCCTGGCAGGACCCCCGCAAACGACGCTCCGGCAACCGCGAGGAGCAGATCGAGATGCGCGAGCTGTTGATCGAGCCGAACGGCGACCGCGGCTTCGATCCCACAGCCGCCAACCCATCGCGACGGGCGAAGGCGCCCGTCCTGCTGATCAACGCCACCACCCTCAACACCGGGCACAACTGGCGCTTCGAGGCGGTCCGCATGGGCGAGCCCCTGCCTGAGGATTCGCGGCGTGAGGAAATCATCGAGGAGACCGACAAGAACCTGCGCCTGGACCCGGGCTACTTTCCCCGCAAGGATCCACAGCCGGGCGATCCGCCAGACAGGGAACCGGCGGTACCGAGCGCGCGAGAGGGCTTCCCGCTGGCCCTGGCGGTCGCTGCCTCGGCCTGCGTGCCGGGGGCCTTTCACCCGCTGACGATCAGCGACATGTACTGGAACGGCAGCGACGCGGTCCGCGTGCAACTCGTCGACGGCGGCGTCCAGGACAACCAGGGGGTGCAAGGGCTTCTCGACAGCGGCTGCACGCGCCTTATCCTCAGCGACGCCTCAGGCCAGCTCAAGGACGAGAACAAGGCGTCGACCTGGTTGCCGCTGTCGCTGTCGCGCTCGGCAAGCATCGCCACCGACAGGATCCGCGACGAGCAGCTCACCTACCTGCCGACCGAGCGGCGGAAATACGCCTTGATGCACCTGCGCAAGGGCCTGGACGGTGTGGCCCTGGCTCCCGGCGAGGGCACGGACACCCCCAGCGCCGAGCGCGACCCCGAATACGACACGGCTGCCTTCGGGGTCGATGCCACCGCCCAGGATGCGCTCTCGAAGATCCGCACCGACCTCGACTTCTTCAGCGACACCGAGGCCGGCTCGCTCGAGCTCGACGGCTACCTGATGAGCGTAAAAGAGCTCGAGCTGAGGGGGTTCGGCGCGCTCGGCGAGGCCAGCCTCCGCCCCACCACGACGCCGGACTGGGATTTCCTCGCCTTCACCGCGACGATCGGCTCGCCGGACGCCGACTACCTGCGCAAGCTGCGCGCCGGCAGCAAGAAATTCCTCCGCCTCTTCTCGCTCAGGCCCGCCCTTGCCTGGCTTCTGCTCGCAATCGTCGTGGCGGTCGTGGCAGCGGCGGCGGGAGGCGCCTGCCTGCTCGCCGATGCGCTCGACGCGTGCTGGCCGGAAAAGGTCGGCGGCTGGCTGCTGCTCGCCTTCGTCGCCGTCTTCGCCTGGTCGAACGTCACCGCCTGGACCGCGCGGCGGTACCAAAGCTGAACGAGGCCTAAGAGGACAGGCGAGCGGTCCTCATCTCGACGCGGGCGCCCCGGAACGGCACTCCCTCGGCGATCAACAGCCCTCGCTGCCGATCGCCCTTGGCCAGCGAGCCGTCGGCGCGGACCACCCGCCACCAGGGCAGGTCCGGATCGTCACACTCGAAGAGGACCGCGCCGGCAAAGCGCGGTGAGCCCGGCGAGACGTCGCCGTAGGTCCGCACGAACCCCGCCGGGATCTCGCGCACCCGGGCGAGGACTTCGAGCTCGCGCGACTCGCCGGCGTCCATCACGCCGCCGGACCGAAGGCGTCGATCAGACGGTTCTGGTACTCGCTCAGCTCCTCGGGGGAGATGAAGTAGGTGGGTGGGGTGAGGAAGAGGCCGTCGGCGCGCTCGGCCGTCGCCTCGACCCGGGCGCGGACCTTGTCAAGCGGGCCGGCGGCGCAGTAGGCCTCGACCATCTCGTCGCTGATCGCGGCGGGGACGGCGGGCAGGTCGCCACGGCGGAAGGCCTCGCCGGCGGCGACGGCGTTGTCGGCGAAGCCGTGCAGCTCCCAGAGCGGCATGTAGGTCTTGACCGTGGCGTAGAAGGAGATCGTGCGGCGGGCCATCTCGATCGCCTTCGCCTCGTCGTCGTCGATCGCACAGCAGACGGTCGGCAGGTAGTCGAAGTCCGCGCGCTCACGACCGGAGCGCTTCAGCCCCTCCTCGAAGGAGGAGACGACGACCTCGTCGATCCAGCGCAGGCTCTGGATCGGGTGCCCAATCAGGCCGTCGGCGACGTCACCGGCCATCCGGCACATGCCGCCCTGCACGCCGGCGGTGTAGATCGGCACCGACTCGCGCGGCGCCGGGTGCGGTCGGACCCAGCCCTTGATGTCGATGTCGTAGTACTCGCCCTCATAGCGGATCGGCTCGCCCACCCCGGCCTGCTGCATGATCAGCCGGATCGCCTCGATCGCCTCCCGCAGGTGCGGCGCCGGCCTGCCGTACTCAGCGTTGTGCCAGGTTTCGTTGAGCCGTTTGACACCAGAGCCGAGGCCGAGGCGGAAGCGCCCGCCCGACATCTCGTCGATGTCGAGGGCGCTGATCGCGACGATGAAGGGGCTGCGCGTGAATGCCCAGGCGATCCCGGTGGCGACACCGATCTTCTCCGTGCGGCCAGCCAGGTAGGCCGCCTGGGTTACCGAGGAGCGAAACAGCTCCGGCGCCCAGACGCACTCGACGCCGGCGGCCTCGGCGCGCTTCGCTTCGGCCTCCAGGTCGGCGACGGTGACGCCGATCCCGGCGACCGAGATGCGATCGAGTGCGCTCACGTCAAGCCGGCGCGGGCGTCGCGGCCTCGGCGAGGACCAGGTCGGCAACCCGCTCGCGGTGCCAGCTCGCCGTACCGAACATCGCCGCGTTCGCCTTGCCGCGCTTGAGGAAGAAGTGGAGGTCGTGCTCCCAGGTGAAGCCGATCCCGCCGTGCACCTGGATCGAAGCGTCGGGAACCCGCCAGCCGGCGTCGGAGGCATAGGCCTTTGCCATCGAGGCGGCCAACGGCAACGAGTCGGGCTCGGCGTCGGCGGCCCAGGCGGCGCCGTAGACAGCGGAGCGGGCGTTCTCGGTCTCGAGCAGCATCTGGGCGCAGCGGTGGGAAACCGCCTGGTAGGCCCCGATCGGGCGGCCGAACTGCTGGCGGTCTTTGGCGTAGGAGACCGCCATCTCCATCGTCCGCTGCGCTATTCCAGTCGACTCGGCAGCGAGGGCGACGCAAAGGCGGAAGAAGACCGGGTAATAGTCGAGGCCCTCTGCCGGCAGCGTGTCGCCGGGCGAGACTTGGACACCCTCGAACCGCACCGAGAAGAGGCGGCGGGTCAGGTCGATCGACGGTTCCGCGCTGACGGTCACACCGTCGGCGCCGCTGTCCACCAAGTGGCGCTTGCCATCGGAGGTGGCGACGATGAAGAAGTCGGCCGCGGCGGCATCGGGCGCCAGCACCTTCTCGCCGTCGAGGACGACCCCGTCGCCCCCGGCCTTCGCCTCCATCGTGAAGGCACCGGGGTTCCCGGGCGAGCCGGCGTCCCAAAGCGTGGGTGCGCCGCGCTTCTCGCCGGCGGCGAGCGGCCGCAGGTATCGCTCGCGCTGGCCGTCGGAGCCGCAGTGGGTCAAGGCCAGGCCGACGAGCGTGGTCGAGAGCAGTGGCGAGGGGGCAAGCGCATAGCCCATCTCCTCGAAGAGGACGGCGAGGTCGACGATACCCAGGCCCTGCCCTCCCCACTCCTCGGGCAGCGCCAGACCGGGCCAGCCGAGCTCGGCCATCTCATCCCAGTCGGATTGCTCGAAACCCGATTCGCTGCGAGCCAGCTCGCGGATTCGCTCCGATTTGTAGCGCGCGGCGAGAAAATCGTGGGCGGTCGACTTGATCGCCTGCTGCTCGTCGGTGAGGTCGAAGTACATGGTGAGAGCCCTATCGCAGCCGGGGCAGGCCGAGCACCCGCTCGGCGATGATGTTCTTGAGGATGTCGGTGGTACCGCCCTCGATCGAGTTGGCGCGTGAGCGCAGGAAGCTGTATTGCCAGGCGCCATTGGCGACCGCGTGCTCGGCGCCGCGGTCCAGCGGCGCGTAGGCGCCCTCGATATCGAGCGCCAGCTCGGCGATCCGCTGGTTGATGTCGGCCCACTGCCACTTGCCGAGCGACCCCTCGGGGCCGGGAATCCCCGACTGCATCGTCTTGGTCAAACCGCGGTAGGCGTTCAACCGCATCGTCTCGGCCTCGATGTGAAGCTGGGCGAGCCGGTCGCGCAGCAGCGGGTCATCCGCGGCGCTGCCGCCGTTGACGCGCGTCTCCTGGGCCAGCTCGGTCAGCTTCTTGAGGCTGTTGGAGATCTGCGAAATCGCGCCGAAGGCGAGGCCGGCGCGCTCGTTCATCAACGTCGTGATCGCCACCGACCAGCCGTTGCCGACGCCACCGACCACGTTCGCGTCGGGGATCCGCGCTTCCTCGATGAAGACCTCGTTGAACTCGCCCTCACCGGTTATCTGAACCAGCGGTTTGGCTTCCACTCCGGGCTGGTCCATGTCCATCAGGAAGTAGGTAAGGCCCTTGTGCTTGGGGGCATCGGGGTCAGTGCGGGCGACGAGCATGCACCACTTGGCGTACTGGGCGAAGGTCGTCCAGACCTTCTGCCCGGTGACGACCCATTCGTCGCCGTCCTTGACCGCCTTCGTCTTCAGCGAGGCGAGGTCGGAGCCCGACTCCGGCTCGGAGAAGCCCTGGCACCAGATCTCCTCGGCGGTGAGGATCGGCTCCAGGTAGCGCTGCTTCTGCTCGTCGGTGCCGTGGGCGATCACCACCGGCCCGCCCATCGCCAAGCCCAGGACGTTGGCCGGACTTGGGGCTTCCTGGCGCGCCGCCTCGCCGACGAAGATCGCCTGCTCGATCAGGGTCGCGCCACGTCCGCCGTACTTCTTCGGCCAGGAGATCCCGGCCCAACCGGCCTCGTGCAGCTTGCCCTGCCACTCGGTGCGGAAGGCCATGACCTCCTCGAGGCCTGCCTCGGGCTCCGGACCCGGATGGTTCTCTTCCAACCAGGTCCGGACCTCATCGCGGAACTCCGTCTCGGCCGGTGAGAGGCTCAGGTCCATCGGTTGAGGAGACTACTGGCTACCCGGCCAGTCGCCTAGATGCGCTCGATCAGGGTGCCGGTTCCGAGTCCGCCGCCACAGCACATCGTCACCAGGCCCATCTCTTTGTCGGTGCGCTCCATCTCGTGCAGCAGAGTGGTGATCAGGCGAGCGCCGGTCGAGCCGAGCGGATGGCCGAGGGCGATCGCGCCACCGTTGACGTTGACCCGGTCCATGTCGGGTTCGAGCTCGCGGCGCCAGGCGGCGACCACAGAGGCGAAGGCCTCGTTGATCTCGACCAGGTCGATGTCGTCCATCTTCATCCCGTTGCGCTCAAGCAGCTTTTCGGTGGCGGGAATCGGGCCGGTCAACATGATCACGGGATCAACCCCGACCGTGGTCTGGTCGTAGATCCGCGCCCGCGGCTTCAGCCCCAGTTCGTCGGCCCTCTCGCGCGCCATCAGCAGCACACCGGCGGCGCCGTCTGAGACTTGGGAAGAGTTGCCGGCGGTGATCTTGCCGTCCTCCTTGAAGGCCGGTTTGAGGTTGGCGAGGGCCTCGAGCGTCGTCTCGCGCAGACCCTGGTCGGCGACGTAGGTGTCGCCGTTGATGCTGAAGGGGACGACCTCGCGCTCGAAGCGGCCCTCCTCGGTCGCTTTGGCGGCGAGCTCCTGGGAGCGGACGCCGAGTTCGTCGAGCTCGGAACGGGGAATCTCCCATTTGTCGGCGATCATCTCTGCCGAGAGGCCCTGGGGGATCAGGTCGTAGCGCTCCATCAGCTCGGGCGAGAAGGGCGAGCCGTGCTCTTTCATCACCTCGTAGCCGTCGGCGAAGGAGATGTGGCCCATGTGCTCGACGCCGGAACCGATCGCGACGTCGTGGACGCCGGTGGCGATCAGCGCCGCGGCGAAATTGACCGCCTGCTGAGCCGAGCCGCACTGGCGGTCGATCGTCGTCGCCGGGGTCTCGATCGGCAAGCCGGCCTCGAGCCAGGCGTTGCGGCCGATGTTGACTCCCTGCTCGCCGAACTGCTGGGCGCAGCCGGTGACCACGTCGCCGGTCTCGGCGGGGTCGACACCGGAACGCTCGAAGAGCTCGCGGTAGACCTTGGCGAGCAGGTTCGAGGGGTGGATGTCCTTGTAATAGCCCTTCTCGGGATGGCCCCGCCCGATCGGCGTGCGGACTGCCTCGACGATTACGACCTCGCGGCCGCCGAACTTTCCGTTTCCGTTGCCTGACATCCGAGCCCTCCGTTTTCCTGATCGACTGGTCAATCAACTTTAAAGCCTGAGGCGCGCGGGTCCACGCGCGGCCAGCCAGCGACGTGATAGGAACCCGTCTTCAATGAGCGGGAACACGGGATACGAGACGCCTGGGATTGCCGGGAGCGGGGCAATCGCTACGGGACTAGCTGCTGTGGCTACGACCACGGCTGACGTGATTCTGCTTGCTCGTAGTGAGGCTTCTGCCTGGCGGGCGGAGGAGAAAGTCGTTGCTGCTTGCGCCAAGATCGAGGGAGCCGAGCCATCGCGACTGCGCGTTACGACGGATCCCAAGGATCTCTCCGACTGCGACATCGTCGTCGAGGCCGTGATCGAGGAGGTCGAGCCGAAGGGCGAGGTGCTGAGCGCCGTCGCCGCAGCCTGCCCCGATGCCGACCTGGCCACCACGACCTCCTCGCTGAGCATCGCCGAGATCGCCACCGCTGCGAACATCACCGGCCGCCTCTTCGGACTGCACGTCTTCAACCCGGTACCGCGGATGAAGCTGGTCGAGGTCTGCTTCCCCGACAGCGGCGAGGAGACCCGCGAGCGGGCACTCGCCTGGTGTGCGGCGCTGGGCAAGACCGCGGTCGAGGTCCCCGACCAGGCCGGCTTCGTCGTCAACCGCCTCCTCTTCCCCTACCTCTTCGACGCCGTGCGGCTGATCGAGCGCACCGGCATGGAGGCGGGCGAGGTCGATGCCTGCATGAAGCTCGGCGCCGGCCATCCGATGGGTCCGCTGGCGCTTCTCGACTTCGTCGGTCTCGACGTCTCGGAGGCGATCGGCGACGCCCTCTACGCCGACTCCTCCGACCCGGCCCACAAGCCCCCCGGGCTGATGGTCCAGATGGCGGGCGAAGGAAAATTGGGCCGCAAGAGCGGCGCTGGTTTTTACTCGTACGACTAGCCGGCTATCGGCCGGCGATGTCCCAAATCACATCTGCGGGTGAGCAGCCTTGGCGGCGGGCGGTTGCTTCGATCTCGTCCCATGGCAACTCGGCCTCGGGCAGGTCGTCCCAGCGAGCCAGGTCGAGTGCCTCGACGGCTCCTTTGAGCGCCGGTCCGAGATGCTCCTCGGAGCGCAGTAGCGCCCTCAGGACCTCCAACTGCTTGTCGCTCATGCGCACAACCCACATGCGATACCTCCAGGGTTAGGCGTAACGCGGGTTGCTCAGGAAACCTAGGCCGCGGGCCGGACGGAATCGCCGGAGCTGCTGATCCGCACCGCCTCGACGCGGTTCTCCCGCACCGACTCGACCCGGATCGTGTAGCCGTTGGCGACGATCGTGTCGCCGCGCTTCGGCAGCCGCCCGAGCTCACCGAAGACGTAGCCGCCGATCGAGTTGTAGGCGTCGCTGTCAACCGGCAGCTCGATCCCGCGGTCGGCGAGGTCGCCGAGCGAGACGTGGCCGCGCACAAACCACTCGCCACCGGCGAGCTGGCGCAGTGCCGCTGCACGGGGATCGGTCTCGTCCTCGATCTCCCCCACCACCTCCTCGAGGATGTCCTCGACGGTGACGATCCCGACCGTACGTCCGTACTCGTCGACGACCACCGAGAGCGAGGTGCGCTGCACTTGCAGGTCATGGAGAAGGTCGTCGAGCGGGCGGGTCTCGGGGACGATCACCGCGTCGCGCACGACCGGCTCGATCTGCGCCTCGGGGCCGTCGCTCATGTAGAGGCGGGCAAGGCTGTTGTTGTGGACGATCCCCTTGACCCGGTCCGGATTGTCGTCCTCGATCACGACCAGCCGCGTGTGTCCCGAGGTGACGCAGCGCCGCAGCGCCGTCTCCACGGTTTCCGAGGAATCGACGGTGACAACCGCCGGTATCGGCGTCATCACCTCTCGCGCCTCCTGCTCATGGAGGTGGAAGACGCCGCCGAGCATCCCAGCCTCGCCCGGATCGAGCGTCCCCCCCACCCGCGAGCTGTCGATGATCTGTTTCAGGTCCTCGGCGGTGTGCTTCTCGTCGATGTTGGTCGGATCGACGCCGAAGAGACGGACGATCGAGTTGGAGATTGCGCTCAATCCCATCGTCAGCGGCGTCGTGACGAGGCGGAACCAGTTGAGCGGTCGCGAGACGCGGCGCGCAGTCCGCTCCGCCTGGTTGATCGCCAGCATCTTCGGCACCTGCTCGCCGATGCTGATGTGAATCGCGGTGACGAGGGCGAAGGCGATTCCGACCGAGAGACCGACGGCGGCCCCGTGGGAGAGGCCGCCGAAGATCGGCTCGAGCAACTTGGCCAGTGAGGGCTCGCCGAGGAAGCCGATTCCGATCGAGGCGATCGTGATCCCGATCTGGCAAGCCGAGAGCGATTCATCGATCTCGTCGAGCTGTTCGACCACGGTCTCGGCACCGCTCTCGCCTTCCTCGGCAAGCTGTTCGATCTTGCCTCGCCTGCTGCGCACCAAGGCGAACTCGGCCGCAACGAAGAAGCCGTTGATGGCAACGAGCAGAAGCAGCAAGACGAGCAGCAGAACGCTCATCGGCGGCTATTTGGCCCGGTACTTCGGGGAAGGTCGTCTTCGGCCATTCGGCAATTGGTGAATATAGCTTCCTCGCCCGCGGAACGGCGAGACTGCCATATTGAGCAGCGCATGCGAATCGCCAGCCTCGTTCCATCCGCGACGGAGATGCTGTTTGCCCTCGGCCTGGGCGACAGCGTGGTCGCCGTGACCCACGAGTGCGACTTCCCGGCACAGACGCGGGCATTGCCCCATCTGACCCGCACCGTCCTCGGCGAGGGCCTCAACGCCCGCGAGATCGATACCGCGGTGAAGACCACGGTGGGCGAAGGCCGGGCGCTGTACGAGCTGGACGAGGAGCGGCTCGCCGAGCTCGCCCCCGACCTGATCGTCACCCAGGCGATCTGCGACGTCTGTGCGGTCTCCTACGAAGACGTGCTCGAGGTCGCGGCGCGGTTGCCGAGCCGGCCGCGGGTCCTGCAGCAGGACCCGCGCACGCTCGGCGAGATGCTCGAGGACGTGATCCGCCTCGGCGAGGCCACCGGCTTGGAGTCCGAGGCACACCTCGTGCGGTCCGAGCTCGAGGGTCGCCTGGTCAGCGTCCGCGCCGCCGTCAGTGGCGCCAGAGCGCCGCGGGTGATCGCCCTGGAGTGGCTCGACCCTCCTTTCGTAGGCGGGCACTGGATCCCGGAGATGATCTCGATCGCCGGCGGCGAGGACGTCGCCGGCCCGCCTGGACTGAAGTCGCCCGAAGTTGCCTGGGGAGCCCTCTCGGGGCTCCGCCCGGACGTCGTGATCGCGATGCCGTGCGGCTGGTACGTCAGCGAATCGCATGATCAGGCGGTCGAGCATTGGGACCGGATCGCCAAGCTCGGCGCCAGCCGCGTCTACGCGGTCGACGCGGCCTCGACATTCTCGCGGCCCGGCCCCCGCCTTGTCGACGGGGTCGAGCTGCTCGGCCACGTCCTCCACCCCGATCTGGTCGACCCACCGGGAAACATAGGCTTCGCCGAAGTGCGCGCTCCGCTTTAGGCGATCGCGATCGCGCTGGCGATCGCGAAAAAGCCGACCGCCGCCATTGCCAGCAGCTCCATCGGCATGTGCCGCTCGCCCAGATAGCCCCGCTCGCCCGCAACGATGAATAGGGCGCAGAGCACTCCCCCGACGAGCCCACCGAGGTGGCCGCCGATGCTGATTTCGGGGTTGCCGAAGGTAATTGCGAGATTGAGCACCAGGACTATGCCGATCGACGAAGCAAGCCCAGCGATGCCGCGGTGGCGAGCATAGACAAAGGTCGCACCGAAGATGCCAAAGACGGCCCCCGAAGCTCCGATGGTGAGCGTGTCAGGGCTGAGCAGCGTCGCTCCGAAGGATCCGGCGAAGAGCGAGACGAAATAGACGGCAACGAAGCGAGGCGTGCCGATCCCCGGCTCCAGGATGCGGCCGAGGAAGTAGAGGGCGAACATGTTGAAGCCGATATGGATGACGCTCGCGTGAAGGAAGCCGCTGGTGAGCAGTCGGTACCACTCTCCTTCGGCAACGGACGGTCCAAACAGGCCAAAGTTGAAGAGGATCGAGCTGTGACCGGGGCTGAGGCCGCCGCCTCCGCCGGCAACCTCTGCGAGGAACGCGGCTACGTTCAGCGCGATTAGAACGTAAGTAGCAGGCGCGTCGTAGTGGGTTGGCGCCACAGCGCCCCTGGTCACTTTGGTGCGCTCGCGGCTGCACTCGGGACAGCGCATGCCAACCGGGGTCGGGGTCATGCAATCGGGGCAGATCGGCCGCCCGCAGTTGGAGCAGGAGACCGCGGTCTCGCGGTTCGGGTGTCGGTAACAGGTCTGCGCCATCGCGGACGAGGAGCCTACAATCGCCCGCTCATGGAGCCTCCGAGCCCTGCCCGGCTGTTCGCGACTCTGGTCGGCGCCGGGCTGGTGATCTACGGGATCGTCGGCTTCTTCTACGACTCCTCCTTCAACCGCCCGGACGATCTGCGCGAAGCGCTCGGCCTGCTCTCGGTCAACGGCTGGGCCAACAGCTTCCACGTCCTCACCGGTGCCGTCGGCCTCCTCCTCGCCGGCTTCGCCTCGCGGCGGTACGCGCTCTGGCTGACCGCCATGTACGCGGCGGTCGCGGTGTTCGGCTCCCTGATCTGACGAGATCTCCGTTACCCGCCTATATGGCGGGAAAGCGAGACCTCGACATCTAGAGGCCGACGCGGCCGGTTATCGAGCGCACGCGGCTCTTCGTCTGCTGACGGCCGCGACGGCGCATCTCGAGCAGGACGAGGGCGCCGGTGGCAAGGCTGCCGGCGCCGACCGCGACCACGGGCCGCACCCAGTTGCGCGGATCGCGCAGCGCCCGCAGCTCGCTCTCGGAGAGCTCCTCGGCCCAGTCGGAGAGCTCCTCGGCCGCAGCCTGGGTGACGGCGGCGAGCGTGTCCTCGAAGCGCCCGGAGAGGCGCTCAGGTGGCTCGATCGGCCGCAGCGCATCGCCGAGCAATCGCTCGACTTCCCAGGTGCTTCCGGTCAGATTCTCGCTCGCCTCACTCATCGCTCATCTCCTCCTCCAGCTGCTTGATCGCGCGATGGATCAGGACCTTGGTGGCGCCGTCGCTGCGACCCAGCGCCCGGGCGATCTCGCGGTTGTCCATGCCGAGGGCGAAGCGCATGATCAGCGCGTCGCGGCGATCGTCCGGCAGGTTGTCGAGCTTCGCGATCACCTGGCGCAGCTCCTCGCGGCCCTCGGCGATCGCCTCGGTCCCGTGCCGCGCGGGGATCGGGTCGGCGCTGTCGAGCGGCGTCTGCGGCCGACGTGAGCGGTCGCGGTAGTAGTTGAGCGCCAGGTTGTGGGCGATGCGGATCAGCCAGGGACGCAGCGGCCGCCCGTCGGACTCGCGCCGCGCCCGGTCGAAGTGACGGTACGCCTGCAGAAAGGCCTGCTCGGTGAGGTCCTCGGCGTCGTGCTGATTGCCGACCCGGTAGTAGGCGTAGGAGTAGACGTCTTTGAGGTGATCGCGGTAGAGCTCTTCGAAGGCGCGGTCGAGCTCCGCCTTGGCGGCTGGATCGAGGCTCGCCGGCTCGACGTTCTCTTTGGCGCCGCTCACGGGCCAAGCCTAGTCTCATGCGGCCTCCTTCCTCGAACGCTCGACCAGGCGCAGGCTGTCGACCCAGGCCTCGGTATCGATCTCACCACGGATCAGCGCCGCGAGCCCGCCGAGCGCCTCGGCGGGGCTGCCCGAGCCCTCGATCGCCGCGGCCAGAAGCGGCACCGCGTCGAGTCCCTCCGATGCCTGTCCGATCAGCGCCGGGATCTCCGCTGCCGGAGTCCCCCTCCCGAGCAACTCGCCGGCGCGGCGATTGCGGCCCGAAGGAGCGAGCACGGTCGCGGTCAGGTCGCCGACCCCGGCCAAGCCCGAAAAGGTCTCCAGCTTGGCGCCCCGCGAGATCGCGTAGGCGATGCACTCGCGCCAGACCGAGGCAGCGGCGATGCCCGCCGCGTTGAGGCCAAAGGGCTCGGTGGCCGCAGCGGCCAGGGCGGCGGCGTTCTTGGCAGCACCGGCCATCTCGACCCCGGTCACGTCGCGCGAGCGCTCGCAGACGAGGCCGGCACGGTCGAAGACCTCGCCGAGCTGGTCGCGCAGGTCGGCATCGCCGGAGCCGAGCACCAGCGCCGCTGAGCCCGAGACCGCCTCGGCGGCGTGGGCCGGCCCACCTAGGCAGGCAACCGCCCGGGCGCGGATCCGTTCGCCGACGTACTCCGCCGGCAGCTGTCCCAAGGGCGCGATCAGTCCCTTGGTCAGCAGCAGCACCGAGGAGCGGTCGCTGACCCGGTCGGCGATCGCGCCGACCGCCTGCGGCAACGAGCCCGAGGGGATCGCCAGGCAGACCAGGTCGAGGCCGGCCAGCTCGATCTCTGAGGCTGGCCGGACGAGCAGCGAGTCGGGCAGCTCGACCCCCTCCAGGTAGCGGCGGTTCTCGCCCGCTTCGATCATCTCCGCGGCCTGCTCGGCGGTGCGGGCACCGAGCTGCACCTCCAGTCCGCCGCGGGCGAGCAGCACGGCGACGGCGGTGCCCCAGCTGCCGGCACCGATCACGGCGGCACGACGCATCGGTGGCAGGCCGCCCATCTCTTCCCACTGCAGGAGAACATTGGGCCAGATCCGTGCCGTCACCGATTCGGCCAGCGGCGGCGAGGGCTCCTCGACCCGCGGGAAGGTCATCGCCTTTCCCAACCGCACCCGAACCTGGCGCGGCCGGATGCGCCAGCCCCTGCGCACGTGCTCGCTCCCGTATACGGCGGTCGGCAGAACAGGAGCTCCAGTCTGCAGCGCCAGCCTTCCCACTCCCCGCTTTGGCGTCGCCAGGGTGCCACGCCGGATCCGCGTCCCCTCGGGGAAGATGCAGACGGTGCCGCCGCGCTCGACCGCGAGGCGGGCGGTCTCCATCGACATCTCGTCGGATTCGCCACGGCGAATCGGGAAGGCGCCGAGGCGCGAGAGCAGCCAGCCCTGCCAGCGGCGCTCAAACAGCTCGATCTTGGCGACGTAGTTCATCGGCCGCCGCCAGGGCAGCGCAGCGCCGATCGCGAAGGGGTCGAGGAAGCTGCGGTGGTTGGCGGCGACGATCAGCCCGCCGCTGACCCGGCCGTGTTCCCGCCCGGTGCGGCCGAGGCGGAAGTAGACGAGGAAGAAGGGCGTCATGAAGACCCTCGCCAGCAGGTAGAGGGGCCAGTTGACGCTGTGCGCCCGCGTGTAGTCGTGGTAGCGCTGGAGGCGTTCTTCGGTCACTACTCAGCGCTACACGGACTAGGGACCATGGTTACCGGCGCGGGTCCTGTCGGAGGAGGAGGGGGTGTTAGCGGACTCACCCGTCCGAACACCCCCTCCCCCTCCGCCACCCGCGCGAGCTACCAGGATCGCTCGATCAGCTGCTCCAGATCGTCACGCGTGGGGGGCTCCGGCGTGAAGGCGAGCTCCGGGCGCACGAGCATTGAGTCGAGAGCTTGGTTGAGCTTGGTTCGGTCGGCGCCGATGGCACCGAGGCCAGGTGGGTTGCCGCCCAGCTCGAGGATTCGGGCTTCGATGTTGCCGGGGTCGGTGCCGAGGGACTCTGCCAGGGGGACGAGGTCGTCGGGGGCGCGGGGGACCATGAAGGCCATTACGCGGGGCAGGATCGTGGCGTTGGTCTCGGCGTGCGGGGTGCCGCAGATGCGGACGAGGGTCTGGCAGATCACGTGGTGCATCCCGAACATGCCTGAGTCGATCGCGTAGGCGGAGAGCAGAGAGCCCTGGGCGAGGGCGGGGCGGTTGCGCTCCGCCGGGGCTTCGTCGAGCGAGCCGGCGATCAGTTCGGCGCCGCGCAGCGCGGTCATCTGCGAGACCGGGTTGGCGAATGGCGTGTAGAGGGAGTCCGCGCCGTGGGCGAGTGCGTTCATCGCGCTGGCGCGGAGGGCCCCCTCGGGCTGGCTCGTCATCGCCTGCGGGTCGGCGATCGCCAGCTCGGGCCTCACCATCGCCCGCACCCGCGCCTCGGCGCCGGCGGGAAGGCGGTGGATCCCGGTCATCTCGGCGCCCGAGAGGGTCGTCGGAACCGCCGCGACCCGGGCGCCGCTGACCGCGGCTACGGCCTTCACAGTGTCGATCGTGCGGCCGCCGCCGAGGGCAACCAGCTGCGGTGCCCCCACCCGGTCGAGCAGCACTGCAGCCGCCTCGGGCACCTGTCCGGGCGGGATCGCGTGGACGGCCTTGGCGGCGGCCTCCAGCTCGGGCGCACCGGGCAGGGCGCGCGGCGTAGTCAATAACTCGAAGTCGGCGAAACCATGCTCGTGGAGGAGCTGCGCCGCTTGGCCGACACCGTCGTGGCGGAAGACGACGACCCGGCCGGCGTCCCTCCAGACGAAGTTTCCGTTCACTCCGTCTGGGCCACGCGCGGGTTGACGACCGGGCGCAGGTTCGGTTCTACCTCGGCGCGCAGGTGCTCGTAGTCGGGCGGCAGAGAGAGCTTCTCACCGAGGTGCTCTAGCGGCTCGTCGACCGTAAATCCCGGCCCCAACGTCGCGATCTCGAAGAGGACGCCGCTGGGCTCGCGGAAGTAGATCGAGCGGAAGTAGAAGCGGTCGATCACCGGGGTCGGTTGGGCCCCCGCCGAGATCGCCCTCTCGCGCCAGGTCTCGTGATCGTTCATCGTCGAGGCCCAGGCAACGTGGTGGACGCTGCCGGCTCCCTGCCGCGAGCGTTGCGCCGGCGGCTCGTCGTAGAGGTGGAAACCGCCGCGCTTCTCGCCGCGTGCCTCCCACCCTCCCTCAACAGGCTCGAACTCGAGCGCTTCGAGCAAGCCGCTGCTGGCGTCTGGGGCCGCCGCGTATGCACAGACCGCGTGGAATCCCTGCAGAGCCATCTCCGCCGGCACCTCGGGGTGTTCGGCGCTGAGCGGCGCGTCGGGCACCTCGACCACGGCCAGCTCGTGATCGAGACCCTCAGGGTCGGCGAAGCGCAGGCTCGCTCCAGCTCGCTCGGACTCGACTCCATGGGCGCCGAGCCGCTCGGTCCAGAAGTCGAGTGCCTCATAGGAGGCGACCCGCCAGACGACGCGGTGCACGTCCCCCGCTCCGGCGCGGCCGTCGGGAACGCCCGGGAACTCGAAGAAGGTCAGATCGGAGCCGGCGCTGCCCTGCTCGTCGGCGAAGAAGAGGTGGTAGACGGTCGGGTTGTCCTGGTTGACCGTTTTCTTCACCAAGCGCAGGCCCAGCACTCCCGCGTAGAAGTCGACGTTCTTCTGCGCGTCGGCCGTGATCGCCGTGATGTGGTGGATGCCCTCCAGCTTCACCGCTGTCACGTATAGCATCCCCAGCAATGAGCCGCGCGCGCCGACGCACCGTCAAAGCCCTCGTGGTGCTCGGTTCGTTGCTGGCCTTCCTCAGCGTCTTCGCGATCTGGACCGAGCGCCAGGCGCTCAACACGAACGACTGGGTCGACACCAGCGGCAAGCTGATCCAGAACGAAAAGGTCCGCTCGGCCGTGGGCGAATACCTGATCGACCAGCTCTACGAAAACGTCGACGTCGAACAGGAACTCGAAGACATCCTTCCTGGCGAAACCAAGCAGCTGGCCGGGCCGGTGTCCGGCGGGCTGCGCCAGGTAGCGGGCGGTGGCGCCGAACAGGTCCTGCAGAGCGCAACCGCGGAAGAACTCTGGAAGGACGCCAACCGCGCCGCGCACGAACAGCTCCTCGCCGTGCTGGAAAACAAGAAAGAAGCTGTCTCGACGGCGGAAGGGAACGTCACCCTCAACCTCGGCAGCCTCGTCACCAATCTGGCCAACCAGGTTGGGATCGGCAGCAAGCTCGCCGAAAAGCTGCCCCCCGACGCCGGCCAGATCACGATCCTGCGCTCCGACCAGCTGAAGACCGCGCAGGACATCGCCGTCGGCATCAAGGGACTGGCGCTCGTGCTCTCGTTGCTGACGCTGCTCGCCTTCGGCCTGGCGATCTACCTCTCGCGCGAGGGGCGCTGGGTGACGGTGCTGTTCTGTGGCATCGGTCTGGTCGCCGCCGGTTTCCTCGTGATCGTCTTCCGCCAGATCGCCGGTGGGATCGTCGTCGACCAGCTCGTCACCGACGAAAGCGTCAAGCCCGCCGCGGAAGCAACCTGGTCGATCGGCACCTCGCTGATGACCAGCATCGCGACCACGGTGATCGTCTTCGGCGTTCTTCTGGGAATCGCCGGCTGGCTGGGGTCCCCAACCGGATCCGCCCGCGCCAGCCGCCGCTTCATGACCCCAGCCCTGCGCGACTACGTCCCTTACGTCTATACCGGCCTGGCGATCGTCGTCTGCCTCTACTTCCTCTCCGCCTCGGTCCAGAACCTGCGCTCCTTCCTGACCACCCTGGTGATCGCCGGCTTCGCTGCCTTCGGCATCCACGAGCTGCGCCGCCAGTCGGAGGAGGAATTCCCCGACGCCCAGTTCAGCGACTACTTCGGCGGCGCCAAGGACCGCATGGTCGACGCCGTCAAGAGCGCCAACATCGGCGAGCGGGCCTCGAAACTGCGACTGCCGGAGATGCGCAAACCGAGTGGCAGCGATGGCGAGGCTGCCTCAGCCGCCCCCGGGGCAGCCGCTGACGATGAGGACTCGCGCCTGCGACGCCTGGAGCGCCTCGCCGAACTGCACGAGAAGGGCGTCCTCAGCGACGAGGAGTTCGCCGCCGAGAAGGCCCGTGTTCTGGGCGGCGGCAACGAATGAGCGGCTGGGAGAAAGCCCGCCTCCGGGGTTGAACCGGAAACCTCTCGATTACAAATCGAGTGCTCTGCCAATTGAGCTAGGCGGGCGTGTAACCGAATATAGAGCGGGTGATCGGCGGCGTGGGAAAGGAGACAGTCAATTTCAGGTACCTGGAGCCAGGTGAGGGAAGCCTCCTGAGCGAGGCGATCCGGGCCGCTTACGGCGACACCTACGACGTGCGCTGGGTCTACGACGAGGTTGAGGTGGAGGCGCGGCTGGCTGCCGGAACCTATGTCTCCTGGATCGCCGAGTCCGCTGACGGAGAGCTGCTCTGCCATGAGGGCATGAGCCTCGCGGCAGCCGGCGACGCGGTCGGCCACTCGGGCCAGGCGGTGACGATGCCGGCAGCCCGCGGCCAACACCTCTTCACGCGGACCAAGCAGCACCTGATGGATTGGGCGACGGAGCGCGGTCTGGCAGGGATGTACAGCGAGGCGACGGCGGCCCATCCCTACAGCCAGCGCGCCAACCTGGAGCTGGGCGCCCACGAGACGGGATTCCTGCTCGGCTGGATCCCAGCCTCGGTCTCCAACGACGCGGCAACCGACCAGCACCCCCATCGCCAGTCGGCGGCGCTCTTCTACACCAAGCTCAATGACGGCCACGAGCGCGACGTCTACGCGCCGGAGCACCACCACGAGATCATCGGGAAGACCCTGGAGCTCTGCGAACTGCGAGGCACGCTCGCCGACCCGCCGCCCGGCGCACAGATACCGGAGCGAACCGGCCTGCACGTTGAGGTAGACGAGGACCACAACCTGGCCCTGATCACGGCCCACGAGCCGGGGGCCGACCTGGAGACCGCGGTAGCGGCCGAGCGCCACCACCTCTTCCACCGCAGGTGCCTCGACGCGGTCTACCTCGACCTACCGCTGGAGAATCCGGCGACGGCCCTGCTGGCCGACCACCTGGAGCGCTTGGGCGTCTCCTACGCCGGCATCTTCCCCAACAACCGCACCGACGGCGACGTTCTGAGAATGCAATCCCTCCACCGGTGCCAAGTCACCGCCGACGACATCTCCGTGGCCTCCGAGCACGGACGCGAACTGCTCGGTTACGTGCTCTCCGACGTACGTTAGACAGAGAGCGTCGAGGCCAACTTCGACAGATCGCGCAGGCGGTCATGGGTTACCAGCTCGTCCAGCACTTCGATCTGCTTCCTGTTGCCCACCTCGGCGCAAGCCATCCTCAGCTCATCGAGGGCAACGTGGTACAGGGCATCGACCTCCGCGGTCCCCCTTGCAAGGGACGCGAGTCGGGTCGGTTGGGGCTCTGCGGTCACCGGGGTGATGTGAGGGAGCCTTCCACGACGGTGGCGGATGAGAATCACCGCCTCGTGCCTCACGTTTTGCGCCCGATCCGAACGAAGAGTCCACTTGCACGGTATGGCGGCATGGAGGTACAAGGGCACGTCCAAGCCCAGTTCGAGCCCCACGGTCACGTCGGGCTTGATGACGTAGTCGGTCCCGATGGACGCCTTCAGGGTCATGGTGTCGTCCGATTCGATCAGCCTCTCGAGCGTCTCCAGGTGCTCATATTGGGAGTAGCGGGTGATCGGTGCCCGCCGGCTGACCCTCCGAGGAGCCTGGCTGATGGTCTCGGGAAGCACGTCGGACAAGTGCTGCTCCACCGCTTCCTCCAACCGCCTTCCGGCGGTTTGGCCAACGTGCTCGACCTGCTGCGTGATCGCGAGCGCGTCCAGCAGCTCGGTCGCTATTGCGACGCTCGTCTTGCTGCTTCCGTCAGCCATGTTCGGCTTGGAGGGCTTGCCGGGCTTCGGCTTGGTCCAACCGAGGAGATCAGCGACAAAAGGAACCGGCACGCCGGACAGGCTAGGCGATCGATCCCAGACGCGATCCGCGCGCGAGGTGCAGCAGTGCCGCCGGAGCGGCTCATATCGTGCGAGCGATGGCTCGCTATGCACTGATCGACTTGTTTGCCGGCTGCGGCGGCCTCACCCGAGGATTCGAGGACAGCGGGCTCTTCCGTTCGATTTTTGCCATCGAGTCGGATCCCGACGCGGCGGAAACCTACCGCCTCAACTTCGGGGACCACGTGGTCCAAGCCCCGATCGAGGATGTTGCAAGCTTCCCGACCGCCGATGTCCTCGTCGGCGGTCCGCCCTGCCAAGGATTCTCGCCGCTGAACCGCGATGCGGTCGGGTTCGAGCGGCGCGGCTTGTGGCAGGAGTACCTGAGAGCCCTCGAACGAATCGACCCGACCGCATTCGTGATGGAGAACGTGCCGGAGCTCCTGCGCTCAGCCGAGTACGCGGAGTTCAAGAAGCACGCCGAGGGGCTCGGCTATCAGGTCGAGGGGGATGTGCTGAACGCAGCCGACTACGGGGTGCCCCAGCGACGCCGTCGAGCGATCGTGATCGGCATCCGTTCCGGCGAGATCCCGTGGCCGCGGCAAACCCACGCCGAAGATCCGTCGCCGAGCGATCCGTACGAGCCTTGGGTTAGCTTTCGCGAGGCGGTGGAAGGGCTTCCCCTGCGCCCGAACGGAAGGGACTGGCACAGATCCCGCAACCCTCGCCCGGAGAGCGTGCGGCGCTACAAGGCGGTTCCCCGAGACGGTGGCAACAGGTTTGCCATGCAGCGCAACCTCGACCGCGCCGGGCTGGCAGAGCTCGTGCCTCGCTGCTGGCGCGACAAGCCCACCGGCACCACCGACGTCTTTGGACGGCTCTGGTGGGACAAACCTGCCTTGACGATTCGCACCGAGTTCTTCAAGCCCGAGAAAGGCCGCTATCTGCACCCCTCGGCACATCGGCCGATCACCGTTCGCGAGGCCGCCCGTTGCATGAGCTTCCCCGACGACTTTGCGCTACCGGAACACCAGGCGATGACCAGCGTCTCCCGCCAAATCGGCAACGCGGTGCCACCGCTGCTCGCGCGGCACATCGCGGAGGTGCTCGGAGAGGCGCTCGACAACTCGATGAGCGATTCCGGAGCGGCTGTGCCTATCGCGGCTTGAGGTGCGGGCGAATCATCTCGACGCAACGTGACGCGTCTTGCTCTACCTCGAAATCCCAAACTCGCAACACCGTCCACCCGATTTCGAGAAGTTCTCTCGTGACCTTTTCGTCGCGGCTCCGATTTCGATCGATCTTTTCATCCCAAAATTTGCCTGACTGACCCCAGTAGTAATCAGGGTGGCCATGCCAAAAGGCGCCGTCGACGAAGATGGCGATCCGCCGACCAAGCCAAGCAAGATCAGGACGGCCCGGGACCTGGCGGGGGTGGAGACGCCAGCCGCGAACCCCGGCGGCCCATAGGGCACGCCGCAATTCGAGCTCCGGTGCCGTTTCCCGAGTCTTCACCCGGGACATCAATGCGCTTCGCTCCAAAGGGGTTAGCGGATCGGACACCGATCGACCACCTGGGTCTACTTCGCCCGTTTCCGCGTGCCAGCCTTGGCTTGCATCTCTGGCTTGGCTCGATCGCCTTCCTTGGCAGGAAAGCCGTCCGGTACCAAACTCCGGTATAGATCACGATAACGGTCACCGGCATCAACAAGCAGCTCGTCATAGCTCATGATCTTGTACTTCAGCGCCTTGCGGTCAAATCCGGCATCGAATTGATCGCCGAGAATAACTACCTCGATGTTTTCAGCATCAAGGTTCCCAAGCGATTCTTCGAACACACTCTTATAGAGCATCACTTGGTTCAGCTCCTTGGAGCTGATCGTAATACCAGGCCTCTTGAACTCGACCACCAATAACCTTTGTGGCGGTTCACCCTGTTTCGGCCGCAGGGGTCGATCGTCATAACAAACGAGATCGGGGCGTTTGCCGGAAGCGAACTCGAAATTTTTTGCTAGAGCCTTACCAAGCCTAGTAGCGAACTGCTTGTTATCGAACCAGTAAGTCAGATTGTCGCGAAGAAGCCAGATATTTTCAGCAATGATCTGATGAATCTCTGCCTCTATCACGCCTTCCGTTACTTTCGCGTGGAGCAGCTCGATTACTTCGATTTGCGTGTGGAGCGTCTCCGTCACCTCACCGACGCGAGCGGCGCCATATTCGGCAAGTAGTCGACTGAGGCGCTCAACCTCCTTAGGCGCCGCCTCACGTATGGTCGCCAATATCACTTGCAGCGCGTCAGACTCGTAGTACCGAATGATGAGGTCGACGATCTGGTCTACAGTCTCGTCGGTCTCGTTCTTCGACAATTTGGAAATTACCGAATCCAGAGCCTCATCCAGCTTTGCGTAGACTGCGGGGCCCAACGCTTTTAGTCGCTTCTCCAGCTCAGGGTGCCGCTTGAGAGCAGCCTTCTTCTTCTCCTTCGAGCGTTCCTTAGCCAGCCCATCGGCAATCGATTCGAGCTTCTCACGAGCGTACTCTTCGAGTGCTTGGACTCCCCGGTCCTCCGGGTTGAAACCGCTGCGGCTGGTGTTGATGACAAACTGGTCCCTGCGAGAGCTGGAGCCTTTGACGGGATCGAGAAAATCGGGTTGGATCTCGCCGATGATCCTGACTACATTGAAGTAACCGTGGGTTTGCTGGTTAAGTCCGAACAGCGACTTCTCTTGAACTATGCGATCACGGACTCGAACAGCAAGGCCCGGCGTCAGGCCGCGTCTGTCTTTGGCAACGATGTAGAAGCCTTTTACTTTGCCGAACCCTTTGATGCTGTCCGATATCTCGAATTTCTTCCCGGGTATGTCCGCGGGCGTGCATTCGCTCTGATTAACTGAGATTGACCAATCAGGGTTGGAAGGGAGGTGGCGGGCAAGATACTCGCGCAGCTTCTGCTCCTCCGGCGGGACTATGTCGTCCAGCAGGTCGACCAGTTTGATTTCCGTCCCGTGCGAGTTGCGTTTCGCTTTCTTGGTTCTTGGCTTGATCTCGAAGGACTCCAAGTCCGTGGCGTTCTCGAGCTCTTCCCGATCGAGGCGGATCGACGTCTCCTCGCCTTTTTTCCAAGTTCGAACCAGCATCGTCTGAGCGATGCCGAATCCAGCGAGCTTGCCGATCCCCTTGTTGCCGATCACCGCTCGCCCCTTTTTGGTGATCTCGCCTGCGCCACCGGTGTCCCGACGATCCCTGCCGAGGCGGAGATAGTGATCCGCGAGCTCGGATTTAGACATGCCGAACCCGTTATCAACTATCGCGATCGAGTCTTTCGCATAGTTGATCTCCACTGACGTCGCATCCGCGTCGTAGGAGTTTGCGCACAACTCCGCGATCGCCTTCGGCACAGTGTTGTACATCGCTATGCCGAAGTGATCCAAGAGCCGCGGCTCGACCGTGAACCTCATTGTCGCGATTGTAGATGCGCGGCCGATCACCCGGCTCGTCTCCTATGGTCGTGTCGGCTACGGTGCCCGCATGACGGCCGACAGCGAGCCTTCCAAGCGCCCGACCGCAGGCGAGCCGATTGCGGTTTACGGTGCCACTGGGTTCACCGGGGGGCTGATCGCTCGCGAGTTGAAACAGCGTGGGGCTGAGCTCTTAATCGCTGGGCGGGATCGGGGGAAATTGGAGACCCTTTCGGGGGAGCTTGGGGGCGTGCCTTTTGTGGCCGCTTCGGTCGATGATTCGGCTGGGTTGCGGGAGATGCTTGAGCCTTGCTCTGTCGCGATCGCCTGCGCAGGGCCCTTCGGTTTGCATGGGGAGCCAGTGGTTGCTGCTGCCGTGGAGACGGGGACGCACTACCTCGATACGACCGGGGAGCAGGGGTTCATGCGGATGGTCTTCGATCGCTATGGGGTGCGGGCGGCTGAGAAGGGGGCTGCGCTGGTCCCCGGGATGGGGTTCGACTACCTGCCAGGCGACCTGATCGCGGCGCTTACCGCCGACGGGATGGGGCCGCTGGAGGAGATCGTCATTGCCTACTGCGTGCATGGGTTCGAGCCCACTCACGGGACTGCCCTCTCGGGCCTCGAGATCATGCGGGGCGGCGACGTGGTCTGGGCCGAGGGGGCTTGGCGGCCGGCTCCTCGCAGCGCCGATGGCGGACGCTGGCGATTTCCGGAGCCGATCGGGGAGCAGCGGATGCTGCGCTATCCCGCCGGCGAGCAGGTCACTGTGCCGCGGCATGTCGAGACGGCTCGGGTGCGGACGCTGCTCAACGGGATGGTGGTGCCGCCACGGCTGATGCCGCTGGCCGTCATCTCCTCTCCCCTGCTCGGGCTGGCTATGCGCACCCCTCTGCGCCAGGCCATGGGGGCGCTGGTCCGGCGTCTGCCGGCCGCTCCCGGCAAGCAGAGCCGTACGGCATCGCGATTCACGATCAGTTGCGAGGCGCGGGGCATGGGCGGCGCCCGCCGCGGCGCCGTGCGCGGCAGCGACGTCTACGGTCTCACCGCCGTCAGCCTCGCGCACGGCGCGCTGCTCTGCGCAGACCCCAGCTTCGACCAAAGCGGCGCCTTGGCGCCGGCGCAGGCGTTCGACCCCGCGTCCTTCCTCGCCGCCCTCGCGGACTTCGGTGTCTCCGTCGAGGTCGAGTCGCTGCCGGCTGCTGCTGACCGTTAGATCGGCCGTCCAGGCGGGCATTAGGCTTCGGCCATGCGCAAGGTCGGACTTGTGACGTGGGTGTGCGGGCTCGCTGCGCTACTAGCGGCCGCACCCGCCCAGGCTGCGTTTCCGGGCGTGGCCGGGCCGATCGCCTACTCGCACGTCCTGATCGGCGAAGGAATCGACACGGGCGGCCTGCTCGCTCACGGGCCGCGCAAGCGCGACGCTCCCGTCCAGCTGACCGAAAGCCCAACCGACAACAGCCCCTCCTACTCGCCCAACGGGCGGCTGATCGTCTTCGCGGGCAATCACGACCCGGGCCTCGCCCCGCAGGGCAGCCACATCTACTTGATGAAACGCGATGGGAGCGGCGTCAAACAGCTGACCAGCAGCAGCTTCTACGACTCCAACCCCTCCTTCTCGCCGAACGGGAAACTGGTGGTCTTCGACCGTGGCGGGCTACAGGGTCGGGCCACCCAGATCTTCAGCGTCTCCCTCGACGGCAGCAGCCTGCGAGCGATCACCGACGAATCCGGCAGCGACTCCGACCCGACCTTCACGCCGAACGGCAAGCGGATCGTCTTCGTCAGCAACCGCATGACCAGCGGGATCGCCTTCTCCGGCAACCGCGATCACGGGCCGAACCTCTTCGCCGCCAAGATCAACGGCAAGCACGTCCGCGAGCTGACCCACAGCCGCCACGACTGCTTCGGCAGCGCCTGCTACACGAACCCTTCCTGGTCTCCGGACGGCAAGCACATCGCCTTCCTCAGCAGCGGCCGCTTCAGCAGCGACATCGCGGTGATGCGAGTTGACGGGCGCGGGGTCACCAAGGAGTTCGACACGGGCGGCACCGAAGAAGAAGGCTTCGGCAGCCACGTGGGCGCCCCCGGCTGGGGCTCCAGGCCACGATGAGGCGGCGCCTCACGAGCCTCGCCCTGGCAGCAGTCGCGACGGCTTCCTTGGCCATCGCCGCCTCATCGTTCGGCTCGGCCGGCTCGATCGTGCTGGTCTCCGAGCCCAACGACCTGAACGCCCCCGGTCGTCCGACCGAACAGATCAATCCGTCGATCTCGGCCGACGGCCGCTTTGTTGCTTACGTCGGCAGCGTCGGCGTTACCGGCAGCGTCGAAGAAGTCTCCGGATTCGGCGAAACCGGCACCGGCATCTTCCTGCGCGAAATCGGCGGCTCCACGACCCAGGTCGACGTCCCCTTCGGCACCAACAAACAGGGCTTCGAGGCTGGTGCCCCATCGCTGTCCAGCAGCGGACGCTACCTCGCCTTCGCCTCAGAGGATCCCGATCTCAGCGACGAAGACCACAATGCCTCCACCACGCCTGCCGGCGACACCTTTCCGGTGCGCAACATCTTCGCCTTCGACCGCTCGACCGGCACCGTCAGCCTCGTCTCCCGGAGAAACGGCGCAAAAGGGGCGGGGGGCAACGAGAACTCCAACCTCCCCTCGATCTCCGCCGACGGAAACTACGTCGCCTTCCAGACCGAGGCGACCAACTTCCTCCACGGCTCCTACGGCGGAATCTTCGTCCGCGACCTGCGCCGGCACACGACCACGCCGGCGGCGTGGGTGCGCCTCCATCCCGGCGGATCGTTGAACGGGGGCTACACCCCCTCGATTTCCGCCCACGGGCGCTGGGTCGCCTTCCTCACCTCAACTCACTTCCGCCGCGGCCGCGGGTTGGAGGTCGCGGTGCGCGACATGGCGGGAGGCCGGACTGTCTACGCGTCGCGTGCAAACGGTCGGAGCGGCCTGCTCGCGGCGGACGATTGCAAGCTGCCGACGATCTCGGCCAACGGCCGCTACGTCGCCTTCGCAACGAAGGCGAGGAACCTGAGTGGCATCGACAAAGACAGCGTCGAAGACGTCTTCGTCCGTGACCTGAAGACGAATCTGACCATGCTCGTCTCCCGCGGCCAGGACAAGCACGGGGCGGCGGGGAACGGCGACTCCTCCAGCCCGTCGATCTCCGCCGACGGGCGCTACGTCGCCTTCGAGTCCTACGCGAGCAACCTCGGCCCGGCCGACAACAGCACCACTCCGGACGTCTTCGTCCGTGACATGCGCAGCGGCCGCGTCTTTCTCGCCTCGCGCGGCACCGACGGCGGCCCGGCCGCAAACGCACCTTCTGCCAACCCATCGATCTCGGGCAGCGGCCGCTACGTCGCCTTCGACTCGCGCGGCTCGAACCTGAGCCCCGCCGACACGCTGCACCCGACGAGCGTCTTCCGCTACCAGCTGCTGCCTTAGTGGTCTAAGCGGGTACCTCGCGCGAGTTGAGGTGGGCGGCTACCTTGCGCTTGACGCGTTGGAGGGCGTTGTCGACGGTCTTGGTGTCGCACTCGAGGCGCTCGGCCGTCGCCTCGTAGGAGTGGCCGTCGAGGTAGAGCGAGAGGACACGGCTCTCGAGGTCGGAGAGGACGCCCGAAGTGCCCGAGAGGCAGGAGACGAGACTCTCCAGCTCTTCGGTTGCGATCACCTGGTTGACCGGGTCGGCGACGCTCGGGCCGGGCAGGATCTCGTCGAGGGTCGTATCCGAGTCGCTCGCCGCGGCCGGAGTCTGGCTGAACGAGACGTACTGGTTGAGCGGCGTGTGCTTGTTGCGGGTCGCCGTCTTCACCGCGGTGATGATCTGACGGGTGATGCAGAGCTCGGCGAAGCTGCGGAAGCTCGACTCGCGATCGCTGCGGTAGTCGCGAATCGCCTTATAGAGGCCCAGCAGCCCTTCTTGGATCAGATCGTCGCTCTCGCCTCCGAGCAAAAAGTAGGAGGACGCCTTGAGGCGGACAAAGCCGCGGTAGCGCCGCACGATCGAGTCGTAGGCATCGGTTCGTCCCTCCTTCGCAAGGGCGACCAGATAATGGTCATCAAGTTCAGGTTGAGGGTTAGAGCTTGGCCGGGTCGAGCCGTTGAAGTGCCCGGTGGGGAGCCGCAATTCCTGCGTGGGGGACGATAGAGCCACTGATCCTTCTCCTTTGAGATGAAGGGTCGTGGCGCCGGTACCTCCCCTGGTGGCGCCCTTATTGACGGGACAAATCTCAGACTCAAGCTGAGCTTCACCCTTGCTGGCGGCGTAGTCTTACCGCCCAGCAGAGTTCTGTCAACCCCAAATTGCGGATTTCTTGCAATCGGTGCTGCTCGCGATCGACTGAAAGAGCGTGGGCATCCCCTGCGGAAACCCGCATTGATGCCCCTCTACGGGCACTTACCGAAGAGGGCTCCAATGTTTCCTCCGGGGATGCCCACGCTCTTTCGTCCAGCGCTGTTACGAAAGATGGTGTTGGCGCGTGGCCTCGAAAAGCAGCGCTGCTGCAGCTGCTGACACGTTCAGCGAGTCGACTTTGCCGCTCTGCGGGAGAGCGATCAGGCCGTCGCAGGCGGAGGCGACTCGGGGGCGGATTCCTTTGCCCTCGCCGCCCAAGACTAAGACGGTCGGGCCATTCAGGTCGGTGTCCCAGGGCGCCTGGCTTCCATCCGCGTCCGCACCCCAGATCCAGAAGCCGGCGTCCTTGGCCTCGGCGAGCCAGTCGGCGAGGTTGCGGATGCGGGCGACGTCGAGGTGCTCGACCGCTCCTGCCGAGGCCTTGCAGGTGACGGCCGTCACCTCGGCGGCTCGCCGTTCGGGGAGCACGACCCCGGCCGCGCCTGCGAACTCCGCCGAGCGGCAGACCGCGCCAAGGTTGCGCGGATCCTGGACCTGATCAAGCGCCACGAGCAACGCGTCGGGGCGTTGCAGCAGAGCCTTGGGGTCCGCGTAGGGGTACGGATCGACCTCGGCGACGACACCCTGATGGTCGGGGGAGCCGCAGAGCTGCTCCAGCTCCTCGGCAGACGTCTCCGGCGAACGCCAGACCCGCTGCACGCGCCGCCTCCCCCTCTCCGCCTCCTCGACCGGGCGGCGTCCATAGATGATCTGGCTTTCAGCCATCAGGCCTTGGGAACCAGCTTCGCGCCCTCGGCCCCATCACGGACCTCCCAGCCAAGCTCGGCAAGCCGATCCCGAATCTCATCGGCGCGATCGAAGTCCTTGGCGGTGCGAGCCTGCTCGCGCTCGGCCAGAAGGCTCTCGGCATCCTCGTCAGTCTCCTCATCCACCTCGGCGACCGACCCTAACCCGACCAGTTTCAGCATTTCGCGCACTACCTCAGGACCGCCGAGGACATCCCGGCGGTTTGACTCGGTGACCAGCTCGAAGATCTCGGCCATCGCTCGCGGCGTATTGAAGTCATCCGCGAGCGCATCTAGGAATCCTTCGCGGCGTTGGGCGACGAACTCGTCCTCCTGCGCCTTCACTCCCGCCAGCCCTCCCAGGAAGCGCTCGCGGAAGAAGTTGCGCAGCCTCTCAACCCCGGCCGCCGCCTGCTCCATCTGCTCAGGGCCAAAGGCAAGCGGTTGGCGATAGTGACCGGAAATTAGATAGGCAACGACGACCTCGCGCCCGTACCGGACTAGTGCCTCGGACAGCTGGAAGATGTTGCCCTCGGACTTCGACATCTTCTCGGCGTCGGTCTCAACCATCCCGTTGTGCATCCAGAGGCGAGCAAACGGGCGCCCGGCGGCCTCGGACTGCGCAATCTCGTTCTCATGATGCGGAAAAACGAGATCAGATCCTCCGCCGTGGATTGCAAATGAGGCTCCTAGCTCAGTTTCTGCCATAGCCGAGCACTCGATATGCCAGCCTGGCCGCCCCGGCCCCCAAGGGGAATTCCAGGACGAGTCCTCGCTCTCTTTATGCGCCTTCCAGAGCGCAAAATCGAGTTGATCCTCCTTGAGTGAGGCAGACCCGGTCTCCTCGCCCTGATCCATATCCTCAATGCGGCGATTGGAAAGTTTTCCGTAGCCCTCAAAGCTACGAACTCGGAAGTAGACGTCACCGCCTGACTCGTAGGCGTGGCCTAGCGCAATTAGCTCGGCGATCAAGGCGATGATGCTGCTAACCGACTCACTAGCCAGCGGCTCAAAGTCGGGTCGGCCTAGCCCTAAGTCATTGGTGTCCTTACGGTAAGCGGCAGTCATCCGCTCCGCGAACTTCTCCGACGGTTCAGACGCATTGCTCGCTGCGTCGTAAATCTTGTCGTTGATGTCGGTGACGTTGATGACGAGCTTCGCTCGATAGCCCTCTGACTTGAGGAACTCGGAGAGCAGCATGAAGATCACAAAGGGTCTGGCATTGCCGATGTGGATCTGGCTATAGACCGTCGGCCCACACGCATAGATCCCGATCTCCTCACCAGGGTCCAGGGTGCGCAGCTCGCCGCTCAAGGTGTCTCGTATCCGAACCTCCCTCACGGCCCTGATGGTATGGGGCAACTAGCTCAGGTGAAGCCAGAAGCAGGGGTCGCCTCTCCGATGCCTCGCGAAGCGGGCACCGCAGAGTGTTTCCTGCCGCGAAGCGGCACCAAATTCGTCCCACCGAAGGTGGGACATAGGCATTCGGAGAGGCGACCCCTGCTTCTGGCTCGGTCAGCCTAAAAGGTGCGGTATCCAGCGCCCGACGGAGACTCGTTGCGCGACCAGGCCGGTGCGGTCTCGTCGGCCGCGGCAAGCACCTCGCGCCGCGCCTTCTTGGCGCTGGCCTTGATCTCGTCCTCGGCGGCGCGACGCAAGCGCTCCTCACGCTGTTCGGCATGGCCGCGGATTCGCTCCGACTCGGCCTGCAGCTGCTCCTCCGCCCGGGCCTTGGCCTTCTCGGTTGCCTCACCTTCGACCTTCTCGATCAGCTTTTGCACCCGCTCCTCGGCCTCGCGGCGGACGTCCACGGTGCCCTGCATCACCCGCTCCTCGATCTCGGCCTCGAGCCGGATGGCGATCTGGTGGGCCTCTTCAGCTCGGGCCTCGGCCTCGGCCGCGCGCTGCTCGGCCGCGGCGATACGGCGGTCGGCCTCGGCCTGCGCCTTTTCGAGCACCTCTCCGGTCCGCTTGGAAGCATCGGCTTCGACCCGCTTGACCGCATTGGAGGTGGTCTGGTCGGCCTGGGCCTTGCTTGCGGTCAGCTGGGTGGCAAACGCCTCGCGATCGGCCTCGGCCCGCTTCTGCCCCCGCTCGAAGGCCTTCTCGGCACGATCGCGGCCCTCCTCGGCCCGGGCTGCGCGCGCCTCGGCCGAGCGGCGCTTCTCGCGCTCAGCGGCGATCCGCTCGCGGCCTTCCTCGCCGAGCTTCTCCAGCGTCGCCTTCGCCCGCGTTTTGATCGCCTCGCGACCGGCCTCGGCCTCGGCGACGCGCGCCTCGCTCTGCCGCACCCACTCGAGCGCCTGGCCGGCGACGCCGTGAAGCTCCTCGGTCGCCTCAGCGACAGCGCTCAGCTTGACTGCTGGATCGCCCATTCGCCGCAACTTACTACGGGCTCCGGAAGCCGCGCCACCCCTGGCTTAAGCAAATAGCCGCAATTAGCGGCAGCGTTCTAATACAGGCCCTAAGCGGACTTCTCGGCCTCGCGTGCGTGCAGTTCGCGCTTGAGGACCTTGCCCGTCGCGTTGCGCGGCAGCTCGTCCACGAACTCGACTTCGCGCGGCGCCTTGTAGCCGGCAAGATGGGCCTTGACGTAGGCCTTGAGGTCTTCTTCGGAGACATCGGCCCCCTCTGCGACGACGACGAAGGCCTTCAGCCGCTGGCCGAACTCCTCGTCCTCGACCCCGATCACCGCCGCCTCGACCACCGCCTCGTGGTCGGCGAGGAGGTCCTCGACCTCGCGTGGGAAGACGTTCTCGCCGCCAGAGACGATCATCTCGTCGTCACGACCATCGATGAAGAGCCGCCCAGCGGCATCGAGGTGTCCGACGTCGCCGCTCGACAGCAGGCCGTCGATCTCGTCCTTGCCACCGCCACCGGTGTAACCCTCGAAAGACATCTCGTTGCCGACGAAGATGCGCCCGACCTCGCCGTGCGGCACCTCGCAGCCGACTTCGTCGTAGAGCCGCACCACGGTGCCCCGGGGAGCCCGACCCGCCGTGCCGGGCGCCGCCCGTAGTTCCTGCGGCGTGGCGACGGTCGCGTAGGCGACCTCGGTCGAGCCGTAGAGGTTGTAGATGTTGTCGCCGAAGCGGTCCATCCAGGCAATCGCCAACTCGCCCGGCAGCGACGAGCCAGAGAGTGAAGTGATCCGCAGCGAGGAGAGGTCGTACTTGTCCAGCGTCTCCTCGGGCAGCTGGAGGATGCGCTGCAGCATCACCGGAACCGCGCCAAGGACCTGGGCGCGGTGCTCCTCGACAACCTGCAACGTCCCCTCTGGGTCAAAGCGCCGCTGCAGCACGATCGTCGAGGCGGTCGGCAGGCTCATGACGAAGTGGAAGAAGCCCCAGGAGTGGAAGAGCGGCGCCGCGATCATCATCGTGTCGCGGCTCCGATAGGGGATCTGGTCGATCAGCGCAGCCAGCGCGAACAGCCCGTCGGGGCTGGAGCGTTGTGCGCCCTTCGGCGTCCCCGTCGTGCCCGAGGTGAGGATGACGAAGCGCGGTTTGTCGGGCGGCGGCTTCAGGTCCGAGTCGTCGGCAGAGGCGATCAGCGAGTCGAGCGTCGGCGCCTCGGACTCGCCGTCGGCCCAGCCGACAACCCGCTCCACGCTCGGGTCAACCCCGTCGAGCAGCTCGGTGAACTCTTCGTCGTAGACAAGCACCCTGGGACCCTCGCGGCGCGTTACCTCGACGAGTTGAGGCCCGGCGAACATCGTGTTGAGGTAGAGCGCGCTGGCGCCGAGCTTCGCGGCCGCGAGCGTCGCCTCGATGAAGCCGCGATGGTTGCGGCACATGATCCCGATCCCGTCGCCGTAGCCGATCCCCATCCGCTCAAAGGCGTGGGCGAGCGCGTTGGTGCGCCGCTGCAACTGCTCGAAGGTGAGCGAGCCGCGCTCGTCGATCAGCGCCGTCTCGTGCGGGTGGTGGATCGCTGCGGTGGTGATGCCGAGGGCCGGCGAGGCGCCCCAGCGGACCAAGGCGGAAACGACCTTCATCGCTTTATCGGGTCGATGTAGAGCGGCGACGCCGGCCCGGTGCAGGACCTTGACCTCAAACGCTTTGTCCGAGGCCGCCTGGCGCGCACTTGCCGCGATCGATCCGAGCGTTCCCATCAGGGTCCGGAAGCCTATTCGCTCTCCAGCGAAGCCACTGCCATGCAGGCGATTCCCTCGCCGCGGCCGATCCAGCCCATGCCCTCGTTGGTGGTCGCCTTGACGCTGACCCGGGCAGAGGTGGCCTCGGCGAGGATGCGCTCCATTTCGGCGCGGTGAGCCGCCAGCCGCGGGGCCTCGCAGATCAGGGTGGCATCGATATTGAGGATCCTGCCTCCGATCGTGCCGACGACGGTGCGCAGCATGTCGATCGAGTCGGCGTCGCGCCAGCGCTCCTCGTGGTCGGGGAAGAGGGTGCCGATGTCGCCCTTTCCGGCCGCTCCGAGCAGAGCATCGATCACCGCGTGGGTGAGCACATCGGCGTCGGAGTGGCCGCTGAGCCCACGCTCGTGCTCGACCTCGACCCCGCCCAGAACTAGGGGCCGGCCCTCGGCGAAGCGGTGGCTGTCGTAGCCGATGCCGACGCTCATCGTTCAGCGATTCTCGCTTACCCGGGTGGGCAGCGGCTCCAAACAGCGCTGCCGGCGAGCGAACACGCTGATCTCCTCGACGCCGATCTCGGCGAGGAACTCCAAGGCGCGGTCGTAGCCGAAGCCGACCTGCTCGGGCAGGTGGGCGTCGGAGGAGAGGGCGAACGGGGCGCCGGCCTCGACGCACATCTCCGCGAAGGCCGGCGAGGGGTAGAGCTCGCCGACGGGCTTGCGCAACCCGGCGGTCGAGAGCTCGACCGCGATCCCGCTTGCGGCGATCGCCTCCACCGCGGGCTCGTAATAGTGGCGCGGGTCGCGCTCGGGCAGCGGCCTGGCACGACCCCAGACCTTGACCAGATCGGGGTGGGCGAGGATGTCGAAGAGGCCCGAGCGGGCGCACTCGGCAAGGGCCTCGAAGTAGCGGCGCCAGACCTCGTCGGCATCCCCCCTCCCCTCCCAGACGTCCCAGCCCTCGTGGTCGACCGCCGCCTCGCCGACGAAGTGGACCGAGCCGACCACGTAGTCGAAGTCGTGCGCCTCGAGCAGGTTCGCGGTGCGGTCCTCGGCGCCGGGGACGAAGTCGCACTCGATCCCGAGCTTGAGGCCGGTGCCGCGCACGAACTCGCAGTAGGCATCGAGGTCGTCGCGCGCCTGCTCTTCCCAGAACGGGTGGCGCCAGAGCGCCAGAGCCTGGGTGAAGCGGTAGATGTGCTCGGAGACGCCCATCTCGTCGATCCCGGCCGCTGCCGCAGCCTCGCGGTAGCGCTCGACGTTCTCCGCGGTGAAGTACCGCTCCGGCGTCGCGTCAGGCTCATCCGGCCGCAAATGGAGGTGGTAGTCGGTCAGCATCGGCGCACCACGTTAGTAGGGTCGGCACGTGGTCCACCTGCGGATCGTCGTTCCTGGCCCCAAGTCCGAGCGAGTCGTCGGCTTGCTCGAAGCCAGCCCGTCTGTCTCCAGCCTGGCCCGGATCGAGGGCGCCTCGCGCAAGCCGCCTGGTGACCTCGTCCTCTGCGACGTCGCCCGCGAGGACGCCAGCGTCGTCATCGCCGACCTGCGCGAGCTAGGCATCCCGGTCGACGGCTCGATCTCGATCGAAGAGATCGACTCGCAGCTCTCGAGCGCAGCCGACCGCGCCGAGCGCGCGGCGCCGGGCTCTCCGGGCGACTCGGTGGTCTGGGAGGAGGTCGAGGCGCGGACCTCGGAGAACATCGAGCTCAACGCCAACTTCCTCGCCTTCATGGTCATCGCCTGCCTGATCGCCTCGGTCGGCGTCATGCTCGGCCAACCGATCCTGATCGTCGGCGCGATGGTCGTCGGGCCCGAGTTCGGCCCCCTCGCCGGCATCTGCGTGGCGCTCGTCCAACGCCGCCCCGATCTCGGTCTGCGCTCGCTCAAGGCGCTTGCGGTCGGGTTCCCGGTCGGGATCACCGGTGCCTTCCTCTTCAGCCTCTTCGCCAAATGGACCGACCTCGTCGGCAGCGGCTTCGTCGTCGGCGAGCGTCCGCTCACGGCGTTCATCTCCGAACCCAGCACCTTCTCCTTCCTCGTCGCCCTCTTCGCCGGCACGGCCGGTGTGCTCTCGCTCACCTCGGCCAAGTCGGGCGCCCTGATCGGAGTGCTGATCTCGGTGACGACGATCCCCGCAGCGGCCGCAATCGGCGTTTCCGCGGCTTTCGGGGATTGGGCCGACTGGCGCGGCGCGATCGCCCAGTTGGCGATCAACCTCACTGCGATCGTGATTGCCGGGGTCGCAACCCTGCTGGTGCAGAACCGCGTCTACGAGCGACGTCGCCGCGAGCATCGCGGTGACGATTCGCGCGCCGCCGGCGGGCTGCCGACCGAGCGGAGCGCGTAGCCGTGCTCTGGCGCCAGCTCGCCGTCATGCTCGGCGCCTTCGCCCTCGGTGCCGCAATCGCCGGAGCCCTCGGTGCAGTCAGCCTCGGCGCCGCCCTCGGTGTCGGTCAGGTCTGCTTCGCGGCAGCGCTCGCCTGGGTCCTACTGAGCTGAGCGCTCGGAGAGGACCATCTCGGCCACCCTCAGGTCGAGCGGCGTCGTCACCTTGAAGTTCTCTGGTGAGGAGGGGTGAATCAACACCCTTCCTACCGGCATCTCGACCAGCATCGCATCGTCCGTCGCGGCAGCGACCCTGGCTGGATCGCCGGCAAGTGCCCCCCGCAACTCGACCACAGGGAAGACCTGCGGCGTCTGCGCGCCCCAGAGACGGTCCCGGTCAAAGGTGGACCCGACTATGAGACGCCCCTTGTTCACTTCCGACCACTTGATCGTGTCTGCCGCCGGCGTGGCCGGGATGATTCCATCCACATCGGGATTCTGGATCAGAGTTTCGATCAGCTCCTGGATCAGCGCCGCGGTGACGAGCGGACGCGCTGCATCGTGAACGGCCACCAACTCGGTCTCCGCCATTTCGAGTGCGTTGGACACCGATTCGGAGCGGGTCTTCCCCCCCGCGACCAGGAGGAGGTCGTCTCCGGGCAACTCATCAGAGTGGCCAGGCGGACAGGCGACCACGATCGAGCGCACTCCGACCGCTCGGAAGGCTGCGATCGACCACTCGACCATCGGCTTGCCGGCGAGCGGCACGAAGGCCTTCGGGCTGCCGGCTCCGAGCCTCTCCCCGGAGCCGGCAGCCGCGATGACCGCGGTGACCGCGGTGACGGATGCCGCAGACGAGCTGCTAGGCGGTGGCGGCGAAGCGCTCCTCCAGCAGGCCGTCGAGGTAATCCTCCGCGCCTTCCTCGTCCTTGTCGAGCGCGTACATGAACTCAGACGCGAGGATCTTCTTGGCCCGCGTGTACATCTGCTTCTCGCCGGTGGAGAGACCCTTCTCCATCTCGCGAAGCGCCAGGTTGCGGACGACCTCGGCGAGCTCGAACACGTCGCCGGTCTTGATCTTCTCGCGGTTGTACTTGAAACGCCGGTTCCAGTTCTTCGGCATCTCGGACACGTCATCGGTGAGGACGCCTGTGACCTTCTTGATTTCGACCTCGTCGATGACCCGCCGCAGTCCCGCTTTGCCGGCGTTTTCGCAGGGAACCATCACGGTGAGTTCGTTGTGGAGGATCTTGATCGTGAGGTATTCGCGCTCCTCACCCATCAGCTTCCGCGTTTCTTTCTTCATCACCAGGCCGGCGCCATGATGCGGATAGACGACCTTGTCGCCCTCCTCGAAGTCGCAGACGTACTCGACTTCCTCGACGCTTACCTCGGTGGCCTCTTCTAGCTGGGGAATCGCTGACTCCTTTCGATTTGCGACGGCTTCTTTGCCGTCAACTCTGTAAGTACCGGTCGACCAGGTCGACCTCCTGGAGCCGCCGCAGGCCCTCGCGGATGTCCTTGGCCCGGGTTTGGCCGACGTCCTCGACGGCTTCGAGGTCGGCGTCGGATGCCGCCAGGACCTCCTCCAGGCCGCCGAGGTCGTGGATGATCTTCTGGACGACAAGCTTGGGGATGCGCGGAATGCGGCCCATCACACGGTAGCCGCGCGGCGCAACCGGGAAGTCGAGGGTGTTGAGCTTGCGGTCGTAGCCGAGCAGCTCGGCGAGGCGACCGAAGTCGAGCACGTCCTCGTGCGGCATCCGCGCCAGCGACTGCAGGACGGTGACGAGGTTCTGCTCGGAGTCTTCGACCGAGTAGTCGCGGATCAGCGCCGACTTGTCGGCGCTGACGCCGACCATCGTCTCCTCGAGCTGCATCTCGATCAGCCGCCCCTCGGTGCCGAGCTCGACGATGTAGCGCTCGACCTCGACCGCCATCCGCGTCGTCAGCTCGGCTCGCTGGAGGACGGTGAGCGCGTCGTAGAGGACGCCACCGCCCTCGAACTCGAGCACGGTGAGCCGGTCGGAGACCTGTTCGAGCCGCTCGCGGTACTTCTCCAGCGTCGCCAGGCCTTGGTTCGCCTTGGCCAGCACGGCCGGAATCTCCTGCAGGATGTACTTGGTCCCCTCGACGTAGAGGGAGACGACGTCGCGGCGCTGGGAGATCGCTACGACCAGCGCGCTGGTCTGTTTGGAGACGCGCTCGGCGGTGCGGTGGCGGGTGCCGGTCTCCGAGGAGAGGATCGTCGGGTCCGGCATCAGCTGGACGTTCGCCCAGACGATCTTGGTCGCCTCGGCGTTGAGCACGATCGCCCCGTCCATCTTTGCCACCTGGTAGAGCATCGCCGGCGTGTAGTCGATGTCGAGCCTGATCCCGCCGGAGAGCATGTGCGAAATGTCGCCCGGGTCGCCGACGACGATCAGACCACCGGTGCTGGCGTGGACTATGTTGTCGAGACCCTCGCGCAGCGCGCCGCCAGGGGCAACGACATCCAAGGCCCTCAGTAGCCGGGGATCTTGCCGTTCTGCCAACTCGTGAAGCTCATCCCCAGGCGGTAAAGACATCTAGTCTAGGATGACAAATTCCGCTCTGGAATGCGGTCTGACCAATCTCGAGTGGACAGGTCGGGAAGGACATTGTCAAGCGAGTTGGTCACCTAATGCGGTTTTTCCGCGTCTAGAGGTGGAAATGACGGTGATGCGAGTGCGGTTTGGGTGCTGGCCGCCCCGAATCGCGCACGAATGCCCAGGTGAGAATGGTGCCGACGGTGCAGAGGGCAACCAGGACCCAGGTCGAGCCGGCGACGGAATCGGCGAACGAGCCGTCGTCGCCGAGCAGTGCATGGAAGACGGCGCCGGTGACGGCGAGGGCGACCGTGCCGGCCATCACCCGGTCCATCGCCAGCACGCCGGACGCGATACCCACCTTCTCCGCCGGCATCGCCGCCATCGCTGCGGTCGACATCGGCGCGTAGACGAGGCCCAGGGCGACGCCGAAGGGCAGGTAGCCGGCAAGCAGCAGCGCGTAGGAGCTGCCGGAACCGATCTGGGTCAGCGCAAACAGGCCCAGGGCGCCGAGGATCATCCCCGACGTCATCAGCCTCCTCGCCCCGAAGCGGGTGATCAACCGTCCCGAGAAAGGTGAGATGAAGATCATCGGCACCGTGATCGGCAGGATCATCAGGCCGCTGAGGACGGCCGAGTGGCCGCGCACGTCCTGCAGGTACTGGGACTGGAAGAACATCACCGACCAGTAGGCGCCGACCAGGGCGAAGGCGGCGGCGCTGGCGCCGAAGTAGGGGCCGTTGCGAAAGAGCGAGAAGTCGACGATCGGCTCCGCGACCCTGTGCTCGATCTGCCAGAAGGCATAGAGGCAGGCGAGGCCGAGCAGGGCCAGGACGACGGTCGGCCCCGCACCCCAGACCTGTGCCTGGACCAGCGCCAGGACTACCGCGGTGAGCCCGGCTCCGAGCGCCACCAGCCCCGGCAGGTCGATCCGCCGGCCCGAGCCGGGGTCGGTCGACTCCTCGGTGGCCAGCGCGGTGATCGCGATCCCGATCGCGGCGATCGGCAGGTTGATCCAGAAGATCAGCCGCCAGTCGACGTCGACAAGGGCACCGCCGGCGAGCGGGCCGATACCGAGCGCCACCGCCGAGATCCCCGCCCAGATGCCGAGCGCGCGAGCCTGCTGCCCAGCCGGAAAGGCGTTGCAGACGATCGCCAGGGAGAGCGGCAGCATCGGTGCCGCCCCGACCCCCTGCAACGCCCTGCCGCAGATCAGGGCCAGTTCGTCGTTGGCGGCGCCGGAGAGGACCGAGCCGAGGGCGAAGATGCACATCCCGGCGAGGAACAGCCGCTTGCGGCCAAACATGTCGCCGAGCCGCCCCGCCGTGACGACGAGGGCGGCGATCGCCAGTAGGTAGCCGTTCATCACCCACTGCAGGCCGGCCGCGCTGGCGCCGATGTCGTGGCGGATGCTCGGCAGGGCGAGGGCGACGACGGTCGAGTCGAGCATCAACAGGAAGAGGCCGGTACAAGTACCGGCGAGCGTCCACCACTGGCGCGACATGCGCGCAGGCTAAGGCCTATTCCGTTAGGGGGCGTGCCCCTGGGACGGTTCAGGACCAAGCGGGGCGGTCACGGTGCGAATTCCGCATGGCAGAGCCATGTGGGATTTGCGACGGGGCCACAGCGCGCCGTGTCCTGGGCCGTATCCAGGGGTGCGATCACCTAGCGGAATAGGCCTTAAGCGGTGGCGAGGTCGCGATCGGGGTCTATGCCCCAGCGCTCGCCTACTGCGGCGAGGTCTTCGTTCAGCGCCCAGCGGTCGGGGCGCTCCTCGCCCTCATGCGTGGGGCTGGCGCCCTTCAGCGCCATGCAGCCGGTGTTGTCGCCGACCGCCCGAATCGCGGCGACGTCCTCATCGCTCAGTCGCTGCTCCGCCGGCAGGTTCGCCAGTTCGACCCGCTTGGCCTCGATCGGGCAGGCCCCCTCGCCGGCCTCCTGGATCAGGGTCGGGACGACGCACTCGACCGCGGGGTGGGCGAGGTTCCATTGGCAGGCGAGCTGGATCGGGGTGAGCCGGACACGTTCGGCGATCGGCATCAGTGGCTCCAGCTTCTCCAGCCCTGCCTCGATCCAGCCGTCGGGACGGAAGGCCCGGTGGTCACCTTGGGCCAGCTCCATCCCAGGGCGGAGATCGCCCCAGAAGAGGCCGCCGTAGTCGACGACGCGGGTGATCACCTTGACGCCGTGGCGGGCGGCCGCGTCGAGGCAGAGCTCGCCGGGCCAGGGCTCGAACGGGTTGAGGATGATCATCGCCCAGTCGATCCGCTCGCCGAAGCGCTCGATGCAGGCGATCAGGTCGAGGGTGAAGCCGTTGGCGGGCCCGGGCGCGATGCCGATCTGCCCGGTCAGGCCCGCCTCGCGCAGCGCCGCCATGCCGTCCCAGACCGCCTCGCTCGAATAACCGATCCGGTCGGGGTTGTGCAGCAGCAGCAAGTCGAAGCGCTCCACGCCGAGTCGCTCAAGACTGCGCTCAGCGGCAATCCGCAAGTAACCGGCGTACTCCTCGGGACCGCGAAGGTCGGGATTGGTGAAACGCGGAAAGCCCCGAGGCCCATCGCGCTCCCCCTCATAGAAGTCATGCCCCACGGCCCCGACCAGCGAGTACTCGTCCCGCGGCACCCCTGCGAGTGCCCGGCCAAGGATCCGATCGGCCTCGCCCTGCCCGTAGGTGTCGGCGGTGAGCACCGTGTCGATGCCGCCGCCTGGGCGCAGCAGCGCCTCGAGCCGCTCCACATCGATCTGCTCGCCGTAACGGATGAACCGACCGCCGCTCCAGGTGCCTACGGCGCTGCGGCCCGGCTCGCGCATCGGATGCAGCGGTGCTCAGGCCTCGCCGTCGCCGGCGGGCTGCACGTCTACGTCGGGATGATCGTCGCCCTCGCCGCTCTCGTCTTTCTTGGCACCGACCCCGACCTTCTCCGGCTCGGGCTTCGCTTTCTTCAGCGGCTTCTTCGGCGCGATGATCGTCAACTTCAGCGGTTTGTCGTCCTCGTCGCCGGAGGCGTCGCGCTCGACCATGACGGTCGAACCGGGGACCATCGGGCCCTGGCGCAGGACTTCGTCGGCGAGCGGATCCTCGATGTAGCGTTGGATCGCGCGGCGCAGCGGCCGGGCGCCCATCGAGGGGTCCCAGCCTTTCTCGACCAGCAGGTCCTTGGACTCGTCGCTCAGCTCCAGTTGCAGCTCGTGCTCGGCGACCTGGACGCGGACGCGGTTGATCATCAGGTCGACGATCTCCTTGACCTCGTCCTTGGCGAGCTTGTGGAAGACGATCACCTCGTCGATCCGGTTGAGGAACTCAGGCCGGAAGACTTTTTTCAGGTCGCTCATGATGCGGTTCTTCATGTCGCCGTAGGACATGCCGGTCTCATCGGCGACGGTGAAGCCGATCGAGGTGTTCTTGGCGATCTCCGAGGCGCCGATGTTCGAGGTCATGATCACGATCGCGTTGCGGAAGTCGACCGTGCGCCCCTGGGCGTCGGTGAGCCGCCCGTCCTCGAGGATCTGCAGCAGGATGTTGAAGACGTCCGGGTGGGCCTTCTCGATCTCGTCGAGCAGCAGCACGCTGTAGGGCTTGCGCCGCACGGCCTCGGTCAGCTGACCGCCCTCGTCGTAGCCGATGTAGCCCGGCGGCGAGCCGACCAGGCGGCTGACCGCGTGCTTCTCCATGTACTCGGACATGTCGATCCGCACCAGCGCCTCCTCGTCGCCGAAGAGGAACTCGGCGAGGGTGCGCGCCAGCTCGGTCTTGCCGACCCCGGAGGGGCCGAGGAAGATGAACGAGCCCGACGGCCGCTTCGGGTCCTTGATCCCGGCACGGGAGCGGCGGATCGCCTTGGAGACGGCGGTGATCGCGACCTCCTGGCCGATCACCCGCTTGTGCAGCTCCTCCTCCATGCGGATCAGCTTCTTGGTCTCGGCCTCGGTCAGTTTGAAGACCGGGATCCCGGTCCACATCGAGACGATGTCGGCGATCTCCTCTTCGCCGACGTCGGGCCGCTCGGAGGAGTCGCCCTCGGACCACTCGTCTTCGAGCTGGCGCTTGCGCGTCGTCAGCTGGCGCTCGGAGTCGCGCAGGTTGGCCGCTTTCTCGAACTCCTGGGCCTCGATCGCGGACTCCTTTTCGCGCCGCGTCTTTTCGACTTCCTCCTCGAGGTCGCGGTAGACCGGCGGCGCGCTCATCGACTTGATCCGCATCCGCGAGGCGGCCTCGTCGATCAGGTCGATCGCCTTGTCGGGCAGGAAGCGGTCGGAGATGTAGCGATCGGCCAGCTCAGCCGCGGCCTTCAGCGCGTCGTCGGTGATGTTGACCTTGTGGTGCTGCTCGTAGCGTTCGCGCAGCCCCTCGAGGATCTTGACCGTGTCCTCGACCGAGGGCTGGTCGACCTTGATCTGGGCGAAGCGGCGCTCCAGCGCCGAATCGCGCTCGAGGTATTTGCGGTACTCGTCGAGGGTCGTCGCGCCGATCGTCTGCAGCTCGCCCCGGGCAAGCGCCGGCTTCAGGATCGAGGCCGCATCGATCGCGCCCTCGGCCGCGCCGGCCCCGACCAGATTGTGGAGCTCGTCGATGAAAAGAATGATGTCGCCGCGCTGGGTGATCTCTTTCATCACCTTCTTGAGGCGCTCCTCGAACTCGCCGCGGTACTTGGAGCCGGCGACCAGAGCAGCAAGGTCGAGCGTGTAGATCTGCTTGTTGCGCAGCAGCTCCGGCACCTCGCCGCTGTTGATCCGCGCCGCCAGGCCCTCGACCACGGCGGTCTTGCCGACGCCGGGCTCGCCGAGCAGCACCGGGTTGTTCTTGGTGCGGCGGGAGAGGATCTGCATGATCCGCTCGATCTCGGTTTCGCGGCCGATCACCGGGTCGAGCTTGCCCTCCTCGGCCAGCTTGGTCAGGTTGCGACCGAACTGATCGAGCAGTTTCGAGCTCTTTTTGCCGGCGCCCTCGCCCTGGCCGCCTCCGCCGCCGCCCTGGCGGCGGCCGCCGGGACCCGACAGCATGCGGATCACCTCGTTGCGGATCTTGTCGGAGTCGGCGTCGAAGTCGAGCAGGATGCGGGCGGCGACGCCCTCGTTCTCGCGCACCAGGCCGAGCAGGATGTGCTCGGTGCCGATGTAGTTGTGGCCGAGCGAGAGCGCCTCGCGCAGCGCCAGCTCGAGCACCTTCTTGGCGCGGGGCGTGAACGGGATCTGACCGGAGGTGACCTCCTCGCCGGAACCGACGATCCGCACGACCTGGGAGCGGACGCGCTCGGTCGTGATGTCGAGAGACTCGAGGACGCGGGCGGCCAGGCCCTCCTCCTCGCGCAGCAACCCGAGCAGGATGTGCTCGGTGCCGATGTAGTTGTGTTTCAGCGTGCGAGCCTCTTCCTGGGCCAGGACCACTACCTGACGTGCTCGCTCAGTGAATCTCTCGAACAAAGGCTTCCTCTCTTGACCCTCTCGAGGTCAAACGCGTTTTGCGGTCGGAAGTACCGGGGGCGCCCTTCGTGTATCGGGAAGCGCCTATGTGCCCTTTAAACGATACCGAGAGTGCCCACCCGGCCTCGGAACCTCGATTGCCGCTCCTAGCGGCCTTTTCGACCCCGTTTCGGGTCCTTCAGGAGCGCATCGCCGGGAAAAGCACGATCTCACGCAGGCTGTGCGCTCCGGTAAGCATCATGACAAGCCGGTCAATTCCCAGTCCCACGCCACCGGTCGGGGGCATCCCGTACTCCAGCGCCTCGACGAATACCTCGTCGTAGGGCTGCGCCTCTTCGTCACCCCGCTCCAGCTCGGCCGCCTGTTGCTCGAACCGGCGCCTCTGCTCGTCCGGGTCGTTGAGCTCGCTGAAGGAGTTGGCGATCTCGACCCCACCGACGAAGGCCTCCCAGCGCTCGACCAAGCCCGGCTCGGAGCGGTGCGCCTTGGCGAACGGCGAGAGCTCGACCGGGTAGTCGACGATGAAGGTCGGCTGGATCAGCTCCGGCTCGACCGCCCTGGACAGCAGGCCGTCGACCAGCTTTCCCCAACCCTCAGTGGGGTCGGGCTCGCCCTCCATCGCCGCGGCGAGCGCCTCGCGGGTCGGGTGCTCGGCGATGTCGATCCCGGTTCGCTCGCGTACCGCCTCGCGCAGCGTCACCCGTTTCCAGGGCGGCGCCAGATCGATCTCCACCCCGTCGCGCTCGACCACGGTCGTTCCCAGCACCCGCTCGGCGATCTCGGCGACCAGCAGCTCGAGGTCGTGCGCCGTCTTCCCGTAGTCGGCGTAGGCCTCGTACCACTCGAGCATCGTGAACTCGGGGTTGTGCTTGTGCGAGACGCCCTCGTTGCGGAAGTCCTTGCCAAGCTCGTAGACCTTGTCGATGCCGCCGACGACCAGCCGCTTCAGATAGAGCTCGGTCGCGATCCGCAAGTAGAAATCGCGGTCCAGCGCGTTGTGGTGGGTGACGAAGGGGCGCGCCAGGGCACCGCCGTAGAGCGGCTGCAGCACCGGCGTCTCGACCTCGACGAACCCCCATTCGTCGAGCCGGCGGCGCACCTCGGCGATCGCGCGGGCGCGGATCGCAAAGGCACGACGGCTCTCCTCGTTGGCGAGCAGATCCAGCTCGCGGCGGCGGTAGCGCGTTTCGACATCCTCGAGACCGTGAAACTTGTCCGGCGGCGGGCGCAGGCTCTTGGCCAGCAGCCGCCAGTGGTCGATCGCCAGCGAGAGCTCGCCGCCGCGTCGCGTCGCCAGCGCCGTCCCCTCGACGCCGACGAAGTCGCCGAGGTCGAGGTCGACCAACAGCGCGAATGCGTCCTCACCGAGCTTGTCGGCGGTGGCGTGGAGCTGAATCTGGCCAGTGCCGTCGCGCAGATCGAGGAAGGCCGCCTTGCCGTGACCGCGACGAGCGACGATCCGGCCGGCGACGCGGTGGCGCGACTCGGTCTCCATCCCCGCCGCCAGTCCCGCGTGGGCCGCCCGCACCTCGGCGATCTCCTCACGTTCCTCGAACTCGTGCGGGAACGGCTCGATCCCCGCCTCGCGCAGCCGCTCAAGCTTCTGGCGGCGGTCGCGGAGGACGTCTGAGAGCTGCTGCTCCTCTGGCTCGCTCATTGAAGACGCGAGCCTACCGGCCGCTAGGCCGACTCAATCTTGGTGATTTTCAATTTCTTCTTCGGCCCGCGCGGCACGTCGACGCTGATCGTGTCGCCGCGCTTGTGGCCGAGTAGGGCTTTGCCGATCGGCGACTCGTTGGAGAGCTTGTGATCGGCGGGGTTGGCCTCGGTCGAGCCGACGATCTGGAATTTCTGCGAGTCGCCGCTTTTCTGGTCTTTGACGTGGACGACCGAGCCGAAGCTGACCTCGTTGGTGTCGACGTCCTTCTCGTCGATGACCGTGGCGCGACGCAGTCGCTCTTCGAGCTGGGCGATCCTGCCCTCGAGCAGCGCCTGTTCGTTCTTGGCGTCGTCGTACTCGGCGTTCTCGGAGATGTCGCCGAACTCGCGGGCCTCCTTGATCCGCGCCGCAACCTCCCGCCGTTTGTCGGTCGACAGGTGCTCGATTTCCTCTTTGAGCTTCTCGAGCCCTTCGGGGGTGATTACGGCTTGCCGAGTCACTTTGCGCTGACCTCGCTTCTACTGGCTGGATGTGGGTTTGTTCGGTCCTGAGACCAAAAACGCCCGGGTGCGACGGCTTTCGCCACGCCACACCAGGGCCGAAGTCGCGGGATTATAGCGAGGGCGTCAGTCCGGCACTCAGGGGAATTTGGGCGGCGATCAACTGCCTGGCGCGGGGGAGGTCCGCACTGCGCTGGAGCTCTGCCGCAACCTCGCTTGGAGCGCCCAGCGCGTCGACGTACCAGGGGTAGAACTTGCGCAGGTAACGGGTCGCCCGCTCGGTCCCGAGGTGCTCCTCGGCGCGGTCGACGGTCCAGAGCAGCTCGGCGACCACCTCCTCGCGCGATGGCGGCTCGCTGCGGCGTCCGGTCAGTTCCTCGAAGAGCCAGGGATTGCCGAGCGCGCCGCGGGCGAGCATCACCGCGGCGGCCCCGGACTCGCGGTAGGCGCGGCGGACCGAATCGGAATCGTCGAGGCCGCCGGAGACGATCACCGGCACGTCGATCCGCTCGACCAGGGCGCGGGTGAGCGCGTAGTCGGGGCTGCCCTTGTGTTTTATCGTCGCCGCGCGGGGGTGGAAGCCGATCGCTGCCGCACCGCCCTCCTCGGCGAGGCGCACGGCGAGCTCGAAGCCGGAGCGGTCGCCGGGTCGCAACCCCGAGCGCAGCTTCACCGTCACCGGCAGGCCGCTGCCCTCGATCGCGCCGCGGAGCAGAGCGATGGCCAGCTCGGGATCGGCGAGCAGCTCGACCCCGGCGCCCGTCTTGCGCACCTTGCGCACCGGGCAGCCCATGTTGATGTCGATCAGGTCGGCACCGGCCTCGGCGGCGACCGCGGCACCGGAGCGCATCACCTCGGGGTCGTGGCCGAAGAGCTGCACCGAGACCGGGTGCTCGTCGGGGTGGATCCGCATCAGCTCGCGCAGGGTGCGCTCGTTGCGGTAGTGCAAGCCGAAGCTGGAGATCATCTCCGAGACGGCGAGTCCCGCCCCATGCCGCTTAGCCTGCAGGCGGACGAACCAGTTGCCGATCCCGGCCAGCGGCGCCAGCAGAACGCGGTTGGCGATCTCGACCCCGCCGATCTCGAAGGGGTCGGTGAGGGTGGGTTGGGTTTTAGACGTTCCGCTCATGGATGAGACGCAGACCCTTCAGGGTAAGCATCTCGTCGACCTCGTCGATCGTCTCCGTGAAGGGGACGATGGCCGCGGCGAGCCCGCCGGTGGCGAGCAGCTGCACCTGATCGAGTTCGTCTTCGATGCGGCGCACGACGCCGTCGATCAAGCCGGCGAAGCCGAAGATCACCCCCGACTGGATCGCGGCCCGGCTGGAGCGGCCGATTGCCGTCTCCGGCTCCTCGAGATCGATGCGGCCGATGCGGGCGGCGCGTTCGACCAATGCGGTGAGCGAGATCTCGACCCCGGGCGCGATCGCCCCGCCGAGGTATTCGCCGGCCTCCGAGACGGCGTCGAAGTTGATCCCGGTGCCGAAGTCGACGACGACGCAGGCGGTCTTGAAGCGCTCGTAGGCGGCCACCGCGTTGACCAGCCGGTCGGCACCGACCTCGAGCGGGTTGTCGATGCGGATCGGCATCCCGGTCTTCACCCCCGGGCCGATCGCCAGGCAGGAGGCGCTCGTGTAGCGCTCGGTCAGCTGTTCGTACTGGCTGCCGAGCGGCGGCACCACCGAGGAGACGCAGACGGCGCCGAGATCGGCGAGGCCGACACCGCTGAGCGCGAGCATGCCGGCGATCCGCTCGGCCAGCTCGTCGCCGGTCGCCCCGGCGCGCGTCTGAAAGCGCCAGTGCTCGACCAGGCGCTCGCCGTCGAAAGCGCCGAGGTGGGTCTGGGTATTGCCGACGTCAACCGCGAGCAGCACGGGGCGAGTCTATGATGGCTCGCCATGGAGGCGCGGCTCTACGTCATCCCCGGTTCCCATCCGTCGATGGCGGCACGGCTGATGCTCGAGACCAAGGGCATCCCGTACAAGCGCACCGACCTGATGCCAGTCGTCTCCAAGGGCGTGCTGCGCGGGCTTGGCTTTCCACGCAACACCGTGCCGGCAATCAAGATCGACGGACGTAAGGTGCAAGGGACGGGCGAGATCGCTCGCGAGCTGGACCGGCTGCAGCCCGAGCCGGCCCTGATCCCCACCGATCCCCAGCAGCGCGCGGCGGTGGAAGAGGCGGAGCGCTTCGGCGACCAAGAGCTACAACCGCCCGTACGGGCGATCCTTTGGTGGGCGTTGCGCAAGGACAAGGCACCGCTGCGCAGCTACTCGGAGGGAGCGAAGCTGGGGATCCCGATCGGCCTGGCGCTGAAAACCGCAGGGCCGATCGTCGCCGCCTCCGCCCACTTCAACGAGGCGACCGACGAGAACGTGCGAAGCAGCTTGGCAGTGATGCCGGCGATGCTGCAGCGGATCGACGACTGGATTGCCGCCGGCACGATCGGCGGCGAGCAGCTCAACATCGCCGACTTCCAGATCGCCCCCAGCCTGAGGCTGGCGATGACGCTCGATGACCTGCGACCCTCGATCGAGGGTCGGCCGGCAGGCGCGCTGGCGAAGCGAGTAGTCCCGGACTACCCCGGCAAGACCCCGCCGATCCTGCCGCCCGCCTGGCTGCAGCCGCTGCGCAGCGAAACTGCAGCCGCCTAGAGCGCTCCTACGCGGCTGGCGCGTTGGCCGGAGCCGAGGGACGCGAGGGCATCCGCCAGACGGGCGCCGTCTGGGAACGTCAGGTCGGGATCAAGCTCCAGTAGAGGAGCTAGGACGAAGCGGCGGCTGGTCGCCTCGGGATGGGGCAGCGTGAGGCGCTGGGTGGAGAGCTCGATGTCGCCGAGCAGCAGCAGGTCGACGTCGAGCGGCCGCGGGCTGTGGCGAGGCGCGTCGAGGGCACGGCCACGCTCCGCCTCGATTTCCTTGCAGACGTCCAAGAGCACTTCCGGCTCCAGCTCGGTGCGAATGCGGATCGCCGCGTTGAGGAAGTCCGGCTGGTCGAGCACCTCGCCCACCGGCTCGGTCTCATAACCGGAGGAGACCGCCTCCACCTCCACCCCGCGCTCGCTCAACATCTCGATCGCCGCCCGCAGATGTCCGGCGCGGTCGCCGACGTTCGAGCCCAGCCCCAAATACCCAACTCGCATCACGACGCGCCGGTGCTCCGGTGTCCATATGGACCCCCATCCACCGGCACGTCTGTCAGGCCTCCTCGCCGTTGTCCTCGTCCTCCGCTTCGCTGCGCTCCTGGGTGACCTCTACGCCGACCTCCTGGATCGCCAGTGGCAACGGTGGCTCGGGCTTCGAGGCGCGCACACGGACCGACTCGCAGCCGAAGCGCTCGATCAATCGCTGGCCGACGACCTGGGCGAGCCGCTCGAGCGTGCGGTAGCTGCGCTCGGTGGCGGCGAGGGCGACGATGTCGCAGACCTCGCTGTAGTCGACGGTGTCCTCGATCCGGTCGGTGAGGACCGCGTCGCAGTCGGGCACGTCGAAGGAGATGTCGAACTCGATCCTCTGGCCGACCTCCTGCTCGGCGTCGCTGACGCCATGGTGGGTGTAGATCGAGATCCCGCGCAGGTCGACCTCGACCCGCGATTCGATCCCGTTGCCGTTCGGTTCGTCCATGGGCTGCAACCTAACCGAGGATCGCGCTCGTCATCTTCATCGCCTGGGCGGTCTCGGCAACGTCGTGGACGCGCAGGACGTCGGCGCCCTCGGCCGCGGCGAGGACCGAGGAGGCGATCGTGCCACCGAGCCTGTCCTCCACCGCCGAGCCGTCGATCCTGCCGATAAAGCTCTTGCGCGAGGTGCCGACGACCACCGGGCGGCCCAGCTCGCACAACTCGCCGAGGCAGCGCAGCAGCTCGAGGTTGTGGTCGAGGGTCTTGCCGAAACCGATCCCCGGATCGAGCCAGATCAGCTCCTCGGCGACTCCCGCGTCGATCGCCGCTTCCATCCGCTCGGCGAGAAAGGCCTTGACGTCGTCGACCACGTCGTCGTAGCTCGGATCCTCCTGCATCGTTCGCGGGTCGCCCTGCATATGCATCAGCACCAGTCCAGCGCCGCGGTCCGCGCACAGCGCTCCGATCTCGGGGTCGTGACTCAGCGCGGTCACGTCGTTGACGATCGTGGCGCCCGCATCGAGAGCGGCCTCAGCGACCGCGGCCTTGGAAGTGTCGATCGAGACAGTCGCCGTGTCGGCCAGCCCACGGACCACGGGCACTACCCGCGTCATCTCCTCCTCCGCGGATACCTCCTCGGCCCCAGGCCGAGTCGATTCCCCACCGACATCAAGAATCTCCGCCCCCTGCTCAGCCAACTCCCGCCCATGAGCAACAGCGGCTTCCGCGTCAAGGAAGAGGCCACCGTCGGAGAACGAGTCGGGGGTCACGTTGACCACCCCCATCAGCTTCATGTTGTCGTTCCTAGCTGGCGTCGCCGCCGGCGAATCCAGGCCGCGGGCGGGGGTTCGGCCGCGCGCCCTCGCGCTGTGCCCGTTCGGGCTCCGGCGCCGGCTCGACCGGCTGCGAAGGCTCCTCGTCGTCGATGAAGATCTCGTCCACCGGCTTGCCGGCGAGCAGGTCGACGAACTGCCCGGCGTCGATCGTCTCATGCTCGAGCAGGATCTTCGAGATCGTGTCGAGCTCGCTGCGCTTCTCATTGAGCAGATCCTTGGCGGTCTGGTGCGCCGCCTCGACGATACGGCGGATCTCATCGTCGATCTCGCGCGCTATCTCGTCGGAGTAGTCCGGTTCGGCGCTGAATTCGCGGCCGAGGAAGGGCTGGCCGCGATCATGGCCGAAGACGCGCGGGCCGAGCCGCTCCGACATGCCGAACCGCATCACCATCCGCTTCGCGGTCTCGGTGACCTTCTCAAGGTCGTTGGAGGCGCCGGTGGTGATCTCGCCGAAGACGATCTCCTCGGCGGCGCGGCCGCCCAGCGTCATCGCCATCGTGTCGGTCAGCTCGGCGCGGCTGGTGAGGAACTTGTCCTCGGTCGGCAGGCTGATCGTGTAGCCGAGCGCCTGGCCGCGGCTGATGATCGAGATCTTGTGGACCGGGTCGCAGTTGGGCAGCAGGTGGCCGACGATCGCGTGGCCGAGCTCGTGGTAGGCGGTGATCAGGCGCTCCTTCTCGCTCATCACCCGGGTCTTCTTCTCCGGGCCGGCGATCACGCGCATGATCCCCTCCTCCAGCTCCCGCATGGAGATCTCGCGGTTTCCGGTGCGGGCGGTCAGCAGCGCCGCCTCGTTGATCAGATTGGCGAGGTCGGCGCCGGTGAAGCCCGGGGTCTGGCCGGCGAGCGCGTCGAGATCGATTGCCTTGGCCAGCGGCTTGCCGCGGGTGTGGACCTCGAGGATCTTCTTGCGGCCCTTGCGGTCGGGGCGGTCGACGACGACCTGGCGGTCGAAGCGGCCCGGCCGCAGCAGTGCCGGATCGAGGATGTCGGGCCGGTTGGTGGCGGCGATCAAGATGATGTTGTCTTTCATCTCGAAGCCGTCCATCTCGACCAAGAGCTGGTTCAGCGTCTGCTCGCGCTCGTCGTGACCGCCGCCCATACCGGCGCCGCGGTGGCGGCCGACGGCGTCGATCTCGTCCATGAAGATGATGCAGGGCGAGTTTTGTTTGGCCTGCTCGAAGAGGTCACGGACGCGGCTGGCACCGACGCCGACGAACATCTCGACGAAGTCCGAGCCGGAGATCGAGAAGAAGGGGACGCCGGCCTCGCCGGCGACGGCGCGGGCGAGCAGCGTCTTACCGGTGCCCGGGGGGCCGTAGAGCAGGACGCCCTTGGGGATGCGGGCACCGAGCGACTGGAATTTCTTCGGGTTCTCGAGGAATTCCTTGATCTCCTGCAGCTCCTGCACGGCCTCGTCGACCCCGGCGACGTCGCGGAAGGTGATTTTCGGCGCGTCGACCGACATCCGCTTCGCTTTCGATTTGCCGAAGTTCATCACCCGCGAGCCACCGCCCTGCATCTGGTTCATCAGGAAGATCCAGAAGCCGAAGAAGAGGACGAAAGGCAGGATGTAGGTGAGCAGCGAGAGCAGGCTGGAACCGCCGGTCCCGTGGACGTCGGTCTTGACGCCGTTGGCTTTGAGCTGGTTGACCAGGCTTTCTTCGGCATCGGGCGGGTAGCCGGTTGAGAAGCTGTTGCCGTTTTCGCCCGCTTCCTTGACATCGAGCGTGTTGTCCTTGGTGTTGACATCGACTTCTTCGATCTTGCCGTTGGCGATCAGACCGCCCTGTGCCTTGGTGGCGACCAGTTCGTTATAGGAGGGCGTCTCCGTGCTCGGGCCGGGGCTGATCACCCGCTGGGCGACGAAGGCGAGGATCACCACCAGCAGGATCGGAAAAGCCGCGCTTTTGAAAAACCGCCTCACAGGAAAATTCAGCGTACCAGGGCGGTTTCCGCGCCTGGACACATTGGATGAGCCATCCCAGTCATCTACTCATCCAGCGCGGCGACGTAATCGAGGTTGCGGTAGCGCTGCGCGTGGTCGAGCCCATAGCCGATCGCAAAGCGGTTTGGGATGCGGAAGCCGACGTAGCGCGGCTCGAGGTCGACCCGCAGCCGGTCGGGCTTGGTCAGCAGCGCGCAGACCTCCAACGAGGCCGGGCCACGGGCGTTGAGGTTCCGCATCAGGTACTGGAGCGTCAGGCCGGAGTCGATGATGTCCTCGACGATCAGCACGTGGCGCCCTTCGATCGGCGCGTCGAGGTCCTTGAGGATACGCACGACTCCGGAGGAGTCGGTCTGCGAGCCATAGCTGGAGACGGCCATGAAGTCGATCTCGCAGGCGACGTCCAGGTGTCGCATCAGGTCGGCGAGGAAGATCACCGCCCCCTTGAGCACCCCGACCATGAACAGATCACGGCCCGCGTAGTCCTCGCTGATCTGCTGCCCCAGCTCGGCCACGCGCCGCTGCAGATCCTCACCGGAAACCAGCGTCTCGCCGATCGCCGACTCGCTCATCTGGTTCTCACCGGCAGCAGTCTAGATGCGGGCGACGAGTACGTGCCGGTGGTCAACCCACCACATAGGCGGTCAATCACCGGCACGTCTATCAGCGCTCGGCACGCAGGGTGCCGCGCTCGGCGATCGCGCGGACGCCGCCGCCGAGGTCGAGCATCGCGGTGCCGGTGCGGCGCAGGGCCGTGACCTCCTCGGCATGGCGGGCGGCCCCGGCTACCGGCCGCCCGGCGGCGCGATCGGCGAGCTGCTGGACGACGAGCCGGCGCAGCGCCGGGGGCAGCGCGGCGAGTCGCTCGAGCTCGATCGTGTTTCGGGGCGAGCCGTTGGAGCCGTCGAGCTCGACGGCGACCAGCGCGTCCAACACCTCGGCCTCGTCCCGCAGCAGTTCTGCCGTGCGCAGGACGTTCTGCGCGGCGGCCGGGTGGACGTCTGCAAGAGCGCGGGCGAGGCCGTGGCGGACACGGTTGCGTGCGTAGGCGGGCTCGGCGTTGGTCGGGTCGTCGCGCCAGCGCAGGCGCTGCTCCTCGCAGTAGGCGGTGGTCTGCTCGCGGGTGAAGCCGATCAGGGGCCGAACCAACTTGCCGTCGCGTGGCCGCATGCCGAGCAGGGCGCGCCGGCTCGGCGAAGAGGCGAGCCGGTAGAGGATCGTCTCGACCTGGTCGTCGGCGGTGTGGCCGGTGGCGATCGACGCGCCGCCCGGATCGGCCAGGCCCGCCGCAGCCGCGTAGCGCGTATCGCGCGCCCAGGCCTGCAGGTTGCCGGGGCCCTCCGGACGGCGCGGCCGCTCGACTTCAAGCTGCACCCCGAGTCGTTCGCAGAGCGCCGTGCAGTGGGCTTCGTCCGCATCGGAGTCGTCGCGCAGACCGTAGTTCACGTGCAGCGCGGTCACCTCGGCGGCGCCCAGCAGTCGGGCCGCCAGGTCCAGCAGGCAGACCGAGTCCCTACCGCCGGAGAGCATCGCGACCAGCGGCGTCCCCGCGGGCAACATGCCGCCCTCGCGCACCGCCTCGAGCATCGCCTCGCATTCCATCGCCACAGTGTTGCGCGACGCGCCGGGACTTATCGGTCCCTAATCCCTATATGTGTGCTCGAGGCCCGGCACGTACCCCGGTCAGTCAGAGGCGCGACGGACTATGTAAAGCGGGGTCGCCACGGGAAAGCCCTTGAGGTTGACTTCGCCGATCGCCTCGCAGGTCAGGCCGCGTTCCTCGAGCGAGCCGGTTACGCGGTCGGTGACCAGGACCTCGCCCGCCTGGGCACGATCGACGACACGATGGACGAGGTTGACGTGAGTGCCGAAGTAGTCGCCATCGCGGTAGAACGCATTCGCATAGTGGATCCCGACCCGCGGCCGCGGCCGCTCCGGGAAACGGTCGAGCAAGCCGACTGCCCACTCGGTCAGCGAGGCCGGATCGGGTGAGACGACCATCACCTCGTCGCCGATCGTCTTCACGATCGTCGCCTCGGGTGGCAGCGTCGCCTCGACCGTTTCGACGAAGTTCTCGACTACGTCGAGTGCCTCCAAGTCGCCTTCCTCCTCGGTATAGCGGGTGAAGCCCGTGAGGTCGATGAAGCAGAGGGTGACCGGGACCTGGCCGAGATGGGAGGCGGCCTCGTCGAGATCCGACTCCATGTGGCCGACCACGTCCTGTTCGGTGAAGTAGCGCAGGTAGCGGGTGTGGAGATAGTCGGTCAGCGGCGCCGCCAGGGGCAGGATGTCAGCCGCCAGCTCGCCCATCTCCTCGGCGATCTCGAGCTCGGGCAGCGCGTCACGGATCAACGGCTCGTGCACGTAGAGGTGGAAAAGGCGCACCTCGGCGTCGGCGATCCGCCGCATCGACTGAACGTAGACGCGGACCAGTTGCAGGAAGGCGACGAGCGGGAAGCCGGCGGCCAGAACCCGGGCGCAGTGACGCAGCGCTTTGACGTCCTCCGGGCTGAGCAGTCGCTCCTGGCCCAGCGGCGTGCCGAGGATGGCGAGTATGCGCTCGATCAGCTCCGGCTCGAGACCGGTCTCGGCCGCCACGCTCTCCACCGTGACCTGCTCCTCGGCGCTGGGGAAGAGATCCTCGACGAAGCCGAAGGCGAGCCGGCCCTCTCGACCGGCGCGCTTCAGTTCCTCCAGCGAGTGGCCACGCTCCCGCAATCGCGCCACGACCCGCGCCTGCGCGGCGGCGGCGGCGGTCCAGCGGCCACGCCGTACCGGCACGACCTTCTCTTCTGCCCAGCGCTTCAGCGTGCTCGCCGACACGCCCGACCGCCGCGAGGCCTCGCTCATCGAAATACGTTCGTCGGCAGCCATCGAAAAGCCGAGGCTAACCGGAAGCGGGGACCCCCTCCTCGGAGTGCGCCTGGAGCACCGCCTCGCCGTCCTCGCCCGTGCGGATGCGGATCGCCTCCTCCACCGGCAGGACGAAGATCTTGCCGTCGCCGACCTCGCCGGTGCGGGCGTGCTTGAGGATCGTCTCGATGACGAGAGATTTGTCCTTGTCCTCGACCACGACCTCCAGCTTCAGCTTTGGCCGGACGCTGACGGTAAGAGCCGAGCCGCGATATCGCTCGACCACGCCCTTCTGGCGACCCGAGCCCTTGACCTCGCCGATCGAGAGGGACGGGAACCCCTTGTCGAGCAGCTCGGCCCTGATCGGCTCGAACGCCTCATGGCGAATGAATGCTTCTACCTTTTTCATGCGATCAGGATTTCGGCTCGACTCCGTCGCGGTCGGCTTGGACGACGGCATCAACTTAAGAGGAGCCGCACGGCCTGTGTTTAGACGGTTGGCGAAAATCCCAGGCGCGGCTCTCTCATCAGTGGAAGGATGCGCCAAACCGATGCTCGCCCGCCTGCGCCCCACCGCCCCGATGGCCCCGGCCGCGATCCTCGTCGGCGACCCCGGCCGGGCGCTGCTGCTGGCGCAGGAGCTGCTGGAGAAACCGAAGATGAGCAACCACGCGCGCGGCCTCTGGGGCTACACCGGGCGCACCGGGGCCGGCGAGGAGCTGACGATCCAGGCCACCGGGATGGGTGGGCCAAGTGCCGCGCTCGTGCTGACCGACCTGGCCAAGCTCGGCGTCAAGCGGGTGGTGCGGGTCGGCACCTGCGCCGCCTTCGGCGCCGAGGCGCGACCGGGCGAGCTGCTGCTGATCGAGGCTGCCCGCGCCACCGCCGGCAGCGCCGCCTCGTTCGGGCTCGCCGCCGGCGACACGGTCTCGCCGGACCAGCCTTTGAGCGAGCGGCTGCGGGTCGAGCTGAGGACAGAAGCGCGTGCAGCGACTGTTGCCAGCCTCGACACGATGCCAGTCGACATAGCCGAGGCGGTTGGGGCCGCGGCCTCAGACATGCAGACGCTCGCCGTGCTCGCTCGCGCCGGTGCGCTGGAAATCGCCGCCGCCGCGGTCTTAGTCGTAGCCGAAGCCGAGGGACACGAGCGACTCGACGACGCGAGGATGGATCTGGCTGCTATCCGGGCGGGAAAAGCTGCCGCGAAGGCTCTATCTAACCCTAAAGTCGAAGGTTAGAGTTAGGCCTCAGCTGCGGCATCGGCGCCGTCACCGCGGCGCTCAGCGGCGAGCTGGCGCCGCAGGCCGCCGATCTCCCGCGAGACGCGGTCGATCTCGTCCTCAACCTCGTCGAGCCGCTGCGAAAGCGAGCGCAAGCGCCGCTCGAGTCGCTCGACGTCACCCGCTGAGGGCAGGTTGAGGGCTGCCATCGCCGCGTGCTGTGCCTCCTGCGCCTTCTCGCGGGCGCCGAAAGCGGCGGCGACGGCGTTCTCCAGCACCTGGCTGTCGAGCAGCGCCTGCGCCAGCTCGCCGATCGCCTGCTCGCTGCGCGCCCGCAACCCGTCGTCGTACTCGTCCTCGACACTCATCCGGGACACCTTAGAGATTCCCCCGTCCATGGGCCGAAACAAGTTGTTAACCGGCCCATCCGAAGGGCTTGAAATGCTGCCTGGCCTCAGGCATGGGCCAGCCGTTGATTAAGGGCATGTTGGGGGGCGCCGCACCGCGTTGCGCGCCTCCGTGCCAGCCAGTAGCGTGGGCGTGCTCGATGCTTGGGGAGAGGGTTGGACGCGGTAGGCACATGCTCGTGCACGCAGGGAACAGAGGCAGAGGCGCCGACGTATGAGACAAAAGCTCGCACTGATCATTGCTCTGGCCGGCTTCGCGGTCGTTACCGCGCTTGGCGTCGGCATGGCCGGTGCCGACCCATCGACCGGCCTCGGCGACAGCCAAGCGGCCAGCGGACTGACGAGCGCCCCCGCCCTGCCCTCGGCACAGCTTCCAGCCTGCGCCAACGAAGTCGACGACGACGAAGACGGCCTGACCGACCTCGAAGACCCGGATTGCGAATCCGCCTCCGACAGGACCGAGGAAGCGGAAGCTCCGGCCGAACCGACGGCGCCGGCGGCCGAAGAAGAACCGCGGGCCGGTGGCAAGGTCCAGAGCGGCGCCTCTCTCGACGCCTCGGAAGCCGGCGACGCATCGAGTGGCGGCGTCCAGCGGAACCAGAGCCTCGGCGGCGGAACGGAAAGCGGCGGAGTCACGGCACCCAGTGCGACCGCCGGCGATCAGCCCCCGGCCGAAGGTGCCGACGGAGGCTCGCAGTTCAACCAGGGCGGGGCGCCGACCAGCGCCAACCCGACGACGACCTTCGCCTCCTTCGGCCCGTCTCCGCTCGGTGTCCCGAACTTCGTCATCGACTCGTTCGAGATCCCGCCCTTCCTGCTGCCGATCTACCAAGCCTGCGGCACCGAGTACGGCATTCCCTGGGAGGTGCTCGCCTCGATCAACAAAATCGAGACCGCCTTCGGCACCAACATGGGCCCGTCCACCGCGGGCGCCGTCGGCTGGATGCAGTTCCTGCCCTCGAGCTGGGAAATGTACGGACTCGATGCCAATGGGGACGGCCGTAAGGATCCCTACAACCCTGTCGACGCGATCTGCGCCGCGGCCCACTACCTCAAGGTGGCAGGTGGCAGCAGCGACCTCTACCACGCGATCTTCGCCTACAACCACGCCGACTGGTACGTGCAGGAGGTGCTGCTCTACGCACGCGCTTACGGCAAGCTGCCGACCCAGCTGGTCGGCTCGCTGACCGGGCTGACCGAGGGCGCCCACTTCCCTGTCGCAGCCGACGCCCGCTACGCCGACGACATCTCGACGCGGGCGGCGCTGAGCAAAGCGACCCCACAGGTGCGTGAGGAATACGGCAACGCCGCCGAAGTGATCTCCTCTTCGCCCACCCGGCGCGGGATCAACATCTTCGCTCACGAGGGAGCACCCGTCGTCGCCGTCAACGATGGCGTGATCGCGAAGATGGGCAACTCGAAGAAGCTCGGCAATTACGTCGTCCTGCGCGATGCCTATGGCAACCGCTACCTCTACGCGAAGCTCGGCACGATCGTGCGCAAGCACCGCAGCGTGGTGATGCCTACCGGCAAGGAGAAACGGGTTCCGGTCGACAGCCAGAACATCCGCCCACGGCTCTATGCGCTGCCGGGCAGGGCCAAAGGCGAGCGGACGCGGGCGAGTGAGCCCGTCGACAGCGCCGCCGCCAAGGGCGCCGACGGAACCCTCAGGGTGGGGTCGAAGGTTATAGCCGGAACCGTTCTGGCCCGGATCGGAGCAAGGGGAGACGGTGTCGATCCGCACATCAACTTCGCGATCCGGCCGGCCGGCAGGGGCGCGCCGCGAATCGACCCGAAGCCGATCCTCGACGGCTGGAAGCTGCTGGAGGCGACGGCGATCTACCGGGCCAACGGCCGTAACCCCTTCGCCTCCGACCTCGGCGGTGCGGGCGTGCTCCTGCTCTCCAAGGAGGCGCTGGAGCGCCGCGTCCTCGCCGACGAACACCTCGAAATCTACGACTGCGGCCGCACCGACATCGCCACCGGCAAAATCGACCGCCGGGTTCTGGCCATGCTCGAGTACCTCGTCTCCAAAGGCTTCACGTTGACGATCACGGCGCTCGAGTGCGGCCACAGCTACCTGACCGCCTCGGGCTACGTCTCCGAGCACTCGACCGGCGATGCGGTTGACATCGCGACGATCAACGGTGTGCCGGTGACCGGCAATCAGGGACCGGGCACGCTCACCGACGAGCTGATCAAAACCGTGCTGCAGTTGCAGGGGACGATGCACCCGCATCAGGTGATCTCGCTCGAGGATCTGCCCGGGGAAACCAGCTTCGCGCTCCCCGACCACTACGACCACGTCCATGTCGGCTACCGGCCGGAAGCGGGGATCTTCGGCGAAGAGTTCGACGCGCTGCTGAAGCCGAAGCAATGGCAGCGGCTGACCCACCGCCTCGAGCGGATCGAAAACCCGAAGGTGCCGACCGGACCCTCCAAGTTCTCGCTGCCGGACAAGCGAAAGGGCGACTGACGCAGCTCTTCGGATTCGTGCAGTTCGAGTTCGCCGGCACGCTCGCCGTGCCGGACGGTCGCTATCTGGCTCGCAGCGATAGCGGGCAGCAGGTGCTAGTCGTCGAAACGGGGGGTGCCCCTCCCCCGCCTCGCCGGCGGCGACGCCGGCCAAAGGACTCCGAGGCGGCGACCGACCCGGCGCCCCTCCCTTTGAGCCGGGTCACCGCGGTGCGGGCTGAGGAGCCCTTCGAGGAGACCGGCGAAGCCGACGCCTGGCTGGAGGAGGCACTTGCTTCCGAGGACTCGATCGATGCGGTGGTGGCCGAGGGATTGGCTCTACTCAACTTGGCGGTCCACGCGCACGCCGTGGCAAGCGCCGACCCGCTTGGTGTGGAACTGCGGGCGGACCGGGCGGCCACCGTGCGCATCGGCCACGGCAGCGGCAAGGAGGTCGCATCCGGTCGCTTCTCTTCTGCCCGCGAGGTCGACGTGCGGGCCGGTGCAAGCGCGCGGCGACGGCAGGACGAAGAGCTGCGCCCCCAGGAGCGCGTCGCCGCGGTCCTGGGTGGCCGCGAACGCCTCGATGCCTGCGAGACCCTGCTGCTTCGCGCCCGTACTGACCTCGACGCCGACCGACATCGCGAGGCCGCGCTGCAGCTCCGCATCGCCCTTGAGGCGCTCTTGGTAGAGCTGGACGGCGCACTCGCGGATCCAGATCATGAGCGCGACATGGGCGAGCTGAACGAGCGACGCAAGCAAGCAGGGGAAGCTGCGAACGCCGCGCTACAGGGCCAGCTACCCGTCGAAGACGAGCGCAACGTAGCCGAGCTAACCGAGCTCGCGGAGCGCGTCCTACGCCGCCGCCGCGTACTCAGGGGCTGACGCAGGGATACCCCTCAAAGCGCCAAGCGACGGCCGACGACATCGTCGAGCAGCGACTCGGCGATGTGGTGGGCTTCCTCCAACACGATTCCCTCCAGGGAGGGGATGCCGATCACCGTTAGACCGGCCGCTCGGGCGGCGGTGACGCCAGTCGGCGAGTCCTCCAGCGCAACCACGTCCGGTCCCGGCTCGACCCCGAGCCGCCGGCAGGCCTCGAGGTAGGGATCGGGCGAGGGCTTTGGCGCCGCGACTTCGTGGGCGCTGATCACGACGTCGAAGCTGTCGTCGAAGCCGACTATCTCCAGCGAGCGCTGGACGAAAGCGAGTGGCGAGTTGGAGACGAGCCCGATCGGTATGCCCCGCTGCTTCAGGGCATGCAGCAGCTCGCGTGCGCCGAGCATCGCCTCCACCCCGTGCTCGAGCTCGGCGACCACCAGCTCGTTCAGCTCCTCGATCAAGGCAATTGCTCGCCCCGCCTCGCCCAGCCGTCGCTCGAGGATGCCGCCGGCGATCTCGGCCGAGGTGCCGACCAGCTCGCGCTTGTTCGCCGGCGTGAACTCGAGCCCACGCCGCTCGAAGAGGTCGCACTCGGCCCGCGTCCAGACGGACTCGGTATCCAGCAATAAGCCGTCGTTGTCGAAGACGACGGCAGTGGGGACGGCGGCGTTCACCAGGGGATCATCGCGAAAGCGCCAATAGGCGTACGTGCCGGTGCTACGAGGTCCATATGGACCTCGTAGCACCGGCACGTCATGGGTAGGGTTGGTGCGTGCCCTTCCACGTCGAGATTGCCGGAGGAATCAATCACGCCCGTGCTTTCAACCTGAGCCTGGAGGAGTTGCGGCGGGCGATCCTCGAGCCGTGGCTGACCGGCCGCTTCGTCGACCTCGGCGAACACGAGTGGGATCCGCGGGAGAGCTCGCTGCGAATTCTCGAAGGGCCCCACCTCGACACGCCCGAGCTTTCCTTCGGTCAGGGCTGGTCGAACGCGGAGCGCTCCGCCGAGGACGTGACCCGTCGCGTGCTCGAGCACACCGACCCACCCAAGCTCCCCGACGCCTTCGTAGTCGAGGCCGAGGTGCCAGAGGCAACGGTCGCCGAGATGCTCAGCGGTCAGCAGGCACAGCCTGTCGCCTTGAACGAGGCGGAGAAGAGGCTGAACGGCCGCGACCCGGAGGTCGCGGCCGTCATCCTCGTTACCAAGGCTCCTAAACGCTGACGGGCGGCGCCTCGGGCTCGTCCTGCGGTGCCTGCGGCTCCGGCGCAGGGGAGTCGAAGCGGATCGGGACCCCGCGCGGGACGACGAGCACCGGGTAGGTGGCCGCCTCGACCGCGTAGTCGCTGGAGGCGCTGATCGTGACCTTGCCCTGCGGCGACTCGGGGCGTGAGCCGACGACGAGCAGGTCGACCGGGGCGCCCTTGAACTCGGCGACGGTTGCGCCCAGTGCGGCGGCCAGGCTGTCGGCCGTCGCGCGTGCCGCATCGTCACCCTCGTCGAGGATGCCGATCGTGCCGATGCCTGCCGACGGCTGGTCGCGAAACCCGGCCGGTGCGACGGCGATTGCAGCCGGGCCGCCGAGCAGCAGTTTGTGGGCCGAGATCCCGGGCTTGACGGTGCCGGCCGCGGTCCGGTACTCGGAGCCGAAGACGATCGCGTCGGCGTTCTCGCGCTCGGCCAGTTCGGCGAGGCCGACGCTGGTGCCGGGGTTGACGATGACGTGCCGGGGCATGTCCGGAGCGCCGACGGCCTCGGCGCCTCTCTCGAGCAGCTCTTCAGCTTCCTTCTGCTCGAGCGCCCCGCCCTGGGAGTGACGGACGTAGGCGAGCGAGAGCTCGGCGCCGGAGAAGGCGAGCAAGCGGCCAAGAGCCAGTGCGTCGCGGTCGTTGTCGGTGTCGTCGTAGGAAACGATGATCCTGAGAGCCATCGGTGCCTCCTTTTCGTTTTGAAGTCGAGATACGAAGCTGAAACGAAGTTCGAGGCGATGGTGGCACGGTCCTTGTATCAGCACAACTGTTATTACCTATCTATTAGATAAGGTTTACTTATGCTGAACACGAGCCGCCTCCACATCCTCCGCGAGGTGATCGACAAAGGCTCCTTCTCCGCCGCTGCCGATGCTCTCTCCTACTCGCAGTCGGCCGTCTCCCAGGCGATCGCGACGCTCGAGGGCGAACTGGGGGCACCGTTGATCGAGCGGGATCGCCGCGGGGTGCGGCCGACTCCCGCGGGTACCGCACTGGCGGCTCACGCCGAGGGAATCCTGGCGCGGATGGACGATGCGGAGGCCGAGGTCGCGGCGATCGCCGGAGGCCGAGGGGGCCGGCTGCGAATCGCCTCCTTCCCGACCGCGGGAGCGACCCTGATGCCGCAGGCGGTAGCCAGGTTCCGCGCCGCCCATCCCGGCGTCGAGGTGAGCCTCGCCGAGGGCGAATCCGAGCAGATCGCACCACGCCTGCGAGCCGGCGATTTCGAGATCGTCGTCCTCTTCGAGTTCGTCGGTGTCGGCGAGCGACTGGGAGCGGGCATGCGCCGCTTCGAACTGCTCGACGATCCGCTCCACCTCGCGCTGCCCGCGGAGCATCCTCTGGCAGGCCGGAGAAAGCTGAGGCTCGAGGATCTACGCGAGGAGTCCTGGGTCCAAACTTCCGCCGCCAGCCCTTGCGCACGCCACGTCGTCCGCTCCTGCCACGCCGCCGGCTTCGAGCCCCGCGTCTCCTTCGAGAGCGACGACTACCAGACGGTCCAGGGTCTGGTCGCCGCCGGGGTGGGCGTCGCCCTGATCCCCCATCTGGCCCTCTCTACGGTCCGCCCGGACATCCGCATCCGCTCGCTCGAGCCGAGCAGTCCCGTGCGCAAGGTCTTCGCCGCGACGCCGCGGGCCGCCGCGGTCACTCCCGCCGTGGCGACGATGCTCGACGTCCTGCGCGAGATCTCCCGCAACGCGGCCGACGCAGTGGCCTAAACCGGCGCCTCCCGGCAAAAAGAGAACCGCCCCCGGGAGAGTACGGGGGCGGTTCTCGTACTGGTCGCGACAGCCGGACGAGGGAGGGACGTCCGGCTCTGCCCTAGGTCGCGCTTCCCGCGGCAGCGGGCACTCCGTCGGGGTAGCCCAGGGAGGGCACGTCCGACGGGTACACCTCGTGGCCATGGACAGCCACGTCGCCCATCTCCATGTCCTCCTCGGTCATCCTCAGAGGCACGAAGATGCTGACGATTTTCAGCAGGATGAACGTGCCGATCGCCGAGAACACGATCACCCAGAGCGCGGTCAGCGCCTGCCAGCCGAGCAGGTGCAGGCCACCGCCGGAGATCGTGCCGGCAAGCACGGTTTCCGCCATCGAGCTGTTGGCGAAGATCCCGACCAACAGACCGCCCGCCAATCCGGCAAACCCGTGCGTGTAGACGACGCCAAGCGTGTCGTCGACATTACGGAAGGGCCTCACTCGGCTCAGGTAGTTGAGCGCGAAGTAGACGAGCGTCGAGGCGATGACGCCGATGATGATCGCGCCCCAGCCGTTGACGAACCCGGCTCCCGGGGTGATTGCGACGAGGCCGACGATCATCCCGTTGACGCTGCCGATCAGGCTCGGCTTACGTCCGGTCAGGTAGTCGAACGCGACCCAGACCAGGAAGGCCACCGCGGTGCAGAGGTTGGTGTTGAGGATCGCGGCCGAGGCGATGCCGCTGGCTTCGTACCAGTCACCGCCGTTGAAGCCGTTCCAACCCATCCAGAGCAGACCCGCGCCGACGGCGACCATCGCCAGGTTGTTCGGCGCGTCGACCTCGCGGTCGCGTTGCAGCCGCGGTCCGATCACCGCCGCCGCCACGAAGCCGGAGACCCCGGCCGCGAGGTGGATGACGTAGCCGCCGGAGAAGTCGACGGCGCCGTGCTGGGCGAAGAAGCCGCCACCCCAGATCAGGAAGGCGTTGATCGTGTAGACGAATACGGTCCAGAGTGCGACGAAGGGCATCCAGGCCTTGAAGTTGATCCGGCCCAACACCGAGCCGAGCATCAGGATCGGGGTGATCGCCGCGAAGACGATCTGGAAGTAGGCCAGCGTCGACTCCGGGAAGCTGAATTCCAATTCGGCGTACTCGGGGATGTGCGCTTCGCTGAGCAAGCTCGAACTGCTCAATATCGAGCCCGGCTTGCCCCAAAAGTTCCCGAAGAAGCCGCTGTCTGCCAGGATGTGCGTCGGGGTCCCGAACGCCATTTTGAAGGCGAACAGACACCAGAGGATGAGCACGATCGCGAAGGCGACGAAAGCCATCATCATCGAGTTCACCGACCAGCGTTTCTGCATCACGCCCCCGTAGAGCACGACCAGCCCCGGGATGCTCATCAGGCCGACCAACGTCGCGGCCGTCATCTGCCACGCGTTGTTACCCGTATCTAACGTCGCCAACAAGTCCATTGATCCGGTGTTTCCTTTCTTGTGATGGGAGCCGCCAAGTCCATCGGGCGTCATCCGGAGCACTCTCCAATTGACATTCGCAAAGCCCAGCGGCGGTTGCCTGCCACCCTGTCGCGATCGGAAGGCGACCACTACGTACACGCGTCTAAAGATCGGTGCGGAGGATTCGCCCAAATGGAGGATCGCCCCCGCAGGCCTAGGCGTTAACCTGCCGCAAATGCCGTTGGAAGGCCATTTTCAGCGTGTCAACACGCCGCTGCGCAGGCTCTCCCCGCGTGAGCGCAACGTGGTGATCGCGGGACTGCTCGTCACCATCGTGGCGATCCTGGCGCTGATCCTGGCGACGGCCGGCGACAGCCGGCCGGGACCGGCGGCCGGGTGCGTCTCAGCGGTGGTCGCGGGCCGCGTCGGCGGCGAACCGGTCAACGGCTGCGGTCAGGAGGCAAAGGCGATCTGCGCGCGCAGCGCCAACTACGACAATCCGCGCGCACGCACGATCGGAGAAGCCTGCGACGAGGCCGGGGTGGTCGTGACGCGAGCGGAAATATCCGCCGCGGCCAAGGCCAAGGCCGAGGGCCTCGGCTAGGCGCTAAGCCAACGCCACGAGCAGCGCGCTCAGCTCCTCGTCGACCTCGCCCTCCAGCTTCAGCACCGCGTCGCCGTCGTAGGGCGTCGCGCCCTTGGTGACGATCGCCAGCCGCCCCCCAGCGGCCATCGTCACCTCTGGCAACCCGGCCACCGGGTGGACGACCAGGGAGCTGCCGACACAGAGCATCAGCTCGGCCCGAGCCGCCAGCTCGTGCGCTTCCCGCATCGCGTCCTCCGGCAGCATCTCGCCGAAGAGGACCACGTCGGGTTTCACAGCCCCATCGCAGGAGGAACAGCGGGCAACGCCGTCGCTGTCAAAGAGCGCGTCGACCTCTGCGATCCCATACGAGGCCTCGCACTCGCGGCAGGTCGAGGTTTCGATCGAGCCGTGCACCTCGACCACGTTCTCGGAGCCGGCGGCCCGGTGGAGGCGATCGATGTTCTGCGTGATCACGCCCGCCAGCAAGCCACGGCGTTCGAGCTCGGCCAGCGCCTCGTGTGCCGCATTGGGCCGTTTGTCGCCGAGCGAGTGGAAGCGCGGCCGGTAGTAGGACCAGAAGCGCGCCGGATCGTCCTCGAAGACGTCGATGTGGGCGACCTCCATCGGATCGACGTTCGCCCAGAGGCCGGTCTCGGGGGTACGGAAGTCGGGGATCCCGGACGGCACCGAGACCCCCGCCCCCGTGAGGGCCACCGTGCACTGCGGCTCCCGAACCAGCTCCGCTAGAAGATCGACACCCGTCGCTTCCCGTTCCTCGGCTCGAATCCTCACGCGACGATCATTTCAGAGCAGCGATGGCACGAATTCATCCGCAGCGCCGGACAAAGGCCGAGGACAGTGCGATGCGCTCAAGCGAACAGCGCCGACAACCGGTTCGACGCGCTGGTCTTCGTCTTTAGAAAGCCCGCTCGCTTCCAAGCAGTCCTACTCGCCCAAACGACGACGAGAACGACGCCGAGATAAAAGAGGCAGAACAGCGCAAAGAAGGAGGTGTCGACGCGGAACAAGGGAGTCGCCTCGCCGGCGGCAGCGACGAACAATGGCCCCGCCGCGATCAGCAGGAGTACGCCGAACACGACGAGACCCGCATCCACCCCCAGGTCGCGCTTCAGGTCGTCGGCGGTGAAACTGCCGAGGTTGCCATCCTGTTTCGCGAGGGCGGTGGCACGCTGGGTTGCGAAGGCCGACAAGATGGCGAGCGTAATGGAAGTGAGGGTAGCCGCGTCGCGCACACGGTCGGCGGTCGTCACCTCATCCACCGCGGATCCCCCCTGAGCGAGAATCGAGGCGAGCGCGCTCATTTCTCCGGGATCCCGAGCACTTTCAGCGCGTTTTCTCCCTCGGATCCGGTCGTCGCCTGGGGAACCTCGAGCGTGAGCGCGCTGCGGTCGGTCTTGAGACCCTTCTGCACCCCACGCCGACGCAGCCGATCAAGGGCATACTCGAGTACCTCGGGGTCCCCGTATTCGATGATCCAGGTGGGGATGGTATCGCCCCCACCGACGTCTCGCCCCCCTTTGGCGGCCAGCGCCGCCATGTGGCCCTCGTAGTGATCTGGATACCGGGCTTGCCAGTTCCGCAGGACCCGGCGCGCCTGACTCACGGGCACTCGCAACAGAACCCCCAGCTCATACGGGTTGGGCAGCGCCGCCTCACCCAACTCGTTCACCAAGAGCCGCACCCGCTCGACTCGAAGATCGGAGACCGAGCTGGTGACGCGCTCCAGCCCGGCAACGACGCTCAGCGCCTCGGCCGCAAAGACAGCCTTCCAGGCCTTCACCAGCTCTTTCGCGCGAGCTTTCGTACAGCCGCCGAACTGGACCAGGGCCTCAGCCGCCTTTTCCTCAACGTCCACCCTGTCCTCGCTTCCCGCACCGGAGTTCTCGGAAAGCCGATCGTACCTAACAAACTACCGGGTGTGGTCTATTTGCCGCTCCACTTCGGCGTGCGCTTGCCGAGAAAGGCGCTGATGCCCTCTTTGGCGTCGTCGCTGGCGAAGGCGGTGGCGAAAGCCCCCTTCTCGGCCTCGATGCCCTCGTCGAGGTCGCCCTTGTGCGAGGCGGTCTTGATCTGCTCGCGGGCCAGCGGCGCCTGGGCGGCCAGCTTGCGCGCCCACATCAGCGCCGTCTCGAACAGCTCGTGGTCGGGGACGACGCGGTTGACGAGGCCCGAGTCGAGCGCCTCGCCGGCGAGCACCGCGTCGCCGACCAGGTTCATCTCAAGCGCCTTGTTGGGGCCGACCAGGCGCGGCAGCCGCTGCGTGCCGCCGAAGCCGGGGACGATCCCGAGTTTGATCTCCGGCTGGCCGAAGACCGCCGCCTCGGCGGCGATCCGCACGTCGCAGGCCATCGCCAGCTCGCAGCCGCCGCCGAAGGCGATCGAGTTGACCGCGGCGATCGTGGCGACGCTGTCGGTACCGAACTCGCGCAGCAGCGCATGGGCGGTATGGAGCAGATCGGCGCCCGAGCCCTCGTCCATCCGGGTGAAGGCTTTTATGTCCGCGCCGGCCGAGAAGACGACCGGGACCGAGGAGGCGACGACCATCGCGCCGACCTCGTCGGAGGCCTTGACCTTCTCCCAGACCGTCCCCAGGTCGCGGATCACGTCGGGCGAGATCGCGTTCATCGGCAGGTTGGCGAGCCAGGCGATCGCGACGCCGTCGCGGGTCTCCAGCTTGACCGTCTCCGCCTGCTCGCCCTCGTCGGGCTGCGGGTAGGGGTAGAAGCCCTGGCCGGACTTGAGCCCGAGGCGGCCTTGCGCGACGAGCCGCTTCAGGGTGACCGGCGGCGCGAAACGCTCGCCGTGCTTCTCCTCGAGCTGCTCGATCCGCTCGAGGATCGTGTCGAGGCCCTCAAGATCGGCTTTCCAGAAGGGCGGGAAGAGGCCTTTGCGCGGATCGAGACCGGCACCGGCCATCATCCCCAGGTCGATATCGCGGACCGAGCAGACGCCCTCCTCGACCAGCCGGCAGGCCTCTACGAGTGCCCGGCCGGTGAACAGCGCGACCAGCTCCTCGGCGTCGGGGTCGGCGTCGCCGGGGACGTTCTGCTCTCCCTCTTTGAAAAACCCCTCGCCGCCGCTCTTGGCGCCGAGCTTGCCGTCGGCGACGAGGCCCTGCAGGCCCTCGTGGACGTAGAAGCTCTCGCCATAGGAGTGATTGAGGTGCTCGGCGACATGCAGCACGGTGTCGAGCCCGAGCAGATCGGTGAGGAAGAAGGGACCCATCGGCGCGCCTTTGGCCGCCGCAATCGCCTCGTCGATCGCCTTCAGCGAGAGGCCCTGCTCCTCCTGGGCGCGCCAGATCTCGCCGATCGTCGCCATCAGGATGCGGTTGACGACGAAGCCGGGGACCTCACCGCAGACGATCGGCTGCTTCTTGATCGCCTGGGCGAAATTGTAGGCGGCGGTGGCGGTCTCCTGTGAGGTGTCCTCGCTGGCGATTATCTCGACCAGCGGCATCACCGAGGCCGGGTAGAAGAAGTGGAAGCCGACCACCTTGTCGGGCCGCAGCGTCGCTTCGCCGATCTCGGTGATCGAGAGCGAGGAGGTGTTGGAGGAGAGGATCGCGTGACCCGGGGTGGCGGCGTCGAGCTCGCGGAAGACGGCCTGCTTGATCTCCATCTTCTCCGGCACCGCCTCGACCACGAAGTCGACGTCGCCGAAGTCCCCGTAGCTGGTCGTGCCGGCGATCAGTCCCATCACCTCGGCGAGGCGGGCGTCTGCCTGCTCCTGGGTCAGCTTCTCCTTCTTGACCAGGCGGCCGAGCTGCCCCTCGGTGACGGCGCGGGCCTTCTCCACCGCGGCATCGACGAACTTCTGGTCGATGTCCTTGACGACGACGGGAATGTCGGAAGCGGCAATCGCCTGCGCGATCTCGCCCCCCATGGTGCCGCCACCGACTACGGCGGCCTTTGAGACGAACATTCGGATAGATCCTCCGGATTCTGGCTTGGGATGCGGGACGCGGAGGCTATTCGATCCCGTCCACGCCCCGCTCTAGCCTCGTTTGCCGATGAGCGAGATCGTCGAGGGCCTTGGTGGGAGCGAGCGCGAGCGGATCGCCTCGCTGCGCGAGCAGGGCCGTTTCTTCTGGATCGACCTCTGCGTCAGCGATCTGCCGCGCGCGGAGCTGGACGAGGCGCTCGGCATCGGGGCCCATGCTCTCCGTCCCCTGCTCGAATTCGAACGGGGAGGGCCGCCGTCGCGCCGCTTCCACGCCGACGGCCAGCACGTCGTCTTCCCCTTTCATTGCTACCTGGAGAGCGAGCACCTGGACGGCGAAGACACACCCCGGGTCGGCGCGATCGAGGTCAACGTGCTGGTCCACGGCGACTACCTGCTCACCGTCCACCGTGAGCGCGTTTCGCTGCCCGAGATCCTGCCCGGCTACAGCGAGGAGGGCCGCAGCGAGCAGTACATCGTCTACGCGGTCCTCGACGCGATGGTCGCGACCGCCTTCGACGCGCTCAACAACACCGAGCTGGCGCTGGAGGGGCTGCAGATCCTCGCCGGCGAGGCCGGCAACGCCCGGGTGCGGATGGGGACGCTGCGGGCGATCAGCCTGCGGCTGACGACGATGCGCCGCCAGCTCGGCCCGCAACGGGGGATCTTCGAGCGGATCGGTGAGGAGATCGGGCAGGTCGACGGGCTGGAGTCCGACAACGAACGCTACTTCGAACGCATCTACGAGCAGCTCAACCGGATGGTCGACGGGATCGACGCCGCCGCCGACTCGATGGCGAAGCTGATGGACCTGCGGCTGAACGAGACGATGTACTGGTTGACGGTGGTGGCGACGATCTTCCTGCCGCTCACCTTCCTCACCGGCTTCTTCGGCATGAACTTCGGCTGGCTGGTCGGTCGGATCGACACCGAGGCCGCCTTCTTCCTGCTCGGGATCGGCGGCTCCGCCGTTGGCGCGGCGCTGACCTGGGCCGCGGTGAGGCGTCGCGGCACCCCGGTGCAGCCCGACCAGGATGCAGTCGAGCGGGTCATCGCCACCCTGCGACGCCCGCTGAGCTGAGCCCCCGGCCACTCGGGCTCGACCGGTGGACAAGGCCGCCCGGCGATCGTTGTACCGCGGTACAAAGGCATTTTGAGCGCCTTCCCATTACGCTCCTCTGGCTCTTCATAAGGGAGTTAGACCGGTAACCCGAACGTGCCCGCGAGACGGGCGCGCCGCAAGCGAGGGACTGACACAGCGATGACTCGTATCCGCCAGCAGAACGTGACCGCCGCGCAGTGGAGCTCCAACGGGGAGGCACTCGGCGCGCTCGACCTGACCCTGCCCGAGAACGACCCCTTCGGCGCCAACGTGTTCTCGGTCGCCGTGCAGCGCGAAAGGCTGCCCGGCGACGTCTTCGAGAAGCTGCAGGCGTCCCTGGCCGAGGGCGAGGCGCTCGACCCGAGCCTCGCCGACGCCGTCGCCGAGGCGATGAAGGAGTGGGCGCTGGAGAACGGCGCCACCCACTTCACCCACATGTTCCAGCCGCTGACCGGTTCGACCGCCGAGAAGCACGACTCCTTCTTCGACCCGGGCGAGGAGGGCACTGTCCTCGCCGGCTTCTCCGGCAAGGAGCTGATCCAGGGCGAGCCCGACGCCTCCTCCTTCCCGACCGGCGGCGTCCGTGCCACCTTCGAGGCGCGCGGCTACACCGCCTGGGACCCGACGTCCCCCGCCTTCATCCTCGAGAACCCGAACGGCGCCCTGCTCTGCATCCCGACCGCCTTCGCCTCGTGGACCGGCGAGGCGCTCGACGGCAAGATCCCGCTGCTGCGTTCGATGGACGCCCTCTCCCGCTCCGCGATCAAGGCGCTGAAGCTGCTCGGCGATGAGGACAGCCAGCGCGTCTTCACCACTGTCGGCGCCGAGCAGGAGTACTTCCTGATCGACGAGCAGTACTACTTCGAGCGTCCCGACCTGATCTCCACCGGCCGCACGCTGTTCGGCGCCAAGCCGCCCAAGGGGCATGAGCTGGACGACCACTACTTCGGCTCGATCCCCGAGCGGATCCTCGCCTGCATGCTGGAGGCCGAGCTGGAGATGCGCAAGCTCGGCATCCCGGTCAAGACCCGCCACAACGAGGTCGCGCCGAACCAGTACGAGATCGCGCCGGTGTTCGAGAACTCCAACGTCGGCTCCGACCACCAGCAGCTGATGATGCAGGTGCTGGAAAGCGTCGCCCGCCGCTACGGGCTGGTCTGCCTGCTGCACGAGAAGCCCTTCGCCGGCGTCAACGGCTCCGGCAAGCACAACAACTGGTCGATGGGTACCGACACCGGCACCAACCTGCTCGATCCGGGCGACACGCCGGCCGACAACATCCACTTCCTCTTCTTCTGCGCCGCGGTGATCCAGGCCGTGAACAAGCACCAGGGGTTGCTGCGCGCCTCGGTCGCCAACATCGGCCAGGACCACAGGCTCGGCGCCAACGAGGCGCCGCCGGCGATCATCTCGATCTTCCTCGGCGGCGAGCTGGAGAAAGTCTTCGAGGCGATCGCGACGGGAGAAGGCGATCCGAACACGCCGGCCTCGTTCCTCGAGCTGGGTGCGACCGTTCTGCCGACGCTGCCGATGCACGGCGGCGACCGCAACCGCACCTCGCCCTTCGCCTTCACCGGCAACAAATTCGAGTTCCGGGCGCTGGGATCGAGCATGTCGCTCGCTTTCCCCAACACCGTGCTCAACACGATCGCCGCCGAGGCGATCGACGAGCTCGCCGGCAAGCTGGAGGAGAAGATCTCCGCCGGCACGGCGATGCCGGAGGCCGTGATCGAGATCGTCAAGGATGCATATAGCGCCAACAAGGGGGTCTGCTTCGGCGGCGACAACTACGCCGAGGAGTGGCACGCGGAGGCCGAGCAACGCGGCTTGAAGAACCTGCGCACCACCCCCGATGCGCTGCCGGAGGTGCTCGCCGACCAGACGGTCGCCGCCTTCGAGAACTACGACGTGCTCTCCAAGCGCGAGCTCGAGTCCCGCTACGAGGTCTGGATCGAGCAGTACGCGCTTCGTGCCAACATCGAGGCCGAGACCACGCACTCGATCGCCAAGACGATGATCCTGCCGGCGGCTCTGCGCTACATGGCGCTGATCAACGAGTCCGGTGTGGCCGAAGGCGTGGCAGGCGAGGTCAAGGGAGGGCTCGAGGAACTCGGCGCATCTTTGGCGGAGCTCGAGGCGGCCAACGCCTATCCCGACGAGCTCGAGGGCCTCGACCTGGCGATCCATGCCCGCGACGAGCAGATCGCCGCGATGGCGCGGGTACGCGAGGCTGCCGACAAGCTGGAGAAGATCGTCGCCGACGACCTCTGGCCGCTGCCCAAGTACGAGGAGATGCTGTTCATCAAGTAGCGGCGCAGATGGCGTAGACCTGGAGGTCGAGCGACGTCCCGCCGCCCGTCGTTTCGTTATTGAACAGTTGGACCGACCAACCGGTACCGGTGCCGTTAGGCCCGCTGAGCGAGACCGAGACGCTCCGCTGCTGACCATTCTGCAGCGGATTGGTGCCGAGATTGGTCCCGCCCCCGATGACGCGCTTTCCGGCTGGGCAGCTGACCGTTTTCACTTCGCTTAGCCCGCGCATGCCGCCACTGTTCTCAATGAAGACTTCTTTGAACGTCTGGTTGACGATCTCGTAGCCGGAGACGCCGTTCGCGCCAGCCGGGCCCCTGGGGCCAGCCTCGCCTTTTTGTCCTTTGTCTCCCTTCTGTCCTTTCTGGCCCCTCGGACCCTGCGGGCCGGTTGGGCCCTGGGGTAGGCGCCCGAAAAGCCTGCAGGTCACTTTCTTGCCGGTGAGGACTTTGGTCGGGCACTTGACCTTGACCTTCGGCGCTTTCGAGTCGGTCGCCCCAAGCGCTACCGCAGCGACGCCGACGAGGACGACTGCCAAGACGACGGCTGCCAACGGCAGCCGTCGGATCATGTTGAGCGAGTTCCTCATCCTGCCTCCTTCGATCGGATTCGACCCCGGAGCAACTACCCGGCCGGCGGGCAGATCTCACATCGCGTGGAGCCATTCCGGGGCAGGTGGCAACCCGCGCCCGCCATTCAGCGGGTTGAGGTCGGCAAGGAGCTCGAGCAGGCGGGGCTCGGGCTCCTCGTCGTCGATCACGACCGCCGTGCCCGGCCAGGCGTAGCGCAGGTAACGCGCGTAGGCCTGGCGCGAGCCGAGGTCGGGCTCATAGATCCAGGAACCGGTGTTCCAGTAGCGGATGCGCGAGTCGCCGCTGGACTGGACGCAGGCGAGCGGCTGGTGGGTGTGGGCGAAGACGATCCTGTCGCTCTCCTCGCTCCAGCCGAGGTTCTCGACCACCTGGGCGAAGGCCTCCAGCGCGTGCTCCGACGGGTCGCTGGGCGAGACGACGCTGGCGGCCGGATAGGCGGGCGGCGCCTGAGCCTTCTTGGGGAGAGGCCGCTCCCCGCGAAGGCGTTGCAGACCACGCTGCGGCAACCTCAGGGCGTACTCGATCCGCCCTGCCCGCTCGGCGGCACGGAAGACGTTCTGCTGGGCATGGGTGCCGTGCGGCATCTGGGCGGCGATGTAGAGCCACTCGGTGAGCAAGGTGATCACCGACTCGTAGTCCTCGATCGTCTTCGGCTGCTCCGGACCGCCGGTCGCGATCCCCCAGAGCGTCCGGGTCAGCAGGCGGTCGCCGCGCGAGCCGGCGAGGCGGGCGTGCGGATCGAGGTAGTGGCCATGGGTGCAGAGGACGCCGGCGAAGCTGTAGGTCGGGTAGGCGATCTCGACCTCGACCCCCGGCAGGCGCCGGGTGAGGAAGGAGCGGAAGAAGCCGGGGCCCGGCCGGGTCTCATCGTCGGTAGATAGACGATGGGCCTCGGCGAGATCGGGCGGCGAGAAGCCGGCGGCAAGCTGCGCCTCGAGCCGGTTCTCCGCATCGCGATGGACGAGGTGATGGTCGTGGTTTCCCGCGAGGAAGACGAGTCGCTTGCCTGGCAGCTTCTCGGCGATCAGTCGTAGCAGCCCGTCAGAGGCGTCGACCGCGTCCCCGACCGAGCCGAAGAGGAAGTCGAAGAGGTCGCCGAGGAAGATCAGCTCGTCGATCCCCTCCAGCTGCGGCGCCAGCCTTTCGAGAAAGGGCTCCTCGCGCAGCAGATCCCGCCCGGTCCAGGCGCCGAAGTGGGTGTCGGAGATGACCAGAGCCGCGCTCAAGCGCGGGACAGTACCCGCATCTCCAGGCCGCCCTTGGGCGAGAGGGTCGGCATCTGCCGCACGGTCATCGTGCGGCCGGGTAGGGCGTCGAGGCGCAAGCGCTGCAGCAGCATCGTCGCCACCAGCTTCACCTCGGTCTGGCCGAAGCGCTTGCCGATGCAGATCCGCTGGCCGCCGCCGAAGGGGACGTAGGCGCCGCGCGGCAGCGCCGCCTTGCGCTCGCGGGCGAAGCGCTCGGGGATGAAGGCCTCCGGCTCGGGGAAGAACTCGGGGATGCGATGGCTGGCCCAGGAGCAGTAGTTGACGTAGGCCTCGCGCGGGACCGTGTAGCCGCCGAACTCGAACTCGCGCACGGCGCGGCGGGGGCCGATCCAGGCCGGCGGGTAGAGGCGCAGCACCTCGTCGAGGACCATGTCGAGGTAGGGCATCTCGCGCTCGAGCTGGTCGACCGTCGGCGCGGCGCCGCCCAGTACCCGGTCCTGCTCCTCGCAGAGCCGGGCGACGACGTCGGGGTGGCGGGCCAGCTCGTGCATCATGAAAGTCAGGGTCGAGGTCGAGGTGTCGTGGCCGGCGAACATCAGAGTCATCACCTGGTCGCGGACCTCGCGATCGGTGAACGCCTCGCCCGCTTCGCCGCGTGCCGCCAGCAGGAGGCTGAGGATGTCGCGACTGCCCGGGTCCGGCGCCGCCCTGCGGCGACCGATCTCGCCGAAGACGATCTCGTCCAGGACCTGGCGTGAGGAGACCAGCTTGCGCCAGGGTGAGCCGGGACCGCGCAGCAGGCGCAGCGGGTAGTCGATGCCGTAGAAGCCGAGCGCACGCTCGAAGTGCGCGGCCGCGGCGGCGCCTTTGCCGGCCCCGTCGGGATCGAGGCCGAGCAGTGCGCGCATCGCGATCCGCATCGCCAGGTTGCGCATCCAGTCGTAGAGATCGAAGACCTCGCCGGGACGCAGCGCGGCGATCGCCGCCTCGCTCTCCGCCGCCATCGAGTCGATCATCGAGGTCACCTGTTCGCGGTGGAAGGCGGGCATCATGATCGCCCGCGCCCGGTCGTGGTAGTCGTCGTCGATCGTCAGCAGGCCGTCGCCGAGCAGCGGGATCAGGTCGCCGAAGCTCGACTCGCGCCAGTGGAAGTTCTCCGGGTGAGCGACGGTTACGAAGTGATTGGCCTCCGGCCCCAGCATGAAGACGACCCGGGTATGGAGCAGGCGCATGCTGAAGATCGGGCCGTGCTCTTCGTAGTTGGAGAGCAGCAGCGGCAGCGGATCGTGGGCAATCTGATGGGTGCGCGCGAGGCTGAAGTCGCTCGGACCGGGCGGGTACTTGCCCCTCCCTCGCCACTCGGCACGGATGTCGTCGGCCACCCGCCGCACCGGGTTGTCTGACATCTGCGGCGGTTTGGCGGCGGGGACGGTGGTCTCAACCGGCATGGCCATTGATAGTACTTGGCCGGCTGGCCAGTTTTGCCCAGCTTGGCGACTTACCCCCGCTATACGACGAAAAGTCGCCAGACAGCGTCGTCAGGTCGAGCTGGCTGCAAGCTGGCCGCAGGCGGCGTCGATGTCGCGGCCGCGGGTGAGCCGCACGGTGGCGCCGAGGCCGTGCTCGGCGAGGATCGCGCGGAAGGCCTCGATCCGCTCCGGCGAGGAGCCGTCGTAGGCGCCGGTCGGGTTGTAGGGGATCAGGTTGACCTTGTAGACACGGCGGTCGAGCAGGGCAGCGAGCTCGCGTGCATGGTCGGGCAGGTCGTTGACTCCGTCGAGCATCACGTACTCGACGAAGATCTTGTGACGGCGGCGGGCGCGGTAGCGCTCGCAGGCGGCCAGCACCTCGACCAGCGGGTAGCGGTCGTTGACCGGCATCAACTGCGATCGCAGGCCATCGTTCGGCGCGTGCAGAGAGAGAGCGAGGCTGATCGGCATCTCGCATTCGGCCAGCCGGTCGATCCCCGGTACCCAGCCGACGGTCGAGATCGCCGTGCGGCGGTGGGTGACGCCGAGGTCGGGCAGCCGTTCGCAGGCGCCGAGCACGGCGTCGAGGTTCATCGTCGGCTCCCCCATCCCCATGAAGACGACGTGGTCGATCGCTTCGGTGCGGCGGAAGTGCAGCGCCTGGTCGAGGATCTCATCGGCGCTCAGGTTGCGGCCGAACTTCATCTGGCCGGTGGCGCAGAAGCTGCAGGTCAGCGGACAGCCCGATTGCGAGGAGACGCAGACCGAGCGCCGCCCGTCGCGGTAGCGCATCAGCACCGCCTCGATCGGCCGCCCGTCGGCAGTGTGGAAGAGCGCCTTGACGGTGCCGTCGTCGGACTTCGCCTCCGCCTGGAGGTCGAGGGTCGAAACCGGCACCGCGGCCCCCAGCCGCGCCCGCAGGGCAGCGGGCAGGTTGGTCATCTCCGCATAGGACCCGGCCCCACGCGCCACCCACTCCCAGACTTGAGAGGCGCGATAGGAGGGCTCGCCCGCGGTGGCGAGAGTCCGGGTCAGCAGGGCGCGGTCCATTTGTCCGAGTCTAGGGGTGATGTCGCGATTCGCCCGCATTGCGTCTAATCACCGGATAGGCTGCGACTCGCACCCTGAAGCACACACAGGTAGTCACCGTGCAGCGAACGATATTGGAGGAGACGTTGACGCTAGAGGCCTTTCCGCTACTGGATCGCGAGTCGAGGCGGAGGATTGAGACGGACCACGAGATGAGCTTTGGTCTCTACCTCGTGCTGTCGTTCATCACCTTCGGCATCTACGCGATCTACGCCCACTACAAGCTAATTCAGCGTGAGCAGGAGCATTTCGACCGGATGAGCCGGTTCAACGGCGACCTCTACACGCTGATCGATGAACAAGCGGACGAGAGCGGAAAGGCAGACGAGGTATCAGCGGAGCTATCCGAACTCCGAAGCATGAATGAGGATTTCCAGCGCATTCAGTCTGGCAAGGAGAGAAGTCCCGCCCTGTGGACGATCGTCAGTCTCATCACCCTCGGTCTCGGCTACCTCTACGTCTACTATTTTCTCCACAAAGATCTGGTGGAGCATCAGGGAGCCGAGGCTGAGTACATCGAAAAGGCCTCGATGCTGTTGAACCGGCTGGGGGTCGGCAAGCATCCGATCTTGGTTGAGCAGATCGTGCCAGATCGGAGCTACGCGCTCTACCTGCTCCTTTCCATCGTCACGCTTGGTTTGTTTGGCATCTACTGGAACTACACCTTCTTCAAGGACGGGAATGCTCACTTCCTTGAGCATCGTCGGTTCGAGGATCAATTGATGAGTGTGGTCCGGACGACGGCCTAGAACAGAACTTCGGCTGCAGTGCCATGCACTTGATGAGGGCTCCGGGCAGGGCAGCAACCGCTCACCGAGCTGACGACGCTCCTCCGGCAGGGGCGGGTCGAACCTCGGTCCGCACGTTGCGCTCACACCACTCGGCGAGCGTTTCGCGGTCGAGGCGCGGAATCATGCCGCGGTAGCGGCGGCGCTTGCCGCCGACGTCGAGCAGGTTTCTGCCGGCGCCATGCTGGGCGAAGATCTCGATCCCGAGCTTGCCGGCGAGCCGCTGCACCCGCGCCTTCAGCCATGGATCTTCTCCCCCCGCTCAAGCATCTCGACGAACTTTCTCAGCCGCCGCTCACGGGTCTCCGGCTTCTTCGCCTCCCCGAGCCGGTAGACGATCGCGTAACGGTTGGCGCTGTCGAGAGTCGCGAAGAACTCGTGCGCTGCCGGCCGGGCGTCGAGCTCTCGCTGCAGATCGGCAGGAACCTCGGCGGTGCGCTGACCCTCGTAGGCGGCGTCCCAGCGGCCGTCGGCCTTGGCCGCCTCGACCTCGACCAATCCGGCGGGGCGCATCCGACCGGACTCGATCAACCCTTCCGCCTTCTCGCGATTGATCCGCGACCAGCGGCCGCGCGGTCGCCGCGACGTGAAGCGCTGCAGAAAGTGCTTCTCGTCGAAGGCCCGCTTCTGGCTGTCGATCCAGCCGAAGCAGAGCGCGACCTCGAGCGCCTCGGCGTAGCTGACGCTCTTCACGCCAGAGCCCTTCTTGGCGATCTTCAGCCAGACCCCCGCCGAACTCGCCCCCTCCCGCTCCAGCCAAGCCTCCAGCTCGAGCGGAGAGGCGAACAACACGATCGGCAACTCATCGGCCATGGCGTCGGATTGTCCCGGTTAGAGTGAGATACGTGAACGAGGCCGACGGCATCGACAACCTCACCGCGACGATCGGGCGCTACAACGACGCCTGGAATGCGCAGGACCTCGACGCGATCGTGGCAATGCACGCGCCCGACATGGTCTTCGCCAACCACACCGCCGGCGAGTCGGCGACGGGCGAGGAGGTACGGGGGCACATCGCCTCGATCTTCGAGGCCTGGCCCGATCTGCGATTCGAGACGCGGCGGCTCTACGTGCGCGAGGGGCTGGTCGTGCAGGAGTGGACGGCGACCGCCACGCACTCCAACCCGATGCGGCGCGGCGACCTGGAGGCCGCGCCCAGCGGGCGCACGATCAGCTGGGACGGGATCGACTCGATCCCCTTCGAGGACGGCCAGATCAAGCGCAAGGACGTCTACTCGGACTCGGTCTCGATCCTGCGCCAGGCCGGCCTGCTGGACTAGAGCCCTGCGGCGTCGGCGAGCAGATCGACCTGCTGAGCATCGGCGGAGCTGGGGCAAAAGACCAGCTCGTCGCAGCCCGCGCCCTCGTAGGCGGCCATGTACTGCTTGACGGCGTCAGCATCCTTGGCGGCGCCGCCGACGATCATGGCCGCGACCTCGTCGCCGAGCCAGGCGTAGTAGTGGGCCAGGTTGGCGCGGGCGTCCTCCTCGGCACGCTCGCCGAGCGAGAAGTAGGCGAGCGCCATCAGATGCGGCTCGCCGTCGCGGCCGGCATCGCTCCAGGCGGCTCTGACCTTCTTGGCTACGTCAGCGAATTGCTCCGGCCCCGAGCCGCCCGCAATCCAGCCGTCGCCGAAGCGCACCGTACGCGCAACGGAGGCATCGGCGTGGCCGCCGACGATGAGGCGGGGCGGGCTGCCGGTCGACGGCCCGACTTCGTCCCCGGACCAGGTCTTCCTCACCGTCTCCAGCATCTCGTCGAGGCGATTGCCGCGGCCGCTGGTCTCGATCCCGCTCGCCGCGTAGTCGTCGTCCCTTCCTCCAAGCCCGACGCCGAGGGTGAAGCGACCGTTCGAGAGCGCCTGCAGGGTCGCCGCCTGCTTCGCCAGCTCGACCGCGTTCTCGCGCAGCGGGGCGAGCAGCACCGTCGTCGCGAGGCCGATCCTCTCGGTGACCGCAGTCGCGGCGGCGAGCGCCAGCAGCGGCTCGTAGTTGTCATAGACGATGCGATCGATCGTCCCAAGGCTCGAGAACCCTCGCAACTCGGCGCGTCGCGCCCACTCGAGCAGCTGCTCACTGGTTGCCCCGCGGATCGTGTTGGGGAGTGCGATACCTACGTCCATGGCGGCCTCCCTACCCATCCTAGGCTCAGCCGTAACGCTCGCCGATGACCGCCCGCAGCTTCGAGCGATCATGGCGGGCGTGCACGCGGCGGACCGTGCCGGAGCGCGAGCGCATCACCAGCGATTCGGTGCTGGCGCCGGCGCCGCGGTAGCGGACGCCCTGGAGGACGTCGCCGTCGGTGACGCCGCTGGCGGAGAAGAAGACGTCGTCGCCGGAGCAGAGATCATCGGCCGTGAGGATCTGATCGAGGTCGTAACCGGCATTGACGGCGGCGCTGCGCTCCTCGTCGTCGCGCGGCCAGAGGCGACCGAGCAGTTGACCGCCCATCGACTTCAGCGCCGCCGCGGACAGGACGCCCTCCGGCGTGCCGCCGATTCCCCAGAGCAGGTCGACCGGGGAGCGGTCGCTGACCGCGAGCAGCGCGGCGGAGACGTCGCCGTCGGTGATCAGACGGATGCGTCCGCCCGCCTCGCGCACCTCTTTCATCGCCTCCTCGTGGCGAGGCCGGTCGAGCATGACCACGGTCACGTCGCCGACGCCGGCCCCCTTGCGCTCGGCGATCAGCTTCAGCGTCTCCGGCAGCGGCCGGTCAAGGTTGAGGAGATCGGCGATTTCCTCGCCCCCGGCCATCTTTTCCATGTAGACGCAGGGGCCCGGATCGAACATCGTGCCGCGCTCGGCGAGGGCGATCACGGCGAGGGCGCTAGGCATGCCGAGGGCGCAGAGGCGCGTCCCCTCGAGCGGGTCGACGGCGATGTCGACCACGGGCGGGCTGCCGTCGCCGATCTGCTCGCCGTTGTAGAGCATCGGCGCCTCGTCCTTCTCCCCCTCGCCGATCACGACGACGCCGTCCATCGAGACCGAGTCGAGGACGAAGCGCATCGCGTCGACAGCGGCCTGGTCGGCGGCGATCTTGTCGCCGCGTCCGACCCAGCGGGCGGCGGCCAGCGCCGCGGCCTCGGTCACGCGCACGAGCTCCAAGGCGAGGTTGCGGTCGGGCTTCTGGGGCGAGGTCTCGCTCATGCGAGCCGCAGCCTATAAGGTCGCCGAATGGCTCAGAGATGGGGACTGACGCTGCCGCTGCCGGGCACCCGCCTGGCGAATCACGAGGAGCACGTGAAGCGGGCAGAGGCTGCCGGCTACACCGACCTCTGGAGTGGCGAGACCAACGGGCCCGACGGCTTCACGCCGCTGGCGCTGAGCGCCGTCTGGACCGAGAGGGCGCGACTCGGGACCGGCATCGTCGGCGTCTTCCAGCGCGGGCCGGCGCTGCTGGCGCAGGAGGCGGCGGCCCTGGCGGACGCCTCGGGCGGGCGCTTCGTGCTCGGCATCGGCTCCTCCTCGGACCGCATCGTCGAAGGTTGGAACGGGATCCCTTTCGAGCGACCGCTGAGCAAGGTGCGCGAGACGCTGGAGTTCCTGCGGGTCGCCCTCGACGGCGAGCGCACCGCGAGCGGCTTCAAGCTGGAGACGGCGCCGGCGGAGCGGGTGCCGATCGTGCTCGCGGCGCTGCGGGGCAAGATGCTCGACCTGGCGATGGAGCGCGCCGACGGCGCCTTCACCAACTTCCTCCCGCTCGGTGGCCTGTCCAAGGTGAGTGCACAGCTGGAGGGCGCGCCAGAGGGCTTCGAGCTGCTCTGCCGCTTCTTCTGCCTGCCCGGCGAGCGCGAGGCGGTCGAGCCGCTGGCCCGCTTCATGTTCTCCTCCTACATCACGGTCCCCGTCTACGCCGCCTTCTATCGCTGGCTCGGCTACGGCGGGCAGATCGACGCGATGGTCGCCGCCTGGGAGGAGGGCGACCGCCAGGGCGCGGCCGCCGCTGCGCCGTGGGAGCTGATCGAGGACATGTTCATCTTCGGCACGCCCGAGCAGATGCGCGAGCGCCTCGACGCCTTCGTCGCCGGCGGCGTCACCCTGCCGATCCTCACCCCGATCGTCACCCCGGATGCGCTGGGCGAGACGATCGAGGCGCTGGCGCCCTAGTACTCGACCTCGGCTCCGAGGCCGAAGGAGCGGTCGGCGGCGAGTTCGACGATTTTGTCGACGATCGGCTGGTGCCAGCCTTCCTTCTTGGAGCGCGTCGCGATCGTCTCCACCGCCATGCCGACCCGCGTCGCCGTGGTCGCTGCCAGCCCGCGCAGGACTTCGAAGTCGAACTCGCATTCTTCGCAGACTTCGGCCAGTTCGAGCAGGTAGGAAGTTTCCTGGTACTCCTCGGAGATCACCAGGCCGTGGTGGATCGGATCGTCGTAGACCACGGTCGAGGTGATGTCGGTCATTGGCGCAAGCCGCCACTTCCTCCCCGGCCCGGACAGCGACGTCCTTTCGCGATCGATCAGGGCGAAGTTCTTGCCGTGGACGTCGCCGTTGCCGAGGATGTAGTTGCAGAAGGCCGCGGTGAGCAAATTCACCACTTCGTCGGGACGACTGACCGCGTTCAGCAGCCCGCGGGCCTCGGTCCAGCCGGGAGCATCGCTGTCCTCGCGATCCTCATCCGTTCCGGGCGGGATGCCGAGCGCCTGCCAGAAGGACTCGCAGTGGAGCCGCCGCACCTCGCCACGGCCCTCGCCGACGACCCGGTCATAGCGCGGTGAGACCAGGCAACAGCGGCCGGCGATCTGCTTCACCGTCGCTTTGGCGACCGGGATGCCGACCTGGCGGCAGACGGTCATGCAGAACATCTCGTTGGCGACGTATTCGGGGTATTCGCCGGTCTCGGGCTTGACCACGTGCGTGCTCGGGGCGCCGGCCTCGGGCCAGGCCCAACGGTCGCCCGCCTTGTCGTAGACGAGGCTGAGCTTGTGACGAAGGCCCGGCAGGGCGAAGCGCATTCGTTGCTTGCAGTCGGGGCTGAAGAAGTGTGGTGGGGGCGGCTTGACCACTTCGGCCAGTTCATCCTCGCTGAGCCACGCCGGCGAGCCGGGGTCGTGTGACCGCGGCGTCTCCCCCGCAGGGAGGAACGCGACCGCGCCGGGACAGTCCTGGCCCAGCTCGGCCAGCATCAGGTAGCCGTCGGTTGCGTCGATGCCGAGCTCCCGTCCCATCCGCTCGCGACGCGCGCCCTCCGGTAGCAATCCCTCGACATAGGCGCTGGTGGCCTCGGCGCTGTAGGGCTCGGGGCGGGCTGGGAGCGAGTTGCTCAACAGCGCTTTCCCGGGCCCGAACCTCTCCACCATGTCAGGGTCGTAGGCAAGTCTGTAGTCGTTGTCACCCGCGGGGAACAGCGTCCCTACACGCTCCCCGTAAAGGTAGACGTCAAGGCTCAATTTGGTCCTCCTCGATCTTCTCCCCGGTATCCACGATCTACGACTTTAAACCGAAGCTAAGCTCAGCGCGTAATCCCCTGCGGCGTCGGTGAACCACCCGTCCGGGCGCAATCCCGCCTCGCGATAGATTCCTTCGAGCCCGTCGCGGGTGAACTTGGCGGAGATCTCGGTACGCATCTCCTCCTCAGCGGCAAAGCGCACGGTCAGGTCGAGTCCGTCGAGCCGCACGGTCTGCTCGACGAGCGAGCGCAGGCGGATGTCCATGCGGGCCGTATCGACGTCGTAGCGGGCCACGTGCTCGAAGCAGGCGAGATCGAAGTCGGCACCCAGCTCCCGGTTGAGCACCTGCAGGACGTTCTTGTTGAATTCGGAGGTGACCCCCTGGGAGTCGTTGTAGGCGGCCTCCAGCCGGCTCGGCTCCTTGACCAGGTCGGTGCCGAGGAGGATGCGGTCGCCCGGCTCGAGCAGAGCTGCGATGCGGGTGAGGAAGTCGCGGCGAGCGTCCGGATAGAGGTTGCCGATCGTGCCACCTAGAAAGGCGACGAGGCGGCCGCCACCGCCGTTGGGGATGCGCTCGAGATCGTGCTCGAAGTCGCAGACCAAGCCGCGGATGGCGAGGCCCGGGTACTCCTCGACCAGCGACTCGGCGGTGTCATGGGTGATCTGCTCGGAGATGTCGACCGGGACGTAGGTCGCGAGGCAGCCGGCGTCGCGCATCGCGCTCAGCAGGTGGCGCGTCTTCGCCGCCGAGCCCGAGCCGAGCTCGACCAGAGTCCCTGGCTCTCCCGCCGCAGCGACGATCTCCCCTGAGCGCCGGGCGAGAATCTCGCGCTCGGCGCGGGTCGGGTAGTACTCGGGCAGCTCGGTGATCTGCTCGAAGAGACGGGAGCCACGCTCGTCGTAGAAGTACTTGGGCGCCAGCTCCTTCGGCTTGGCGGTCAGGCCTAGGCGGATGTCGCGCGCCATCGCGAGACCGCCGTCGGCGCGCAGGCGCACCTCGATCTCGATCGGCTCGGCGGCGGCGCCGGGATTCATCGGCCGGCGTCTCTCGCGCAGCGGAAGCCAGAAAAGATCTGGCGCCGCTGCGGCAAGTCCCAGTTGCGGAAGCTGGGTCGCATGACGGCACGGTCGGTCGCCCAGGAACCCCCGCGGAGAACCTTGTATTCGTCGCCGAAGAAGGCCTCGGAGTACTCGCGGTAGGGGAAGGCCTCGAAGCCGGGGTAGGCGAGGAAGTCGGAGGAGGTCCATTCCCAGGCCTGGCCGACGGCATGCAGGCGGTCGGCAGCGACCTCCCACTCCTGCTCGCTGGGCAGCCGCTTACCCGCCCAGCGGGCGAAAGCGTCGGCCTCCTGCCAGGAGACGTGGATCACCAGCTGGGCGAGGTCGACCGGATCGTGGCGGCCCCTGGCAACGCTCACCCAGCCAGCCTCGGCGTCGCCCTCCCAGTAGAGGGGCGGCTCCACCCCGGTCGCCTCCATGTAGGCGACATACGCGCCATTGGTCACTGGAGTTCGATCGATCTCGAAAGGGGCGAGCGTGGCCGCGTGGCGTGGACGCTCGTTGTCGTATGCGAAGCCGGTTGAGGGGGCGCCGACCTCGTACTCGCCGCCCTCGACGGCGACCATCTCGGCGCCCGGCGGGGCCGGCGCGGCGCTGGGGCCGGTGTCGCTCTCGCGCAGCGGCTCGTAGCCGTCGACCAGCTGCAGCAGCTGCAGCATCGTCTCGTTGTGCTGCTGCTCGTGCGCGAGCAGCAGCTCGTAGACGAAGCCCTCGCGCAGCAAGGGATCGTCGGCGTCGGCGGCGATGTCGACTTCGTCGAGCACCTCGAGGGTGCGCTCGCGCACGTCGGCGAGGTAGGAGCGCAGCTCGGCGTCGCGCAGGATCGGCAGCTCGCCCCGCGTCTTGCGCGGATTCTCGATCGCGTCGTAGAAGCGGCCGAGCTCGCCGTGCAGCGGTTCGCGCTCGCCGATCGTCTGCACCAGCCAGAGCTCCTCGAAGTTGGCGATGTGGCCGAGGTCCCAGGCGAGTGGACTGAGGATCGGCGAGTAGACGCGGTTGAGCTGCTCGTCGTCGAGCGGCTCGATCAGCTCGTAGGTGCGTCTGCGAGCCTCCGCGAGCCGGTCCATGATCGCTTCCTTGGAACTGGAGCTTCTTGCCGTCACCTCGGTGGCGATGGCGAAAACCCTAGCGGGTAGGCTCCGGCGGCTGTGAAAATCTCAGACACAGGCGCGCTGGTCGCCGGAGGAGCCTCGGGGCTCGGCGAGGCGACTGCACGAGCCCTCGCGGCCGCGGGGGCGAACGTCGTCATCGCCGATCTCAACGTGGAGAAGGGCGAGGCGCTGGCCGGGAAGCTCGGCGGGACCTTCGTCGAGGCCGACGTGACCGATGAGACCGCGGTTGCGGCAGCGGTCGAGCGGGCGGCGGAAGCGGGCGAGGACGGGCTGCGGATCTCGGTTTGCTGCGCGGGGATCGGCTGGGCCGAGCGTGTCGCCCACAAGGGCGGCCCCCACAACCTCGAATTCTTCTCCAACGTGGTCAAGGTAAACCTGATCGGGACCTTCAACGTCCTGCGCCTGGCCGCGGCGGCGATGAGCGAGAATGAGCCCGACGAGGAGGGTGAGCGCGGCGTCTGCGTCAACACCGCCTCGATCGCCGCCTACGACGGCCAGATCGGCCAGATCGCCTACGCGGCTTCGAAGGGCGGCATCGTCGGCATGACCCTGCCGGCGGCGCGCGACGTGGCTTCGCGCGGGGTGCGAGTCGTCACCATTGCCCCCGGACTCTTCGACACGCCGCTGCTGGCGGCACTGCCCGAGGAAGCTCGGCAGTCGCTGGGCGCCGGTATCCCCTTCCCCTCGCGGCTCGGCCGGCCAGCGGAATATGCGCAGCTGGTCGAGCAGATCGTCGCCAACCCGATGCTCAACGGTGAGACGATTCGCCTCGACGGCGCCCTGCGCATGCCGCCGAAGTAGTCAGAGTCTTAGTCCGTCCCGTCCGCCTCCGGGTCGCGCCAGACGCGCTTGCGCCAGGGCGGGCTGATCGCGAAGCGATAGGCAGCGCCTTCGTCGGCCGCGATCGGCTCCAGGGGGACGAGGTGCACGCGGCGACCTGGCGTGACACGGTCGATGCGGAGAAAGCCGTTGGCATTGCCGGCGTGACTGCCGCCGGAGACGACGAGCAGGTGGGTCTCGGCTCCCCAGCCGTTGGCGGGGCGGGCGCCGACCGCTTCGGCGACGTCCTTCAGCGGGCCGATGCCGGCGTCTGATCCAGCGTTCGCGAGACTCTGGACGTAGTTGTAGCCATGGTGAGAGGAGGCCCGCTCGTCGACGTTGCCGTCGGGACCGATGCGGATCTGCACCCCCTCCCAGTCGTCTCGGTGATATCCCTCGTCCTCGGCGATCGGCACTCCGTGCAGAGTGGCCGAGTCGGCGTAGTAGGTCCAGTACTGGAGATACAGATTGCCGGCGGCACGGGGACCTGAGCAGTCGGCACCCGCCACTTCCGACGCGACAGTGCCACCGGCCCGGCAATCGACAACGTGCACGAAGACCGTCAGCGGTAGACCGGCGTCGGTCCTGTGAACCAGCCCGCGAACCGTCCCGTCTCCACAGATCACCTCCCGGCAGTGACGGAAATCGACCGGCATCGCCCGCGAGCCTCGCTCGAAGAGGATCGTCGGCATGTGTCGGCGCACCAGCTTTCCGACATCGGAGCCATAGGCAGCGATCAACGTCGGCTCATCCCCACATCCATCGGCCATCGAGACCGCGCAGAGCATCCGCGACGTGACCGCCCGCGCCAGCTCCGTCCCCGGCAGTCGTACCCCAACCGCCACGAGCGCGACAAGCATGAACGCGATCAGGGCAACGAGCCCAACCCACTCCACAGTCCCCTGTCCCCGCTCGTCCCACCACCAGCGCCAGCCCCCACCAGACGTGCCGGTGCGTAGAGGTCCATATGGACCTCTACGCACCGGCACGTCCTTCGCGCGATGGCTGGCCGAGTAGACGCCGGAGTTGATCGGCGACTATGGCGGGCTCTCGCTCAAGGCGGCGGTGGGTTAGCCGAATGACGCAATAGCCCTCAGCTTGCATAGCGGCATCGCGCTCCCGGTCGCCCTCGAAGGATGCTCGATGCCCATGGAACTGCCAGCTGTCGGCCTCTACCATCAGCTTTCGATCCGGCCAGAAAGCATCGACCTCCCGCCCGAGAACCGTGGTGCCGACGACAGGCATGGGAATGTCGTATTCACGACACAGATCGACGACTCGGTCCTCCAGCGGCGACTGGGTGTCCTCCGGCATTCGCACGGCATCGATAAGGCGGCGGATCGGACGAAGCGCCCAACGCCCCGGACAGCGGGTACAGACGGCCTCGAGCTCCGGAATTCGTAGGAGGCGTAGGCGGTCAGCCTCCTCAGCCGCACGCCAAACGTCCTCCTCGTCAGCGACCTCAGCGAAGTCGAAGAGTGTGCGTGCGACCGTAGTGACAGGAATACGGTCGACTTTCGCCCGATCCTCACTACATATTGCTCCCTCGTGCACAGCGATCCGGGGACGTTGCCGCCCGGTCGCCGAGGTCACATCAATGGGATCCTTCCTGAATCGAGCCAGACCCCAAAGTGCACAAGCACTCCGGTGACTCAGTAGCGCTCCGTCGCCACACGCAAGCACCGCAGCCATCCATTCCGCCCTTCGATTGACGCGCCCGTCACCAAACATGTAGACGCCGCGATGAAGGGGATGCAGCTGGCCAGCTTCGATTCGCCGGCTGATCGTTCTGACGCCCAAACCTCCAGCAATCAACTGCCGCCGAGAGACCACCCCATACTGCCGATTCGCCAACGCCGAAACGGCGCGTTCCCGCTTCGCAACAGCCTTTCGCTGTCCCTTCCCCTGACGTGCCGATGCCGCGGTGTCCATATGGACCTCTAAGCACCGGCACATCCAGACTCGCCCCCGGGGCGAGGGGGATTATGGGGAGTTTGCGAGAGTTTGGCGGCGCTTGGAGCGCTGAGGCGCTAGAGGTTCTGGATCTCGCCGGCTATGTCCGCTGCGGCCTGCTTGGCGTCGGCGAAGAGCATCGACGTGTTCGGTTCGTAGAAGAGGTCGTTGTCGATGCCGGCAAAGCCGGGGCTGAGGGAGCGCTTGATCACGATCACCTGCTGGGCCTCGCTTACTTCGATGATCGGCATTCCGGCAATCGGGCTGTCCGGATCGTTTTTCGCCGCCGGGTTGGTGACGTCGTTGGCCCCCACTATCACCGCCACGTCGGTGCGTGGCATCTCCGGGTTGATGTCCTCCATCTCGCGCAGCTGCTCGTAGGGCACGTCGGCCTCGGCGAGCAGGACGTTCATGTGACCGGGCATGCGGCCGGCGACGGGATGGATCGCGTAGTTGACGGTGACGCCCCGCTTCTCCAGCTCGTCGGCGACCTCCTTGATCGCGTGCTGGGCCTGGGCGACGGCGAGGCCGTAGCCGGGGACGATCACGACCGAGTCGGCGTAGGCGAGCTTGATCGCCGCGTCCTGGGCGCCGATCGACACATGCGGCCGCTCCTCCGTGGCGGCGCCGGCGCCGCCGGCCGGAGCACCGCCGAAGCCGGCGAAGAGGACGTTGGCGACGGAGCGGTTCATCGCCGTCGCCATCTCCATCGTCAGGATCGTTCCCGAGGAGCCGACCAGGGTGCCGGCGACGATCAGCGCGACGTTGTCGAGGGCAAAGCCCGCCGCCGCGGCGGAAAGGCCGGTGAAGGCGTTGAGCAGCGAGATCACGACCGGCATGTCGGCGCCGCCGATCGGCAGCACGACGAGGTTGCCGAGCAGTGCTGCGGCGATCAGGATGCCGATGAAGATCGCCTGCGAGGGATCGCCGTTGTTGGTGGCGATGTCGACGCAGGCGGCGAGGATGCCGACCAGGAGGACGACGTTGATCACCTGCTGGCCGGGGACGGCAAGCGGCCGGGTCGGGATCAGGTCTTGGAGCTTGGCGAAGGCGATGTTCGAGCCCCAGAAGGAGATTGAGCCCACCACCCCGGCAAAGAGGACCGGAATCAGCGTGTCGAGCGGGATCTCCTCGCCGAGCGAGATCCCGTGACGGATCTCCGACCAGGCGATCAGCGCGACGGCGCCGCCGCCGACGCCGTTGTAGAGGGCGACCATCTGCGGCATCTCGGTCATCTGCACGCGGGTCGAGGCGATCAGGCCGATCGCCGAGCCAACACCGAGGCCGATGACGATCAGGCCCCAGTTGCCGATCCCGTCCAGCAGCAGGGTGGTGAGGACCGCGACCACCATGCCGGCGGCGGCGATCAGGTTGCCCTGCTTGGCAGAGGTCGGGTGGGTGCCGCGTTTGACCCCGATGATGAAGAGCGAGAAAGCGACGATGTAGAGCGCGGTGGCGGCATCGCCACCAGGTTTGAGCACGGCCTCGATCACTTGCCGGCCCCGCCTTTGCCGTCGCCCTCGGCCTTCGGTTTCGGCTTTTTGGAGAACATGCCGAGCATCCGGTCGGTGACCATGAAGCCGCCGACGATGTTGATCGCGCCGAAGGCGATCGCGATCGTGCCGATCACGTACTCGAGCGGGTCGTTGGCGTAGCCGACGACGATCAGTCCGCCGAGCATGACGATGCCGTGAATCGCGTTGGTCTGCGACATCAGCGGCGTGTGCAGGGTGGTCGGCACCTTCGAGATCACCTCGAAGCCGACGAAGGCGGCGAGGACGAAGATCGTGATCTCGGTGAACAGCGTCATTTGGCTGCCCTCTCGTTGCGGATCTCGCCGCCACGGGTGATGCAGGCGGCGGCGACGATGTCGTCCTCGAAGTCGACGTTCAGACGGCCCTCCTCGGTGACGAGCAGGCCAAGCAGGTTCTCCAGGTTCTTGGCGTAGAGCTGCGAGGCCGGGGCCGGCATCTCGCTGGCCAGGTTGCGCGGACCAACGACCTTGACGCCGCCCTCGACCACGGACTGCCCGGCCTCGGTCAGCTCACAGTTGCCGCCGCTCTCGGCAGCGAGATCGACGATCACCGAGCCGGGCTGCATGGTGCGGACCGCGTCGGCGGTGATCAGCAGCGGCGCTGGGCGGCCCGGGATCGCCGCGGTGGTGACGATCACGTCCTGCTTGGCGGCATTCTCGCCGATCGCCTCAACGACCTTGGCGTTCTCCTCGTCGGTGAGCGGCCGGGCGTAGCCGCCCTCGCCTTCCGCGTCGGGGATGAAGTCGAGTTCGAGCGGGCGACCGCCGAGCGAGGCGATCTGCTCCCAGGCGGCGCGGCGGATGTCGAAGCCGGTGACGATCGCGCCCAAACGCTTCGCCGTGGCGACGGCCTGCAGTCCGGCGACGCCGGCCCCTAGCACCAGCACCTTGGCCGGTGGCACGGTGCCGGCGGCGGTGGTCATCATGCCGAAGAAGCGGCCCGACTCGCGGGCGGCGATCAGCATCGCCGCGTAGCCGGCGGCGGCCGCCTGGGAGGAGAGCGCGTCCATCGCCTGGGCGCGCGTCGTGCGCGGAATCGCCTCCATCGCGAAGCTGGTCACGCCTGCCGCGGCAAGCGCCTTGTTGGTCTCGGCCGCGGTCCAGGGCGAGAGGTGGCCGATCAGAAGCTGGTTGGAGCTGAGGCGGCCGATCTGCTCGGCGGTTGGGACGGCGACGCGAAGGACGACGTCGGCGCCCCAGGCAACGTCGGGGTCGACGACCTCTGCCCCCGCCTCCTCGTACTGGAAGTCGGGATGGCCGGCCGCATCTCCGGCGCCGCGCTCGACGACCACGTCGACGTGCTCGTTCTTCTTCAGCGATTTGACAGCATCGGGAACCAGCGCGACCCGGCGCTCCCCCTCGGCGGTCTCTTTCGGTACTCCGATCTTCATAGCGTCGCGGCGGGGGAGCCTATGACAAGAGGCTAGGCCGGTGCCTCGACGCCAGACGTGCCGGTGCGTAGAGGTCCATATGGACCTCTACGCACCGGCACGTCCCACAAGGGACGCGAGACGGTTGATCGTGTTCAACTGTTGATCGCGCTCGACGTGCACCGGGGAGACGATCAGGCGGTCGATGCCAGCGCCGCGGAAGCGCCCGATCCGCTCCGCCACCTCGGCCTCGGTGCCGACCAGCGAGGTCGCCTCGACGATCTCGTCGGGCATCGCCTGGAAGGCGCCGTCGCGGTCGCCGTCCTGGAAGCGACTTTGCACGTCATCCGCGACATCACCGAAGCCGAAGCGGTGGGCGAGGTCGACGTAGAAGTTCGTTTTGCGGCTGCCCATGCCGCCGAAGTAGAGGACGAGGCCGGCCTTGACGACGCTCTTGGCAGCCTCCAGGTCGCCGTCGATCGCCACCTGCAGCGAGGGCGAGACCTCGAGGTCGGAGCGCTGCCGCCCGCCCTTGGCGAAGCCCGCCTCCAAGTGCTCGCCCCAGGTCTGCTCGAAGGCGTCGACGCTGAAGAAGATCGGGATCCAGCCGTCGCAGATCTCCGCCGCCATCTCGACCGATTTGCGGCCGATCGCGCCGACGAAGACGGGGATGTTGGAGCGCTCGGGGTGGAAGTTGAGCTTCAGCGGCTTGCCCTCGCCGCCCGGCAGGGGCAGCTGATAATGCTCGCCCTGATGGTCGACCTTGCCCTCGCGGGCAACGATCTCCCGCACGACTTCGATGTACTCGCGGGTGCGTCCCCACGGCTTCGAGTAAGGGACGCCGTACCAGCCTTCGGAGACCTGCGGCCCGGAGGGTCCGAAGCCGAAGAGGAAGCGGCCGCCGGAGAGTTTGTCGATCGTCGCTCCGGCCATCGCCGCGGCAGCCGGGGGTCGCGCCGGCACCTGCAGGATCGCCGCGCCGAGATTGATCGTCTTCGTCTGCGGGGCCAGCCAGGCGAGAACGCTGACCACGTCGGAGCCGTAGGACTCGGCCGCCCAGACCGACTCGAAGCCGGCCGCCTCGGCCGCCAGCACGACCTCGAGCGCATCGTCACCGGCGGGGCCTATGCCCCAGTAGCCCAGGTTAAGTCCGAGTTTTAAAGCCATCCGCCGGGAACCCTATTGAATGTCTCCTTATGGGTTCGAAGGCCGTCACCGCAACCGAGTCCCAGGAAGCCGCCGAGCGTGGCCTGAGCAGCAGCGAGGCAGCCAAGCGGCTGCGCAAGCTCGGCAACCCGCCGGACACTTCCTCGCGCTCGGTCTCGAGCATCGTCGCCGGCAACGTCTTCACCCTCTTCAACGCGATCATCGGCGTCTTCTTCGTCCTCATCCTCTCCCTGGGGCTGATCGCCGACGCCATCTTCGGGGTAATCGCGATCGTCAACTCCTACATCGGCATCCGCCAGGAGCTGAACGCGAAGAAGACCCTGGACGAGCTGGCCGTGCTGGTCGCCCCACACGCCACGGTCATGCGCGACGGCGCTGCGGTCAGCCTGCTGGCAGAGGAGATCGTGCCGGGGGACGTGATCGCGATCGAGCCGGGCGACCAGCTGGTCGCCGACGGCGAGACGATCGCCAGCCGTGGCGTGACGCTGGACGAGTCGATGCTCACCGGCGAGGCAGACGGGGTGCGCAAGAATGTCGGCGAGCGGGCGCTCTCGGGCTCCTTCTGCATCTCCGGCTCCGGCCGCTACCGGGTCGACGCGGTGCGAGAGGAGAGCTACGCGGGACGCCTCGCCGGCGAGGCGAGAGCCTTTCGTCACCCACCCTCGCCACTGCAGGCCGAGGTCAACCGGGTGATCGTCGCCTGCACCTGGGCGATGGCGCCGCTGGCGGTGCTGCTGCTGATCACCTTCCAGCTGCGTGGGACCGACGTGGTCGAGGCGGCACAGACGGCGACCGCCGGCCTGGTGACGCTGATCCCCGAGGGAATGGTGCTGCTGATGAGCGTCACCTTCGCCGTCGCCGCGGTGCGGCTGGCGCGCAAAGACACGCTGGTGCAGCAGATGAGCGCCACCGAGAGCCTCGCCGCGGTCGACACGATCTGCGTCGACAAGACCGGCACCCTGACCGACGGCAAGCTGCGCCTGCTCGGGGTCGAGGTCGCCGAGGGGACCGACGCCGACGAGGCGACGGCGGCCCTGGGACGCTTCGCGGCAAGCGCCGGCGACCGCAACCGCACGCTGGAGACCGTCGCCGAGGCCTTCCCGGCAGAACCGGGGCGGGTCGGCGGCGAAGTCCCGTTCTCCTCGAAGTGGAAGTGGAGCGGGCTGCGATTGGGGGGCGTCAGCTATGTGCTCGGAGCCCCGGACATCCTTGCCGAGAGCGGCGCGCTGACGCTTCCCCCGGGCCTCGCCCGCAAGCTGGAGGAGGAGACCGCGGCGGGGCGGCGCGTGGTCGCCTTCGCGCAGTCCGGCGAGGAGTTGCCTGACGACCCGGCCCACACCCCGCCCCCACGCCTGACGCCGGTCGCCCTCGTCGTACTGGAGGAGACGCTGCGCGCCGACGCCGCCGAGACGATCGCCGCGATGCGCGAGGGGGACGTCGACCTGAAGCTGATCTCCGGCGACGCGCGGGCGACCGTGACCGCGGTCGCCTACGCGGTCGGGGTGCCGGCCGACGCCGGCGTGATCGAGGGCTCCGATCTGCCCGAGGATCCCGAGCAGCTGGCCGCGGCGGCGCTGGGCAACACGATCTTCTGCCGGATCGCGCCGGAGCAGAAGAAAGCGTTGGTCGAGGCGCTGCGCGCCTCCGGTCGCTACACGGCGATGATCGGCGACGGGGTCAACGACGTGCCAGCGCTGAAGCAGGCGCGGCTTGCGGTCGCGATGGGCTCGGGCACGCAGGTGACGAAGGGGGTCGCCGACGTGGTCCTGCTGAAAGACGAGTTCGCGCGGCTGCCCGAAGCGGTCGCCGAAGGGCGGCGAATCGCCCGCAACATCCACCGTCTTGGCCGCCTCTACCTGACCAAGTCCGTCTACGCGGCGGCGCTGATCGTGCTTGTCGCCGTCCCCGGCTTCGCCTTCCCCTTCCTCCCCCGCCATCTAACCCTGGCCGCCTTCCTAACCATCGGCATCCCCTCGTTCGTGCTCGCCCTGGCACCCTCGGACGGGCCGCTCTACCGCGGCCGCCTGCTGCGAGCGCTTGCCGCCTTCGCGGTGCCGGCCGGGCTGGCGACGGCGCTCGGCTCGATCCTCTGCTTCTTCCTCGTCGACACCGTCTTCGGCGGTTCGCTGGAGGCCGGCCGCACCGCGGCGACGACGACGCTGATCGTGCTCGGGCTCGCCTTCGTCCTGCTGCTCGAGCGCGGCCCCGGCCGCGAGCACATCGCGATCCAGAGCTACATGCTGGCGATGGTCGCGGGCCTGGGCGCCCTCTTCGCGCTGATCCTCGCGGCGGCTCCGGTGCGCGACTTCTTCGAGATGACGCTGCTGACGGCAAGCCAATGGTTCCTCGCCATGCTCTGCTCGGCGATAGGCCTGACGATCGCCAGCCTGCTGTGGCGCCTACCGCAGATCGAACGTCTGGAAGCGCCAGGCTACGAACCTGTGGCCGAGGACGGCAGCATCACCTGAAGGTCGCGTTCGGGGAACGGCGATGGGTCGGTCGTGCGGTCGAGCTCAGCCAGCGCCTCGGCGCCGACGTGCTCGAAGGCTCCTCGCACATCGGCGACGTAGTCGCGGCTGACGAAGACGTCGCCATCGGCGGCTCCCTGGCGTCGGCGCTCTCGAGCGGCGTCAAGGCCGATGTAGGTGAACACACGATCTGAGATCGGCGGCTCGAAGGCAGCGCTGACGTCCACGCGTTCGTAGTTGATCTCGCGCCTGTCAAACGCCGCCAGACGCTCCGCGTCGACCGGCAGCGCCAGCCCGTTCACCGCCGAACCCGCCTGCTCGTAAATGTCGAGGTAGGCGACACGGATCCGCGGCCTCTCGCCGGTTGCGCGATCGAGCCAGTGCTTGACCTCCTCCCCGCCCTCCCAATTGTTCATCGCCACGCCCCAGCAGCGGCGAAAGCCCCGCAGGCGGGCGGGAAGTGCGTCAGCGGCTTCGAGCGCAACCAGCGAGGCGTAGCCGAAGACGTAGTCGGTCAAGCCGGGGGAAGTACGAACTGGCTGACGATCAGGTTCGCGGCCAGGCGGGGCTCGGTGCCCTCGCGCCGGCGCTCCATCCTGACCTCGATCACGACGGTGCTCTTGCCCGTGTGGAGGGGCTCGGCGACGGCAATGATCTCGTCGTCGAGCAGGCCGGCGGCGAAGACGTTCAGCTTCAGCTCGATCGTGGTGAAGTTGTGGCCCGGCGAGATGACGCGGAAGGTCGCCCAGGCGGCCACCGTGTCGCCGAGCGCCGTCCAGACGCCGCCGTGGACGAAGCCACCGGGGTGCAGGTGCCGCTGGTCGACGACGATCCGCCCGCGCGAGTGCGTGTCCTCGATCTCCAGCGGCTCGATCCCGAGGTCGCCGGGGAAGCTGCCGGGAAGGAAGGCGCGCGCGGTCTCCGACGTGATTCGCGAGCTGGGGTGCGCAGGGGCGTCACTCATGCAGCCAGAGCGTATGCTCCGGGCTGGAGCTTCGCCGTACGCCGCCTGTAGGCGCTCCACAGCCAGGGCCATTGCTGCGGGTCGTTGCCGTTCTCGTCGACGTACCAGTTCGTACAGCCGCTGTGCCAGACCGTGCCGGCGAGGGCATCGCGCAGCTCGCGGTCGAAGCGCTCCGCCACCTCGCGGCGGACCTCGATCCGGTTCGCCTCGGCGCGATCGAGCTCGCCCAGCGCGGCGATGACGTGCCCGACCCCGGCTTCAATCGTGTAGATGACCGAGCCGGTGCCGCCGTTCGTGTTCGGCCCGTAGAGAAGGAACATGTTGGGGAAGCCGGGGACGCTGAGGCCGAGGTACGCGCGCGCCACCTCGGCCCACTCCTGTGCCAGGGGGCCGTTGCGGCCGGCAATCTCCATCGGTGCGACGAAGCCGTGGGTGGCGAAGCCGGTGGCGAGCACGAGCACGTCGGCCGGTCGCTCGACGTCGGCCGCGTCGCGGATGCCGCCGGGCGTAACCGCGGCGATCCGCTCCGTCACCAGCTCGACGTTCGGCTTGGTCAGAGTCGGGTACCACTCGTCGGTCAGCATCATCCGCTTGCAGCCGAGCTCGTCGCTCGGCGTCACCTTGCGGCGCAGCTCGGGATCTTCGATCGCCCCCTCGATCTGGCGGCGACCGGCGGCGCGCAGGGCCGGCAACAGCCACTGGCGGCGCGTCATCGCCGCGGCGCCGAACTCCATGAAGGCGAACACGGCGGCACGGTCAAGGCGACGCACAGCGGGGAGGCGCTTGAAGAGCGTGTGCGCCCGCTCGGAATACGCGTAATCCATCTTCGGCATCGTCCAGCCAGGCGAGCGCTGGTAGACGTCCAGCCGCTCGACCGCCGGCTGGATCGCCGGGACGACCTGGATCGCGCTGCAGCCGGTTCCGATCACAGCCACCTCCTTGCCGGCGAGGTCGACGTCGTGGCGCCACTCGGCGGTGTGGAAGACGGGACCATCGAAGCTCTCCAAGCCGGCGATCGCCGGCGTTTTGGGGACCGAGAGCTGGCCGCAGGCGGTCAGCAGGATCTCGGCCTCGTGCGGCCCGGCGCTGGTCTCGAGCCGCCACCTGCCGCGCCCCTCGTCCCAGCGGGCGCTCTTCACCTCGGTGCCGGTGCGGACCCTGTCGAGCACGCCGAATCGCCGCGCCACCCCCTCCACGTAGGCCTGGATCTCCGCCTGCGGCGCGTAGCGGCGCGACCAGCGATTGGGCGCGAAGGAGAACTCGTAGAGGTGAGAGGGAACGTCGCAGGCGGCGCCCGGGTAGGTGTTGTGGTTCCAGACGCCACCGACCCGCTCGCCCTTCTCGAAGACGGTGACGTCCTCGTAACCCGCCCGCTGCAGCATCACCGCCGCACCGACACCGCCGAAGCCACCGCCGACGACAGCGATCGAGCGCGAGCGAGCCGGCGTTCCGTTGCTACTCGTCACCGTAGCCCCCGAGCCCATAGTCGCCGAACGGCTCGTCGCGTTCTTTTACCGCCTTCTTGAAGCCTCCCTCGGCCGCGCGGCGGACGAAGTCGTGACCCTCCTCGGTGTGGCGGGCGATGCCGTCGAAGAAGGTGCCGAGCAGCTGCGTCTGGTGCAGGCCCTGCGAGTAGAGGGACTGGTTGACGAGCATCTTCATCATCACCAGCTGGTTGATCGGCATCTGCGCGACGCGCTCCAGCAGCGCCTCGAAGCGCTCGTCGAGCTGCTCGGGGGGTGCCGCCTCAGTCGCCAGCCCCCACTCGGCCGCCTGCTCGCCGCTCAGCGAGTCGCCGGTCAGCAGCAGCCGCTTGGCCCGCATCGGGCCCAGCCGCGCCGCCCACAGCGCCGTCGTCGGCGAGCCCCAGACGCGGGCCGGCGGGTAGCCGATCTTGGCGTCGGCGCCGATCACCAGCAGGTCGGAGCAGAGCGCCATGTCGGTGCCACCGGCTACGCAGTAGCCGTGGACCTTGCAGATCACCGGCTTCTCGGAGTGGAAGAAGCTCATGAAGCCGCGCACGTTGCGCGACATGAACTGGAAGTCGGTGACCGGGTCCCAGTTCGACTCCGGCGCGTGGTTGGCGCCGATCGTCGCCGGGTCGATTGGCGAGCCGGGCGGCGCCTCGACGCCGCCGAGCCCGCTCATGTCGCCCTCCGCCGAGGCGACCAGGTCATAGCCGCCGCAGAAGCCGGTGCCGTTGCCGGCGAGGGCGATGATGTGAACCTGCGGGTCGAGGTTCGCCCGCTCGACACAGGCGGCGATCTCGGCCGGCATCCGCGGCACGATCCCGTTGCCGCGCTCGGGCCGGTTCAGGGTGATGCGGGCGACCCGATCGCCAGCCTCATAGATAAGCGTCTCGAGATCCACGCCAGCCAGCGTACTTCAGGGCCGACGGGCCGAAAAGCGGACTCAGAGTCCGCTTTTCGGCCCGTCGGCGGGCGGTTCAGACTCTTTCTACGAGCATTGCCTTGCCCTGACCTCCGGCGACGCACATGGTCTCGATGCCGACCTGGTGGTCGTCGGTCTCCATCACGTTGAGCAGGGTGCCCATCATGCGGGCACCAGTCATGCCGAAGGGGTGGCCGAGGGCGATCGCGCCGCCGTGCGTGTTGAGCTTCTCCAGAGGGATGTCGCACTCGTCCATGATCGGGATCACCTGGGCGGCGAAGGCCTCGTTGAGCTCGACCGTGCCGACGTCTTCCATCGTCATCCCGGACCGCTCCAGCACCTTCTTGATCGCGCCGATCGGGGCGACGCCCATGTACTCGGGCTCGTTGCCGAAGGTGGCGGCGGTGACGATGCGGGCGCGCGGGGTCAGGCCCAACTCCTTGGCCTTGATGTCGCTCATCAGCAGCACCGCGGCGGCGCCGTCGTTGAGCGGGCAGGAGTTGCCGGCGGTGACGCCGCCACCGCCGAAGGACTCCTCCAGCTGGGAAAGCTTCTCCAGGGTCGAGCTGGCGCGCGGGCCGTCGTCCTTGGCGACCTCGGTGCCGTCGGGCAGGGTCACCGGGACGATCTCGCGGCCGAAGAAGCCGTCCTCCTGGGACTGAACGGCGAGTTCCTGGGAGCGCTGCGCGAACTTGTCCATGTCGGCGCGGCTGACCTCGTATTTTTCGGCGACGTTGACCGCCGTCTTGCCCATCTCGATGTAGGCGTCGGGCTGGCCGTCGTTGCCCTGCAGGTTCTCGTTCTGGTCGGCGGCGCCGGCGGGCTCGGTGCGCTCGTTGTAGCGGCTCACCCACTCGACCCCGGCGGCGATGTAGACGTCGCCCTCGCCGGCCTTGATCGCGTTGCCGGCGTGGCGGATCGCGTCGAGGCTGGAGGAGCAGTAGCGGGAGACGGTGACGCCGTTGACCTCTTTGGGCAGCTTCTCGGAGAGCAGCGAGACGATGCGGCCGATGTTGAACGCCTGCAGGCCCTGCGGCATGCCGCAGCCGCAGAAGAGGTCTTCGACCGAGGCCGGATCGACCTCCGGGTTGCGCTCGAGCAGCTGGTCGACCACGTAGGCGCCCATCTCGTCGGGACGCAGCTGGGCCAGCGAGCCCTTGAAGGCACGGCCGATCGGCGTGCGGATGGTGTCGACGATTACGGCCTCGGGCATGCGGTGGTCTCCTTGGTTCCGGGATTGGGAAGTGCGGACCGCAGGGTATTTGACCCGACCACCCGGCGCGGTTCTCGACTAGATTGAAGCGATGTCGCTGGAGGGGCTGAGGGCATGGATCGGCGAGGTCGAGCGCAAGCTCGCCAAGCGCACCCGCATCTTCCTTGTCCTTACCGTGATCGCGATCGGCATCGCCGGCGCAGCGGTCTACCTGGCGATCGACGCCCGCGAAAGCTCGGTCAGCGAAGGCGACGTGCAGGCGCTGCAGCAGCAGCTCGAAACGCGAATCGACGAACTCGGCGCGACCGCGGCGTCGCCCCCGGCCGAACCGGAAGTCGTGCCAGAGCAGGAAGCCGAACCGGCACCGAAATCAGCGCCGGAAACCAGCCCCGAGGGGGGCAAGAAGGACGAAGGCAGCGGTACTGGGGGCGCAACCGGCAGCACTCCCAAAGGGGCGACCGCCGGGGACGCGAGCGCCGCCCAGCTGCAGGAACTGGTCGAAAAGGCCAAAGAACAGTCCGACCAAAACAAGTAGCAGCTCGTGCTGATTGGCACGTTCGTGCCTGGAGGTCGTCCCCACTCTGCGTTACATTCGCCGCAATCCACCTCGCGCCTAACGCGAGTCTTGCCGGGATCGGCAACGAAAGGAGACCCCCATGCCCGAGGGTTACTGCGTCAAAGAGCGCAAGAAGGTTGAGATCCAGGACGCCAAACAGGTGACGATGAAAAATGGTCGCCCCGCGATCCAAGGCACCTGCCCCGACTGCGGCACCAAAATCTTCAAGATCGGCAAACTCGAGTAGGCCAGCGAGGCGGCGTCGTCGGGGGCGTCGCCTTCAATCAGCCTCTGGGTCGAAGGCACGCGAGATGCGATTGAGGTTTTCGATCGCCTTTTTGTAGCGGCGGTCCAGTTCTGGCAGCTGACGACGTCCCAGCTCGATGATGCGTGCTCGTTCCTCGTCGGAGAGTGGTTTGTGGGCCGCCGAGCTTCCGCAGATTGTTGTCTGTCTGGGCATGCGCTCCAGGGTAGCGCAAACCGCAGACAGAACAATGCGCTAGTGACGGCTGGCCGCCACGCCAACGATGAGGGCGATCACGGCAAAGGCAGCCAGCTGGAGCAGCATGCGCTCGAAAAGCATCTGGTAAATGCCATTGACGCGCCCCTCGACGTGGCCGACACGTCGCTCGCCCCGCTCATCGCCATTCCTCATCTCTCGTTCGATCCGATCGAGCCGCCTGTCTATGCCATCGATACGCCAGTCCTCAGCCACGATGTGTCCTCCTCTGCTTTCGACATAACCGTTTACCTCTCATTGTAGACAAAACACTTCCTGCTCGTAGAGGTTGATCTGCCGAGTGAACGCGGATGGAGGATCCTCCGTAAGACTGAATATGCGACCAGCTTCGACCGACGCAGGCCCCGCCTGAATGCCACCCGGCGCGCTCAGCGGCGAGCGGGATGTGCGTGAGGCCTACGCGGCCCACGCGGGCGAGCTCTACGGCTTCGCGGTGCGCTCGCTCGGCGACTCCGGGTTGGCCGAGGAGGCGGTCCAGGAGACCTTCCTGCGGGCCTGGCGCGCCGGTGCCCGCTTCGACCCCCAGATCGGATCGCTGCGGACCTGGCTATTCGCGATCCTGCGCAATGTCGTGATCGACCTCGGCCGGGCGCGGGCGTCGCGGCCGACGGTCGCCGAGGGCGGCATCGAGCCCACGGTCGAGCCCTTCGAGGAGGCGCTGCTCTCCTGGCAGGTCGAGGAGGCGATGCGGCGGATCGGCGAGCAGCACCGCCGCGTCTTGGTCGAGACCTACTACCGCGGGCGCCCCTACGCCGAGGTCGCCGCGGAGCTCGGCGTGCCCGAGGGCACGGTCAAGAGCCGCGTCTACTACGGCCTGCGGGCGCTGCGGGTCGCGCTGGAGGAGATTGGCTATGACGACTGAGCAATGCCGCGAATGGCGCGAGTCGCTGGGCGCACTCGCGCTCGGCCAGCTGCCAGAGGAGGAGCGCGCGGCACTCGAGGCGCACCTGGAGGGCTGCCCCGAGTGCCGCGCTGAGCTGAGCTCGCTCGCGGGAGTGGCAAGGCTGCTGCCACTGGCCGACCCGGAGCACTTCGATACGGCGCCGGCTCCGCCGCCCTCGCTCGCCGACCAGGTAGTGGCGACGATCCGCGCCGAGCAACGCAAGAGCCGGCGCCGTCGGCTGCGGCTGGGCCTGGCCTTCAGCGGCGTGACCGCGGCCGTCGCCGCGGCCGTCCTGGCGATCTTCGTGCTGCCGGGCGGGTCCGGCGGCACGCCAGAGCAGCACGTCGCCTTCCGCTCACTGCCCCCCGGACTTCAGATCAGCGCAAACCTGGAGCCACACGCCTACGGCACCGAGATCCACATGTACGTGAAGGGAGCACCATCGGGCACCCTCTGCCGCGTCTTCGTCCGCGGCCCGAACGGCGTCCGCCAATCGGCCGGCTCCTTCCGCTACCGCTGGGGCGACGACTCCGATGCGGTGCTCAGCGCCGCGCTGGACCTCTCCCGGACGAGGGCGATCGGCGTGCGAGTGGGCAGCCGAACCTTCGTCGCGCCCGTGAGCCGAGCGTCCACGGCATAGAGCCGCCCGAGATCAGACCTGCGTCGCGATCAGCCCGATCAAAGCGACGATGACGAGGACGCTGGACTGCAACATCAGCCGCTGCATCGCTTCGAAGCGTTCGTCGACTTTGCTGAACTTCTCGTCCAACTTGCTGAACCGCTCGTCGATCTTGGCGAACCCGGATTTCACCTCGTCGCGTAGGGCTCGCATGTCTGCGTCGACCCGGTCGAAACGTCGATCGACCTGTTGGAAGCGCTGATCCACTGCATCGAAGCGCTGATCGGTGTGCTTCGCGAAGTCGTCCATTCGCTCATCGGTCCAAGCCATGCGGTACATGATTGCATAATTGTAGACAAAACCACTCGCAGACAGCTAGCTGCGCTTTCGGAACGAGATCGACGGGGGAACCTGCTTGCGGATCTCCTCCACGAGCCGCACCGCGATCTCGCCCGGCGCCTCATCCGGCCGAGCCTGCCCTCCCCTGGGCTCGAAGAAACGGGTCCGGATCTGCGGGCGCTGTGGGAAGCCGGTCAAGTCAGAGGTCCCTTCGACGGCGACGCAGACGAGCTTCGCCTCCGGCACCTCAAGAGCGAGGCGTCCGATACCGCTGCGTGCCCTCAGCACTTTGCCGCGCGAGCGGGTGCCTTCGGGGAAGACGCCGATGCAGGCGCCTGCCCGCAGCTCCTCGATCGCCCGCGACAGCGCTCCGACATCTCCAGCCCCACGCTCGATCGGGATCTGGCCCATGCCGTTGAGGACGGGAGAGAGGCCCCGCACATCCCAGAGCGTCGATTTCGCCAGCGCCTTGATCTGACGACGCCGGATCGCCGCCACGCCGACAGCCACCGGGTCCCAATGGCTGTCGTGGTTGCCGACGACAAGCACCGGCCCGCTCGCAGGCAGGGCCTCCAGTCCCTCGACCTCGAGCCGCCCCCACGTCGCGACGACAGGCCGGCTGACGGCCATCGCGATTCTGTACATGCGGCTCGGCTTCTTCAAGGGCGGTGAGTTCTACTCGACCAGCCCTTTCTTCGACGTACGCCCCTCAGCCGGCCTATCCCCACCGCTCCGCCAACGTCAGCGTCCCGGCGGCACTAATTTCGGGCCGCTTCTTGCCGACCGCCGTGCAGGCGCTTGAGGCTGTGCAAGAGACACCTGACAGTCGCGAGTAGGTGAGCGGGTTGACGGTTGTCTGGACCGACCAGGCGCTGCCGTTCCATACCTCGGCCAGGGTCGATTCGGTTTTGACGAACGATGGCAACACGCCACCGGTGCGGCCGACCGCGGTGCAGGCATTGGCCGCGGTGCAGGAGATGCCGCTCAGGGTTACTCCGTTTTCGGCGCCGGTCGGAGTCGGAGTGGCAACCGTCGACCAGGCGCTGCCGTTCCAGCTCACCGAGAGGCTCTTACGCGGAACGGCGGTGCTGACGCTTTCCCTGAACCAGCCCACCGCCATGCAGGCGCTGGCGCTGGCACAGGAGACGCCTTCGAGCTGGCCTTCGACGAAGCCGGACGGTTTGGGCACCGAGACGATCGACCAGCTGGTGCCATTCCAGCGCTCCGAGAAGGTCTGGATTCCGCTCGAGTTCCTGGTTCCAACCGCAGTGCAGGAGGTGGCCGAAGGACAGGAGACCGCGAGCAGCTTGCCGGTGTCCCCTTCTCCTCCGCTGGGATTGGGGGTGGACTGAATCGTCCAGGAGGTGCCGTTCCAGCGCATCGCCAGCGTCGCCCAGCCCGACAGCGATTCGGAGTAGTAGTAGCCCACGGCGGTGCATGCCGTTTCAGCGCTGCAGGAGACGTCTCCGAGCGTCACCGAGCTACCGCCTTCGGGGGTCGGGGTGGTCAGCGGGTTGAAGGGTCCCCAGGTCTGCCCGGCTTTGCTCAGCTTCCAAGTGACCCCTTTACCGCCTTCGTTGCCGGTGACAAGGCAGATGTTGCCCGAGCAAGAGATGTCGCCGGACTTGGCGTTGGAGCTGGTCAAGATGCTCCAGCTGGTCCCGTTCCATTGCTGCACGAGGCCATTTCCGCGGTATTCGTCATAGCCGACGGCGAAGCAGGAGGTCGCCGAGAGGCAGGAGGTGTCTTCAAGGTCGCTGTTGTCGTAGGGGACGGGGTTGGGGGTGGTTTGGGTGGTCCAGGCCGGGATCAACAACGTCCTGGTTTCCGAATACGCCGTTCCGTTCACATTGGAAGCTACGAGGCGGTAGCGGTAGGTCGTGTTCGTGGAAAGACCGCTGAGTGTTTCGGTGACGGCGACATCGGTCGATCCCGAGCCCGCGGATTTTGAGGTGGTACTGATGGAGTGGACGAAGCCATTTGGCTGATCGGCCTGGAAGGTGGCGTCGGGCACGTACTCAAAGTGGTAGGTGCTGGCCTTTCCTTGCGGATTGACGGCGCCATTGAGAGTCGCGTGGTCGCCTTCGAGTTTGGAGGCGTCTTCGACCGAGACCAGGGGCGCAGACGCAATGAAGGTGTTCGCTTCCGAATACGTCGACCCATTCGCACTCGTCGCCACGAGGCGGACGTGGTAGGTCGTGTTCGGAGTAAGTCCGGTGAGCGCCTCGCTCACGGCCACATTGCTCGAGCCAGAGCCCGCCGATTTGGAGGTCGTGCTGGTCGCGTGGGCAAAACCATTTGGCTGATCGGCCTGGAAGGTGGCGTCGGGCACGTACTCAAAGTGGTAGGTGCTGGCCAGGCCTTCCGGGTTAACGGTTCCGTGCAGGGTAGCCAGACTGACTTCTACGCCAGTGGCAGCTTCGAGCTCGACAACAGGACGGGGAGGACCGGTAGTGAAGGTTTTGTCTTCACCCTTGATGAGGTTCAGAGGTGATTGTTCCAGGTTGAGCGCATAAATACGGTAGTGGTAGGTCGTATTGGGTTGGAGGTTTGTTATCAGGTCTGCTACGAAGACGGTCCCGGTGGGATGTTCGAAATATCCGCCTCCGCCTTCCTGCCCGTAGGCAGTTGTCGTGCCGTATTCGAAGGCGTAGCCGGTCTGATAGCCGTGGCCATCGATGCTGCCGGTGAACGTCGCGGTCCTGTCGGTGACGGCGGTCGCTGCGCCGGTTTCCACCACCGGATCCGGCAGCCCCGTGGTCCACGAGACGTCTTTGCCGATATCGCCACTTCCGTCGGCATTCGTGGCGACGAGCCGGGCGTGGTAGGTGGTTTTCGAGCTGAGGCCGCTGAGTTTCTCTTCGACGTGCCAGAGCCCGCCTTCCAGTTTCCCACTCGTCACTTCTTTGGCCGTCACCGGCACTTTCTGCCCGTAGGCCGTCGTCGTGCCGTATTCGAATTGATAGGTCGTGGCGAGGCCATTGGGGTTGACGGTTCCCTTAAGGGTCACGTTGGTCTGGATGCTCGGGTCGACGACGGGGACTTCGGTTACCGCCACTGGCGAGCGGGTCGTGGTGACGGTTTTGTCACTGCCCTGAACGGAGCCGGCATCGTTGGTCGCGACGACCCGGTAGTGGTAGGTCGTGTTGGCCGGAAGCCCCTCGAGGGCCTGGCTAATGTTGATCGCACTGGAGCCGAAGCCGGGCACACGGCCGCCGGGGAGCGGAACGCTCGTGCCGTAGGAAGTGGTCGGCCCGTATTCGAAGCGGTAGGTCGCATAGTCGGCTTTGGGCGTGATCGTGGCCTGCAGCGTCGCGCTGTTTGAGTCGATGCCCGTTGCCGCGTTCGTGGTCGCCTGCGGCGCCTGGGTTGGCGCGACGGTGAGGAAGGGGTCCTCCGGCCCCGCCAGGTTCCAGTGGGTGGCAAGCCAGTTGCCGGGTCCAGGGGCGCCGCTGAAGTAGGTGTCCTTGCCACAGTCGATCGGTATGGTCACCGCGGTGAAGCTGCCGGGGCAATGGGTATTGGTGTATTTCCCCCACGGCGCGTGACCGCTGCCGTCGTCGTAGCACATGATGTCGGCGCCGTCGACGCAGTGGTGCAGGTAGGAGGAGTAGGGCGCGATGCTTTCGGGATCTTGTTTTGGCAGCCCGTTTTCTCCGATTTCCCCTCCCCAGCCCTGAACGGCGCCGAGGGTATGGAACAGCTCGTGCACCGGAATATGCGTTTCCCATTGCGTTTTGCCGCCGCCGATGAGCGCCATTGCAGTACTTGTAGCGTTCAGGTTGGTCGTGCTCTTCGATGAGTCGTCCCTGAGGCCGGTCGCATAGCCTTGCCGAGCTTGGAGCAGGAAGCCGAAGTCGCCATCCGGCGCGAACAGCAGGTACTTTATGGCGTTGGTCCCATTCGGGCTCCCGTCCAAGCTTGCTGTGGGATAGCCGAACAGGTCTTCATCGAGCGCGGCTTGGACTCCTTCGGGGCTGAAATCGGCGGCTTCGAGGTCATAGATCTGGATCACGCCGGAGGAGTTGCAGTCGACCACCATCTTCACGGCGCGGGTGCCACTGCTAGACAGCGAGGACTGGTCGGAGATCTTCCAGTTCATCCTCCTGACGATGCTGCGGATGAGTTCCGCCGGCGCTGGTTCGGAGCTTTCTGAGTCGTGCGCATACACCACGACGATCCGGTTTCCGCTCGTGCGGCAGAGGGGCGCGAGTTCCTGGGTGGGAAGGGGAGCCACACCGGCGCCGCCGCCATCCGCGTAGGTCGGCGCGGTCGCCCAGGCGGAGGCGAGGAGAAGCGCGACGAGCGATACTAGAGCGACACAGGCCCTGGGCCGAAACCTACGGGTAGACACAATCTGCATTTGACGCTTCCCCTCCCATTCCCCGCAGCCTCCCAGCCTCGGGGTGTTGACACAGAGTGCCCTCAGCCTGACTGATTCAAGTGACCTTGCGAGGTGGCAATGTGCTTATTTGGCTGGTGGTTCTTAGGCGGGCTGCCTGTGGTCCGGTGCGGTCTCGGCCGAGCTCCTCAAGTCGCAATGCCGCCTCCAGCTCGGTGGCGCAGGAGTCGAGCGATAGCCCGATCGCCTGCTCTATCGCCCCCAGGCGCTTAGCGACGGTGTTGCGGTTGATTCCGAGAGCGGAGGCTGTCGAGGAGACATGTCGGGCGGCGGCGAAGTAGGCACGCAGGGTTTGGCGGGCCCCAGCGCCGCCGTCGCGCTCGCGCTCGAGCGGAGCGAGGAAGCTGCGACGCAATGACGTGGCGAGGAGGTCGTCGGCGAGGATCGAGGCGAGCAACGCTACGTCGCGGTAGCGGACTACCCGCTCGGGCCCTCTTAAGGCGATCGGCAGTGCGGCCTGAGCTTGACGGTGTGAGAGGCGCCAGCCCGCGAGCCCTTCGGCGGGCTCGCCGATCGCACCGCAAAGCTTGACTGCCCACAGGCGAGACACGACCTCGCCGGGGTCGATCTTGCGGCGAGCGCCAAGCCACGCCCAGGCCGTCCCCTCTCCGCAGACTACGAGCAGGCGGCAATCGAGGTCCGCCAAAGCCTCCCCCAGGCACTCTTCCGCCCGCTCGCCGCTTGCCGCCAGCGCGAGGTGGTGAGCGCCCAGGTCATAGCCGAGTCCCGGCGCGGCGACCGACTCCCCGAGGAGGAGCCTCCGCACCTGCTCGGCCTTTCGCTCGCCGCTTGACTCCGCCTGTCCCTGCTCGCGGTTGTACTCGTCGGTCACGGCGCTAAGCAGCCGATCGAACAGCGCCGCCTGGATGCGCAGCAGCACCTTCAGGGAGGAGCTGCTCGACACTCCCTCTTCTTCCGCGCCCTCGATGACGAAATCGGCAAAGACCGTGTAGCCGGCCACGTAGCGGCGCATCACAGCGTCGAGGTTGACCCGGCCCCTGGCCGCCAGCCGCGCTTGCGTCAAGAGCAGGTTGGGAATCGGCGGCGAGCGGTCCTCCTCGCACTCAAAGGCGGCTATGCCGTAGTCGAGGGCCGCCACCACGGCGGACGGCAGCCCTTCCCTGTAGTCGGGGTCGGCGATCTCGGTCGGGTCTGAGATTGCGTGGACTCTGAGCGAGGCCGCCTGCTCGATCTCCTCGAATCTGGAGCGCAGGCGGTTGGCTAGCCGCGTGCGCGCTTCTTCGCGCAACTGGCCTCCATGACCGGGTTTGCCTTTGCGGCCTTGCCGTTTTGTCCCGTGAATTCGGCGTTTGCCTTGTTGGCCTTCCCGCAGAGGTTGCGGCTGTTGACGATCAGGCCCTTCTTGGCTCCCTGCATCTGCACTAGGACTTTGCTGAGAGGCGCATCTGGGACATCGGTGAAGGTGGCCCTGATGCCGCCGTTCTTGGAGTCGATCCGTGCGACTGCTTCGACGTCGATCAGACCGTGCAGGTCGGCGACGAAGTCGGGCAGGTTGTGGTTTGAGGAGCGCAGGTAGACCGGGCCGCTCAGTGGCTGTTCGAGCAGCGGGGTGTAAGCGGTGGCCTTGCCGTAGATCGCTCCCGCCGGGCAATTCTTGGCCGCGAACTGCACTCTGGTGCAGATCGTTCTGATGTGGCCCTGGTCGAGGAACGCCGACCTCGGCAATCGCAATACGAGGCCTGCGAGGTTTGCGTCTGCGCCTCTGGGCGTGTAGGTGCCGGTCAGGGCCGGGTGGCCGCCTCGCTTTGTGCCGCCCTTCAGCTTCAGGGCTAGCTTCGGCTTGAAGCCGAGCGCCTGGCAGTCGGCCGCCTGGAAGCGAGACGAGCGATCGAGGGGGGAGTCGTCGGCTGAGCTGAAGACTTCCCTTCCCCCTCCCCAAAGCGATGCGTCAAGCGCGAATGGTTCACAAGAGGTCGGGTTGATCGTGAACTTGGGCTTGTCGACGTAGACCCTGATGTCCCTTACCTTCAGCGGGATGCCGGCGAGGATGTGGGGGATTGGGTCTGAGTGATCGCCGTCGACTCTGACTTCGGCGGTTCTCGGGTCGATCTGCAGGGCCTGACGGGTGACCACCGTGCCGATGTCGAAGGGCCCGGCAACCGCCGGGACCACACCTACGACGCTCAGCGGGGCGCCCTGATAGGGACCGGCCATGTAGATCTTGCCGGGGACGCGGGTGAGGACCGGGCCCACACCGGCTCCGGCCAAGACGTGGCCGATCTCTGAGGATGCCGGGCAGCTCGGGGAGGCGAGCTCTTCCTTGCCCGTCTTCGTCTTGGTCTGGGCGATCGCCGCGTCAGAGCACTGGGAGGTTCCCGCGAGCCTCGCGACCATCCCCGGCGGCAGCTTTGCCGAGAACTTGGTCAGGTCCTGGTCTCCGTCCCTGCGGGTGATGCGCATGTAGAAGGGGGAGTAGGAGCCTGCTTGGTTGTTCTGGGTGCCGCCTTCGAAACCCGGGTCAAACGGGGGGGTTCCGCCGCTCGGGCAGGGCGATTCTCCTGGGCCGGCGATGACCTGGAAGGAAGAGGTCGCCGTGACCGGCGAGCCTCCCGCCCATGGGGTCAGCTCCGCAGTGACGTCGTAGGGTTGGTTGCCGGGCTTCGAGGGGTCGGCGTCGCAGCTTGGCGGGCTGACGAGCGGAGAGCGCGCTCCTTCGCGGAAGTGCAGCTTGAAGGAAGAGAACGGCAGCTGAGGGATTTCATCGGTCGTGGTGACCAGCTGACCGGTCCTCGGGTCCGGCACCACTTTGGCCGTCTGCTTGACGATGATCCCCAGGTTCTCGTTCTCGATCACGAAGTAGAGAGCGATCAGCGAGCCGGCCGGGTTCTTGTATGGCTCTGCCAGGAACAGGGAGCCGGTGAGGCTTTCGTCCAAGAGCGGCGTTTGGACTTCGATCGTGCCGATCTTGGAGGCTTCCGGGCAGCCGACGCCCGGGGCAGCTCCCAGGGTTTCGCGCTTCAGGTCTTCGTTGGTGCAGACCTCGAGGCCCTCAGCCGAGGACGGGTTGACCGTCATCCCTTCTGGCAAGCTCACAACTGCCTTGCGGATGTCAGAAGCCGCAAGGCCATCGGGGTTGGCAAGGCCTTCGTCGGCCACGTCGAGGCTGAAGTCGAGACCACTTGAACTCTCCGCCGCTTTGGTCGTCGGCTTGGCGACGATCGACGGTGCGAAGGCGAGGCGGTCGCAACCGGTCATGCCTATGGGGTTGGGCGGTTCTGAGTCGTCGTGGGTTTCCGTGAAACCGGTCGCCGGAGAGGCGAAGGGTTCTTGCCAGGAGAACGCTTCGAAGTCAGTACGGAGCGGGCCGGCGCAGGAGCGCGGCATCGTCAGGAAGGGCTTTTCGGTCAGGTTCAGTTTGCAGCCCGCTTCCCCGCAGCCGCGTTCTTTGTCGTGGGCGGGACTCGCCGGCACCCCCCAGATGGTCAGCTTGGAGTGGTAGAAGGGAACCCCGTCGGTGATGTTGTGCAGGACCGCCTGGACGTTGTATGGGGGGTTGGGGTTGATCCTGAGGTCGACGGTGACCGGGATGTGGACGACGTGGAAGCCGATCTCCATCGCCCCGCCGGGCGGTGGGACGAGGCTGTAGACACGGATGTCTGCGTAGACGGTTTGCGGGTCAGTGGCGAAGACGTCGGTCACCCCGATCTGCGTGGCAGCGGGGCATTCTTCCAGGGCGAACTCGACGCCCCCGCAGCGCGGCACCGCATTGGGGTCCCCGACCAAGCCCGGCGGCAGGGAGACGGTCAGGTTCTTGGCGTCCCCGTCGGGGATTTCGGAGATCAGGCTTTCTTCGGGGTTGGGGATCGTCTCCAGCCCCAGGGTGGTCGTCTGGGCGAAGGGGTGAGAGCCCGCCTGGGTCGCAACCGAGCCGTCGGGGTTGGTGAAGGCGACGTCGAGGTCTTTGAGGCCGAAGGCCCGGGCCGATGGGACGATGGCCAGCGCGATCAGCGCCCCGGATAGGAAAGTCACTGCGAGGCGCTTCATCATCCTGCCCTCCGTTCGTTGTTCGTTCGCTTGTGGTGAGCTCGTTTGTGCTGCACTCGGCTTTGCCGCTTTCTGGGCACGCAGCGCGTCTTGTTTCCTTTGCGCGCTTTTCGCTTGCCCTTGGGGCAGCGGGAAGAGCTGCCGCCCCCCTTGACGTTCCCGGCCCCTTTGAAGGCGGCCGAGGCGGGGGTCGCATCATCGGGAGCCGAGGCCGGTCCCTGACAGGTGTCGCCTTCGCAGCTCGCCGGCGGCTTTGGCGGCGGCGGGTAGCCGCCGCCTTCCCT
>DATHEA010000028.1:0-31602 GCA_035318745.1 Solirubrobacterales bacterium
GATCGACATGGGCTTCGGGCTGCACAACCGCTTTGCCACCGTGGGACTCGAGCTGGGGGCGCCGGGGTGTGCGGTTCCGACCTGTGGCCGCGAGTGGATCAGGACGCTCCCACCCGTCTTCCTGCCTCGCTGGCGTCAGGCGGACGCCATCGAGACCGATGGATTCACCACCGTCGGGAACTGGCGAGGGTACGGATCGATCGAGTGGAATGGCAAGCGTTATGGCCAGAAGGCCCATTCGCTGCGAAAGATCGTCGCGCTGCCGGAGCTGACGAGCGAGCGGCTCGCCTTGGCGCTCGCGATTCACGCCGAGGAGACTGAAGATCTGCATTCGCTTCGGCGCCACGGCTGGGAGCTGATCGATCCCAAGCGCGTAGCGGGCTCGCCTCAACGCTACGCGGCCTTCGTGCGTGGCTCGAAAGGCGAGCTTGGCCTCGCCAAGGAGGGCTATGTCGAGTCCGGCTGTGGCTGGTTCAGCGATCGCAGTGCCTGCTACCTGGCGTCGGGACGACCGGTCGTGGCACAGGAGACGGGGTTCTCGCGGCATCTACCCGTCGGCGAGGGACTGCTTTCCTTCACGACGGCGGAGGAGGCGGCTGCGGCGATCGACGAGGTCGGGGCGGATTACGCGCGCCACGCCGCCGCCGCGCGAGCCTTGGCCGAAGACATGCTCGATTCGACCGACGTCCTCGAACGCCTGCTCGAGCGGGTCGATAGGACACCCGCCGACGTTGCCGTTTGAGGAGTTCGCAAACCGTTACGGTGTCGCGATGGAAATGTCGGACGTGGTCATCCTGCTCGCCCGCCAGCGGAGCGGGACCAATGCCTTGCGTGACGTCTTGGATTCGCACCAGGAGGTCTTCTGCCTGCCCGAGGTCTTTCAGGCAGAGCCCTCGCCGAAGGCCCGCCACGAGGTCGAGGCGAACTACTTCAATTTCCTTGAGACCCGCAAGGACTCGGTGAAAGAGATCTTGACCTCCGAGGATGCGCAGGCGCAGCTCTTCCTCGAATACCTCCAGTTCCTCGGCACCTTCTCGGACAAGCGTTATCTGGTGGTCGACATTAAGTACAACTCCGCCCACAACGTCGACGGTCCCTGGCGTGACATCGGGGGTGCGCCCACGCTCTTCCAGCTGATCAGGCGCAACGAGATGCGGGTGCTGAACCTGACCCGGCTGAACTACCTGCGCTATTACCTCTCATGGGTCAAAACGGAGCGGACCCGCAAGTACCATCTCCATGCCACGGGCTCGGCTGCACCGGTGAAAGTCGAAGACAAGGGCCTTGCGCTCGATCTCGACGATCTCCTCTTCCGGCTCGAGCTGTGCAAGTCGGAAGACCGCCTCGTCAAGCGAGTGCTGGGGGGCTATCTGGGATACATGGCGATCGAGTACGAGGAGCTGTTCCCGCGAATCGGGGCGCCGCCTTCCGAAGAGGTGCTCGGACAGGTTGCCGGCTGGCTTGGGATCGAGGCCGAGTTTCCGAAGAGCCAGCCTCGCTACAGAAAGCAATCCGTGCTCCCCCTATCCGAGGCGATCACCAACTACGACGAGGTTGCCGAGGCACTGCGGGGAACCGAGTTTGAGTACGTCCTCGACGACGAGGCGCCGTACCGCGTTCCAACCAGCGTCTAGCTGACCCGGGCGAACATCACTGCAAGCCGGGGATCTGCAAGGACGCCGGGCGGAACAGGTTGGGGGAGGGAAGGACGTCGCCGGCGTGGCTTCGCTCCCCACCCCAGTTGAGCGAGCGTGGGCGCTCGTACTTGCCGGATTGGATCTCTGCGGCCACCTGACGGAAGGCTTGGTCGAACTGGGCGCCGATCCGCTCGACCGTGAACCTCTCCCGGATCGTCGCTCTCGCCTTGCGTGAAAGCTCGATTTGGGCCCGCGGGTCCTGCCAGAGCTCGGTGAGAAGCGCTGCCCATGCGTCGTAGTTTCGCCCTTCGACGATGTATCCGTTCTCTCCCGAGGTGACGATCTCGGGGATGCCGCTCGGGCTTTGGGCGGTGACCGGGACGCAGCCCCGGGCCATCGCCTCGACGAGGGCGAGCGGGAGCCCCTCGAAGTCCGAGAGCAGCACGAAGAAGTCCTGCGCGGTGAGGACCTCCATGATCTCCTCGCGGCGCATTCGACCGGCGAGATTGATGCGGCCATCGGCGATGTGGGGGGCGCCTAACCGCTCGAACTGATCGCGGGTTCCGTCGTGGGCAGAGAAGGTCCCGATCAAGGTGATCTCGTAGGGGACTCCGGTGCGATCCAGCGCCTGCGCCAGGTCGATGAAATCAAGGATGCGCTTCTGATACTGGACCAGCCTGCCGGTGTAGACGAGTCGCATCTTGTCGCCTTTGCGAGCACGCCTGCGGGCCACGTCCTCTTGCCGGACGCTCGAGTTGTGAATCACGCGCGTGTGCTCGCCGATCACGGGGTTCATCTCGGCGACACGGTCGCGAAGGACCTCGGATACGCATATGACCGCGTTGCAGTAACGGCCCAGCCGGTACACCTGCTCGTAATAGTCGCGGTCATCGGCTTGCACCCAGGTGACGATCCCCACGCTCTCCGTCAGGGCTGCGGCGGCGCTGTTCGCCAGGAAGTCGTAGGCCATGAAGAGGATGCACGGCGCCTGCGACTCGAGATCGCCGAGGAGGGCGTTCCAGACCCCCGGTGGGCCCTTGCGGTCGCGCTCGAGAAACCGATATGGAATCAGCGGCAGGGGGTGATCGAGGCTGCTCTCCCGCACCGCGGCCTCGTCGCGCGTGAAGAGAACCTCGAGGTCCCAGCCAAGCTCGGTCAGCTGCAACCCGATCGACTCCATTGAGGCGTTCACTCCGCTGACCGCCCAGTCCGAGCAGGGGATCACGATCTTCGGCTGGGCGATCTTCTTGCGTCGCTTGACCGGTCGATGGCCGCTCACGCCGAGGTCCTTGGAGGCAAGCTTCAGCAGCGCGTCCGCATAACCGTCCGCTGACGGCCGGCTCCTGCCGGGCAGGCAGGCGGAGACCTTGTCACGGGACCGCCTGCTTCGTTTTGAGATCGCCTTCGCTCGCTCCCTCGAGGAGACGACGACCCGTCGGGAGTGGCGGAAGACGACGTCCAAGTCGCCCTCGCGCAAGCCGCGACCGTCGTCAGGGAAGAGGAAATAGCACTCGACCCCGTTGCCCGCCAGGGTCTCGAGGATCTCCGGCACGTCGCAGACGGCATAGAGCGGGTTCGAGCCGGTGAGTGCGAAAGCCAGCAGGCGGAGGGCGGAGGGGCGGAATATCTCACAGGCGAGGGCGTAGTCCTCGAGCACGAACGGCTCACTCGACCGAGCGGTCCCCGGCTCCGCTGGGGAGGCGACATACGAGACGACGAGGCTGCCGATGTGGTGCTCGGCGGCGAGGCGATCGGCCATGGCGGGGATTGGCGGCCAGCGGCCCGCCGCGGCGCCGCCGGTGAACCACAGAACTGTGTCCTTGGTCCAACTCCCCCGCTGCAGGGCACTGGAGTCGCCGCGAACCTGGAACAGCAGTTTCTCGTGAATATGGGACATCGCCCTGCCTTCCGCCTTTCCGTAGCGGAGGTAGTGCTCGAGCGGCGTCGGGGCTGAGCTGCGGGCGTTGCGGCTGTTGTTGCGATAGAAGCCGTCGCGGAAGAGGGGGTTGGGATGCGCCGCGCGGCTTTCCGGGTCGACGTAGTGGACGAGCGCGTTCGTCCCCGCCTTTCGCAGGCGAGGCACCTGCGAGTAGTAGTACTCGGTGTCGAAGTACGGGTTCGGGTCGAGGCCTTTGACGGTGGAATGCTCGATGAAATGGAGCAGCGGGTTGGACTTGGACGCGCCGACGTCCGGGTTGCGAGCCAGATACCACTGAGTGTCGAAGAGGGGATGCGGGTCTAAGCCCTCGTGCTGGCCGACCTCCCCGTAGTGGGTGACGGCTTCCTCGAGAGTGCGAAAGGAACGATTCGACTGCTCGGCGTAGTGCTCGGTCGAAAAGAGCATCTCGACGGCCGACTTCTTTTTCGCCGGCTCCGGAGGGTCGGGAGGCTTGCCGGCGGTCACCGGGGGCGCGGCTCCGTTCCCGCTGGCAGCCACCCCGCTCAGGTCGTAGATCACACCCGCACTGGAATCTTGGGAAACCACCCGGTAGCGATGGTCTAGGTGCTGTCGAAGCTCCGCGTAGTGATCCAACCACCAAAGCGCGGAGATCGGGAAGGCGAGGTACTCGCCGCCTTTCTTTCGCAAGCTCTCCAGATGGGAGATCGCGCTTGCGCTGTCGAACGGGTAGTACCCGGCATAGGTCCCGTCGGTCCTCTGCGGGAAATGCCAGGTCGTACAGACGTCGATGTCGAGCAGCTCCTGATCCCCCTTGCTGACGACGAGGATTGTCGCGTCCTCGGGCACGGAGCTTCGAACGAACTCGGTGAACCTGCTGACGAGGCCCCGGTATTCCTTGATCCCGTAACTCATGCCCTGCCGTGTCTCCCTTGATTCACGCTTGGATCCCCTTCTGCCCAGGCGCCGAAAAACCGACGTGGCAGGGAGACCTTACGGGAATGCCGACCCCAAGCGGCAAGCCAGATCAGAAACCTAAACGAATACCCGACCCGAATATGCTTCGGCTTGTGAGGCCGACGGACTCCGAAGTTCGGGATGGTCTCGAGAGAGCGCTCTCGACAGCCGACCTGAAGCTCGGTGCAAAGCTGCGCCGGAGGCCTTCCGAGTACCGCACGAGTTTCCCGCTCGAGGAGCTGGATCTGACGCTCGAGGACGGAACCGAGCTGCGCCTGGTCTTCAAGGACCTCTCCTGGGCGGCGCTCGAGGAGGAAGCCCGCCTCGCCAAGCCCGAGTTCCTGCACGACCCACAGCGCGAGCCCGCGGTCTATGCCTCGGTGCTGGCGTCTCGCAGCCTCGGTCCGCGTTATTACGGCGCGGCGATTGACCCGGACGCCGAGCGCTACTGGCTCTTCGTCGAGCGCGTCGAGGGGCGGGAGCTGTACCAGGTGGGGGACCTTGAGCTCTGGCGGGCGGTGGCGAAGTGGTTGGGAGAGATGCACTCGGACCTCGCAGCCGATCTCGAACGCCATGCCGAGCGCGGCCGCCTGATCGAGTACGACGAGCCCTACTACCGGCGCTGGCTCGAGCGGGCTCGGGAGTTCGCCGCGGCGCCGCGCCAGCCGCCGTCTCGTGCCGAGGGGCTTGCTTGGATCGCCGACCGCTACGACCCGGTCGTCGAAGGCCTCCTCGACCTCCCAAGGACGGTCATTCACGGCGAGCTCTACGCCTCCAACGTCCTCGTCGCGGGTGAGGTGCCTGCTCCGCGTGTCTGTCCGGTGGACTGGGAGCTGGCCGCCTTGGGACCGGGGCTCGTCGACCTGGCGGCTCTGGTCAGCGGCGGCTGGGCGGAAGAGGATCGGGAGGCAATCGTCTCGGCCTATCGCTCGGCTGCCGGGATCGCCGCCTTCACGCGTGAGCAATTCGATCTCGCCCGCCTCCACCTCGCCGTCCAGTGGCTGGGCTGGGCGCCGCCGGGCTGGATCCCACCGGAGGGGCAGCGGCACGATTGGCTGGACGAGGCACTCAAGCTGGCGGAAGGGCTTGATCTCTGAGATGGCAGATAGCCGCTTCCTGATCGTCAACGCCGATGACCTCGGCCTCTCCGAGGGAGTCAATGCCGGCATCGTCGTGGCTCACGAGCGCGGCATCGTGACCAGCGCCAGCCTGATGGTGCGCCAGCCCGCCGCGCTCGACGCCGTCCGCCAGGCGGAACGACATCCCGCGCTGGCGATCGGCCTGCACATCGACATCGGTCAGTGGGACTACGAGAGCGGCGAGTGGGTGGTGGCGTATCAACACTGCTCCCCCGAGGACGAGGCGGCGGTCGAGGCGGAGTGCCGGCGGCAGTTGGAGGCGTTCCGGCAGCTACTCGGCCGCGATCCAACCCACCTCGATTCCCACCAGCACACCCACATGAGAGAGCCGGTTGCCTCGGTGGCCGAGGGGCTGGCGGCCGAGCTCGGCGTGCCCCTCCGCGCGCGCGGCATCCGCTACGAGGGTGGCTTCTACGGCCAGTCCGGCAAGGGCGAGCCCTGGCCCCTGGGGATAACGGTTGAGCACCTGATCGAGCTGATCGAGTCGCTGCCGGAGGGCTGGACCGAGCTCGGCTGCCATCCGGGTCGCGGCGTCAGGGCCGAATCCTCCTACGGGCCCGAGCGCGAGCAGGAGCTCCAGACCCTCTGCAACCCTCGGGTCAGGGCCGCGATAGGGGAACAGGGTGTGGAACTGCACTCGTTCGCCGAGGCTGCCTGACCCGCCGCCGAGCGCCGATGCTCAGCAGTGCGAGCCGAAGTGCTGGGCCCAGATGTGCGTGTCGGGCTGGCCGGCGAGAGCGCCTATGCGTACGCTGATACCGATCTGGTTGAAATCTCCGAGGATGTTCTCGCGGTGCCCCGGGGAGTTCATCCAGGCGCGGAAGATGGAGCGCACCGTGCCGTAGCCGTCGGTGCCCCAGGCGAGGTTCTCGCCAGCCCGCCAGCATTGTGAGGAGATGTAGCCGGTTTGCCGCATCCAGTAAGTGAATTCGCGGCCGCAGGCGAAGTGGCTGAAGCTGTCGCAGCGCAGGATGTCGTCTCCCTTGTCGCCGGCTGACTGTTCTAGCTCTTCTGCCGTCGAGAGTTCCGCCAGCCCGGCATGGGCCCGGGCGAAGTCGGTCATGCAGAGCATTGCCGATTCCTGCGTCGCGGCGGGAGCATCAAGCGTTCCCTGCATGGGGCACACCGAGGCCGGCGCGATCAGGGCCCCGCCCGTTGCGCTGGCGGGCGCAGCGATTGCCAGTGCGGCCAACGAGGCAAAGGTGAAGAGAAGTGAGAACTTGCGTACCACGGTTCTCTTGTCGCCAGAATGGGCGCGCCTCTAGCCATGCGTTGAACCCAATCGGACGTACGTATGAGATTTCGCACCCAAATTTTGGTGGCCGTTTTCACCCCGGACAGGCCAACCGATTCGGAGGCAGGTTTGAGTTTGGGCGGGGACTTTCATCGACGCTCATGCCTGGAAACACACTTTTCGAGGGGACCTTGAGCAAAAGTAACTAGTTTGGCCATATGTTTGACTCAATTGATTGGTCAAACGTCGAGTGGGTGGGTACCTTGGGCGCCGATCGATGCCCGTGCGGATTCGATGCGCGGGCCTCAAGGGCTTCAATTACCAGTAAGGAGATTCACTCGATGACTGCCCCAAGGTTCGCGTTTCCAATGGTTCGTAGGCTGGCGTTTGTCCTTGCGGCATGCCTGGCCTTTGCCGGTCTGCTCGTTTCGACTTCTGCCAGCGTGGCTCAGAAACGCTCGCTGGCCACGATCAACCTCTGCATCACGAAGAGCGGGCCGGACAAGGGCAGCGTTCGCTTCGTCCAGGAGAAACTGAAATGCAAGAGCGGCGAGCTGCGCGTCCAGGTGGTCAGCGGCTCCGCCCAGCAGGGAGTGCTGGGCATTCAGGAAAGCAGCGGCGAACCCGGTCCCGCCGGCCCCCAAGGTGAAAAGGGCGCCAAAGGCGACAAGGGGGAGAAGGGTGACCAAGGCCTCCAAGGAGCCACTGGCGACCAGGGCATCCAGGGTGCCACCGGCGACAAGGGCGATCAGGGATTGCAGGGTCTCCAAGGACTTCAGGGCCCAGCCGGCGCTAAGGGCGACAAGGGTGACCAAGGCCTGAAGGGCGACAAAGGCGACCAGGGTGACCAAGGTCTCCAGGGCCTGAAGGGCGACAAAGGAGACCAGGGCCTGAAAGGCGACCAGGGTCTCCAGGGTGACCAAGGTCTGAAAGGCGACAAAGGCGACCAAGGTCTCCAGGGTGACCAAGGCCTGAAAGGCGATCAGGGTGACCAGGGGCTCAAAGGCGACCAGGGCATCCAGGGCGACCAGGGTCTGAAAGGCGACAAGGGCGACCAAGGTCTCAAAGGCGACAAAGGAGACCAGGGTCTCCAAGGACTTCAGGGCCCAGCCGGCGACAAGGGTGACCAAGGCCTGAAAGGAGACAAAGGCGACCAGGGTGACCAGGGGCTCAAAGGCGACCAGGGTCTCCAGGGCGACCAGGGTTTGAAGGGTGACAAAGGAGACAAAGGTGACCAGGGCATCCAGGGTGACCAAGGCCTGAAAGGAGACAAAGGCGACAAAGGCGACAAAGGTCTCCAGGGTGACCAAGGCCTGAAAGGCGACCAGGGTGACCAGGGGCTCAAAGGCGACCAGGGCATCCAGGGCGACCAGGGTCTGAAGGGTGACAAAGGCGACCAAGGCATCCAGGGTGACCAAGGCCTGAAAGGCGACAAGGGCGACCAAGGTCTGCAGGGCCCCGCGGGTGCTGACGGCACCAACGGCACCAATGGTGCAGATGGCCGCACGGTCCTGAGTGGCTCAGGCGCACCTGACCCGGAAGAGGGTGCCGATGGCGATTTCTACATCGACACCGATACCTACGGCATCTATGGCCCGAAGTTGGCGGGGGTCTGGACTAGCGGCACCTCCCTGATTGGCCCCAAGGGCGACAAAGGTGACCAAGGCCTAAAAGGCGACCAGGGCGACCAAGGTCTCAAAGGCGACAAAGGAGACCAGGGCGACCAGGGCTTGAAGGGCGACAAGGGCGACCAGGGCATTCAAGGAGTCCAGGGCCTGAAAGGCGACAAAGGCGACCAGGGTCTCCAGGGCATCCAGGGTCCGAAGGGGGACAAGGGTGACCAGGGCATCCAGGGTATTCAGGGGCCGCAAGGTGAAGTAGGCCCCGCCGGCCCGAATGGTGCGACCGGGTATCTCCGGCTCGAAAGCACCTCGGCGGTCGGCGCCGGCAACCCGGAGGTCGCAAGTACGACCGTCACTTGCACCGGAGGCCGCAAGGTCGTGAGTGGTGGCTATCAGGTCAACGCCGGCTCGGTCAGCGGCAGCAACAACCCGGCCGAGGTCACGGTGACGCAGAATCGCGCCACGTCAGACACGGTCTGGAGCGTGACGGCGATCACCGACGAGAGAAACGATGTGGGGACCTGGTCGGTTACCGCCTACGCGACCTGCGCCAACGTGGGCAGCTAGCCTCCGAGCGCGCGAATCGACTGAGCAAGGCGGCGGCGCCGCTCCCTGGACTGGAGTGGCGCCGCCGCCTTGGCCGATAGGGTTCCGCCGGTTCTCGCCATGACCCGACGCTGGCCAACTGTTCTTCTAGTCGTGCTCTCGATCGCGCTCGTCGCGATGGTCGTCGTCTGGCTGACCCGCGACGACAGCTCCTCGTCCTCGTCGGCGCCAGGTGAACCCGAGACTGTCTCCAACTCGGAGCTCTCCGAATTCGCCGACGAACACGGCTCACCGATCTACTGGCTCGGCGAACGCCGCGACGAGAGCTATGAGTTGACCGACTCCGAAGCGGGTCGGGTCTACATCCGTTATCTCTCCGGCGGCGCCGAAGCTGGGGACAAGCGAGCGAAATTCATCACCGTGGCCACCTACCCGGCCGAAAATGGGGTTGCGGCGTTGCGGAAAGCCGTGCGTGAACAGAACGGCGCGAAACTTGGCAAGACCGATGACGGCGCGGTGCTGCTGATCGATCCGTCCTCGCCGGACAACGCCCACATCGCCTATCCGGGGGCCAATCTGCAGATCGAGGTCTACAGCCCAGTCCCCGGTGAAGCGCTGCGCCTGGCCGCGAGGGGCGAAGTGCAGCCGATTCCGTAGCGGAAGAACCCTCAGTCCGCGGCGGCCGGATCGCAGGGATTTGCACCTCGCCGCCGTACATTGAGGCATGAGCGACTATGAGCGCGACCGTGCTGAGGACTGGCTTTTACCCGAGCGTTCTCGCCCACCTCTGCTCGGCGAGCTGGTGGAACGAATCGATGAGGCCCTTGCTACCGCCCGCGCTTCCGAGGCGGCCGTGATGACGGTCGGGGCTGCAGCTCTCGACGCCGCGGAGCAAGCGCGCCGCGCTGCCGAGCTGGCCGAGCGCGCCAGCGCCATGCTGGGCAGCAACGGTTCGGCAGCGGATTCGGCAACCGAAGCCGCGGGCGCCCCGATGGGCGACTTCGCCGCTCGTGCCGACCGGGTCTCAGAGCGCCTGCAACGCTTGCAGCGCCTGCCGCTCTTGGCCTGAACGGCTACCGGGGACGCGCAGTTTCCTGACGCGGGCTAGATCTTTACCCCGCTGGGCATCCAGCCGCGTCTCAGTTCGGCCGCGACGCGGATGCCCGCGCCATTCGGATGGCCGAGCTCGGCGCCGTCGATCGCTCGCACGGGCTCTATGCCGCGCACCGACCCGGCCAGCAGAACCTCGTCCGCCGCGATCAGGTCATCGATCGTCAGCTCGGTCTCATCTGGCAGCAACCCGCACGCGTCGGCCGCTTCCATCACTCGGCGCCGGGCGATGCCCGGAAGAAGACGCCCGTCCGCGGGGGGCGTCACCAGTGTTTCCCCGCGGATCGCGAACACGTTTGCCCGCGATGCCTCTAGCACGACGCCGCCGCGGTCGACAATCAGCGGCACCTCGCCGGCGCCCAGGTTCATTTCAGCCTCCGCGATCAGGGCGCGATCGGCCCACTTGTGCAAGCCCAACCCGCCCTCAACCAGGACGCTGTGGGCGACGACGGCCCGCTCGGCGGTGGGGAAGACGAGCGCGGGATCGACCTCGGCTGTGACTATCTCTCTCGTCAGCTCGCCCTCGTCTCCGATCGGAGTGAGCGTCACCCTCAGGCGCCCGAGGCTTATGCCCCGAGCATGCTCTTCCACCGCCTCGCGCGTCTCCCCCGTCAGGTTCGCTCCGAACAGCACCGCGACGCTTGCCCCGAGCCGGGCCAGGTGGGCGTTGAACTCGATCAGCCTTCCCTCGACCACCAAAAACGTCTCGAAGACGCCCTTCGCCGGATCGGGCCGTATTTGCGGGGGCACGCCGTTCATTGTGCCATCCTGCCGCGGATGCTGGTCCCGGCCGAGTACTGCGAGGAGCGGGAGGTGATCGCCTTCTGCCGCGAGCGACACTCCAATTTCAAGGTGCCTCAGGTGGTCGAATTCCGCGACGAGATCCCCAAGAGCCCGCTTGGAAAGGTCCTACGCAAGTATCTCGTGTGAAGACGCTGCTGATCGACAACTACGACTCCTTCACCTACAACCTCTTCCAGCTGTTGGCCGAGGCAAACGGCGATGAGCCAATCGTGGTCCGCAACGACGAGGCGGGCTGGGACGAGCTGTCGGGCCTGGAGTTCGACAACATCGTCATCTCGCCCGGTCCCGGCCGCCCTGACCGCCAGAACGACTTCGGGGTCTGCGCGGACGCGATCCGTCGCTCCGAGGCGCCCCTGCTCGGGGTCTGCCTCGGCCATCAGGGCCTCGGCTGGGCCAACGGGGCGAAGGTCGACAATGCCCCGGAGGTGATGCACGGCCGCCTCAGCGCCGTCCTCCATGACGGGTCGCCGCTCTTCGCCGGCATCCCGCGCGAGTTCCAGGCCGTTCGGTACCACTCACTCTGCGTCGACCAGCCGCTTCCGGACGAGCTGGAGCCGATCGCATGGACGAGTGACGGCGTTCTGATGGCCACCGAACATCGCGACCGTCCGCAGTGGGGCGTCCAGTTTCACCCGGAGTCGATCTGCACCGAGTACGGGCGTCGCTTGCTGGCCAACTTCCGCGATCTGACGGCTGAGGTCAGCGGAGCTCCCCACGGCTCCTCGCCGGCCCAGATTCCGGGTCCCGTCGGGCAGGGCGGGTGGCGGCGGACTCGGTTTCTGCTGAAGGCAAAGCGGCTCGATACCCTCTTCGATGCGGAGCGGGCCTTCGCCCATCTCTACGGCGCCAGTGAGAGCGCCTTCTGGCTCGACAGCAGCCGGGTCGACGAGCGGGCGCGCTTTTCGTTCATGGGTGACGCCAGCGGGCCGCTCGCCGCGACGATCACCTATGACGCCGCGGATGGCGAGGTTCGTGTCGAGCGAGGGGAAGAGGTCGACATCCGCCTCGGATCGATCTTCGACTACCTGAGTCGCGAGATGAGGCGGCTGAGGCAGATATCCAACGATCTCCCCTTCGACTTCAACTGCGGCTTCGTCGGTTACTTCGGCTACGAGCTGAAGGCGGACTGCGGCGGCAGCAGTGCGCACCGCTCCTCGCAGCCGGATGCAGCCTTTGTCTTCGCCGATCGGTTGATTGCCTTCGATCACGTCGAGAAGTGCACCTATGTGGTCTGCTTCGCCGACCCCGGAAAGCTCGAGGAGGCAGAACGCTGGATCGCCACGACGAGCCTGCGCCTCGCCTCGCTGCCGCCACTGGACGAGCCGGAGCGGGCGCAGGTCGACGAGGGCCCCGGGTCGGTCGAGTTCCGCCTCAGCCGCTCACATCGGCAGTACCTCGACGACATCGCCGAGTGCAAGCGCCGCCTCTTCGAAGGCGAGAGCTATGAGATCTGCCTGACGAACAAGATCACCGCTGAGATCAGCCCCGATCCGCTGCCGCTCTACCGGAGGCTGCGTCGCGTCAACCCGGCTCCCTTCTCGGCCTTCCTCCGCTTTGGCCAGACCGCAGTGCTGAGCTCCTCGCCGGAGCGTTTTCTGCGGGTGGGGCGCGATCGCTGGGTCGAGGCGAAGCCGATCAAGGGGACCAGCCGCCGCGGAGAGACCCCTGCCGAAGATGTGCGCCTGGCCGAGGAGCTTCGCCTCGGCGAGAAGAATCGCGCCGAGAACCTGATGATCACCGACCTGCTGCGCAACGACCTCGGCGTTGTCTGCGAGGTCGGCACTGTGCACGTGCCCTACCTGATGCACGTCGAGACCTACGAGACCGTCCACCAGTTGGTCTCGACCGTGCGCGGCCTCTTGCGCGAAGACGTCGAGCCGCCCGACTGCGTCCGCGCCTGCTTCCCGGGTGGCTCGATGACCGGCGCGCCGAAGAAGCGGACGATGGAGATCATCGACGAGCTGGAGGGGGAGGCGCGCGGCGTCTACTCCGGGGCGATCGGCTACCTCGGCCTTGGCGGGGGTTGCGACCTCAACATCGTGATCCGCACGCTCGTAGTCGACGGTGAGTCGACAACGCTCGGCGTCGGCGGGGCGATAATCATGCAGTCCGACGCCGAGGACGAGTACCAGGAGATCTTGCTGAAGGCACGCGCCCCGATGCAGGCGATCGATCCCCAGGTCGACCCCGCAACGGCGCTGGCTGTTACCGCCGAGCTCCCCGGATGAGGGGGCTCAGCCGCTAGAGCTGCACGAGATTGTGCGCGTCTATTCCCCGGCTGACGCCGCGGAAATCGACCACCAGGGGAGCCTTGGCGACGACGTCGCCGTAGTCGACCTCGGGGTGGGCGGTGACTATCGCCACCACGTCGCATGCCGGCAAGTAGGTCTCGAGGTCAACGGACGCGAGATCCAGCTCTGGCAGCTCGGGGACGTGGGGGTCGTGGTAGGAGACTTCGCCGCCCAGCTGCTGGAGCTGCCTGGCGATCTTCAGCGCCGGGGACTCCCTGACGTCGCCGATCCCGGCCTTGTAGCTGACTCCGAGGATGAGGATGCGCGAGCCCTTCACCGGCTTTTCCACCTGATTCAAGGCACGCTCGATCCGTTCGACGCAGAAGATGGGCTGGGCCTGGTTGATTTTGCCGGCCAGCTCGATGAACTCCGGGTAGAAGTCGTGCTCGCGCGCCTTGAAGGCGAGGTAGAAGGGGTCAACGGGAAGGCAGTGGCCACCCATGCCGGGCCCCGGATCGAAGCGCATGAACCCGAACGGCTTGGTGGCGGCCGCGTCGATCACCTCCCAGATGTCGATCTCGAGTCGGTTGCAGAGCTGCGAGAGCTCGTTGACGAGGGCGATGTTGACCGAGCGGAAGATGTTCTCCAAGAGCTTTGACAGCTCGGCCGCCTCGGGGCCGGAGAGGACGACGACCTCGTCACAGATCAAGCTGTACATCTCGCGAGCTCGATCCGAGCAGCTTGGCGTCAGGCCCCCCACCAGCTTCGGCGTGGTGCGAATCGTGTGGTCCACCCGCCCCGGGTCGATCCGCTCTGGGGAGAAAGCAAGATGGAAGTCGCTTCCTGCCGACAGCCCGGACTCCTCGAGGACCGGCAGCAGGCGCTCGCGCGTCGTCCCAGGGTAAGTGGTCGACTCCAGCACCACGAGCTGCCCGGCCCGCAGCACCTCGGCGAGCGCCGTCGCCGCTTCGGTGATGTAGGTGAGATCGGGTTCGCGCGAGCCGGTGAGCGGGGTCGGCACGCAGATCACCACGGCCTCGCAGGGGCCGAGCTCGGCATAGTCCCCGGTTGCCCGCAGGCTCCCCGAGAGCGATGCCAGCACCGCGTCGGGAATGTCCTCGATGTAGCTTCGTCCCTCGCCCAGCGCCTCGATCTTGCGGGCGTCGGCATCGAGGCCGACGACCTCGTGTCCCGCCTCGGCGAAGGACACAGCAAGCGGCAGCCCGACGTAGCCGAGCCCGACGATCCCGATCTTCATCGGCGGGAGTCTAAAGCGACCCGGCGGACTGGAGGGATCTCGGCATCCGCACGCCGCTCTCAGGCCCGCAGACCGCGTTTCGCGTGGATGCTGCGCCAGAAGGCTCGGAACGCGCTCGGACCGCCGCCGGCCCGCTGCAGCGACTTGGAGGCCTCGCGCATGTTGCCGTGGCGGGCGAACGAGCCCGCGCGCATCAGGTGTGCGTCGGAGACTGCACGGCGGAAGTCGTCGCTGTGCTCGGTGAGGAACTCGGGGTCGCTCCCCCACACCCGCTGGAGGGTCGAAAGCCAGGCGTCGGCCCAGACGTGCGAAGGAAGCTGAGTGAGGCGAAGGCCGGAGTGGCCATGCTGCCAGGCGGTCTCGGTGTCGAACATTGCCCCCTGCCCACGGTGTGCGAGGCGGCCGAAGGCCGGCCACTCCTCGCAGGTGGGGAGATCCTCGGCGAACTGGAGCGCGTCTCCGGCCTCCGCCTTGCGCACCATCAGCGTGAATGCAGCGACGACGTTGTTTTGCATCTCCTCCAGGTACATGGAGCCGACATGGACGGCGAAGTCCTCGCGATCGGCCGGGCTCGGCGCTACCGACGAGTAGGGCACGCCCGGCCCGAGGAAATCGGAAGGGGGTCGCGGCGTTCTCATCCATCGCTGGAGGTAGCGGCGATGCTCGCTGCCGTCCTCGAGGCGCACGCCGAAATCGCTGAAGGCATAGAGGACATCGGGTCGCCGTTCTAGGAACGCACGCTGAAGGTCGATCTTGTCGGGAAACCACTCGTCGTCGCTGTCGAGGAACGCGACAAGCGGCCCCCGGGCGGCGGCGAGGCCGGCGTTGCGTGCGGCCCCGGCGCCCCCGTGCGGCAGGCGCAGGAGGTGGACGGGAGGGCCGAATGCCTCGACCGCGGCCGCGGTGTCATCGGTCGAGCCGTCGTCGGCCACGACGATCTCGTCTCCCGGCGAGAGCGCCGCGAGCGCCGATCGGATCGCCCGGGTTACGAGGTGAGCCCGGTTGTAGGTCGGGATGACGGCGCTGACCGCCGACGATGCCATCCCCGCATTATCGGCCTTTCCGCCGATGCACGCCATCGACCCCGCCGCCGAGTGCCGCTCAACGCCGATATCCTTGATCTCGTGTCGGGGCCATCGAAGATCGCGCCGCCGGCACTTGCCCACGACCTGACGAGCTAGGAGCCATGGCCGTAGAGACCGCCGCATACAGCGAGCAGACCGACATCCAGCGCGACATCACCGAGATGGTGCGCCAATTTGTCGACGAGCAGATCATCCCCAACGCCGAGCATTACGACCACGAGGACTCCTTCCCGGAGCCGATCGTCGAGCAGATGAAGGAGTTGGGTCTTTTTGGGGTGACGATCCCCGAGGAGTACGGCGGCATGGGGCTCGACCTGACCACCTACGCGATGATCGTCGAAGAGCTCTCGCGCGGCTGGATCTCGATCTCCGGTGTCGTCAACACCCACTTCATCGGCTCCTACCTGCTGATGAAGTTCGGCACCGACGAGCAGAAGGACCACTTCCTGCCGAAGATGGCGACCGGCGAGATCCGCGCCGCCTTCTCTCTCTCGGAGCCCGAGGTCGGCTCCGACGTGCAGGGGATCAAGTCGACCGCCAAGAAGGGCGACGACGGCAACTGGGAGTTGAACGGCCAGAAGATGTGGGTCACCAACGGGCTTGGCTCCAGCGTCGTCTTCGTCCTGATGAAGACCGATGTCAAGGCAGATCCGCCCTACAAGGGCATGACCTGCTTCATCACCGAGAAGGAGCCCTGGAAGGAAGTCAACGAGGGTGACTTCGCCGGGCTGACGGTCCCTCCCAAGATCAAGAAGATGGGTTACAAGGGCGTCGAGTCCACCGAGCTCGTCTACGACGGCTACAAGTGCCCAGCGGAGCGAGTCCTAGGCGGCGAGGAGGCCGGGGTGGGCCAAGGCTTCGTGCAGATGATGGACGCGCTCGAGGTCGGTCGCGTCAACGTCGCCGCGCGTGGCGTCGGGATCGCCCAGCGGGCGCTCGAACTGGCCCTCCGCTACAGCCAGGAGCGCAAGACCTTCGGCAAGCCGATCGCCCAGCACCAGGCGATCCAGTTCAAGCTTGCCGACATGGCGACCAAGATCGAGGCCGCCCGTCTCGTCACCCGCAAAGCCGCCCGTCTCAAGGACGCGGGCGAGCGCTCCGACCTCGAGGCGGGGATGGCGAAGCTGCTCGCTTCGGAGACTGGCAAGGAGTGCGTCGAGGAGTGCTTCCGGATCCATGGCGGCTACGGCTACTCGAAGGAGTACGAGATCGAGCGCCTCTACCGCGACGCGCCGCTGCTGCTGATCGGTGAGGGAACCTCGGAGATCCAGCGCATGGTGATCGGCAAGAAGCTCTTGCAGAGGCACAAGATCTAGCTTTGGCATCGACTCCCGACCTGATCCGGACCGCGGTGGAGCGATTTCAGGCGGAAGTCCCCGCCTTGCAGAAGCTCAAACTGGTTTTCGGCCTGGAGCTGCGGGGCAGGGGGGACATCCAGCTGTACCGGGTGGAGGTGCCGGGGCCGACGATCACCAAGGACCTGGCGCAGGACGAGCGCGTCCTGGTCCAGATCGACCGCGCTCAGTTCAACGAGCTGGCCGAGCGGGGCACCCTGAAGAGCTATCGCAAAGCGGTCGAGACGGGTCACATCAAGGCAAGTGGCGACTCCAACGTGAAGAAGCTGATTGCCCAGGTCGTCGAGCGCCAGGAGCAGCGCTCGCGACTGAAGAAAGCCCACTGAACGTGCCGCTGAACACCGAGTGGATCTCCAGCGCGGGTCGCTTCGGGGAGCTGCGCTCCGACTGGGACGCCCTGCTGCCCGCGGACCCGCGCCCCTTCGACTCGCACGACTGGTATGAGGCCTGGTGGATGGCGTTTGGGGGTGGCGACGATCTGGCTGTGTGCACGGTCTGGGACGCCGGCGCGCTCGCCGGCGCGCTTCCGCTGCGGATCGGGGGCCGTCGGGTGCAGGGGCTTGCGAATGGCCACTCGGGCATGTTCCGCCCGCTGGCGAGGAACGAAGAAGCGATGGAGGCACTGGTCGCCGCGGCATTTTCGCGCCGAGCGCCGGAAGTCGACCTGCAGATGATGCCGGCGACCGATCCGACCTTGCCGTTGCTCGAGGCCGCTGCCCGCCAAGCGTCCAGGCGTCCGTTCGCCGAAGCGGGCTTCGTCTCGCCGATCGTGGACACGAGCGGCGATCTCGAGGCGTGGCTCAAGGAGAGCAATGCCAGCTGGAAGAAGCGCTTGGCCCGCTACCGGCGCAAGATGGAGCGCGACCACGACGCCAAGCTCGAGATCGTCGCCGTCCCCGACCGTCTCGACGCTTGGCTTGAGGAGGGGTTCCGAATCGAGCAGAGCGGCTGGAAGGGCGAGGGCGGCACCGCGATCCTCTCCGCTCCCGAGACCGAGCTCTTCTACCGCGAGATCGCCCGTCGCTTTTACGATCGCGGCGAGCTGCGCTTGAGCCGGATCGAGCTCGATGGCGAGGCCGTCGCCTTCAGCTTCTGCATCCAGGCGGGAGGGAGCCTCTACTCGCTGAAGGCCGGCTATGACGAGCGCTGGCGAAAGCTGGTTCCAGGCTTGGTAATGCAGCTCTCGATCATCGAGCGCTGCTTCGAGCTCGGCCTCGACGCCTACGAGTTGCTGGGGGAGACAAGCGACTGGAAGGAAAAGGTCGCGACGGGCAGTAGAGACCACACGAACCTTCGCGTATTTCCTCACGGTCCCGCGGGGACCGTGAGATACGGCTACCGCACCCGCCTGCGGCCGCTGCTCAAACGGGTCCACCGCCGCCTACGACCGCGCGAGCGCTGACGCGCAGCCGGAACGTCGTCGAGTGGCGACCGGGCTCGCACCGGCCGCGGGCGACGACGAAGCGCCGCGGTTCCTTGACCCCGTAGGCGGGGGAGTAGAGGCCGTCCTCCACTCGCAGCTCCACGCCCTCGGCGGCGATCGAGAGCCGTACGGAGTCGAACTCGACCACCGCAGTCCCATCGCGAATCGAGACGTCCTGGCATCTGCCGAGCGGGAAGGTCCAGTCCAGCCGGTGCTCGGCGGAGCCGGTCACGGTGTCGACGATCGTCAGCTCGCGGCGGCCGGAGTCAAGCTCGAGGCGGCGCTCGTGAAGCACGGGATCCGGCAAGGCCTCGAAGCCGTGGTGGCGGCCGGCAAAGGCAGTCCGCTCTGTGCCTGCCTCCCAGGCGATCGCTTCGGCGCGACTGCGGTTGCCGAGGGGGAAGCGCGGCCAGGGCGGCAGCTCGTTCTGCTCTGCGCCGTCAACGCGCAGGGTCGCGTGGAAGCCGGTCGACCTGAACCGCAGTCGCTCCTCTTCGTCCTCGTAGTAGGTGCCGGTGCCGGGGTCCTCGATCAGCGGCGTCGGGCCGCAGCACAGCTCGAAGGAGAGCTGGTCGTTGTGAGCGTGGCCGCCGACCCCGTAGACGCCGGTGTCGCCGCAGCGCACCAGCACATAGAGGTCGTCGTGGCGCATCGTGTAATAGCCGCCGGCCGGAAAGCCGGCTGAGCGGGTCGTCGGCTGGTAGGGCCGCGACGCCTGCTCGAAGAGGTGGAGGTGGGAGCGGAAGTCGGTGCGGCCGTACTCGCCGAGTGGCAGGAAGCGGCCGTCGTCGTTGTCGCCGATCTGCGGGGCGAGGCCATCGGGGCGGGTGTAGGCGGTGACGAAATCGAGCATCTTGCCGAGCCGCTCCTCGTACCAGGCCGGAAAGGCGCCCGGGTGCAGCGACTCGCCCGCCTGCGTGCCGCAGAGGAACAGTTCGCAGACCAGCCGGTGGTAGGGGATCGACGCCTCATGCCCGCAGCCGTCCTCGCGCACCTGGTGCTCCATCTCGGCGATCAGCTCGTCCACGGCCCAGCGGCCCCAGGCGGCGCCCTCCTCGCCCTGGGAGAAGAGGGCCGCGACGACGATCAGGCCGGCGACATCGGAGAGGTAGTGATTCGTGCGAGCCTCGGCCGTCTCGAGATGGCTGCGGATGAAGCGCCCGTGCAGGAGCAGGCTCTCCGCCACCCGTCCGCTCCAGGCCCGATCCGATGCCGCCTTGCCGCAGATCGCCAGCGCCGCGACCCAGTTGGCGGCGCGGATCGCGACGTCCATCGTGCAGATCCAGTTGGCGCCCATTTCGACCGGGTTGGCTTCGATCCAGTGGGTCAGCTGGGCGCCGATCTCGTCCAGGTGGCGCTGCTCCCCGCTGAGCTCGAACGCAGCGGCCAGCAGCGGCAGGTGCTGGCAGCGCGAGAGCTCCCAGGGGACCTTGATGTCGGAGTCGTCGAAGAAGAACCCCTCGATCAGCAGGCTGTGCCGTAGAGGCCAGCGGCGCCCCGACTTGAAGTCGAGGCTCCAGTTGATCTCGGCGCCGAGATCGACGGGCCCGGAGCCGAGCAGATCGAATCGATGCGCCGCGACAGCGTCGGCTCGCTCGAGCAGGAGGCGGCGACCGTCGTCGTCGAGCTCGGCCAGCGAACGCTTGAGCGCCGCCGCCGTCGGCAGCGCCGCCAGCGCCGGGCCCTGCAGGGCTTGCTCCAGGGTCAGGCCGCCGAGCGCGGTCTGCACTTCGCCGCGGGTCGCCGCCAGCGGCCGCCTGCGCCGGGCCCGATCCAGCGCCAGCCCCCGGGCGCGCGTGCTCGCCCGCCGCCAGACGGCGCGCAGCGCCGCCCTTGGGCCGACTTCACGCAGCCGCCGCAGCGTGCTCATCGCTCTCTGCCCTCCCGGGGTTTGCGGCGAGCAGGGTGACGGTGGAGACCTGTCCGATCGTGACCAGCGCCCCGGCTATGGCGATTCCCACCACGCCGAAAAGCTCGGCTGCGATCGTGGCCGCGACCACGTTCAGTCCGACAGCTGCCGCGTTCACCCAGGCGAGCGTCGTGTAGCGCTCCTGTGCGATCAGCAGGCTCGAGTTGGGCAGCGTGACGAATTGGGCGAACGCCGTCAGCATCAGCACCTGGAAGATCGGCACCGAATCCGGGTAGCGACCGCCGTCAATCAGGGGGATCGCCCAGATCGCGGCGATTGCGGCGAGGCCGAGGAGCACCAGGGCCGGCGGGGCGGTCTGCTTTGCCCAGCGCCTCATCATCCCGATCTGGGCCTCGTCGGAGTCGATCATGTCGCTCTGCGCGGTCCTCACGCGCAGTACTGAGACCATCGCCGGCACCGGGCCCATCACGATCGAGACATAGCGGAGAGCCGCCCCGTAGGCGGCGACCGCCGTGTCGCTGAGCAGGGCGGCGACCAGGAACAGGTCGAGGTAGGCCCAACCGGAGGCCGCCATCGAGTACAGCGTCAGCGCAGCCGTCTCACGGCCGAAGCCGAAGCGGCCCTCGATGCCGTGCTTTGCCCCCCGCGTCGCGAGGGCGAGTGGGCCGGCGACCGCCAGCCCCACCAGGCCGACGCCGATCGAGAAGTAGACCCCGATCGCCTCACCGGACTCGAGCAAGCCGGCCGTCGCCAGCCCGGCGATTGCCAGCAGCACGACGCCGCGGAGGATCTGGATCAGGCCCGCTCGCAGGAAGGCGAGCTGCGCCTGGTAGTGGAAGACGGCCATTTCGACCGCGGCGCTGCCGAGCGTGAAGACGATCCCGATCGCGACGAAGGCGAGCCGTTCGCCGGCGCCTCCGACGCCGAGAACCGAGGCGCCGAGGAGGCCGAGGGCGCCGGCGGCGAGAATCAGCGCCGAGCCGCTGAGCAGGGTCGCGTGAAAGGCCGATGGCTCCTCGTGGCCGCGTGAGACGCGCTCCGCCTCGAGGCGCGTGTAGCGGAGGCGGACGCCTCCGGTGGCTGCGCTGCCGAGGAAATTCCCGACGTTGAGCAGGAGCACGACGAAGGCGAAGTCCCCGACCGCGAGCGTGCGCAACAGCAGGATCAGCGTTACGGCGCTCATGCCCCGTGCGGTCACGTCGAGGACGAAGGTCGAGACGAATCCCCGCTTGAATCTCGAGAGGCGCTTCACGGCGGTAAGTATCGTCCGCCGAGCGGCGCGTCTGAATTGCCGCCAGCCCGCTGTCGCCGCCTGCGGCTAGGATTCCGCGCCGCAACCCAAGAGGAGACGAGAACGACCGATGAGCGACCAGAAGTACGAGCTGACCACCGACCAGGCCGAGCGCGAGGCATCCGGCGCGCACAGCTACGGTCGCTACCTCGAGGAGTTCGAGGTCGGCGCCGTGTACAAGCACTGGCCGGCCAAGACCGTGACCGAGGCAGACGACCACCTTTTCTGCCTGATCACGATGAACCACCACCCTCTTCACCTCAACGACGTCTACGCGAGTCAATCCCAGCAGGGCCGAAACGTCGTCGTCGGGCCGCTGGTCTACTCGCTCGCGCTCGGGATGTCGGTCTCGGATATCTCCGGCAAGGCGATTGCCAACCTGGCGACCGAGGAGCTCAGCCATCCCAACCCCGTCTTCCACGGCGACACGCTGTATTGCGAGACCGAGGTGCTCGACGTGAAGCCTTCGCAGTCGAAGCCGGATCGAGGTGTGGTCAAGGTCCACACCCGGGTCCTCAACCAGGACGGCGTCCTCGTCGCCGAGTTCAAACGCCTCGTCCTCGTTCCCAAGCGGCCCGGGTAACCATGACACCGGCGGCGAACGATCTTCGGACGCGTCTCGGGGGCCTCGCCGAGCTGAGCCTGGAGGCCCTGCCTCCGATGTTCGACGAGAAGAGTGGGCTCTTCTGTCAGAAGACCGTCGCCGACAGGGCGCGGCATTCTAATCGCGGCAGCAACGTCCATTACACCGCGACGACGACCGTCGGCATCCTGCGGCAACCCGATCGGGCCCCGGAGAGCGTCTTTCCACTGGGGCGAGCGCTCGACGCCCTGCACGCGGCAGCGAGCAGCGCGACGCCCCCGGGGCTGCTCGCCGAGATCGTCTGGGCCTTGGCGCTGGCCGAAGACCGGCGCGGGGTGCCGCTGGCGCTGGAGCTGGCCAGGCGCGAGGACTTCGCGGGCTGCGACAGCGCCGCCCTGGGCAATGTCGTCAACGGCCTCGCGGTCGCCACCGAGGCCTACCCACAGCAGAGCGGCCCGGCGATCGAGGGATGCCGGCGCTGGGCGGCGGAGCTGCTGGGGCGCTTCTCGCCTGCGGCCAACCTCTTCGGGCCGATCAGCCGGCCGACCGGCGTGCGCAGCGCGCTGCTTCGCCGGGTCACCAGCTTCGCCGCACAGGTCTATCCGTTGCACGGCCTCGCCGCCTACCACCGGGTCAGCGGCGAGGCGCCGGCACCGACCCTCGGTCGCGTCGCCGCGCGGATCGTCAATGCTCAGGGGCCGCTTGGCCAGTGGTGGTGGCTCTACTCGACCAAGGGCAAGACGATCCTCGAGGGGTACCCGGTCTACTCGGTGCACCAGGACGGGATGGCGTTCATGGCGCTGCTGCCGCTCGAAGCGCTCGGCGTGGGGGACTATCGAAAGTCGCTGGCGCTGGGCCTCGACTGGCTCTCCGACCGCAACGAGCTCTCGACCGACCTGGTCCGCCGCGATCCCCCGATCATCTTCCGCAACATCCAGCGCGTCGGCAGCGACGCCGATGCCATGTTCGGCATCTCGCGCCGCAATCTCGCCCAGGTCGTGGCCCGCTCCCTGCGCCCTGGGGAAGACCGCACCGACGCCGGCCCCGACTCGCTGGAAGTGCTCCACGAGTGCCGCCCGTACCATCTCGGCTGGGTGCTTTACGCCTACGCGCTGGCCGGGGAGTGAGCGGGTGCCGCGGCTGAGCGCGCACGTCGTCCAGAGCCTCGATGAGCTGGTCCCATACCGGGCGCAATGGGATGAGCTGGCGGTTGAAGTGCGACGGCCGTTTTCGACGCCCGCCTGGGCGCTGGCCTGGTGGGACCAACTGCGCCCCGAGGGTGCGCGGCTGCAGATCCTGGTGGTCGAAGATGGCGAGCGCCTCGTTGGGGTAGTCCCCCTCTACGCGTCGGGCCGGTCCTACCGACCGCTTGGGGGGGAGCTGGCGCCTGTGGAACCGCTGACGAGGGCGGGAATCGAGGAGCCCGTCGCCGACGCCGTCGCGAGCCTGCTCGCGGAGATCGAGCCGCGACCCGTGACCGTTGAGCTCGAACAGCACGGCAGCGGCCCCGATTGGGCGGCAATGCTGAGCCGGGCGTGGGGGGGCGGCCGGGGCGCCTGGTGCCAGGTCGAGTCCGAGCTGCCGATCCCGTGCATCGATCTCGGCGACGGCTTCGACGACTGGCTCGCCGAGAAGAGCTCCAGCTTTCGCCGCGACGTGCGGCGCAACCGGCGCAAGCTCGACGAGGCGGGGGCGATCTTCCGCTTCGCGAGCGAGGAGACGGTGGAGCGGGACGTCGGGGAATTCCTCCGCCTCCACCGGATGCGCCTCGCGGGGCTCGGGGGCACGAGCCTCCCTCGCAAGGGGGTCGAGCCGATGCTGCTCAAGGTCGCCGCGGAGCTGCTGCCCTCCGGTCGCTTCCGGCTGCTCTCCCTGGAGATGGACGGCAAGACGATCGCGGCCCAGCTCCTGCTGGTTGCTGGTAGCGAGGTCAGCGCCTGGAACAGCGGCTTCGACGGGGCGTACGGCAGCCACTCCCCTTCGATGCAGTGCCTCGTCCATGCGCTGACCGACGCTTCCAAGCGCGGCGAGCGCACGATGAGCCTCGGTCCCGGCGGGCAGGATTACAAGAGCCGGCTCGCCGGGTCGGAGGACTGCGTGAGGTCGAGCGTGATCGGCCCCCGCGGTGCGTCCTACCCGCTGGTGAGACTGCGGCTGGCGCCCCGCCGTGCCCGCCGTACCTTCTCGAAGAGCCTCTCACCGAAGGCCAAGCGACGGCTGCGCCGCCTGATCGGCAGCTAGCACGTTACTCTCGCTCGCGCACGCCCCATGATGACCGCAAGCCCCGCCCCCACCAAGCGCAGCTCGCGAGGCAGGCTGGCCGTTGTCTCCGGCCTCGCGCACAACGCGATGACGCCGCGCGGGCAGCGCACCCAGAACCTGGTCGAGGAGCTGGGCAAGCGCTGGGACGTCGAGCTGGTGGCGCTCCCGTCGCAGACTTTCAGCCAGCGCGATGTGCCGGTTTCGCGCCAGCCGTTCTTGCGCCGGGCGCTCGGCTCTCTCATGCGCTCCCTCGCGCTCGACAGATGGGAGCCGTGGGCCATTCGCCGCTTGCGCCGCTGGCAACCGGAGGTGGACGCCGCCCTGCTGGTCGGCTATCCGTGGTCGCCGGTCACCCGTGCCGCTCGCAGGCTCGCCCGCCTCGGTATCCCGTACGTGGTGGATGCCGGCGACCCTTGGGTCCTCACCGAGGCGGTCGCGCTGCCTCGCACGATTGCGACCTGGCGCTCGAAACGCGCCGAGCTGCCGATCTGGCGCGCGGCCGCCGGCGCGGTCGTCACCACGCGGCAGCAGGGGGATCGATTGCAGCGGAAGTTCCCGCACCTGCGCATCCTGGTTCGGCCCAACGGGTACGTGCCGACGCCGGTGCCTGTCGCCGCCGCGAAACCGCCGCCGCGCGATCCCACTTCCCTGACGCTGGCCCACTTCGGGACGCTGTCGGGCATTCGCGTCGACATCGGACCGCTTCTCGCCGATCTGCAGCGCAGCGGCCGCTGGCGCACGATCACCTTCGCTCAGTTCGGAGACGACTACGTGGGAATGTTGATGCACGTGCCGAAGGGGATTCGCGTGGATCGCCACCCGTCCCAGCCCTGGGAGGAGATCGTTGCGCGGGCCGGCGACTTCGACGCCGCGGTTGCGCTCGGCAACCAGCGCGGCTACCTGCTGCCGAGCAAGGCGGTCCAGTACCTGACCCTGCCGATCCCGCGGCTCGCAGTGACGGCCGGTGAGCCGGACGACGCACTCGCCGTCTTCGCGGAAGCGCATCGCGGCTGGACGGTCACCTCTGCCGGTGAGTCAGAGGTGGGCGAGCGTCTGTGGGAGCATCTGGAGCGCGACTGGTCGGCGGAGGAGCTTGCGCCTCCGGACGCGGAGTCTTGGCCAAACGTCGCCGCTCAGGTGGCCGCATTCGTCGAGAGTTGCTTCAGTGGCGAGAAACCCGAGCACGCCCATGAGCCGGCCTCCGTGGCTAGGAGGAACGGGTGATCTCGCGGGCTCGGCCCCCGACCCTCCGCCTGGCGGGCGCAGGAGGGTGGGCGCCCGCCACTCGCTCGGGGTCCGTCGCAATCTCGGCCGCCGCCTACGTGCTCGCGGTGGGCTTGGCCGTCGCCACCGGCGCCCTGGTCGTCAGGTCGCCCCCGGCGGGTGTGGCGCTGGTCGCCGTGGTCGGGCTCGGCGCCGCGGCGTTTCGCCTGACCAGACTCGGTGCGGTCGAGCTGCTGCTCGGATTGCTGCCATGGCTGGTGATCTTCGACGGCCTGATGCCCAGTCTCGTCAGGACCTTCGTGACGACTGCGGCGGCGATCGCGTTGCTGGCCCTCTGCATGCCGCTGCGCTTCCGCAGCGGCCTCGGGCCGCTGGCCGCGGGGTTGTTCGTGGCGGTGGTGCTCGGTCACGCGATCTTCGCGACCGAATCCGCGCAGTACACCCAGGTGGCCAAGTACATGATCTTCCCGGCAGTGTCGCTGGCGGTGCTGAGCGAGCGGGGTCAGGAGATGCTTCCGCACGCGCGCAACTTGGTCCTCGGGAGCTGCCTCGCTGCGCTCACGGTCCATCTTGGGATCATCGGGGCCGGCCTGGGCCAAACCGGAACCAAGTACGAAATCGGCGAGAAGCTCGGCTTCGGCCGCGGGATCGTCCACGAGATGACGCTCACCTTCGTCGTCGTGGCCGCGGCGGGCCTCGTATCGAGCCGGCGGCTGCCCGTCCAACTCGCCTTTTTCGCTTTGGGCGTCGTTCCCGCTTTGCTGACCGGCGTGCGGTCGGCTCTGCTGGCCCTGGTCGTCGTGATCTTGATCTACTGCATCCGGGCGCGATTCGACCGGCGGGCGGTGACCATCATCGTCGTCCTGATACTCGTCGCTTTTGCCAGTGGCGGCGCAAAGATCGTCGCCCAGCGCTTCGCCAAAGAGTCCAAATCCGAAACCTCGCTGGCGACCGCCGGCTCGGAGCGGGGGGCGATCTGGACCACCGCGGTGACCCCGTGGTGGAACGCGGGACCGCCGCAATGGTTGTTCGGCACGGGCTTGGGCTCAGTCGAAGCGGCTGAGATCCGTGAACTCGGCAAGCCGTTCTTCGGCCACTCGGACCTGATCGAGGTTGGGGTGACGTTCGGCCTGATCGGCATCTTCTCCTGGGGGTTGCTCTGGTTTGCCCTGCTGAGATCGCCGCTCGAGAGCATCGTGCTCGTGCCGCTGATCGTCTATGCGCTGGTCAACGGCTCGATGCTGTACGTGGCGCCGCTGACGCTGGGCTTGGTGTTTTCCGCGGCCTGCCGTGCACCCCCGGAGGAGGAGGCAGCTCGATAAGGGCGGGGCACTGGGGAAAGGGGGCTTAGCCCGTCGCCCTTCCCTTTGAGATCGGCTCGGTTTGCGACGCCGACTCCTCGGCGCCGGCAGCATCGGACGACGCGAGCTTTTCGTGCATCTCGGCGAACGAGTCGCTGATCGCGGGTGACCGGTAGTAGCTGTCGTCGGTATGGGCGGCCGCTCCGTTGACGACGAGACCGATCACAGGTGCCTCGATGTTCATCAACTGCTCTCTCAAGTGCTCGGCTGCGTCGCGGGCGGTGCGACGCAGCCGGACGACGACGAGCACCCGGTCCACCTGTTTGATCAGCGGCAGGGCGTCGGCGACGATCGCTGCGGGCGGCGTGTCGACGACGACGCGGTCGTACTCCTCCTCGGCCCAATCGAGCAGGCTTTTCATGCGCTGGGAGTCGATCAGCTCGGCAGGGTTGGGCGGCAGTGGGCCGGCGGACAGCACGTCCACGCCCCGCACCTTCTGAATCGCGGCTTTGGGCTCGAGGCTGCCGGCAAGCACAAGGCTGAGACCCTTTTCGTTCGATAGGTCGAGCCGCTCGGCGAGGGTCGGCCGCCGCAGGTCCGCCTCCACGAAGAGGATCCTCTTGCCGGCGTGAGCCTCCGTTTGGGCGAGATTCCAAGCGACCATCGTCTTGCCGTCTTCGGACGCGGATGAAGTGATCAGAATCGACTTCAGCTCCTGGTCGATGCCGAAGTACTGGAGGTTTGCCCGCAGCATCCGGAATGCCTCGGCCTCCTCGCCTCGCAGGCTGGTCTCGACGCCCGCGGTATCGCCGATCTGGCGGCTCTGGGGAACCGTCGCAAGGACCGAGAGCCCGAAGGCGCTTTCCGCTTCCTCGACCGTCTTGAGCCGCCGGTCGAACTGGTCGCGCAGGAGGGCGAGGCTGATCCCGAGCACGAGCCCGAGAAAGATGCCAAGGGCGACGTTGCGCGTCTTTTTGGGCGAAGAGGGCGCGCTCGGTTCGGTTGCAGGCTGCACGAGTTGCGCTTCGCCGGTCTGCAGGGTGGCGCGGACCGCGAGGTCGCGCTGCCGTTCTTCGAGGGCTTCGCCCTCGGGGCTGGCGAGCTGCGCCGGCGCCAATTCATTGAGCCTGGCTTCGACCAGGCCCTGCGCTTTGAGGACCTTCCCCCGGTTCGAATCGCGGCGGAAAGCGATGAACTGCTTTGCGAACTCGTTGGCGATCGTCGCGGCAAGCTTGGGATCCGGGTCGGTGACTTCGACATCGACCAGGTCCGATTCGCCGGCGGGGCTCACCGAGACCTTGCCGCTGACTTCCGTGGGGGTGAGACCGGCTTCGGGCAGCGCGCCGGCGGTGCGTGCCGCGACCTGGTCGAGCGAAACCAGCTGCAGATTGGTCGCCGCTGCGCGTTCGGGGTCGACCTGCGACGCGTCCTTTTCGGTGAAGAGCAGCGATGCGGAAGCGGTGTATTCGGGCGTTTGCGCGAGCGAATAGGCGAGTGCCGCCCCCGGGACCAACAGGAAGCAGACGAGGAGCAGGATCCAGTTGCGGCGCGCTATCAGCAGGGCCCGCTCGAGCGGGGTCATGTACTGACGGCCTTGAGGCCGAAGCAGGGCGGGTGGCTTGGAGGGTCGAGAGCTGGACAATGGGCCGAAGCGCCGGGAAGGCTGACGGCTGCGGGGATCGCGACCGTTTGAGCCGGTCCGCAAGCCTGTGGGGGTAGAGCGCCTCATCATAGCGGGGTCATCTGCGCCAATTGCGGCGCTTGTTTCCCCATCCGACAATCGGCCACTCGCAGCACGGTGACCAGTTCAGCAAACGTTCTTGCAAATCCGCCGCGGTTGTACAGCGGCGCCGTGATCATCGGCCGTCGCCAGTAGGCTTGGCGCCGCTTGGCGGGATCCCGAGAACAAGGCTCGCGGGTTATTCGGGTGGCCCACCTGGGACCCGATCCGGATGGGCCCGGTGGCATGCCCGCCGTGGTCCGGGCCTTGCTGCGCTCGCCGCTCGCCGCTCGATACCGGCTCGAGACGATCCCGACCTACCGCGATCGCAACCGGGTCAAGAGGCTGCTGCTCTTCGGCCGCTCGCTGGTGGCGCTGGCTCGCTGGTGCGCCGGCCCGGGACCGCGGATCGCGCACGTCCACATGGCGGCCAGGGGGAGCATGTACCGCAAGGCGCTCGTGGTGGCGGTGGTGAAGGGGATGCGCCGCCCGGTCGTGCTGCACGTTCACGCCGGCTCCGGCGACATCGATGCTTTTCTCGATCGCCTCGGACCGTTGCGACGCGGAATCCTGCGTGCGGCGTTCGCCGCCTCGGATCGGGTGTTGAGCGTCTCCGCCAGCAGCGCCGGGACTTTGCGGGCACGGCTGATCGACGGGGAGATCATCGTCGTGCCCAACGCCCCTCCTGAGGTCGTCCCAAACGTCCTTCGTTCCGAGCGGCAGGAGGTCGAGATCCTCTATCTGGGCGGGTTCGACAACCCGGTCAAGGGCGGCGCGGTCCTGCTGGAAGCGCTTCCGGCGTTGCTGCAGCGCTGCCCCCGGGTGCGGGTTCTCCTCGCCGGGCCCGGGCGGGGCCCGGACAGCCTGCCGGAGCAGGTGCGCTGGGGCGGGTGGCTCGATGAGACGGCGAAGGACCAGGCGTTCAGGCGTGCCGATCTGTTCGCGATGCCATCGCTCTCGGAGGGACTGCCGGTCGCGCTGTTGGAAGCGATGGCTCGCGGACTGCCGATCGTGGTGAGCAGCGTCGGGGGTGTGCCAGAGATCGTCAGCGACGGAATCGACGCTGTGCTGGTCGAGGCGGGGGACCCGGCGGAGCTGGCGAGGGGTCTGGGCGACCTGGTCGAGGACCCGGAGCGCCGCCGGGAGCTGGGCGAAGCGGCGGCCCGGCAGGTCAGGCGGCTCGCCGACGACGACGTGTACGGTCGCCTCGACGCGATCTACTCCGAGCTCACTGGTTGAGCAGGGCGTTCCGTACGCTGGGGCAGAGGGCCGGCTCCGCGGTCGCCGACACCGGCCGGCGGGGAGGCGCGGCGGCCACGGTCTCGGCCAGCGTGTCGACGTCCCAGACCGCGACGACGCTGCCCCGCTGAGCGAGCGCGCGGGTCAACTCGATCTGGTGATCGTCGACGTGCTCGCCGAGCTCGTGGCGCCTGGGCACCACGAGCGGAACGTGTCCCTCGCGGCTGGCGCAGATGATGCTGCCGACTCCGGCATGGGTGATGACGGTCTCCGCTTTGCGGAAGTGCTCCAGCATCGCGTCGAAGGGCATGAACGGCTCTCCAGGCATCGCGGCTGGGGGGCGTCCCGGCCCATACTGGACCACCAGTTCGTCGTCGAGGCCGGCGAGAGCGTCGAGCAGCCTCTTGAAGGGCTGGTGGTGGGTGCCGACCGTCACGAAGATCACAGCACGCTCCCCGCGTAGGCAGCTCGACTGCGCCGCTCGGCGGCCTGCGGCCACTGCACGAAGAAGCGGTCGGCGAGGCGATAGACGAGCTTGCCACTGAGTGAGATGGTCTCTATCCGGGTGACGCTCTCCACGTAGACCAGCCTGATCCTCAGCAGCTTGCCGATTACGAAGAAGGGGACCGCGAGGCCCGCGCCGGTCGAAAGGATCGCATCGGGGCGATCGCGGCGAAGCAGCCTCCAGGCAAGGCCGATGTTGGAGATCAGGCGCCTTAGGCTGCGATTGGTCGGGCCGTGGCCCAGCGTCACCGTCTCATCGGCAAGCAGGTAGCCCACGTCGGCGCCGGACAGAGTCACCCAGGCTCGATCCATCCCGCGCCAAGCGGGCTCCAAGGCGAGCATCTGCTGTAGGTGACCGCCGGGCGAACAGACGAGCAGGACCTTCATCGATCGCGGAGGGTAGTCATCTCGGCGCCACCATAGACTGCCGCCCGTGGGCGACCGTCTCTTGCGAAACCGCTCCACCCGAGCGACCTTTCTCTGTTATCACTCTGTTGCCGCAGAGGGCCCGCGCTACCTGACCGTCTCAGCGGACCTGTTCGAGCGCCAGCTTGCCTGCCTGAGGGATCGCGGCATGCGCTCCGGCGATCTGCGGTCGCTTTCCGAGGCGACCAACGGCGGCCTGGACCGAGCGACCGCGTTTCTGACCTTCGACGACGGGTTTCGCGACAACTTCGAAACCGCCCTGCCTCTCCTGCGCGAGTACGGGTTCGGCGCCTTCGTCTTCGTCCTGCCGCCGCTGGTCGACTCCGGCGGTGCGCTCGGGTGGGTTGAGGTGGCGGCCGATCTCCGTCGTTACCCGGCGACGATGCGGTCGGTCACCTGGGCGATGCTCGAGGAGATGAAGGAGAGTGGCTTCGAGGTCGGCAGCCACACGCTTACCCATCCTCATCTTCCGGAGCTGGGCGACGACGCCCTGCGTGAGGAGCTCTGGGAGTCGCGTACTCGTATCAAGCAGCGGCTGGGAACCTGCGACACGCTCGCCTATCCGTTCGGCGAGTGGTCCGACCGAGTCGCCGCGGCGGCCGCGGACTGTGGTTACCGCTACGCGTTCAGCCTCCCCACCAAGAGCGGACAACGACGGGCCACCCCGCACTCGATTCCCCGCATCAACGTCGATTTTCGGGACCGCGAGCGCCGCTTCAAGGCGAAGCTCTCGGTGCCCGGCAAGCGCGTCATTCTCTCGCCGGCGGTCGCGGCGGTTCGCCGTCGCCTGTAAGCGAGGCTCAGTACGCGCCTCTACCGGACAGCACGGCGGGCACGGTCTCGAGCAGGATCTCGATGTCGCGGGCCAGCGACCAGCCGGCCAC
>DATHEA010000029.1:0-18098 GCA_035318745.1 Solirubrobacterales bacterium
ACGTCCTCTTTCTCGATCTCGACGTCGTAGACGAGGCCCAGGGAAACGAAGTCGAGCCCCAGCTCGGGATCGATCACCTCCTCGAGCGCCTCGATCACATCGTCTTCGGTCAGCGCTTCGGTCTGGTTCTCAGGCATCGGCCAATGGTAGCCGGGGCCGGCCCTCGGGCGGCAGCGGCTCGGCCGGAAGTCTCTCGCCAGGCGGCGTCAGCTCGAGTTGCCACCAGCCGACGTCCCGCCAGGCGCCATCCTTCCAGCCGATCCGCCGGTAGACCCCGACCGGGACGAATCCCATGCTCTCGTGGAGGGCGACGCTGGCCTCGTTGGGCAGGGTGATCCCCGCGCAGGCGACGTGGAAGCCCTGTCTTCGTAGCCGCCCAACCAACTCGCTATAAAGCGCCCTTCCGCAGCCGTCGCGGCGCTGCCCCTCGGCGACGTAGACCGAGACCTCCACCGCCCAGCGATAGGCGGGACGCGAGCGGTGAGGGCAGGCGTACGCGTAGCCGATCACCTCTCCCCTGCGCTCGGCGACGAGCCAGGGGTAGGTCGCCGCCATGGTGGCGATCCGCTCGGCGAACTCGGCGGGGCTGGGGGGGTCTTCCTCAAACGAGGTCGCACCGGCCTCGACATAGGGCGCGTAGATCGCGACGCAAGCGGGGGCGTCGCGGTCGGGATCGGCGGTGCGGATTCTCGCTGGCTTCAATTCTGGCCAGGAGAATAGGCTGCCGCGCCATGGGCGAAAACACCGGCCAGGTTCAGCGGCGGTCCATCGGCATCGTCTTCTCCGACGGCGGCCTGCTGGCGCTGAGCGCAGTGCGGCCACCGCGGTCCAGCGAGCACGGCGACGAGCAGGTGGCGGCGGTCCTCTGCGGCGCCGACGGCGCCCCGGTCGAGGTCTCCGAGGCATTGCTCTCGACCGAGTACGGGCCCGACGGTGTGCAGCGGCGGGCGACGCTCGAGCTCTGGACGGACGGCGAAGAGGGCCAGCCGATGCGCGGCGCCGGCACCCTGATCAGCGCCGCCAAGGTGCGCCGGCCCGGGCTGGTCGCGGAGATCGCCTTCTTCCGCTGGTCGGTCGAGGGACGCGAGGGACTCGGCCACTACGAGCTGGTCCGCGCCGATGACTGAGGTCGGCAGCGGAATCGAGGCGGTGATCTCCGACTTCGGCGGCGTCCTGACCACCCCCCTGATCCAATCCTTCATGTCCTTTCAGGACCAGACCGGGATCACCACCGAGGTCCTCGGCAAGGGGATGCAGGCCGCGACCGAGGCCAACGGCGACAACCCGCTCTTCGAAATGGAGCGTGGCGAGATCACCGAGGTCGCCTTCCTGGAGAAGCTCACCGACAGCCTCGAGCCACTGCTCGGCCACAGGCCGGAGATGCACCGCTTCAAAGAGATCTACTTCGAGGCGCTGGACCCCAACCCGCCGATGATCGAGCTGATGCAGGAGTTGAAGGCCGCGGGCTACCGGATGGCGATGCTGACCAACAACGTCAGGGAGTGGGAGCCGCTGTGGCGCCCGATGCTCCCCGTCGACGAGATCTTCGAGACCGTCGTCGACTCCGGCTTCGTCGGCTGCCGCAAGCCCGAAGCAAAGATCTACGCGGTCACGCTCGACCGGATCGACCTGCCGGCCGAGTCCTGCCTCTTCGTCGACGACGTACTGGTCAACTGCGAAGGCGCGGAAAAGGCCGGCATGACAGCCGTCCACTTCCAGGACAACGAGCAGGCGATCGCCGACGTGCGTGCGGCGCTCGCCTAGTTGTCGCTGCCGGCCCGATCCCAGACGTAGAGCTCTACGGCCTCGACCGCCAGCTCCATCAGGCGCGGCTGGGAGAGCAGTCCGAGGACGAGCTCCAGGGCGTCGTCTTCGGTGACACCGGCGTCGACTGCCTCCTCGCCGCGGAATCCTGCGGCGAGCTTTAGCGCCTCGCGACGGTTGTCGCCGAGCGATCCGAAGGCACCCATGAGGAAGTCGCGGTTGGGGACAGGCTGGCCCAGCTCCAGCGAGCCGTGCCAGGCGGCGAGCATCGAGAGGTCGTGCTCGTCGAGCTCGGAGAGCGCTTTCGCGTAGTGGACCTCGAGCTCGTCGTCGGGAATCTCGTCGACCCAGGAGCGGACGGCCTCGCCGAGGAGCTGCCGGCGCGCTTCGCGGCCGATCGAGTCGGAGATCGCGCGGATCGCGTCGGCTGGGTCTACGAAACAGAGGGACATTTGCTGCGCTCAATTTAGAGGGGCGGGAAGACGGCAAAGCGGAGGCGGGAAATGCGCCAATTGCGGCTTCCTGAAGCCGCCGCCAGGTGTGCGCGGGGGGTGTCACGACCGGCTCCTATGCTGGGTCGCTTGCCGCTATGCCGCTGAAACTGATCCAAGGACCACCCAACTCCGGTCGCGCCGACCGGATCCAGGACCTCTTCCGCGAGGCGCTCGACCGAAGCCCGGTCCTCGTCCTGCCGACGCTGGACGACGTCTTCCGCTTCGAGCGCAGCCTGTTGGCGTCCGGCGCCGCCCTCGGCGGCTCGGCGATGACCTTCGGCGAGCTCTTCCGCGAGGTCGCACGCTGCAGCGGCGCGCCTTCAGGCGGGGAGCTGACGCCCGCCCAGCGCCTGGCTGGCGTTTCGACCGGGATCGCCGCGGCCGGGGAAGGGCTGGGACCGCTGCGACGCTCCGCCGCCCGGCCCGGTTTCGCGATCCCGTTCGAGCGCCTGCTCGACGAGCTGCAGAGCGCCGGCCTCGATCCCGCCTCGCTGGGATCGGGGGCACAGACGCTCGAGTCCTCTGCCTACCTTGACGATCTGACCAGCCTGTTCGCCGCTTACGCCGAGGTGCGAGATCGGCTCGGGCTGCACGACGTGCACAGCATCGCCCTCGACGCGATCGCGGCGCTGCGGAGGGCCCCCGAGAGCTGGCGGGAACGGCCGGTCTTCTTCTACGAGCCGGGCGACCTCACCCCGAACCAGCGTCGCCTGATCGAGGCGCTGAGCGCGGCTGCCGAGGTGACCGTCGCCATCCCCTACGAGGAGGACAACGCCGCGCTCGCCACCCGGGCCACGCTGCTGGAGGGACTGCGCGCGATGGCGACCGAGACCGAGGTCCTCGATGGGCCGGCAGTGCTCGAACCCTTCGGCATCGATCCCCTCCTCGTCCACCTTCAGCGCGAGCTCGGCCGGGTCGAGCAGGCGCGGCGGGCGCCGGGCGAGGCGCTGGTGCTGCTGCGGTCGGCGGGCGAGCGAGGCGAGGCGGAGGCGGTCGGTGCAGAGGTGGCGAAGCTGATCGCCGGTGGCGCCGATCCTGCGGCGATCGCGATCGCCGTGCGCGACCCGGCGCGGCGCGGGCCATTGCTCGCGGCCGTGCTCGAGTCCTACAACATCGGAGTGGCGCTCGAGGCGGAGATCCCGGTCGCCGGAACCTCTGTCGGAGGCACGCTTATCGCGCTACTGGAAGCGGAGCTCGGCAGCGGCCGTGCCGCCGACCTGCTGCGCTTCATGCGTGGCCCCAGTGGCCTGCCCTCGAGACAGGTCGACTGGTTCGAGCGCGCCGTGCGCCGTCGCCGCCTGGTCGGGGCGACCGCGGCACTGGAGCTGTGGGGGGAGCGACATGAGCGCCTGCCGGGCGACGTCGAGCGGGTCCGGCAGGCGGCGCAGGAGAGCCCCGCCGCCCTGGCCGCCGTGCTGGCCCGCCTTGCGACGACGATGGCCTCGCGCCCCATACGCGGCGAGGAGGACGGGCCGGCGCCCGCACGTGGCGACGGCCTGGAGCTGCGCGCCGCCGCCGCGATCTCCACCGCGCTCGGCGACCTGGCCAAAATCCCACAGCTGGCGCCGCCGGCAACGCAGCTGGCGGCGACCCTGCGCGAGCTCCGCTTCGACGCCTGGAGCGGACCGGTCGAGGGCCGGGTACGGATCGCCAGCCCCTACCGGCTCCGCGCCTCCCGCTTCGAGTACGCCTTCGTCGCCTCGCTCCAGGACGGCGAGTTCCCGCGGCGCGACCGCGCCGAGGATCCGTTCCTCTCCGAAGCGCAGCGCCTCGCGCTCGGCCTCGAGCCCCGCCGCGACCCCGACGCCGAGGAGCGCTACCTCTTCCACGCCTGCCTGGCGCTGCCCAACCGACGGCTCTTCCTCTCCTACCGTGACAGCGACGAGAACGGCGTCGCCGAGCCGCGCTCGCCCTTCCTCGACGAGGTCCGCCGCCTGCTCGATCCCGCACCGGAGGACGGAGAGGCCGATGCAGTCGAGGCGGAGCTGACCGTCTCCCGGGACCTGACCCGGGTGCTCCTGCCGCGACATCTGGCCGCCTCGGAAGCTGAGCTGGACAGAGCCGGGAGGGCCGAGGCGGCGAGCCGTGCCCCCGGCCCCCTCTCCAACCCGGCCGTGCTTGGCGCCCTCGCCGCCGTCCCCGCCTACGGCGGCACCACCCTGGAGGGGTTCGACGTCTGCTCCTACCGCTGGTTCGTCTCGCACGAGCTCGACCCCCAGCCGCTCGACCCCGCTCCGGACCCCCTCGTCCAGGGCGGCCTGATGCACGCCGTGCTCGACCGCCTCTACCGCGAGCGGCCGGGCGGCGACCCCCTCCCCCGCCCCGGCTCGCTCGGCGCCTGGATCGGCCGGGCGCGCGAGCTGGCTGGCGAGGTTGCTGGGGAGCGCGGACTGGGGACTCATCCCGCCGAGCGGGCGATCGCGCGCCGGGTCGAGGGCCTGCTGGCCCGCTTCCTCGCCGACGAGGCCGGGCGCGAGACCGGCGGCTATGAGCCCTGGCTGCTGGAGGCTGGGTTCGGCGAGGCCGAGACGGCCGAACGACCGGTGCTCGAGATCGACGACTGGGGACTGCACGGGGCGATCGACCGAGTCGACCGCGCGCCCGACGGCAGCGCGCTGGTCCTCGACTACAAGCTCTCCCGCGTGGTCACCCCACGCGAGAAGTTCGAGGAGCAGGCGAAGCTGCAGCTGCAGCTCTACCTGATCGCGGTCGCCGAGCACTGGGGCGCCGATGCGGTCGGCGGCCTGTACCACCCGTTGCGCGGGACGTCGTCGCGACGGCCCCGTGGGGTCGTGCTCGGGGAAGCCGCGCCGCGGCTCGCCTCCTACCGCCTCTACGACAAAGACCTGGTCGACCGCGAGGGCTTCGAGGAGATGCTCGCCGACGCTCGCCGACGCGCCGGTGAGATCGTCGCCCGCATGCGCCGCGGTGAGATCCGCCGCGACCCGGGGCCGCGGCGCGGCCTGCGCGGCCACGACGTCTGCCCCGCCTTCTGCGAGTTCGCGCCGATCTGCCGTCGCGACCGGGCGCCGGCCGATGCCGAGGACGAGAAGTGGGAGGAGCGATGAGCGAGCGCACACCGACCCCGGAGCAGTCGCTGGCGATCGAGGCCCGTGGCCACGACGTCCTGGTCGAGGCCGGGGCGGGGACCGGCAAGACCGGGGTCATGGTCGATCGCTACTGCCGCCTCGTCTGCGACCTCGGTGTCGCCCCCGACGCGATCCTCGCCTTCACCTTCACCGACAAGGCGGCGACCGAGCTGCGGCAGCGCATCCGCGCCGAGCTCGAGCTGCGCGCCGTCGGGGAGTCACAGCGCGCCCGTGAGCTGCTGGCGACGATCGGCGGGGCCTGGGTGACGACCATCCACGGCTTCTGCAACCGGCTGCTCGCCGGCCACCCGGTGGCGGCCGGGGTCGACCCGCGCTTCCGCGTCCTCGACACGCCAGAGGCCGAGCGGGCCGCGCGCGAGGCGTTCGACGACGCCCTGGCCGAATTCCTCGCCGGCGGAGATGAGGCGCGCGAGCGAACCGTCGCCGCCTTCGAGATCGCCGGCCTGCGGGCGATCGTCAGCGGCATCCACGCCGAGCTGCGCAGCCGCGGAGCCGCCGCCCCTCGCCTGCCGGACCCACCCACCCCAGATCCCGAAGCCGCCGTCCGCCGAGCCGCTGCGGTCGCGGCGGAGACGCTCGAGGAGCTGAAACCGACCAACTCCAATCGCGAACTGGTCGAGCGGGCGCTGGCAGTGCTTGGCGACGACGTCCCGGACCTCGACGAGCTGACTGCGCTGAGAACCGACAGCAAGGCGAAATCGATGAGCGCCTACCGCGAGGCGACCGATGCGGCCGTCGCCCGAGCCGCGGAGGCCGGCGAGGGAGGCGAGGCCTACCGGCACATCGCCGAGCTGCTAGCCCTCTTCTCCCAGCGCTACGAGGCGGTCAAGGAGCGCCGCGAAGGGCTCGACTTCGAGGACCTACAGCTGCGCGCCGTGCGCCTGCTCGAACGCGAGGAGATCGGCAACGCCTACCGGGCGCGCTTCAGCCACCTGCTGGTCGACGAGTTCCAGGACACCAACCGGCTGCAGCTGCGCTTGATCGAGGCACTGCGCGGGCCGCGATCGGAGTTGATGGTCGTCGGCGACGAGCTGCAGTCGATCTACGGCTTCCGCCACGCCGATCTCGACGTCTTCCGCGAGCGGCGGCGCGCGATCGAGCAGAGCGAGGACGCGGCGGCGATCGAATTGAGCGGCAACTTCCGCTCCCGCCCGGAGGTGATCGGCGCCGTCAATGCGATCGGCGAGAAGCTGCTCGGCGACGCCTTCCATCCGCTGCGCGTCGGCGGCCTGCCACAGCTGCGCGAGCCGCCCGGCGCGGGGCCGGCGGTAGAGCTGCTGCTGACCGCACGGGACGGCTGGGACGGCGAGGGGATCGACTTGGCGCCGGCAACCGACGCCGACACCCCACCGAACCACCTGGCCGAGGCGCGCTTCCTCGCTGCGCGACTGAGCGAGCTGGTCGAGAGCGGCGTCGAGCGTGGCGAGATGGTCGTCCTGCTGCGTGCCTTCACCCACCTTGATGCCTACGAGGACTCGCTGGAGCGCGCCGGCCTGCGCCCCTACACGATCGGCGGTCGCGGCTACTGGTCCCAGCAGCAGGTCGGCGACGTCTGCGCCCTGCTGGCGACGATCGCCAACCCGCTCGACGACCAGGCCCTGTTCGGCGCTCTCGCCTCCCCCGCCTGCGGCGCCGCTCCGGACACGCTCTGGCTGCTGCGCGCGGCGGCGGGCCGGCGGCGACATGTCTGGCCGGCGCTCGAGCGGGTGGCGGGCCTGGAGGAGGCTGAGCTGGAGGACCCCGAGCGACTGGTGGAGATTCCGCAGTCGGAGCTGACCTTGCTGCGCGACTTCGCGCGGACGGTCGGCGAGCTGCGCGCCCGCGCCGGGCGGCTGGCGCTGGCCGACCTGATCGACACCGCGATTGCCGAGACCGGCTACGACCTGGCGGTCTTGATGCGTCCCTCAGGCGAGGCGCGCTTCGCCAACGTGCGCAAGCTGATGCGGCTGGCGGGCGAGTTCGAGGCCCGCGAGGGGCGCGATCTGCGCGGTCTGCTCGACTTCCTCTTCGCCCGCGCCGAAGCCGACGCGGAGGCGGAAGCTGCAAGTGCGATCGAGGGCCACGACGGGGTGCGGATCATGACCGTGCACAGCGCGAAGGGGCTCGAGTTCGGCGTCGTCGCCGTCCCCAGCCTCTCGCGACGGCTGCTGGCCGGGTCGCGACTTCCGGCGCTGACGTTCGGCCACGAGCAGGCGGACCCGCGGGTGGGGCTGCAGCTGCGCCGCCTCGGGGCGGCCTCGCTCAACCTCTTCGCGCACGAGGAGCTATGCGCGGAGACGCAGCAACGCGATGCGGCGGAGGAGCTGCGCCTCTTCCACGTCGCCGCGACCCGGGCGCGCGAGCGGCTGATCCTCAGCGGCGTCGCGATGCCCCAGCCGGGACGGGCGACGCAACCCGGAACACCGGTGATCGAGCGGATCCTCGACGGCTTCGAGGTCGACCGCGAGCGCGACTCGGCGATCGAGATCCCCGCCCCGCGGCCTCGCGAGGGGCTCGACGTGAGCCTCGAGCCCTCCCAGATCGCGGTGCGGGTCAGCCTGCCTTCCCCTGAGCGAGCTGCCGAGCTGACGGCGGCGCGACGCGAGCCCGCGATGCCGGCACCGCTTGGCGAGGGCGAGGCGCCGCTGCCGGCGCGCCGCACGCCGGCGGTCCCCAACCGCCCCCTCTCCTACACGGCGATCGCCGCCTACGAGGAGTGCGCGTACCGCTTCTACATGGAGCGCGTGCTCGGCCTCGGCGACCGCGGTCGAGGTTTGGTGCCCATACCGACTCAAAACTCGACCGCAAGCGATGAAGGTGAGGCGGGACAGCGAGACGAAGCGGCTGCCCGGGGCACTGCCGTCCATTCGTTGCTCGAGTGGAGCGCCGCCAACGAGTGGCGCAGGCCGAGCGCCGACCTGGTTCGAGGCCATGCAACTGCTGCGGGACTCACACAGGGAGTCGAAGAGGAGCTACTGGCGCCGATTCGCGCCTGGCTCGCCTCCGACATGCTGCGCGAGCGGGTACAGGCGCCGGGCGTGAGCTCACGAGCCGAGGTGCCCTTGCTCCTCGGTGTCACCGACACGACGCTGCGCGGCTCGATCGACCTGTTGGTCGAGCGCGACGGCGCCCCGCCACTCGTCATCGACTACAAGACCGACCGCCTCAACGCCTCCTCGCCGGCCGAGCGCGCCGCCAAGTACGCGACGCAGAGGACGATCTATGCCCTTGCGGTCGCCGAGGCACGCGACATCAAAGAGGTCGAAGTCGCCTACGTCTTCCTCGATAAGCCCGAGGAACCGGCGATCGAGCTGCTCGACGGCGAGGCGATGAGGCGAGGGCGCGAGGAGCTGGCCGCGACCATAGCCCGCATCGCTGCCGGCGAGTTCCCAGTGGCAGCGGTCGAGCGCCGCAGCTGGGAGCTTTGCCACGGCTGCCCGGCCCTAGGCAACCTCTGCTCCGGCCCCCGATAACTGAGTCAGGACTGCTCGAGCTTGGCGGCCAAGTCATCCAACTTGAGCTCTTTAAGCCCCTCGCTGACCGCGTCCAGCTCAGTCGAGCAATAGGTGACTAGCTCACGGCCCTCGCGGCAGAGCTCGAGCGTTTCGCGCAGACCGGCCTGACCGGAGTCGAGACGATCGATGATCTGCTCCAGCCGCTCGACCGCGGCCTCATAAGACTCTGGCGCCTCGCTCATCCCTCACCCCCATCTTGATCGATCTCGGCGCCGACGCCGCCGTCGGCGAAGCGCAGTTTGACGTGCCTGGCGGCTAGCGCGGCGGCGGCACTCGTCACCGGCTCTCCGCCGCTGTCCTCGGCGAGGGCATAGCCGCGTTCCAGGGTGCGCTCGGGTTCGTGGGCACGGAACGCCACCTGCGCCCGCCGCAGCGCCTCGCGCTTGCTGTCCGCGTCCGCCCCGGCAGCGCGGCGGGCGGCACGCGAGAGGACGACGAGGGCGAGGCGACGCTGGAAGGCGCGGCGCTCGGCCAGGCCGCGTTCGGAGGAGGCGCGGATCTCCCGCGTCTTCTGGTTGAGCGCGATCCGCTCTCGCCGCAGCGCCCGGGCCGGGCCGCGAGCCAGAGCCACCAGATGCCGGCTGCGGGTGCCCACGGCGCCCTCCCCTGCCCGCCGCAGCGCGGCGGCGCTGCGGGTCAGCGCATCGCGCGCGGCGAGACAATCGAGCGGCACGACCGCCTCGGCGGCATGGGTCGGAGTCGAGCAGGCGACCGCGGCGACATCGTCGATCAGGGTCGAATCGCGCTCGTGACCGACGGCGCTGATCACCGGAACCCGCAGCATCGCCACCGTGCGACAGAGCGTCTCGTCGCAAAACGCCCAGAGGTCGGCGAGGCTGCCGCCGCCGCGGGCGACCACGATCGCCTCGACGGCCGGCGTCGCCGCGAGCTCCTGGATCGCAGCACCGATCGCTGGGGCGGCGCGGCGGTCCTGGACCAGGGCGAAGGCCCAGACCACGGTTCCCGCCCAGCCGCGCCGCTGCAGGCCGGCAAGCAGATCCCGCCTTGCCGCGCCGCTCTCCGCCGTGACCACCCCGATCGTCTTCGGCAGGCGCGGTCGGGCGAGCTGCTTTTGCAGCTCGAATAGCCCCTCGGCGCGCAGCTGCTTGCGCAGCACCTGCAGCCGCGCCAGCAGATCGCCCTCGCCGGCGAGGCGCACCTGCGTTGCCCGGAAAGCGAAGCTCGGCGAGGCCTGACCGCCGCCGGGGTAGTAGTCGGGTCCGCCGCCGATCACGACTTCGGCGCCGTCGCGCAGGCCTCCCTCCGGCAGGCCCGCCTTCTCCAGGTCGTCGAGCCAGATCGCGCAGGGCACCGCGCCCTCGGCGTCGCGCAGCTCGAAGTAGGCCTGGACCTTGCTGCGCGAGACACCGGTCACCTCGCCGACCAGGCGCACGCGCGCGCGCCGGCGCAGCTCCTCCTGCAGCTTGCGGGCGTAGCGCCCGACGGGAAACGGACCGGGAAGCTCTTCCACCTGCGTGAGGCTACTCAGAGCGCCAGCGGCGAGCCCAGGACTTGAGCTCCGATATGGCCGGGCGCAGCTCCGCGCCGGCTTCGGTCAGCGAGTAGGTGACGCGCACCGGCGAGCCCGGTTCGACCTCGCGCTGGACCAGCCCCTCCCCCTCGAGCTCACGCAAGCGCTGCGAGAGCAGGCGGTCGGAGAGTCCGGGCACCGCCTTGGCGAGCTCACCGAAACGCAGCGGCCTCTCGGTCAGGGCGAAGACGATCGCCCCGGTCCAGCGCTTGCCGATCAGCTCGATCGCAGCGTGGAAGTGAGGACAAACGCCAGGGGGCTGCTCTTGGGCAGATACCGCCTCCACTTCGCTCAGCTTACTGAACGTAAGTGACGGGCCTGCTTGGATTACTGCATGACCGTTCTCGACTGGGCGATCGTCGCCTTCACGATCGCCTTCGCCATGTGGGGCTACCGGCAGGGGTTGGTCGTCGGCGTGCTCACCCTGCTCGGCTTCGGCGCCGGGGGCGTTGCCGGCAGCCGCCTCGGGCCGCTGCTGTTGAACGAAGGCTCGAGCTCCCCCTACGCGCCGCTCTTCGCCGCGCTGGGAGCGCTGCTGATCGGTGCGGTGGTCGCGGTGACGCTGGAGAGCCTCGCCCTGGGACTGCGCGAGCGCGTGGTCCGCGGCCGGGCGCTGCACCTGGCCGACGGAGCCGGTGGGGCCGCGCTGATCGCCGCCGTCGCGCTGGGGCTGACCTGGGTCTTCGGCGCCGTGGCGCTGCATGCTCCAGGCACCGCCCAACTGCGGGGGGACGTGCAACGCTCGGAGATCCTGCGCAGCTTGAACGACCTGCTGCCGCCGTCCGGCCCTGTCCTCAACGCGCTCAATCGCGTCGACCCCGCTCCATCGATTGCCGGCCCGACCACTCCGGTGGCCCCACCGGACCCGGCGATCGCCTCCGATCCGGACGTGGAGCGAGCGAGCCGCTCGGTGGTGCGTGTACTGGGAACCGCCTGCGGTCTCGGCGTCGAGGGGTCCGGCTGGGTCGTCCAACCGGATCTCGTCGTCACCAACGCCCACGTGGTCGCCGGCGAGGACGACACCACGGTGACCACGATCGACGGCGCCTCGCTCGACGCCACCCCGGTTCACTACGACCCGAGCAACGACCTTGCGCTGCTGCGGATCGACGCCCCCTCGGTCCCCGCGCTGGAAATCGCCCCGGACTCCCAACGAGGCGCCGCAGGAGCAGTCCTCGGCTATCCCGAGAACGGTCCCTACGCTGTAGCCGCCGCCCGCCTCGGCGACACCAGCAACGTGATCAGCGAGAACTCCTACGGCGACGGCCCGATCCAACGCCAGATCACCTTCCTCCGCGGCAGCGTCCGCAGCGGCAACTCCGGCGGCCCCCTGGTCGACTCCCACGGCCAGGTGATGGCCACCGTCTTTGCCGCGACCACCACCGGCCCCCCAGGCGGCTTTGCCGTCCCCAACAGCGTCGTCCAAGAAGCTGTGCACACAACCACCACCTTGGTGGATACGGGTTCCTGCACGAGCTGAGTTGAGCGGGGATTAGTACCCGACCCCTCTCCAGGCTAAATTCCGCTTAGTGAACACCCTGCCCACCGAGGTGGAGCGGCGACGGCGTCTCCTCACCCGTGCTCTTCCGCTCATCGTCATTGCCGTCATCGCCTTTGCGCTAGGCGCCTCCGCGGGTACCCCTGGCTCGCCGGAAAAGGAAGCCGCCGAACGCTTCAGCCAGGCTTGGGCGCGCAAGGACTTCGCCACTATGTACAGGGAACTGAACGAAGCTTCGCGCCGCTCGATCGGCGAGGACGAATTCGCCCAGGCCTACCGCAACGCGGCCGAGGTCGCAACCCTGCGCACGCTCGAAGTCCACTCGCCTGGCGACCCCAGCCGTGAGAACGGCGTCGACGAGGTGCCGGTGCCGATCGAAGCCGGCACGGTGGCCTTTGGAATGGTCAGTGCCAATCTCAACCTCCCCTACTCGGAAGGCGGCATCGCCTGGGACCAGAGCCTCGTCTTTCCCGGCCTCGAACCTGGCGAGCGACTGGAAAACCGGATCGACCTGGCGCCGCGGGCGCCGATCCTCGCCCGCGACGGGACCGTGCTCGCCGAAGGCTCCGCCGAAGCCCGCGAACACCCGCTGGGAAGCGCCGCGATCGACGTCACCGGCGAAGTCGGTATGGCCGCAGAAGAAGACGTCGCAGCGCTCGCCCGGCAGGGCTTCCCCGCCGGCACCCCGGTGGGCATCAGCGGCCTCGAGCAGGCCTTCAATGCGCGCCTAGCCGGCAAGCCCGGCGGCTCACTGCTTGCCGTCGCCGCAGAAGGCGGCTCGGCCCGGATCCTCTCCCAAGCCAAGCCACGACCCGGAGCACCGGTCAAGACGACGATCGACCCCGACCTGCAGGTGGCGGCAGTCTCCGGCTTGGCCGGCCGTGCCGGCGGGGTTGCCGTGCTCGACGCCCGCAGCGGCGACGTCCGGGCCCTCGCTGGCCAGGCCTTCTCGGCGCCGCAACCGCCGGGCTCGACCTTCAAGACGATTACGACCACGGCGGCACTCGAGAAGGGTGTCGTCTCGCTTGACGACGAATTCGAAATCGTCGGAGGCGCCAACGTCGGCGGCCGCTTCATCAGTAACGCCAACGGCGAGCTGTGTGGCGGCACCTTCCGCGAAGCCTTTGCCGAGTCCTGCAACGCGGACTTTGCCCCATTGGGTCCGAAGATCGGTAACGACGATTTCGTCGAGGTCGCCGAACGCTTCGGCTTCAATTCCCCTCTGACTCTCTATGCACCGGGGATCGTGGCCGAAGTGAAACCGGCCGAATCGACGATCCCGGCCGAAATCGGTGAGGAAGTCGACCTCGGGGTGACCGCGATCGGGCAGGGGGAGGTTCTGGCGACCCCGCTGGAGATGGCGAGCGTCGCCCAGACGATCGGCAACGGTGGCGTCCGCGAGCCGACCTCGGTCGTCGCCAACCGCAAACTGCGACCAGATCCCGACTCGGTGCGGGTGATGTCGAAGAAGATCGCCGACGAGTTGACCGAATTGATGGTCGGGGTCGTCACCGAAGGAACGGGCTACGCCGCCGCCATCCCCGAGGCACAGGTGGCGGGCAAGACCGGCACCGCCGAGCTGGGCCCGAAGCCTGGCACCGAGAGCGAAGAAGAACCCGAGCAGATCAAGGACGCTTGGTTCACCGCTTTCGCGCCCGCTGAGAAGGCCAAGCTGGCGGTCGGCATCCTGCTGATCGAAGCCGAAGCGGCGGGTGGGGAAGTAGCCGCGCCGATCGCGAGCGAAGTCCTCTCCGCGGGTCTTTAGAGGTCGAGCGTGACCGTGGCCGGGCCGTCGGGGCCCGGGATGGAAAGCGTCAGCGGGCGGTTCTCGGAAGCCGAGGCGGGCAGTTCGAAGAGGACCAGCGAGCCCTCGATCGGACCCTCCTGGGGGGTCGAGTCGAGGACCGGGATCTGTTCCTGCGATTCGACTTCGCCGCCGAATGGCAGCGCGTAGAGGCTCTTGCTCGGGATTGCGTCGAAAGTCTCGTGCCCCGCGTCGGTGATCGTGAAGGCGTCGGCAAGCGTCTGCGGGTCTTCGCTCTTGTTCTGGACTTCGACGAAGATGCCGAAGTAACTGTGGCCCTCCGGGGGTGCGGGCTGGCCGACCAGGTAGGCCGAGTCCTCATTGTCGCTGGGGTTGAGGAAGCGCGAGAAGACGACGTTGTACTGAAGCTCGCCGAGCTTCACCGGCTCACCCTCGACGACGTCCTTGGAGTCGCTCGAGTAGCCGCAGGCCGCGAGCGCGACGGCGGTCACGGCGAGCGCGAGGACAGCGAACAGCGACAGCATGGTTCTGCGGTTGGGGAGCATCGGCGGCGAGAGTCTATAGAGCCTGTCCGAATATCCGCGTGTGCGGCTGGCGAGCGCCGGTCCGCCGCCGCCAGGCGTGCGCGGGGATATTCGGACAGGCTCTACAAGCCGCTCTACGGGATGCCGGTCGCGTGAGGGTTGCCCCCCGCCACGACCACCGGAGGCGGCGCGGTTTCGCCGTTCTCGAGCTGGTCGCGGAGCCGCCGCAGCGCAGTGCGCCAGCCACGCTGGGCGGAGGACGAGTTGGCGGCAAAGACCTCCAGAGCCCGGTCGAGCGGGTTCGACGGCTCGGTCCAGTGCGAGACACGGACCCTGGTCAGCGAACCGGTGCCCTCGGTCAGCTCCCAGACCGTGGTAGTGGGGATCCGGTTGCCGCGTCCGCCGCGACCCCGCTCGATCAGCTTGTGCGGCCGCTCCAGCTCGACGAGCACCGTGTCCATCCAGACCTTTCGCAGCGGCGAGGTCACGCAGAACCGCGCCCCCGCACCGATTCCGCTCGACTCGATCCGGGTCAGGTGGAAGTCGCTGAGAAAGTGGTCGGTGAAGGAGGGCCGGCGCGCCAGGTCGGCAATGGTCTCGAAGATGCGCTCACGGGGAACGTCGATCTCGATCTCTGCGCTGACGGGCCCCATCGGCGTGATTCTATGCGAAGGGCAGTCCCCGTTTGAACCCATGTGGATCGGGGTAACGACCCTGCTGTAGGGGTTCGCGTCTGTGGGAAATTGCGGATGCGAAAACTCGGTAACCAGCTAGGATCCCCTCCGAGGCGCGAGGGAAGGAGCCGTCATCTCCACCAGTCTCACACCCACCCCGACTTCCGATAGCTACGTCAGCGGGACTTTTCCAGGCCCAGGCACTTATTTCTGCGTCGAGTGCGGCTTACAGCTGGCCCTGTACGAAGATGATCAGCTTCCGGACTGCTCCCGCTGTGGGTCTGCGAGCTTCATGCTCGACTCGATCTTCGAGTCGATGCAAGAGCACGGCGAGACCACAGCGGAGTTCGAGATTGCCACCGAGGCAGTCACCTCGAACTGGTTGGACGAGCTGCGGGCGGACCTTGCCCCGGGCAGCCGCCACCTGGTCTGCCGCGACGAGGGAGGCAAGGTTCTCGACTTCGAGATCGAGCACGGCTGGACCAGGATCGGCCGTAGCGTCGCCGCTGACATCCGCCTCGACGACCCCAGTGTCTCTCGCCGCCATGCTCTGGTCGTCTCCGAACCGGGTGAGTCGCTGCGTGTGCTCGACGACCGCAGCCTCAACGGCGTCTTCGTCAACGCCGACCTGGTCGAGTGGGGCAGGCTGGGCGACGGCGACGAGCTGTCGATCGGCCGCTACCGCCTCTTCGCACTCGAAGGCTGAGCCAGGCAATCCGCGCAAATTCCGGCCTATGGTGGCCGTAGAGTTGGTGTCGTGGACTCAGCCCAAGATCCATCGGTCGCCGCCGAGCAAGCTCGTCGGCGCCTGCACGAAGAGATAGAGCGCGTACGCGCAGGCGTCGAGGAGATGCTCTCCGAGCAGGGAGGCAGCGACGCCGACCTGCGCCGCGAGCTGGACGCCCTTCGCGAAGACACGAGGCTCTACGTCAAGCAGCGTCTCCGCAAGAGCGAGAAGCGCGCCGACAAGCGCCTGAACAAGCTAGAGCGCCGGATCGACCAGGTGGAGCAGGACCGCAAACTCGCCGAGTGGCGCATCCACACCAACACCGAGCAAATGCTCGACGGCCTGCTCAAAGAGGTCCGCGCCATAGCGGACCTGCTCACTCGAACCCGCTAGTCAAGGGGGAGTGAGGGGTTCCCCTCAGCTGGAACCCGCGCTCGGCCCCGGCGGCGGGACTCTCGCTTTGCGGCTCACAAGTTCCATCAGAGGGGAACCCCTCACTCCCCCAGACGAGCCCTGCCGTCGAGCACGGATACCCCTCCGACGGAACTTGTGAGCCGCCCAACTTCGATCCTGCTGAAAGATTCCGACGCGGGTTCAGGCGGAGGGGTATCCGTGCTCGACGGCCGCTTACTCGGTGGAGATCGAGGGGTCCGCTTGGACCCTGTGCGGCACGATCATCAGGAAGTTGCTCGTCGCGTCGGCGGCCATGGCGGCCATTCGCTCGGCCTCTTCGTCCTGGCCGGTAGCCCGCAGCTCATCGGCGTAGTGGCTGAGCAGATCGTCGATGTCGAGCTGACCCTCGGAGTCGATCTCTTTGAGCTCGACTTTGGCGCCCTCACCCAGGCGGGCTTCGATGGCCTGGCGGTCGATGCCGAAGGCGTTGTGGCGGACGTAGACGCGGCCGCCGGTCATCCCGGCGCAGGCCCAGGGGCCGAGGTCGCCGAGCACTACCGCCCGGCCGGAGGTCATGTACTCGAAGGCGAAGCCCTTGGCATTGGCGCGGTCGACGACGCAGCCGCGGCCGTCGTCGATCGCCTCCGCCGGCTCGCCGGCCAGAACCACGTCGGCGCCGGAGAGGCGGATGCAGAAGCGCGAGTCGGCCGAACCCTGGACGAAGAGGCGGCCGCGCTGGGCCCCGTAGGCGAATGACTTGCCGACCGAGCCGTTGAGGCGCCGGCCCTTGGCCCCCTTGCCCTTGAGCACGGCGAGGCTGCCACCCAGCATCGCCTTGCCGACGCCGTCCTGGGCGCCGCCCTCGACCCGGATCGAGACGCCGTAGGCGTTGAAGGCACCAAGGCCCTGGCCGGCGACCGAGCCGCCATTGAACTCGAGGTCGGCGAGCACGTCATCGTTGGACTCGGGACCGTCCTCGAAGATGCGCGAGCGGGCGATCGCTCCGGCCAGCTCGGTGCCGAGCACGCGGTCGTTGGCGTCGGTCGCCCGCGGGAAGCGGCTGTTGACCGTGTGACCGGAGCAGACTTCGCCGGCGAGAGCACCGATCTGGGCCGAGGCCTGCTTGGCCTCCATCCGGATCGGGCGAGCGACGACAAGTCCGGCCTCGGCGCGCTCCTCGGAAATGTCCTCAGCGACGGGCAGGTCGATCGGCTCGAGGTCGAGAAACTCCTCGAGCGGCGTGATCAGCGGCGCCAGATCGATCTGGTCGTGGTGAGAGACCTGCTCGAGCAGGTCGTAGCGGCCGACCAGGTCCTGGGCGCGGTCGTAGCCGAGCGAGGCGACGACCTCCTTGACCTCCTCGCCCATCGCCTGGAAGAAGCGGGCGCAGCTCTCGGCGGCGACATCGACCTCCTGCGGGGTGAACTTCTTCAGGCCGTGGTCCTGGGCCTGCTCGACCGTCTCGATCTGGGTGGCGATGCCGACGTGACAGGTATCCAGCTGGCAGCCGCGGCAGATCGTGCAGCCGAGGCTGACCATCGCCAGCGTGCCGAAGCCGACCCGGTTGGCGCCGAGGCAGTGCAGCTTGACGACGTCGTGGCCGGTGCGGTAGCCGCCGTCGGCCCAGATCTCGACCCGGTTGCGCAGGCCGGCCTCCATCAGCGCGCGGTGCACGGCGCGGGTGCCGATGTCCGAGGGCAGACCGACGTGGCGCAGCGCGTGCTGGCGTGCGGCGCCGGTGCCGCCCTCGAAGCCGGAGAGCGTGATGATGTCGGCGCCCGCCTTGGCGATGCCGAGGCCGATCGTGCCGATGTTCGGCACCACTGGGACCTTGACCGAGACGCGCACGTCGGGGTTGACCGTCTTCAGCTCGTCGATCAGCTCGGCGAGATCCTCGATCGAGTAGAGGTCGTGGTTGTTCGAGGGCGAGATCAGGTCGGTGCCCGGGGCCGCGTTACGGGCGGCGGCGACCTTCTCGGAGACCTTCTTGCCGGGCAGGTGACCGCCCTCGCCGGGCTTGGCGCCCTGGCCGATCTTGATCTCGGCCAGGTAGGAGGAGTTGATCATCTCCGCCGAGACGCCGAAGCGGCCCGAGGCGACCTGCTGGCCGCGCCACTTGCGGTA
>DATHEA010000030.1:0-65019 GCA_035318745.1 Solirubrobacterales bacterium
GGCGGCGCGGAGGCCCTCATTGACGGCGGCCTGCACCATCTCGGAGAGCAGCTCCGCCTCCTCCGGGTCGATCGCGTCGGGGTCGATCGTGATCTCGCGCAGGGTCAGGTCGCCGCCCATCTTCACCTTGACCATGCCGCCACCGGCGCTGGCCTCGACCACCTCGTCTTTGAGCGACTCCTGCGCCTCCAGCATCTGTTGCTGCATCTGCTGCGCCTGTTTCATCAGCGCGTTTACGTCGAAGCCCCCGGGGCCGCCGCGTGCCATCAACCGACCTCCTCAGCGTCGAATTCGCTCTTGATCTTCTCCACCAGCGCCTCATGATCGACGCCGCCTTTCTCGGCCGACTCGGCCTCAGCTGGAGCCGCCTCGCCGTCGAACACCTCATAGGCGGGGCGCACCTTCTGGCCCAGGACCGTCTCCAGCGCCGCAGCCAGCTGCTCGCGCTTGTCGGGCGCTTCGGCCTTGCGCTTGTTGAAAGTGTGATCGGCGGGGAAGCCAACCGTTACTACCTGCTCCTTAGCGTCAAAGGCAATTGGCCGGGCCCCCTCGAACGTTGCCGCCAAGGCGGGCGCGGTCTGCATCAGCTGATCGAGAACCGCGGGCCAAACGCGCACGAGCTGCTCCATATCCAGCTCAGAAGTCGGCTCTTCTGGTTTCTCGGGCTCAGGCTCCTCCGATTCGGCCGGGCCCGAATCCTGCTCAACCGGAAGCTCCTCCTCCGCGGGTGGCGGAGGGGAAGGGGGGGTTCGGACGGGTGAGTCCGCTAACCCCCCCTTCTCCTCCGACAGGACCCGCGACTGAGGGGCATCCGTCCCTCCCTGCTCGAGTCTCTCGATGCGTCGAAGCAGTCCCTCGGTGCTGGGGTCGAGGTCTGGGCGAGCTGCTTTGAGCAGGGCGATCTCTACTGCCATGCGAGCGTCGTCGCCCTCGCGGACGGCGGTGAGAGCTGCTGCAAGCTCGTCGATGGTGCGGACGAGCGTTGCTGCGCCAATCGCCTCAGCTTGTGCCGTGAGGCGACCCTCGTCGGTCGCGGTGACGACGAAGGTGTTGGGCACCTCGCCGACAGTCTGGGTGACCAGCAGGTGGCGCAGGTGGGCGAGGAGGTCGCGGGCGAACTGGGACGGATCGCGCCCGGAGCGGGCCATCTCCTCGACCCCGAGCAAGACGGCCTTGGGGTCCTCGGCGATCACCGCGTCGACGGCGCCGAAGAGGAGCTCGGCGTCCGCCGCGCCGAGCAGCTGGAGGACGTCTTCGAGCCCTACCTGGTCGCCTCCGGAGGTCCCGGCACCACCGAAGGTGTTCAACTGATCCAGCGTGCCAAGCGCGTCACGGAAGCTGCCCGAAGCGGAGCGGGCGATCGTCGCCATCACTCCCTCCTCGACCGTGATTCCCTCCGCCCCAGCGACCCGGTTCAGCACCTCGGAGATCTGCTCCAGCGAGGGGCGCTGGAAGTCGAAGCGCTGGCAGCGGTCGGCGATCGTCGCCATCACCTTGTGCGACTCGGTGGTCGCCAGGACGAAGACCGTGTTGGGCGGCGGCTCCTCCAGCGTCTTCAGGAAGGCGTTCCAGGCCTCTTTGGTGAGCATGTGAGCCTCGTCGAGGATGTAGACCTTCCAGCGGCCCCCGGTGGGCGCGTAGGCGACTCGCTCGCGCAGGTCGCGGATGTCGTCGACCGAGCGGTTGGAGGCGGCATCCATCTCGATCACGTCGAGAGAGGTGCCGGCAGCGATCGTCAGGCAGGACTCGCATTCGCCGCAAGGGGTGACCGTCGGCCCGCCGCGCTCGCAGTTGAGCGAGCGGGCGAGGATCTTCGCCATCGAGGTCTTGCCGGTGCCGCGCGAGCCGACGAAGAGGTAGGCGTGGTGGACCTTGCCCTGCTCGACCGCGTTGCGCAGGGTGCGGACGACGTGCTGCTGGCCGACCACCTCGTCGAAGGAACCGGGGCGATGGCGGCGGTAGAGGGAGGTCGAGTCGCTGGGCGAGGGCACTATGGCCAGTGTATCCACGGGGTTCGGCGTGGCGGGGATGGCACCGGGTAGGTTGCGCCGGTGCCGACTGGGGCCCGTAACTGGTTGACGCCTGCCGCCTGGGTCGCCGCTGTCGCGGCGCTGCTGCCGGCGGTCTTCCCGCTCGGCTTCCCCAACTACGACACGATCTATGCGCTGGTCTGGGGGCGGGAACTGGCACACGGAGTGAGTCCGGACTACGGCGCCGCGCTGCCCCCCACCCCGCACCCGCTCGCCGACCTGCTCGGCCTGGTGACGACGCCGCTCGGCGGCGGTGCGATCGACGTGACGATGGTCGTCGCCTACCTCTCGCTGGGGCTGGTCGGCTACCTCGTCTACCGGCTCGGCGCGCTCTGGTTCGACCGCCCGATCGGCGCGGTCGCGGCGCTGATCGTCCTCACCCGCGCGCCCTACCTCTCCAACGGCCTGCGCGCCTACGTCGACCTCCCCTACATAGCCCTCGTCCTGGGGGCACTCGTCATCGAGACCAAACGCCCGCGCGCCGGCTGGCCAGTCCTCGCCCTGCTCGCGGCAGCTGGACTACTGCGACCAGAGGCGTGGCTCTTCTCGCTCGCTTACCTCGCCTACCTGCTCCTGGACTTCGGGCGACCCAGCGCTGGTGACGGGTCGACGGGGGTGTCCCTCGAACGGGCGGATACTCAAAAACGCGACCTGATCAGGTCGCGTTTTGTCCGGCCGAGGGGCACCCCCGTCGTCCCCGCAGCAGGGCTCGTTGCCCTCGCCCTGGCAGGACCGGGGCTGTGGGCGTTGTTCGACTGGATCACGTCGGGGAGCCCCACCTACTCCTTCACCGGCACGCGCGAAACGGTCGACACGCTGGCGCGGCACACCGGGCCGGTCGACCTCGTTCTCTACGGACCGCGCGCCCTCGGCGAAGTCATGCAGTGGCCAGGGATGGTCGGCGCGCTGGGCGGAGTCGTCCTCGGCTTCCTCTTCCTACGCCGGCGCTCTGAGCTCGGGATCGCCGCAACGGTGCTCGCGCTCGGGGGCTTCGCCCTGCTCGCCGGTGCCGGCCTGGCGATCATCGCCCGCTACACGATGCTCGCCGGCGCGGTACTCGCCGTCTTCGTCGCCCTGGCCCTCCTCGGCTGGCGCCTCCTGGACAAGGGCCACCCGTGGCGCCGCGCCTGGCAGGCCTTCGCCGCGGTGGTCGCGCTGATGTTCGTCGTCTGGGCGCCGAACCAGTACGAGCTGCTCTCGCAGGTCGACACCGACCTCACCAACCAGGGCAAGATCGAGTCCGACCTCGGTGACCTCGCCGCCTCGAACGCTTTCGAGCCGCTTTGCCTGCCGATCTCAGTCCCCAACCACCGGGCGGTTCCCCGCCTCGCCTTCGACCTCGAAGTGAGGCCCTCGCGCATCGTCAGCTCCTCAGAGCAGTCGCACCAGCCCCGCCGTGGCTATTTCCTCGAACCGGCCGGCCCCTTCGTCGTCCACAACTTCGTCCTCGACCCCAACGACCCCTCCCGCTTCACCACCACGGTCCCCCCCGGCTTCCGCCGCGTCGCCGGCAACGACTCCTGGGTCCTTTACCGCCGCTGCTGAGCGCTCGCTGAAGCGTTGACCCTCCGAAAGCTTCAGCGAGCGCGCTCGACGGCATCGACTGCGGCATGGGTGGACGCGGCGAGGTCAGGGTCGGCCAGGTCGATCTTCGGGGGCAGCTCGACGTGCAGCTCGCTGGACGGGTCGAGCCGGGCCCGCAGCCCGCTCGAGCGCGAGGCTAGGACGTGGCCGCCACGACTGCGATCGGCAGAGATGAAGTGGAGGTGGTAGCCGCTGACCTCGATCCCCTCGACGTAATCGGGAAAGCGAAAGCCGAGCATCGTCCCCCCGACATTCAAGAGCTCGAAGACGTGCTGTTCGAGGACGACCTCGGTCAGCGGGCGGTAGGGCGGCGCCTGCCGGGGAACCGAGCGGGCGCGGACCAGCTCGAAGCGCCCGTCGAGGCGAATCGCGCAGGAGGCTGCCTCAGCCGGGATCAGCTCGTCCAGTTGCGCTAACAGCCCGCTGTGGTCGAGCGGACCGCCGATCGTGCAGTCGATCGCCGGCTCGAAACGGGTCACCACGGCGAACGGGGTTCGGGCATCCGCCTCGACCTCGTCGACCCCTCCGTCCACGTCGGCCCGGTAGAAGCCGCCGTCGAGGGCGATCATCTCGCCATCTAGTCCGTTCAGCGTGCCGAGGCCGAGGTCGCCGTGCTCGGCCAGCTCGGCGAAGCTGAGATCGCCCTCGTAGGCCCCGTCGAGCAGGGCGCCGATCGTCGAGGCCTGGAAGAGGACGTGGTGCTCGCGCTCGGCGTGCAGTTCCTCCTCGCGCATCGTCTCCACGTGCAGTGCCCTGATCCAGCGCTCGTCCAGCATGGCGGGCAGTCTTCCATGCAAGCATGGCGCCATGGCGGCGATCGAACTGCGCGGCGTGGTGAAGAGGTTCGGCCCGATCACGGCAGTGGACGGCCTCGACCTCGACGTGCCCGAGGGCACCTGCCTCGGCCTGCTCGGGCCAAACGGCGCCGGCAAGTCGACGACGATGCGGCTGATCACCGGCCAGGCGTTGCCCGACGCGGGCGAACTGCGCGCGCTCGGCCACGAGCTGCCCGGTGACTCGAAGGCGGCGCGCGCCGAGATGGGCGTCGTGCCGCAGCTCGACAACCTCGACGTCGACGTCACCGTCGAAGATAACCTGGCCGTCTACGCGCGCCTCTACCGAGTTCCTGACGTCGGCGCCGCCGTCGACCGGGCGCTTGACCTGGCCCGCCTGCACGACCGCCGCCGCGACGCCGTCGACGAGCTCTCCGGAGGCATGCGCCGCCGGCTGCTGCTCGCCCGCGGCCTCGTTCACGAGCCGAAGCTGATCCTGCTCGACGAGCCCACCGTCGGCCTCGACCCGCAGATCCGAACCGAGCTCTGGACGCTGATCGACAACCTGCGCTCGGGCGGCACGACGATCCTGATGTCGACCCACTACATCGAGGAGGCCGAGCGACTGGCCGACGAAGTCGCGGTGATGACGCACGGCAAGGTGATCAGCCGTGGCAAGCCGGCCGAGCTGATCGTCGAGCACGTCGGCCGTGAGACGGCCGAGGTCTACGGGCCGCCCGATCGCCTTGCCGCGGTCCGCTCCGACGCCGAGGCGCGCGGGCTCGCGGTGCGTCCGGCCGGCCCCGCGATCGCCATCGTCGGCTCCGAGCGGGCCGAGAACGGGGCGATCCCCGACGACGCCGTGGTGCGCGCCGCCACCCTCGAGGACGTCTTCGTGATGCTCACCGGGGAGGCAGCGGAGTGAGGCGCCTGGAACCGGCAGCCATCGGTGGCGTAATGAGCCGCGAGCTGGCCAACTTCCGCACGTACTGGAAGGGCACGACCTTCTCCAGCATCCTCGAACCGATCGTCTACCTGCTCGCCTTCGGCCTCGGCCTCAGCGCGACCCTGGTCGACGAAGTTCATGGCATCCCCTACGTGCAGTTCGTCGGCACCGGCATGGTCGCCACCGCGGTCATCTTCTCCAGCGCCCTGCCGGCGATGTTCGGCACCTTCGTCAAGCACCGCTTCCAGAACACCTACGAAGCGATCCTCGCCGCCCCCGTCGACGTCGAGGAGCTGGTCAGCGCCGAGATGCTCTGGATCGGCCTGCGCGCCAGCGTCTACGGCTGCGTGCCGCTGCTCGTGACGATCCTCTTCGGCCTCGACCCGGCGCCGGGGATGCTGCTGACGCCGCTCTTCTGCCTCGCCACGGCGCTCGGCTTCGCCGGCTTCGGCATCGCGATGGCGGCGACCGTCGCCAAGATCGACCAGTTCAACTACGTGACGGCACTCTTCGTCACGCCGCTCTTCCTCGTCTCCGGCGCTTTCTTCCCGATCGACGAACTGCCCGAGGGCGTCCAGGTCGTGGCCCAGCTCAACCCGCTGCACCAGCTGGTTGAACTGGTCCGCGGCGGTGCTTTTGGCTACGAAGCGATCGACCTCGTCCGCTTCGCCGGCCTCGCTCTCTTCGCCTTCGTCATGTGGCGGATCGCGGTCAGCCGCATGGAATCCCGGTTGATCGACTAGAAACCGACGCTTGAAAATGGACCGTGCAGCCGCCTTCGAAGCGAGGTCTCCAGGCGTGTCCGTCGCATTTGGCTCGAGCCGGGCTTACCTGCGGCACCCGCGGCATCCGCTTAAGGCTGCTTCCTTCCGGACCTGACCTGATTCACGTGCCCACGTCGCGCAGGACCCGGCCGTCAACGCCGCCCGCGGCGCACCGACCCCGAAGGCCAGCCCCTCAGAACGGTATTCGGCCCCGCTAGAGCGGATTGCGGGTTACAGGGCACCGCTGATTCCCCGCCTAGCACGGTCCGCACACGATCCTACCCGGCAGCGGCCGTAGAGTCTCCCCCGCCGTGATCCACATCGACACCGATTCCTTCTTCGTGATCGTCACGATCGCCGCAGTCGCAGCGGTTACCGTCGCCGTCGTTCCATCGCGTTTCGCCCCGCCGGTCGTCGTCGTCGAGCTGCTGCTGGGCATCGTCGTCGGCCCCGAAGTCCTCGACCTCGCCGGAACCGACAGCTTCATCGAATTCTTCTCCAACCTCGGCCTCGGCATGCTCTTCTTCTTCGCCGGCTACGAGATCGACTTCGAGCGAATCCGCGGCAGGCCGCTCAAGCTCGGGGCCTGGGGCTGGCTGCTCTCGATCGCGCTCGCCTACGGGATTGGCGGCGCCCTCGCCGCGGCCGGCATCGTCCTCTCCTTCCTCTACACGGGGTCGGCGATGGCGACGACGGCGATCGGCACGCTGATCCCGATCCTGCGCGACAACGGCGAGCTGAAGACCAGGTTCGGCACCTACCTGCTGGCCGCCGGCGGCATCGGCGAGTTCGGCCCGATCCTGCTGGTGACCCTGGTCCTCTCGACCGGCCACCCGCTGCACGAGGCGGCGATCCTGATCGCCTTCGTCGCGCTGGCGCTGGCAATGGCGCTGGTCTCGGTGAAACTCGCCTGGCGCGGCTGGCCGGCCTTGGAGCGGACCTTCGAGACGAGCAGCCAGCTCGCCGTGCGGATCACGGTGGTGCTGGTCTTCGGCCTCGTCCTGCTGGCCAGCAAGCTCGGGCTCGACGTCCTGCTCGGTGGCTTTGTCGCCGGCATGATCGTGCGGCTGGCGTTGAAGGGACATGAGCTGAAAGTTTTCGAGTCGAAGCTGACGGCGGTCGGCTTCGGCTTCTTCGTCCCCTTCTTCTTCATCACCAGCGGCATCGAGTTCGACCTCGGCGCGCTCGGCTCGGTCACCGCGCTGCTCAAGCTGGCGATGTTCTTCTGCCTCTTCCTGATCGTCCGCGGAGCGCCGGCGCTGCTGCTCTACCGCAACGTGTTGCAAACCCGCCAGCGCGCTGCCCTCGCCTTCTACTCGGCTACCGAGCTTCCCCTCGTCGTCGCGATCACGACGATCGCGACCGAAACCGGCCACATGAAGACCTCGACCGCCGCCGGCCTGGTCGGCGCCGCGATGCTCTCGACCCTGGTCTTCCCCTTCGTCGGCCGCGCTCTCCTGGAGCGAGCGGCCGCGGCGGGAGAGACCGGGGCACCAGGCGACGGCCTGCTCCCTGCTGCGGAGCAGATCGTCGCCTGAGCGGATTCAGCCCTGGCGGATCAGCTTGCGCTGCCTGTAGACGGTCGCCTGCGCTTTGCCGGCGTGGACCTTCTCGCGGAAGAGCAACCGCTTGCGCTTGATGACTTTCCCGCGAGCCCGGGGCTTGACACGCAGGGCGATCCGCTTGCTCTTGCCCTTGGGCACCTTGACAGTGCGCTTGGTGGTGGCCGGCCTGTGCTTGTTGAGCAGGCCCTGAGCGGTGATCCGGCAGGCGTGGCCGACCTTCGCCGGGCAGCCGACCTTGACGAAGAGCCGCCTGCCTTTGAGCAGTGCCGGGCTGGCGGAGGTGCCGCTACTCAGCAGCGCGAAGAGCTGCCTGTCGGAGAGCGAGTTGGATCCCGACCCTTTGCCGCCGGTTCCACCGCTGCCGTTGCCCCCAGATGCCGATCGGACCGTGAGGCCGACGTTGTCGAAGCGCAGGTTCGTCGTCCCACTCAGCGCGGAGAGGGCGGCAGTGCTCTGCGCGGTCGTGGAGTCGATCGAGAGCCGGTAGGTATGACTGCCGACCACCGCCACTGGAGCGGCGGCAGCAGCGAAGACTTTGTCTTCGCCGTCGAGCTCGCCGCTCAGAGCCGTCGTCGAGGTTCCGGCTGAGAGATCCTCCAGCGTGACGGTGAAGGTCGCTTTTGGTTCGACGTCAACTAGACCACCGGGACTGAAAGCGCGGTCGAGGCGCACCTCTGCTCCGGTGATCGCTTCCACCGGCACCGTGAACCGGGGAGAGTTCCAGGTAGCGGTCCCTTTGAAGAAGCCGACCAGGTTGACCGTCACCGTCGTCTTCGCCGCGATCGAACCCGGCGGGTTGCCGGTCGTCGCGTCATAGGCGGCTTCGGACGTGCAGAGCAGTGCGGCGGGCATACATGACGCGGCCCCAGCGCTCCACCCTTCCGTGCCTTCGTCGAAGCCACTGCCCCCGCCGGGATAGGTGGGGCTCGCCGCGAAAGCCGAGCCGGCAAAGGCGAACAGGGCCGCACACACCGCTCCGGCCAGGATCATGACCCGGAGTCGAGTTCTCTTCAAACGCATCGGTAGCTCCTCTCGTGCATCTGGCTGTGCGGGCCGCGGCCCCTGCCGAGGGCCACCGGATCGCCTTATCGAGAACTCTTCCCGGCTACCGAAAATTGAGCACGCTTGCTACCGATTTTGGACAGATGTACCTGCCCCGTCTTCGATTAGGGGTCCAAGCCAAGCGCGAGGGCGCCCACCAGCGCCGCCCCGTAATATCCGAGCCCTCCCGGGCGCGTAGCTCAGTGGGAGAGCGCTCGCCTCACACGCGAGAGGTCGCTGGTTCGAACCCAGCCGCGCCCACCACGTCTCTCTTGACAATGGCTGATGTCCCGCCTCGACCTGCGCGTAGGGGTGGGGCCGACGCGAATGGCCCGGCCACCATTCACCGTCGAGGCCGTAGCGAGCACTAATCCCGCAGCTCGACTACAAGCGGGATCCCGGTGTCGAACCAGTAACGGTGGAGCTCCTCGATCTTCGCGCGGGTCGGGAGTCCGCGTAGATGGACGTCGCACTCGCCGTAGTCGAACAGATTGACTGTTTCGCAGATCGCCTCCCTTGCCTGTTCCACCTCTGCCAGGTCTTTCAGCTCCCGGGCGACGCCTTCGAACGTCCCACCGCGGATCCGCAGGCGAACGTTCGGGTTCGCCCGGATGTTCCAAACCCAAGCTGCGGCGGCGGTTGGGCGGCTTATCGCCAGCTCGGGGGGGGCGGAGCTGGACAATGTAGGCCTTGTTCCCTCTTCGGGTAATGCGGACGCACTTGCGCCGCGTCTTCCCGGTCTTGCGCCCGGTCGTCGTGATCACTCCGAAGCCGGACGGCGGCCGCGTCATGAAGAACGGGAGCATCAAGGCACTTAGAACTCGACCGCCCCTGGCGGAGCGGATGAGGCGGGTGTGCTTTGACGCGTGCTTGGCGGCGGCGTCTCGTACTTCTGCGGCATCGGCTCGGTCGGCCGCATCCGACCGTATAGCGTGGGCGCTCGTCGTTTCGGCCATCTCAACTCGTCCGTCGTGAAGCCTCAGGGCTGCTGGAGCACCGAGAGGATGTTGCCCGCCGGGTCCTTGAACCAGGCGATCATCGGGCCGGGACCGCGGGCTACGCCCTTCTCGTCCTGGTCGAAGCCGTCGTAGCGCTCGAAGCTGACGCCGCGTGAAGAGAGATCCTCCACCGCGGCGTCGACATCGTCGACCTCGAAGTTGAGGATCGTGTAGGTGGCGGGCTCGAAGTCCGGTTTGCGGTAGACGAAGACGTCGCCACCGGTGAGTTTCAGAGCCATGACCCCGTTCTCCTCGTCCAGCACGGCGACGTTCAGGCCGAGGGTCTCGCCGTAGAAGCGCTTCGCCTCGTCCGTGTCGGGAACCGCGAATCCGCTGGTTGCTTTTGCCTCGGCAAGCATGGCGCTCCTTTTCGTCGCTGGTCTTTTCGACTCTACCCCGAGAGCTCCGGAATGAATCGATCCACATGCTCGGCGATCGTGCGGCGCACCCATTCCTGGGTCGCGGTGTCGGCCATCCGGTAGCGGCCGAGCAGCATCTTCTGGTCGTCGAGCGGCAGGCCGGCGATATCCCAGCGCACCGCGAGGCGCTCGAAGAGCAGCTCCGAGCGGCGGTGCCAGGCATCCTCCTGCGTCGTCGCCGCAGTCGCCGGGCCAGCGCCGAGCTTGGCGATCGTGCCCGCGCTGAGCGACTGCCGCAGGGTGAGGACATTGCCCTCGGCATCGCTGTAGTCGACCGTCGGAGCCTTTTGCCGGGACCGTCGCTGCCTTCGCTTCGCCATTTCCTCAGTCTGCCAATCAGTCTTCCGCCGCGGGACGGCGACGTGCGCGCTTGCGCTCCCCGACCAGACGCTTGCGCTCGAGCCGGCGCCGGCGAGCCGCTCGGCTCGGCTTGGTCGGACGGCGACTGCGTGGCACGACGAGGCCCACCGCGATCTTCTCCGCCAGCCGTTGCAGCGCCAGCTCACGGTTGCGTGCCTGGCCACGCGACTCCTGGGCGACGGCGGTGACGACGGGACCGGTGCGCCCGATGAGACGAGCTCGCTGCGCGTCGTCGAGCGCACTCGAAGCCCGCACGTCGAAGACGGCTTCCACCCGCGAGGCGGTGACGTTGGCGTGCTGCCCGCCCGGGCCCGAGGAGCGGCTGGCGCGCAGCTCGATCTCCCCCAAGGGGATCGAGAGGCGCTCGTCGATCTTCAGCTCATCGGCCACCCCGCAACGGTAGCGACGGCGGTTGCCTCAGGCCAGCGCGTCGATCTTTGCTGCCAGCTCGAAATCGGCCGCGGTGATACCACCTTCTGAGTGGGTGGAGAGCGAGACGGTGACGGCGTCCCAGGAGATCTCCAGATCGGGGTGGTGGCTCATCGCCTCGGCCGGCTCGACCAGGCTCTGGACGAAGTTGACCGAGCCGACGAAGTCGCCTCGGCTGAAGCTCTTGCGTATGGCCGAGCCGCTGCGCTCCCAGCCGGGATGCTCAGCCAGCCTCGCGTCTACCTCCGAATCGGCCAGTGGCGCCATCGACTCTATGCTGGCACAAAGTGGAATGCTCAACCTATGAGTGACGCTCTTCCCACCCTCTGGCAGATCGACGTCTCGCACTACAGCGAGAAGGCGCGTTGGGCGCTGGCCTGGAAGGAAGTCGAGCATCGCCGCCACTCACCGGCGCCAGGGGCACACATGGCCGTCGCCCTCTGGCTTACCCGCGGCGCCCACTACACCTTCCCCGTGCTCAGCCTCGACGGGCAGCGGATCGGCGACTCGACCGCGATCGTCGCCGCTCTGGAGGAGCGCTACCCCGCGCCGCCGCTCTACCCGGCGGACATCGCCGAGCGCCGCCGCGCACTAGAGCTGGAGGAGTTCTTCGACGAGGAGCTCGGGCCCTATGTCCGGCAGCTCGCCTGGTACGAGTTCGGCAACGACCGGGAGAGCTTCGCCGAGCTGATGAAACAGACCGCTCCCAAGCCGATTGCCGGGTTCAGCCGCCCCGCCGCCGCCTACGCCCGTGCCTATACCTCCCTGCGCTTCCGCGCCGGCGACGCCGAGGAGGCTGGGCGGGGGCGCGCCAAGGTCCTCGCCGGACTCGATCGGCTCGAGGCCGAGCTCGGCGATGACGAGTACCTGGTCGGCGAGAGCTTCAGCGTCGCCGACCTCACCGCGGCCTCGCTCTTCTACCCGCTGGCCCTTCCCGACGAGGGCCCGCTCAATGCCGACTCCCCCTCGGCCAAGGGCTTCGACGCATTTCGCCGGCCGCTCGAGGAGCGGCGCGGGGTCAGATGGGTGAAGGAGATGTTCCGTCTCCACCGCAAGCCGGCCAAAGTGCCCGCGGCGGTGGCCTCGAGCTAGGCGCTCGCAGCGCCAGGAATGCTCAGCCGCCGATCGGGGCCCGCGGGCTGGGTCCCCAGAAGACAACCGTCCCCAGCATCCCGATGATGTGGACGAGGATGATGTTGACGACCATCGACTGCGCGGTGGCGGTACCGACGCCGACCGGTCCCCCCGACGCGGTGTAGCCGTAATAACAGCCGACCACGACGATCGCGGTGGCCATCACCATTCCCTTGGTCAGGCTGAAAAACACGTCTAAGGGGTCCTGGAACATCCAGAAGATCAGCAGGTAGCCGCCCGAGGAGACGTCACCGATCTGATCAACCACGGCTATGTAGCTGGCGAAATACATGATCCCGATCGCGACCAGGTAGATGAACGGCAGGGCGATCCAGGCGCCGAGCAGACGGGTCGCGGCGAGGAAGGTCACCGGCTGGATGCCCATCACCTCGAGCGCGTCGATCTCGTCGGAGATCCGCATCGCGCCGATCTCGGCGACGATCCCGGTGCCGACCTTGGCCGCGAGGATGTAGCCGAAGGCGTACGGCAGCGCCTCGCGCAGGTCGCAGTAGGCCGAGAAGAGCCCGGCGTAGGAAGGCGCACCGACGGAGCGGTTGAAATAGGCGCCGAGCACACCGCACTGAAGTCCGAGGATGAAGACGAAGGCCCAGATGACCAGCGCCGAGCCGAGGATCAGGATCCCGCCCTGGCGCAGGCTCTCGCCGAAGTACCGCCCGACGCGCCCCGAGTAGACCAGTCCCGCGACACGCGAGCCAAAGCGCGCAACCTCGCCGAAGGAGTCGAGCCAGTTGCGGGGGACGTCGAGCCAACCGATCATCGCCGTGCGCCCCTCACCGGATCGACTGTAGTTCGGGGTTGGTGGCGAGCAACACAGCGGTGAAGACGTAGAGGAAGAAGAAGACCCCCATGAAGGCGATCACGACTGCCTGGTTGACCGCACGGCCGACCCCCGCCGCGCCGCCGGTCGCGGTCATTCCCTTGTAGCAGCAGACGACCGCGATGATCCCCCCGAACAGCGAGCACATCAGCACCGAGCCCCAGAGGTCGGTGACCAGCGCGTTGGTGAAGAGCGTCGCAAAGAACCCGCCCAACGGCTGGCCGTAGATCAGCTCGGCGGCGATTCCAGCGGTGAGACCGAAGACGATCGCGAAGATGTCGAGTAGCCCGGTGATCACCATCAACGCCAGGAAGCGCGGCACGACCAGGTTCTTGATCGGGTCGACGCCGAGCACCTGCAGGGCGTCGAGCTCCTCGCGGATCTTACGGGCGCCGAGGTCGGCGGTGATCGCGGTACCGGCGACGCCACCGACGACGATCGCGGTGACGATCGGGCCGATCTGGCGCACCGCGATCACGACGAAGAAGCCCCCCAAGCGGTCGAGGGCGCCGAACAGATGCAGGATGCCGGCAGCCTGCAGGCCCGGCGCGCCCAGGCAGAGGGCGAAGGTCGAGATCGTCATCGGGAACCAGGAGAGCTTGAGCACGAAGAGGAACTGGCCGACCAGCTCCTCGCCGTAGGGATACGGCGGCCTGATCGCGGAGACGATCGTCCGCGCAGTCAGGATCATCATCTCCCCGACCTGCTCGAAGAAGGACTTGGCAGGGAGAAGGGCCCGCGTCACAGCTTGTGCCGCCACCAGCTCGTCGCTCGCTCGAGCGGACTCGCGTCCCGTGCTCTTTCACGCCCCGCCTGCCGTGCCCGTTGCTCGGCGGCCCGCTGCGCTTCGGAGAGCTGCGCGATCAGGGTGTCGCGGGTCTGCTCCAACTCCTCCACCCGGGCGACGTGAGCGCTGGCGCGGCGCGGCGCCGTCGGCAGGTCGCGTGGCAGGTCGCGCGGGTAGGTGGCCAGCTCGGCCTCGAGCCGGGCGATCTGACGGCGCAGCTCGTGCCGCACCTCGATCGCCTCTCCCTCCTCGGCCAAGTCGGGAAGCTCGCTCGACAGCGCGGCCGGGGCGTCGTCCAATCCCCCCGGCATGTTGGCGCAGGCCGAAGCGACGATCGCCAGCTGGCGCGGGCTGAGACCGGCGTCGTGGGCACGGCGCAGCGCGTCGGTCGCGATCTCCTCCAGCTGCGCAGCCGGCTCGATACCATCGGCGACGAACGTGCCCTGGCCTTGGTGGCTGACTACAAGCCCCTCCTGCTCGAGTCCGGCGTAGACGGCCCGCACGGTGTTCACGTTGACCCCGGCCCAGGTGGAAAGGCGCCGGAAGCTGGGCAGCCGCTCGCCGGAGGCGAGGCGACCGGTGGCGATCAGCGCCCGCAGTCGCCAGGTCAGCTGAAGGCCCACGGGAAGCTCGTCATTCGGATCGATCGAAAAAGGGGTTGGGTCGCCCGCCGTCTGCTGTGCCATTAGGAGAGCACAATAGTTCAAAGATAGTGTGCCAGTCAACTAGTACAGCTTGCCCGCACCGGAAGGCGACTGCGTCCGCCACCCTGCTTCGCCGCTTGCTCGAGTCGCCGCGGCGCGATCATGCTGCAGATGCCGGCGGTCCAGTGGCCGCGCGGATCGCGGCTGAGGAAGAGCCCGATCGGGCGGGCCTGGCGTCGTGGCAGCCCGCAGGCAGCGGTGCGGCGGGCACTGCGCACCGAAACCATCTCGCCGCGTCCGAGCATCCTGGCGCCGCGATAGACACGCCGTACCCGGTAGCGGTAGTCGGTACGCATGTTGCCGCGCGGAACCACCTCGACCAGACGGGCGACGATCGCCGCGTCGGAACGACGCAGTGCCTCGACCGGAACCTGGGGCGCGCACGAGCAGGCCTGGGCGCCCGTGGCGAAGACCGGGGCGCCCAGGACGACGACGACCGCCGCAACTGAAAGTCGCCTCCCTCGCACCGCTCAAATGTAGAGAGAAACGCCGGATTTCACAAATCACGGCGTCAAAACTATCTTCAGAGCCTCGCGATTGTCGTAGAGCTCGTAGGCCTCCGCCGCCTGGTCGAGCTTCATGTGATGAGTGACGAGCGGCGACGGGTCGAGCTTGCCGGCCTCGAGCAAGCCGAGTACGCGGTCGACGTGGGCGATCACGTTGGCCAGCCCAAGCCGCAACGTCAGGCCCTTGAGCCAGGCGAGGCCGAGCGGCACCTCGCCCTGGCCCGCGTAGGCACCGATACCCGAGACGGTGCCGGCGTCGCGCGCAAGGCTGACCGCCATTGCCAGCGGACCGGGGTCGCCGACCGCGTCGACGACCACGTCGACCCCACGGCCCTCGGTAGCTCCGCGCACGGCCCGCTTCGGCTCGTCCTCGCCGAGGTGGAGAGGGACGGCGCCGAAGCGGTCGGCCATCGACAGCCGGTCATCGACCGAGTCGATCGCGAAGACCTTGGTTGCCCCCGCCGCCAAAGCCGCCTGCACCGCGCAGAGCCCGACCGGGCCGAGGCCGAGCACGGCGACGGTGTCGCCGGCCCGGGTGCCGGCGTGGGCGATTGCGTGGTAGCCGGTCCCCATCACGTCGCCGGCGAAGAGCGCCACCTCGTCGGACATCCCCTGCGGAACCCGCCGCAGGGTCAGGTTGGCGCGCGGGACCAGCAGCTGCTCTGCCTGGGCTCCCTGCAGGTTGCCCAGCTTCGAGCCGTGACCGAAGGTCTGACCGTGCTCGCAGCGATGGTAATCACTGCGCAGGCAGGCGGTGCAGGTGGCGCAAGCGGTGTGAAAGCAGCCGAGCACACGGTCGCCGTCGGCGACGCGCTCGACGTCGGGGCCGGCGGCGAGCACCGTGCCGACGAACTCGTGCCCGATCGTGAAGCCGGGCTCGACCGGAACGCGACCGTGGTAGATGTGGAGGTCCGAGCCGCAGATACCGCTCGCCTCGACCCGCACCAGCGCGTCGTCGGCGGCAGCGATCTCAGGATCGGCCTTCTCCTCGATCCGAACCTCGCCAGGAGCCTGAAAGGTGGCGGCGCGCATGGGCCGCAACCGTATCCGACCGGGTCTAGCCGACGCTGACGCCGGCGACCTGGAAGCGACCCGAATCGACCCCGGGGTTCGCCGTCTCGGCGATCCGCGCTTCCAGCGACAGCTCACGCTCGAAGTCGGCCTCCTCGCCATGGCGGAAGGAGACATCCTGATCCTCGAGCAGCTCGATGAAGACCTCGACGAAGCGGGCGTCGAGCTGCTTGCCGGAGACGCGGCGCAGCTCCTGGATCGCCTCGTAGCTGGAGGTCGGGGTGCGGTAGGAGTCGCGCGCAGTCATCACGTCATAGGTGTCGGCGACGGAGATGATCCGCGCCAGTTCGGGAATGTCGTCTCCCTCCAAGCCGCGTGGGTAGCCTTTGCCGTCGATCCGCTCGTGGTGGGCGAGGATGATGTCGGCGACCGGTCCATAGCCGTCCAGCGAGGAGACGACGCGGGCGCCCTGCTGCGGGTGGCGGCGGATCAGCATCCAGTCTTCGTCGGTCAGCGGCACGTTGGCCTTCAGGATCCGATCGGGAAGGATGAACTTGCCGATGTCGTGCAGCAGCGCGGCGATGTGGACCAGCTCCTCCTGCTGTTTGGAGAATCCGGCCCTATTTGCGATCGCCCGCGAGTAACGAGCGACGGCGGCGCTGTGGCGGGCCGTCATCTGGTCCCGCAGATCGAGCGTGCGCAGCAGCGCGCTCAACATCCCCACCTGGAAGCTGGCCAGCTGCTTGCCCCGCACCTCCAGCTCGCGAGCGCGCTCCTGTGACTTGATCAAGGCGCCAAGCAGGTACTGGAAGGTGATCAGGACGATGCCGAACATAGCGACCCCGGCAAGGCCGATCTGGACATATAGGAAGGCGACGCCGACCGCCATCAAGGCCGCCGCCAGCTCGGAGGGAAGCAGCGGAATCATCGCCGTGCGTACCTTCTCGACGAAGGAGCTGCGCTCCAGGTAGCAGGTGTAGGTGCCGATCATGAGGAAATTCATCGCTATCCCGAGGGCAAAGGCGCCGAAGACGAGGACGAAGAAAGCGGGATCGGTAGCGGTGATGCCGGCGCTGGATATGACTTCGTGGAACCCGACGCCGACGGCCAGCGGGATGGCCATGAAGGTCAGGGCGTTGACGAGCAGGTCGGGCAGGCCTTCGCGGAAGCGAAGCCATCCGACGAGGATCGCGAAGATGCCGATCAATGCCGCCGGCGTTCCACCGAGGAAGACGATGGCCAGGACGAGGGCCAGGAAGCTGCCGGAGATTTTCAGGCGAGATTCGGTCTCGATCGACATGATGTCGCTGAAAGCCGAGAAGCCGAGCAGGATCGCGAACAGCGCCCAGTTCCAATTGGCGTTTGGCGCCTGCCAGACAGCAGCAGCGACGACGATGACGACGGCAATCGCCATCAGCGCGGTGCTCAACCGTGTGGGCCGCTGGTTTTCCATGGATCGCGCCTGGGCCGGTCGCCTGCTCTGGCTCAGTCTCGGGGGATTTCGCGCGCATGCGGCGATTCCTCCGACTGGGGATCCAGCTTGCAACGACCGCAACCTGCCCATCTCAAGTTAGACGCTCGCCATGCGTGCGGCAAGCGACATCGACCAACTGGCCAAGACCTTGCAATTTCCGCAAAAAGGCGAATCATCCGGCCAAAAAAGCGCAAAGGGCACCGTATGGCGCCCTTCGCTACTTGAAGACAGGCACCAAAAGGCCCCTGCCGGTGTCTCAAAGTCTTATCGTTTAAACCACATTCGGTCTATCCCTTCGGTCGAAGCCCATAACTCCCGCTCTGCACAAGCTCGTAGGAGGAATCTCTCGATCTGCTGGCAACTTTGTAGCACAACTTCGCGAAAACCTGTGCATCTGCAACGAAACTTGTGCATAAACACCGTAGGACTTGACCTCAGAAATGGGTAAACCACGCCTGCGCGACCCTCTGAGGCGCCCCCCCTTCCGCCGCCTGGCGCTCTCCTACGCGGTCAACGAGATGGGCGACTGGATCGGAATCGTCGCCCTCTCGCTGCTCGTCTTCGAACGGACCGGCAGCGCGATGGCGACGGCGGCGCTGTTCATCGGCGTCGGCTTCCTGCCGGCGCTGATGACCCCGTTCTTCGTCGCCCGCATGGAGCGGCCGCCGCCGCGCGTCGCGCTGCCGGCGATCTACGCCGCCGAGGCGGCCGCCTTCGGCGCCCTGGCGTTGCTCGCCGGGCATTTCTCCCTGGCAGCGATCGTCGCGATCGCGGCCGTCGACGGCGCCCTCGCACTTACCGGAAAAACGCTGACCCGCGCCATCACCGCTGTGATGCTCGAGCCACACGGTGAGCTGCGCACCGGCAACGCTGTGCTCAACATCGCCTTCACCGGGGGCGCCGCAATCGGCCCGGCGCTGGCCGGCGCCGCTGTCGCGGCCCTCGGGGTCCAGGCGGCGTTGCTGCTCGACGCGGCATCTTTCTACGTGATCGCCTGCATCGTGCTGACCGCCCGGCCACTGCCCCAGGCCGAGCCCGAAGAGGGCAACCTTCGCGAGCAGGTGCGCGCCGGCATCGGCTACATCCGCCGCAACCCGACGCTGCGGCGCTTGCTCGCCGCCGAGGCGGGCGCACTCGTGTTCTTCTCGCTGGTCATCCCGATCGAGGTGATCTACGTAAAGCAGACGTTGGACGCCGGCGATACGGGCTACGGCCTGATGCTCGGCAGCTGGGGGGCCGGCATGGTCCTCGGCAGCATCGCGTTCGCCGCGCTGCGCCGTGCCTCGCTACCGGCCCTCCTCTTCTTCAGCACCGTGGCGATCGGAACTTGCTATTTCGGGCTGGCAGCCGCTCAAACCCTTGCCTTGGCATGTGCGGCCTCGGTCCTTGGCGGCGCCGGCAACGGCATCCAGTGGGTCGCGGTGGTCAGCGCGGTGCAGGAGCTGACGTCGCCGGGAATGCAGGCGCGTGTGGTCGGCACGCTGGAATCGTCGGCCTCGGCGACGCCGGGGATCGGTTTCGTGCTCGGCGGCCTAATCGCATCTCAGTGGAGCCCGCGAGCTGCCTTTGTGGTCGCGGGAGCCGGCGTGATGATCATCGTCCTTGTCTCGGCACTGGTTCTGGGCAGGAATTGGCCCCTGGACCGCGCAGAAGAACGTCCGGGGAACGTTGATGCCGCCGAGGAGGAGATTATGGTGGAACTAATTCCCGCAGAGGCCCTGCCAACTCCAGATCGGAGGTTTTGACGTGAGGAAGCTGCCCGCAGCGCTGCTCGTGCTCGGACTGGCGGTGGTCGCACTCAGCCTCTCGTCATGCGGTGGTGGCTCCGGCGGCAAGGAAGGCGGCACGCTGACCGGCAGCTATGCCTCGTTCCCCGACTACCTCGACCCGAGCGTCTCCTACACCGCAGAAGGCTGGACGGCGATGTACGACACCTATCTGCCGCTGCTGACCTATGCCCACGCCAACGGCGCCGCGGGCAGCAAGGTGGTCCCGGCCCTGGCCGAGAGTCTGCCCAAGGTCACGAACGGCGGCAAGACCTACACGCTGACGCTGCGCAAGGGTCTCAAGTACTCCGACGGCACCCCGGTCAAGGCCTCCGACTTCGCCGGCACGGTCGAACGAGTCTTCAAGCTCAACTCGCCCGGCTCGACCTACTACAGCGGCATTGTCGGCGCCGAACAGTTCGCCAAGACCAAGACCGGCGGCATCCCTGGGATCAAAACAGATGACAAGACGGGCAAGATCACGATCGAGCTGACCCAGCCGCGGGGCACCTTCACCAACGAGCTGGCACTGCTCTTCGTCGCGCTGCTGCCGGCAGACACGCCGGCCAAGCCCCTGAGCGCAAATCCGCCTCCGGCCACCGGCCCCTACGAGATCGTCAAGTCCGAACCGAAGCGCAGCTGGTCCTATGCCCGCAATCCGCAGTGGGCGAAGAACAACGGCAAGCTGATTCCGGAGGTGCCCGGTGGCCACGTCGACAAGATCGACATCGACGTCATCCGCAACGGCGCGACCCAGGTCAACGAAATCGAACGCGACAAGACGAACTGGATGCAGACCATCGTGCCTGCCGACCTCTACAGCAAAGTCAAGGACAAGTACGAGGGCACCCAGTTCCGGGTCGAGCATCAGATCAATACCTACTACTTCTGGATGAACACGACCAAGGCTCCGTTCGACGACCCCAAGGTCCGCCAAGCGGTCAACTACGCCGTCGACAGCGCCGCCCTGGAACGGATCTACGCCGGCTCGCTCGTCGCGTCCCACCAGATTCTGCCCGACGGCATGCCAGGCCACAAGACGTTCGATCTCTATCCCCACGACATGGGCAAAGCCAAAGCTCTGTTCAAGGAAGCCAACCCGTCGGACCGCGACATCACCGTCTGGACCGACAACGAAAGCCCCAACGACGATGCAGGCGCCTACTACCAGGACGTCCTCACCAAGCTCGGCTTCAACGCGAAGCTGAAAACGATCAATGCCGACAGCTACGCCACGATCATCGGCAACGAAACGACGCCCGACCTCGACACCGGCTGGTTCGACTGGTTCGTCGACTACCCGCATCCGAACGCGTTCTTCCAACCACAACTGGCCGGTGAAAGCATCGCGCCGACCCACAACTACAACTTCGCCCGCACGGACGACCCGAAGCTGAACGCGAAGATCGCCAAGCTCAGCACCGAACAGATCGGGCCGGAACAGGAAGCCGAATACGCGGCGATGGACAAGGAATACATGGAACAGGCGCCCTGGGTCCCCTACGGTTCCATTACGAACTCCACCTTCGTCGATAGTGAAATCGACCTCGACAAGGTGATCTTCAACCCGACCTTCGGCCAGGACCTGACCAGCTTCCAGTTCAAGTAATGGAGGGCCGCAGCCCCTGGTATCTGGCCTACCGGCGGCTGCGGCGCAACAGGGTCGCGCTCGCCTTCGGCGGCCTCTTCGTCGCGATCGTCGTCTTCGTCTGCGCCGCGCCGCTGTGGGCCGATCATGTCGCTCACACCGGCCCGAACGCGACCCACACCCTGGAGAAGGTCGAAGTCGGCGACGAAAAACGAGAAGTCGTCAATCGCGAAGGCAAGCCGGTCGGTCCGCTCTGGTTCGGCGGCGGCGGCAAGTTCTTCCTCGGCGCCGACGGCCGCCTCGGACGCGACGAGATGGTCCGGCTGATGTACGGCGGTCGCATCTCGCTCTTCATCGGCTTCCTCGCAACGCTGATCGCGACGCTGCTTGCGACCCTCCTCGGCCTGCTCGCCGGCTACTACCGCGGCTGGGCCGACGCGGTGATCTCGCGCACGATGGACGTGATCTGGGCCTTCCCGGTGACCCTGCTGGCGATCGCGCTCGGCCTCTCGCTGGCGACCGGTGGCCTGAGGGTCGGGCCGCTGCATCTCTCAGGCAGCTCGATCTGGATCCCGATCCTGATCATCGCCTTCGTCTACACGCCCTACATGGCGCGGCCGATCCGTGGCGAGGTGCTCTCGCTGCGCGAGAAGGAGTTCGTCGAGGCCGCCGTCTCCCAGGGCGCCGGGCCCCTGCGGGTGATGTTCGGCGAGCTGCTGCCCAACCTGCTCTCGACCCTGATTGTCTTCTTCACCCTCGGAGTCGCCAACAACATGCTGCTCGAGGCAACCCTCTCCTTCCTCGGGGTCGGCGTGCAGCCGCCCAACACCTCGTGGGGAACGATGATCGGCGACGGCTTCGAGCTGATCAGCAGCGCGCCACTTCTGACCGTGATCCCCGGCACGATGATCCTGCTCACGGTGCTCTCGATCAACGTTTTCGGCGACGGTCTGCGTGACGCTCTCGACCCCAAATCGAAACTGCGGCTCGAGGCGCACGCCGGCATCGCCGAGCCCAAGGGGACCGCGGTCTGATGGGCCGCTTCGTCGTTCGCCGGTTGGTCGGGATGGTGCTGGTGCTGTTCGCGATCTCGGTGATCGTCTTCCTGATCTTCAACGTGATCCCGAGCTCGGACCCCGCCCAGCAGATGGCAGGAAAGGAAGCTACCCCCACGCTGATCGCCAGCATCAACGAAGAATGGGGCTTCGACGACCCGCTGCCGCAGCAGTACCTGACGATGATGGGGAAGATCCTAAGCGGCGACGTCATCTCCTACGAAGGGCGGGAAAACGTCGACGAACGGATCGTCGACGGGATCCCGGCGACCTTCTCGCTCTGCATCGGCGCCGCGGTGATCTGGATGTTCTTCGGAATATTGTTCGGCTACCTCTCAGCGGTCAGGGCCGGTGGGCTGCTCGACCGAACGCTGACGATCGTCGCCGTGGCCGGCATCTCGATTCCGGTCTTCTGGCTGGCGGCGATCTTCCTCAACTACCTCACCTACCAGCTCGAACTGTTCCCCTCGGGCGGTTACGTGGGGCTGACCGAAGATCCAATGCAGTGGGCAAGCCACCTGATCCTGCCCTGGGTGACGCTGGCGATCGTCTACGTCGGCCTTTACAGCCGCGTGCTGCGCTCCAACATGCTCGACGCGATGGGTGAGGACTACGTGCGCACGGCGCGGGCCAAGGGGCTCAGCGAGCGGCAGGTCATGACCCGCCACGTGCTGCGCAACTCGCTGGTTCCGATCATCACCCTCTTCGGCCTCGATTTCGGCGCCCTGCTCGGTGGCGCCATCCTGGTCGAAGCGGTTTTCAGCCTCGACGGCATCGGCCTCTACACCTACGAATCGCTGATCAACTTCGACCTGCCGCCGGTGATGGCGGTGGTCCTCTTCGGCGCCTTCTTCGTCGTCCTCTTCAACGCGCTGGTCGACATCGCCTACGCCTACCTCGACCCGCGGGTCAAGCTGGGGGCCTCGGCGCAATGAGCGAGGCGCTGCTCAGCGTCGACGACCTGCGGGTCGGCTTCGACACCGAAGGGGGCCGGGTGCAAGCGGTCGACGGCGTCTCCTTCGAGCTCGCCCCCGGCGAGGTGCTGGCGATCGTCGGCGAGTCGGGCTCGGGCAAGAGCGTGACCGCGCAGACGATCATCGGCCTCACCCGATCCGCCAACGCGAGCATCGAGGGCTCGGTGCAGCTTGCCGGCAACGAGCTGATCGGCGCCGGTGAGGCAGAGCTGCGCCAGGTCCGCGGCGAGCGGATCGCGATGGTCTTCCAGGACCCGATGACCTCGTTCAACCCGGTGTACCGAGTCGGCGACCAGCTGATCGAGGCGATCCAGGCACACCGCCCGCATGTGAGCCGGAGCGATGCACGCGAGCGGGCGGTGGAGCTGCTGGGTTCGGTGGGTCTGCCGGACCCCGAGCAGCGCGTCGACCGCTACCCGCACGAGCTCTCTGGCGGGATGCGGCAGCGGGCGATGATCGCGATGGCGCTGACCCTGGAGCCGGAAGTGCTGATCGCCGACGAGCCGACGACGGCGCTCGACGTGACGATCCAGGCCCAGATCCTCGAGCTGCTGAGGCAGCTCAACCGCGAGCGCGGCCTGGCGACGATCCTGATCACCCACGACTTCGGCGTCGTCGCCGAGATGGCCGACCGGGTGCTGGTGATGCACGAGGGCAGGATCGTCGAGCGGGGCGATCTCGACGACGTCTTCTACGCGACCAAGGACCCCTACACGCGCAAGCTGCTCGGCGCGGTCGTGCGCCTCGACCAAGCGCCGCCGCTGCGCCCTGGAAAGACTGAGGGGCCGCTGCTCGAGGTAACCGATCTGGTCAAGCACTTCTCGGTCAAACGCGGGCTGCTGTTCGATCGCGAGGTCGACCGGGTCCGCGCAGTCGACGGGGTCAGCTTCAGCGTGGAACGCGGCGAGACCCTCGGCCTGGTGGGAGAGTCGGGCAGCGGCAAGTCGACTCTCTCCCGGGCGGTGCTGCAGCTGCTGAAGCCGACCTCGGGCTCGGTCCGCTTCGACGGACGCGAGATAGCCGGCCTCTCGCGCCGCCAGATGCGCCCGCTGCGCCCCGACATGCAGATGGTCTTCCAGGACCCCTACGCCTCGCTCAACCCGCGCAAGCGGATCGGGCAGATCGTCGGCGAGCCCCTGCGAGTGCAGAACCGCGCCTCGGGCGCCGAGCTGCGCCGTCAGGTCAAGGAGCTGCTGGAGCGGGTCGGCCTCTCCTCCGAGCACTACGACCGCTACCCGCACGAGTTCTCCGGCGGCCAGCGGCAGCGAGTCGGGATCGCCCGCGCCCTCGCGCTGCGGCCGAAGCTGATCGTCGCCGACGAGCCGGTCTCGGCCCTCGACGTCTCGATCCGCACCCAGATCCTCACCTTGCTCTCCGACCTCCAAGAGGAGTTCGGCCTGACCTACGTCTTCGTCGCCCACGACATCGGCGTCGTCCGCCACGTCTCCGACCGGATCGCCGTCATGCACGATGGCAAGATCGTCGAGCTGGGACCCGCCGACCAGGTCTGCGAGCAGCCGGCCGACGCCTACACCAAGACCCTGCTCGCGGCGGTGCCCGTCCCCGACCCGCGCGAGAGCCGCGCCCGTCGGGCAGACTTCAAAGCGTGACGCTCCCGCTCTCGCCGCCGATCAAGCCGCAGCTGGCGCTGACCCGCAAAGAGCTGCCCCGCGGCGAGGAGTGGGCCTACGAGCAGAAGCTCGACGGCTTCCGCGCGATCGTCTTCGTCGACGGCGTGGACGCCTACATCCAGTCGCGCGGCGGCAAAGACCTGACCCGCTACTTCCCCGAGCTGAGCTTCGCCCCGGGGCGCTACGTGCTCGACGGTGAGCTGGTCATCCGCGACGCCGAGGGCAACCTCGAATTCGACGCATTGCAGGAACGCATCCACCCGGCCGTGTCGCGGATCAACCTGTTGTCGAAGGAGATCCCGGCCGGCTACGTCTGCTTCGACCTGCTCGCCGAGGGGGACGAGGCGCTGCTGGATCGACCCCTGGCCGAGCGACGCAGCCAACTCGAGGCGCTCGCGAAGCAGACGGGGGTCGAGCTGTCGAAGCTGAGCCCCGATCCGGAGCAGGCCGAGGAATGGCTGCAGAAGACCGAGGGAGCGATGGCCAAGCAGCTCGATTCCAGCTACATCCCCGGCAAACGCAAAGGCATGGCCAAGATCAAGCGCGAGCGTGAGATCGACTGCGTAGTCATGGGCTGGCGACCGGGCAAAGAGGAGGGCACGGTCGGCTCGCTGATCCTCGGCCTCTACGACGGCGGCGAGCTTCGCTCGGTAGGCCACATCTCAGGCTTCAGCAAAGAAACCAAACGCAGCCTGCGGACCTTGCTGGCACCGCTTGAGACCGGTGACAGCGGCACGGCCGAGCCCAGCCGCTGGACCGGCGGGCGCGACCTCGAGTGGGTCGCCTTGCGCCCCGAGCTGGTCATCGAAGTCGGCTACGACCACGCAGCCACGGGCAGAATTCGCCACGGGGCTCGATTTCGACGCTTTCGGGACGACAAAGATCCCAAGGAGTGCACCTTCGATCTGCTGGATGAAGGGTGATCTAAAACAGCGAGCGCTGGGAATGAGCGGGGTGTCTCCCGCCCGGACTCGCGGGCTTCGCCCGCTCTGAGTATCCGCCCGTTCGGGAGACACCCCGCTCATTCCCTTCGGTACGGGTTCTCCCCCAGCCTCGAACCGCTCGGGTCGTGAGCTCGCGTTGATCCAGGCGCATGTTGGCGCGGCCGTTCGCGTATAGCTGCTCGTATTGCGGCAGGAGATCGGGGCGTTTCGTCTCCAGCCAGCCGAAGAAGACATCGCGAACCTCTCCGCGTAGATGCAGGGCTACGCCGCCCAGGAAAGTGGCGTTTGCTTGTTTCGCTCGATCGACAATGGGCTGGACTTGCTCTGGACTGTCGTTGATGCCCGGCATCAAGGGAGCGATGAGGACGCCTGAGTCGATGCCACGGGAACGCAGCTCGGCTACTGCGTCTAGGCGGGCCGCCGGGCTTGGCGTGTGGGGCTCGGTGGCGCGCCAGGCCTTCTCGTCGAGGGTCGGGACGGAGAGGTTGACCGAGACCGGCAGGCGCTTCGCCATCCGCTCGAAGAGGTCTATGTCGCGCAGCGCCAGCGGCGACTTGGTCAGGACCGAGACGGGGGTCTCGGCCGCCTCCAGTGCCGCCAGGATCTCGGGCATGAAGCGGTAGCGACTCTCGACCCATTGGTAGGGATCGGTGTTGGTCCCGAGTGCCACCAGGTCGCGCTTCCAGCTCGGTCTGGCCAACTCGGCCCGCAGCACCTCCGGCACGTTGACCTTGACCACGATCTCGCGCTCGAAGTCGCGTCCGGCGTCGAAGTCGAGATAGGTATGCGAGCTCCTGGCAAAACAAAAGACGCAGGCATGCGTGCATCCTCGAAAAGGATTGACCGTGTAGTTGAAGCCGTAGCGGCCGCCCGGTACGTGGTTGAGCGCCGAGCGGGCACGCACCTCGTGGAAGTTGATCCCCATCGCCTCGGGGGCATCGAAGGTGCGCACTACCGTGCCATCGCCGACCCCTGGCAACCGCATGTCGTTCTCGACTCGCTGCTCGTCCCAGCGCATACGAACGTATGTTCGCATAGAATGCGAGGGTGATCAATCGTCGCCATAGCTCCCTCCTTCAGGCCCAGTGTCTAGCGACCGGCCTGGAGAAAGGAGGTGGCAATGGTGGAACTTGTATTGATCATGCTCTTGCTCCTACTGATCCTGCGGGAGATGTAGGGCGGAGCCGCTGGGCGGGGCATGGGGCCTCGCCCAGCGTTTTGCATAGAAAAGGCCCGGTTTCCCGGGCCTTTTCGGCAATGCTGGAACTCGTATTGATCGACGCCAGTATAGCTGCGGTCTGGCTTCAGCCAATTCGTCCGGTATCGATACTCCAGCGCTAGATGCTGGAGCCGGTCTCGTCGCGCTTGAAGGTCTCGAGCTGGTCGAGGGCTTTGGCGCGTGCTTTCGAGCGCAGCGGCGGCAGCAGCGCCACCAGGGTGCCGCTCGGGCCGAGCGCCTGCCTGGCCCAGCGGCGAAAGTCGAACTCGTCGACGTGGTCGACGATCTTGCCGTCGGCGAAACGGAACTTCGCCTGGATGTCGTTGACCACGGGGCGGCCAGTGGAGAAGGTGTAGCGGGCGATCCAGTGCGCCGAGCCCGACTCCTCATCGGCCTCGTGCTCGTGCAGCTCGATCTCCAGATCGGTGGCGCGGCTGGTCAGCATCCGCCACATCGCACCGATGTCGGCGCCCTGGAGATCGCCGAAGGCTGGATCGCGGAAATGAGCGTCTTGCGCGTACTCGGCGGTCATCGCCGCGCCGTTGCACTGCCCGAACGCCGCGTAGAAGCGCTCGATCGTCTCGCGGTTTGCGTCAGCCCCCACGCGCCCACCCTAGCCGCTGTCAGGGCAGCTTGCCCGCGATCACGTAGCGGAGCACGTCGACCACCTGCTCGGCCGTGCGCGCAGTGCCCTGCGCGGCCCGGTCGACCTCCTTCAGCGCGTGGTCGAACTCGGCGTCGTGCAGGGTGACGTAGGGCTTGCCCAGCGCGGCGGCGTAGCCGGCGTCGAAGGCGGCATTCCATTGACGGTATTTGTCGCCGAAGCGGACGACGACCACATCGGCGGCGTGGATCAGCGTCTGGGTGCGGATCGCGTTGACGCCAGCCCCTATCTGATCGCGCCAGAACGGCTCTCTCTCCTCGCCCAACGTGCCGACCCCGGCGTCGTCGGAGGCGGCGTGGTCGGTGACCGGCGCCGAAAAGGCGACCGGCAGGGCCGCCTCGCGCACCCCGGCTTCGATCCGCTCGCGCCAGTCGGAGTGGATCTCACCGGAGAGGTAGACGCCCCAGGTTCGCTCGGCCACAGCCGAATCCTAGCCCCGCAGTGGACGCGGTCGAGTTTTGGTGCGCTATGCGACCCAAAGCTCGACCGCGCTTGCTACGGTAATTGACGTGAACGTAAGGAATAGATTTGCCGGGGGCGCCGGAGTGGCCGCCGACCATGAACACTACAAGTGGTGGGCGCTCTCCTGCACCAGCCTCGGCATGCTCCTCGTCGCCACCAACTCGGGCACCCTCGTCATCGCCCTGCCGGACCTCGAGCGGGCGCTGGGGACGAGCCTGCTCGAACTGGTCTGGGTGATCCTCGCCTACATGATCGCCTCGACCGTGCTGGTCCTCACGGCGGGCCGCCTCTCCGACCTCTTTGGCCGCAAGAGCGCTTTCGTCGCCGGCTTCCTCGTCTTCGCCGTGGCCTCGCTCGGCGCCGGCTTCTCCGCCGACGGCACGCAGCTGATCCTCTGGCGAATCGTCCAGGGCGTCGGCGGCGCCTTCATCTTCGCCAACGGCCCAGCCCTGGTCACCGACGCCTTCCCCAAGGAGGAGCTCGGCCTGGCGATGGGGACCAACACCATGGTCGCCGCGGTCGGCCTCGTCCTCGGCCCGGTCCTCGGCGGTGTCCTGGTCGCGATCTCCTGGCAGTGGGTCTTCTGGTTCAACGTGCCGCCGGCGCTCGCCGGCGCCGCCTGGAGCGCGCTCGTCTTGCGCGAGCTCTCCCGGCGCGACACGGTCCGCGGCTTCGACCTTGCCGGCACGGTCACCTTCGTCTTCGGCCTCACCGGGCTCGTCTACGGGATCTCACGCGGCGGCATCTCCGGCTGGGACAACCCACTGGTGATCGGCAGCCTGATCGCGGCCGCCGTGCTGCTGCCCCTCTTCGTCCTGATCGAGCACCGCGGCCGCGCACCGATGCTCGACCTGACGATCTTCCGCAACCGCATGTTCGCGGCGGCGACCGGCGCCGCCTTCATCAACGGCCTCTCTCGCTTCGCCCTGCTCTTCCTCTTCGTCTTCTACTTCCAGGGGGCCCAGGGCGACGACCCGATCGCCGCCGGGATCAAGCTGGCGCCGATGGCTCTGGGGATGCTGGTTGCCTCGCCCCTGGCCGGGATCTGGGCCGACCGCCACGGCTCCCGCGCCCTGGCGGCCCTGGGGATGCTGGTCAGTGCTGCCGCGCTCGCCCTGATGACGACGCTGCAGGCCGACAGCCCCTACTGGCAGAGCATGCTGTGGCTCGCCCTCGTCGGGATCGGCTCGGGGATGTTCAACTCGCCCAACACCGCGGCGATGATGGGGACCGTGCCCGTGCAGCGCCGCGGCATCGCCGCCGGCGCCCGCACGATGCTGCAGAACACCGGCGCGGTGATCTCGATCGCCTTCGTGCTCGCGATCGTCACCGCCGCCGTGCCCAAACCGATCCTCTTCAAGATCTTCTCCGGGCTAGCCGCCGGCCTCTCCAGCGCCCAGCTCGATCCCTTCATCCACAACATGCACACGGCGCTCTGGGTGCTGGCGGCAACCTCGGTGGTGGGCGCGGGCGTCTCGCTACTGCGACCACGACATGTTTCCGTCGGGGAGGTCCAGTGGGCGGAGGGCTGAGGATCGGCGACGTCGCCCGCCTCGCCGCCACGACGCCGCGAACGATCCGCTACTACGAGGAGATCGGCCTGCTGCCCGCCGCAAGCGAGCGTGAGCCCGGCGCCCACCGCATCTACGCCGAGGCCGACGTCGAGCGCCTGACCGAGCTTCTGCGCCTCAAGGATCTGCTTGGGGTGTCGCTAGAGGAGCTGAAGGCCCTGACCGAAGCCGAGGACGCGCGGGCGGCGCTGCGCCAGGAGTGGCAGCGCGGTGTCGAGGACCCGGTGCGCCGCCGCCAGATCCTCGACGAGTCGCTCGGCCATATCGCCCGCCGGCTGGAGCTGGTTCGCCGCCGCCGCGACGAGATCGCCCGCCTCGAGGCCGAGCTGGTGGCGCGGCGCCGGCGCGTGCGCGAGCGTCTGCGGGCGCTGGGGGCCAACGGCAGCGCAGCTCGCTGAACCGCCGGGCGGTCGCTCAGCCCGCCGCCTGCTCCTCGAAGTGCTTGCTCAGCATCGTCACCTGACCCTGGTAGTTGGAGCCCAGCTCGTTGCCGTAGAGGCGCTCCGCCGGGGCGCTGGTGCGCTCCAGGGCCAGCTTGCAGACCGGCTGGCGGTGCTCGACCATGAAGGAGACGTCGCGCGCCCGCACCTCGAGCGCGGCGCGGCTGCCATGGCGGCCGCCGACTGGGTCGTAGCCGAAGCCAGGATCGAAGAAGCCGGCGTAGTGGGTGCGCAGCTCGCCTGCCGTCGGGTCGTAGGCCATCATCTCGGCGGCGATCTGGGGCGGGATGCAGACGCCCTCGGCCGAGAGCAGCAGGTAGAAGATCTCCGGCTCGAGCACGATCCGCCCGCCGGGCTCGGGATAGACCGGGTCCCAGTAGTCGGTCCAGCGGTAGGCGCGGATCCTCGAGAGGTCGATCGGCAGGCTGTTCTTCTTCGCCCGGTAGCCGACGATCCGATCGCTGGGGCCGGAGAGGTCGACGCTGAGGAAGAGGCCCTCGGCCAGTGCCAGCTCCGACTCGCGCAGCGCGTGGGAATCGAGATAGAGCAGCGGGAACTCGTCCTGCAGAGCGCGGATCTCCGCGTCGGCGAGTCGCACGTCGCCGCGGGCCAACCGCAGCTGGTTCAGCGAGAGCCCGCTCTGCACCTGGATCGCGAAGGAGCGCGGCACCACCTCCAGGTAGAGGCGGCCACGATAGCCGGGGCGGATCTCGTCGAAGCGGTGGTGGCGGTCGGTGAGCACCCGGGTGAAGACGTCGAGGCGGCCGGTCGAGCTCTTCGGGTTCGCCTTCGCCCGCACGTCGTCGGGAAGCGCCAGTTCCTCGATCAGCGGCACGAGGTAGGGACGGTCGCGCTCCAGCACGGCGCCGTCGCGCAGGTCGACTTTCTGGAAGGCGAGCCCCTCGATCTTCTCCTCGACGGTCGAGTCGACGTCCGGCAGGAAGCTGCAGCGCAACGCCCAGGCGAAGTCGCCCAGGCGAAGGTCGATACTGGCTGGCTGGATCGCCTCGGGCCGGATCCGGTAGTCGCCGGAGCCGATCCATTCGGCGGCGATCGCCTCGCTCAGGGCCTGCGAGGGCAGCACCCCGGCGGTCGCTCCACTGCGCGGCTCGGTTGCCGCGCCCCTGGCGGCTGCTGCAGGATCGCTCATCTAGACGAGATTATGCGGCGCGCCTCGGCGACACCGAGGTACGGGGTCAGCGCAAACTCGGCAAGTTCCGGGAAGAATCGATCGAGGCGGGCCGTTTCGCCGGCGAGCACGCGGCGGCCAAGCAGCGAGGCGATGCCGCCGACCACCGCCTCGTCGGCCGCCCCCGGCGGCCGACCGGCGCCGGTTCCCCGCGGGGCGCGGTCGCGTAGATAAGGAACGAAGCTCTCGACCGCGACCTGGAAGCGTCCGTATACCCCAGGCCCGGCGCGCAGACCCTCGACCAGCAGCAGATTCGCCTGCCCTGGCTCGGCGGTGAAGCCGGCGAGCGCCGCGCCGAGCCCGGCGCACACCCCCTGGGCCCACTCTCCCTCCCCCGCGCAGGCGCTCACGACGTCAGCGCGCAGGCGCTCGACGGCCCCGTCGTAGGCGGCGAAGAAGCACTCGTCCTTGCTGCCGAAGTGGCGGTAGAAGTCGCTCTTGGAGACGCCGGCCCGGCCGGCGATCGCGGAAACGGTCGTCCCGTCGTAGCCGTGCTGGTCGAGCGAGCCGGCGATCGCGGCCAGCAGGCGCTCCCGCTGATGCTCCGCGATGAACTCCCGGGAGAGGCCGTGACGACCACGTGGAAGCGGCTTCATGCAGTACTAAAGTCTGCCAGTGCTAAGCGCTTCTTGTCTGCCGGCCCGGCCGCCAGGGCGGCCTACTCGGCCATGCCGGCGCCCAGATAGGGCGCCATCATGAACTCGGTGAGTTCGGGTAGGAGGTCCTCGGCCCGCTCAGCCTCGCCGCGACGAATCTGCTGGTAGACGATCCAAGCGACACCGCCGACCAGCGTCTCGGCGATCGTGCCAGGCAGCCGCTCGTCCCGAGGCAGCGTCTGCCTTGTCAGCTCGACGAAGGTCTCGAGCGAATCCTCATAGCGCTTCGTTGTTGCCGGTGTGGCCGAGAGCGCCTCGATCATGCACATCCGCGCCAGCGTCGGCTGCTCGGCGACGAAACCGAGAAAGGCGGCGAGCCCAGCCTCGACCCGGTCCTGCCAGTCCTCGTCTCCGTCGGCGCCCGCTTCTTCGACGCGGCGAAGGATCTCGTCCCGGGCGGCGTCGAAGGCAGCGAGGAAGACCTCCTCCTTTCCCTCGAAGTTGTCGTAGAGCGTTTTGCGGGCGACGCCGGCGCGCTTGACAATGTCGGAGATCTTGGTTGCCTCATACCCCTGTTCGGCGGTCAGCTCGGCCAGCGCATCCATGATGCGCCGCTGCTTGTGCAACGCGATGAACTCGCGCGGAAGGGCCGGACGGACAGACGCGGCGGTCCGTTTCTGCGTCTGCCTCGCCTGCGTCCCCCCTTTTCCCCGTGGCGGCATGGAGCAAGGATACCCAGGGTCGCCGAATTTCCAATGCACGTCAGCGACTTTTCTGGTACCTTTCGGGCGCCTGCATATTTTCTAAAAGAAACGCGTAGGTTCCTTATGGCGCTAGAGAGGGTAATGCTCAGCAGGGAGAAGCTGGCAGATGCGGTCGGGGACCGCTGGTCAGACTCGGAACTCAGCGAGGCTCTGGCCCTGCTGACTCGCGCCGATGGACGTTTCCCCGCCGGGGTGAGGACGCTTCCGGCGGATCTGGTCAAGGCAGTCCAGCGGGAGCGCCTGCTGGCGGCGATGATCGGCGCGGCGACCGAGATCGGCTACAACACCCTCACGGTCCAGAACGTGCTCACCCGCGCCGGTATCTCGCGGCCGACGTTCTACGAGCAGTTCGAGGACAAGGAAGACTGCTTCCTCGCCGCCTTCGACGCCGCGGCCGGCCGGATGCGAGCGCGGATCGAGACGACCGTCCTCGACGCCGGGCCCACCTGGCGCGACCAGCTGCGCAGCGGGATTACCGAGCTGCTGCGCTTCATCGTGGATGAGCCCGAAGAGGCTCGCATCGTGATCGTCGAGGCGCGGGCATCGAGTCCGGCTGGCCTGCGGCGTCGCGACGAGCTGCTCGACCACTTCGCTGGCTGTGTGGACACCTTGGTCAGGGAGGACCTGGACGAGCCCCCTTCGGCAATCGCCGCCGCCGGGATCGTCGGTGGGATCGAATCGGTGCTCTACGCACGCATGCAGAAAGGCGAGATCGAGGATCTCGCCTCCCTCCTCCCCTCGCTGATGTATTTCGCCGTCCTCTCCTGCGCCGGCCGCGAGGCTGCCGACGAGGAGATCGACGATGCGGCCTTTGCCTGAGGTGCCTAGCGCTTGCGGCGCTTGCCGGAGCGCTTGCTCGGCCGGGCGGCGAACCGCAGGGTGCGCTCGCTCTCCTTCGCGACCGCCTCCCCCATCGCGATCTGAAAGGTGGCCAATAGGGCACCGGCGGCGAGTGGCCGCATCCGTTCGAGCGCCTCGCTCATCCGCGGCCAATCGCGCTCGGGCCGACCGGCGCGATCGAACGGCTGCCATACCTCTTTGACGAAGAGGTCGACGAAGGCGCGCGCGACGCCGTCGGCATGGCGGCGCAGTTTTTGCGCAGTCACAAGGGCGCCCTCGGCGCTGACTCCAAGCTCGGCCAGCTCGGCGGCGGCGCGCAAGAGCTGGGGACTGATCACCTCGACGCGGCCGTCGGGCAGGGTGCGGAAGATGCCCAGCTTTTCTGCCCGTCGGGTCAGTTTGGGATCTGCCGCCTCGCTCCAAATCCCGGCCAACTCGTCGGCATCGACGATCTCCGGCGCCTCGTCTTCGAAGGGGACGCGGAGGGCACGGGTGAAATCGAAGATCGCCGAAGCCGAGCCGTCGCCGCTGTCGAGCACACGACGGATCGCCTCCAGGTTGAGCCCGTCCGCCTGCATCTCACGGGTCAGCTCGATCCGCGCGACGTGCTCCTCACCGTAGTAGCCGGTGCGGCCGCGGACTGTGGGTGGGGGCAACAGTCCTCGCGTCTGGTGGGCCCGAATGTTGCGGACGGTCATCCCGGTTCGCTCCGCCAACTGGCGGATCGTCATCTCGCCCTCGGCGGGCTTGGCGCCCTTGGAACCGTTACTACTCATCTGAGTGCATGGTATGGGGGCTAGTCGCTGAGCGGCAGGCGCTGGCCGTTCATCTCCTGAGCAGCGTCGGAGCAGAGGAAGGCGATCGCGGCGCCAATGTGCTCTGCAGGGGTGAACGAGGAAAAGTCCCCCTCGGGCTTCTCCTCTTTCATCTGCTGAGTGAGGATCGCATCGACGACGACGATGTTGGCCGTCGCGGCGGTGCCGGCGAAGCCGTCGGCGAGGGCGAGCGTCCAGGCCTCAGCGGCAGCCTTGGCCGCGGCATAGGCGGCGTTGGAGTTCGATGGCGCCTGCGCCTGCTTGGCGGAGACAAGGACGAAACGGCCGTGCTCAGAGCCGAGGAGCGCATCATGGAAGGCACGGGTGGTGTGCTGGACGGTGCGGATCAGGAGGTCGTGGAGCAGGTCCCAGTCCGAGAGCGGCGCCTCGTGCAGCGCCTGCCCCCCACGCCAGCCGCCGACCAGATGCAACAGCCCGTCGACCCGGCCGAAGCGCTCGAGCAGCGCCGCGCACCAGGCCCGCGCCGCCTCCTCGTCGAGCAGGTCGACCCCGCGCCCGTCCCAGCGCTCGGCAGGCAGTCCCAGCTCAGTGCCGACCTCCTCGACGCGCCCTTGCGTGTGATCGGCGGCGGCGACGGTGGCGCCATCGGCCGCCAGGCGCTCGGCCACGACCGGCCCCAAGCCACCGCCGATGCCGGCGATGGCGTAAACACGGCCGTCGAGGTTGCTCATATGGGGGAGGCAGGATTCGAACCTGCGTAGGCAGAGCCAATGCGTTTACAGCGCATCTCCTTTAACCACTCGGACACTCCCCCGAGGCGGTGCGAGTTTACCGGGACGTGCCGGTGCTCAGGTGCCCATATGGACCCTTCTCCACCGGCACGTCTGCGTCAGTCATCTGACGGCTAGGTCTCGACGCCCAAGCGGGCGGCCATCTGCTCGTTGAAGGCGGTGAGGGCTGACATCGGGCGCATGAAGACGGTCAGCTCGGCTACGCGACCCTCCTCGTCGAGCTCGAGGAAGTCAATGCCCTCAAGCTCGCGGTCGCCGACCCGGGCTTTGAAGCGGAGGACTACCGACCCGTCCCCGGCGAGCTCGTCGGTGTAGCGGAAGTCCTCCAGGGTCGCGGCGACATGGGTCAGCACCTGGATCACGATCTCGCGGCTCTCGAAGCCGCGGAAGAGGATCGGGCTGTGCAGGACGACGTCCTCGCGCAGCGTCGCCTCCATCGCCTGGAGGTTCTTTGCCTGGGCGGCCAGGCGGAATGGATGCGGCACGGCCATCGCGCCAGACTCTACGTCAGCGGGGCTCGAGGACGAAGAGGGCGATGTCGCGATCGGTGCGCGCCTCGTACTCTTCGAAGCCCGAGAACTGCTCGACGTGCTTGCGCCAGAGGTCGGCCCGCTCATCGCCCTCCGCCACCCGCGCCCGCACCGGCCGTCGCTCGCGCCCTACCTCCACCTCGGCGTCGGGGTTGGACTTCAGGTTGAGCGACCAGGCCGGGCTGCGGTTGTGGCCGGCGTTGGAGCCGATCACGACCACATTCGCGCCGTCGGCCAGGTAGACGACCGGAGCGGTCCGCGCCTGGCCGGATTTACGGCCGGTCGTCGTCAGCAACAGCACCGGCGCTTCGTTGATCTTCCCCCCGATGCGCCCCCCAGAGAATCGGTAGAGCGGGATGTTGAGCTTGCCGACCCAACGCAGACCGGTCGCACCCATCATCTGCGACATGCGCGAATAGAACTTGTCCCCGGAAGGCACGGCCGCAGTATGCCTCCTGACGAGTCGGAAACGTCGTCAGGCAAGGACGCAGGGAGCGCCGTGTGCTCTGCACACAAGCGACCGAGGACGCCGCATGACGGCGTTTCCGGCCGTCAGCGTCAGCTTGCTTCGCGGAGCATCTGTGCCTCCGGCAGATGCTGAAGTTTCTTCAGCGTGTTGTTCTCGATCTGGCGGATCCGCTCGCGGGTGACGCCGAACGTGTTGCCCACCTCCTCGAGCGTCAGCGGCTCCAGACCGGTGAGGCCGTAGCGAAGCTCGATCACCTGCCGCTCGCGCTCGGGCAGGGCCGAGAGCGCTTTGCGCACACCCTCCTTCTGCATGTGTTCGCTCGCCTCTTCGAAGGGCTCGGCAACCGTGTCGTCGGCGACGAAATCGCCAAGCTCGGAATCGTCCTCGTCGCCCACCGGTTTCTCCAGTGAGACCGGCAGCTGCGCGACGCGGAGGATCTCCCGCACTTCGGCCAGCGGCCAGCGCAGCTCCTCGGCGATCTCGGCCGGCTCGGGCTCGCGACCGAAGCGCTGCACCAGCTGGCGCTCGACGTGGGCGACGCGGTTCAGCTTCTCGACCATGTGCACCGGGATGCGGATCGTCCGTGCCTTGTCGGCGATCGCCCGGGTCACCGCCTGCCGGATCCACCAGGTTGCGTAGGTGGAGAACTTGTAGCCGCGCCGGTAGTCGAACTTCTCCACCGCCCGGATCAAGCCGAGCGAGCCCTCCTGGATCAGGTCGAGAAAGCTGAGCCCGCGACCCAGATAGCCTTTTGCGATCGAGACGACGAGCCGCAGGTTGGCCTCGACCATCTGCCGCTTGGCGATCATGTCGCCGCGCTCGATCCGCTTCGCCAGTTCGACCTCCTGGGCGGCGGTAAGCAGGTCGACCCGGCCGATCGAGCGCAAGTAGAGGCGCAGAGAGTCGAGGCTGGGTTCGATCGTCAGGTCCAGCTCCTGTTTGCGCCCGGCGCCGTTGGTGGACTCGGCGCGCTGCTCCTTGTAAGCGCTGACGCCGTCCTCGGCGATCACTTCGACTCCGTGCTCGACCAGGTGAGCGTGCAGGCCGGCGACCTGCTCCTTGGTCACCTCCACCTCCTCGAGTGTGGAGGCGATCTGCTCGAAGGTGAGATACCCGCGGTCGCGGCCGAGCGCAACCAGCGACTGGAGCTCCTGTGGCCCCGCCGGTTGCTCGCTCGAATCCTGATTCAGTCCCTGGGGGACCGTCTCCAACGGCTCGATATCACTGCCTCCACTGCAACCCTGTTCCCCTCCCGGGGGCCGGCCCCATCGCTCCGACCTCCGGGAGTATAGGGAGCAAATCGCCTACGCTTCGTCTGCCGATGGCAACCCGTTCCACCACTCCGCTCTCCTCCACCACTGTCGATGTGCAGTCGGGAACCCCTGACACTCAGGTGAGCCTCTCGCGGGTAGGCGTGACCGGGGTCGAGAAGGTGATCCGGGTCAAGGCGGACGGCACCGAGAACCTCTACCACGCGGATTTCGAGTGCTTCGTCGACCTCAATCCGCGCCAGGCGGGCGTCCACATGTCGCGCTTCGAGGAAATCGTCGGCGAGGCGATCGACGAGGTCGTCCTCGGCGAGGCGTTTCGCGCCGAGGTGCTCGCCGCTCACATCGCCCAGCGGGTTCGCGAGCGCCAGGGCGGGTTGCGAGCCGAGGTCTCGGTCACGGCGCGCTACCCGGAGACGGTTACGACCCCGGTCAGCGGCATCAGCACCCAGGAGATCTACGTCCTGCTCGGTACCGCGGTCGACTCCCTGCGCGGTACGCGAACGCTGACCGGCGTCCAGGCCCAGGGGATGACCGCCTGCCCCTGCGCGCAGGAGATGGTCGGCGGCCTCGCCCGCGAACGGCTCGCCGAGCGCGGCTTCGACGCCGAGCAGATCGAGGCGGCGATCGAGGCGGTGCCGATCGCCACCCATAACCAGCGCGGCATCGGCACCCTTCACATCGGCTGCCCGGAGGGCGGCCCGGCGTGGATCGACGCACCTGAGCTGCTGCGGATCGTCGAGCAGTCAATGAGCTCGGAGATCTACGAGCTGATGAAGCGTCCCGACGAGCTCGCGGTCGTTGCCAAGGCGCACTCGCAGCCGCGCTTCGTCGAGGACTGCGTGCGGGAGATGGTGCGCCGGGTCATCGCCGACTATCCGGACCTGCCTGGCGACGCCTTCGTGATGGCGCGCCAGGAGAACCTGGAGACGATCCACCGCCACAACGTGATCGCCGAGCGCTACGGCAAGCTCGACGACCTGCGCGCCGAGCTCGCCAGCAGCGAGCACGAGCGCCGCCACACGACTATGCGCGAGTGGCTGGAGGCGCCGGCGAGTTGAGGCGCTTGCGCAGGCCGAGGAAGTAGTCGGCGCCGCTGATCAGCGTCGCGGCAACCGCGACGTAGACGAGCACATTGACCCAGGTCGGCGCCGGGTTGGCGGCGATCAGGGCAAATATGGCGGCGATCTGCAGCACCGTCTTCAGCTTGCCCATCCAGCTGGCGGCGATCACGACGCCGCGCTCGGCGGCGATCGCCCGCAGCCCGGTGACGGCGATCTCGCGGGCGATGATCACCATCGCGACCCATGCCTGCAGGCGATTCAGCGAGACCAGCGAGACGAGCGCGGCGGTGATCAGGAGCTTGTCGGCAAGTGGGTCCATCAGTTTGCCGAAGGTGGTGACCGCGTCGCGCGAGCGAGCGAAGTAGCCGTCGAGACCGTCGGTGAGGGCCGCGAGGGCGAAGACGGCGGCGGCAAGCTCATCCCCGTTTGGCGTCTCGCCGAGCAGAGCGACCACCACGACTGGCACGGCGAGGATCCGCAGCAAGGTAAGCGCGTTGGGCAGGTTCAGTGGGAACAAGGCCTACTCCGTCTCGGTGGCAAGGGCGGCGTCGCGCTTGGCGAAGAAGTCATCCCCCTCGATGCTGACGTGGGGAAGGATGCGATCGAGCCGGCGCGGCATCCACCACATGCGCTTGCCGAGCAGCACCATCACGGCCGGAACCAGCAGGCAGCGGACCAGGGTCGCGTCGATCGCGATCGCCACCGCCAGGCCGACCCCGAACTCCTTCACCAGGGGGTTGCCGTTGAGGACGAAGCTGGTGAAGACGCAGACCATGATCGCCGCCGCCGAGGTGATCACGCGGCCGGTGTTGGCCAGGCCTTCGATCACGGCGCGTTTCGCGTCGCCGTGCGCCTTGTAGTGCTCTTGCATCTGGGTCAGCAGGAAGACCTCGTAGTCCATCGAGAGCCCGAAGAGGATCGCGAACATCAGCAGCGGCACGAAGCTGACTATCGGGATCGAGTGGTCGAGCCCGATCAGCGACGAAGCCCAGCCGAGCTGGAAGACCGCGGTGACGACGCCGTAGGCAGCGGCGACCGAGAGCAGGTTCATCACCGCTGCCTTGACCGGGACCAGCAGCGAGCGGAAGGCGAGCAGCAGGACGATGAAGCTGAGCCCGACGACGATCGCGATCATCAGCGGCAGCTTGTCGCCGATCTGGGTGGCGAGATCGATGTAGCCGGCGGTCTGCCCACCCACGTTGGCGACGGCCCCGGTGCCGGCAAGCGCCTTGGGGATCGCCGTGCTGCGCAGGTCTTCGACCAGGCTGACGGTCTCATCCGTCCACGGCGCCGAGTTGGAGATGACGGTGAAGACCGCGAACTTGCCGGCTTTGTCGAGAGTCGGTTCGGAGACCTCGGCAACGTCAGCGGCCGCGCCGACCCGTTTCTCGAGGCCCGGCAGCACCTCTTTCGCTTCGGCCGCGGTGCGGAATTCGGAGGCGATCAGCAGCGGCCCGCTGACCCCCGGCCCGAAGCCCTCCGTGAGGCTGTCGTAGGCCTGGCGTGCGGTAGTCGACTTGGGCAGGGCGCTGATGTCGTTCTGGCCGAGCTCGAGCTGGAAGATCGGTAGGGCGAGGACGACCAGGATCGCGAGAGCGGCAATCGCCGCGCGCCACGGCCGCGAGGCGACGCCGCGGGCCCAGCGGGTCCAGCCGTGGGGCTCGGAGTCGCCGGGGCCGGCCTTGCCGAATGAGACCCTGAGCGAGTTGATCCGCGGACCGAGGGCCCCCAACATCGCCGGCAGCAACGTGGTCGCCGCGGCGACGGCGATCACCACCGCGATCGCAGCGGTAAAGCCGAGCGTGCTGACCAGCGGGATGCCGGCGAAGGCAAGCGAGCAGAGCGCGATCACAACCGTGAAGCCGGCGAAGACGACGGCGCCGCCGGCGGTCGCGGTCGCACGGGCGATCGACTCGCGCAGCTCCATCCCGTCGGCTAGCTGCAGTTTGTGACGGGTGACGATGAAGAGGGCGTAGTCGATGCCGACGCCGAGGCCGATCATCGTCGCCAGGGTCGAGGCGACGCTTGGCACCTGGACGACGTGCTCCAGCATGCGGATGACCGAAAGCGCGCAGGCGAGGCCGAGAACCGCCGAGAAGATCGGCAGCACCATCGCCGTCGCGGTGCCGAAGGCAAAGAGGAGGATGACGATCGCCGCCGCGATCCCGATCGCGTCGCTGGCGCCGGTGTCCGGCTTGGAGAGCGCCTGGCCGATGTAGGCGCCGACGGAGACCTTGAGACCGGCGGCGACGGCGGGATTGCCGGCGTCGAGGACCGCCGCGGCCTGGCTTTCGGTCAGTTCGCCCGGGCCGACGCCGAGCACGACCGGAACGTAGGCGACCGAGCGGTCTCTGCTGAGGAAGGCAGCGCCGGCGGGGGTGAGCGGGTTGACGGCCGAGTTGACGTCGTGCAACCCGTTCAGCCGCTGCACCGATTGATCGATCGCCGTCTTGTACTTGGACGCGGTGAGGGCGGCGCCCGCCTTCGCCTGGAAGACCAGCGGGTTGCTGCCGAATGCCTGTTCGGGCAGGTTCTTTTCGAGCGCTTCGGTCGCTTCGGTCGAGCCCGTACCCGGCAGGGTTAGGTTGTCGTTGGTCTTGCTGTCGCCGGCCTGGCCGAGGACCACTAGCGCCACGGCGGCGATAACCCAGACGGCGATCGTCGGCCAGTGATGGCGCGAGCAGAAGCGGCCGATCGCATAGAGAGGGGCGGTCACGCCGGGATCATCCTCCACCGTCCGGACCGCTGACATCCGGGGGTGGCACTTCGCCGCCGTCGAATCCCTCCGGCACCGAGGCGACCCGGCTTGCGCCCAGCGCCTGACGCAGCACCACCAGGTGCTGGGCATGACCGGCGGCAAGTGCGGTGTCGAGTGTCCGCGGCGTCGACGTGTTGAGGCGCGGCGCCACGGCCTCGTAGAAGGCGAGGCCGGCGCTTTCGAGCTCGTAGGCAAGGGCGAGGAACGCCCCCCCACCCTTGACCTGCGTGAAGTCGAGCTCTTCCGCTGCAGCTTCGGTGTCCCCACCCAGCCCCCGGATCGCCTTGGTCAGGGCGTCGACGTACTCCTGCTCTTGGGCGCGCAGCTGCCGCCCGAGCACACGCTCGGAGTCGAGCAGCAGGCCGTTGCCGCGGGTGTAGGCGTCGAGCGCCGTCAACTCACGCGAGAGGCCTTCGTTCAGGATCGCGGCGTCGCTTCCCTTTTCGGGATCGGTCTCGGCACCATGGCCGCTGTCGCCGCAACCGGCGGCGACCAGCCCGAGCGCCGCAAGGGCGACGGCCAAAAAGGCGGCGGCGCGGCCGAAGCCGCGCCGCCTGCCATAGCCACCTGCTGACGAATCGGTGCCCACAGGCCGACAAGCCTATGGGCTGTGGATTGCTGGGTGCGCCAGGTGAGCCCTCTTACTTCCTGGCTTTGGCTTTCGACTTGCCTTTGGCTTTCGCTTTGCCAGATGCTTTGGCTTTCCGCTTCGGCAGCTTCCTTGCGGCGCTGTCGGGCACTTCGTAGCCAATCATCGAGACGGACGCCGAGATCGGCTGCTCTTTCGATTTGGCCAGACGTTTACCGGCTTCGGCGTTGAGCTTCAGTGCCTGCTTGAGCGTGTCGTCGAGCAGCTTCTGCATGGAGGCCCAGGCCTGCGCATCCAGCATCAGGGGCGTCCAACTCAGGTGCCGATCCTCACGATCGTCGAACGTGCCCTCCTCCATCGCCGCGACAACGTCGTCGACGACTGCCTGGAACAGATCCGCGCTCATCCCAACCCGAACCGACTCGGGCAGCTCATGCCAGTCCCGATCGGTCAGGTAGGCGCGTGAAGTAGCGCGGTAGTAGTGCTCTACCGCGCCACGACGAGGCTCGGTTTTGACCAGGGTGATGACTTTGTAGTCCTTGAGGACTTTGACGTGGTAGCTGACCTGGCTCAGTCCTTCGCCGAGTTCCTTCGCCAGTTCGTTCGGGCTGGCCATCCGTTCATTGAGGATCGCCAGGATCTCGGCGCGAAGTTCGTGCGCAAGCGATTTGACCAGATCCTGGTTCACGCCTCTTTTGCTGGCTCTACCTTTTCCTCTTTTACGACTTTTGGCGGTTTTCGTCTTTGCAGGCATAGGGACTCCTCCGATCGTTGCTAGGGGCTTAACCACTCCATCGTATTGATCACAAAGGCGGTTTTCCAGCCCAAATGAAGACTATTCGCTTCCTCTTTGCGAAATAGTGGAACTTTCTCCAGTAATCAGCCGGTCCGCCGGATGCGCTCACGGCGCAGGGAGAAGTCAGAGGAAGTCCGTCCGAGGAGGGGGTGAAGTAGATGAAGATCGCCGCATCAGAGGCAGTTATCCCGATGCTTTCCGTTCACAAGTTCGGCTGAGGGCTCAGGCAGAGCACTGGCTTGGCGGGGCTCGCCCAAATTCGCGGGTGGGCCCCGCGTGATTCAGTTCGGGCCGATGATCGCCAAGCCACAAGACCCGATGCCGGGAGGGGATCGCCTCGAGCAGCTCGCTGTGGAGATCCATCGCTGCCACCGCTGCCCACGACTGGTCGAGTGGCGCGAGGCCAGCGCAGCAACCCCCCCGCGCCGCTTCCAGGGCGATGAGTACTGGGCACGGCCCGTCTCCGGCTTCGGCGACCCCGGTGCCAGGCTTGCTCTTGTCGGCCTCGCTCCGGCCGCGCATGGCGCCAACCGCACCGGTCGCATGTTCACCGGCGACCGCTCCGGCGACTGGCTCTACGCCGCGCTGCACCGCGCCGGCTACGCGAGCCAGCCCACGTCGATCCGGCGTGAGGACGGCCTCCAATTACTCGACGCCTACGTCACCGCGGTCGTTCGCTGCGCGCCCCCCGCCAACCGGCCAACACCGACCGAGCGCGACAACTGCCTTCCCTACCTGACGCGGGAGCTCGAGCTGCTGGTCAATTGCCGGACCATTGTCGCCCTGGGCGGTTTCGCCTGGGACGGGGCGCTGCGGGCTCTGAGCGACCTGGGAGCCGAGACACCCCGGCCAAAGCCCCGCTTCGGTCACGGCACCGAGGCCGAAGTCGGTGACTGGAAGCTGATCGGCTGCTACCACCCCAGCCAGCAGAACACCTTCACCGGCCGCCTCACCGAGTCGATGCTGGACGAGATTCTCACCCGGGCCCGCGAGCTGAGCGGCTGACAGCCCTACAGCGCGTCCGTTCGCCCGACCTCACGCCGGGAGATGCCCGCGATCGTCTCGAAGGAAGCCAGCACGACCGATACCGGGATTCCCGGCTCCGAAGATGTCTCGCGACGCTTCGTGGACCGCTCCTGGATCGCCTGAATCCGGTCGAGGACAGTCCGCATGGCCCGCATCAATTCCCTCCATCCTCGCTCGTCGACCGATAGCCAGGTTCGGCTCAGGTGCCTGCTGCGCGCATCGAAGGAACCGGCGTCGAGCGCGTCGACCACCTCTTCGATGACCTGTCTGAGCATGTCGGCGCTGAAGGTCGACCGGATCGGCGCCGGGATCTTCATCCAGTCGAAGTCGTCGAAATGGAGAACCGGCACACAGGGCTCGTAGAAATGCTCGTCGAAGCCACGGCGCGGCACCGTCCGCACCAACCGGATCAGATTTCGCCGCTTGAGTTCCCGGAAGTGGTAGCTGACTTCGGAAACCTCGAGATCGAGTTCGTCGGAAATCTCCGTTGGACTGGCGATGCCCCGTTCGCAGACTGTCACCCAGACGTGACCGCGCAGCGGGTGAGTAAAGGCTTTGGCCACTGTCGGATCGATGACCTGTTTGAGTTTTTTCCCATGCAAGCTGGCCATAACGACCTCCCGTCCCTATTGCCGTGTGGTTTCCGGTGGTGACGTCAGCCTAGTACCGGTTGCGGACTTCAACCGGTTCTCAACTTCTATTGACAGCGCTCGCCAGCGAGCAAATCGGCGTCACCGTTTTTGCTGAAACCCATTAAAGCAATCACGCGGTCCCAAGCGGGACATCGACGGGAAGGCGGGAAATATGACGAGACCGAGGATCAAGCGCACGACCGAGCAGATCGAAACGCCAGGCGGCGATCTCTACCTGCTGAGGCCCAGCGCCGGAGCCGATATCCAGATCGAGAATCCCGACGCAGAGGGACGACAACTGCTCGCCGCCCTCGACGGAAGTCTCACGCGCGATGAGCTGGAGGGGCGCTTCGGCGAGGAAGCAGTCAGCGACCTGCTTGCGCAGCTGGAGGAGCTGGGCCTGGTCGAGGACGCCGCGGACGACGACCTGATCCCGGCCGCAACGACCGAGCGGTTCGATCGCCAGATTCGCTACTTCGCCGACATCACCACCGGGCCGACCCCTTCCCAATGCCAGGCGCGACTCGAGAGCGCCCGCATCGTCGTCCTCGGAGTGGGCGGCCTCGGCGGCTGGTCCGCCCTCTCCCTGGCCTGTTGCGGGGTGGGTGAGATGCTGCTCATAGACGGCGACCGGGTCGAGGAGAGCAACCTCAACCGGCAGGTCCTCTACAGCGAGGCCGACATCGGCCGGCTCAAGGTCGAGGTCGCCGCGGAGCGACTCGGCGCCTTCAACTCGCGCATGCGCCTGGACACGATCCCCGAGCGTGTGGACGGCGAGCAGTCGGTGGCAGCCGTGATCGAGGGCTATGACCTGGTGATCGATGCGGCGGACTGGCCGGCGCACGAAATCGAGCAGTGGGTCAATGCCGCCTGCTTCGCGGCGGAGATTCCCTACATCACGATGAGCCACTTCCCGCCTATCGCCAGGGTCGGTCCGTTCTACGTGCCCGGGGTCACCGGCTGCTTCGCCTGCCAGGTGGCGGCCTACCGGCGCAGCTACCCGATGTTCGACATCGCGATCGAGCAGCGCCGCGCCAAACCGTCGCCGGCGGCGACGCTGGGGCCGGCCTGCGGCCTGATCGGCGGCCAGGTCGGGCTCGACATCATGCATCACCTGACCGGCCTGGCCGAGCCCTCGACCCAGGGCGTCGGCCACATCTACGACCTGCGCACGATGGAGGTCGAACGCGAGCCGGTGGTGCCGGAGCCGGACTGTCCCGTCTGCGGCCATCTGCCGACCGCGGTGCCACGCGGTGAGGGCGAGACGAAGGCGGGCCGCAAGTAAGGCTGGGGCCGCTGCTGAACAAAGGCCCGGCGCGACGCAACCGCGATACCTAGAATGACCCGAGCGCGCCGGCGTAGCTCAGTTGGTAGAGCACTTCATTCGTAATGAAGGGGTCCCCGGTTCAAGTCCGGGCGTCGGCTCTAGAAAGCCCAGCAAATGGCCATATTTAGCGGCTTGGCTCGCCGAAGCGGACCTCGCACCCAGCCGCCGAGGCGACTGGGGGATGGAAAGAAGATTACCCAGAACGCCCGGTCGGATCAATCCCAGAGTGCCAGTGACGCTCGCCTACCGCCCGAGCCCAAGCACACGACCGAGTCTATGCGTCGGCGCGACGCGGAGATCTCGACCCAGCTTGCGTTGGACCTCGCGCAGCAGCCCAACTAGGCCTCTCGTCTCGCGCCCTCTGCATCTCGCGAGGGCTCACGCCGAATGCTTTGTCGCGATCCTTGACGCCGTGCTCCTGTCGTAGACGAGGTCGAAGAACAGCTCCAGCGGGGTGACCGCCCGCGCAACTTCTCGTGGGCGCCCTACTGAAGACGGCTCGCGGCTCAAAGTCCGCAAAGGATGCCGAGAAGCTAGGACAGCGGCGTGCCGGCGAGGCTGGCGACCTTCCAGTCGCTGTCTTCGTTCGCCATGGGCATCGCGAGAACGGTGCCGTCGATGCCGGTGTAGATGAGGAAGGCCTGTTCGCCTTCGATTCGCAGCGAGCCGACGTTTGCCTGAGCCGCTTCGGCCTTCATCGAGTCCTTGGCAGCCGGGTTGGTCAGCTTTTCGAGGATCCCGGCGCAGCTCTTGTCTCCGATCTGCTTGGCCTGCGCGGCGAGTTTTTCGAAGGAATCGACGACGGCGTTCGACATGTAGCTGCATGCGGTGGCCCAGTCTCCCTCAGCCCGGGCATCGAGAAAGTTGTGTAGGGCGACGGCGGCTGCGTCGAGCTCAGGAGCATCGGCCTCCTCGCCGAATTCCTGCACGCTGTTGTCGCCCCCCTTCACCTTGAACTGCTCGGAGCCACCGCCGGAATCCTTGTGCTGCTTGGGGACGAAGTTGCTCGAGCCCTCTCCTTCGCCACCGGGCTTCTCCTCCCCACCTTCCTTCTTCGACGCGCCGTTCGACGAAGCGCCAACGCTCGAATTGCCCACGGCCTGTTCCCGCGCGGCAGCCTCCCCCACCGTCGAGCTGGAGTCATCTCCGCCTCCGCAGGCGGCCAAGCTCACGGCGAGCAGCAGCGCGGCAACAGCCACGATCAGCCTCTTCGGTGTCCCCCTCACGACACCGATTCTAGGGAATCCCTCGCTCTACGCCTCTACGCGCAGGCAATGCGTTCGCCCTCCGCCTGCCGGAGATAGGGGCCGAGAACGAACTCGACGAGGTGCGGCGCCAGATCGGGAGGCGATCAGCGCGGGCCGCCCCCCCCCCCCCCCCCAGATGGGCGGCCCGCGCGGACACCTATGCCGATCTCGAACTGAAACCGGTCAATTTCGCCGAAACGTCAACTCTTCGTAACGAACACCGGTTTCGGCGACGTCACGTTGAAGGTACTGGTAAGGGTCGCAGTAAACCCACAATAGTAGCCGGGTTTGTCGATATTCAAGCTCACTTCTTTTGCGGTGATCAGCGCGGGATTACCGCCTTCGAGGAGAGTCGGAGAACCGCTTTTGAGCGTATAGCTGCAATTACCAGGACTGCCTTCGCCACAGTTGGTTTTCCAGCCTGCTCCCGGAGCTTCCCACAATCCATCCCTGCCCGCGCTCCAGTTGATCGTGCCTGCGGAGCCTGAAACTGCGGATAAAGAGCATCCGAGTGTTTCACCAGAACTAGCGGAAACAGTGCATCCGCTCTGTTCGAATGACGTGGCCGAGATCGGCAGTGGTTCGCCGCTCGCGGCGGTAGTTTCGGCAGAGAGAGTCGCGTGGGTACAGGCAATTTTTGCGATAGCCCCGCCCGTAGCATTGATGGTCAGCGCACTCGTTTCCGCTTTGATTGCGGTCCCTTTCGGGTAGAGTTGACCTGCTGGGCATTTACCTTCGGATATTTTGCAGAGCGCCGTCGGGCCCGATAGCGATTCCGTCGGTTTGGCAGGGTATACCGGTTTGGGGGAGGCGACCGAGTACGTTCCGGTAAACGACGCGCCTTTTTCCAGGCATGGGCTCCCCGACCCGCTCATCGACTCCGAGGAGGCGACGATCGTGGCTGGGCTGCCGCCGCTCACGTCCAGTGAGGGAGCGAAGCTGAGGGTGCAATCTATCGGGAAAAAGCCAGTGCATTTGAATTTCCAGCCAGGGTTGCCTTTGCCCCCGCTTCCGATTGCCAGCGTCCCGTTGGTCCCGGACGTCCAAGACAGAGACCCGGAATAGGGCGCGCTTTCCACTGCGGTTGCCGTGCAGGCAATGGTATATCCAGATTCAGGGAGGACTAATTTGCATCCTCCAAGGGTCCAAGCCGAGACGGAAACTGGCAGCGGTTCGCCAGATCCGCTGACGGTTTTCCCTTCCAGCGCCGATTCGGTACATTCGAAATTGGCTTTGATGCCACCATATGCTTTGCCTTCGACCTTGGCAGTGCTCGAGCTCGCTTTGAGTTCGGTGCCCCCGGGATACGTGTTTGCGGCGGTGCAATATGGGTTGTTTGCCGTCGATTTGCACAGTGCCGTTGCCGACGCGAGGGCCGAACCGGCCCCGAGCGACGCGGTCAAGGCCAGCGCCGCGATGGCGGCCAAGCCGATCATCTTTGCGATCTTCACTTCTGCCTCCCTCTCCCGGCGACATCGAGGGCCACCGGGCTTGACTAGTGGTATGCCTAGTTCAGTTGAGCCTCACGGATGGGAGACGGGCGTAGTCTTTTCAATATGACACTGAAAAGCTGCAGAGCTTTCCAATTTGTCAATTAATTACCCGCCGAGGGCGTCGAGGCGCAACGCCGCCTCCAGCTCGATCCTGCACATGCCGAGAGGACGACCCAGTCTTTCCTCGACTGCGCTCAGCCGCTTTGTGATCGTCGGCCGGCTCGTTCCCAGGGCGGCGGCGGCCGAGGAGATATGAAAGCCCGAGGCAAAGTAAGCACGCAGCGTCTGGCGCAGCATCTCACCTCCGTCGCGCTCCTGTTCCAGCGGCGCCAGGTAGAGCTCGTGCAGCGAGGTGGAAAGGAGATCGTCTTGGAGGATCGAGGCAGTCATCGCGACGTCGGCATAGCGGATGCGATTGCAGGGGCTGCGCAGGGCAATCGGCAGAGCCGCCCTCGCCTGGCGGTGGGTGAGGCGCCAGCCGGCGAGGCCCTGGCCGGGCTCGCCAAGCGCCAGCGTGACCCCCGCGGGCCAGCTCGTGGAGACTTGTCGTTCGAGGTCGTCGGGGCCGAGCCCCCGCCGCCCGCCGAGCCAGGCCCAGAGCGCACCCTCGCCACGACGTTCGACCGCCAGAAGGCGGCGGTCGAGGTCCCCGGCCAGAGCCCGGACCGCCTCCCCCGCCCCCGGGCCGACAGCGATCGCGCCGAGATGGTGTGCCCCGAAGTCGTACTGCAGGCCCGAGGTGTCGAGCAGCTCACCGGCGAGGAGCCTTTTCACTCTCTCGGCACGGCGCTCCTCGGCGGAATCGAGTCGCCCCTTCGCTTCCCGGGTGTACTCCTCGGTGACGGCGGCGATGAGGCGGTCGAAGAGGGCCGCCAGGGCTCGCAGCGCGTGCTGCAGCGCGGAGCTTTGCAGCAGGTCTCCGTCGGTGGCCTCGCGCATGACGAAGTCGCCGAGCAGGGTGTAGCCGGCGAAGTAGCGACGCAGCACAGTTTCCAGGCTGACACCGTTGCGGGCCGCCATGCGCGCTTGGACGAGCAGCGTCGCCGGTGGCGGCGGCGAGCGCTCCTCACCGTGCTCGATCGCGGCAAAGCCGTGGTCAAGCGCCGCGGAAACCGCCGCGCGCAGTCCCTCGACGTACTCGGGGCCAAAGGTCTCGGTGGGATCGGATACTCCATAGACACGGGCCACCGCCGCCTGCTCGATCTCAGGGCGGCGCTCAAGCAGGCGGGCATGCAGTTCGGAGCGGGCGTCGATCGACCGGCGCACCGACGACTATTGCCCGTGCGTAGCAGCGAAGGGGACGAGGACGGACGAGGCAACAGTTACCGCCTTCCACTCCTCACCTTCTCGGACCATAGTTTGTTGGTAAAGCTCGGCGCCCGGGGCATGGAAGACGACGAACGCACGGCCGCCTTCCACTCTGACCTTGGTGACCTGACCGCTCGCCAGCGCGCTGGCGAGCGCCGCCACTGTCGGAGCGAGCAGCTTGGGCAGAATCGCGGTGCAACCCATTGCCCTCGGGGATTCGGAGGTGAGCCGGCTCAGGGAGCCCTGCACGGTGGCGGATAGGTAGGAGCAGGCCGTGCGGTAGTCCTCCTCGGCGAGGGCGTTCAGGTAGCCCTCGAAGGCGCTGAGGATCGCTTCCTTCTCCGACCCCGTCGCCTCGGCGCCGAATTCTTCGATGCTTGCTTCACCGCCCTTGCGCGCTTCGCTCGAGGTCATGTTGCTCTCCCTGCTCCCCCCGCCGCAGCCGCCCGCGAAGAGCGCCAACCCCACCAGGGCAAGAGCCGCCGCTCCCCAAGCGCCTCGCATCCCTACCGGTACAGCACGATGTAGAAGGGGGCTTTGGCGGGGCCGCCGTTGTGGGTTTGCACCTCGACCTGTGGGGCGGGGCAGTCCCCAGTGCCACCGATCGTCACGTAGACGGTCAGGTTGCCCGAGCCGTTGTAGCGGGGGGTTGCCTGAGCGCCGCGGGGGCTGAAGCCCGCCACCGAGACGCAGTAGATGCCCGCTTCTTTGCCCTGGGAGACGGAGATCGTGCCCTTGGAAATCGAGGTGTCGACGTTGCCTTCCTGGTCGACTGCGGCGAAGGCGATGGGATTGGCCGACTCGGCGAAGGTGGCGGTGTTGGCCGAGTTGGACGAGGGCACCAGGGAGAGCGTTGCCTCGTTGACCTGCGCCCCGGTTACGGCATCGCCTGCAATCTTCTCGGTCGAAACCGCTCCGCTGGCGAGCTTGGCGTTGCCGACCGAGGCGTTAGCCAGTTTAGCTTCCTTCACCGCCCCGTTTGCGATCTTGCCGCTCTTGATCGCCTGGGACATGAGCTTCGGCGCGGTTACCGCGTGCTTTCTGATCTTGTCTGCCGTCACCGCTCCTGGGCGAAGTTGCTTGGCGCCGATGCTCTCAGGGGGCAATTGATTGACGGCGTAGGCCGTTGCTCCGCCAAGGGCCAAAAAGAGGGCAAGGGTTGAGACTACGTTTGCGTAGCTGAGCTTCATCCCTTCGCCTTGCAGCTGCGGGTAAGGGTCGCGGTCAAGGCCTTTCCCCCGGCGAAGGCAAAGCTGGTGCGAACGAGGGGAAAGAGCGCCCCCGGAAAGCCCTTGGGAGCGGGGCAGCCGGCGGAGAGGAAGCTATGGCTCTTGCCGTGGGAGGAGTATGTGCGACCGAGCTTCAGATCGAGCCCGGTGACGTAGCCCCATTCCCCGGTCGCGTGGGGCAGGGACGCGCTCATCACGGTGGCGAACATCCCCTTGCCACGGTGGATCAAAAGCGGCAGGACGTAGGAGGTTGGAACCGGCTCGGTGCCGTAGATGTGGGCGAAGATCACCGGCGAGCCCCTGAGCACCCCGTTGAAGGCCAGGACCTTGCCCTTCGATGGAAAGGGGGACTGCTCGGGGAAGCGGACGTTGGCCGAGAAGTGGCCTTCGCCGACCAGGGCGCCGCTGCAGGCCAGAAGCGCCTCCTGGGTGGTCGAAGGGCTGATGTGGCCCAGCCTGCAGCGCGGCAGGCCCCCCAAATCGAGGCTACCTACTCTGTTGAAGGCGAAGGTGACCTCCTGCAGCTGCGGTGGGCCTGCTGAGGAAGTGGACGAGATGTGGCCGCCGATGCTCACCGAGATCGGCGCTGTGCCATGTCTGGGCAGGCGCTTGGGCGAGAGGCTGCCGCTGAGCGCGACGCGGACCGCCCCCTCCTGGACCAGCTCGGCCGAGGCGACCGGGGGCGATGGGAGCAGAGCAAGGGCCACCACGATTGCGGCGCGCATCAACGGGGGCGGCGGGCGCCCCTGCGTGCCCGCTTGGCCTTGCCCTTGCAGGCAGCCTGCAGCTTCGGGATGAGGGTCGCCTCCTTGCCGTTCTGTCCCTTGAATTCGGCGTTGATCTTGTAGGTGTGGGCGCAGATGTCTCTGCTGTTGACCAGGAGTCCCTTCTTGCCACCCTGCATGGTGATCGTGAACCGATCGACCGGGGCGTCTGGGACCGACTCGAAGTTTGCCCTGATCCCGCCTTTGATCGAGTCGATGCGGCCGATCACTTCGACGTCGACTAAGCCGTGAAGGTCGGCGACCAGGTCGGGCAGGTCGTGATCGGAGGAGCGCAGGTAGACCGGGCCCTGCAGCGCTTCGTCCAGGAGGGGGGTGGTCGCCACGGCGTGGCCGTAGATCGATCCCGCCGGGCATTGGTCGGCCGCAAACTGGACCCTGGTGCAGATCGTCCTGATGTGGGCCTGGTCGAGGAACTCAGAACGGGGCAGGGTTACCACTGCTCCGCTCACGTTGGCATCGCCCGGCCTGGCCTTGAAAGTGCCCCGGAACTTCGGGTGGGCGCCACGGTGGGTACCACCGAATAGGCGAGTGATGAGCTTTGGCTTGAATCCCAGGCCAGAGCAATCGGCGGCCTGGAAAGGGGTGGCGCTCTGCCTTGTCTTGCCTTCGGAGCTAAACAGCGTGCCGGAGAGGGCAAACGGTTTGCAGTTGGTCGGGTTGAGGGTGAAGTGGGAGCGGTCCAGGTGGACCCTGATGTCCCTAACCCTGACCGGGACCCCCTTGAAGATCAGCGGCAGCGGGTCGGTGACGAGGTGCAGTTCGGCGGTCTTGGGGTTGACGTAGGCGGGGGCCCTGGTAACGATCGTGCCGAGGTCGAAGGGGCCGGCTACCGCCGGGACTATGGCCACGCCGGAGACGGGGGCGCCTTTATAGGGGCCTGCCATGTAGATCTTGCCGCTGACGTAGGTGAGGACCTGGCCCACTCCGGCGCCGGCGTCTACCGTGCCGACCAGGCTCGAAGCCGGGCAGGAGGGGCTGTTGATCTCTTCGATGCCGGTCCGATCGGGGTTGGCTGCGGCGGCGATCGTCGCATCGGAGCAGCGGCCGACGCCCTTAAGGGAGGCGAGCAGGCCCGGGGGCGCGGTGCCTTCCACCCCGGAGAGCTCCTGGTCTTCGTCTGAGCGGGTCAGCTGCAGCTCCATCGGGCTGAAGGAGCCGGCCAGGTTGTTGACCGTGCCGCCTGAGAGCTTGGGCTCAAAGGGTCGCTCGGAGAGCGAGTTGTGACAAGGCGACCCGTCGGGGTTGCGGGTCACGTCATAGGAGCTGTTGACCGTGTGCGGCGTACTCGGGTCCTGCCAGGTGTAGAAGATGGCCTGAATCGTCTTCTTGCCGCAGGTCTGCGGGTTGACCAGGCCCGCCCTGAGGCCGCCCTTCAAGGTCAGCTGCATGTCCGAAAGTGGGAACTGGGGCAGGTCGTCGAAGGTGGTCGTGATCTGACCGGTGACCGGATCGAGGTCTGCCCTGCCGGCGACCTTGACCAGGATGCCCCGTTCGGGTTCCTGGATTACCAGGTAGAGGCTAAGGAAGTTGTGGAAGGGGTTGTCGTTTTGCTTGGCGATGTAGACGAAGCCCTTGGGCTGAGCATCGACCGGGAGCAGCGGCGTGTGCAGGGTGAGCGTCCCGTACTGGGATGAGTCTGGACAGGTGACCGGTCTGTCGGTCCCGAGGCCGATCTGTTCTGGGCTGCAGGAGCCAAGGCCCTGTGCCGCGGCGGGGTTCACCGTCATCCCCTGCGGCAGGACGACCACCGCTTTCTTCATCGGCGGGGTCGAGATCCCCTGCACGTCGCCGTTTTCGGCATAGAGTTCTTTCGTGTCCTCGACTTCCTCGTTTCGCTGCGGCACTTCGAGGTGGACGTCGAGCCCGGTCGGGGCGCCGGCGTCCTTGGTGGTCGGCTGCAGGGCGACCTTGGGTTCGAAACGGAAGCGCGGGTCTTCGCAGCCGGTCACGTTGTGGGCGTTGCCGTACTCCTGCGCCGGCGTCAGCTTGCCCGGCTCGGTGTAGCTCTCGAGCCGAATCCTCGTGGCGCCGTTGTCGAAGCCGCAGTCGGCCGGGTTGGTGAAGAGCGGCTCGATCGCCGCCGATCCGAAAGGGGCGCCGAGAGCGATGCTGCCTGGCTGCACCTGCGGATAGGAGCGGAACCTGTCGTGGACGGGATCGCCGGGCACCCCCCAGAAGACGACTTCCGAGCCGGTCACCGGGACCAGGTTGGAGATATTCGGCGTCAGCGTCTTGATCGCGTAGTTCTGGGCCGGGTCGAGGGTCGGAAAGATGTGGCCCTGCACGAAGCCGCCGGCGTTGAAACCAAAGTCGGCCGCCTGGCCTTTGGGAGGCTCCATGTTGTATATGGCCACCCGGGTCAGGGCCTGATGCCGGGTGACATCCCCGACCGTCTCGGCATTCAGATAGCCGACCTGGGTGTTGGCCGGGCAGGCGGTGGAGTTCCCCGTCGCGCCTTTTTCGGCGAACTTGACCGGGTCGCACTTCGGCGTCGCCTCGGGGTTGCCGATCATGCCACGCGGCAGTGTCGCCTCGACCGTCGCGAGCGAGCCGTGCGGAAAGCTCTTCAGCTCGGTGTTGTTGAGCTTCAAGCCGGTGAGCAGGTCGAGCTCGAAGTTGACCCGCAACTCGAAGGGATGGTCGGCCGCCTGGCGCGAGGGCTCGCCGAAGGGGAAGGCGGCGTCGAAGAAGTCGGCTTCGAAGCTGCCCGGCACGATCCCGAACGGCGCCGGAGTCTCGCTGAAGGGGACCTGGTCGACGTCCGTGTCGGGTTGCGCCGCGCCACCACCCGAGACCGTCGCCGTGTTGGCCGCGGTTCCCGAGGCGCCGGGGTCGATGGCCACCTCGATCCCCACCGACCCCGTTATGTAGCCGGTCGGGCGCGCCACGCCGCCTCCCGTTTCCAGCCCAGGCGCCTGCATCAATTCGGATACCACCGGCCCGGGGAAGAGGCACTGGACCGTTCCAGTCCCCGCCCCCGAGCAGTAGAGCCCGGCTCTGTCGTCAGGCAGCGGGGCGAATTCGGGGTAGAAGTGGATGGCGGTGGCGATCACCCCAGCGGGCAGTTCGTCTTTGACCAGCAGGTCTTCTTCACCGGTGGCGTCGCCGATGTTGCGGACCCAGAGGTCGAAGTTCCCCACGCCCCCCGGGGGCAGGTTCGTGTCGCTCCAGGTCGTCTTGACGTCGTACCTCGCGGCGGCTGAAGCCATGGCCGGCGCGATCGCGAAGATCGTGATGGCAAGGGCGGCAAAGCCCAAGAGCAGTGCTCGGCGGTTCACTTCGTCCTCCCTTGCTCGGCGTGGCTAGCTCGCCTGTGGTGGCGTTTGTGCGGGTGGCGGCTGGCGCAGCGGCCCTTGCGACGCACCTTTCCCTTGGCGCACTTGAGCTTGGCCTGCCCTTTCGCGGCATTACCGCTGCCGCTGAACGATGAGCTCGAGGACTGGCGCTGGGGTGGCGGGGGCCGCAGCGGCCCCTGGCAGGAGTCCTCGCTGCAGTGGGCCTGGGGGGCGGGGGGCCTGAAGCCGCCGCCAATCCTCGCGTCATAGATGTTGACCAGGCCGTCCTGCTCGAAGCCGGTCAGCCCCGGCTCAACCACGGCGAAGAGGATGTTGGCGCCGCTCGCGTCTACAGCCGCCACCTGGGGCGCGGCCTCGCCTTCCTGAAAGTCGCTGACCCCGTCGGTGATCAGGCGAACTACGCCGTTACGCCATTCGTAGATGTCGGTGTCGTTGTTGACGTCGCCCGCCAGCAGCCGCTCCTGGGTGGTGAAGGCGACCGTGCTGCCGTCGGCCGAGAGCTGGAAATCGGTCTTCGGGTCGCTGGAACCGGTCGGCGTTCCGATCATGTGCGTGGTGAGGCCGCCGCGTGCGCAGGAGAGGCACTCGACGCTACCGTCGCGGTCGTCGTAGCGGTAGAGCTCTTCGCACGGTGGGAATCCATCTAGCCCCCGGCCCTTCAGAGCGGTACACCGGGGGGCGACTTCATCGGCGCTCAGCCTGCGGCTTGCATAGGCCGTGAACGCCAGCACGTTCCCGTCCGCCGAGAGCAGCGAATTCTCTGGTTCGGACAGTCCCCCAGACACGCTGGCCGGGGTCGCGTCGGTGACGAAGCGCAGCTGCCCACCGCTCAGCGCGTAGACGTTGGCGCGGCCTTTCTGCCCCCTGCCTGGCACGAGCTGCTCTGTGGAGGAGAAGTAGACGTGGGAGAGGTCGTCGGAGACCACGACTTCGTTTCCGCCGACCCCCACCTTCGCGTCGACGCTCACCGCACAGGTCAGGCAGCTCGACCCTTCGGCATCCTCATCCCAGCGGTAGACGTCGGCATCGACGTTTTTGTCGGCTGGGTCGAGTTTGCTGTGGGTGACGAAGTAGGCGTGCCGGCCGTCGGCGCTCGAGCGAATGATTTCGGAGTCGCTGCTCGCGGTGCCGGGGTCGATCAGCGTCGTTTCTTCGCTTTCGCGGTCGCGCACATAGAGGCCTTCGTGGCCGGTGGCGCATTTGCCGTCCGGCTTGACCTCGAAGTAGACGCGGGACGCGTCGGCCGCGGCGATCCGGTGGTAATTGGGCCTCCAGTTCCGATCGCCCGCACCACCGCCGGAGGTAAAACCGCTCACCCCGCAGGTCGAAGGCGAACCGCCGGGCATCAGGCTGATCGTTTCGGCGCTGCCACTGCCGATGTCCTCGAGCTGGTTGGTTGCGCGATTTACCGTCAGTACGTCAGTGGCATCGTCGCTTAGATCGGCTTTGAGTTCGTCGTATTTTTGTTTGGTTGCGAGGATCTCCTGGTTGCTGTCGCGGTCGAGCCGCAGCACGGTTATCGGCGGCTGCAAGAAAACGTCGGTTTTCCCGGCCTGAAGGATGAAGTGCGAGAAGTCAGGGGTCGCGTTCTCCAGCAGATAGGCGAATTCGCCGCCGCCGATCTGTTTGTTCGTGCTTGGGACGAGGCTCTTGGAGTGCCAGCCACCGGCGCTCCGGTCGGCCAGGAACGGAGCGCCCAAGCCGGTATTTGCGCCCGGTGCCCCAGCGTACACGCTCCAAAGCGCCGTGTTGCCGTCGGCGCTCAGCGGTGGCGTTTCGCTTTGCGGCCCTACAGCCAGAGCGTTCTGGTCGCCCTTGTCGGGGTTGTTGACCAGCTCGATGCCGCGCTTGCCGGGCTGCCCGAGGGCACTGGGGGGCAGGGTGACTTCTGCGGTCATGCGAGTCGTGAAGGTTTTCTCTTTGCCCGCTGTCGCTGAACCGCCTCCTTCGATGTTTTCGGCCGAGGCGAGGCGGTAGTGATAGGTGGTGTCAGGGTTGAGGCCACCGATCTGATCGGCGACGACTACCTTCTCCCTCCCGTTGACGCTCGCTTCCCGCACGGGCAACAGGGTCCAGTCGACCCCATCCGTGCTCAGTTCGAAGCGGTAGCTGAAGGTGGCGTCGCCCTCTGGGTTTAGGCGGCCGTTGAGGCGCGCGGTCGTATCGGTGCGCGGCGCGACGAAGGCGGTTTCGAGTTCGCTCGGTGGATGGTCGGTGGTGGTCGTGAAGATCAGGTCCACCGTGCTGGTGCCGCCGCCGTTGGTGGCGACGATCCGTACGCAGTTGGTTTCCGCGTACTGGAGCCCTTCCAGATCGGCCGCGATCGGAACGGTGCCGGCTTCTTCGGCGGGGATCGTGTCTTCTTTGCCCACTGTGAAGGCGGATTCTTTGAGCCCTTTGCATTCGGATTGGCTCGCGTCGGGCTGGGGGCTTCTCAGCGCCTTCCAGGTCGTCTGGTCTTTCTGCGGATCGACGGTGCAGGCGACATGGGCCGAGCTGGTCGAAACCGTCGAGATCGAGCAGCCTTCGACTTTGGCAACCGGCGGCGGCAGCGTTTTGAAGGTGGCCGGGGCGGAGTAGGCCTTGAGGTTGTTTTCGGTGTTCTCGCCGACCAAACGGACCTGATAGGTCGTGTTCGCTTTGAGGCCGAGGAGTTTGCAGGCGACCGCATGATCAGCGCTGTCTTCGGCCAGCGGCGGCGCCGGTTCCAGGCAGACTGCGGGCGAGGCCAGCGCCAGCCCCCAGCTCGCCCCCTCTCCGACCTTGTATTCGAAGCGGTAGGAGTTGGGGACGCTCTGGGGGTTGAGCGTGCCGTGGACCCTGGCGGCGTTCTGTCCGATTTCATCGGTTTCGCCGATCGTCACGTCGGGGACCGTGCCGCTGGCCCTGGGGCCGAAGACCTTGACCGTGTTCGAGGCGAGGTCAGAAACGTAGACCCGGTCTTCTGAGGGGTTGTAGGCGATGCCGCGGGCGCTGCCGATCAGGTCGGCCCCGAAGGGACTGCCGCCGAGCGTCGTGCCAAAGCATGCTGGCGTTGCGCAGGGTTCGTACTCTTCGAAGTTGGCCGCGTTGACGATGAAGATATGGCCGCTCGGTTTTGACGCGTCGACTGTGAGGCCGAAGTTCTGTTCTTGGGTGGCATGGGTCGAGTCAAAGGTTTCTTCGGCGTACTTGTCGACCGTGGATCCTCCGACTTGTACGTAGAAATCTTTTCCGCTTTCATCCATTCCGAGATAACACGCGCGTTTATTGCCGCCAGTCACCGTGAATTCGCCGATCTTCGCCGGAGGGCCCCCGCTGTTGGCGAACTCGAGCACCTTGTGCCCGTCTTCGCCTTCACCGTAGCCGTTACCGACCCAGAGGTGACCTTCGCGGTCCACAGCGATACCGCAGGGCCGCGCTGTTGCACGTGGCAGGGTCCAGAGGTAGGTTCCGCTCGGCGCGAAGGCGTGTATTGGGCCACCTTCCTCGGCGATGTAGATGCGGCCCGGGTTGGCGCCGGAGTTGTCGACGGCGACTCCGGCTTTGAACGCCCCCTGCTCGAAGGAACCTTCGACGCCGAATGCACCGCCCGGGGTTTCGCGGCCGTCCAAACAGGATTTTCCGGCCGAGTTGCCAGCGGTGAAATTCTGCGGATTGCCATCGATGTCGAACTTGCAGACGATCCGTTCTGGGTCGAAGGGTCCCGGCCCTTTGCCGCTCCCGGGTTGGTTGTTGACATAGACGTCGCCGGTCGATTCGTCGATGGCTATCCCCTCGGGCGCCGTCAGCGCACCGATCGAGGAGCCAGCGCCGTCGAAGCCGAAGAGCAGCGGCCGCTGGTCGGTGGCGGTGCCGGCAAGGGCCGGGGCGGCGCAGGTGAGGAGCAGGGCGAGGGCGCCCAGAGCAACTGGGGCGGGGGCGAGGTTGAGTCGGTTTCTGCGTCTGCTCATCGAGCTGCTCCTCTGCGGTTGGTGTGGAGGTGCGGCGTGGGCCGGGCTGACCGGGTCCGAACGGCTCTGAGCCGTTCGGACCCGTTTGCGGCTCGGAGTTCCAAGTCAGCCCCCTGGTGTGACTACGGGCCTTCGGGAGCGGTAACGGCGAAGGTTCCAAATAGGGGGCCTTCCGCGGGACCAAAAGGGACCGAGAGGACGGCGCCGCTGGTCGAGGCTCCACCCCCACCAGCCGGGTTGGCGATGCCTTTAAAAGGTTGGTCTCCCTGCGTTAAGTACACGCAGAGTTCTCCGGGCTCGGCGGTCGGTTCTTCCGCGGACCCCGTACATCCAGCATCGGGGGCAAAGTGAACGTCTTCGCTTTCCAGAGGGACGGGGAGGGGGATGGGGAACGACAGCGAGGTCCTGATGTTCCCTTTCGGTTCTTCTTCTTCGGCGGCATTCACGCCCGGGACGAATATCGTCCCGATGGTGCCCGTCTCGGTGGCGCCCGGCGGTAGGGTGCCTCCAGCGGTCCAGGGAGAGCCTTCTTTGCCGTTCGTGCCGTTTTTGCCCGCTTTGCCTTCCGGGCCTTCTTTGCCCTGCGGGCCTTCCTTGCCCTGCGGGCCAGCGTCGCCCTTGTCGCCCTTGGCACCAGCGGGCCCAACCGGGCCCGCTGGGCCGGTCTTGCCCCGCCGGCCGCGTGGGCCTGGCTTGCCTTTGGCCGAGGCGGTGGCCTTGCCGCCGCCGTTGTTCGTCGCGGCATAGGCGCCGCCGAACATCGCGAAGACGAGGGCGATCATCGAGATCACGCCTGGGATGCCGAAGCGGTTGCGTAGTGGCGAAAACATCAAATCTCTCTCCTTGTCCCGTGAGCCCCTCTGCCTGCCGCTTCCCTTGCGGCTCCCTTGTGGCGAAGCTCGGTTATTGGTCCCTGTGTGTCTGGCAAACGTGTTCGTTCCTTGAACTAACAAACACGTTCCCAAACAAACTGGACAGAGGATAAACATACGGGTATGGAATTGTCAAGGAACGAGAGTGGTATGAGGCGACGAGCGGGCTTAGGATCAAGTCGATGGCGGAGGGGATCTCGATCGTCCTGGCCGATGACCACACGATCGTGCGGCGGGCGCTGCGGGTGCTGCTGGAGGAGGAATCGGACTTCGAGGTCGTGGCCGAGGCGGAGGACGCCGAGGGGGCGATCCGCTACCTGCGCGGCCACAAGCCCGACGTGCTGATCCTCGACCTCAACATGCCCGGACGGCCCAGCCTGGAGGCGATCGGGGAGATGCGCGAGGTCTCGCCGGAGACCAGGATCGTCGTCCTGACGATGCAGCAAGAGCCCGCCTTCGCGCGGCAGGCGCTGCAGCAGGGAGTGCTCGGCTACGTGCTCAAGGAGGCGGCCGACGACGAACTCGTGCAGGCCGTGCGCAGCGCCGCCGCCGGCGAGACCTATCTGCAACCGGCGCTGGGGGCGAAGCTGGCCGCCGAACCGGAGATCGTCGCCAGCGATCTGAGCGAGCGCGAGACCGACGTCCTGCGCCTGATAGCCCTCGGCCACACCAATGCCGAGATCGCCGAGAAGCTCTACATCAGCGTGCGCACCGTAGAGACCCACCGCGCCCACATCCAGCAGAAGCTCGGCGTCAGCAGTCGCGCCGAGCTAGTTCGCAGCGCGCTCTCCCGAGGCCTCGTCGAGACCTGAGGGAGCAAGCGGGAGCGAAGCGATCACCCTCGCGCCGGCGCCGGGCTTCGACTCGATCCGCAGCTCCCCGCCCGCCAACTCGACCCGCTCGCGCATCCCAGTCAAACCAAAGCCGCTGTACTCGCGCGTCGGGTCGAAGCCCCGCCCGTCGTCGGCGACGAGTACGTCGAGCCGGTCCTCCTCCTCACCGCAAATTCGCAGCTCGGCACTGGAGGCGGCGGCGTGCTTGCCGATGTTGCTCAGGGCCTCCTGCACAAGCCGGTAGACGACCGTTTCCAGCTCGGGGTCGAGGCGCTCGGAGTCGATCCGCAGGTCGGTTGCCAGCTCGACCCCGGCGCTGTGCCGCACCCGCTCGACCAGGTCCTCCAGAGCGGCGACGAGGCCCAGTTGGTCGAGCGTCGCGGGCCGCAGCTCGGTGATCAACCTGCGCAGGTCGTCGATATCGCGCACGACGTCGCGCAGACCGTCTTCCACCGCACTCACCAACCGTTTCGGATCGCCGCTCTTGAGCGCCGAGGAGAGGAGCAGGCGGCGGGATCCCATCCCCTGCAGAACCGAGTCGTGCAGCTCCCGCGCCCAGCGTGCCCGCTCCCGCTCCGCCGCCATCAAGTTCTGGCGCAGGCGGTCCTCGGTCACCGACTGGACCGTGGCGACGGCGGCTGCCGCGCTGGTGGCGGCGGCGGCAAGCAGACGCTCGTCTTCGGGGGAGAAGCGGGGGCCTTCCTCGATCCGGTCGAGAGCGACGATCACGCCCAGTGTGCTGCCGCGAAAGTCAAGCGGCGCGAGCAGCGCCGCGCTCGCGCCGATCCCGATGTTCTGTGCCGCCGCCAGCGTCTCCGCCGCGCTCCCGGCCTCAACTGTCACCTGGCGGCCAACAGGCGCAGGGCCGCACTCACCAGCGGCGGCGACCACCTCGCTGCTGCTGCCGTCGTGCAGCAGCACGAGCAGCGAGCGGGCGCCGACCAGCGTGCGCGCCCGCTTGGCGATCGTCTCGAGCACCCGCGCGCGGTCGGTCTCCCCACCGACGGCACGGGCGATCTCGGTCGTCGCCTCGAGCCCGTGCACGGCACGCTCCAGAGCGCCTCGCTCCTCCTCGGATTGGCCGTAGAGGCGGATGTTGAAGATCGCCACCGCAGCCCATTCGGCAAGGATTGTCGTCGCCTCCTCGTCGGCGGCGTCGAAGTCGACGTCACCCTCCTTCTCGGTTAGGTAGAGCTTGCCGTAGACCTGCCCGCGCACGACTATCGGGACGCCGAGGAAGCTGTGCTCCGGCGGATGTCCGTAGATGAAGCGCTCGCCCTCCTGCCCGCCCTCGTCGAGTATTCCGAGGGCGGCGTTGCGCGCGCCCGTCAGCTCACGCCCCACCTCGACCACTTCGCTCAGCACCGCCTCGAGGTCCAACTGAGCGACCAGAGCCCTACCGACATCGATCAGCCGGCGAAGACGATGCTCGTCCAGAACATCGCGGTCCACCACTCAAAAGTACCGCAAAGGTACGGGGGTATACCCGAAGGCCGCAATTAATCGATCGGCGCAGTGTTCTAAGGTCTACGCGATCTTTGCCAGGGGAACAGCGACCCTAGCGCTGGCTGCTGCGCTGGTGCTGACTCTCGGCTGCGCATCCGCGTCGCCGCAGGGTCAGGTCGTCGTGCGCGGAGCCGCCTCCGGCTCTCACCTGAAGTTGAGCATGAGTGGCGGCAACCTGATTGTCCACGGGTGGATGGGGCCCGACGCCGGTCCCGGCTGCCGTCTCGCGCACAACCGCAGGCTCGCCGTCTGCCGGCTTGCCGGGGCCGGCGGGGTCGAACTCGACATGGGCCCGTCGGGCGATTTCGTCGAAGTGTCGGACCGGCTGCCGGTCCCCCTGACCGTCCACCTCGGCGACGGCTCCGACAAATTCATCGGCAGCGGGGAGGCCGATACCTGCTACTCGGAAGGGGCGCGCCGCAACCGCTGCATCGGTGGCGGCGGTGACGACATCTGCATCACCGGCGAGCAGAACAGCGACTGCGTCGGCGACGCCGGTAACGACTACTGCCAGACCGGTGCCGGCAGCGACGGCTGCTGGGGCGGCCCAGGTGACGACATCTGCCGGATGGGGTCGGGCCAGGACGGCTGCCACGGCGAAGGCGGTCACGACCAGCTCTACGGCGGTCCCAGCGCCGATCAGCTCTACGGCGGCGGCGGTTATGACGCCTGCGACGGCCTGCCCGGCTGGGGCCGCTCGCACGATTGCGAGACCGGCCCCAAGCGCTGACCGGGGATCCGCGCGAAGTAGATTTTTCCCGCCGTGTCGATTTCGCCGTTTGCCGTTCGTCGTAGGGGTAGAGGCAACCCACAACCAAGGAGACGACGATGCGATTCATGATGCTGATGTACCCGGGGATCGATACCGACGCGGAGAGCTGGGAGCCCAGCGCCGAGGACGTCGGGGCGATGACCCGGTACAACGAGGAGCTGAACAAGGCCGGCGTGCTGCTCTCGCTCGACGGCCTGCGGCCGCCGGTCGACGGAGCCCGCGTCAGCTTCAGCGGCGGCACCCCGACCGTCACCGACGGTCCCTTTGCCGAGGCCAAGGAGGTCGTCGGCGGTTACTGGCTGATTCAGGCGTCCTCGAAGGCCGAGGCGGTCGAGTGGGCCTCGCGCTGTCCCGGTGCCGACGGCGACTTCATCGAGGTGCGCCGCGTCTATGAGATGGAAGACTTTCCTGAGGACGTGCAGGCAGCCGGGCAGCTCTCGGAGAGGCCACCCGAGCAGACGTGAGCCGCGGCCCCGAGACGGGTTCCGATACCGGCCGGGCGATCGAGGCCGTCTGGCGGATCGAGTCGCCGCGGCTGATCGCCGGCCTGGCGAGGATGAGCGGCGACGTCGGCCTCGCCGAGGACCTGGCGCAGGACGCGCTGGTGGCGGCGCTGGAGCGGTGGCCCGAGTCGGGCGTTCCGGAGAACCCGGGCGCCTGGCTCACGGCCACGGCGAAGAACCGGGCGATTGACCTGGCGCGGCGCGGCAAGCGCTTCGAGGATCGCCGCGGGCAGCTGGCGCGCGAGGCGGGGATGCGGATGGCGATGGACGCCGCCGAGCACGAGGCGGTGCTGGGCGGCCTGGGCGACGACCTGCTCGGCCTGATCTTCACCTGCTGCCACCCGTTGCTCTCGACCGAGGCGCGGGTGGCGCTGACGCTGCGCCTGCTGGGCGGGCTGGGGACGGAGGAGATCGCGCGAGCGTTCCTCGTCTCGGAGTCGACGGTCGCGCAGCGGATCGTGCGGGCCAAGCGCACGCTGAAGGAGGCACACGCGCCGTTCGAGGTTCCCCAGGGCGGCGAGCTCGACCAGCGACTGCCGTCGGTGCTGGAGGTGATCTACCTCGTCTTCAACGAGGGCTACGCGGCGACCGCGGGCGAGAGCTGGATGCGGCCCGACCTCTGCGAGGAGGCACTGCGCCTCGGTCGCGTCCTCGCCGGCCTGACGCCCAAGCAGCCCGAGGTGCACGGCCTCGTGGGCCTGATGGAGATCCAGGCGTCGCGGGCAAGGGCACGCATCGGCCCGGGCGGGGAGCCGGTGCTGTTGCTCGACCAGGACCGGGCGCGCTGGGACCCGCTGCTGGTGCGGCGCGGCCTCGCCGCCCTGGAACGGGCCGAAAAGCTCGGCCGCGGCAGCTTCGGCCCCTACACGGTGCAAGCGGCGATCGCGGCGTGCCACGCGCGGGCGCCGCACGCGGAGGAAACCGAGTGGGTGCGGATCGCGGCGCTCTACGACGCCCTCGCCCAGCTCACCCCCTCCCCCGTGGTCGAGCTGAACCGCGCCGTCGCGGTTGGAATGGCGTTCGGCCCCGAGGCGGGCCTGGAGCTGGTCGACGTGCTGGCCGACGCAGGCGCGCTCGACGGCTACCACCTGCTGCACAGCGTCCGCGCCGACCTGCTCGCCAGGCTCGCACGCCCCGCGGAGGCGAGGGACGAATTCGAGCGCGCAGCGGCGATGACCGAGAACGCCCGCGAGCGCGATCTGCTGCTCAAGCGGGCTCGTACGACCGCGGAGCCCTTGCCCCGATCGTCCGGCTAGACGGTGGGGCCCGGCGCTGCCGGAGGCGGCGGCGGGACGGCGGGCTGAGAAGGCGCGGCGGACTGGGCGCCCTGCTCGATCTCCCGCAGGCGGAAGTAGATGACCGCGGCGACGAGCGCCACGATCGGCGCCGTCACGGTCGAGCCGATGACGTTGAAGATGATCCGCAGCAGGATGCTGTCTTCGATCCCGGTGCCGATCGCCCCGAGGATGGTCTGGACGACGATGACGATCAGGAAGACGACGACGATCACGCCGAAGACCTGCCAGGCGTTGCCGCGGACCAGCGCCCGGGAGCGACCGAAGGCCTCGAAGACGCCGGTCCTCTCGACGACGATCACCGGGGCGATCACCGACCAGAGCGTCAGCAGGATCAGACCGGGGACGATGAAGAGTAGGAAGCCGATGCCAATCGCGATGCCGGCGAAGATCCCGGCGCCGATCAGCGGCAGGATGACGGGGCCGGTGGAACGTATGAGGTCCTCGATGGAAGAGTCGCGGCGACCGTCCTGGACGTCGCTGACGAGCCCGACGACCATCCCCTGATAAAGCGTTCCGGCAATTACGCTGACCGCGAGGGCGAGCGGCAGCAGGATCAGACTGTCGGCAAGGATCCCGTTGATCACGGCGACGACGAGGAAGAGGCAGAACGCCACCGGCAAGAGCACTCCGGCCTGCGAGCCGTAGGTGGAAAAGGCCTGGCTGAGCGTGCCGCCGACATCGAGCTTTCTGTTCATGGCGTCAGCTTCGACTCGACCGGCCTCGACCGGCTATTCCAGCGCCACCGCGACCGTGAGCAAATAGCCGCGTCGCATCGCCCCGCCGATCTCGTGGATCAGCATTGCAAGAGCTCACGCCGGTAAACCGATGTCTGGGCTCAAGGGCGTGGCGGACA
>DATHEA010000031.1:0-175420 GCA_035318745.1 Solirubrobacterales bacterium
GGGCGAGGTCACCAAGCCGGAGACGATCAACTACCGCACGCTGAAGCCGGAGAAAGACGGCCTCTTCTGCGAGCGCATCTTCGGTCCGACCAAGGACTGGGAGTGCTACTGCGGCAAGTACAAGCGGGTCCGCTACAAGGGCATCGTCTGCGAGCGCTGCGGCGTCGAGGTGACGCGGTCCAAGGTCCGCCGCGAGCGCATGGGTCACGTCGACCTGGCCTCGCCGGTCTCCCACATCTGGTTCTTCAAGGGAGTGCCGAGCCGGATCGGCTACCTGATCGACATGGCTCCCAAAGAGCTCGAGAAGGTCCTCTACTTCGCTGCTTCGATGATCACCTGGGTCGACGTCGAGGCGCGCGAAAAAGACGTCGGCAAACTCGAGAAAGAAGTCAAAAAAGTCTCCGACGGCTATGAGGCCGAACGGCAGAAAAGGACTCAGGAGCTGGCCGAGTCGCTGGAGCGCCGCGTCTCCTACCTCGAAGAGGGCGGCCAGGAAAAGTTCGACGACGACGACCACATCTGGGCCGATTCGCTGAAGCTGACGGCTGCGCAGCTGCGCAAGCTGAAGGACGACGAGCGCGCCAAAATGATCAAAGAGCTGCGCAAAACCTTCGAGGCGGAGATCTCCGACACCGAGGCCTACATCGAAGAGGCGATCGAGCGGATGGAGGAAGTCTGGAAGATCTTCACCGAGATGAAGCCGAAGGACGTCGTCAACGACGAGACGGTCTTCCGTGAGCTCAAGGATCGCTTCGGCTCGCCGTTCGGCTGGGGTGAGTACTTCCGCGGCGGCATGGGTGCCGAAGCGGTGCGCGACCTGCTCGAACAGGTCGACCTCGCGGCCGAATGCGAGGAGCTGGAGGTCGTCATCAACAGCTCCAAAGGCCAGAAACAGGCCCGCGCGGTGAAGCGGCTGAAAGTCGCCTCCGCCTTCCTCAAATCCGACAACCAGCCGGAGTGGATGATCCTCGACTGCGTGCCGGTGATCCCGCCGGAGCTGCGCCCGATGGTGCAGCTCGACGGTGGCCGCTTCGCGACCTCGGATCTGAACGACCTCTACCGGCGCGTGATCAACCGCAACAACCGGCTGAAAAGGCTGCTCGACCTCGGCGCGCCCGAGATCATCGTCAACAACGAGAAGCGGATGCTTCAGGAGGCGGTCGACGCCCTCTTCGACAACGGTCGTCGCGGCCGCCCGGTAACCGGGCCCGGCAACCGCCCGCTGAAGTCGCTCTCCGACATGCTCAAGGGCAAGCAGGGCCGCTTCCGCCAGAACCTGCTCGGCAAGCGCGTCGACTACTCCGGCCGCTCGGTGATCGTCTCCGGGCCGAGCCTGCAGCTGCAGCAGTGCGGCCTGCCCAAGCTCATGGCGCTGGAGCTCTTCAAGCCGTTCATCATGGCCCAGCTGGTCGAGCGCAAAGCGGTGCAGAACATCAAGGCGGCCAAGAAGATGGTCGAGTCGATGGTGCCCGAGGTCTGGGACGTGCTCGAGGAAGTCATCCACGAGCACCCGGTGCTGCTCAACCGGGCGCCGACCCTCCACCGCCTCGGCATCCAGGCCTTCGAACCGATCCTGGTCGAGGGCAAGGCGATTCAGGTCCACCCGTTGGTCTGCCATGCCTTCAACGCCGACTTCGACGGCGACCAGATGGCGGTCCACGTACCGCTCTCCGCCGAGGCCCAGGCCGAGGCGCGGATCCTGATGCTCTCGGCGAACAACATCCTCTCGCCGGCCCACGGTGCGCCGCTGGCGACGCCGACGCAGGACATGGTTCTGGGGATCTACTACCTCACCTACGGCCCGACGGCCGAGGAGCTCCTCAAGAAAGACGAGGAGCTCAAGGCGGGCAAGGGTGCGGCGGCGAACGGCTCAGCGCCGAAGGTCTTCCGCTCCGCCCAGGAGGCCGAGCTCGTCTACGAGAACGGCGGCTGCAAGCTGCACGACCTCGCCGAGTACCGGCGGGCCGGGCACGAGCACTTCCTGACCACGGTCGGGCGGATCATCTTCAACGAAAAGATCGAGCGCGCGCTGGCCGCCGCTTTGGGTGACGAGTTCGACCCCGAGGGCTTCGAGTTCGCCAACCAGGCGCTGAAGAAGCGCAACGTCAACGAGATGGTCTCCGACCTGGTCGAGGCTTACGGCGCGCCGGCGGTCTCGCGGGTGCTGGACGCCTTCAAGGATCTCGGCTTCCACTACGCCAGCCAGGCCGGGATCACGGTCGCCAAGAACAACGTCGTCTCGCCCCCCGAGAAGGCCGAGATCCTCGACCGCTACGAGAAACAGACGACGGCGATCCAGGGCCAGTACGACGACGGCTACATCACCGCGGAGGAGCGCCACGAGGCAGTCACCGGAGAATGGAACAAAGCAACCGACGAGGTTGCCCAGGCGATGGAGGACAACCTCGACGAGCTCAACCCGATTTTCATGATGGCCAACTCGGGCGCCCGCGGTTCGTTCAAACAGATTCGCCAGCTGGCCGGGATGCGCGGTCTGATGGCCAATCCAAAAGGCGAAATCATCGAGCGGCCGATCAAGGCCAACTTCATGGAGGGCCTCTCCGTGCTCGAGTACTTCATCTCGACCCACGGTGCCCGAAAGGGTCTGGCCGACACGGCGCTGCGCACGGCGGACTCGGGCTATCTGACCCGCCGTCTAGTCGACGTCGCCCAGGACGTCATCGTCCGCGACGAGGACTGCAAGACCAAAGAACACATCGAGATGGCGCTGCGCAAGGACGACGGCACGCTCAACGACAATCTCTTCGGCCGTTTGGCCGCGAAGAAATTCGAAACCAAACGCGGCCGTGAGCTGCTCAAGCGCAACCAGGAGATCACCCTGGCCGACGTAGAGCAGATCGCCGAGGCGCTCGGTGACGAAGAGGTCACGGTGCCGGTTCGCTCGACCCTCAAGTGCGAGGCCGAGTCGGGAATCTGCCGCGCTTGCTACGGCATCGCCCCGGCGACCGGCTCGACGGTCAACATCGGCGACGCGGTCGGGATCATTGCCGCTCAGTCGATCGGCGAGCCCGGCACGCAGCTGACCATGCGGACCTTCCACACCGGTGGTGTTGCCGGCCAGGACATCACCCAGGGCCTGCCGCGCATCGTCGAGCTCTTCGAGGCGCGCAAACCAAAGGGTCTGGCGCAGATGGCAGAAGAGACCGGCAAGGTCACGGTCGAAGAAACCGACAAAGCGCTGAAAGTGATCGTCACCGAGTCCAGCGGCGAGGAGCACGCCTACAGCTTCCCGCCGCGCACCCGCCTGCACGTCGCCGATGGCGAGAAGGTCGAGGTTGGCCAGCAGCTCAACGAGGGCTCGCTGTATCCAGCCGACCTGCTGGCGATCCGCGGCCGCACCGAGGTCGAGCTTTACCTCGTCGCCGAGGTGCAGAAGGTCTACCGGGCACAGGGCGTCGACATCAACGACAAGCACATCGAGTTGATCGCACGGCAGATGCTGAAGAAGGTCAAAATCGAGTCGAAGGGCTCGACCGAACTGCTGCCGGGCCAGCTCGAAGACCGTGGTCAGCTCAAACGGCTCAACAAACAGATCAAGGCGGACGGCGGCACGGCGGCCAAAGGCGAGGAGGTCATCCTCGGCATCACCAAGGCCTCGTTGGCTACCGAGTCCTTCCTGTCGGCGGCCTCTTTCCAGGAGACCACCAAGGTGCTCACCGATGCGGCGCTCGAGGGCAAACGGGACAAACTCGTCGGCCTCAAGGAGAACGTCATCATCGGCAAGCTGATCCCCGCCGCGACCGGGCTCAAGCACTACCGGACGCTGGCTGTGGAGCCGGCTGTGGCGATCGAGCCGCCCAGCGACGACGACCTGCTCGACGAAGACGAGCTGGCGGCCGAGCTTGGCGTCGACGGCGAGGAGACGCCGGTCGAGAGCTTCGGGCCCTCCTTCGCGGAGGAGCTCGAGGAGCTGGCCCAGGAGATCGAGTCCAACTCCGAGGACAAACCGGCTTCGTAGGTGTCTTCGTAGGTGTGGAGGGGACGGGGTGCCCCTCCGCCTGAACCCGCGCCCGCACTTGGCGACGGGACTGGCGCTTAGCGGCTCACAAGTTCCGACGGAGGGGCACCCCGTCCCCTCCCTCACAACGCAAACGGCGGCCGAGATCTGTTCGATCCCAGCCGCCGGGAAGCGGTGAACTCTCACTTACCCGCGAAATAGGCGGGTAAGTGAGAGTTCGATGCTTGGTCTAGGCGAGGCAGAGCGCGTAGACGGTGATCGTCCGGGTTGCTGCCGTTTTGTTCGAGGCGGCGTAGAACCAGCCATTGCCGCTGGGGGCGTTGGAGGTCATCTCGACGCCGTATTCGCTGGGGCCGCCGCCGCCGCTGAGGACCTGCTCGCCGGCCTGGCAGGGGACCGAGACGCTGCCGTTCGTGCCGGCCGCGAGCGATTTCGAATTGGTCCGCTGGATCACGACGCTGAGCTCGTCGGCGTTGACCGCGTTGGGGCCGATGTCGTTGCTGTTGATCGTCTGGTCGGCGATCTCCGGAGAGGTGACCGAGTTGGACGCGAGGTCGCCTTCGGTCAGTGAGTCCGGGGCTACCTCGGAGGACGTGACCGCATTTTCGGCGATCTCATCCGAGTTGACCGCGTCTTTGGCGATCTCGTCAGAGGCGACCGAGTTGGGGCCGAGGTCGTCGGCGGTAACCGTCGCGTTGGCGATCTTCGGCGAGTTGACCGCGTTGTCGCGCAGATCGACGGTGCGGACCGTGCCGTCGACGATCTGCCGCGAGCTGACGCCGGCGGTCTTCGCCGCGAAGGCCGAACCGGCGAGGGCCAGGAACAGGGCCAGGCAGCTGATCACGAGGGCGGGGGAGGAGCGGAACTTGCTCTTGCTGGTCATCTTGGGTCTCCTTTTGTTGGTGTGGAACCTGATGAGCACAGCTTCGGCCGGATCCGGCTCTGCAACTACGGACCCCAGGGGTGAACCTGCTCACCCCTGGGCCGAGAGGGCCGGGGGTGTCCATCCGTCGGAACCCGCTCGCTTCGCTCGCTCACAAGTTCCGCCGGACGAACACCCCGGCCCTCTCGGTAGATTGGCTGCGTGGCCAACTCCAGAAAGGTCTGCATCGTTGGAGCCGGGAGTTCTGGGCTTACGGCTTGCCAGGTATTGGGCGCGCGGGGCGTTGCCTTCGACTGCTTTGAGAAGGGGTCAATGATCGGCGGCAACTGGCGCTACGAGAACGACAACGGGACTTCGTCCGCGTATCGGTCATTGCACATCAACAGCGCACGGAAGCTGATGTCCTACAAGGCCTTTCCGATGCCGGAGGACTATCCGGACTATCCGAGCCACTGGCAGGTGGCCAAGTACTTCGACGACTACGCGGAGCGCTTCGGCTTGAAGGAGCAGATCACGTTCAATACCCAGGTCATCTCCGCCGAGCCGGTCGACGGGGAATGGGAGGTCAGGGTCGAGGACGCCGACGGCAAGCGAAGGACCGAGCGGTACTGGGCCGTCCTGGTCGCCAACGGCCATCACTGGCAGCCGCGCTGGCCCGAACCGCCGTTCCCCGGCGCCGAGGAGTTCGCGGGCGAGCAGATGCACGTCCACCACTACCGGGAGCCCGATGTGCTGGAGGGGAAGCGCGTGTTGGTGCTCGGAATCGGCAACTCTGCCGTCGACGTTGCGGTCGAGTCCTCGCGGATTGCCGAGAAGACGTTCCTCTCGATGCGGCGCGGCGCCTACGTCCTGCCGAAGTTCCTCGGCGGCACGCCGATCGACGAATCTGCCCCGCCGGCGATGACCAGGCTGCCGATCTTCGTGCAGCGCTTCTTCTTCAACCGCCTCTTGAAGCTGAGCGTGGGCGAGATGACCGACTACGGCCTGCCGAAGCCCGACCACAAGCTGCTCGCGGCCCACCCGACCGTCTCCTCGGAGCTCTTGCCGCGGCTCGGCCATGGCGACATCACGGCCAAGCCGAACATCGATCGCTTCGCCGCCGGTCGCACGGTGCGTTTCGCCGATGGCAGCGAAGAGGAGATCGACCTGGTCGTCTACTGCACCGGCTACCAGATCAGCTTCCCCTTTCTGGACGAGAGCGTCTTCGCCGCCCGCGACAACCGCATGCCGCTCTACAAGCGAGCGGTCTCAGTCGAGAACCCCGGCCTCTACTTCATCGGCTTCGTCCAGCCTCTCGGCCCGATAATGCCCATCGCCGAGGCCCAGGCCGAATGGATCGTCGACCTGCTCAAGGGCAAGGCAGCTCTACCCCCAGTGTCCGAGATGCATAAGGAGATCGCCCACTACGATCGCTGGCTCAAGAAGCGCTTCGTGGCATCCAAGCGCCACACGATCGAGGTCGACTTCCACCCGTATCTACGCGACATCCGCAAGGAGCGCAAGCGAGTAGAGCAGGCAGCCCGAGCTACGTAGGTCGTCTAAGGGGAGGGGACGGGGTGCCCCTTCGACGGAACTTGTGAGCCGCCCCACGTCGGCGTCCCCGCAAGGTTCCCAGCGCGGGTTCCGCCGAACGGGCACCCCGTCCCCTCCCAACGGCAGCACCCCCATAAGGGCTGTGATGCGGGCCACGCGGGCGGATGGGCTGTGGTCGCCGGCGGTTGAAGCCGCCACCAGAGTCCTCCGCAGTGTCCTCGGTCTCAGGCGCTTTGCTTGCCCACCAGACGAGCCAGAGCGCGCCGAAGACCGGAATCTTCAGCACGACCAGCAAGAAGAAGATGGGCCAGAACCCCTCCATCCGGCAAGTGTAGAGACCAAGCCGCCGGCGGGCTAGAGGCCGTTGGCCCAAGCGGTCAGCGCTTCTACTTGGACCTCCTCCAGGCCGACGTGGGGCTCCGTCGGGACGAGCAGGGTCGGCTCGTCGCGGCCCCGGGCCCACTCGTAGCAACTTTCATCGAAGTTGTCGTCGATCCAGGCCAGAGCCCGCCCCTCCCCGTATTCGTCGAGCGGGCCCAGCTTCCAGTGCGCCGAGCCGAAGCGGGCCGCGCCGTCGAAGCTGAGGAAGGGCAAGTCGGGAATGCCCAGCATGTTGGGCAGGTAGTCGTTGGCTTTGTCCTCCCACCCGCTCGCCCAGACCAGGTCGTAGTGCTCGGCCAGCCGCTTCAACCGCGCCCCCGCGACCAGTGAGATGCAGTGCACCATCCCGTCAACCAGCTCAAACCGGGCCTCGGAGCGGTCCGGCGGCTCGTCGAATCCGAAGAGAGAGATGACGCCGTCGACGTCGACGGCGAGAATCGGCCGGCTCATGGAGCCAGGCTAGCTACCAGCGGTAATGCGCAAACGCCTTGTTGGCTTGGGCCATGCGGTAGATGTCGTCTTTCCGCTTCCAGGCGCCACCCTGCTGCCCGATCGAGTCGAGGATTTCGCTGGCGAGTCGCTCCGACATCGAGTACTCACGGCGGTTGCGGGAGAAGTCGACCAGCCAGCGGACTGCCAGCGTGCGTGCGCGGCGGGCGGGGACCTCGACCGGCACCTGATAGGTGGCGCCGCCGACCCGGCGCGAGCGAACCTCGAGCACCGGGGTCAGTTGTTTGATCGCCGCCTCCAAGGTCTCGACTGCGTCCTCGTTGGAACGCTCGCCGACGATCGCCAGTGCGTCGTAGACGATCCGCTCGGCAAGCGACTTCTTGCCGTCGCTCATGACCTTGTTGATGACCTGCTGGACGAGCCGGTTGCGGAAGCGCGCGTCGGGTTCGACCGGGCGGATCTGTGCGGCAGAGCGGCGCGGCATCAGATGTCTCGGTTCGTGGCCGCGTGCGACTGGGGGGGCGCGTGGCCAAGCAGATCAAGGACGCAGGGTGCAGCCTTTGCTGGTTGCAAAGGCAAACCCGAGGACGCAGAGATGCGCAGTGCCACGTGCGTCATCCAGGCGTGCGGGGTCGCGGACCGAGACATCTCAGGAGGCCTTGACGCCGTAGAGGGAGCGGGCCTGCTTGCGGTCGGAGACGCCGGCGGCGTCGAGAGTGCCGCGAACGACCTTGTAGCGGACGCCCGGCAGATCCTTGACCCGGCCGCCGCGGACCAGCACCACCGAGTGCTCCTGCAGGTTGTGGCCCTCGCCGGGGATATAGGTGGTGACCTCCATCCCGTTGGTGAGGCGCACACGGGCGATCTTGCGCAGAGCCGAGTTCGGCTTCTTCGGCGTCACCGTGGCGACGCGGGTGCAGACACCTCGCCGTTGCGGCGCCGCGACGCCCTTCTTCCGCCCTTGGCCGGACTTGAGGCCCGGCGTCGTCGTCTTCTTCTTAGGCCGCTTGCGGCCCTTGCGAATTAGTTGGTTCGTGTTTGGCACGGCCGCGCATAGTAGCGGCAGGACGCTGCAAACCTTCGTCTGGCTGTGTCCTCGGGCGTCCGCCTTGCTTGCGCACAAACAAAGTGCGCGCGCTGCGGCGGCCACCCTGCGTCCTTGCCAGTCTCGGTTTTCGCGCCCTGGATAGCAGCGCGCCGCCCAGCATCAGACCCGCGGCGGCGGCGATCTGTGCGTAGAAGTCGTCGTAGAGAACGGCCTTGGCCCCGGCGAAGCGGGAAGACTGGACACCGGCATCGAGGCCGGCCGGCAGGTCGACGAGGAGGACGACGGCAAGGCTGATCAAGCCGAGCACGAAGACGACTCGTCCCAAGCCCCGCCGCCCCTCGTTGCGCAGCGCGACCAGGGCCAGAAAGGCGGCGAGCAGCGCGACGGGAATCAGCAGGAAGGCGTGTGCTTGACCGGCGGTCTTCGCGTCCACGGTTGGCGCGCTTGCCGCCGGCAGCCCGGCATAGCCCAGCTGGTCGATCTCGACCGCGCGGTAGTCGACAAACTGTGCGGCGATCAGACAGGCCGCGGCGCCGAGGATGGTGAGGCAGATCGCCCGCTGCGGCGTGAGGACGGCGCTGAGGCGGGTTGCGGCGCGTCGCGCTCGGGTGGCGCCGCGCAGCAACCATCGTTCGAGCAGGGCCAGGCCGCGGAGGAGGAGAACACCGGCGGGGCGCAGACGGTGGCCGAGGCGACGCCCTCTGGCCTGCGCCGCACGGCCGGTCTTGGCGAGCCGGGGCCAGGTACGCTGAAGCTGGCGGTTGACCGTGCGGTCGAGCTTCGCGGTTGCCGCCCGTATGCGACGCCCGACCGCTGCTATCATCGCGCGTCGCTCAGGCTTCTTTTTCGCAGTTCGTTTCGCCGGGCCCGCAAGGGCCTTTTTCATGCGCCGATTCCGGCGGTTCTTGCCGGTAGGCCTCGACTTCTCAGATTTCTCTCGTCCCCACTTCAAGACAACGCTTACCTTAAGACCATGCCACGTAACTTCCCTCTAGAGAAAACCCGCAACATCGGGATCATGGCGCACATCGACGCCGGTAAGACGACGACGACCGAGCGCATCCTCTACTACACCGGCCGCACCCACAAAATGGGCGAGGTCCACGAGGGCGCCGCCGTCATGGACTGGATGGAGCAGGAGCAGGAGCGCGGCATCACGATCACCTCCGCCGCGACGGCCTGCGAGTGGAACGGCCACCGGATCAACATCATCGACACGCCGGGCCACGTCGACTTCACGGTCGAGGTCGAGCGCAGCCTGCGCGTCCTCGACGGCGCGATCGCCGTCTTCGACGCCGTCGCCGGGGTCGAGCCCCAGTCCGAGACCGTCTGGCGCCAGGCCGACAAGTACAAGGTTCCGCGCTTCGCCTACATCAACAAGATGGACCGCACCGGCGCCGACTTCTTCAACGCGGTCGAGACGATGAAGGACCGGCTCGGCGCCAACCCGCTGCCGATACAGCTGCCGATCGGCAGCGAGGGCGACTTCGTCGGCGTCGTCGACCTGATCGAGATGGTGGCGCTGGTCTGGAAAGACGAGCTGGGGACGGAGTTCGAGACGGTCGAGATCCCCGCCGACCTCGTCGACCAGGCCCAGGAATATCGCACCCAGCTGATCGAGGCCTGCGCCGAATACGACGACGAGCTGATGGAGGCCTACCTGGCCGAGGAGGAGATCCCCCACGAGCGGATCGCGAAGTCCCTTCACCGGGCCTGCCTCGACACCAAGGTCACTCCGGTCCTCTGTGGCTCCTCGTTCAAGAACAAGGGAGTGCAGCCATTGCTCGACGCGATCGTCGAGCTGCTGCCCTCGCCGCTTGAGGTGCCGCCTGTAATCGGCCTGGTGCCGGCCGGCAAGGGCGAGAGTGAGCCGACTGAGGCTCAGCGCCCCGCCGACGATAACGGGCCCTTCGCCGCCCTTGCCTTCAAGATCATGACCGACCCCTACGTCGGCAAACTGACCTACTTCCGCGTCTACTCGGGCAAGCTCGAGGCGGGCGGCCGTGTGCTCAACGTCAAAACGGGCAGGACCGAGCGGATCGGGCGGCTATTGATGATGCACGCCAACAGCCGCGAGGAGATCGAGGAGGTGTACTCGGGCGACATCTGCGCCGGCGTCGGCCTCAAGGAAACTGGCACCGGCGACACGCTTGCCGCGCCAGACGCGCCGATCGCGTTGGAGAGCATCGAATTCCCCGAGACGGTGATCGCCGTCGCGATCGAGCCGAAAACGAAAGCCGACCAGGAGAAGATGGGGACGGCCCTGCAGCGCCTCGGCGAGGAGGACCCGACCTTCCGGATCGAATCCGACGAGGAAACCGGGCAGACCCTGATCCACGGGATGGGCGAGCTCCACCTCGAGGTGATCGTCGATCGCATGCTGCGCGAGTTCAAAGTCGACGCCAACGTCGGCAAACCTCAGGTCGCCTACCGTGAGACGATCCGCAAGGAGGTCAAGAAGGTCGAGGCGCGCTTCGTCCGCCAGACCGGCGGCCGCGGCCAGTTCGGCCACGTCGTGATCAACGCCGAGCCGGCCCCGGGCGAGGGTTTCGAGTTCGTCAACAAAATCAAGGGCGGCACCATCCCCGGCGAATACATCGGCCCGGCCGAACAGGGGATGAAAGAGGCGCTCGAGAACGGCGTCAAGGCCGGCTACCCGATGGTCGACGTCAAAGTCGAACTGGTCGACGGCTCCTTCCACGATGTCGACTCTTCTGAGATGGCCTTCAAAATCGCCGGCTCGATGGCGATCCAGGAGGCCGCCCGCAAGGCCGACCCGGTTCTGCTGGAGCCGGTGATGGCGGTCGAGGTGGTGACGCCCGAGGACTTCCTCGGCGACGTGATCGGCGACCTCTCGCGGCGGCGCGGCAAAGTTCAGGGCCAGGAGCAGCGCGGCAACGCGCTTGCCGTGCAGGCCTTCGTCCCGCTTGGCGAGATGTTCGGCTACGCCACCGATCTGCGCTCCTCGACCCAGGGCCGGGCCACCTACACGATGCAATTTGAGCGCTACGAGGAGGTCCCCTCCAACATTGCTGAGGAGATAGTTGAACACCGTGCGGGCGAGCCGGTAGGAGCGACCTCGTGAATCTGGCTATATTTCCCAGGTTCGCCCGCAGGCAGCAGGTTCCCGGCTGCCAGGCAGTTGCAACACTAAATCACCCAAGTCAGACAGAACCCGACTTCGAAAGGTAGAACGGAGAGCGATGTCAAAGGAGAAGTTCGAGCGCGATAAGCCGCACGTAAACGTCGGCACGATCGGTCACATCGACCACGGCAAGACGACGCTGACGGCCGCGATCACCACCACGCTCTCCGGCAAAGGCGATACCGAGGCGAAGAGCTTCGAGGAGATCGACAACGCCCCGGAGGAGAAGGAGCGCGGGATCACGATCGCGACGTCTCACGTCGAGTACGAAACCGAGAACCGCCACTACGCCCACGTCGACTGCCCGGGCCACGCCGACTATGTCAAGAACATGATCACCGGCGCCGCCCAGATGGATGGCGCGATCCTGGTCGTCTCGGCTGCCGACGGCGTCATGCCCCAGACTCGCGAGCACATCCTGCTCGCCCGTCAGGTCAACGTGCCGCACGTGGTCGTCTTCCTCAACAAGGTCGACCAGGTCGACGACGACGAACTGATCGAGCTGGTCGAGGAGGAGGTCAAGGAACTCCTCGACGAGTACGACTTCCCAGGCGATGACACCCCGATCGTCAAAGGCTCGGCGCTGAAGGCGTTGGAGGGCGACGAAGAGGCCCAGAAGGCGATCTTCGAACTTGCCGAAGCGCTCGACTCCTACATCCCGGAGCCGGTCCGCGAGCTCGACAAGCCCTTCCTGATGCCGATCGAGGACATCTTCTCGATCACCGGCCGCGGCACTGTCGCCACCGGCCGCGTCGAGCAGGGCATCGTCAACACCGGCGACGAGGTCGAGATCGTCGGCATCAAGGACACGACGACCACGGTCGTCACCGGGGTCGAGATGTTCCGCAAGCTGCTCGACCAGGGTCAGGCCGGCGACAACATCGGCGCGCTTCTAAGAGGTACGAAGCGCGAGGAGATCGAGCGCGGGCAGGTGCTCTGCAAGCCCGGTTCGATCACCCCGCATACCAAGTTCAAAGCCGAGGTCTACTGCCTGAAGAAGGAGGAGGGCGGCCGTCACACGCCGTTCTTCTCCGGCTACCGGCCTCAGTTCTACTTCCGCACGACCGACGTGACCGGGATCGCCAATCTTCCCGAGGGGACCGAGATGGTGATGCCGGGCGACAACGTCGAGATGACGATCGAGCTGATCCAGCCGATCGCGATGGACCAGGGCCTGCGCTTCGCCATCCGCGAGGGTGGCCGGACGGTTGGCTCGGGGGTCGTCGCAGACATCATCGAGTAACCAGCATCAGGGGCGGGCTTGCCCGCCCTCGCCGCTCTCACGGCGAGAAAACAAAAGACATACGACCAGGGGCGGCGCCCCACCACCAAGGGGCGGCGCCCCTTCGGCGCGGTAAGGACCGCGCAGAAAGACAAAAAAGAGAAACAACCGTGGCGACCATTGCGGCACAGAAAATCCGGATCCGACTGAAGGCGTACGACCACGACGCCATCGATCGGGCTGCCCGCGAGATCGTCGAGACGGCGGAGCGCACCGGCGCCAGCGTTTCCGGGCCGGTCCCGCTTCCGACCGAGAAAAACGTCTACTGCGTGATTCGCTCCCCGTTCAAGGACAAGGACTCGCGCGAGCACTTCGAGATCCGCACCCACAAGCGGTTGATCGACATCCTCCAGCCGTCGCCGAAAACCGTCGACTCCCTGCAGCGGCTCGATTCGCTGCCGGCCGGCGTCGACATCGAGATCCGCCTCTAGGCATTGAGATGGCTGCGATCCTCGGCAAGAAGCTCGGCATGACGCAGGTCTTCCGCGAGGACGGTACGGTCGTTCCCGTCACCGTGATCGAGGCCGGGCCCTGCAAGGTGACCGCCGTCCGTGACGCCGAGCGCGATGGCTACGCAGCCGTGCAGCTCGCCTTCGACGAAGTCAAGATCTCCAAGCTGAGCAAGGCTGAGCTGGGCCACTTGATGAAGGCCGATGCGCCACCGATGCGCCACCTGGTTGAGTTCCGCGATGAGGATCTCGGCGCCGAGTCGGGCCCCAAGGTGGGCGACGACGTCACCGTCGCCGCTTTCGAGGCGGGTCAGCGGGTGAAAGTCTCCGGGATCTCGATCGGCAAGGGGTTCCAGGGCGGGATCAAGCGCCACAACTTCAGCCGCGGCCCTGTCACCCACGGTTCCCACAACGTCCGGGCGCCCGGCTCGATCGGCGCCAGCGCCTTTCCCGGCCGCGTCTTCAAAGGCCAGCGGATGCCGGGCCAGATGGGAAACAAGCGGACGACGCAGCGTGGCCTCGAAGTCGCCGACGTCGACGCCGAGCGCAACCTCCTGCTGCTCAAGGGCTCGGTGCCCGGTTCGCGCAACGCGCTGATCGAGGTGAGGACCGATGGCTAAAGCAGCTGTGCTCGGCAAGACGACCAAGGCAGACCTGCCCAAAGAGCTCTTCTCCGAGCCGTTCCACCAATCGCTGGTGCACGAGACGGCCCGCGCCGACATGGCTTCCCGCCGTCGCGGCACGGCTTCGACCCTGACCCGTGGCGAGGTCTCCTTCACCACCGCGAAGGCCTGGCGGCAGAAGGGAACCGGCCGCGCCCGCGTCGGCACGCTCGGCGTTTCCAGCCGCTTCGGCGGTGGCGTCACCTTCGGCCCCAAGCCGCGGCATTACACGGTCAAGGTCAACCGCAAAGCGCGCCGCAAGGCGATGCGGGCGGCACTGTCGGTCCACGCCGAGCGGGGCAGCGTCGCTGTGCTCGACCCCGCAGCATTCGATACTCCGTCGACCAAAGCGGCCGCGCAGGCGTTGGACAAATGGGGTGCGAAGCGCCCGACCCTGATCGTCCTCGGCGCCGAGGAGACCGGCGCCGTCAAGAGCTTTCGCAACATCGCCCGGGTCACGGTTGCCGAGGTTGGCGCGATCGGCGTCGCCGACGTGATCGGCTCCGCCTCGCTGGTGCTCTCCGAAAAGGCGCTGGAAACGCTCGAGGAGAGGTTGGGCTGATGGACGCGCGCAACATCATCGTCCGTCCGGTGGTCTCGGAGAAGAGCTATGCGCTGATCGCCGAAGGCAAGTACACCTTCAGGGTCGCCGACAACGCCCACAAGACCCAGATCGCTGCTGCGGTCGAAGAGATCTTCAGCGTCGGCGTGGCCGAGGTGCGGACCTCCAAGGTGCGGCCGAAGCCGAAGCGCCGCAACCTGAGCAGAGGCCGGACCCGCGGCTGGAAGAAGGCGATCGTCCAGGTGATGCCGGGCGAACGGATCGAGCTGTTCGAAGGCGCCGAGACTGCGTAGGGAGAGAGATGCCGAACCGCAAAACCAAACCGACCAGCCCGGGGCGCCGCTTCGCCACCTACCCGCTGCGCGAGCAGCTGACTGCTTCCGAGCCCGAGGCAAAGCTGACCGAAGGACTGCGCAAGACCGGTGGCCGCAACGTCAACGGCCGCGTCACGGCGCGCCATCGCGGCGGCGGCGCAAAGCGTCGTTACCGCAAGATCGACTTCAAGCGCCTCAAGGACGGCGTGCCGGCCAAGGTGGCCAGCATCGAGTACGACCCGAATCGCAGTTGCTACATCGCGCTGATCCACTATGTCGACGGCGAGAAGAGCTACATCCTCGCGCCCGCCGCGCTGGCGCCGGGGGACACGGTTCAGTCGGGCCAGGGAGCGGACATCAAACCGGGCCACGCGCTGAGCCTTGGTGAGATGCCGACCGGCACGATCGTGCACAACGTCGAGCTGACTGCCGGTCAGGGTGGCAAGATGGGCCGTGCCGCGGGCACGGCGATCCAGTTGGTGGCAAAGGAGGGGGAGATGGTGACCCTGCGGCTACCCTCGTCGGAGATGCGGCTGGTTCGCGCCGAGTGCCGGGCGACCGTCGGTCAGCTTTCCAACGCCGAGCACCAGAACATGAAGATCGGCAAGGCCGGCCGCAGCCGGCACAAGGGCAAGCGCCCGCAGAGCCGGGGCGTGGCGATGAATCCGGTCGACCACCCGCACGGCGGCGGCGAGGCCCACCACACGCCCGGTGGCCACCCCGTGACGCCGTGGGGCAAGCCGACGCTCGGCTACCGCACCCGCAAGAAGGGCAAGCAGTCCGACCGCTACATCGTGCGCGGCCGTCGCCGCGGAAAGAAGAAGAGGTAAGCGACAAGATCATGGGACGCTCGACCAAAAAGGGGCCGTGGGTGGAAGCGGCGCTGATGAAGCGGATATCGGCGATGAACGAGTCCGGCCAGAAGCAGATGGTGAAAACCTGGTCGCGGACCTCGACGATCTTCCCCGACATGGTCGGCCACACGATCGCGGTTCACGACGGCAAGAAGCACGTCCCGGTCTTCATCTCGGAGTCGATGGTCGGTCACAAGCTCGGCGAGTTCGCGCCGACGCGGACCTTCCGCGCTCATTCCGGCACGGGCAAGGGTGAATAGCGATGGCCGACGAGAACCCGGATAAGAACCCGGATAAGAAAAACAGCAAAAGCAAAAAAATGGCAAGTAAAAAAACCACTAAAGCGAAAGCGCCGGCTAAAAAAGCGCCGAAAGACACCGCGGCGAAAAAAACTTCGAAAGCTAAAAAAGCGCCGGAGAAAAAAGCCGGCGAGAAAAAAGCTTCCAAAGCCCCCGGCGGGAAAGAGCCGACGAAGAAAAAAGAGGCTCCGAAAGCGAAACCGGGGCCGATCGTCGTTCGCGCCAGCTCCCGCTACGTGCGGGTTGCGCCGCGCAAGGCACGCCTCATAGCCGATCAGGTCCGCGGCCTGCAGATCGACCGGGCGCGGGCGCTGCTGCAATTCTCACCGCGCGGTGCGGCGCAGGACATCGGCAAGCTGATCGAGTCGGCTGCCGCCAATGCGGAGAACAACCATGACCTCGTCTCCGACGAGATGCGGGTGGCGGAGATCACCGTCGACGAAGGCCCGACGCTGCGCCGCTTCCGGCCGCGCGCGCTGGGGCGGGCGACCCCGATCAACAAGCGAACCAGCCACATCGCGGTGGCCCTGAGCCCGGAAGAGGAGCTGTAATGGGACAGAAGATCCATCCCGGCGGCTTTCGCGTCGGCTACATCCAGAACTGGAAGTCGAACTGGTTCGACGAGAAGGGCTTCGCCGACGTGCTCGAGGAGGATCTGAAGATCCGCACTCACATCGAGGGCAAACTCGCTCACGCCGGCCTCTCGAGCATCACGATCGAGCGCCGCGGCGAAGTCTCCGTCGACATCCACACCGCCCGGCCCGGCATCGTGATCGGCAAGTCGGGCAGCGAAGTCGACGCACTGCGCAAGGAGCTTCACAAGCTGACCGGCAAGCCGGTCAAGGTGAACATCCGCGAGGTGAAGCGGCCCGAGCTCGACGCGAAACTGGTCGCCCAGTCGATTGCCGAGCAACTGCAGAACCGGGTTGCCTTCCGGCGCGCGATGAAACGTGCCTTGACCTCGGCGATGCGCTCCGGCGCCAAGGGAGTGAAGCTGCAGGTGTCCGGGCGGCTCGGCGGCTCCGAGATGGCGCGGACCGAAAGCTACTCGGACGGCCGGGTGCCGCTGCACACCTTGCGCGCCAACATCGACTACGGCTTCTTCGAGGCGCGCACCACCGCCGGCAGGATCGGGGTCAAATGCTGGATCAACAAGGGCGAAGTGATGCCCGAAGGCTTCCGCTCCGACCAGATCCCCGACGACGGCGAGCCGCAGGGCGGTCAGCGCGGCGGCCGTCCCGGCGGCGACCGTGGCCGCGGCGGGCGCGGAGGAGGCGGTCGCTGATGCTGATGCCGAAACGGGTCAAGCACCGCAAACAGATGCGTGGCCGGATGCGCGGTTACACCAAGGGCGGCAGTCACGTCGCCTTCGGCGAGTACGGGCTGAAGGCGCTCGATCGCGGCTGGATCACCAACCGCCAGATCGAGGCTGCTCGTATCGCGATGACCCGCAAGATCAAACGTGGCGGCAAGGTCTGGATCAACATCTTCCCCGACAAGCCCTACACCAAGAAGCCCGCTGAGACGCGGATGGGCTCGGGCAAGGGTAATCCGGAGGGTTGGGTCGCGGTAGTCAAGCCGGGCAAGGTGATGTTCGAGTTGGCCGGCGTCCCCGAGGACCTCGCCCGCGAGGCACTGCGCCTGGCCGGTCACAAGCTTCCGATCAAGACCAAATTCGTGATGCGTGAGGGGGCGGAAGGCTGATGAAGGCCTCCGAGACCCACAACCTGAAAGACGACGAGCTGGTGGCGAAGCTGATCGACGCCAAGCAGGAGTCCTTCAACTTGCGCTTCAAGCATGCGACCGGCGAGTTGGAGAACACGCACCGGTTGAGCGTCGCCAAACGGGACATTGCGCGGTTGCTGACCGTGGCCAAGGAGCGCGGGATCGATGTCGATCGAGAGCTGAGGAAATGATGGCTGAGGACGAGCAGAAAAAAGACGCAGTCGAGGAGACGCCGAAGGATGAGGCGCCTGAGGCCGCGGGTCCCGACGCGGCCTCGGAGGTGTCTGCGGGCGGGGGCGAGGCCTCCGTTCTCGACTCCTCCGAGTCCGCGCCACCCACGGATGAGGGGTCTGCGGATGCGGAGGCTCCGGCCGAAGAGGCGGATGCTCCTGCGCCTAAAGAGGAGAAAGCTGAAGAGTCCGAGCCGAATCCTGAGGACGATCTTCCTTGGAAGGAGAAGAAGCGGCTTGAGGCTTCTCGCAAGCCCCATGCCGCGAAGCCGCAGCAGTCGCCTGAGGAGCGTAAGGCGGAGCGGTTGGCTGAGCGGAAGCGCCGTGGCGCTGAACGGCGCAAGGAACGGGCTGCCGCCAAGGCCAGGAAGACGCCAGGAACGGGGACTCCGCCGGCTGAGAAGGACGCCAACGCCGCCAAGATACGGCAGGGGATCGTCGTTTCCGACAAAGGCCAGAAATCGATCACGGTTCGGATCGACACCGCCCGCCGCCACCCGACCTACGAGAAGGTCGTCCGGCGCTCGCGCAACCTCCACGCTCACGATGAGCTCAACGAGGCCGGCGAGGGCGACATGGTCCGCATCGTCGAGACCCGCCCGCTCTCCAAGACCAAGCGCTGGCGCCTGGTCGAGGTGCTGGAGAAGGCGAAGTAGGAGCAGAACGTGATCCAGCAGGAGTCCAGACTCAAAGTTGCCGACAACTCGGGTGCGCGGGAGATTCTCTGCATCCGGGTCAAGGGTGGCTCGCACCGCCGCTATGCCGGCGTCGGCGACGTGATCACGGCGACGGTCAAACAGGCGAGCCCGCAGGGCGGCGTGCGCAAGGGCGAGGTCGTGCAGGCGGTCGTGGTGCGGACGAAGAAGCAGCTCGGTCGCTCCGACGGCACTTACATCTCCTTCGACGAAAACGCCGCCGTGCTGATCGACCCGGCCAGCAACAACCCGCGCGGCACCCGCATCTTCGGTCCGGTGGCCCGCGAGCTGCGCGACCGCAACTTCATGAAAATCGTCTCACTGGCGCCGGAGGTGCTTTAGCGATGGCGAAGGCGATGCGAATCAGGACCGACGACATGGTCAAGGTGATCGGCGGCAAGGACTCCGGCAAGACCGGCCGCGTGCTGCGCACCGAGCCGAAGCGCAACTTCGTCTACGTCGAGGGCATCAACACGGTCAAGCGACACGAAAAAGCGCGGCCGACCCAGGACGTGCAGAAAGCCGGCCAGCAGCTCGGCGGGATCGTCGAGAAGGAGGGGCCGATCCACGTCTCCAACGTGATGCTGCTCGATCCCAAAGACAACAAGCCGACGCGGATCGGCGTCCGCCGCGACAAAGGCGGCAAGCGTGAGCGATTCGCGAAGCGAAGCGGGGTGTCGCTCTAATGGAGGCGGCAACGACCCCACAGTCCCAGGCCGCACCGCCGCCGCGTCTGCGCGAGCGCTACGAGCAGGACGTGGCGCCGGCCCTGACCAAGAAATTCGGCTACACGAGCGCAATGCAGATTCCCCGCTTGCAGAAGATCGTCCTCAATATGGGTGTCGGCGAGGCCAAGCAGAACGCGAAAATGCTCGAGGCCGCCCAGGAGCAGCTGGCGCTGATCGCCGGTCAGCAGCCCAGCGTGCGCCGGGCCCGCAAGTCGATTGCCTCCTTCAAGGTTCGCGAGGGGATGCCGGTAGGTCTCTCGGTCACCCTGCGCCGGGCGCGTATGTGGGAGTTCTTCGATCGGCTGACTTCGATCGCCGTACCGCGTATCCGCGACTTCCGCGGGCTCAACCCGCGCTCCTTCGACGGCCGCGGCAACTACTCGATGGGTGTCCGCGAGCAGCTGATCTTCCCGGAAATCGACTACGACTCGATCGATGAGGTGCGCGGTCTCGACGTCACGATCACGACCTCCGCACAAACTGACGTCGAGGCCTTCGAGCTGCTGCTCGGGCTCGGCATGCCCTTCGCCAAAGAGGGCCGGCCGGGCAGTCGCGACGCCGAGGCGGAGGCCGAGGCGGAGGAGGAGCGCCGCAAAGAGGAGGCCCGCCAGCGGGCCGAGGCCGAGCAGGCTGCATTGGAGCAGTTGAAAGAGGAGAACCCAGACGCTTACGCGACGCCGGAGCCCGAGGCCGAGGAAGCTGCCGAGGGCGACGAGAACGAGACCGACGGTTCAGCCGGCGAGGAGGATTCTGAAGATGGCTAAGACTTCGATGAAGGTGAAGCAGGGCCGCAAGGCCAAGTTCAAGTCCCGTGAATACAACCGGTGCCGTCGCTGCGGGCGCCCGCGCGGCTATTACCGTAAGTTCGGCCTTTGCCGGATCTGCCTGCGCGAGGCCGCGCACGAGGGCTACGTCCCCGGCATGACCAAGTCGAGCTGGTAGGCGATGACAGGATCAACAGAACCATGCTGAACGACCCGATAGCCGATTACCTGACCCGGATCCGCAACGCGCTCGGCTCCGGCCACGACGACGTGCAGATTCCCGCCTCCCGGTTGAAGGAGGAGATGTCCCGCATCCTCAAGGAGCAGGGCTACATCCGCGACTTCCATCGCAAGCCGGCAAAGGTCGGCGAGGCGATCGAGATCCGGCTCAAGTACACCGAGGACCGCCGTCCGGTGATAATCGGACTGGAGCGAATCTCGCGGCCTGGCCGGCGGCGCTATGTCGATCACACCGAAGTGCCGCGCGTGCATGGCGGAACCGGCACCGCGATCGTCAGCACCTCGGTCGGCGTGATGACCGGACACGAAGCAAAGGCGAGAGGCGTCGGCGGCGAGGTAGTCGCCTACGTCTGGTGACCCGGAGCATTCGACGATGAGCCGAATTGGAAGAAAGCCGATCCCCGTTCCCGAGTCCGTCACGGTCGAGCTTGCCCCTGGGCGGGTTGCCGTCAAGGGACCGAAGGGCGAGTTGGCGCAGAACCTCTCGGCTGAGATGAAGGTTCAGCAGGACGACGGCACGGTCACCGTGGAGCGCCCCACCGATCGTGGCGAGCATCGTGCCCTGCACGGACTGACCCGGAGCCTGATCGCGAACATGGTCGAGGGCGTTACCGAGGGGTTCGAGAAACGGCTCGAGATCCAGGGCGTCGGCTACCGCGCCCAACTCAAAGGCAAGAACTTGGAGATGGCGCTCGGTTACTCACACCCGGTCCCGATCGAGCCGCCAAAGGGAATTGAGTTCGAGGTTCCGCAGCCAACGGAGATCATCGTGCGGGGAATCGACAAGCAGCTGGTCGGGCAGGTTGCCGCCGACATTCGCAAGCGCCGCCCGCCGGAGCCCTACAAGGGCAAGGGAATCCGTTACCGCGACGAGCACGTGATGCGCAAGGTCGGGAAGAGGGCCTAGCGATGACCGTTCTCAACAAGCGCCAGCGGCGCCTACGCCGCCGCCGCCGGGTCCGCGCCCGGATCGTCGGCAGCTCCGTGCGGCCCCGCCTCTCCGTCTACCGTTCCAATCGCGGCGTTTTCGCCCAACTCATCGACGACGCCGCCGGTCGCACCCTTGCCGCGGTCAACTGGACCGAGCCGGAGCTGCGCAAACTGTCGGCGAGCGAGCAGGCGACGCGGGCGGGGGAGCTGCTCGCCGAGCGGGCCAAGGCGGCCAAAATCGAGACCTGTGTCTTCGACCGAGGCGGCTACCAGTTCCACGGCCGCGTCAAGGCATTGGCCGAAGGCGCCCGCGAGGGTGGGTTGAAATTCTGATGCCCTCCCCCCTCTTGTTCAGTCAGCTACGGTGTCCGGTCCGATGAAGGGCATGGACATGACCAACGTGGAGACGGTGAGCCCGCGAGGCCTCGATCTCCAGGAGCGGGTGATCGAGATCAACCGCGTCGCCAAGGTGGTCAAGGGCGGTCGCCGCTTCTCCTTCACCGCGCTTGTCGCCGTCGGCGACGAAGAGGGTGTCGTCGGGATCGGCTACGGCAAGGCCCGCGAGGTTCCGCTGGCGATCCAGAAGGCGGTCGAGAACGCGCGCAAGAGCCTCATCCGCGTGCCCAAATACGGGCAGACGCTGACCCACAAAATCATCGGCCGCTACGGCGCCGGCCACGTCGTCCTGCGCCCGGCCAGCCCCGGTACCGGCGTGATCGCCGGCGGCGGCGTCCGTGCCGTGCTCGAGCTGGGTGGGGTGCGCGACGTGCTGACCAAGAGCATCGGCACGCAGAACCCGATCAATCTTGTCAAGGCCACGATGGATGGCTTGGTGCGGCTGCGGCGGCCTGAGGAGGTTGCCGAGCTGCGTGGGTTGACGGTTGCTCAGGTCTTGGGAGTTCAGAAGTCAAGCGGTGCTTCAACCATTGCGGCCGAGGGTTCAGAGGCTTCAGCCTCGGGTCCCGACGCGACCTCGGGGGGGTCTGCGGGCGGGGGCGGGGCCTCCGTTCTCGACCCCCCCGAGTCCGCGCCACCCGCGGGTGAGGCGCCTGGAACTGCCGAGGCTCCGGCCACTGAGGCGAAATCCGCTGAGGTTCCGGCGCAGGAGGCGACCGCCCCGGCCGCTGAGGAGGCTCCAGCCGAGAAAGCTGAGGAGCAGTCGTGAGCGCGGTCAAGGTCAAGCAGGTTCGTTCGCTTGCCGGGACCAATCCGAGTCAGAAAGCTACGCTCGCGGCGCTGGGTCTGGGAAAGATCAACAGGTCGGTTGAGCGGAAAGATTCTCCTCAGCTGCAAGGGCAGCTGAGGGTTGTGTCGCATCTGGTGGAGGTTGAGGGTGGCTGAGAAAGCGAAAGCCAAAGACGACGCTCCGAGCGAGCGCACGCTGGAGATCGGGCTTCATAACCTTTCGCCCAAGCCTGGCTCGAAACGGCCGCGCAAGCGGATCGGCCGTGGCGAGGGCAGCGGGCTGGGGAAGACTTCCGGACGCGGTCACAAGGGCGCCGGAGCGCGCTCGGGCCGTAAGCGCAAGGCCGGCTACGAGGGCGGGCAGAACCCGATTCACATGCGGATGCGAAAGCTGCGCGGCCCGCACAAAAAGCAGTCGATGCCGTTCGAGAACTTCCGCACCGCGACGCAGCCGGTCAACGTCGGCGATCTCGAGGAGCGCTTCGACGCCGGCGCCGAGGTCAACGTCGAGGCGCTCAAGGCGAAGGGCCTGGCGAAGCGCTCGGACCCGGTGAAGATCCTCGCTCGCGGCGAGATCTCGAAGAAGCTCGAGGTCCATGCGCATGGCTTCAGCGCGGCAGCCCGCGAGAAGATCGAGGCTGCCGGCGGTTCCTGTCACACTCTGGAGCCCTAATGCTCAGAACTATTGCGAACGCTTTCGGCGTCGCGGAGATCCGCAAGAAGCTCGCGTTCACCGCGGCGATGCTGCTGCTCTACAGGCTTGGGGCCTACATCCCGGCGCCCGGGGTCGACGCCGGCGCGGTCAAGGAACTCTCGTCCAACTTCGGCGGCGGCAACATCCTCAACTTTCTCAATACCTTCTCCGGCGGCGGCCTCTCGCGCCTCTCTCTGTTTGCGCTGGGGATCATGCCCTACATCACCGCCTCGATCATCCTGCAGCTGTTGACGGTGGTCGTGCCATCGTTGGAGAAACTGCAGAAAGAGGGTGAGGTCGGGCAGCAGAAAATCACCCAGTACACCCGCTATCTCACCGTCGGGCTGGCCTTCGCGCAGTCCTTCGGCTACGTCTTCCTGTTTCGCTCCTTCGGCAACGCGGCTGGCGGCAACAACGTCATCGGCGCCCTCACCGGCCCCAAAGTCCTGCTGATCGTCATCTGCCTGACCGCTGGCTGCACGCTGCTGATGTGGCTTGGCGAGCTGATCACCCAGCGCGGTATCGGCAACGGCATCTCGTTGATGATCTTTGCCTCGATTGTCTCCGGCCTGCCTCGTGGGCTTCAGGCGTGGTGGACCAACCCAGATCAGGTTTTCGTCGTGATGATGCCCTTCGTCGCGCTGGCCGTGATCGTCGCGATCGTCTTCGTCCAGGAGGGGCAGCGCCGCATTCCGGTCCAGTACGCGAAACGGATGGTCGGGCGCAAAATGACCTCCGGCGGTTCCACCTATCTGCCGCTGCGGGTCAACATGGCCGGCGTGATCCCGGTCATCTTCGCCGCCTCGATCATGGCCTTCCCGCCGACGATCGGCCAGATGCTGAACACTCCCGCCGCCCTCGACTTCGCCGCCTTCTTCAGCCCCAACGGCTGGGCCTACGTGGTGGGCGAGGTCTTCTTCATCATCATCTTCACCTACTTCTACACCGCGGTGACCTTCAACCCGGTCGATCAGGCCGACAACTTGAAAAAATACGGTGGCTTCATTCCCGGCGTGCGTCCCGGGCGGCCGACCGCGGAGTACCTCGACCGGATCCTCTCTCGCCTCACCTTCCCAGGCGCGCTTTATCTGGGTGCGGTGGCGGCGCTGCCGACGATCTTGATCAGCCAGACGTCGGCGAACTTCTTCTTCGGGGGTACCTCGATCCTGATCGTGATCGGCGTCGCGCTTGACACGGTCAAGCAGCTCGAGGCGCAGTTGATGATGAGGAATTACGAGGGGTTCCTGAAATAGAGCTCAACCTCGTTCTTCTCGGCCCTCCCGGCAGCGGGAAGGGCACCCAGGGGGAGCGGCTGCAGGAAGATCTGCAACTGCCCTACTACGCGACCGGGGACATCCTGCGGGCGGCCGTGCGCGACGAAACGGAGCTGGGCAGAACGGCGAAGGAGTACATGGACCGCGGTGACCTGGTTCCGGACGAGGTGATCGTCGGCGCGATCGCCGAGCGGATCGACTCGACCGAGGCGGCCGACGGCTTCATCCTCGACGGCTTCCCGCGCACCGTGCCGCAGGCCGTGGCGTTGGCGGCAAAGTTGGACGAGCTCGGGCGGCAGCTGACGGCGGTGCTGCTGATCGATGCGAGCGACGAAGAGGTGATGCGGAGGCTCGGCGGTCGCCGCACCTGCGCCGAGAACGGCCACGTCTTCCACGTCGATTTCAACCCGCCCGAACGCGATGGCATCTGCGATATCGACGGCAGCGAGTTGATCGTCCGCGATGACGACAAGCCCGAGGTGATCGATCACCGGCTGGACACCTATCACGAGAAGACCGAGCCGCTGATCGAGTTCTACGATCACCAGAGCCTGCTGCGGCGGATCGACGGCGCTGCAACGCCGGACACTGTGGCCGACGAGCTTCGCCGCGCGTTGGCGACGCTGAAGCTCGAGGCCGACGAGACCATCTAGCGACTTGGCTGGGCGGCTAGCGTGTACCGGATGATCATCCGCAAGACTCCCGAGCAGGTCGACAAGATGGCCGCAGCGGGCCAGATCCTGGTCCGCTGCCTGCGGATGCTGGCGGCCAAAACCCGCGCCGGCGTCACAACCAAGGAGCTGGACGAGGCTGCGGAGAAGTTCATCCGCTCGCAGGGAGCCGAGCCGGCCTTCAAGGGATACCGCGGCTTTCCCGGCTCGATCTGCGCGTCGCCCAACTCGATGGTCGTCCACGGCATCCCCGGGCCCTATGAGCTGAAGCGCGGCGACCTGCTCTCGATCGACGTCGGCGTGGTCAAGGACGGCTGGGTCGCCGACGCGGCGATGACGGTTCCGATCGGCTCGGTGACGCCTGAGGCGCGCAAGCTGCTCGACGTGACCAATGCGGCGCTGTTCGCCGGCGCCGAGCAGATGCAGCCCGGTAACCACCTCGGCGATGTCTCGGCGGCGATCCAACGCGCGGTCGAGATCGAGGGGCTGTCGATCATCCGCACCCTGGTCGGGCATGGGATCGGCCGCGAAATGCATGAGGATCCGCAGGTCCCCAACTTCGGCGAGGCCGGTCGGGGGCCGGAGCTGGAGGAGGGCACCGTGCTGGCGATCGAGCCGATGGTCAACGCCGGCGGGCCGTTGGTCCGGATGGGCGACGATGGCTGGGCGGTCTACTCGCAGGACGGCACCCTCGCCGCCCATTTCGAGTTCACGATCGCGGTCACCGCCGACGGTCCGCGAATTCTCACGCCCTGGCACGAGGACGAGTAGCCCGAGAGAGGCTGGTGCGCCTCCGCGGGAATTGACCACCGCGGCTGTGCCGCGGTGGATACCTGGAGCGCGGCTGACGCCGCGCAGGAGACAGATTGCATATCGCCGCTTCGCGACATTCCCGCGGAGGCACACCAGCCTCTCCCCATTGGAGCGTGGTCGTTAGGGTCGGGTCATGTGGTCTGATCGGTGGGCTGAGGTCGATGAGTATGTGAGCGGGTTGCTGGCGCCGCAAGATGAGGTGCTGGAGGCGGCTCTGAAAGCTGGTGTTGACGCGGGGCTGCCGGAGATCCAGGTTTCGCCGCCGCAGGCGCGGCTACTGGAGATCCTTGCGCGGTCGATCGGGGCGCGGACGGTGCTGGAGTTCGGAACGCTGGCGGGATACAGCACGATCTGGCTGGCTCGGGCGCTGCCGGAAGGCGGTCGGCTGATCACGCTTGAGGCAGATCTCGAATACGCCGAGGTTGCGCGCCGGAACATCGCCAATGCCGGCCTCTCGGATCTGGTCGAGCTGCGGGTTGGGCCCGCGCTCGACTCCCTGCCCGCCCTGGAGGCCGAGGGCGCCGGGCCATTTGACTTCGTCTTCATCGACGCGGACAAGATCCATACGCCCGACTACTTCACCTGGGCCCTGGCTCGCACCCGCCCCGGTGGCCTGATCGTCGCCGACAACGTCGTCCGCGACGGTGCCCTTGCCGACGCTGATAGCGATGAGCCTACGATTCCTGCCCAGCGCCACCTCCACGAGTTGATCGCTGCCGACCCCCGCGTAACTGCGACGACGATCCAGACGGTCGGCGGCAAGGGCTACGACGGGTTCACGCTGGTCCTGGTCACCGCCTGACCAAGCGGTCGCCGCCCGCCGTCCCCTGCTATCTTTCCCGGTCGGCCTTGAGGGCCGTTTGTTCGTGCCCGCTTGCCCGATTCATGGGGCGGACGGGAGTCCTGTAGTCGAGACAACCACCGGAGCGATGAAGGTCCGAGCTTCCGTAAAGCCGATGTGCGAAAAGTGCAAGGTAATCCGCCGCAACGGCGCGGTCCTTGTGATCTGCCAGAACCCGCGCCACAAGCAGCGGCAGGGCTGACGCATGGCACGAATCGCGGGGATCAACATCCCGGTCAACAAGCGGGTCGAGATCGGGCTCACCTACATCTTCGGTATCGGCCGCTCCACTGCCCAGGACATCCTCAAGGAGACCGGCATCGACCCCAACACCTCGGTCAAGGATCTGACTGAGGAAGAGGTCGTGAAACTGCGCGAGGCAGTCGAGCAGCGAGAGGTCGAGGGCGATCTGCGGCGCGAGCATTCGCAGGACGTGAAACGGCTGATGGAGATCGGCTCCTACCGGGGGCTGCGCCACCGCCGCGGCCTGCCTGTCAGGGGTCAGCGGACGAAGACCAACGCGCGCGGCCGCAAGGGCCCGCGCCGGATGAGCGTCGCCGGCAAGCGCAAGGCACCGACGGCAAGGTAGGGGACCCATGGCCGCAGCCAAAAAACCCGCCAAAGGGCGCACCCGGCGCCGAGTCAAAAAGAACATCGCCTATGGGCAGGCCCACATCAAGACTTCCTTCAACAACACGATCGTCACCTTGACCGACCCGCAGGGCAACGTGATCGCCTGGGAGTCGGCCGGATCGGCCGGCTTCAAAGGCTCGCGCAAGTCGACGCCGTTCGCCGCCCAGGTCACTGCCGACGCAGCGGCCAAGAAGGGTATGGAACACGGCCTTGAAAAGGTCGAGGTTTTCGCCAAGGGCGCCGGTTCCGGCCGCGAGACGGCGATCCGCTCACTGCAGGCCGCCGGTCTCGACGTGACCACGGTCAAGGACGTCTCACCGCAGGCCCACAACGGCTGTCGCCCGAAGAAGCGGAGGCGGGTCTAATGGCTCGCGACACCTCGGCTCAGTGCAAGCAGTGCCGCCGCGAGGGCCAGAAGCTCTTCCTCAAGGGCGAGCGCTGCTTCACCGACAAGTGCGGCGTCGAGCGCCGCTCCTATCCACCCGGCGATCATGGCCGCGGTCGGATGCGGCAGTCCGAGTACCGGGTGCAGCTGCGCGAGAAGCAGAAGACGCGCCGCTATTACCAGGTGCTCGAGAGCCAGTTCCGCGCCTATTACGACAAGGCCTCGCGCCAGGACGGCGTCACCGGTGAGAATCTGCTGCGACTGCTCGAGTCGCGCCTGGACAACGTCCTCGTGCGCCTCGGATTTGCCGCATCGCGGCGCCAGGCCCGGCAGCTGGTCGGCCACGGCCACTGGCTGGTCAACGGCCGCCGCGTCGATGTGCCCTCCTACCAGGTACGCCCTGAGGACGTGATCTCGATCAAGTCCGGTTCGGCGGCCACCGACACGATTCGCAAAGCGACCGAGCTTGTCTCAACCGTGCCGGCCTGGTTGCAGGCCGACCACGACTCGCTTACCGCCAAGGTCCTGCGCCTCCCCGAGCGCGCCGAGATCTCGGCGCCGGTGCAGGAGCAGCTGATCGTCGAGCTGTATTCCAAGTAGTCCGGACTGTTTCTGAAACACCATAAGCAAGGAACTCATGACCACTGATTTTCAGGTCCCTCGTATAACCGCAGAGAAGGCGGATGACCGCCGCGGCACCTTCACCATCGAGCCCCTCGACAAGGGCTTCGGCTACACCTTCGGCAACGGGCTCCGTCGCGTCCTGCTCTCCTCGCTGGGCGGCGCTGCCGTCACCAGCGTTCGTATCGAGGGCGTCGCCCACGAGTTCTCCACGGTGCCGGGCGTCAAAGAGGACGTCACCGACGTCATCCTCAACCTGAAGGACCTCGTCGTCCGCATGCACACCGATGCCGACGAGGTCGAGGCGCCCCTCGTCGCCACCGGCCCCGGTGAGGTCAAGGCCAAGGACATCGACCTTCCCTCAGGAGTGGAGATCCTCAACCCAGACGCCCCGATCGCGACGCTGGAGAAAAAAACCAAGCTCGAGGTCTACCTGACGATCGGCCGCGGCCGCGGCTACTCGCCGGCTGAGGAAAACAAGTCCGACGACCAGCCGATCGGCGTCATCCCGATCGACTCGATCTTCTCGCCGATCCGCCGCACCTCCTACTCGGTCGCAACCGCCCGCGTGGGCCAGCGGACCGACTTCGACAAACTGACCCTGGAGTTGGAGACCGACGGCTCGATCGAGCCGGCTGCGGCCCTGCGTGAGGCCTCGGAGATCCTGATCAAGACTCTGGCTATCTTCACCGACGCCGAGCGGGTCGAGGAACTGACCGCTCGCGAGGCGATCGCCGCTCCGCTCGCCGGTGGCGACGGACTGTCCGCCATAGGCGGCGGCGATGGGGCCGGTTCGGCGGCCAACAACGGCCTCGACGAGATCCTGATCGAGGAGCTGGAGCTCGGTGTGCGCTCCTACAACTGCCTCAAGCGGGCCGGCGTACAGACCGTCGGCGATCTCGTTCGCAAGACCCGTTCGGAGCTGAACGCGATCCCCAACTTCGGCTCGAAGTCGATCGACGAAGTAATCGAGACCCTGCAGTCGCGCGGCCTCGATCTGCAGGCAGACTGAGGAAGCGGCGAGAGCGAGCTAAGGAACCCGATGCGCCACCGTAAGAAGCGAAACAAACTGAGTCGCAATGCGGCGCACCGGGAGTCGCTCCTGTCCAACCTCTCCAAGCAGCTGATCGAGCACGAGCGGATCAAGACCAGTCAGGCGAAGGCCAAGGCGGTCAAGCCCGAGGTCGAGCAGCTGATCACGCTCGCCAAGCGTGGCGACCTTCACGCCCGCCGGCAGGCGCTGGCGACGCTGCACAACGACAAGTTCATCGTGCACAAGCTGTTCGAGGAGGTCGCGCCGCGGTACGTCGAGCGGCCCGGCGGCTATACGCGGATCATCAAGCTTGGCCCGCGGCGCTCGGACAGCACCGAGATGGTCTATCTCGAGCTGGTCTGAAGCTCAGTAGCTGACTGACTCAAGGTAGAGACCGTGGGGAGGGGCCGTGTCACCCGCCTCGGTTCGGGGAGCTCCTTCTAGGAGTTTCGTGAAGCTGGCTATGGACCGGCGGCCGTTGGCTGCTTCGAGCATCGTGCCGACCAGGATCCTCACCATGTTGCGCATGAAGGCGTCGGCGGTGATGCGGAAGGTAAGGGTGTCGTCTTCTTGCTCCCAGCCGGCCTGGGAGATGTTGCGGTCGAAGCGGATGTGGTTGGTCTGGGTCGGGGTGAAAGCGGTGAAGTCGTGATTGCCCGGGAGGGTTGCGGCACAGGCTTTGAGTGCGTCCAGGTCCAAGCGATAGGGCCACCAGAGCGCCCGCCCCCGCTCGAAGGGGCTCGGTGCGGAGCGGGTCAGCAGGCGATAGTGGTAACTGCGCGATTTGGCACTGTGCCGCGCGTCGAAGCCGTCCTCGACAACCGCTGCGGCGGTGACGGCGAGATCATCTGGCCCGACTCCATTGAGCCGCCGAGCCAGATCCTCCTTGACCTCGCCTGAGGCGACGAAGCTCGCAACCTGCCCCAGCGCATGCACGCCGGTATCCGTGCGCCCAGCCACAGTCAGCTGCACGGGCTCCCGCAGCACCGTAGCCAAAGCAGCCTCCAGCTCCCCCTGCACAGTCCGCAAGCCCGGTTGAGCTGCCCAGCCACGGAAGCTCGTCCCGTCATATTCGATGTCCAAGCGAACGGTCCTCATAGCGCGGAGTATGCCCGCGCTGGCGGAGGAGGGGGAGGGGGTGTCCGGCCGGCAGCGGCGTCCTGTTTTTCGCACAGACCGCTCGGCGAGAGAAGCTGGGCGCGAGGCGAAAAACCCAGCAACGGCTGGACACCCCCTCCCCCGTCCCTAGAATCGCCCTTCCATGCGCGTGCTTCTGACCAACGACGACGGCATCTCGGCACCCGGCCTCCAGGCGGCCCGCCGCTCCCTGCGCGCGCTCGACGGGGTGGACGTCGACGTGATCGCACCCGACTCGAACCGCAGTGCCACCGCGCGCAGCATCACGACCCGCTCGCCGCTGACGGTCGAGGAGGTCGAGTTTGGCGATGGCGATCGGGGTTTTGCCACCGACGGCACCCCGGTCGATTGCGTCCGTTTCGCCGAGCTTGGTCTGGTCGGCCACCGGCCAGACCTGATCGTCTCCGGGATCAATCACGGCGCCAACCTCGGTGACGACATCACCTACTCCGGCACCGTTGCCGCCGCATTCGAGGGAATCGTGCTCGGCATTCCGGCGGTGGCGATCTCTCAGCAGTCCTCCGGCGGCGGCATGGGCTATGTCAGCGGCCGCTTCGACTTCTCGGTTGCGGCCGCGTTTGTCGCTCAGCTCATCGCCGCGCTGGGGGACGAGCCGATGCCACCGAAGACGCTGATCAACGTCAACTGCCCCGCCGGCGAGCCGACCGGAATCGAGGTGACCAAGCTCGGCAAACGCGTCTACAACGACGAGCTGAAGCTCGTCTCCGAGGACAGGGACGGCCGCCGCCGCTATGAGATCTACGGCTGGCAGCCCGGCTTCGAGGAGCTCGAGGGCTCCGACCTGATGGCGGTCTCGCAGGGGCGGATCGCGGTCACGCCGATCCACTTCGACCTCACCGACCACGGTGGCCTGGAGCGACTGCGAGGCTGGCGCTTCGAGGAGATGCTGGCCGCCTGCGCCCCGGCGGCGTGAGCGAGGTCGACGCACAGCGCGCTGCCGAGCTGCGGCAGGAGCTGGAGCGCCATAACCGGCTCTACTACGTCCTCGACGAACCCGAGGTCGGCGATGACGAGTACGACGTGCTGCTCGACGAGCTGCGGGCGATCGAGGCTGACAACCCAGAGCTGCGCACGCCGGACTCGCCGACGCAGCGGGTCGGGGCGCCGCCGCTCGACCGCTTCGAGCAGGTCGAGCACGTCGAGCAGATGCTCTCGCTGGGCAACGCGCGAAACGAGGAGGAGCTCCGCGCCTGGGAGAGCCGGCTTGCCAACCACCTCAAGCGCCTCGACATCACCGCCTCGGAGTTCAGCTACACGACCGAGCCCAAGATCGACGGTCTGGCGATCTCGCTGACTTACGAGAACGGCGTGCTCGTGCGCGGCGCCACCCGTGGCGACGGCCGTGTCGGCGAGGACGTGACCCAGAACCTGCGCACGATCGGCTCGGTGCCCTTGCGAATCCTCGACGCGCCCGAGCTGATCGAAGTTCGCGGCGAGGTCTACCTGCCGATCGCGGCATTCAAAGCCCTCAACGAGCGCCGGGCCGAAGCCGAGGAACCGACCTTCGCCAACCCGCGCAACTCGGCCGCGGGCTCGATCCGCCAGCTCGACCCGGCGCTGGCGGCCGAACGACCGCTCTCGACCTGGTGCTATGGGATCGGCGCGGTCCGCGGGCTCGACCTCGCCACCCATATGGACGAGGTCGCTTGGTTGAACGAACGCGGCTTCAAGGTTAACCCCGACACCGCGCACCACCGCGGGGTGGAGGGGGTGGTCGAGCGCTGCCACTGGTGGGAGGAGCGGCGCGAGGCGCTTGACTACGAGATCGACGGCGTCGTCGTCAAGGTCGACGAGCGAGCACTATGGCGCGAGCTGGGCGTGGTCGGGCGCGAGCCCCGCTGGGCGATCGCCTGGAAGTTCCCGCCGACGACGGCGACGACGAGGATGAACAGCGTCGTCTGGAACGTCGGCCGCACCGGCCACCTGGTGCCGTTCGCGATGCTGGAGCCCGTCCATGTCGGCGGTGTCACCGTCAGCACGGCGACGCTCCACAACGAGGAGGACCTTGCCCGCAAGGACGTCCGCGTCGGCGACGAGGTCGTGGTGATGCGGGCCGGCGACGTGATCCCACAGGTCGTTGCCCCGATGGTCCAGAAACGGGAGAACAAGAGCGCCCGCAAGCCGAGGCCGCCGAAGCGGTGTCCCGCCTGCGGCACGGAGACTGTCAAGCCCGAGGGGGCGGTGTTCACGATCTGCCCCAACCGCACCGGCTGTCCGGGCCAGTCCTTCCAGCATGTGAAGCACTTCGTCAGCAAGGGGGCGATGGACATCGACGGCTTCGGGGAGAAGCAGGCGATGCGCTTCCTCGAGGAAGGCCTGATCGGCGACGTCGCCGACATCTACGACCTGACCGAGGAGCAGCTCGTGGGCATGGACCGCTTCGCCGAGATCTCCGCCCGCAACCTGCTGGCGGCGATCGACGCTTCGCGCTCGCGTCCCTTCAAACGCGTTCTTTACGCCCTCGGGCTGCCTGGAGTGGGTTACGTCACCGCGGAGGCGCTCGCCGACCACTTTGGCTCGATCGACGCGCTGCACGAGGCCGACCCCGAGGCGATCGAGGAGGTCGAGGGTGTCGGGCCGATCATGGCGGTGCAGATCGCCGAGTCGCTCGCCGACGAGCCGACCTGGCAGCTGGTCGAGAAGCTGCGGCAGAAGGGTCTGCGCCTCGAGCAGGACGCCTCGGAACGGCGCCCCGAAGGCGGGCCGCTGGAGGGGAGGACCCTGGTGCTGACCGGCACGCTGCCCGAGCTGACCCGTGAGGAGGCGGCAGCGCTGGTCAAGGCTGCCGGCGGCAAGGTGGTCAACTCGGTCTCGAAGAAAACCGACTATGTCGTCGCCGGCGAGAACCCGGGTTCGAAGCTGGCCAAAGCGGAGAAACTGGAGGAGGTCGAGGTCATCGACGAAGCTGGTCTTCGTGCCCTCCTGGAGGGCGGCTCTTAGGCCTCAGTAGGAAGCGACCAGGGCGGCGATCTTGTCCTGCTCGTAGTGGGCCAAGGAGAGGTCGCCGACGCTGTTCATCAGGATCGAGAAGACCATGATCCGGCCGCTGCGGTTGAAGCAGTAGCCCGAGAGGGCGCTCACTGCGGTCAGGGTGCCGGTCTTGGTGCGGCAGCGGCCGTAGGCGGGGGTTCCGTGCATCCGGTCGGCAACGGTTCCTTCGTGCCCGGCAAGCGCCAGGTCCTGGATGAATTCGTCGCCGACCCCCGTCCCGCGCATTGCCTGCAGGAGGCCCACGACCTGGGACGGAGAGGCGCGGTTACCGCGGGTCAGGCCGGAGCCGTCGATCGCCTGGATACCCGAGCCCTGGCCGCGAGCGAAGCGCTCGATCACGTTCGTTCCGGCCTGGGTGGTTCCGGCGCCGCCGAAGTGGGCGCCGAGCAGCTTCGCAAGCATCTCGGCGAAGAAGTTGTTCGAATAGACGTCGGTCGCCTCGATCAGGCGCGACATCGTCGGCGAGCGCACGGTGGCGAGCGGGTCCGCGCCGGCAGGCGTCGCGCCGCGTGCCACCCCGGCCCGGATCGAGATGCCGGCCGAGCGCAGCGCCCCTGCCAGCTTCGTCGCCGCGAGCGTCGCCGGGTCCGAGGCGAAGCCTTGGGAGATCGAGCCGCGGTAGCCGGAGTCGAAGGAGAGGCCGGAGAGCGGCCCGATGTACGGGCTAGTCCCGTAACCGGAGTCGGCCACACCGCGGACCCGATCGAAAACCGTGTCGTCGGCGTAGAGGCGGCCGGTGACGGCAGTCACCCCCGCGGCTTGGAGCTGGCTCCCGAGTCCGAAGAGGTTGGTCCCCAGCCCACCGCCATAGCGATCATAAAAGGAAGGGATTCCGAGCGCCGGATCGCCCCCGCCCTGCAGGTAGAGGCTGCCATGCAGGACGCCGTTGAAACCGATCGTCCCATCGGTGAGCAGCTTCGTCGCGATCCGGTATTCGGGGCCGAAGCGGAAGAGAGCGGTGGACGTCGTGAAGAGCTTCGTATTCGAAGCAAGCGTTCGCGGCGTCTTCGCGGCCCGCGCGCAGACAGGCTTGCCGCTTCCCGCATCGATCACAAACAACCCGCTGGCCGATCCGCCCCCATAGACCAACCGTTCCCGCATCTGCCCGCAGGCGTTGCCGGCCCCGCTCGCCCCCACAGGCAGGAGAAGCAGAACAGCTAGTAGGCCGAAGAGAATCGACACCCGTCTCATAGCTAGTTGCAACACGAGAACGACGCAAGGTAGCGGGGTCCTCGGCCGAAGAGGGAGGGAAGGGGGTGTCCGGTCGGGCAGCGGCGTCCTCTTTTCGCCCCACCCGCTCAGCGAGAGATGCACACGCGGCTGGCGAAAACCCAGCAACCGACCGGACACCCCCTTCCCTCCCAAAACCAACCCGCCCGCCCTCTCTGGGATAATCCATGTTTATGGGCAAGGTCGTCGATATCGAGACCCCCACCCGTCGTAAACGGGTCAAGGGTCGCAAGCGGCCTTCGAAGACCGCCCTGGTCCTCGGTGGCGGCGGCTTCACCGGCGGCGTCTACGAGATCGGTGCCCTGCGCGCACTCGACCTGCTCGCGGTCAACAGCACCGTCAACAGCTTCGACGTCTACGTCGGCACCAGCGCCGGCTCCTTCGTCGCCACGATGCTCGCCAATGGCGTCACCCCCGACGAAATGATGCAGGTGATCAACAAGCGGGTGGAGTCGGAGCTCGACGATCTCGACCTCGACAAGGTGCTGAAGTTCAACTACTTCGGCTTCCTGCAGAAGGCCGCGATGCTGCCGCTGCGCTCGCTCGAGCTGATGCGCAGGCTGGTCCAGATGGGGGACTTCTCGGCGATCGACATCGGCGTCGGTCTCGCCGAGGCACTGCCAACCGGTATCTACTCAGGTGGGGGAATCGCCGACTACGTCGAGCAGGCGCTCGCCGACGCCGGCCGCATCAACGACTTCCGCCGGCTCGACAAAGAGCTCTACCTGACCGCGACCGACCTCGATACCTGCGAGCGCCTGGTCTTCGGCGAGGAGGGCTGGGACGACGTGCCGATATCGAAGGCGATCGAGTGCTCGACCGCGCTGCCGATCGTCTACAAGCCGGTCGACCTGAAGGGCCGGCAGCTGGTCGACGGCGGCATCCGCTCGACCACCAACGTCGACATCGCGGTCGAGAAGGGCGCCAAGTTCATCATCGTGGTGAACCCACTCGTGCCCTATGTCAACGACTTCGAACAGACGATCCCGACGGTGTTCGGGACCCGCGTGCGCCGGGTCTCCGACATGGGGCTGCCGGCGATCGCCAACCAGACCTTCCGCTTGATCGCTCACGCCCGCCTGCACGAGGCCGTGGCCCGCTGGCAGGAGAAGTACCCGGGGGTCGACATCATCCTGGTCGAGCCCGAGCCCAACGACGAGTTGATGTTCGGCACGCCGATCATGGACTACTCTCGACGGCTGAAGATCGCCCGCCACGGCTTCGAGTCCGTCACCGCCACCCTCGCCCAGGATTACGATCGCTACAAGGAGATCGCCGAGCGCCACGGGCTCGAGATCTCCGAGCGACGAGTGCGCCGTGCGGTCGAGCGCGCCTCCAAAGAGGAGCCGGAGCAAGCCTCGGCCTGGCGCCGGGTGCTGGAGCAGACGACCTCGGCACTGCTTCGCGGTGAGGCCTCCTGAGGCTCTAAGCCTCAGCCCGCGTAGAGCTGCTCGATCTCGTGCTGGTGCTTGTCGGCGACGACGGCGCGCTTGACCTTCAGGGTCGGGGTCAGCTCGCCGCTTTCCTGTGAGAGGTCCTGAGGGAGGATTGCGATCTTCTTGACCTGCTCGACCCTTGCGAATTTCTCGTTGACTTTGGCCAGGTGTGCCTCGATTGCCTCGCGCACGCCGCCGTTGGCGGAGAGCTGCGCCGGATCCTCGGGCAGGGCGTGCTCCTTGGCGTAGGCGGTTGCTTCTTCGGGATCGAGCGTGACCAGAGCCACCAGGTAGGGTCGCCGGTCGCCGACGACGACGCACTGGGAGACCAGCGGGTGCTGCTTGATCTCGCCCTCGAGGTTGGCCGGCGTGATGTTCTTGCCACCGGCGGTGATGATGATGTCCTTTTTGCGCCCGGTGATCGTGATGAAGCCGTCGGCGTCGATCGAGCCGAGGTCGCCGGTGTGAAGCCAGCCGTTGACGATCGTCTCGCGGGTCGCCTCCTCGTTCTTGTAGTAGCCCTGGAAGACGTTGGGACCCTTGACCAGGATCTCGCCGTCCTCGGCGATCTTGATCTCGCAGCCGGGGAAGGGTTTGCCGATCGTGCCGATCTTGAAGTCATCCGGCGAGGAGATCGTCGCCGCGGTCGACGTCTCGGTCATCCCCCAGCCCTCGAGCACGAGCACTCCGGCGGCGTCGAAGAAGCGCAGGATGTCGGGGCTGATCGGTGCGGCGCCGGAGACCGCAAGACGCAGCTTGCCGCCGAAGAGGCCGCGGATTTTCGAGAGGACTTTCTTGTCGGCGAACTCGTACTGCTTGCGCAGCAGGAAGCCTGGTTTGCGGCCAGCTCGTTCGGCCTGGCGCATCTTGCCGCCGACCCGTATCGACCAGTCGAAGACCGCCTTTTTGATGCCGCCCTCTTTTTCCATGCTGCTGGTCGCGAGGGTGTAGATCTTCTCGAAGATCCGCGGCACCGAGGGGAAGTAGGTCGGTTTCAGTTCGGCCAGGTTGGGCATGATCTTCAGCGGGTCGCGCTCCCAGTAGGCGATCGTCGCGCCGAGGTCGAAGCTGCCCAGCTGGATCAGCAGGGCGAAGGAATGGGCGAGGGGGAGATAGAGGTAGGTGACGTCTTCGCCCTCGATCACGCTGGTCTCGTTGACCATGTCGAGCATCGCCCGGTAGTTGCCATGGGAGATCACGCAGCCCTTCGGCGGCCCGGTCGTCCCCGACGTGTAGATGAAGGTGCAGATGTCCTCCGGAGTGACTGCCTGCCAGAGTCGCTCCCACTCCCCGGCGTCACGGGTGGCGCCGCGCGAGGACAGATCCTCAAGGGAGATCGCGTCGTCGCTGGTGCCAGTCATCCTCACCACCTGCTCCAGCAACGGAAGTTGGTCGCGGACGGCGCGGATCTTCTCCAGCTGTTCGTCGTCCTCGACCACGACGACCTTGGTGTCGGAGTTCTCCAACACGTACTGGCACTCCTCGGGCGAGTTGGTCTGATAGATCGGCACGACGGTGGCGCCGATCGAGAGCGCGGCGAAATCGAAGTAGGTCCACTCCGGGCGGGTGTTGGCGAGGATCGAGACCTTGTCGCCCTTGGTGACACCGAGGTCGACCAGGCCGAGGGCGAGCTTGCGGACCGTCTCCTCAACCTCGACGAAGCTGCGCTTCACCCACTCCTCGCCGTCCCTGAACTGGATCGCCGGGGCGCTGCCGTAGACCTTCGCGGCTCGCGGAAGCAGGTCCGCGAGCGTGACCGATTTGGTTCCCCGCTCCTCCACGGCGGGGAGTCTAGTGGACGGTTACCGAGGGGTCAGATGGTTGATTCCTAATTCCCGCACCCACGGATGACCCGCCTGGCACGGCGCTGGATCGGCACCCACGACCTTGCGCGTAGCGCTGCTACGCGCGGCGGCCGCGTGCACCGCCCAGCTTGGCCAGTCGCGCCCCCGCGGGCACGCTAATTAGGAATCAACCATCTATGCGGTCGAAGCGTGGCGCCGGGCCTGCTGCTCGGTGGCCCGCCGGAGTGAGGTCTGGAAGAGAGACTTGTCGATCCGCCCATGGAAGATCGGTACGTGCATCTCGACGCACTTGCCGATCACCTCCTGCCGTTTCATGCGCAGTTCGTCGGCAAGCTCGGACGGGGTGAGGTGATTGGCCACGGCGGACCTCCCAGGTAGTTGAAATCGGGTAGCCCAATTTTACCCCCGAGAGCGGACGTGTCAAACGGACGCGTACGCAGTTTGGGCAGATCGGCGGGCTCGAACGCCGGGCTCGCGATAATGCAGGGGTGTCCGAAGTCGCTGCCACCCCGATACCTCGCCGCGGCCGCCTCTGGGTGATCCTCGTGCTTGCCCTGGCGCTCGGCGCGCTCGGCTACGCGCTGGTCAACATCTCAACCAGGGAAGCGGGTCGCGACGTGGTCCAGCTCGAAGGGATCTCCGACGCGCAGGAGCTCTTCGGCGGGATTCCTCAGGAAGGCGACCGGCTCGGGTCGGACGACGCCCCCGTCACGATTCAGGTCTTCAACGACCTCCAATGCGGCAACTGCCGCGCCGACTTCCTCGACACGATTCCCCCCCTGGTCGAAAGCTACGTGCGCCCTGGAGCGGTGAAGCTGCTGATGCGCCACTACTCCGTCGCCGAGAATCCGCTCGAGCTCGGCTTCTTCGGTGCCGAGGCGGCAGCTCAGCAGGGCTACGGCTGGCAATACACCTACCTCTTCTTCCGCAATCAGGGCGAGGCGGAACGGTTCGGGATCGACAACGAGCTCATGGCCTCGCTAGCAGGCTCGATCGGCGAACTGGACGTGCCCGAATGGCAGGAATATCTCGATAGCCAGGGCGGCTCCGGTGCGCCGATCGCAAGGACGCTCGAAGGCTACGAAGACCTGGGGATGAGCCTCGGCATCCGTGCCGGCCAGGCGATGATCGTCAGCGGACCGGGCGGCACTCGCACCCTCCAGGACGGTCCCAGCGCCGCCCGAGCCGAACGGGCGATCGAAGCAGTCAGCTAGGCGACCCGCCGCCGCCCCGCGCCATTTTATGATGCCCGCCCGAATGGACTCTGAAGATCAGCGCATCGCCGTCGTCACCTGCATGGACGCGCGCCTAGACGCCGCCGACTTCCTCGACGATTGGCCTGCAACGGTGCACATCGTCCGCAACGCGGGCGGTCGCGTGACGGGCGACGTCCTACGCTCCCTTGCGGCCTCGTGTGCGATGGGGACCAGGCGGATCCTCGTCATCCACCACAGCCAGTGCGCGATGGCCGAGCACGGGGATGACGACCTCCGCAAGCTGCTCCCACCTGGCGCGAATGCCGAGGTCGACTTCCTTACTATCGCCGACCCGATCGAGACCCTCCGGCAGGATCTCCTCTCGATCGAAAGCTCGCCGCTTCTCCCGGCCGAGATCGAGGTGGCCGGCTTCATCTACGACCTCGACTCGCGGGAAGCCCGCGAGATCCAGGTCTGACGCAACGCCGGCTTCTAATCGGGGCGCCCGGATTTGAACCGGGGACCTCACCGACCCGAACGGTGCGCGCTACCAGGCTGCGCCACGCCCCGAAGGCGGCGATTATCTCAGAGCTGCCCCTCTGGGGCCGTTCGGCGGGCTTCAGGCGGCGTGGGGGATGCCGGCGATCGCCCTCCGGCCTCCGGTATTGCCACGAGCAAAGGGGTCGGGCCCGGCCAGGGGGACGACGCGCGGATAGTCCCGAAGGCGGATCTCCGCAGCGAGCATCGTGCGACGATCACTTGCCTCTCCGATCAAGACCGGCCAGAGACCCTCGTTGTGGCAGGCACCGGAGTGCTCACGCAAGTGGGATGGGGGGTCGGCCAATGACGCGAAGGCGCCATCGGGGCTGTGCAGGACGACCTCGGTCGAGTAGAACGTTCGCATCAGCGGCTGCCCCGACTCGCCGCCCTCCCATTCGAGCCGGTTGGCAACGCTGACCTGCACGAGATGCAGACCCGGTGCGATCTCCTCGATCCAGGCTTCAGTCGTGGCGTGGAGTGGCTCCCACCTCCAGGTAAGGGCTCCCGCCTTGACGCCGTTCTCGACCAGTTCCGCCCGTCTTTCGCCGGCCGGCTCGATGCGCGCTGTGCGGCCGGGGAGCGAAGGGATCTGGACCTCGTGCTCCACGGCCTCCTCGCGGCTGGCGTAGCGCGTACCGGCGACGACCAGGAAATCGACCGGCTCGCCTTTTGCGTCGAGAACCTGTCGCTCGACTGTCTGCCGCACCCGCACCATGACCTCCACATGGGGATCCAGACCCTCGATCAGGCACTCTGCGTGCAGCTGTGAGCGTCCCTCTGGAAAGCCGCGGGGAGGGACGCCACGTACGAAGCGCTTCCGATCCTCCATCGATAGATCCATACCCATCCCATTTGTGGGCAAACAATCGATAGACAGTATGAGATGGGGCCCGGATGGCGACGGGAGAGCGGCGATTGATCGCGCAACGAGCGGGTAGTTGCATCGGTATCCCGCAAATCTGAACGGAGGAACGATGGGGGCTTCAGCGCCGACCCCGAGCAAGGGAATCTTTGACAGTGCCAGCCTGGAGAGCCGGCAGCAGGTGGTCGAGCTGCTCCAAAAGGCCTACTGGATGGAGATCGAGACCGTCATGAGCTACTTGGCCGCGTCGGTCAATCTCGACGGCGTGCGTGCGCAGGAGATCAAGGAGTCGCTGGCAGAGGACATCGAAGAGGAGCTCGGCCACGCCAAGCAATTCGCCGCGCGGATCAAGGAGCTCTACGGGGTGGTGCCTGGCTCGGAGGATTTCGCCGCCGAGCAGAGCTTCCTCCAGCCCCCCGCAGAGCAGACCGACATCGTCCATGTGATCCGCGGCGTGATCAAGGCGGAGACCGGCGCGATCGAGCACTACACCCGGATCATCGAGGAGACCGAGGCCGTCGACCCGGTCACGCAGGACATGACGATCTCGATTCTTCGCGACGAGCAGGGTCACCGCCGCCTCTTCGAGGGCTTCCTGCGCGAGTACGAGTTCGAGGGCATCGCCTAGGCGGGAGCCCAGACGGGACGCAGGCGTTGGCTCGAGCTCGCTCGGGCCCCTATGGCTCCGGCTAGCCCGAGCGGGGGACCATCGGCTGGAAGCTCTTCCACCAGCCGTCGTCGAGCACCGCGTGCTCGATGCTTTCCAGCAGAAAGCCCTCCTCGTCCTGGAGCTCGTAGCTGACCACCGGCGGTTCGGCTCGCTCGTCGACCCTCTGAACGTGCGCGATCAACAGATAGGGAGGACAACTGAGCCAGCGCTCTCCGGGCTGCGGGATCGACTTCGTATCGATCATGGCGACATTCGTACCCATCGCTGAGCGGCCGAAACCCCGATAGACATTTCAACCGGTGGCAGTTACTGTGTTTTCGGTAGGGATCAACGGAATCGGAGATGAGGGAATCGACTGGATCGCCATAACCGTGGGGGCCATTGCCGCTCTGCTGATCGCGCTCGTTTTGGCGATCACGATCCGCCGTGAGCGCAAGGCGAGGCAGCGCTTCCAGATTCTCGGCGAAATAGCCACGATCTCCGAGGCGGGTGGTTCGCTGGAGGAGACCTTCGACGCGATCTGCGCGATCCTGGTGCCGGAGCTGGCCGACTTCTGCATGATCGACGTGCTCGATGAGGACCGCGTCCCCAGCCGCGTCGCCGTTCGCGTCGGACCCGGCGGTAGACCGGAGTTCGAGCAGGGGCTTGCCGAGCGCCTTCCCTCGACGCCGCAACCGATGGTCGAGGGCCAGAGCCGCTCGTCGCTGGAGCCTCGCTTCTACGAGCGCATGTCCGAGCGGGATCTGCGCGAGCTGGCCCATGACGACGCCGAGGACCTCGAGTTCCTGCGCAGCCTGGGGATGCGCTCGGCGATCACCGTCGCTCTGCAGGCCCGCGGCGAAGTGACCGGAGCGCTGACGATCGGCGTCGCCTGGTCGCGGCGGCGCTACCGGCGCGAGGATGCCCGCTTCGCCTGGATCCTCTCCGGCCGCGTGGCACTCGCACTCGACAACTCCGGCCTCTTCGCCGACCTCGAGCACGCCGAGCGGGCGCGGGCCGAGATCGCCGAGATCTTGCAGCGCGGCTTGCTGCCCTCGCCGCTGCCCCACATCCCGGGCTGGTCGATTGCCGCGATGTACCGGCCGGCGGGGGCCGAGAACGAGGTCGGCGGCGACTTCTACGACGTCTTCCGCGTACCCGGAGGGTGGATGCTCGTGATCGGCGACGTGACCGGCCGTGGCGCCCGCGCCGCTTCGATAACCGCGGTTGCCCGCTACACCTTGCGCACCGCTGCCGTCCTCACCGACGATCCTTTGGTCGCCCTGCAAACCCTCAATCGTGCGCTGCTGGCGCGAGGCGACTCCGCCCTCTGCAGCCTCGCGGCCTTGACTCTCAGCGAGGACCGCTTCGAACCCGTGCGCCTCGCGGTCGCAGGCCATCCGCCGCCATTGCTGGTCGACGCCGAGAGCGTCAGCGAGGTGGCGAATGCCGACCCGGTGCTCGGCGCCTTCCACGACGCGGAGTGGGGGATCGCCCGCTGCGAGGTCGAGCCCGGCCAGCAGCTGGTGGTCGTCACCGACGGCATCACCGAGGCGCAGGGAGCAGAGGGGCGCTTCGGCGAGGCGCGGTTGCGGGCCGAACTCGGCGGCACCTCCAACCCGGCGATGGCACTGCAACGACTCGAGGCCTCCCTGCACGCCTTCACCGACGGGGGGCTTGACGACGACGTGGCGATGCTCGCCATCGCGCGCGCCTCGAACGTCTCCACCGGCCCCGAAGCGGAAGCGTGGCGGCAGTCCGCAAGCGTGGCAGTGAGCCTGGGGGACGGCAATGCCTGACCCGCAGATGGAGCTGATCGAGCGGCTCTATGACGCCTTCAACCGCCGTGACAGCGAGGAGATCGTCGCCGTCTGCGACGAGGCATTGGAGTTCTTCCCCGTCGTCACCGCAGAAGCGATCGGTCGCGATGCGCCTTACGTCGGGCCGGACGGCCTGCGCGCTTACCTGGCCGACGTGGCCGAGGTCTGGGAAGAGCTTCGGATCACGCCCAGCGAGCTGCAGCGCAGTGGCGACACGCTGCTGGTCCGGGGCCGCGTCTACGCGCGCAGCCGGGAGCAGGGGATCCGGGACCTACCTGTTGCCTGGATCTGGCAGGTGAGCGAGGACCGCTTCGTGCGCGGCGAAGTCTTCCCCGATCCCGAGCAGGCGGCGGCCCGCTTCGCCGCCACTGCCGGGCCGCAGCGGGCCCGAGCCGACGTCTAGCCGGCCTCGGAGATGCCCCTCGCCGCCGCGGTCGGCGTTCGCCGCAGCGCGTCGAGCACTTCCTCGGCGAGCTGGGAGCCGTCGCCAGGCCGTAGCGGCGTCGCGCTGATCCGCAGGACGACGCCATCCTCGTCGATCTCCTCGAGGGCGACGTTGGGCGCATAGCGAGTCGGTATGTCGATTGCATTCTGCAGGCGCTGCTCGATCCGCCGCGGGCTGGCGTCCGGCGAGAAGCGCGCCCGTACGTCGATCTTGTCCGGCTCACGCAGGGGTACGACAGCGAGGTTGATCATCACGCTGTTGGGGATCTGAATCCGGTCGGCCCCTTGAGCGAGCGTGGTGTAGAAGAGACCCAGCGAGCTGACGGTGCCCTCGAGCGAGCCCGCGAGGACGCCGCCGACCAGTCGCACCCGTTCGCCGACCCGGAAGGGGCGGGTGCTCTGCAAGAGGACCCCGGCGAATATGCCGCCCAGCGATTGCTGAGCGGCAAGGCCGAGGACGACCGCGGTGATCGTGCCGCCGAGTGCCAGCGCGGCAACGGTTACGCCGGCGATGCGCAGCGCCAGGACAATGACCAGCGACATCGCGAAGAGGCGGATCAGAAAGCCCAGGGTGCCGGCCGTGGCTGGGTCGAGGCGGCGGAAGAGGCGCGGCGAGACTCCCCGCACCAGCCGGTGCACGGCAACCGAGCCGACGATCACCAGCACCGCGACGGTGCCGGCCTTCACCCATGAGCCGTAGCCAGGCAGCCACTGATGGCGATGGCTGTACACGACCAGCGTGGCCGCGAGCACGATCAGGGCGATCGGAAGCCCCCGGAGAGCCCGCCGCGGAGAGCCCGGCTCGAGCTCGTCGCCGAGTCCGAGCTCGTGCCAGGTATGGCTGCGGGTCTCGAACAGCTCACGGGGCAACCTCCGGCGTGGTGCAGGCATCGGCACAGGGTTACCCGGATACCCGCGCTCTTACGCCTCCGCGCGCTGCCACCCTGCTTATCATCGGCTCCGTCGTCGGGGCTGTGGCCAGCTGGTGCTTAACCCGCGGATCGCGGTTTGAGCCGCAACCGTCCGCGTGAGCGTCAGCCGCGCAGCTCGGCCAGAGCTGCGTCCCGCCGCTCGTGCATCGAGATCGACGATTCGACCCCGGTGATTTTCAGCAGGCGACGGACCTGGTGATTGTGGGAGCAAAGAACCAGGCGACCCCGGCCCTCGTCGCCCTCGAGGCGCTGCCAGGCGCGCACGATCAGGGCGATCCCAGTCGAGTCGATGAACTCGCACTCACAGAGGTCGAGGACGATCGAGGCATCCGAGTCGGACAGCGCAGCCTCGAGCTGCTGCTCGAGCTCCGGCGCCGTGTTCATGTCCAGCTCGCCGCGAATGGAGAACGTGCGGATGCCGTCCTCGAGCTCCTCGCTCACCACCTCGAAGGGAACTGGGCTCACCGGCCGATCCTACCGCAGGCCCGCCCCTGAGCATGCGCTTTGGGCATGAGTTGGCAAACCGGTGGTTTGTGCCCGGAATGCAGAGGGTAGCCGGAAATCTCAGGAGTCCTACGACTATGCTCGTTTCCGCGAGAGCCAGTCTCTCGGCGGCACGGATGGGGTCCAGCTCAGACACTCAGGCGATCCAAGACAGGCCCAGGGGGCTGCAGATGGTGCTACCCGCGAAATCTGAGAACGTCGCCGTCATCCGCCACGCCCTCGCGGGCCTGGCAGAGGAGATCGGTATGGACGAACCCGGGCTGGCGGATCTGAAGACCGTCGTCACCGAGGCGTGCATGAACGTTGTAGTCCATGCTTACCAAGGGCAGCCGGGGCCGCTCAGCGTCGAGGCCGAACCCGACGAGAGCGGGCTGACGGTGGTCGTCCGCGACGAGGGCGGGGGGATCAAGCCGCAGGCCGACGCCGAGCGCGACAGCCTGCGCCTGGGTCTCTCCCTGATTGCGGCTCTCTCGAGCAGTTTTTCGATCTCGGGTGGGCTCGACCAAGGGACTGTTGTGAGGATGCGTGTTCCCCTGCGTGGCGGCGGCACCAACGGCAGCGGCGATCCGGTCGAGATGAAGCCTTTTCCCACCGATCGCACCGAGATGGTGATCGATCGCCCCGAGCTGCTGGCACCCGTGCTGGCCCGGGTGGTCGGGGCGCTGGCGGCGCGCCGGGATCTCTCTGTCGATCGCGTCTCCGACGTGGTCCTGATGACCGACGCGATCGCCGGGGCGGCGCCTGAGCGGTTCAGCGACGGCCGCGTAAGGCTTGGCCTCGATGAGCGCGACGGTGGTATCGACCTGCGCCTCGGGCCGATGGAACCGGGTGCGGCTAGGCATATCCGTGAGGAGCTCGAGGTCCCGGATGTCGGCGGCTCGCTGGAGGCGCTGGCGGACGAACTCACCGTCGAGGAATCCGGCGACGGCGAGTACCTGGTCATTCGCTTTGCCGCTGCTCCCTGATCTGCTCCCGGATTCGAGCGAGCGCGCGGCGCAGGATGCGCGAAACGTGCATCTGGGAATGGCCGATCCGCTCTGCGATCTGCGACTGGGTCATGTCCTCGGCGAAGCGCAGGCGCAGCACCAGCCGCTCTCGCTCGTCGAGAAAGGGCAGCGCCGCGTCAAGGGCGATCCGGCCCTCGACCAGCTCGAAGCCCTCGTCCTCCTCGCCGATCCACTCGGTCGGCGCCGACTCCTCTGAGTCCTCGGGCCCCGCCGGCCGGTCGAGTGAAAGCGGCCGGCGGTTGTGGTTTGCCTCCATCACTTCGAGCACGTCGGTCTGCTCCACCTCCAGCCGCGCGGCGATCTCGCCGACCGAGGGCGAGCGCTGCAGCTGCTTGGTCAGCTCGGTGATCGCTTTGTCGACTTCCGCCATGCGGTCGTGCAGGCCGCGCGGTACTCGCACGGTCCAGACTCGATCGCGAAAGTGGCGTTTGAGCTCGCCGAGGATGGTCGGCGAGGCAAAGGCGGTGAAGGGGATGCCACGCTCAGGGTCGAAGCGATCTACGGCGTTGAGCAATCCGAGGTTGGCCACCTGAAGCAGGTCGTCGAAGGACTCGCTTGCTCCCCTGTAGCGCAGCGCCAGCCTTTTGGCGAACGGCATGTTCCGCCGCACCAGCTCCTCGCGAGTCGCAGCGTCGCGGTCGCGGGCGAACTTGCGCCAGAGCTCGGTTTCGCCAGACAGGTGCTCACCGGCTCCGGGGGCGGAACCTTGGGTCGCTTCCTCCTTGTGACGATTCACTGCCATCCTCAACGCCGAGACGGTGCCCCGATCCGACGCTGCCCTGGAGTCACGAATGGGACCGTGCAGCGTTCCTTCACTCAAACTACAGCAGCGACCTCCCTTGCGGAGGGCCGCTCCTTGCTGCCTCCAGATACCCTCACAACAGACCAACTGAAACAACAAGGAGCTTCCAGATGGCTTTCTCGGTTCCCGACCTTCCCTACGACTACAACGCGCTCGAGCCCCACATCGACGAGGCGACGATGCGGGTCCATCACGACAAGCACCACCAGGCCTACGTCGACAAAGCGAACGGCGCCCTGGAGGGGACCGAGTGGGCCGACCGCGAGGTCGAGGACGTGCTGCGCAACCTCAGCAGCATTCCTGGTGACGTGCAGGCGCCGGTCCGCAACAACGCCGGCGGCCACTTCAACCACTCGCTCTTCTGGCAGATGCTCAGCCCCGATGGTGGCGGCGCGCCGAGCGGCGACCTGGCCGCGGCAATCGACGAGACCTTCGGCTCGCTCGACTCCTTCAAGGACGAGTTCAAAAAAGCCGGTATCGCCCGCTTCGGCTCCGGCTGGGCCTGGCTGGTCAAGGACAGCTCCGGCCTCGCGGTCGTCTCGACCCCGAACCAGGACTCTCCGGTCACCGACGGCAACATCCCGCTGCTCGGCTGCGACGTCTGGGAGCACGCCTACTACCTCAAGTACCAGAACAAACGCCCGGACTACATCGACGCCTTCTGGAACGTCGTCAACTGGGACTACGTAGGGGAGAGATTCTCTCTCTAGCGGACGTGACGAGGGACTAGACAGCAGCGGGTTGCGCGGCCTTGGGGAGGTCGCGCGGCTCGGCCCCCTCCTTTGGCGGTACCTGGCTCATCGCGTGCTCGGCCAGGGCAGTGATCGTCAGGCTCGGGTTGACGCCGACGTTGGCGGGGATTGCCGCCCCGTCGCAGACCATCAGGTTCTCGTAGCCGAAGACGCGCTGGCGCGAGTCGACGACGCCGTCCTCGGGGCTGTGTCCGATCACCGCGCCGCCGAGAATGTGGGCGGTGGTCGGGATGTTGAACGCCGCCTCCGTCACCGAGCTCGTCGCGACCCCACCGGTGCGCTTGGCCAGCCATTCGGCCGCCTGGTTGGCGGCCGGGATGAAAGTCGGGTTGGGCTTCTCGGGATCCTGTTCGGTCTGCAGCCGCACTTCGCCGTTGCGCTTCAGCTTCGGTCGCAGGGCGATCGCGTTGTCGAGCGTCTGCATCACCAGCAGGATGATCGTGCGGTGCGAGCTGCCCTTCGGCCACATGATCTTGGCGAAGTCGAGCGGGTGGCGGAGGATCTGGCCGAGCAGCTTGAGCGGCCGCGTGGCCCGGGTGCCGTCGCCGACCAGCAGCGTGCTGAGCAGACTCATCGAGTCCCCCGCCTCACCGTAGGTGACGGTCTCGATGTGGGTGTGGGGGTCGGGGTAGATGCTCGAGGTGATCGCGACCCGTTTGGTCAGGTCGTCGGGATAGTCCTTTGGCACCCTGACCCCAAGGATGCTCTCGCTGTTGGTGCGCACCAACTCGCCTAGGCGCGGGGAGATGCGCGGCAGTGAGCCGCCGAGGCGGCAGCGCTGCAGCAGCTTGTTGGTGCCGAGCGGACCGGCGGCGACGATCACGCCGTGCGCCTTCAGCGTGCGTCGCTTACGGCCGTGCAGCAGGCCGGAGCGCTCGCTGGCGATCGCGTAGCCTTCGCTGCCGTCGGGGGCGCCGAGCGGGCGGATGTCGGTGACCGTGCGCTCGGCCTTCACCTCGACCCCGCGGTGCTCGGCCAGCCAGAGGTAGTTCTTGACCAACGTGTTCTTGGCGCCGTGGGGGCAGCCGACCATACAGCGACCGCACTGCATGCAGCCGGTCCGCTCCGGTCCCTCGCCTTCGAAGAAAGGGTCGGGCACGGTCTTCCCCGGGTTGTCCAGGTAGACCCCGATCGGGGTCTTGCGGTAGGTGTCGGCGACGCCGAGCTCCTCACCCAGCTCGCGCAGCAGCTGGTCGGCCGGGTCGTCCTTGTCGTTCACGACGACGCCGAGCATGCGCTGCGCGGTTTCGTAGTGGGGGGCGAGCCGCGCCTCCCAGCTCTCGAGGTCGGCCCATTGCGGGTCCTCGAAGAAGGGCGAGGGAGGTACGTAGAGCGTGTTGGCGTAGCCGAGGCTGCCCCCGCCGACGCCGGAGCCGCTGACCACGGCGATGTCCTTGAAGATGCTGAGCCGGAAGATCCCCTTCATCCCCATCCGCGGCGCCCAGAAGTAGCGACGGCTGTCCCCGGTCGAACTCGGGAAGTCGTCATCGCCGAAGCGCTTGCCGCACTCGAGCACGGCGACGCTGTAGCCCTTTTCAGCTAAACGCAGAGCAGACACGCTGCCGCCGAACCCAGACCCAACAACTATCCAGTCGTAGTCATAGGTCATGCGCGAGCGCTCCTGCCGCGGGTGGCGCGGGGGGAGGGGGTGTTCGGACGGGTGAGTCCGCTAACACCCCCTCCCCCCGTGACAGGACCCGCGGCCTTAGGCCTCTCCGGGCTCGACGGGTCGAAAGTCAGTGGTTCTTGCCCCGCAGACGGGGCAGAACCAGTCGCTGGGGATGTCCTCGAAGGACGTTCCGGGTGGAATGCCGCCGTCTGGATCGCCGATCGCCGGGTCATAGATGAACCCGCAGCTCTCGCAGATCCAGAGCGTCGCCTCGGTCGTTGCACTCATAGTCGGAAGATTAGAGCTTGCTGGCGACCGCGGGGACTCGGCCTATTTGTCGAAGCTGACCGAGACCGGCTCGCGATCGGCTTTGTCCTCGATCTCGAAGTACTCGCGCTCCGTGAAGCCGCCCTGGTTGGCGATGATCGACCCGGGGAATTGCTGGATATCGGTGTTGTAGGACTGCACGTTGGAGTTGTAGATCCGCCGCGAGGCCTGGATTTCGTCCTCCAGCTCGGAGAGGTTGCGGCTGAGCTGCTGGAAGTTCTCGGTGGCACGCAGCTCCGGGTAGTTCTCGGCTACCGCTTTCACGTCGGCCAGCGCCTGGGTCAGCTTCTGCTCCGCCTGTGCGGTTTCCTCGACGCTCTGGGCTTTCATCGCTTCGGCCCGTGCTTGCGTCGTTTTCTCGAAGGTCTGGCTCTCGTGGGCGGCGTAGCCCTTGACCGTCTCGACCAGGTTGGGGACGAGATCGTGACGGCGCTTCAGCTGCACGTCGATCCCGCTCCACGACTCGTCGACCCGGTTGCGCGAGGCGATGATCGAGTTGCGCTTGGCGATGTAGTAGAGGACCGCGATGACGATGATCGCGACGACCACGATGAGAGCGATGACCATGAGCCGCATCCTACCCCCATAGGATCGACTCGTGGGCGCAAAGCAGGAAGCGCAAGAGTGGGCCGAGATCGTGCGGCGCTATGGCGAGCGCCACGAGCTCGCCTATGAGTCGGTCGGGGGGATCAATCCCAAAGACGGGCCCGTCGCGCTTTGCGTCGGCGGATCCAACCGGCTCACCGGCCAACTGGCCGAAGGTTTTTGGGGCTCGTGCTGCGACGCCGACGAAAAGGAGGTTGGCGGCCTCTTCGGCAAGGCTCTGCTGCCGACGGCACTGCTGGCAAAGGCGCACATGCCGGACCTCGCCCAGGTGATTCCCGCCTTCAACGTCGAGTCGATCGAGGGTCCCGAGGCGCTCACCCAGCGCTTTGCCCGCAAAGTCGAGTTCGAGTCGATCGACTTCAACAAGCGCTTTCTGGCGACGGTGCCCAGCGAGTACGATCCGGTCAAGCTGCGAGAGCTGTTCAGTCCTGGCTTCCTCGCCTGGACGACGACGATGAGCGGTGAGATCGACTTCGGCGTCAACGATCGCCAGCTCTGGTTCCTCTGGCACCTGCACGAGCGCAGCGAGGCCGAGCTGAAGGAAGCGCTGAAAAACGCCGGCCAGCTGTTCAAACGGCTGCAGGGCGAGATGGACGAGAGCGGCCTCCACACCTACGCCCCTGGCCCCTGGCACGCCGGGTTGGCGCCTTTTCCAGACGGCTAAGTGGGATAGTCGGGGTCGCCGGGAAGGACGACGCGGTGCTGGTCCGGCGTACCGATCACCTTGGGCAGGATTGGTTCCACCTCGCGGCCGCGATGGGCCTCGATCGCCTCCGCGGCGGTGCGGTAGGGCAGCAGCGACTCGAGCTGCTGGACGGTGGGGAAGGCCAGGGCCAGCTCGCCGGCTTGCTGCGCGTCCAGCGCCGTCCGCGGCTCATACCAAGCCGCCTCGGTCGTCTCCAAGCCGTCGGGCTCGGGCGGTGTATGGGCTGGCGCCAATGCCAGAAAGAACCAGGCGTCGAAGCGCCGCGAAACCACCTCAGGCGTGATCCAGCGGGAGAACAGCACCAGCTCCTCGTCGGCAGGCAGCTCGATCCCCGCCTCCTCGTGCAGCTCCCGCACTGCGCAGGCTCGGTATCCAGCTTCGCCCTCACCGTCGGTTGCGTCGACGCCGCCGCCCGGGAACACCCATACCCCAGGCATGAACTTCGCGCTCTCGGAGCGCTTCAGCAAAAGCACCTCCAAAGCTCGGCTCTGGTGCTTCCCACCACGCCTCAGCAGCACTACCGAGGCCGAAGGCCGTGGCGTAGATGGCTCTCCAAGGTTGGGAGCCTCCGCGGGTCCACGCTTCCTCTCGCCCATTCGGTCAGCGTATCTCGCGCGGGTGGCGCGGCGGCGGGGGTCCCCCATAGCGGAGGGCGCGCGAAGCGCGTCCGAGCACATGGGGGAGGGCCGCCGTGACAGGACCCGCGCGCCTAAGCCGCATGTGCAAATGGCGCCCGATAGGCACCGGAGACTGCCGCTTCGATCGATTCGGCGGTGATCGCGACCAGCCGGTGAAGCTCGCCCTCGGAGATCGAGAGCGGGGGCATCAGCGCGATGACGTCGCTGAGCGGGCGGACGATCGCCCCCCGCTTGCGTGCCTCCAACGTCACCCGGTGGCCCAGGCGGAGTGCCGGATCGTGCTCGCCGAGGTCGATGCCAACCATGGTGCCGCATTGGCGCACCTCCGCCACCTCGGGCATCGCCGCGACCAGGTCGAGCTCCTTCCCGAGCAGCTCGATCTTCGGCTGCAGATGCTCCAGGGTCCGCTCCTGCTCGAAGGCCTCGAGGCTGGCCAGCGCCGCCGCACAGGCGAGTGGGTTGCCGGTGTAGGTGTGGCCGTGGAAGAAGGTCCGCTGCTCCGCCGGCGCGCCGAGGAATCCTTCGTAGATTCGCTCCGTGGCCAGCGTCGCTGCCAGCGGCAGGTAGCCGCCGGTCAGCCCCTTGGCGAGGCAGAGCAGGTCGGGCGCGACCCCCTCCTGCTCGCAGGCGAACATCGTCCCGGTGCGGCCGAAGCCGGTCGCGACCTCGTCGCAGATCATCAGCACGCCGAAGCGGTCGCAGAGCTCGCGCGCGGCGCGCAGGTAGCCGGGGGGGTGGACCAGCATCCCGGCGGCACCCTGGACCAGCGGCTCGACGATCAGCGCCGCGATCTCTTCCTCGTGGCAGGAGAGGACGCGTTCCAGATCGGCGGCGTCGCCTGGCTCCGCCGCATGCGTCTGGAAGAGCAGCGGCCGGTAGGTCGAGTGGAAGAGGTCGATGCCGCCGACCGAGACCGAACCGATCGTGTCGCCGTGGTAGGCCTCGCGCAGGTGAACGAAGGAGGTCCGCCGCGCGTGCTGCCCGCCGCGCTGCTGCTGGAACTGGAAGGCCATCTTCAGCGCGATCTCGGTCGCGGTCGAGCCGGACTCCGAGTAGAAGACGCGCGACAGACCCGGCGGCGCCAACTCGATCAGCTTCGCCGCCAGCTCGCTGGCGCCAGGGTGGGAGAGGCCGAGCATGGTCGAGTGGGCGACCTTCTCCAACTGCTCGTGCACGGCGCCGTCGATGCCGGCGTGGCGATGCCCGTGGACGTTGCACCACAGCGAGGAGACGCCATCCAAATAGCGGCGGCCCTCACCGTCGATCAGCTGTGCCCCCTCAGCCCGCTCGATCATCAGTGGCTCTTCCTCGACCCAGCCAAGCTGCTGGGTGAACGGGTGCCAGAGATGGTCCCGATCGAGCTGAGCATGGTCCACTGACATCGCCGCGAACGAATCTAGAGGGGGGTCCGGCTGGAATCTCGACCCCGCAGGCCCGCAGATTGCGGCATAAGCGTGATATGTGTCACATGAACAAATATTTCGCTGGAGAAATAGTTGTGCTTATGCAACCATTGTTGACATGCAAGCGAACAAGATTGCGGCGATCGTCGACGAGATGGTCACTCCCGAGGTGAGCGGCGAGGCGCAGGACACCGCCGCGCGGCTCAGCGCTCTTCTGCGCCACGTCTTTCTCTACGACCGCGGCAACCAGCTGCGCGTGATCGAGGAGTCCGGCCTCTCGATGACCCAGTGCAAGGCGCTGCTGGAGCTCGGCGGCCTCGGTGAGGCGGGGGATCCCCGCCAGGTCAGCGACCTGGCTGAGACCTTTGGCGTCTCGGTCCCCTCGATGAGCCGGGCGGTCGATGCTCTCGTCAAGAAGAAGCTCGTCACCAGGCTGGAGGACCCCGACGACCGCCGCGTTAGGCGCGTCGCCATCACCGCCAAGGGCAAGCAGCTGGTCGACACGCTTCTCGTCGTCCGCCAGGCAGGGATGGAGGCGTTCGCCGGGAGCCTCAGCGCCGCCCAGCGCCGCAAGCTCGATGCCGCGATCGACTCGCTGATGGACCGCGAGGACGTCGCCGAGACCTATGAGCACCTGAAGGGAGTCGGACCAGCTTGACCCGTTACAGCCACCTGATCACCGACGACAACCGCAAGTGGTGGACGCTCGGAGCGATGTGCTTCGCGCTGTTCATGATCATGCTCGACAACACCGTCGTGAACGTCGCGCTGCCCTCGATCCAGCGCGATCTCGGCGCCTCGATCTCCGGCCTCGAGTGGACGATCAACGGCTACACGCTGTCGTTCGCCGTTCTGCTGGCCACCGGGGGCCGGCTCGGCGACATCTTCGGCCGCCGCCGCATGTTCCTCATCGGCGTCGTCATCTTCGCCCTCTCCTCGGCCACCGCCGGCCTCGCCCAGGGCGCCACCGACCTCGTCGCCAGCCGTGTGCTGCAGGGCGTCGGCGCGGCGCTGATGATGCCCGGCACGCTCTCGATCATCACCGACGCCTTCCCCGCCCACGAGCGCGGTAAGGCGATGGGCACCTGGGCCGGCGTCTCCGCCCTCGCCCTCGCCGTCGGACCCGTCCTCGGCGGATTCCTCACCGAGCACGTCAGCTGGCGGGCGATCTTCTACCTCAACATCCCGGTCGCGATCGGCGCCGTCACGGCGACGCTGTTCGCAGTGCGCGAGTCGCGCGACACCACGGTCGGCCGCGAGGTCGACTACCTCGGCGTGGTAACGCTCACCACCAGCCTCACCGCGCTCGTCCTGGCCCTGGTCGAGGGCAACAGCTGGGGATGGGGCTCGGCCCCGATCGTCGGCCTGCTGGCCGCGGCAGTGCTGGGCGGATTGGCCTTCGTCTTCACCGAGTTGCGCGTCAAGGTGCCGATGGTCGAGTTCCGCTTCTTCGCCGACCGCAATTTCCTCGGCGCGGTGGTCGTTGCCCTGATCATCACCTTCGCGATGATGGGCGTCTTCTTCTTCCTCGCCCTCTACATGCAGGACATCCTCCGCTACTCGCCGCTGGAGGCGGGCATCCGCTTCCTGCCTTCCACCCTGATGATCGTCGGCGTGGCGCCGGTCGCCGGCAGGCTCGCCGATCGCTTCGGCCCGCGCTGGCTGATCGTCGCCGGCCTCCTGATCCTCACCGCCTCGCTCTACAGCTTCACCGGGATCGCGGTGAACTCCGGCTACCTCGACCTTCTACCCGGCTTCATGCTGCTCGGCATCGGCATCGCGCTGACGATGTCGCCGATGACCAGCGCCGCGATGAACGCCGTCGCGGTGGAGAAAGCCGGCATCGCCTCCGGCGTCCTCTCGATGTTCCGCATGGTCGGCGGCAGCCTTGGCATCGCGATCTCTGGAGCGATCTTCCAGGGTGCGGCCGGGAGCAGCTTCGAGACGGCGAGCCCGCAACAGTTCGTCGACGGGCTGAGCAACGCGATGATGGTTTCGGCAGTAGTGGCGCTCGCCGGCGCGGTGATCGCTGCGTCGGCGATCCGCGCCAAGCCGAAGCGGATCAGCACGGAGGCGGTCGAGGCCGCCGTCAATCCCGGTGGCTCGGAGCTGGCCGCCCAGGAGGCAGAGCTAGCGGGGGCCAGGAGCTAGGCGAGCTGAGGTCGAGGCGCGGCAGCGTCTCGACCTCGACCTTGCCCAGCACGGCGATGGTCTCACGGTTCGATTCTTCGATCTGGCCGGGTTTCTCCGGCCAGGGAGTGAGGACGACCGCCGCGACCTCGAGGCCGGCGGACCGCGCCGCCTCGATCGTCAGCAGGGTGTGGTTGATCGTGCCGAGGCCGGAGGAGGCTGCGATGACGAGCGGAAGCCCTAGGTCCGCTGCGAAGTCGCGGACGAGGTAGTCCGCGGCCAGTGGCACAAGCAATCCGCCGACCCCCTCGCAGACGAGCGCCTCGGAGTCGCCGGCCGCGGCGCGCGCCGCATCGAGCAGGCGCTCCGGCTGGATCTGCTCGCCGGCCAGGTCGGCCGCCAGATGCGGCGACATCGCCGGCGCGTATCGATAGGGGGTGATCTCATCGTCGCTCTGCTCGGAGCCCGCGGCACGGCGAAGCAGCGCGTGGTCGGCCTCGCCCTCGTCGTTCTCGAGCCCCGTCACTGCCGGCTTAAAGACGGTCACCTGCTTACCGTCGTTTGAGAGCGTGTGGGCGATCGCGGCGGCGACCACCGTCTTGCCGACCTCGGTGCCCGTCCCGGTTACGAAGACGCCCTCCACGGGCGCTCAGGCGGCTACCGGAAGCGAACCGGTCGCCCACGGCGCGGCAATTCCCAGCTCGCGTGCCGCCTCGCCAGTCAGCCTTGCGGCGTCGCGCAGATCCGCCGGCTCGTGCGTCGCCATCACGCTGAAGCGCAGCCGCGAGGATCCCGGCGGCACGGTAGGGGGGCGGATCCCCTGGGCGAAGACCCCGCGCTCGAGCAGCCGCTCGCACAGCTCCATCGTCCGCCCTGCGTCGCCGACTTCGAGCGGCACGATCTGGCTCTGCCCGCCACCCGCGGCCAAGCCCTCGGCGACAAGGCCTTCCCGCAACGTTGCGGCGTTGGCGCTCAGGGCCCGCACGCGCTCCGGCTCGGCTTCGAGCAGCTCCAGCGCCGCCAGCGCCGCCGCGAGCACGGGCGGTGGCAGCGCCGTGGAGAAGATGAAGGAGCGCGCCGTGTTGAGCAGGTACTCGCTCAGCTCGCTGCTCGCGCAAACGTAGGCGCCGTAGGAGGCGAGCGCCTTGCCCAGCGTTCCCACCACCAAGTCAACCTCCTCGCTCAGCCCGGCGGCGGCCACCGAGCCGCGCCCGCCCGGGCCCATGGCGCCGGTTGCGTGCGCCTCGTCGACCATCAACCGGCAATCGTGGGTACGGGCCAGCCAGGCCAGATCCTCGAGCGGAGCGACGTCTCCGTCCATCGAGAAGACACCGTCGGTGACGATCAGCGAAGCACGCTGTCCCGCCTCGCTCAGCCCCCAGGCGAGGTGCTCGACGTCGCCATGGCGGTAGACGAAGGTCTCCGCCCGGGCGAGGCGACAGCCGTCGACGATGCTGGCGTGGTTGAGCTCGTCGGAGAAGATGACCGTGTCGCGACCGGCGAGCGCCGAGATCGCGCCGACGTTCGCCAGGTAGCCGGAGCCGAACAGCAGCGCCGCCCCGTAGCCCTTGAAGGCGGCAAGCCGCTCCTCCAGCCGCCGATGCGGTGCCATGGTGCCCGAGATCAGCCGCGAGGCGCCGGCGCCGGCGCCCCAGCCGAGCGCCGCCTCGGCAGCCGCCTCGCGCACCCTGGGGTGGTCGGCCAGGCCCAGGTAGTTGTTCGAGCAGAGCAGCAGCACCGGCTCTCCGTCGAGCTGAACGCGTGGCCCCTGCGCCCCTTCGATCAGTCGCAGCCGGCGGTGGAGCCCGCTCGCGCGAAGCTCCTCGAGCCGGCTTTCGATATCTGTCATCGCAACAGGGTGGGTCCGGCCGCCCCCGGACGCGGGAGCGCGGGCGCGTGGCTTCCGGTGATCATTAGCGCGCCCGTGCGGGAGCAGAGGAGGCGGCCGTTGGATAGGCTGGCGGCTTCTTCGTCTTCTTGATCACCCGCAGCTGGGTCGAGGGGTCCCAGAAGTTGGCTTCGTCCTGGCTGTCGATCAGCTCGTCGATCGGGGTCTCGGGCGTCTCGCCCTCGAGCCAGCCGGAGCGGTTGTCGGGGCGCGGGTTGGCTCCGTTGTCGGGCTGGCGGGCCACGTTCAGGCCCAGCTCCTCGAACATCGCCCGGTCGTCCTCGGGCTCGGCGCCGAGGGTGGTGAGGAAGTTGCCCATCATCACTCCGTTGAGGCCCGCCTTGACGGCCAGCGGCTGCAGCTCGCCGAGGTTCTCGACCCGGCCGCCACAGAGGCGGAAGAGCGCGCCGGGGATGATCAGGCGGAAGATCGCCACCCACTTGATCACGTCCCAGGGGTCCATCAGCGGGCGGTCGCCGAACTTGGTCCCGTCGCGCGGGTTGAGCAGGTTGATCGGCACCGAGTCCGGCTCCAGCTCGGAGAGCTCGAAGGCCATCTCGACCCGCTGCCGCGGCGACTCGCCGAGGTTGAGGATGCCGCCGACGCAGGTCTCCAGGCCAGCCTCCTTGACCGCGTCGATCGTCCGCAGCCGGCCCTCGTAGCGGACCGTGCTGGAGACCTCCGGGTAGTAGGAGCGCGAGGACTCGACGTTGTGGTGGACGCGCTGGATACCCGCCTCGCGCAGCCGCTTGGCGCGATCGCCGGACATGTGCCCGATCGAGGCGCAGCGCTTGAGGTTGGTGTGCTCGGAGACCAGCTTCGCCCCCTCGACGATCTTCTCGAAGTCGCGCTTGGAGAGGCCCTGCCCCTGGGTGACCATGCAGAAGCGGTGCGCGCCCGCCGCCTCTGCCGCCCGCGCGTGCTCGAGGATCTGCTCGGGCTCCATCATCGCGTGCATCGGGGTGTCCGCCTCGGCGTAGCGGGACTGGGCGCAGAAGCCGCAGTCCTCGGCGCAGCCGCCCGACTTGGCGTTGACCAGCGAGCACATGTCGGTCGAGTCGCCGAAGTTCTCCTTGCGCACTGCCCAGGCGCGCTCGACCAGCTCGCCGATCTCCTCGTGGTCGCTCAGCTCGCCGAGCGCCAGCGCTTCATCGAAAGAGACCAGGGACGGCATTCGGGCGCAAGGCTAGGAATCGCCCCGGACGTTCGCGGTGGCGGCTCGTATGGTTCGTCGGCGTGGCGGCGGCGACTACGAGGCGCAGGCGAATCGCGGCCGGCGCGGTATGCGGACTTGCGGCGGGGGCCTTCGCCTTCGGGGTGGCGCTCAGTGATCGTTCCCCGCCGCGGCCGAGCGTTGCCAGCGGGCTCTCGGCGGGCCAGCTCGTCGGGCAGCGCATCGTGCTCGGCTTCGCCGGCACCCAGCCGCCGGCGATGGTCGAACGGATGATCCGTGCCGGGGAGATCGCCGGTGTGGTCCTCTTCGCCGACAACCTGCCGAGCCGGAGCGCCGGCCGGCAACTGATCCGGCGCCTGCAGGCGATCCCGCGACCGCCGGGCCTGCGCGACCCCTTGCTGGTGATGACGGACCAGGAGGGCGGCTTGGTCAAGCGGATCGACGGAGCGCCGACCGTTTCGGCGCGCGCGATGGGCGCCCGTGGCGCGGCATTCAGCGTCGATCAGGGACGTCGCGCCGCCGCCGACCTGCGCGACGTCGGCGTCAACGTCGATCTCGCCCCGGTCCTCGACGTCGCCCGTCCCGGCGGGACGATCGCCGAAACCGATCGCGGCTTCGGCTCAACTGCAGCTGAGGTCGCGGCGACCGCGGTTCCCTTTGCCGCGGCGTTGCAAAGCGGTGGCGTTGCGGCGACCGGCAAGCATTTCCCGGGTCTGGGATTGGCTCGCGTCAACACCGACGATGCGGTCCAGCGCATCGGCCTCTCCAAATCGACGCTGCGCGAAGTCGACGAGGCTCCCTACCGGCGCTTCGTCGAAGTCGGCGGTGACATGGTGATGCTCAGCACCGCGATCTACCCGGCTCTCTGGCCACGGCCGGCGGCTTTCTCCCGTCCCATGGCCACCGGCGAGCTGCGCGAACGGCTCGGCTTCAAGGGCGTATCGATCACCGACGCCCTCGACACCGTGGCCGTCAAGGCCTTCGGAGGACCCGTCAAAGTGGGCTCAGCAGCAGCACGCGCCGGAACCGACTTGCTCCTCTACACCGATCCAGCTGAAGCCGTTGATGTCCACAGGGCATTGCTGCACCATCTGCGCGCGGGCACCCTCTCCCGCTCCTCCTTCGAAGAATCGGTGCAGCGCATCCTGAGCCTGCGCCACGAGCTGAAGAGCCCATCCGGGTAGGGCCGAAACGTCTTGTACTTTTTCGGCGTGGGCTTCGGGCGACAGCCCCAACACGCCCCACCGAAAAAGTTAAGTGGAGGCCCTACCCGGATGGGCTCTCCCCGCCGCCACCGCAGTCCCGGCCACCCGCACCGAATCTCGCCCCGCCCGCTTCGCTTCGTACATCGCATCGTCGGCCGCCGAGAGCACCGAGTCATAGCTCTCCGTTCCTGGTCCGAAGGTCGCAATCCCGATGCTGGCGGTGACGGGTGGCGCCGCCTCGCCCGGCAAGACGTGTAGGCGGATGGCGGTTGCGATCGCGTCGGCGATGTCCTCGGCCTCGTCGAGATCGCAGCGCGGCAGCGCGATCGCGAACTCGTCGCCGCCCAGCCGCGCCACCACGTCGGTGACCCGCATCCGCGCGCTCAGCACCTCGGCGATGTCGGCGATCACGCGGTCCCCGACCGGGTGGCCAAGCGTGTCGTTGACCTGCTTGAAGTGGTCGAGGTCGAGCATCAGCACCGCCCCGACCGTCCTCTCGCGACGGCTGCGCGCCAGCTCGGTGCGCAGGTCCTCGCCGAAACGGCGTCGGTTTTTCAGTCCCGTCAGCGGGTCGTGGCTCGCCTGCTGCTCGAGGTCCTGCATCCGCTCGGTGCGGCTCCAGACCAGGACCAGGGCGGCCAGCAGTACCGCCAGCGCCAGGCCGAAGAGGGCGATCAGCGCGGGCAGGCCGATCCCGGGTCCGCTCGGATCGTGCACCACCAGCAGCCAGGAGCGGTCGGCGATACGGAGCGGCGCGGCGGCCGATTCGTCACGCGCCAGGTGGGGGCCCGCGATCGTGTGCCCGCCCTCGACCAGCTGCACCTGGACGCCGTCCGAGAGTGCCGAGGCCGCCGCGGCGGTCAGGTTGGGCACGTGGAAGGAGCCGATCGCAAAGCCGGTCAGGGCCGCCCGTCGCTCAGCCACCGTCGCGGTCGCCGCGCCGTCGCGGTAGACGGGGCGGAACACGTTGATGCCGGTGCCGCCGATCGGCAGGTGGAAGACCCGGGTCGCGGTCGGCTTGCCGCTATCGCGGGCCTGGCGGATGAAAGGAGCGCGCTCGGAGTCGGAGCCGAGGTCGTATCCGAGCGGCGGCTTCAGTTTGCTGTCGGAGGCTCCGAAGAGCAGCGGGTAGTAGTGGGCGCGCACACGGTCGCGGCGGAATCCGAGTCCGGCGCGTTCGACGATCGGGTAGCCGTGCCGGCGTTCGAACTGCCCCCGGTTGGAGCCGGGGACCGAGAGCAGCAGCCCGGTGCCCGAGAGGGCGCCGTTGGCGAGCAGCGAGTCGGCCATGACGTCGAACTTGTGGTGAGTGAGCCGGCTGACGGCCTGGTAGAAAGCGGCGGCGCTGGCGAGCTGCCCAACTGAGAGGCGGGCGACCGCTTCAACCTGCCGCGCCGAGCGCGACGCCTCGGAGCGCTGTAACTGGTCGAAGTTGCCCGTTTCACGGTCGTGAACGAGCGCCGCGATGGCAAGCGAGCCGACCGCGATCGCGGCAACAAGCGCATAGCCGAGCCAGAAGCGAAGACGCATACTGCTCTTTTCGGCCAATCTGGCTGCGACCCTTACTCGACAGGAACGCTTGCAAGCGACTCCCACAGGTAGAGCGAGGCGAGGCTGCGGTGGGGACGCCAAGGCTCGCCGATCTCCAGCACCCGTTGTGGGGTCGGCATCTCCTTCAGGCCGTACTCGATCTGAATCGCTTTGCGGATGCCGAGGTCGCCCCCGGAGAGGACGTCGGGCCGCTCCAGATGGAAGAGCAGGAACATCTCTGCGGTCCACTGGCCGAGGCCACGCACCGCGACGATCTCCTCGATTGCCTCCTCGTCGGAGAGATCGCCGAGTCGGTCCAGCTCAAGCTCGCCGTCGAGTACATGGACGGCGAGGTCGCGGACGTACTCGACCTTGCGGCCGGAGAGGCCACAGCCGCGCAGGTCCTCCTCGCTTGCCTCCAGCAGCTGCTCGGGCGAGGGCGTGGAGCCGCCGAAGAGGTCGCAGACCCGCAGGTAGATGGTCCGCGCCGCTTTGGTCGACAGCTGCTGGCCGACGATCGCCCGCAGCAATGCTCCGTACGCGTCGGGAGGTTTTTCCTCGCTGCGCCGCCGCAAACGCGTCTTCAGGTCGATCTTGCCGATACGCTCGATCAGCGCCGCCATCGCCGGGTCGGCGGCGGCGAGAGCGGTGCGAGCATTGGAGCCCTTGGCGCTCACTGCCCCTTCCAGTGCGGCTTGCGCTTCTCGGCGAAGGCTTCGACGCCCTCGCGGAGGTCTGCGGAGGAGAAGCACGATTCGCGCAGCGCGATCAGGCCGGCCTCCTGCTGCTCGCTGAGGAGCGGGTTCGAGTTGAGCACTTCGATCGCCCGTTTGTTGCCGCGAGTCGAGAGCGGCGCGTTGACGGCGATTTCCGCGGCCAGCTCCAGGGCTGCCGCCTCGAAGGCGTCGTCCTCGACCACCTCGTGCACCAGGCCGATCTGCTCGGCCCGCTCCGCCGCGAAGTTGCGCCCGGTCAGGAAGAGCTCCTTGGTTCGCGCCAGGCCGAGCGCGTCGATGAACTTGCGCAGGCCGGTGTGGCTGTAGACGAGGCCGAGCTTTGCCGGTGGCATGCCGAGCTTGGCGCCGGCGGCACAGATGCGCAGGTCGCAGGTCATCGCCAGCTCCAGCCCGCCGCCGAGGCAGTGGCCGTTGATAGCCGCGACGGTCGGCCAGGGGTGAGCGGCGAGCGCTTCCATCGCGTCATGGAAAGGATGGGCCACCAGCGCCTCGGCGTCGCGTTCGAAGGTCTCGCGGGGGATCGAGGCGAGGTCGTAGCCGGCGGAGAAGGCCGGTGGGACGCCGGTGATCAGCACGCAACGGGTCTCGATTCCCTGGTTGAGTCGCGGCAGCGTCTCGGCCAGCGTGTCGAGGATCTCGTGGTCGAGCGCGTTGCGGCGCTCGGGATTGGAGATGCGGATGCGGGCGACGGCCTCGGCCGGATAGTCGAGAAGTAGCTTGCCCCCGGCGAGCTGCTCGCTACTCACTCCAGCACTACGAGGACATCGCCTTCGCTGACCGACTGGCCCTCCTCGCAGCGAATCTCCTTCACGGTCCCGTCGTCCTCGGTCTCGACCGGGATCTCCATCTTCATTGACTCGAGAATGACAACCGTGTCGCCGTCTTCGATCTTGTCGCCGACCGCGACCTCGATTTTCCACACGTTGCCGGTTATGTGCGCCTCGATGTCCGCCATGGGCCGGGACAATATCCGTCGTGTCCGACTTAGGGCCTGTCTCAAAACCCATCGCGTACGCCTGGCGGCGGCGGACGCTTCGCGTGGCGGCGTCCTCAGTCGGCCAAATAGCGCTGCTATTCGGCCTCCCTGCGTCCTTGCCCCGCTCGGTCCGGCGCTCGCCAGTCGCACACGATGGGTTCCGAGACAGACCCTCTGCCCCTGCAATCGCCGTCGTCGTCGCCGCGCGCAACGAGGCCGACCGGGTCGGGGAGACGCTGGGGGCGCTGCGCAGCGCCATGCCTGAGGCGGCTCTGTGGGTCGCCGACGATGCCTCCACCGACGGCACCGCGGAGGTGGCGATGGCCGCCGGTGCCCAGGTGGTCAGCCGTGGCCGGCCCCACGGCAAGGGCGCCAACGTCGGCGCCGGCGCCGAGGCGGCGCTGAGCGCCGACCCCGCCCCAGAGCTAATCCTGCTCTGCGACGGCGATCTCGGCGCCTCCGCCGCCGCGCTGGTGCCGCTGGTGGAGGCGGTCGAGGGCAGCGAGTGCGACCTCGCCGTTGCTGTCTTCAGCCGCCGGGTCGGCGGCGGCTTCGGCTTCGCGCTCGGCTTTGCCCGCTGGGCGATCCGCCGTCGTTGCGGCCTCGAGACGGAGGCGCCGATCTCCGGCCAGCGCGCGATGCGCGCCGAGGTTCTGCGTGCGGTGCTGCCCTTCGCGCGCGGCTACGGGATGGAGGTGGGGATGACGATCGACGCCGTCCGTGGCGGGTACCGCCTTCGCGAATACGAGCTCGACCTCTCCCATCGCACCACCGGTCGCTCTCTGGCCGGTTTCACCCACCGGGGCCGCCAGCTAGCGGACTTCGCGCGCGTCTATATGGCTCGTCGCCAGGTCGGCTGAAACTCAACCTCGTTTCGCGTAGTCGCCGATCTCACCGAAGTCGATCATCACACAGGCCTCGGGACCGGGCACCTCGGCATTGTGGCCCGGAGGAATCGCAACGACGTCGCCGGCGTTGACTTCGATTTCCGAGCCGTCGTCCATGTAGACGCGCATGCTGCCGGACAGTACGTAGGCGAAATGCGCCGTCTGGCAGGAATCGGTGCCGGCGATCGGCTTGACGTTCTCCGACCACTTCCAGCCCGGCTCGAACGTTCCCTTCGCCACGGCGTGGCCGGCGAGCTGCACCACCTCCGCCTGGCCTTTCCCCTCGAACGGGCGAACCTCGTCGGGAGCGTTGAATTTCTTGACTTCAGCTGCTGCCATGAGGGGTCCTTCCATAGGGTTGAGCCCCTGCCCAGCTTTGACCGTACACCCGCTGCCGTGTTGAGACAACGATGATTCTCGCGATCGATCAGGGGACCACCGGGACGACCTGCCTCGTCTTCGATGCGGAGGGGCAGGTCGCGGGTCGGGCCTACTCCGAGTTCGAGCAGCATTTCCCGCGGCCGGGATGGGTCGAGCACGACGCGGAGGAAATTTGGGAGGTGACGCGGCGGGTTGCGATCCAGGCGATCACCGACGCTGGGATTCAGGGCGGCGAGCTGGACGGGATCGGGATCACCAACCAACGCGAGACCGTTGTGGCTTGGGACCCGGCGACCGGCGAGCCGCTCCATCGGGCGCTGGTCTGGCAGGACCGGCGCACCGCGGCGCGCTGCGAGGAGCTGCGTGGGGACGGCCACGAGGCGCTTGTGCGGGAGCGGACCGGCCTGGTCATCGACCCCTACTTCTCCGCAACCAAGATCGAGTGGCTGCTGCGCAACGTCGAGGGCGTCGAGCGGGCGGTCTTCGGCACGATCGACTCCTGGCTGCTCTTCAAGCTGACCGGCCGCCACGCGACCGACTACACGAACGCCGCGCGGACGATGCTGTTCGACATTCGCCGCCTCGGCTGGGACGCTGACCTCTGCGCACTGCTCGGCGTCGACCCGGCGCGACTGCCGGAGCCGCTTCCATCGGCGCACGTCTACGGCACTACTTCGGAGTTCGGCGGCGAGGTACCGGTTGCAGGGATCGCCGGCGATCAGCAGGCGGCGCTGTTCGGCCAGGCGTGCCACCACGCCGGCAGCGCCAAGAACACCTACGGGACCGGCAGCTTCGTCCTGCTCAATACCGGCAGCGAGGCGCCGGAGCCGGGTGAGGGGCTGCTGACGACGATCGCCTGCGCTACGGACGGGGCGGCGGCCTACGCACTGGAGGCTTCGATCTTCGTCACCGGTGCCGCCGTGCAGTGGCTGCGAGATGGCCTGGGGATCATCGACGAGGCGGCGGAGAGCGAGACCTTGGCCGCCTCGCTCGACGGCAACGACGGCGTCTACTTCGTCCCCGCACTGACCGGGCTCGGCTCGCCCCACTGGGATCCATACGCGCGCGGCACTGTCGTCGGCCTCACCCGCGGCAGCGGCCGTGCCCACCTGGCGAGGGCGGCGTTGGAGGCGATTGCCTACCAGACGGTGGACGCCGTGAGAGCGGAGGAGGCGGTTGGCGGTGAGGCCTTGACCGAGCTGAAAGCCGATGGCGGCGCGGTCGCAAACCGCTGGCTGATGCAGTTCCAGGCCGACGTGCTGGGTGCCCCGGTCGTGGTTCCGGAGATCGCCGAGACGACGGCCCTTGGCGCCGCCTACCTGGCCGGTATCGCGACCGGGCGCTGGAGCGCCGGGCAAGTCGCCGAGATGTGGCGTGAGGCGGCACGCTACGAGCCGCAGATGGAAGCTGTCGAGCGCGAGGGGCTGCTTGCCGACTGGCATCGCGCGCTCGAGCGAAGCCGAGGCTGGGCCGCGTAACCGTCACCGACGCTGGGGGTACGCACAGCGACGGCCGCGCGGCCGTCGTCTCCTCCATGCCCGACATCAAGCCACAGGTCTACAAGGACGACCGTCCCGCCTCCTACTTCGACCAGTTCCATGCGTCCGCACGCAGGGGAGTCGGCTGGACCTACCCGCTGGTTCGGGCCATCATTTCGCTGCCGACGCTGCTGATCTACCGGGTGCGCGCGATCGACGTCAAGAACGTGCCGAAGACGGGGCCGCTGCTGCTCGCCCCCAATCATTTCAGCCAGATGGATCACTTCTTCATTGGCCTCTATCTGCGCCGCCAGATTCGCTTCATGGCGAAATCGCAGATGTTCGGCCCTCCCGTCCTCACCTACATCTACAAGCACGGCGGGGTCTTCCCGGTGCGCCGTGGTCATCACGACGAGGAGGCTTTCAAGACCGCCTTCACGATCCTCGATCAGGACGGCATGTTGCTGGTCTATGCCGAGGGCGGGCGCTCGCGCAGCGAGGAGCTGGGCAAGGTCAAACCCGGAATTGGGCGGATCGCGCTGGAAACCGGCGTGCCGGTGGTGCCGGTCGCGATCTACGGCTCGTCCGAGGTGCGTCGCTGGAAGCGCTTCCGCTTCCCCAAGGTCACCGTGCAGTTCGGCGAGCCGATCTCGTTCCCCAGGGAGGAGTCGCCGAACCGGGAGCGTCAGCTCGAGGCTGCGACCGAGGTCTTCGGCCGCGTGCGCGAGATGTACGAGGGGTTGGTTACTCGTAGCGGTCGCCGAGCTTCTCGAAGAAGCTCGGATCGTGCCCGGGCGTGACGATCGCCTGAGGGAAGTCGCGACGGAACAGTTTCAGCTCCTGGAGCGAGCGGCGGTAGTTGTGGGCGTCAAAGGGCCGCGGTGCGAGCGGGGCGCTGCCGTCGAGCTGACCCTCGGTGTAGGTGGCGTCGCCGCCGATTACGAAATCGCGCTCGGAGAGGTGGGCGATCACCGACATGTGCCCGGCGCTGTGGCCGGGGGTGTAGGCAAGGCGGATCGAGCCGTCGCCGAAGAGGTCGAAGCAGCGAGCGAAGCTCGAATAGGAATCGATCCCGCCGCGGTCGAAGTCGACCGTGCGGTAGTCGAAGGCGTAGTCGAAGTGCGCCCGCCGGTAGCCGTTCATCAGCGGTTTCGGCCCCACGGTCGCGGCCTCCCACTCGACCTCGCTGACGACGAAGGTCGAGTTGGGGAACTCGGAGATCGCCGAGGTGTGGTCGATGTGCATGTGGGTCATCACGACTACGGGGATCTCGCCGGCGTCGAGCCCCCGCGCACGCAGCTGGGCGGGCACGTCGGTTCCGGCCTCCAGCGAGGGGTTGCCGACGCGAGCGCCGAGGCCGCCGAAATTCTCCTTCCCGTTGGTGGCGATCGAGGGGTGGAGGCCGGTGTCGACGAGGACTGCGCCGGCGCTGGGATGTCGGATCAGGAAAGCAGGGCAGGGGACGGTCGCCGCCGGCTGACCGGTGATCAGGGCGCGCACCAGCTTCAGCGTCTCCAGGCGCCCGCCCGGCCGTTCCATCATCGTGCGCGGCCAGGTGACATGGCCGGCGATGAGCGGTTCGACGCTCATCGTGGCGCCGGGGGTCCCTCCGGCAAGCGGCTCGTGCAGCGGTTTCGCCTCCACATGCACCTTCATCGCCAGATGACATTACCTGGCTGCAGGTCGCCTATAGGCTTGCTCGACGATGGCTGAGAGCGCTCATTCGCGCATCTTTAGGGACGGCCTGCTCGATCGGCAGGTCTGCCTGGTCTCCGGCGCGGGCAGCGGCCTGGGGCGGGAGACGGCGCTGGAGCTGGCTCGTCTTGGTGCCGCCGTGATCGGCTGCGGGCGCCGCGAGGAGCCGTTGGCGGAGACGGCCGGGCTGGCCGAAGACCTGGCTGGATCATTCGAGTACGAGTCGCTTGACATCCGCGACGAGGAGGCGGTCGAGCGGCTCTTCGACGGGCTGCTGGAGCGCCACGGTCGCCTCGACGTCCTCGTCAACAACGCTGGCGGCCAGTTCCTCGCCCCGGCTGAGTCGATCAGCCCGAAAGGCTTCCGCACCGTGATCGAGCTGAACGTCGAGGGCACCTGGTTGATGACCCACGCCGCCGCGACCAAGGCCTTCATCCCGCAGGGTGGGGGCAAGGTGCTGAGCGTCACCCTCTCGCCCCACAACGGCATGCCGGGGATGGTCCACTCGGGCGCGGCGCGCGCCGCGGTCGAGAACATGATGCGGACGCTCGCGGTCGAGTGGGCGCGCTTCGGGATCAAGACCTGCGCCCTCGCGGCCGGCCAGTTCGCCACCGAGACCCTGCTGACCAAGTATCCGCAGGTCGTCGTCGACAACCTCGAGCGCTCGATCCCGATCGGTCGGGCCGGCCGCGCCGAGGAGATGGCCTGGCTCGTTGCCTACCTCGCCTCGCCGGCGGGGGACTTCTTCTCCGGCACGACGATCACGATCGACGGCGCCCGCGACAACTGGGCGGGCCCCTGGCCGCCCGAGGCAATCGCCGAGGGCGGCAAGCCGGTCGCCGAGGAGCGCCGCTGACGGTCGGAGGCGTCGTCATGCGGCGTCCTCGGTCGCTCGCGTGCAGAGCACGCCACGCTCCCTGCGTCCTTGCCTGACGACGCCTCCGACCGTCAGTGCGCCCGGGGCTCGAGGATGACCAGCGGGATTTCGCGACCTTTGCTGCGCGCCTGGTAGTCGGCGTAGCCGTGGTAGCTCTTGACGACCACCGACCAGAGGCGCTCCCGCTCCTCGGCATTGGCGACTCGGGCATGGACCGGCCGCCGCTCGCTGCCGACCTGGACGATCGTGTCGGGGTTGGCCATCAGGTTGTGGTACCAGGCGGGGTGCTTGGGGTAGCCGCCTTTGGAGGCGACGACGACCAGGTCGGCGCCGTCCTTGACGTAGAGCAGCGGCGAGGTGCGCTTGGTGCCGCTCTTGGCACCGACGTGGTCGAGCAGCAGCATCCGGCCACCCACCCCGGGGATGGTGTGGCCGAGGCGCCCACCCGTCCTCCGGTAGAGGAACGTGTGGGCGCCCATGAAACGGCGCGTGAGCGGCCAAACTCGATCCCCGATGTCGAGGTAGAGGACCTTCGATCTGCCCTCTGGGGGATTGCCCTTGCTCAGGTGTACATCCCTCCGAACATCCCGCCGGTCACGTTCAGCACCTGGCCCTGCATGTAGTTGGCGAGGGGCGAGGCGAGGAACAGAACCGGGCCGGAGGCCTCGACGGGCGTCGCGGGGCGACCGAGCGGGATGATCGCCGAGGCCATCGCCCGCATCTGCTCGGGGATGCCGAGCTCGATCTTCTCGCCGCCCGGTGCGGTCATTTCCTCGCCGGCCTCTTTGGCGGCGGTCAGTCGCGTTTCGACGAAGCCGAAGGCGACGGCGTTGACGTTGATCTTGAACTGGCCCCACTCCTTGGCCAGGGTTTTGGTCATGCCGACGACGGCCATCTTGGCGGCCGAGTAGTTGATCTGGCCGGCGTTGCCCATCGTCCCCGAGGTCGAGGAGATGTTGATCAGCTTGCGGAAGACCTCTTTGCCTTCGCCCCGCTCGGCCTTGGCCGCCTCGCGCCAGTGCGGCGCCAGCGCCCGGGCGACCCTGAAGGGGACGATCGCGTGGATGTCGAGCATCGCCTGGAACTGGTCGTCGGTCATCCGGTGGGCGACGCCGTCCCAGGTGTAGCCGGCGTTGTTGACGACGATGTCGATCGCGCCGAACGCGTCGACGCCCGCGGCGACCAGCTTGTCCGCGGCATCGGGCTGGGTCAGGTCGCCGGCGTGGACAGCGGTCTCGCCGTCGATCTCGCCGGCGGCCTGCTCGGCTACGTCAGCGTCGAGGTCGTTGATCAGCACCTTGGCGCCCTCGCCGGCAAACAGCTCTGCGGTGGCGCGGCCGATTCCCCGGGCGGAGCCGGTGACGATTGCCGCTTTCCCATCAAGAATTCCCATCGATCTGCGCTCTCCTTATAGGTCGTGAAGTCGGCCGGGAGGCTACAGGCAATGGCGCAATCCTGGTTGACCGGCCAGTCGGCCTTGTTTGGCCTGACAAAAGGCTCGGCTGTCCCGTTTATGGCGCATTCCAGTGACATAATGTCGTGTATTAGTGACATGTATCGCGAGCGAAGCGATGTCCACCGGCCTTGAGCGTAAGTGTCTGATAGACAATACGCCGCGTCGCGAAAGCGATTGCCGAACAAGCGTGCCCCGGCTGCTTCACCTCCCATGAGCGGCCGGGGCACTACCGCTTGGCGCTGGATCTGTCAGTCCTGGTCGCTGCAATCGGGGCCAGATCGTCTGGCCGCATCAGTGCCAGCAGGGTGTTGCCATCGACGATCGCCAGGCCGCCCTTGCGCAGCTTGGTCTTAGCGCCGGTGAGTCGCGCGATCTCGTCCGAGAAGGATGGCTCGTGGCCGACCAGCAAGGTCTCGCCGCGACCGGCGGCGAGACCGGTTGAGTCGAAGTCACCGCCGCTCAGCTCGGTGGCGATCTCTGGCTCCACCTCGAGCGCCTGGCAGGCGAGCCGCGCCGTGTCTGTCGCTCGCACCTTGGGGCTGGTCAGGCAGGTCTCGATCTCGGCGCCAAGCACGGCCAGAGCCCGGCCCGCGACTTCCGACTGCCGCTCCCCCTTCTCGGTCAGGCGGCGTGCTGTGTCATCGCCATCGCCCCGCTCGGCATCGCCGTGTCGCAGCAGGTAGATCACGCCGCAATCGTAAAGGGGCAGGGATCAGTCGGCAGATGCGAGCTTGACGCCGCCGTCCGCGGTCACGGTCCAGTGCGGGTTGTGGGCGACCTCCCATGGGTGTCCGTCGGGGTCGATGAAGACCGCGCTGTAGCCGCCCCAGAAGGTCTCGGCCGGCTCGCGCCCGATCCGCGCGCCTGCGGCGCGCGCCTCCTCGATCACCGCGTCGACCTCCGCGCGGGACCCGAAGTTGACGGCGAGCGTTACGCCACCCCAACCGGGAGCGTTCTTGACCATGCTGTCCTCTGCCAGGCGGGCCCGGTCCCAGAGCGCGACGACCATCTCGCCCGCCTGGAAGAAGACGACGTCGTCGCCGGGGTCGGCCCCGGTCTTCCAGCCGAGCGCTTCGTAGAAGCGCCGCGCTCGCTCAAGGTCGGTGACGCCGAGGGTGATCACGCTGAGCCGTTGCTTCATCGGTCCGCCTCGGGTGGCGTGGACATGAGCAACTGGTAGCTGAAGATCGTCTCGAATCCCATCCGTAGATAGAGGCTCTCACCCATTGGCGAGGCTTGCAGCGAGGCAATCTCGGCGCCCAGGTCGAAACCGGCGTTGACGGCGGTTGCGGTCACCATCCAGCCCAGTCCGCGGCCGCGCGCATCGTCGCTGGTCCCGACCCAGTAGATGCCGGCGACGCCGTGACTGACAATCGTCATCGCGATGCCGGCGGGGCGGCCGTTGAGGTCGGCGATGAAGGCAGCTGCGTTATCGGCGCTGAGGCCGTCGTGGTTCTCGTAGAAGGCGAAGATCTCCGGTGGGAAGCCGATGCTGGCGTAGGCGCCGGTTGCGACCCGCCAGTAGTCGGCGGCGTCGCTTGCCGAGACGACCTGCCGCAGCTGGACGCCGGCGGGGGAAGGGTGCGCCTCCGCCCTGCGGTCGAGCACCATCTCGGGCATCGCGTAGACCTCTTTCAGCCCGGCTGTTTTAGCGGCATCGATCAGGTCGCGGTCCTCCGCGGCGCCATCTCGCGCCCAGACGGCGAAGCCGCGCTCGCGACTGGCGAAGAAGGCTTGCGCCCGCCCGAGCAGCTCGCCCGGGTCGAGCTCGTCGTCGACGCGGAAGGCGGCGTTCGAGATCACCGGGTGGGGCGAGCGGCCGGCACCGAAGACCCACCCGGAGCCCACCTCGATCTCCGCTCCGGGGTCGAGTTCGAACAACTGCCGCGAGCTGTCAATCAGGTTGAGGTGAGCATCTCGGTTGGGCATCAGCAGCCACCCATTCTGCTCAGCTTGCGCCGGTAGATCTGCATAGAGCTATGGCTCCAGTCGCCGTGGGTCTGGTGGCGCAGGCTTGGGACGTCCTCGCGGTGGTAGGGCGAGCTGAGGCTCTCGGCGTGGCCGATCACGTCTCGGAGGCGGATCTGGAAGCGGCAGCGCAGGTACTGGGTCAGCAGCAGCGAGGCGTGCAGCTGGCGGTGATCGCCGAGCACGTCTGCGTCGCTGAAACCGGTGTGCTCGATCCCGATCGCGGTCCAGTTGAGTCCCACCGTGTGCCGGCATCGGGTTCGCAGGTTGACGAGTTGGAAGATGCGCCCGGAGGAGGAGACGACGAAGTGGGCGCAGACGTTGGGCAGCTCGTGCAGCTCCGGATCGGCGACATCGGGGGCGAACGTGTCGTAGACGGCCGCGGCGGTGCCGGCTTCGGCGAAGTGCTCGACGATTACGTGGGGATGCTGCAGCCGCCACGTGTGTTCGCCGTAGTGGCGTTGCGAGTAGGCGGACATCTGGCGCTTGCGCTTCGGCGGAAAGGGGATCAGCCAGCGGGTGATGTTAGGTCGCAGCTGCTGTGGCGAGGTGGCGCCGGCAGGCGGTCCCAGTGGCAGCGCGATCGCGCACGCGAGGAGCGCCGATGCGACCAGGAGTCGGGCCCTGAAGTTCAGGAGCTGTCGCCGATCGCCCGCTGGCTCAGAGGGTCGCCAGTCGAGGCCAGGTACCGGTCGAGCGCCTTCGACTTCTGCGTGTCCTCGTAGACCTCGTACTCGCGCAACTTGCCCCAGGAGATGCGCCCCCAGATCACGTAGCGGTTCTCGTAGACCCGCCCGCCCTCCGGAGAGTCGAGGTGGTCGCGCCCGCGGATGCAGATCGTCTGCTTCCAGGGGAAGCCCTTGAGCACGACCTCGTCGGGGGAGATCTGCAGGCCGGCGTCGGCAAACCGCTGCAGCCAAGGTTTCAGCTCGACCTTGCCGTTGAACTCTCCGCCCCATGAGCTGTTGCCGGGGAAGCGGAACTGAATGTCATTGGCATCGAGGCGCAACGTCGGCTCCAGGTCCCCGGCACTCGCCTTGGCCATGTTGCGGGCGATCATCTTCTTGGCCAGCCAGGACAGCATCGGCGCCTCCTTCGGGTGGATCGGGTCCGTTGGAACCTAGCGCGGTCGTGCACTCTTACCATTGGCGCGATGGCGAGCGCCGAGGACACGCTGCGTGCCGCTTACCGGGCGTTCAACGCACGCGACATCGCCGCCGCGGTCGAGCTCATGCATCCGGAAGTCGATTGGCCGAACGCCTGGGAGGGAGGCCGTGTGGTCGGCCACGAGGCTATCGCCGACTAGACCCGCCAGTTCGAGTCGATCTCGAGCACGGTCGAGCCCGAGCGCTTCGACCACGAGCCCGACGGCAGCATCACGGTGACCGTGCATCAAATTGTCCGCGACGCGGAGACGGACGAGGTCCAAGCCGACACCCACGTCCTTCACCGCTACCGGCTCCAGGATGGCCTGATCGTCCGCATGGATGTGCTGGATGCCGCCTGAGCCTATCTTTGGCTGGTGCTGCGATCACGGCTTGCAATGACGATGCTCACCGTCGCGATCGCCGCAGCTGCCCTTGCTCTTCCCGCTAGGAGCAGCGCGGACCCAACTGGTGCTCGGACGCCGGGACACTGGGAACCGACCCCGACGACGGCTGCCTGGCAGTGGCAACTACAGAGAAGGATCGATACCAGCGTTCCGGCGGCTGTCTATGACGTCGACGGCTTCGAAGTCTCGAAGCGGACTGTGCAGCAACTGCATCGGCTGGGTCGCAAGGTCGTCTGCTACCTCGATGTCGGCAGCTGGGAGACCTACAGGCCGGACGCGAAGCAATTCCCACAATCGGTCACCGGTCGTCGATACGAAGGCTTCCCGGATGAGCGCTGGCTCGACATCCGTCGCTTTCACCTCTTCGCGAAGCCGCTGAAGCGCCGCTTCGACCTCTGCGCACGCAAGGGATTCGATGCGGTCGAGCCGGACAACCTGGCCGGCTGGGAAAACCACACCGGCTTCCCGATCACCCGCCAAGACCAGTTCCGCTTCAACCGCTGGGTGGCCCGCCAGGTTCGCGCCCGGGGGATGGCGGTGGCGCTGAAGAACGACGGTGGGCAAGCGAAGGAACTGGTCAACGACTTTGACTTCGCCATCGTCGAGCAGTGCTTTCAGTACGAAGAGTGCGACCCCTACCGCACCTTCATTGAGCACCAGAAGGCCGTCTTCGAGGCCGAGTACGAACTAGGGCCAGAGCAGTTCTGCCCCGAGGCGAATCAAATCGACTTCAGCGCCATAGGCAAGTCATACAATCTCTTCGCCCGGCCCTGGCGCCCCTGTCAGCCGTAGTGGTCGGCTGTGGGGGAGGCACGCTGAGCGCGCGCACCCTTCAGGCTGCCGCCGCCAGTTCGCCTGCCTGCTCGTCTTCATCGAGCAGCTCGCGGAGGCTTTCCCAGCCGACCTGCTGAGTGGGATCGGCGCGACCGTTGCTGAATTTGATTCCGGCATCGCGCAGCAGCCATTCGCACCGCTCGGCACCGTGCCCCTCGCTGTCTTCCCAACCTTCGCTGATCACGCCGCCGGAGGCGAGGATGCGATGAGGGCCGATAAAGGACGGATTCTTGGCTGCGACCCTGGCGACCGTCCTCGCCATCCGCGGGTCATCGTAGACAGCGACAGCGAAGTCGCCGTAAGTGGCCCAACGATTGGCCGGCATTAGCCGACTGAGGCGCAGGATGCGGTCACGGCGATGGCTACGAGGCATCCGCCATCGCTTCGGTGCGCTGCCGCCGACCAGCTCGATGGTCCCCAAGTCCGTCAGCGAGTTGAGCGCGCTGTGGGCGTTGGCACTGTCGTAGTTGAGATGCGCAGCAATCTCTGCCGCGCTCAGGCCACGCTCGGTGAACAGTTGCGGCAGAGCGACGATGCGACGCTGGATCGACCCCCGCAGTTGCGGCAGCTCAATCTCCTCCTCGGTCTCGATCAGCGCGGCGAGTTCATTGGCGTGCGAGTCGTGGGCTGCAGCGAGGCGGCGGTGGAGGCGGATCTCGGCGAGGGCGCGCCCCTCGTTTCGCGGCGATTCGGACATCTCTACTCCTCGGTCGACGGGCGTGGAAAAGTGAAATTTTGTCTTATTGTCAAGTTAGTGACAAGAGAGCACTAATCCTACAACCCCATCAGCTTGCCGAGGATCTCCTTCATCACCTCGTCGGTGCCGCCGCCTATTGGGCCTAGGCGGGCGTCGCGGACGGCTCGCTCTATGCCGTACTCGCGCATGTAGCCGTAGCCGCCGTGGATCTGGAGGGCGTCGTCGGCGATCTCGAGGACGGCGCGCTGGGTTACGAGCTTGGCCATGGTCACGTCTTTGATGCAGTCATGGCCCTCGTGGAAGAGACGCAGGGCGTTGTAGGTGAGGGCGCGGGAGGCCTCGGCCTTGGTCGCCATCTCCGCCACCTTGTGGCGAATTGCCTGGAACTTGCCGATCGGCCGGCCGAAGGCTTCGCGGTCGAGGGCGTAGGCGACCGTGGTCTCGATCAGGCGCTGCATCGCGCCGACCGCGCCGATCGCCATCAGCAACCGCTCCCAGGCGAAGTTGAACATGATCAGTTTGAAGCCCTCGTTTTCCTCGCCGAGCAGGTTCTCCTCCGGCACCTCGACGTCGGTGAAGGCCAGCTCACCGGTGTCGGAGGAGTGCCAGCCCATCTTCTCCAGCTTCTGTGCCACCTCGTAGCCGGGCATCTCGCGCTCGAGCACGAGGAAGGAGATGCCGTGGTGACCGCCCTCCTTGGTCGTCTTGCAGGCGCAGACGAGGAAGTCGGCGCGGACGCCGTTGGTGATGAAGGTCTTGGAGCCGTTGACCACGTAGCCGCCCTCGACCCGCTCGGCGAAGGTGGAGATGCCGGCCACGTCGGAGCCGGCTCCCGGCTCGGTGATCCCCAGCGCACCGATCTTCTCGCCGGCGATGCCGGGAACGAGCCAACGCTGCTTCTGCTCCTCCGTGCCGAAGTTGAAGATCGGCGGCATCGCGATCGAGGTGTGGGCGTTGAGGCCGGCGGCGACGCCGCCGGAGCCGCCCGAGCGGGCCAGCTCCTCGACCCAGACCGCATCATGCAGGTAGGTGCCGCCCTGGCCGCCGTACTCCTCGGGGAACTTCAGCCCGAGGAAGCCGACCTCGGCGCAGCGCCGGTAGAGCTCGCGGGGGAATTCGCGCGCCGCCTCCCACTCGTCGACGTTCGGCGCGATCTCCTTGGAGACGAAGCGGCTGACCGTTTCGCGCAGCTCCCCGTGCTCTTCGCCAAAGGGCGGCAGAGTCGCCCTCGCGCCGCTGTCCTTGATCACAGTCATCGCTCCGGACGCTAGCGGTTTCACGAAATCGAAACGGTTCGTCAACTGAATGGTCACGGGTCTTCAGCACCTCGTTAACAGCCGCCTTCCAACCCCCGCTTAGCGTCGCCGTAGCGCGCTCGCCACTGCGGCAAGCGTGGAAAATCTGAAAGGAGAAGCAGGTGATACGACGCAAGCAGACGCTTTCGCTGCTCGTCGCCGGGGCCATGTGCATCGGCGCTGTGTTTTCCGCCGGCGCGGTGGCTTCGCCGCCGAGCTGGCCCAGCCTCACCAGCGTGCCCACTGCCAACACGAGGTCGGATGGCTACGCGCCGGTGAGCAAGCTCTCGCCCGAGCTGACCCAGTCCGTCGTGGCGCAGGGGGCGACGCGGCTCGAGAATCCCTCGCCCCTCACCTCGTTCTATGGCTACAACAACGACGTCCTGAACACGGCCAGCAACCCGCAGATGGTTCCGATCCCGGCCAACCCCGCCACCGAGGCGCACAAGACCGAGCCGGACGAGAACACCTACCTCGTCTTCAAGCACGGCCTTGACGGCGCCGATTCCGGCTACGACTATGGGACTCATTTCCTCTTCCAGGGGCACGAGGGCGGTGCCGGTAGTGCCGGCTACGTCACCCGCGTCAACCTCGACGCCGACGCCGAGCACCGGGTGTCCTTGCTGGCCACCACCGATGTCGGCGGCAAACAGATCGCCACGATCGACGGCTCGACCTGGGACCCGTGGGCGAAGCGCCTGCTGTTCACCACCGAGAACACCGGCGCGCCGACCTACGCGGCGACGCCCAACTTCCCCTCAGCCGTCGTCGACGTTTCCGGAGCGCTCGGCCGCGGTGGCTACGAGGGCATCCAGGACGACTCCGACGGCAACATCTGGATCGTCGAGGACGTCGGTGGTTCGAGCAAGCCCGGCACCACTGCGAAGCGTCCCAACAGCTTCGTCTACCGCTATGTGCCGGCTCACCCCGGCGACCTCCAGCACGGCAAGCTGCAGGCGTTACAGGTGCTGAACGGCAAAGGCGAACCGATCACGTTCGCCAGCCAGGAAGCGCTGAACAGCTCCGATCAGCTCGAACTGCACACCTACGGCAAATCGTTCAAAACGAAATGGGTGACGATCCACGACACGGGGATCGACGGCAACACCCCATTCGTTGCGACCGACCTCGCCAAGGCCGCCAACGCGGCGCCGTTCAAGCGCCCGGAGAACGGCCGCTTCCAGCCGGGCTCGAAGTTCAAGACATTCTTCTTCGACGAGACCGGGGACACCAACGCGACCAGCCCCGAGAACGCCGGCGCCGGTGGCTGGGGTTCGATCATGAAGCTCGCGCAGAGCAGCCCGAGTGCCGGCATCGGCACGCTGACGATGTTCTACCGCTGCGACGAAGTGCACAGCGGCATCGACAACGCAACGTTCATCTCGCGGGACCAGATCGCCTTCGTCGAGGACGCGGGGGACACCCTGCACGGCCAGCGCAACGCGCTCGACTCCGGTTACGCCTGGGACGTCGGTCGCGACTACTCGAATTCCGCGAACCAGCCCGTCCGCTGGTTGGCCGAGGGCCGCGACGCCTCGGCGACGATCGACGCCGCCAACGGTGGCTTCGGCAAGAACGACGGCGACAACGAGATCACCGGCGCGGTCGTCTCCGACGGAGACATCGACACCGACGGTGTTCTAGGCGCCAAGTTGCCCGATCTCGGCAACGACAAGTGGCGCTGGTTCTACACCCAGCAGCACGGCGACAACAGGACCTACGAGGTGACCGTGAACGACAGCCACCACCACGATGACTAGGTCGGTCGCCTAACCGCAGGCTGCCAAGAAAGGGCCATTCGGGTAGGAGTGAAACGTCTTGTACTTTTTCGTCGATTGTCTCGGGCGTCAGCTCGACCGCGATACACCGAAAAAGTTAAGTGGAACCCCTGCCCGAATGGCCTTAACTCTTAAAGCCCGTAGGAGCGGCCGATCACGTCGAGCATCACCTCGTCGGTCCCGGCGCCGATCCGGTTGAGGCGGACGTCGCGGTAGGCACGCTCGATCTCGTACTCCTTCATGTAGCCGTAGCCGCCGAGGATCTGGATGCACTCGTCGGCGACCTCGCAGCCGACGCGTGAGGCGAAGAGCTTGGCCATCGTGATCTCCCGCACCGGGTACTCGCCGTTGGCGAAGCGCCAGGCGGTCGCGTAGGTGAACTGCTTCGCCGCCTCGGTCTTCGTCGCCATCTCGGCGAACTTGTGGCGGATCGCCTGGAACTTGCCTATCGGGCGGCCGAAGGCTTCGCGTTCCTTTGCGTAGTCGAGCGTCTTCTCGATCATCCGCTCGCATCCCGCGTGGGAGCCGGCGGCGGCGACCAGCCGCTCGCCCTGGAGCTCCCAGGCGATGTGGTAGAAGCCTTTGCCGACCTCGCCCAACACGGCGCCGGCCGGGACGCGGACGTCTTCGAAGGCCAGCTCGCCGGTGTCGGAGGCGTGCATGCCCATCTTCTCCAGCTCGGCGGAGACCGTGAAGCCCGGTACCTTCTCGCCGTTCTCGTCGCGCAGGTCGATGACGAAGAGCGTGATCCCGGCGTGGCGCTCCTCCGGGTCGGTCTTGCAGACGAGGACGATGAAGTCGGCGCGGGGGCCGTTGGTGATGAAGGTCTTGGAGCCGTTGATCACGTATTCGTCACCATCGAGGATCGCGGTGGTGCGGATGCCGGCGACGTCGGAGCCGGCGCCCGGCTCGGTGATCCCCAGGCTGCCCACCTTCTCGCCCTTGATCCCCGGCACCAGGTATCGCTGTTTCTGCTCCTCGGTCCCCAGGAGGTGGATAGGGGGGAGGACCATGTCGGTCTGCACGGCGAAGCCCATGTTGGTCCCGCCGGAGCCCGAGTAGCTCATGCACTCGGCACGGACCAGCGAGTAGAAGTAGTCGCCGCCCTGACCGCCGTATTCCTCCGGGAGGCAGAGGCCGAGATAGCCGAGCTCGCCCGCCCGCGCCATCTTCTCAGTCGGCCAGTAGGTGTCCTCCCACTCGTTGCGGTGCGGCCAGAGCTCCTTCTTGACCCAGGCCTGCATCGACTCGCGCAGGTCTTCGTGCTCCTGGCTGAAGATGAAGTGCTTGCGGCCCGCCTCGTGGTCGGGCTTGATGACGGTTGAGCTGCCGTTCGTCGCGGTCGCCACGGGTCTCTCTCCTCGATTCGAAGTTGCGAGCGGGGGAAGTTGTGGACAGTAGCACTTTCTACTTTCAGCCCAGGCCTGCTTTCGGCTATGGTCCCGCCGATGGACTATGAGGTCGTCAAGTACGAGGTCGCCGAGGGGGTAGCCACGGTGACCCTCAACAACCCGGAGAAGCGCAACATGCTCTCCGGTCAGATGCTGACCGAGCTGGTCGACGCGATGAAGCGGGCGCGCAACGACGAGGAGGCACGGGCGGTCGTGCTCACCGGTGCCGGCGACAAGGCCTTCTGCGCGGGCGCCGACCTTGGTGGCTTTGCCGCCGACATGCCGCTCGTCGCCAAACACTTCGCCTCCGACCTCTTCCTCGAGTTCTTCCGGCTGATGCCGCGCCTCGGCAAGCCCTCGCTGTGCGCGGCCAACGGCCACGTGCTGGCGGGAGGGATGGGCCTGGCCCTCTCCTGCGACCTGCTGATCGCCAAAGAGGGCGCCACCTTCGGTACGCCGGAGATCAACGTCGGCGCCTTCCCCTACATGATCATGGCGATCATCTACCGCAACGTCCCGCGCAAGAAGGTCAACGAGATGATGTTGCTGGGCGAGCGCCTCAGCGCCGAGCAGGCGGTCGAGTGCGGGCTCGCCAACAAGGTCGTGCCGGTCGCTGAGTTCGATGTCGCCGTGGCCGATTGGGCCGGCAAGCTCGCCTCGAAGAGCCCGGTGCTGATGCGCCTCGGCCACGACGCGATGTACCGCCAGCAGGACATGGCCGTGGACGACGCGCTCGATTACCTGCGCTCGCAGCTCTCGCTCACCTTCTCGACCGAGGACATCGTCGAGGGCGTCACCGCATTCTTCGAGAAACGCGATCCGCAGTGGAGGGGCAGGTAAGAGTGGCCGAGGAGAAGAACTTGCTTCCGGGCACCGCCCCGCTCGGGGATCTGACCGAGCAACTGCATGAGCGGCGCGAGAAGGCGAAGCTGGGTGGCGGCGAGGAGAAGATCGCCAAGCAGCACGAGCGCGGCAAGCTGACTGCGCGCGAGCGGATCGCCCTGCTGGTCGACGAGGGCACCTTTGTCGAGATGGGGATCCACGGCCGGCCGCACTTCGCTCAGCGGGCGATGGACGGCAAAGAGGCGCCTGCCGACGGGGTCGTCACCGGCTGGGGCGACATCGACGGCCGCCCCTGCTGCGTCGCCGCCTACGACTTCACCGTGATGGCCGGCTCGATGGGGATGACCGGCGAGCTGAAGGTCACCCGCCTGCGGGAGATGGCGCTCTCCAAGCGGATGCCGTTCGTCTGGCTGCTCGACTCGGCCGGCGCCCGCATCCAGGAGGCGGCGGGCTCGCTCTTCGCCGGCTCCGGCCACCTCTTCCGCGAGGAGGTCGAAATGTCGGGCGTTATCCCGATGGTCGCGGCGATGATGGGCCCGTGTGCCGCCGGCACCGCCTACATCCCGGCGCTCTCTGACTTCGTGCCGATGGTCTCCGGACAGGGCGCGATGGCGCTCGCCGGCCCGCACCTGACCAAAGCCGTCACCGGCGAGGACATCACGATGGAGGAGCTGGGCGGCGCCAAGGTCCACTGCCGCAAATCGGGAGTGGGGGACCTCGAGGTCAAGGACGACGAGGAATGCATCGCCAAGGTCAAGCAGTACCTCTCCTACTTTCCGGCCAACTGCGAGCAGAAGCCGCCGATCGTGGAGACCGCCGACCCTGACGATCGCACCTCGGAGAAGCTGCTGGAGATCGTCCCTGACTCTTCGCGCCAGCCCTACGACATGTACGACGTGATCGCCGAGATCGTCGACGACGGCGAGTGGTTCGACATCAAGCCGAAGTTCGCCAAGACGTTGATCACCTGCTTCGCCCGTTTCGGCGGCCAGCCGGTCGGGATCGTCGCCAACCAACCCAAGCAGCTGGCCGGGATTCTCGACAACGACTCAGCCGACAAGGCGGCGCGCTTCATCAACCTCTGCGACGCCTTCAACGTGCCACTCGTCTTCCTCCAGGACGTGCCCGGCTTCATGGTCGGGGCGAAAGTAGAGCACGCCGGGATCATCCGTCACGGGGCGAAGATGCTCTACGCGGTCAGCCGCGCCACGGTGCCGAAGGTGACCGTGATCGTCCGCAAGGCTTACGGCGCCGGCTATTACGTGATGTGCGGCAAGGCCTACGAGCCTGACCTGATCGTCGCCTGGCCCGGAGCCGAGATCTCGGTGATGGGCGCGGAGGGCGCGGTCAACATCATCGGCCGCTCGGCGATCGAGGCCTCCGACGATCCGGACGCCACCCGCGAGGCGATGCTGAATGCGGTCCGCGAGCAGATCGACCCCTACATCGCCGCCGGCAACGCGGTGATCGACGACATCATCGACCCTAGGGAGACCCGGCCGACGATCGTCAAGGCGCTGCGCATGGCGAAGAACAAACACGTGACGAAGCCGAAGAAACGCCACGGGGTGATGCCGGTATGAGCTCGTTCTCCGACCCAGTCGTGATCAGCTGCTCGATCAGCGGCGTGATCGCCAACCGCGACCAGTGCCCGGCGATCCCCTACACGCCCGAGGAGTACGCGGCCGAGGCTCGGCGCGCGGTCGACGAGGGCGCCTCGCAGATCCACATTCATGCCCGCAAACCGGACGGCACGCCCTCTTATGAGGTCGAGGATTTCAAGGCGATCACCGAGGCGATCCTGGCCGAGGTAGGCGACGTGATCGTCAACTACTCGACCGGGGCGATCGGCATCCCGATCGAGAAGCGGATCGAGTATCTGCGCGAGTGCAGGCCCGACGTGGCCGCGCTGAACATGAGCTCGATGAACTACGCCAAGTACTCCTCGCGGCGCAAGGACTTCGTCTTCAAGGCGGTCTTCGAGAACAGCTTCGACACGATCATCGAGTTCCTCACCGCGATGCGCGACCTCGGGATCAAGCCCGAGCACGAGTGCTTCGACGCGGGCCACGTGGCCAACCTCGACCCGCTGATCGACATGGGCCTGCTGGAGCGGACGCCGCTGCAGATCTCCCTTGTGATGGGGGTCAACGGTGGCATCCGCCCGACGCCGCGCAACGTCGCCTTCATGTCGGAGCAGATCCCGGGCGGAGCTGAAGGCGAGAACCAGTGGCAGACGATCGGCATCTCCCGCGACCAGTGGAAGTTGCTCGGCGCGGCGCTGGTGCTGGGCGGCAACATCCGCGCCGGGGTCGAGGACAACCTCTACCTGCCCAACGGTGAGATGGCGAAGTCGAACGGCGAGCTGATCGCCAAGGCGCGCCAGATGGCCGAGGACGTCGGCCGCCGCGCGGCTACGGTCGCCGAGGCTCGCGAGCTTCTGGGGGTCCCCAAGCGTGAGCGATCTGCCGCTTAGCGACGTCAAGGTCCTCGACCTGACCCGGCTCCTCCCCGGCGGCTTCTGCTCGCTGCTGCTGGCCGACCTCGGTGCCGAGGTGCTGAAGGTCGAGGACACCGGGATGGGCGACTACATCCGCTGGGCGCCGCCCTACTACGGGAGTGAGGAGCAACAGGAGCTGGGCACGCGCTCGGCGCTCTACCTCTCGCTCAACCGCGGCAAGCGCTCTGTCCGCCTCGACCTCAAGAGTGAGGCGGGCTGCGAGGCCTTGGTGCGCTTGGTCGAGAAATACGACGTCATCCTCGACGGCTTCCGCCCCGGCGTCCTCGACAGGCTCGGCGTTGGCTACGAGCGCATGCGCGAGGCAAACCCGGCGATCGTCTTCTGCGCGATCACCGGCTACGGCCAGGACGGTCCCTATGCCCAGCGTGCCGGGCACGACATGAACTACCTCGGCCTGGTCGGGCTGCTCGGCCTGACCGGCGCCAAGGATGGCCCGCCGGTGCAGTCGGGCGGCCAGATCGCCGACCTCGGCGGCGGCGCCCTGATGGCCGCCTTCGGCGTGATGGCGGCACTGCACGAGCGCCGACGCTCGGGCGAGGGCCAGATGGTTGACGTCTCGATGGCCGACGGCGCGCTCTCCTGGCTGGCGATGGTCGCTGGCCGTTACTTCTGCGATGGCGAGGTGCCGCGGCGCGGCGAGCAGCAGCTCGCCGGCGGGCTGCTCTGTTACCTGCCCTACGAGGTCGCCGACGGGTGGATCAGCTGCGGCGCCCTGGAGCCGAAGTTCTGGGCCGCCTTCTGCAACGGAGTCGAGCGTCCCGACCTGATCGAGGTGCAATTCGACGCGCCCGGCTCCGACGCCTGGCGCGAGGTCGCCGAGGTCTTCCGCTCGCGCACGCGCGACGAATGGCTCGCCTTCAACGACGAGCACGACTGCTGCATCGAGCCGGTCCTCGACGTCGGTGAGGCGCTCGACTCCGAGCTGGTGCGGGCGCGCCAGATGGTGACCGCGATCGAGCAGCCCGGACTGGGGACTGTGCGCCAGCTCGGCGTCCCGGTGAAGATGAGTCGCACCCCAGGCGATCCCACCCGGCCGGCGCCGGCTTTCGGCGAGCACACCGACGAGGTCCTGCACGAAGTGGGCTACAGCGACGAGGAGATCGCGGCGATGGTGGAGTCCGGCGCGGTGGCCGGTCCGAGTGCCGACTCCGCGGCCACCTTCCGAGCATGAGCGCCAGCGCCGAGAAGACGCTGCTCAAGATCGGCGAGCTGGCCGAGGCCTCCGGCGTGCCGGTGCCGACGATCAAGCACTACCTGCGCGAGGGGCTCTTGCCCGAGCCGGTCAAGACGAGCCGCAACATGGCCTACTACTCACCCGAGTTCGTCGATCGCATCAAGCTGATCAAGCAGCTGCAGGAGGAGCGCTTCATGCCGCTGAAGGCGATCAAATCGGTGCTCGACGAAGACCCCGAGCGAGCTCGCGCAATGGTCGAGTTGGAGGATCGGATCCTCGAGCGGGCGCTGGGTGGCGAGCGCACCCGCACCAGCGCTGCCGAGGTGCGCGAGCGCTACGGCGTTCCCAAGGACGTCCTCGACCGGCTCGAGGAGATCGAGGTCCTCAGCCCCAACAGCCGCGGCTACTCGCCCTCGGACATCAAGATCATCGAGGCGATCGGCCGCTTCCGCGCCGGCGGCTACGACGAGCAGATCGGCTTCACCGTCTACGACACCCTGCGCTACAAGAAAGCGCTCGAAGAGCTGGTCAGCCAGGAGGTCGAGATGGTAATGGACCGCCTCGCCGGTGAGGTCTCGCCCGAGCGCGTGGTCGAGATGCTCGAATCCGGTTCCCAGCCCCTCCAGGACCTGATCGCCGCCCTCCACACCAAGCTGCTGGTGGCGGAGCTGGAGCGCCACCGCGCCAGCCGCGGCTGAGACTGGACGAACACCTGTTCGTATAGCCGATCGTGTCAGTAGGGTGGCGGCGTGGCGGCCAAACAAGCAACGAGCGTCACGGCGAGAAAAGCACGCGGGGCCTTCTTTACGCCACCGGAGATTGCCGAGTTTTTGGCGCGGTGGGCCATTGCGGAGCCCGATGATCGAGTGCTCGATCCGACCTGTGGCGAGGCGGTTTTCCTGCTCGCTGCCGCCGAGCGGTTACGCGCCGTAGGGGCCGATCCAGCCGCTAGAGGCCCGCTGCTCACCGGCATCGACATCGACGCGCCATCCCTTGCTGAATCCTGCAGCCTCCTCCACGACAAGGGTGTGGACGCTCCGAACCTGATCAACGCCGACTTTTTCGCAACGCACACCCCTGCCCAGATCGGCAGCAAGATCGGCTGGCAGGACGCCGTTGTCGGCAATCCTCCCTTTGTTCGATATCAGGCCTTCAGCGGAGACGTGAGGCGACGGGCGCTGGCAGCGGCGCTGGCACAAGGGGTGCGGCTGTCGAAGCAGACGTCCTCTTGGGCCCCAACGCTTGTCCATGCTTCGGCGTTCCTCAAGCCGAGTGGCCGGCTGGCGATGGTCGTTCCGGCTGAGCTACTGACGGTTCACTATGCCGAGCCGATCCGGCGCTGGCTTCGGCAGCGCTTTGCGGTTGTGAACTTGGTGATGTTTGAGCGGCTTCAGTTCCATGGAGCCGATGAGCAGGTGGTCTTGTTGGTTGCACACGGCCAGGGAACGTGTGATTCGTTCTCGCTCTACCACGTCGACGACGCCTCTGAGCTGGCGGAGGTGCATCCGCTCGACGTGTTCAGCTCGAGCCCTGCCGCCGAAGGCAAGTGGTCAGACTTGGCTCTCTCCCTTGAGACCCGCCAATTGTTCAGGAGGGTCACTGCCCGGATGGAGATCCTTGGCGATTACGGAAAGCTCGAGCTCGGCACGGTCACTGGTGCCAATGATTACTTCACCATGTCGGAGGCGACCCGCCACAGGTACGACATTGATGAGAGGCATCTGAAGCGGCTCAGTCCTCCGGGCACGCGACATCTGAGAAGCCTCTCGTTCACTCACGAGCAGTGGGAAGAGCTCAAGCTCACCGGAAAACGAGTGTGGCTACTGCACCCAAGCAAGGCTACGCAGGACCGCGGTGTAATGCGGTACATCAGGAGAGGTGAGCGCCTGAAGGTGAACAAAGCGTATAAGTGCACCGTGCGCAAGCCATGGTGGCGCCCTCCGGTCGTTGCCGAGCCGGATCTGTTCTTCACTTACATGTCGCATAGATTCCCTCGGCTCATCGCCAACTCGGCGGGGACGACGCTGGTCAACTCGATGCACGGCGTTCGCGTCCGTCAAGGGCTGAAACGCGAAGCCCGCGACGCGCTGCCGCTGCTGGCGCTCAACTCAGCGACCCTGCTTGGCGCAGAGGTACTCGGCCGCTCTTACGGCGGGGGAATCCTGAAGATGGAGCCGCGCGAGGCGGCAGGACTTCCTATGCCATGTGTGGCAGAGCTGCAGAGTGCGTGGAAAACACTGAAAAGCCAAAAGGACGACCTCGACATCTCACTCCAGCAGGGCGAATGGGAAGCTGTCGTGACCACGGTCGACGGTGTACTTCTCGAAGAAGAGATGGGGCTGACGACGGACGAGGTCTCGATGCTGCGAGACGCCGGCGATCTCCTTCGTGCCCGCCGAACTCGCAAGAGCCGTCCCCGCGAGAGATGACTAAGCCCGACGTCCTTTCAGAGCTCGATCACATCCTTGCCGGGGGAGACATCGCGTCTTCGCCGTGGGACCCGTCCGCCGACCCGGGGTCCGCAGACGGGGTAAGCAGGTACCAACCGGACTACGAGATGTTGGAGCGCCTGCTTGCAGTCCCAATCGAACAGGGCCATGCGGCCAAACAGCAGTCTGGACGGCTGGCGAAGTCGCTGGACGCGTACGTTGCCTACGAGTTACGGCGAGCGGGATTTCCAGAGTCCGCCGTTTTCCCTCGCGCCCAAATACCGCGTGTATTTCCAGCTGAGTTCGCACAGCTCGAGGAACACCTGCATGAGCTTGTATCCGCGATGACGACACATGAGACAAAGACGGGCGAACGTCTCAAGCCGGCCACCGTCCGGAAGGCTCTTGTTCGTCTCCGCAATTCACTGCCCGGGACTTCCAATTCAGAGGTTCTGGGCCGCTTTTATGTGAAGCAGGTGGATGTCGTGGTGTCCGACTGGCGTCGGGGTCCTGATGTCCTCGTTTCGGGTAAGAGCATGCTGAGCTCGTACCGAAACAATCTTAAAAATCGTTATGAGGAGGCGATTGGTGAGGCGTACAACCTTCGCGACCGCTATCCGCTTGCGGCGATGGGCTACGCCTACATCGTGCGTAGCAACATCTTTGAGGAAGAAGGAGCACTTGAACTGCTTCGTGATCTTCTGGTTCGACTGCGCCGCCCAGACGGCCCGTTCGACGCGACCATGTTGCTGTTAGGTGAATGGACTGGCGATCCACCAAAGCTTGTTGGTGTCGATGATCCTGCTTCGACGCTGTCAGTTTCGCGTTTCTTTGAGGATCTGCTCAGCGCTGTGATGGACAACACTCCGGTTACGGTTCATCAGGAGATTCGACTCAGAAAGGAAGGAGAACGGTTGGGCGGCATGCCACCGAGTGACGAGGCAACTCCCGAGAGTGGGGAAGGACGCGGCTGATCAGGTGAGGCTGAGCTCGGCCAAGCCCTGCTCGTGGGTGACGATCGGCTTGTAGTCGAGCTCGGTGCGGGCCTTGGTTATGTTGATCGTGCACTCCTGGGTCAGCAGCCAGGAGCGGAAGGCGGTCATCGGCGGATCGCCTTTGAGCGGTAGGTGCTTCCAGGCCGCCTCGCAGACGCGAGCCATCGGCGCGGCGGCCCAGGCGGGGAGGCTGCGATCCGGCGGTTCGACCCCTTGGGTCTCCAGCATCGCGGTGACGAACTCCCGGAAAGTGACCCGCTCGCCGTCGGTGACGAAGTAGGCCTCGCCGGGCCCGCCTTTCTCGGCCGCCAGGACCAGGCCCTCGACGACGTTGTCGACATGAGCCGTGTCGGTGACGTTGCCGCCGCCGCCGATCCACGCCCATTTGCCCGCCTCGACCGCCTCGACCATGCCCGGCAGCAGCGTCGTGTCGCCCTTTCCCCAGACGAAGCGGGGTCGCACGACGACCGTCTCGAAGCCGTCTCGGTTTGCGTCCCGGACCTTTTGCTCGGCCCGCGCCTTGGTCGCCGGGTAGGGCGCTCGCGAGTCCGGTTGGAGGGGCGCCGTCTCGTCGACCTGGACCAGCGGCTCACCGGCCATCAGCGCCGCCTCCGTCCCGCAGTGGACGAAGCGCCGCACGCCCGCCTCGGCGCAGGCAGCGAGCACGTTGCGCGTCCCCTCGACGTTGCCGCGTTCGAAGTCCGCCCAAGGTCCCCACTCGCCCAGATGTGCGGCGAGGTGAAAGGCGACGTCGGCTCCGGCAGCAGCGGAGGCGAGCGACGCGCGGTCGACTATGTCGCCACGCACCGGCTCGGCGCCGATGGCCGCGACCCTCTCGGCGGAGGAGTCGGAGCGAGCCAGAGCCCTCACGGGGCGCCCTTCGCCGAGGAGCCGCTCGACCAACCGCCCGCCGATGAAACCGGATCCTCCCGTGACGAAAGCTGCCTCGACCATCGAGGTCGATGTTAGCCTCGCCGCAATGAGATCGGTTCTGATCACGGGAGCTTCGACGGGGATTGGCCGGGCAACCACCCTGCACCTGGACGCGGCGGGCTGGCGGGCCTTCGCCGGGGTGCGCAGGGAAGAAGATGCCGCGTCGCTGCGCGAGGCCGGCTCGGAGCGGCTGGTGCCGCTGATGCTCGATGTGGCCGATGCCGCTCAGATCGCGGCGGCGGCCGAGCGGATCGGAGCCGAGGTTGGCGCGGCCGGCCTCGATGGCCTTGTCAACAACGCGGGCATCGCCGTGCCGGGGCCGCTCGAGACGTTGCCGATCGAGGACTTCAAACGGCAGGTCGAGGTCAACCTGACTGCCCACGTCGCCATAACCCAGGCGATGCTTCCGGCGATCCGCGTGGCCGGCGGCCGCATCGTCTTCATCACCTCGATCGGCGGCCTGATGGCCTTCCCGATGTTCGGCGCCTACCACGCCGCCAAGTTCGGCCTCGAGGCCGTCGGCGACGTCTTCCGTCGGGAGCTGCGGCCCTGGGGGATCAAGGTCGCCATCATCGAGCCGGGCTCGATCGCGACTCCGCTCTGGGAACGCGGCGATGCCGCAGTCGATGAGCTCGCGGAGCGTGCCGGCGACGCTCACGCGGATCTCTACGGCAAGACGATCGCAGCCTTCCGCGAGGTGGCGAGGAAGACCGGGAAACGTGGCATCCCGCCGGCGCGGGTCGCGGTGAAGATCGAGCACGCGCTGAGCGCCAGACGCCCGCGCACCCGTTATCTCGTCGGCGCAGACGCCCGTGGCCAGGCGTTCACCGCACGCGTCCTCCCCGACCGCCTTATCGACTGGCTGGTCGCCCGCGTCACCTGAGCGCAGGGCTCAGCGGGTGCCCGCGGCGATCTCGCCGCGCGCTTCTTCGATCGTCTCGAGGCTGAGTAGTGCACCGGTCCGCTCGGCGATCTCGGCGGCCTCTTTGAGCGCCTCGTCGGCTCCCTCCAGTCCTGCCGCCGCTCGCGCCAAGGCAAGAACCTGGAGGGTGAACGGCAGCGACCAGAGCATGCCGCGTTCGCGGGCCGTCTCGCTCGCCCAATGGCTGAGCTCGACCGCCGCGTCGATCTCGCCCAATCCCAGTAGCGCTTCGGCCCGGATCGCGGCGCGCCAAGTCTCCATCTCACCGCCGCTGCCCATCGCTTCGCGGTAAAGGCGCTCCGCCTGCTCGATCGAGTCGAGCGCGTCCGCATACTCCTCGGCGGCCAGCTGGGACGCGCCCAGGTTCGCCAGGGCCAGGCTTTGCGAGAAGACGTCGCCGAGCCGTTCGGTCAGCTCGCAATTGCGCCGCGCAAGCGCGATTCCCGCCTCGACTTCGCCCCGCATCGCCAGCATCAGCGAGAGGTTGCTGCGCGTCCAGCTCGCGGTCTCCGGGTCGCCCTCCTCGGTGGCGATCCGCAGCGCGGCGTTGAAGAGCTCCTCTGCCTCCTCGATGCGGCCACGCTCGCGCCGCACCAGTCCCTTGCCCATTGTCGCCCAGGCGACAGGGTTGCCGATCACGATCCCGGCGCCGGCGTTGCGGTCGTCACCGGCCAGATCCAGCACTTCATCCAGCGCCCCCTCGAAGCCGTCGAAATCCCCGGCGCAGAGGAATGCGTAGGCACCGGCCGCACGCACCGCGATCCGCAGGTGAAGGTCGTCCGATTCGTCAGCGAGGCGGTTGGTCTCCGCCACGCCGGCGAGCCAGGCGGTTGCCTCGTGGGTGACGCCGGGGCGGGCAGAGGTGGCCAACCCCAGCATCGCCAGCGAGTGCCGGTCACCCGCCCGCACCGCTTTCTCCTCCGCTTCGGCGATCAATCGCTTTTCTTCGTCGCTGTCCATTCCGAGTCGCCAGGCGAACTGGAGCTGAAGCAGACGGGAGGCGATCGCCAGCGCCGTCGTCTCCTCGTCCTCGTCGAGCTCATCGACCAGCTCCATCACCCGGCGCCAGAGTCGCTGCGCGTCGCGGGGCCGGCTGGAGCCGGTCCAGTACGCCGCGCGCGCCGACCAGCGCGCCGCCTCGCGCGTCTCCTCGCCCTCCTCCATGTGATGCGCGATCAGAGCCGCCAACTCGTCTTCGCGATCGGGGTTCAGTTCGATCAGAGCCCGCGCCGTCGCCGCGTGGGTCTTGGCCCGCTGCTCGGCGAGCTGGGTGCCGTAGGCAACCTCGCGGGTGAGGGGGTGGCGGAAGGCGAAGACGCGTTCGGGGTAGAGCTCGGTTTCGTAGAGGAAGCCGGCCTCGGTCAGCTCGCACAGCAGTGGATCCGTCTCGGACGGCGTCACGCCGGCGGTAAGGCGGATCGTTCGCTCGTCGAACTCCTTGCCGGCAACCGAGGCGACCTGCAGCAGCCGCTTCGTCTCCGCCTCGAGCCGGTCGATCCGTGCGGCAAGGACCGTCTGCACGCTCGCCGGCACGCGGGTGTCCTCGATCGGTCGCGCCAGGTGGTAGGCGCCCCGCTCACCCTCCAGGTTGCCGGCCTCGGCCAGCGCTCGCACGATCTCCTCGATGAAGAACGGGTTGCCGTCCGTGCGTTCGTGGATCAGCTCGCCGAGCCCGTCCAGCGACGGGTCGGCGCCGGCCAGGTCGCGCAGCAGCTCCGCCGTGTCGGTTTCACCGAGCGGCTCCAGTGAGATCCGCTGGTAGTCGGGAGGGCCGGCCCACTCCGGCGTGTATTCCGGCCTGAAGTTGACGACCACCATCGTCTGGGTGCCCTCGACCGAGTCGAACAGCTCGCCGAGCATGGCGGCACTGCCCGCGTCCATCCAGTGCAGATCCTCGATCACGGTGACGATCGGCTCGCGCCTGTTCGGCGCCCGGATCAGGTGGCAGACGACGCTCTGCAGGGCACGCTGGCGTGCCTCGGCGCTGAGCTTCGGCAGGGGTCGGTCGGGATCTGGCACGCCGAGAAAGTCGAACAGCACCGGCAGCTCGCCGGCGAACTCCGGGTCGAGCAGCAGTGCCCGCCCGGCGATCTTCTCGCGCACTATCCGCTCCGGGTCACCGTCGTAGATGCCGAAGTAGGAGCGCAGCATCTGCAGCACCGGCATGAAGGGGACCTGCCGGCCATGGGCTTGGGCCTGAGCCTCGAACACCTCGATCCCGCCGGCCCGCGCCTGCTCGGCGAACTCGTGACAGAGCCGGCTCTTGCCGACTCCTGGCTCGGCGACGACTCCGACCACGGCGCCCTCGCCGGCCTTGGCCCGACCCAACGCCGCCTCCAGCACCGCCATCTCCTCGTCGCGGCCGACGAAGCGAGAGAAGCCACGCTCGCGTGAGAGGTCGAGCCGCGATCGTGCCGCGCCGACCCCGGCCAACTCGAACACGCACACCGGCCGGCTCGCTCCCTTGATCTCGAACTCGCCCAGATCCTCCAGCTCGAAGTAGCCGTGGGCAAGCTCGGCGGCGGCCTCGGTCAGGTAGGCCTTGCCGGGCTCGGCAAGCGCCTCCATCCTTTGGGCGAGGCCGACGGTGTGGCCGACAGCGGTATAACCGCTGTCGCTGCCGGTGCCTATCGCGCCGGCGATCACCTCGCCCGAGTTGATCCCGATCCGGGCGGAGAAGTTGAACCCGTGTTTGCGGCGCAGCTCGGCGGCGTACTCGGCGATGTCGTCGAGCATCCGCAGCGCCGCGAAGCAGGCACGTCGGGCATGGTCCTCATGGGCGACCGGGGCGCCGAAGATGGCCATGATCCCGTCGCCGGTGAATTTGTCGACAGTGCCCTCGAAGCGGTGCACCTCGTCGGCGAGGATCGAGAAGAAGCCTTGCATGATCTTGCGCCACTGCTCGGGGTCGTGCTGCTCGGCCAAATCCATCGACCCCTTGACGTCGGCAAAGAGCACGGTGACCTGCTTGCGCTCACCGTCGGCCTCGATGCGATCAGTGCTGCTCACAGACCCCAATCGTACGCCCCAAAGACACCTATACTGGCCGCACGCAAACCGATTGACTGGTCAGTCAGCCAGCATGGAAGAAGGCCAAGTGCGTGTAGCGGTGGTGCAGCTCAACTCGAACGGTGACAAGGCGCGGAATCTGGCCGCCGCCGAGCGTCTGGTGCACGCGGCCGCCACCGACGGCGCCGAGCTGGTCGCGCTGCCGGAGAAGTGGAACCTGCTCGCCTCCGGCGAGGAGATGACGGCGGGCGCCGAGGCGCTCGACGGACCCAGCCTCGGCGCCGCTCGCTCCTGGGCCGGCGAGCTGGGGATCCACCTGCTTGCCGGCAGCATCGCCGAGCGCGGCGATGGGGAGGCCTCAGGCAAGATCTTCAATACCTCGGTCCTGATCGGTTCCGACGGCATCGACCTTGCCGCCTACCGCAAGATCCATATGTTCGACGTCGAGGCCGGCGGTGTCACCTACCGCGAGTCCGAGTACGAGCAGGCCGGCGAGGAGATCGTCTCGGCCACGGTCGACGGTCTGGAGCTAGGTCTCACCATCTGTTACGACCTGCGCTTCCCCGAGCTGTACCGGATCCTCGCCGTGCGCGGTGCGCGTCTGATCGCGGTTCCCTCGGCCTTTACCGCCGCCACCGGCCACGATCACTGGGAGGTGCTGCTGCGCGCCCGCGCGATCGAGAACCAGGCCTTCGTCATCGCCCCCAACCAGATTGGCGAGGCAGCGCCCCACTACAGCTCCTACGGGTGCTCGGCAATCGTCGATCCTTGGGGAACGATGCTCGCCACCGCGCCCGACGAGGAGTGCTTCGTCTCCGCCGAGCTCGATCTGGCAAATCAGGAGCGGATCAGGGAGCAACTGCCCTCGCTTGCCAACCGCCGCTCTCAGACTTACCGTTGGCCGCAGCTGCTGGAGGCCCACGTCTGATGGCCAGCTCCAAAGCCGCCCCCGCGATCGACAAACGCCGCCAGATCCTCGATGCCGCGGTCCGCGTCTTCGCCCGCCAGGGCTTCCATTCGACTCGCGTCGCCGACATCGCCGACGAGGCGGGCGTCGCCTACGGCCTCGTCTACCACTACTTCAAGTCGAAGGACGAGGTTCTCAACGAGCTCTTCAGCGAGCGCTGGTCGCTGCTCCTGGCCGCGATCGAGGAGGCCGATGGCAGCGAGGCGACGCCACGCGCCAAGCTAGAGGCCGTCGCGGGCTTCATCGTCGACTCCTATCGCCACGACCCCGAGCTGATGAAGGTGATCATCGTCGAGGTCACCCGCGCCGCCAACTCCTTCGGTCGCACCCACCTGTCGGAGATCCGCCGCGCTTATGACTCGATCGCCAAGATCGTCGCCGACGGTCAGCAGGCCGGCGCCTTCCGCCGCGACATCGACCCGACCTTCGCCTCGATGTCCTTCTACGGCGCAATCGAGCAGCAGCTCTCAGGCTGGATCTTCGAATTGATCCCCGCCACCGACAACGACTTCGCGCAGGCAAAGTCCCTTGTCACCGCGACGATCTGCGACGGGCTCGAGCCTCGATAGGTAAGGTCGGGCGACGATGGAGAACGAGATGGTCAAACGACTCGTCTGGAGCGGCATGCTCGCCAGCGTAGGTGCGCTGGCCAGTATCGTCACTACCAAGGCTGCGGGCATCCTCTACCGACGACTCTTCGACGAGGACCCGCCGGAGTAGAGCGGGCGATGGCCGACCAGAGCTCCAACCCGGTCCCGCCGCCACGCGGCTCAGACGACCGCTCGGTCGCCGAGCTCGTCTTCGACGTCTCCGGACGAGCCTCCTCGCTCGTCCGCGAGGAGATCGAGCTCGCCAAGGCTGAGGTCGGCGAGAAAGTCGGCAAGATCCTGCGCGGCTCGGTCGTCGGCGTCGCCGCCGGCACCTTCGCCTTCCTCGCCCTGATCCTGATCATGGAGGGGGTCGCCTGGCTGCTTGCCGAAGAGGTCTTCGACGGCAACGCCTGGCCCGGCTTCTTCGTCGAGGCGGCGCTGTTCCTGCTGATTGCCGGCCTCGCCGGTCTCTTCGCCTACCGCTCGGTCCAGGCCGGTGCCCCGCCGGTACCCGAGCAGGCGATCGAGGAGGCCAAGCAGATCAAGAGCACGCTGCAGGGCGAGGGCAACGTGGAAGGGCCGGCATGAGCACCGGCGCTCCCGGCCGCTCCCCGGCCGAGATCCGCCACGACATCGACTCGCAGCGACAAGACCTGGGCCGCTCGGTCGAAGCCCTGCGCGGCCGTGTCGCCGAGCTCACCGACTGGCGCCGCCAAGTCAGCGAGCATCGCAGCCAGCTGATCGCCGCCGCCGCGGTCGCCGGCTTTGCGGTCGGCCTGCTTGCGATGCGCCGTCGCCGCAGGTAAGAGCTTCAGCTCAGCACTGACTTGCTGACGCTGCCGATGCCCAGCAGTCCCGGGCCGACGTGGGCGCCGAGGACGGCGCCGATCTCAGAGATGAAGGCCGGCTCGCAGCCGAAGATCTCCCGCGCGTCGTCGGCCAGGGCGGCAGCCGTCTCGTCGTCCTGGATGTGCTGGACGACCCAGGCATCGAGGCCGGACCCGTGGCGCTCGCGGGCGTAGTCGCGCAGGCGCTCGATCGAGCGGGCGCGGGTGCGGACCCGCTCCACCGGCGTGATCTCCTCTTCCAGGGTGAGGATCGGCTTGATCTTCAGCGCCGAGCCGATGAAGGCGCTGGCGCCGCCGATGCGCCCTCCTCGCCGCAGGTACTCGAGGGTGTCGATCGCGAACCACATCTTCAGCTCCTCGCGGGTCTGCTGGGCGCGGGCGAGCGCCGCGTCGGCATCGATCCCGGAGGCCGCAGCGGCAGCGGCACCGAGCGCGCAGAGGCCCATTCCGCCAGCTGCCGAGCGCGAGTCGAAGACCTTGATCCGCTCGCCGCCCTTGCCTTCGTCGATGAGCTGCTGCCGGGCCTGGCCGGCGGCCTCGAAGGTGCCGGAGATCCCGGCGGAGATATGGACCGAGGCGATCTCGCGGCCGGCGTCGAGCAGTGGTTCGTAGACGGCGGTGAAGTCGCCGATGGAAGGCTGCGAGGTCGTCGCGCCGCTCTCCGATGCTCGTAGCCGCTCGAAGAAAGCGCCATAGTCGTCGACCTCGGTCTCCTTCTGCTGCTCGCCGTCGATCGAGACGTAGAGGCTGACCAGCTGGATGTCGCGGTCGGTGAGGAGGTCGCGAGGAAGGTAGGCCGTGCTGTCGCAAACGACGGCGGTTGGCACGGTGGCGGTCAAGGCGCCGATTCTCGCAGACCTGCCGCTACACTTAATGAAGTGACTGAGACTCCACAAGAGGCGATCACTCTCACCGACAAAGCGGCCGGGAAGATCGGCGAGCTGCTGGGCGGTCAGGACGCCGAGGGCCAAGCGCTGCGCGTCGCCGTCCGCGGTGGCGGCTGCTCGGGCTTCCAGTACGCGCTCGCCTTCGATCGCGCCAAGGAGGACGACCACGTCTTCGAGGTCGACGGCGTCGCCGTCGTCGTCGACAAGGTCAGCATGCAGTTCGTCTTCGGCTCGGAGGTCGACTACGTGGAAGGTCTGCAAGGGGCGGGCTTTCAAGTCAATAACCCGAACGTCGTTGCTGCGTGCGGATGCGGTTCCTCTTTTCAGGTCAAAGAGGATGCCTCGCCCGCCGCTGTGTAGCGCGGACGCTGCAAACCGGCGCATCTCGGCAGCCTCAGTCGCTCGGATCGGGTCACGCACGAACAGTGCGCTCCCCTCACCTCGCTCCCTGCGGCTACCGACCTGCTTGGTTTTCGCGCCCGTGCGAGGGACTTATTCGATCTTCAGCGGCGGCGATTGGGCCGGCGCGGCGGGAGGCGGAGCAACCTCTGGCTGCTCGACACCGAGCGCTTCGGCGAGCTCGCCCGACTCGAACATCTCCTCGACGAGGTCCGCGCCGCCGACGAGCTCGCCGTTGACGTAGAGCTGCGGGAAGGTCTGCCAGTCCGAGATCTCCGCGGTCACCTCGCGCAGCGGCTGCAGCGCGGGGAGGACGTCGATCGCGCCGTACTCGATGTCCATCGTGTCGAGCACCTGCACGACCCGCATCGAGAAGCCGCAGCGCGGCATCTCCGGCGTCCCTTTCATGAAGAGCAGCACCGGGTTGGCAGCGATCAGCTCCTCGACTTTCTCCTTCAGCTGTGGATCGGCCATGGCCACAGACTAGCTACCCCGCCACCTCGGTCTTGATCGAGAGGGCGTGGATCTGCCCGTCGTCGAAGCGCTCCTTGACCGCGGCCTTGACCAGGCGGTGCTGGTCGAGTCGCGAGAGTCCCTCGAACTGCGCTGCCACCACGGTCGCCCGCAGGTGGTCGCCGGCGCCGGTCTCGTCTACCACCTCGACCGAGGCGCCGGGAAGGGCCGCCGCGATCATCGCCTCGATCTCCACCAGATCGGCCATCAGGCCATCTCAGCCAGAGATCTTCTCGCCCAGCGTCTGGAGCATCTCCTCGACGCGGACGAACTTGACCCGGGGGCGACCGTGGGGCTCGCCGCGGCCGACCTCGGCCTGGTCGATTGCCTGCCAGTCTTCGAAGCTGACGAAGCGGATGCCGCGCTCGGCGAGCAGATCGTCGACCGCGGATGCCTCGGGGTTGGCGGGGCTGAGCAGGGTCTGTGACTCGATGTCGGCGAGCAGGTGCTGGACGGTCTCCAGCGCGTCTTTCTTGTTGGTGCCGATCACGCCGGAGGGACCGCGCTTGATCCAGCCCGCGGTGTAATGGCCGACCTTGTGGCCGGAGTCGTGGGAATCGAGCACGCGACCGCCCTCGTTGAGGATCAGGCCGCGCTTCTCGTCGAAGGGGACCCCCTGGATCGGGATCCCGGTGTAGCCGACCGAGCGCAGGACCAGGCCGCACTCGAGCTCTTCGCGCTCGCCGCTGTCCTTGGCCCGCAGGCTGCCGCCGTCCTCGACCAGCTCGTTGCGGCTGACGACGATCGATTCGACCTTGCCGTCGCCCTTGATCTCGACCGGGGAGACGAGGAAGCGCAGCACGATCCGCTGCCGCTTGCCCTCGGGCCGGCGCTGGGAGAACTCGCGCAGCGTCTCGACGTTGACGCGGGTCGTCTTGTCGGCCTCGTCGGATTCGAGGAAGGCGGCACTCGCCGGGTCGAGCTCGACCTCGGCTGGGTCGACGATCACGTCGGCGTCCTCCATCTCCCCGAGCTCTCTGATCTCGGGGTTGGTGAAGGCGGCCTGCACCGGCCCGCGGCGACCGAGCACGACGATCTCGCGGATCTGCTTGCTGTCGAGCAGCTCGATCGCGTGGTCGGCGGTGTCGGTCTCGCGCAGCTCGTGGTCGGTCAGGGCGAGCATCCGGGCGACGTCCATCGCCACGTTGCCGTTGCCGATCACCACCGCGCGCTCGCCGGAGAGGTCGAACTCTTCGTCGCAGTAGTCGGGGTGGGCGTTGTACCAGCCGACAAAGGACGTGGCGGCGTGGCTGCCGGGCAGCTCCTCGCCCGGGATGCCGAGCCGGCGGTCGGTCTCGCAGCCGACCGTGAAGACGATCGCATGGTAGAGCCGCTCGAGATCCTCGACCTCGATGTCGTGGCCGACCTTGACGTTGCCGAAGAAGCGAAAGCCCTCACGCGCCGCGGTTTTTTCGTAGACGCGGATCACCGACTTGATCTTGGGATGGTCGGGGGCGACGCCGCCACGGACCAGGCCGAATGGCGTCGGCAGGCGGTCGAAGAGGTCAACCTGGGCGTGCGTGTCCGCGTCCTTGAGGATGTGCTCAGCGGCGTAGAAGCCGGACGGGCCGGCGCCGACGATCGCGACGCGTACGGGATTGTCTTCGGTGCCTATCTCGGTCATCTGGTTCTCAAGTGTCGCTGTCCGTCAGTTACCGAACGGACGGACGCGCAAGGATAGGGAAACGCGCGCCTCGTGCGCCTACGCGGCAAGCAATTGCGCGCTGCACTGCGGGCAGATGCCATGGTCCAGCACCGGCAGCTCGCTTCGCCGGAAGAGTTCCAGTCGCTTCGCCGCCTCCTCGACCTCGACCCACTCGCCGTCGACCAGGAAGCGGTCGCACCAGGCGCACATCGGCAGGAGGTCGTTGTCGTCGCGCGCCGCAAGCGGATCGAGGAGTGGCTGCGGCTCATCCCACTCTGCTTCCGCGCATAGCCGGGCAGAGAAGAGCACGACCCGGCCGGTGCTGTCGGCGGCGATGCGGATGTCCATCTCGCGGGTTACGTCCGGCCCGTCGCAGCGGAAGGGGAGCTCGACGTCGCGGACTCCTTCGCGGACACGTCGCAGCAGCAGCCGCTGCAGCTTCTTCACCTCTTGGCCGCCGACGAAGTCCCAGAGCGAGCGCCCGAGACTGGCCCCCGCCCCGTCCCAGCCGTTCTGCTCGGCGAAGCGGTAGAAGCCGTCGTCGACTCTGATCAGGCGGTCCTCTTCGTCAATCGCGTAGCTGAGTGTCTCGACAGTCATCCAGATTTAGATCGATTATCGGTCATCTCTCAGTACGGCTGAAGATCTCGACCGGATTAGTGCGGCTTTCAGCCGGCGGACGACGCGGCAACGGCGCTGGGCGCCCCGTCGAGTGCGTCGAGGGCCTTGCGCACCGACATCGCGACGCAGGTGAAGATCGGCGTCTCGCGCTCGGTGTAGGCGCTCGACTCGGTCGGGCGCAGCTCGTTGACCAGATCGAGGAACATCCCCGGATCGTCGCCCTCGAAGGCGACGACGAACTCCTGGTCGTCGAGGCCGAACGAGTAGGAGGTGTTGATCGCGATCTCCGGGTAGCGGCGGCCGACCTCGATGTGGCTTTTCATGATCCGCCCGCGCTCCTCCGCTGGCAGCCCATACCAGCGGCGCTGCTTGACCATCGGGTAGAGGAAGAGGTACTTGCGCTCGGAGACGCAGATCTCCGGCCGCGCCTGCTCCTCGCTGTAAGGAGAGCGTTTGGTCATCGAGAGGAAGGAGTGCGGCGTCTCGGCCCACTTCGCCAGGCCGCTCTGCCCGAGCACTACGTGGAAGGTGTGCAGATCGTCCAGGTTTGGGCTCTGCGAGAGGACGACCAGGTCGACGTCGCCGCGCGTGCCTATGGTTGAGTAGGCGCGTAGAGAGCGGTCGAGGGCGAAGTCCTCGCAAGCCACAAGGAACTCCTGCTTGTCGGCCGCGCGCAGCTCGGCGTCGCGGCGGCGCCACTCGGGGTCGATCTTGAAGAAAGTGAACTTGGCGAACGTGCGGTCGGCCATTCGGGTCACGATAGCGCCGGCGGCGTTGGTGGTTGCCGCGATCGCGCTGTTGCTCGGTCTGCACGCGGCGGGCGCGGGCTTCCAGGGCGACCCCCACGCCGTCGTGCGTGACGCCGCGCCCGGTGGGCGGCTCTGGGACGTGACGGACCGTCGCGCCCCGGTGATCGGCTTGACGCTGCTCGTCTGGCTGGGGGCGTTCGGCCTGGCGATGGCTTTCGACCGCAAGCGCGCGGGTCGCGCGGGTGCGCGCCTGCTCGCGCTCGCGCTCGTCTACCTGCCCCTGCTCTGCCTGGTTGCGGCGGCGCTGGAACCGAGTGTCGGCACCGAACGGTTGCTGGTCATGCTCGGCTCTCCGGGGCTGGCGGCGGTGACGTTGGCGAGTCTCGGCGGTTACCGGGCGCTCGCCTTCGCCTGTGCCGCGACGTCGCTGGCCTACGCGATCGACCTGATCGGCGGCTCGGCTCTGATCCAGCTCTCGATTGTCGGCCCCAACCCCGCCGGCGGGCACCGCTTCTACGGCATCGGGAACGAGCTCGAGGCCTGCCTGGTTGTCCTGATCCTGGTCGGAACCGGGGCGGCGGTGTCGGGGGCGTCGAGGCGCCATCCCGCCGCCTTCCTCGTCGTCGCTGCGATCTTCACCTTCGTCTTCGCCTACGGGCGCTACGGCGCCGACGTGGGCGCCGCGATCAGCCTGCCACTCGGTGCCGCGGTGGCCGCCGCCCTGCTCGCCGGCAGGCAACGCCTGGCCCTGCTTGCCTTTCTCCTGCCGATCCCCGCGCTGGCGATCCTCTCCGCCGCCGACCTGGTCACCGGAGCCAACGCTCACCTGACCAAGACCGTGCTCGACGCGAAGAGCGGCGGCGACGTCCTCTCCGTTGTCGGGCACCGCCTCAGCGAGACGGTGAGCAGCTTCGCCCGTCCGGTCCTCGTCGCCGGCCTTCCCGTCGTCATCGCCGCCGCCGTGCTCGCCTGGTTGCGCCGCGATCGCGTGGCGGCCTGGCTGAACGGCCTTCCAGCGATGCGTGCCGGCATGCTCGGCGCCCTCGCCGCGACCCTCGTCGGCACCGTCGCCAACGACTCCGGCGCCCTCCTGCTCGAGATCGGTGGCGCTTATCTACTCGTCTTCATCGGCTTCGCCTGGGCCGAATCGCGCACCTGAGCTCGAGGCGCTTCCTCAGACATTCGTCTGCCAAGACAACAAGTTACACTTTCGTGTCCCACACGTCACAGCTTTCTCCCTAGCATGGTCGCATGGAGGCAATGGCAATGGCACGACAGGACTGGACAGACGATCGCCTGGAGGAACGCTTCGACCACCTGGAAGCGACGATGGATCAGCGCTTCAGCGCGATTGATCAGCGCTTCGAGCGGGTCGAAGGTGGAATCGAAAGCCTCCGCGTCGAGATCAAGGCCGGCAACGCCGAACTCCGTAAGGAGATCAGCGAGAACAACGCCGAACTCCGCCTGGTGATCAGCGAGAACAACGCCGAACTTCGTAGAGGGATCCAGCAGAGTACGGGCGACCTGCGCGGGGAGATGCATGCGGGGGATGCCGGCCTGCAGGCGGAACTTGCAGCGCTCAATCGCACGTTGATCCAGACCGCCTTCGGGCTCATCGGGGCGATCGTCGCCGCGATCCTTGTTCACCTCGCGTAGGGCGAGCTCGCCCAAGGCGGTTCCGGCGCATCCTCTAGGCTTAGTGCTTCGTGCGAATCGCCCTAGTCTCGCCATATTCCTGGAGTTACCAGGGCGGCGTGAACCGGCACGTCGAGTCGCTCGCCGAGGAGTTTCTCGGTCGCGGTCACCACGTGCGTGTGCTCGCCCCCTTCGATCCCCCAGATCGGCTCAGCCGGGCGCTTCACCGCGCGCCCGCGGAGGCCCGCGAAATGCCCGACTATCTGGTCCCGATGGGCCGCACGGCGGGGTTCTCGGCCAATGGTGCGGTCTCCAACCTCGCCCCCTTCCCGGCGGGCGGCGTCGTCGCCCCGCGTCGCGAGCTGCGCCAGGGCCGCTACGACGTAGTCCACATCCACGAGCCGATCGTGCCGCTGGTTGGCTGGAACGCCGCACTTGCGACCCCCGTCCCCGCGGTCGGGACCTTCCACGCCTACTCGACCAAGGCGATCCCCAACCACCTCGCTTCGGCGCTGGGCGGAAGGCGGGTCTTGAACCGGCTCTCGGCCCGAATCGCGGTCTCCGAGGCAGCCGCCTGGACGGGGCGCCGCTGGTTCGGCGGGCACTACGAGGTGATTCCGAACGGCGTCGACGTCGACGCTGCACCGCACGGCCCAAAGCCGCCGAGCGGCGAGCTGCGTGTGCTGTTCGTCGGCCGCCCCGAGGAGCGCAAGGGCCTGCCGGTGCTGCTGACCGCTTTCGAAGCGCTGGTCGAGCATGTGCCCAGCCGCCTCACCGTGATCGGCGCCGAGCGCGAGGACGTGCTGCGCTATCTGGCCGATCCCGAGACGATGCGCTGGGTCGACGTGCGTGGCCGCGTCTCCGGCGAGAGCCTCTGGGCGGCGCTGCACGACGCCGACCTGCTCTGCGCCCCCTCGCTCTCCGGTGAGAGCTTCGGAATGGTCCTCACCGAGGCCTTCGCCGCGGGCACCCCGGCGATCGCCTCCGCCATCGCCGGCTACAGCGACGTCGTCACCGATGGCGTCGACGGAGTGCTGGTCCCGCCCGGCGACCCGCAGCGTCTCGCCGAGGAACTGCAGCGCGCCCACCACGAGCCCGAGCGCCTGGCGGCGATGGGCGCGGCGGCGCGCCAGAGCGCCCATCGCTACGCCTGGCCGCGAGTCGCCGATCGCGTCACCCAGGTCTACGAGCGTGCGCTCGAGGCGCCGGCCCCGTCTGGCGCGGTCGAGCGTGCCGCGCATTGGGCCGGCATCCGGCCTGCCGACGGCGCCCCCTCGAGCCCGCCACGGCGCCTGCCCACACTCGACCCGCCGCTCGCGCAGAGCGGCAGTCGCAAGCGACGCATCGCCCGCCGTGCCGGCCTCGGGGTCGCCGGCATTCTCGGCATCGGCCTCACCGCGCTCGCGGCGCAGAAGATCGGCGTCGACAACGTGATCGCGAGCATCGTCCGCTCCGATCTCACCTGGGTCCTGGTTGCCTGCGGGTTGATGGCTCTCTCACTCTTCTTCCGCGCGGCGTCCTGGTACGCGATCGTGCGCGCTGCCCTGCCCAACCGGCCGGTGCGGCGTCGCGACGTCACCTCGGCGACGATGATCGGCGTGCTGATGTCGGCGACGCTGCCGGCACGGCTCGGCGAGCCGGCGAGGGCGATGACCCTGGCGCGGCGGATCGGCCGCATGCGCGAGACCTTTTCCGTGCTGCTGGGTACCCTCGTCTCGCAGACCGTGCTCAACATCGTCGCGCTGGCCCTGCTGGGGACGATCATCGTCTCCAGCACCGACCTCTTCCACTCCAGCACCGAGAAGCTGTTCGTCTTCAGCTTCGTGCCGCTCGCTCTCCTGCTCATCGTTCTGATCGCACCGGTGCTGATGCGCCGCAACGGCAACGGCCGTTTCGCCCGCATCGGCGCCGCCATGCACCGGGCCCTGCTGCAGGTGCGGGCGGGCCTGGCGGTTTTCCGGCAACCGCGCTACGGCGCCGTCGCCGGCGTCGCCCAGCTCGGCGCCTGGGCGATCCAGCTCGCCGCCTGCTGGGCCCTGCTCGCGGCGCTCGGCCTCAGCGGCCATGCCGGCATCGGCGCCGCGGCGGCGGTGCTGTTCGCGGTCAACGTGACCGCGGTCGTGCCGGCGACCCCGTCCAACATCGGCGTCTTCCAGCTCGCCGTGATCAGCGTCCTGCACACCGGTTGGGGGGTAAGCACCGCCGACGCTCTCGCCTACGGCGTCATCCTGCAGGCGGTCGAGATCGCCACCGCCGTCGCCCTCGGTCTGCCCGCTCTCGTCCGCGAGGGCCTCACCTGGAGCGACCTCAGGATCCAGGCCATCTCCGCATCTCCGGTCCGTCTCAAGCCGCATCCCAACGAGAAGCAGGATGCCGGCGAACGTATCGGTGCCTAGCCCGGTCTTCTCGGCGCGATTACTCGTCTGAGCTGCGCGGCACTTTGCCGCCTTCCGCGCCGGGTTCCTGCGCCGGGCCGCGGGGGGAGGCGATGCCGAGGACCCGCATCGCCTTGAGGCCGAGGCCGAGCTTCTCGCGCCCCTCGGTGGCGGAGACGTCGTGGCCGCAGAGCTCGCGCACGCGCTCAAGCCGGTAGCGGATCGTGTGGCGGTGGGTAAAGAGCTGTTTTGCGGTGGCGGCGACGTTGCCGTCGTTGCCGAGATAGGCCTCGACCGTCGCCACCAGCTCGGTCTCGTACTGGTCGTCATAGGCCGCGAGCGGCTCGATCGTCTCGGCGAAGAAGCGCTGCAGCTCGCCTGGATCCTCACTCATCGCCGGTAGCAGCAGGCGGTAGGCGCCGGTGTCCTCGAAGGCGAGCAGGGGCCGGTCCTCGGCTTCGCCGACGTTGACCGCGAGGTGGGCCTCGTTGCCGGCGCGGTAGAGGTCGACGGGATCGGCGACACGGCGGCTGGCGCCGATCGTCAGGTGGAAGCCGGCCAGCGCGTCCTCCAACTCGCGCGCCAAACCGGCGGCAGCGCGCTGCAGGCGCTCCTCCTCTTCGACGGGGACGATCACGGCGATCTCTGTCGCGACCTCCCCCTGCTCGACCGCGGCGAGGGCGCCCGGCGCGAGCGAGCGCAACGTTCGCATCGCCAGGGTCAGCACCCGTGCCCGCCACTCGCCGGTCTGTGCCGTCCGCGGTGCGGCGCGCAGGACGATCGCCCCGGCTCCCTTCTCCAGATCGGTGCCAAGCTCGCCGGCGCGGGCGACGATGTCCCCGCGGTCGGTCACCTGGCGGGCGAAGACTGCTGCGACAAAGACACCCGCCACCTCCTCGTTCTGCCAGTCGGGGGAGCGGGAACGCTCCAGCTCCAGGGCCAGCAGGGTCGTCACCATGCGGGCAATCGCCGGGTCGGGCGGGGCTTTCGCCCGGTAGCGCAACTCGCCGACGGCGGCATCGGCCACTCGCAGCTCCACAGAAGTAACCCGCTCCCCACCAGCCAACAGCTTCTCCTCCTGGTCGGGAGACGCGCCAGCCACGGCAAGCACCGCCCCCGAACGCTCGATCAACGCAACGCTGGCATCCAGCACCCGAGCAGCAGCCCGCGCCACGGCTGGCAACCCAGCTCCCGATTCAACCGCTTCGGAGAGCGCATCCAACGGCTCCTGATCAGCCGCTTTTGCAGGGTTTTTAGCTCCTTTTGCGCTGGTGGACATTCGCTCATTATCGCGAGACCTCCCATTTAGGGCCTGTCCGGTAGGGCTGAAACGTCTTGTACTTTTTCGGTGCCAGCCTCGGGCGTCAGCCCAACCGCCACCACCGAAAAAGTTAAGTGGAAGCCCTGCCGGACAGGCTCTCAGCCGAGAACTTCGACGATGTCGTTGTAGTAGTAGACGATCGCAAGCCCCACGACGACACCGGTGAGCACCAGTGCGACAAGCACGATCACCGAGAGCACCCCCGCCGCCGCCTTCTCCCAGATGCGGCCGTAGGAGCCGATCGCGGGGACGAAGATCAGGGCGACGAAGGCGACCAGGCTGACCAGCCCGGCCGCGCCGAAGAGCAGGTACTCATTTTCGATCTTCTGCAGGGCGAACGGCAGCACGGGCTCCATTCTGCCGCACCGGTCCGTCCGAAGAGTGATGCGGTGGCCGGGTCGATCGCATCGTGGTGATGACAAGGGCGACGGCGGCACTGAGCGAGAAGGCAGCGGCGCCGAGTGCCCAGCCGGAGCTGACGTCGCTCATGTAGTGGACGCCGAGGTAGACGCGCGAGAGGCCGATCAGCGCGGTGAGGCCGATCCCGGCTGCGACCACGAGCGTTCCTCGTGCCATTCCCACCCGCAGGCGCATCACGATCGTCACTGCCAGCCAGACGTAGAAGGTCGAATAGGCTGCGTGGGCGCTGGGGAAGGACGACCCGGAGGCGGCAACGAGCCCGTCGCCGGGTCGCGGTCGATCGACAGCGTCCTTGATCTCGTGGACGCCGGCGACGACGATCGCCATGCCGGCGATAAGCACGCCAAGCTCGGCCCAGCGGCGGCGGGCGGCGAGGATCGCCGCCGCGACCGCGGCGAGCGGCCAGCAGATAGCGCCCGAGCCGAGTGCCGTCACCAACTTGGCCAGGTCGACGAGCCAGGCGGCGCGCAGCTTTTCGGCGATTTCCATCGCCGTGATGTCGCCCGGCGTGGGGCCGGGGTCGCCGTTGACGATCACCGTGTAGGCAATGAGGACGAATGCGGCGACGGCAAAGGTCGCCATCAGCGAGGTGAATTCGAGCCCGAAGGTGCCGCCCGGCGTCACCCGGTCCCAGAGGAAGCTGAGCTGCGGCTGGAAGCGGCGCGCGAGGACGACGATCCACCGCGTCACCCAATGGCCCTCCATCCAGCGCACCGCGGCCCGTCGGTTCGCCTCGACCCGGAAGCGGCGCACCAGCACGACCGCGCCGACGATGACGACGATCAGCGTGCCGAGAAGGAAAGCGCCCCGACCGGCGTACTTGGCGGCGGTGTCGATGCTGCGCGAGAAGAAGTAGCCGATCAGGATGTGGGCGCTGGCCCAGAGCCCGGTGCCGAGGATGCTGTAAGGGACGAAAGCGCGGTAGCGCATGCCCGAGCTGCCGGCGATGAAGGGGGCAAAGGCACGCACGAGGCTGATGAAGCGGCCGATGAAGATCGTCTTGCCGCCGTGTCGGGAGAAGTAGTCCTCGACTTTCTCGAAGCGCTCGTGGCTGATGCCGAAGCGCGGTCCGTTGCGCATCACGAACTCGCGGCCGAGCTTGCGGCCGAGGAAGAAGCTGGTCGTGTCGCCCGCCCAGGCGGAGAACCAGGCGATCGCGATCAGCAGGTAGATGCTGATCGCGCCCTGACCCGCGACCGCGCCCCCCAGCAGCATCACCGTCTCGCCGGGGACGACGAGGCCGACGAAGGCGCCGGTCTCGGCGAAGGCAAAGACGCCGACGAGGAGGTACGTCCAGGCGCCGAGCGCGTTAGAGACGTCTTCCAGCAGCCCCTGGAGTTCGTCGTGGGGGATCGCCCGGCTGAGCAGGTAGTAACCGCCGGCGATCGCTGCGGCGATGACCGCGATCAGCAGGCGGCGCCGTCGCCGGTTCTCCGGCAGCTGCATTTTCATGGCGCTCGCCCTGCCTCGCAGACGATCGCGTCGTCGCGGTCGAGTTGTACCGCGGCCGACTTTGCCGCAGCCAGGGTGGGGAAGAGGCCGACAGCGGTGGGACCCGAGCCGGACATGAAGACCAGCGGGGCGCCGACCTGACGTAGAGCGCCCAAGGCGTCGTCGATATCCGGCCGCAGCGAGAGTGCGGCCGGCTCGAGGTCATTGGCGAGCAGGTCGCGATACTCGAGCGGGGATGCACCGGCACTGACCATCTGACGAAGTCGGCTCGCCAAGTCACCCAGCTCGGCAGCGCCGCGACCGAGTCCAAGCCGGTCGGACTCGGCGAAGACGGCGGCGGTGCTGAGACCGCCACCGCCGGGTAGCAACAGAACTGCATGGGAGGCGGGAGCCGGGAGCCGCTCGACTCGCTCCCCGGCCCCTTGTACGAGAGCCAGGGCGGGTGAGAGCTGCGAGGGGACGTCGGCTCCCAGCCCGGCTGCGATCCCCTCGAGGTCGGGCGCCTCGTCACCCGCTTCGCCCGACTTTCGCGCCAGCCGCAGGATCGCGGCGGCGTCGGCGCTACCCCCGCCGAGGCCGGCTGCCACCGGGATCCGCTTCTCGATCTCCACCCGCAGCGGTGGGCTCTGCCAGCCGGCTTTGCGTAGAGCCGCCAGTGCTTGAGCCGCCAGGTTGTCGCCCGCGACGCTGGCACAGACGACCTCGTCGAAATCACGTCCACCGGCAGCCGGGGTCCCCTCGGAGATCTCGATCGCGTCAGCCAGGGCAAGCGGCTCGAACAGCGAGCAGAGCGCGTGCAGTCCATCGGCGCGGCGCGGGCCGAGATAGAGGCAGAGGTTGAGCTTGGCGGGTGCTTGGATGCGCATCGGAGCGGGCGTCACTCGCTTTCGTCCAGTTTCCCCGCCAGAGCGGCGAAACTCGCGGGGGAGAGCGCCTCGGCACGCGCATCCCCGGCTATTCCCAGCTCGCGCAGGGCGTCGCGGGTGGCACTCAGCGAGCCGGGGCGGACGTGCTCCAGCGAACGGGCCAGCGACTTGCGGCGGTGGGCAAAGGCGGCACGAACCAGCTCGCGGGTGGCTGCGTCGGCGCCGGGTCCGGTGCGCCGCAGACTCAAGATCGCCGACTCGACTCGCGGTCGCGGTCGGAAGACCGCAGGGTCGACCGTGCGCAGCAGCTTCACTTCGCAAGCCAGCTGTGCCTGCACGCTCGGCGAGCCGTAGGTCCGATTCCCCGGCGCGGCTCGCAGGCGGTCGGCGATCTCCCGCTGCACCATCACCGTCCAGTGCCGTACCGATTGCAACTGCTCGATCGTGCGCAGGATCAGCGGCGTGGCGATCGAGTAGGGGAGGTTGGCGACGACCGCGCTCGGCGCTGGGTCGAAGCCGGCCAGGTCGAGCTTCATCGCATCGCCCCAGTGCAGCTCGACCTCGGGGTGCGTCGCGAGTGGCGCCAGCACTGACTCCAGATTGCGGTCGATCTCGATCGTGTGGACGTGCACGGCGGCGGCTGCCAGGCGCTCGGTCAACACCCCTTCTCCGGCGCCGACCTCGAGCACCACGTCGGTCGGCCCAAGCCGGGCGTCGCGGACGATCGCGTCGAGCAGGTTCGGGTCAGCGAGGAAGTTCTGCCCGAGCCTGACCATGTGTCGGTCCTACCAGCCGAAGAGGGCGCGGGCGTTCGCCTCGACGGTCCGCTCCAGCTCCTCGTAGGAGACCCCGCGCGCCGCGGCGACGACCCGGGCGGTGTCGACGACGTAGGCGGGCTCGTTGGGCTTGCCGCGCATAGTCTGGGGCGCCAGGTATGGGGCGTCGGTCTCGACCAGGATCAGCTCGTCGGGCAGCTGCGCGGCAGCCTCGCGCAGATCGTCGGAGCCGGGGTAGGTGGTGTGGCCGGCGAAGGAGCAGTACCAGCCGCGCTCGGCGGCGTCGGCGGCGCGCCAGGGGGCGGAGAAGCAGTGAAGGATCACGGGGGTGTCGCCGGCCTGGGCGTCGAGCACCGCGAAGATCTCGTCGATCGCCGCCGTCTCGCCGTCCTTGTCGCGGCCGTGGATGACGATCGGCAGCCGCAGCTCGCGGGCGATCCCGACCTGCGCCTCGAAGGCGCGTCGCTGGTCGGCCGGGCCGGCCGACTCGTGGTAGTAGTCGATCCCGGTCTCGCCAATCGCCCGCACCTTCTCGTGCGCGGCGAGTCGGGCGATCTCCTCGGCCTGCGCGTCGTCGAATCCGCTCGCCTCGGTCGGGTGGCGGCCGACGCTGGCAAAGACCTCCTCGTGGCGCTCGGCGGCACCGATCGCCGTGGCGTTCTGTTCGCCGCCGAGGCCGACGTTGAGCATGCGCTCGACGCCTGCTGCGAGCGCGACCGCAACCAGCTCTGCCTCGGGCCGCTCGCAGAGGAATAGATGCGTATGGGAATCGATCATCGCCGCGTCAGCCTAGTCCAACGAGTGCGGTCGACTTTTTGCTCGCGTAGCGGCTCAAAAGTCGACCGCACTCACCTCGGTAGCCTCTTTCATCTATGCCGGAGCGCGACTACATAACTGCGACCAGGGAACGCGTCGTCGTCTTCGACGGCGGTATGGGCGCGACCCTGGAGCAATTCGACCTGACCCAGGAGGACTACGGCGGCCTGCTCGGCAAATGCCATGAGGCGCTGGTCCTCAACCGCCCCGATGTGATCGAGGGCGTCCATGCCTCGATGCTCGAAGCCGGTGCCGAGGTGGTCGAGACCGACAGCTTCCAGGGCTCACGGCTGAAGCTCGAGGAGTGGGGGCTGGGCGAGCACACGCACGAGATCAACGTCAAGGCGGCTCAGATCGCCCGCAAGGCGGCGGGCGAGGACCGCTTCGTCGCCGGCTCGATCGGGCCGACCGGCTTCCTGCCCGCGTCCGACGACCCGACCCTGGGCGACATCTCCTTCCGCAAGCTGGTCGAGGTCTTCGCCGAACAGGCAAAGGGCCTGGTCGAGGGGGGCGCCGACCTGATCATCATCGAGACGGCGCAGGACATCCTCGAGGTCAAGGCCTCGATCTTCGGCGCCCGCGAGGCATTTGCCGAGACCGGCCGCACGCTGCCGATTCAGTGCAGCGTCTCGCTGCTGCCGCAGGGCGGCAAGATGCTGCTCGGGACCGATATCCAGGCGGTGCTGACGACGCTGACCGCGCTCGACGTCGACGTGATCGGGCTCAACTGCTCTACCGGCCCCGAGGACATGCGCGAGGCGATCCGCTTCCTCGGCGAGCACAGCCCGTTGCCGGTCCACTGCATCCCCAACGCCGGCCTCCCTCTGCAGGGGCCCGACGGCGAGACGTTCTTCCCCGAACAGCCCGAGCCGCTGGCGGCGACGCTGGGCGAGTTCGTCGAGCGCTACTCGGTCGGGATCGTCGGTGGGTGCTGCGGGACGACCCCCGAGCACATCGCGGCGATCCGCGAGCGGGTCGACGGCCGCGTGCCGGGCGAGCGCCCGGCGCCGGGGCCGATCGAGGTCTCCTCGATGATGACCGCGACGCCGCTGGTCCAGGAGCCGCGCCCGACCCTGGTCGGCGAGCGCGTCAACTCGCAGGGCTCGCGCAAGGCCAAGGAGCTGCTGCTGGCCAACGACTACGACGGCCTGGTCCAGGTCGCCGAAGACCAGGTCGAAGGCGGTGCCCACGTGCTCGACATCTGCGTGGCGCTGACCGAGCGCGCCGACGAGGACGAGCAGATGGTGGCCGTGGTCGAGCGGATCTCGTTGACCCAGCCGGCGCCGATCCAGGTCGACTCGACCGAGCCCAACGTCATCGAGGCTGCGCTCGAGAAGATCCCCGGGCGGGCGATCGTCAACTCGATCAACCTCGAGGCCGGAGAGGACAAGGCCAACGTCGTCGCGCCGCTGGCAAAGGCCCACGGAGCGGCGCTGATCGCGCTGACGATCGACGAGGTCGGCATGGCGAAGACGGCCGAGCGCAAGGTCGAGATCGCCAAGCGCATCCGCGACCTGGTCTGCGAGAAGCACGGCCTCGACCCCGAGGCGCTGATCTTCGACGCGCTCACCTTCACCCTGACCACCGGCGACGACGAGTGGAAGCCCTCGGCCGTGGAGACGATCGAGGGGATCCGCCGGATCAAGGCCGAGATCCCGGGCGTCAAGACCTCGCTCGGCGTCTCCAACGTCTCCTTCGGCGTCGGCCAGCCGGCCCGCGCCGTGCTCAACTCGGTCTTCCTGCACCACTGCGTCGAGGCCGGGCTCGACCTGGCGATGGTCAACCCCAACCACATCACGCCCTACTCGGAGATCTCCGACGAGGAGCGCGAGCTGACCGACGACCTCGTCTTCAACCGGCGCGAGGACGCGCTGGAGCGCTTCATCGGCCACTTCGAGTCGAAAGGCGAGGAGGCTGCCGAGGAGGCCGACGACCCGACCGAGGGGATGGAGCCCGAGGAGGCCCTGCACTGGCACATCCTGCGCCGCAAGAAGGACGGGGTCGAGGAGTGGATCGACCGCTCGAACGAGAAGATCGGCGCCGTCCCGACGCTGAACGAGGTGCTGCTGCCGGCGATGAAAGAGGTCGGCGACAAATTCGGCGCCGGCGAACTGATCTTGCCCTTCGTCCTGCAGTCGGCCGAAGTGATGAAGCGCGCCGTGGCGCGGCTGGAGAACTACCTCGACCGGATCGATGGGCACACCAAGGGCAAGGTCGTGATCGCGACCGTGTTCGGCGACGTCCACGACATCGGCAAGTCGCTGGTCAACACGATCCTCACCAACAACGGCTACACCGTGGTCGACCTCGGCAAGCAGGTCCCGGTCGAGACGATCATCGAGGCCGCGGTCGAGAACGATGCCGACGCGATCGGCCTCTCCGCGCTGCTCGTCTCGACCTCGAAGCAGATGCCGATCTGTATCCAGGAGCTGCATCAGCGCGGTCTCGAGTTCCCGGTGCTGATCGGCGGCGCCGCGATCAACCGCGACTTCGGCCGCCGCACGCTCTACCCGCACGGCAAAGAGTCCGACGACGTCTACGACCCGGGCGTCTTCTATTGCAAGGACGCCTTCCAGGGCCTCGACACGATGGACGCGCTCGTCGACGAGGAGGCGCGCGGAGCGCTGGTCGAGCGGATCCACGCCGAGGCGAAGCAGCTGCGCGAGAAGCCCGTCGTCGTCGACGACTCGCCGCCGACCACCGACGCCGGCGTGCGCTCCGCCGCCGTCACCGACAACCCGATCCCCGAGTCGCCGTTCCTGGGCACTCGTGAGGTCGAGATCGACCTGGACGAGGTCTACCCCTACCTCGACCGCCACGTGCTCTTCAAGCTGCACTGGGGCGGCAAAGGGGTCAAGGGCGAGGCCTGGCGCGAACTGATCGAGGGCGATGGGGAGGAGGAGGGCTTCGCGCCCCGTCTGGAGCGGATGTGGCGCGAGCAGGACTACCTCCAACCGCGGGCTCGGCTCGGTTACTTCCCCTGCAACTCCGAGGGCAACGAGCTGATCGTCTTCGACCCGGCCGACCCAGGGCGCGAGCTGGAGCGGCTCGTCTTCCCGCGCCAGCCCAAGCACGACCGGATCTGCCTTGCCGACTTCTACCGGCCGCTGGAGAGTGGCGAACGCGACGTGGTCGCCCTGCAGGGCGTCACGGTCGGGCCCGAGGTGACCGAGCTGATCGAGCGCCTGGAGAGCGAAGGCGAGTTCGCCGAGCAGCTCTTCGTCCACGGTCTCGGCGTGCAGTCCGCCGAGGGTCTGGCCGAGTGGTTGCACGCCCAGGTGCGCCGCGAGCTCGGCATCGATCCCGACCAGGGACGCCGCTACTCCTGGGGCTACCCCGCCTGTCCGGACCAGTCTGAGCACGAGAAGGTCTGGCGCCTGCTCGACCTCGAGCAGATCGGCATGACCCTCTCCGACGGCTACGCCGTGACCCCCGAGCAATCGACGGTGGCGATAGTCGCCCATCACCCCCAGGCCGTCTACTTCGGCATGAAATCCGGCTTCATCCCCGAGCACAAGGCGCCAGACGAACTGATCGCAGGCACCGAGCGAGGCGGCCAGCTCCCACCCGAGCGCGAGCCGGTCGGCTAGGCCTGGGTCCCGAGCGCATCCCCCGCAACACGCAGTCAAATCAGCACCTCCTAGGGGCGAACCCGGCTGCGGTGCGCCTTATGTACCTGTGGGGGACAAAAGGCGCACCGGAAACCTGAATCACGCGATTGCGGCGCTGGCGGACCGGCAGCATGGTGTGGTCTCGCGGCAACAGCTACGAGCGCTGGGTCTGACAGATCGCGCGATCACTGCTCGGACCCTGTCCGGCTCCATGCACCCGCTCTTCCGTGGGACTTTCGCGGTCGGTCATCGCGTAATTGGGCGACATGGGCGCATGCTTGCGGCCGTGCTTGCGTGTGGGGACGGAGCCGTCCTCTCCCACGGCAGTGCCGCCGAGTTACTCGGCTTGTGGGAAAAAAGGGCAATCCCGGTGGACGTCATCGTCCCGCGCCGATCAGGCAGGAAGATCCAGGATGTTCGCTGGCACCATGTCCTCCGGCCGGAACCGGAGGAAATCGGGGTCACCGAGGGGATCCCCTGTACGACTATCTCCCGGACACTGGTCGATTTGGCAGGGCGTGTGGGTGAGAAGTCGCTGCGACGGCTGGTCGAGCAAGCAGCTGTTCTCCGCCTGCTGGATATTCGGGACGTGGACCGCGTGCTCGCGCGTGGGCGGCGGCGTGGCGCCCCGGTGCTCCGCCCAATCCTTGATGTTTGGCGCACCGAGGATGAACGGATACCGCGATTGCGCAACCCATTCGAGGCGCGAGTTTTGCCCGGTCTCGTTGAAGTCGGTCTGCCCCGTCCGCAATGCAACGTCAAGCTGCGAATCGACGGACATATCCTCGAGGTCGACCTGCTCTGGAAGGAGCAGCGGTTGGTGATCGAAACGGACGGCGAGGAAACGCATGGCACACGCGCCGCCTTCCAGCACGATCGCTGGCGCGATCAGGTTCTGGCGGCCGCCGGCTACCGCACCGCCCGAGTTACCTGGCGCCAGATGGAGAACGAACCTGCATCGACCCTCAAGCGCATCAAGCGCATGCTGGAAGCGCTTTGATGGGTTCCGGTGCGCCTTATGTACCTGTGGGGGACAAAAGGCGCACCGGAAGCTCGCGTGAGTTCCGGGGGAAGGACTCGAACCCTCGCTTCCTGGACCAAAACCAGACGTGCTAGCCGACTACACCACCCCGGATCGTGGTCACGAGCGTAGCGCCCATGTCGGGGTAGATCCCGTCCGGGCAGGCGCTTAGGGTCGTTTTCATGGAGATAAGCGGAGTCTCGCTGGACCCGGAAGTACGCGCCGGGCTGGCGCGCAGCTGGAAGGCGCTGATGGCGATGGGGGTGCTGGCGATCGTCGTCGGCTGCGTGGCGATCGTCGTGCCCGCGGTGGCATCGGTCGGCACGGCGATCTTCATCGGCTGGATCCTGGTCATCGCCGGGGCCTTCCTCGTCGCCGGCGCGTTCACCGCGCACTCGATCGGGTCGGTCATCCTGCGCCTGCTCTGGGCCTTCCTCACGGTCATCGTCGGCCTCTGGCTGATCGTCGAACCGCACAACGGCACCCTGACCCTGACGCTGGTGCTCGGCACCTACTTCCTCTTCATGGGCCTCACTCGCATCGCCGTCGCCTTCGCCGGCCGCGGCCGGCAGGGCGCGGGCCTAGTAGGTCTCAGCGGCGTCGCCGGCCTCCTGATCGGCATCCTCGTCCTGGCCAAGTTCCCCAGCTCCGCAGACTGGGCAATCGGCCTACTAGTAGGCATAGACCTGATCTTCGCCGGCTGGACCCTGACCTCAGTAGCTCTCGTGGGTCGGGACCTCTCCCGCAGCTGACGCATCCCGGAGCGCGATCTGCCGCAAGCGCTGGGCCGAGCGAGGATGGGGCATCCCGGAGTGCGCGGCGTCCTGTTTTCGCCCCACCGGTCGTAGAGAGGTGCGCTTGGATGGTGGCGAAAACCCAGCAAACGGAGGGATGCCCCATCCTCGCTCCCCCGGCATTACGATCCAAAGGTGAGCTCCCCCCTGGTTCTGGTCATGGCGGCCGGCGAGGGCACGCGTATGCGCTCGTCGACGCCGAAGATGCTCCATCCCGTCTGCGGGCGGCCGATGGTCGCCTGGCCGATCCTTGCTGCGCGCGAGGCCGGCGCCGGTCGGGTCGCGGCGATCGTCTCGCCCGGCCGCGACATCTCCGCCGGCTTCCCTGGCGAGGTCGAGACCGTCGTCCAGCCCGAGCCAGACGGCACCGGCGGCGCGGTGCGTGCCGCCCTGCCACTGATCGAGGAAGCTGAGACCGTTCTCGTCCTCTCCGGCGACCATCCACTGATCTCCGCCGAGGACATCGCCGGCCTGCTCGAGGCTCACGCATCCTCCGGCGCTGGGGCGACGATGCTGACGATCGAGCTCGACGATCCCGGCTCATACGGCCGGGTCGTTCGTAGTGCCGACGGCGAGGTTGAACGGGTAGTCGAGGCTAAAGCGGCCGGCGATGCCAGCGGCGACGAGCTCGCGATCCGCGAGATCAATGCCGGCACCTACGCCTTCGCCGCCGAGTCGCTCGCCGCCGCCCTTCGCGGGCTCTCCAACGACAACGCGCAGGGGGAGTACTACCTGACGGATGTCTTCGCGGCACTGCGCGAGGCGGGTCACTCGGTGGCCGGCCACCGAACCGAGGACTTCGCGGTGACGATGGGGGTCAACAATCGCGCCGAGCTCGCCGCCGTGGAGGCCGAGGGGCGACGCCGCATACTCGAGCGCCACATGCTGGCCGGCGTCACGGTCGTCGATCCCGGCACGACCTGGGTCGACGCGAGCGTGGAGATCGCCGCCGACGCCCGGGTCGAGCCCGGCACGAGCTTGCGCGGCGCCACCGGAGTCGGCGCCGGCTCGGTTGTCGGCCCGCTCAGCACGCTGATCGACACTCGCCTCGGCGCGAACGTGAAGGTTCCGCACTCCTATCTGGTCGAGTGCGACGTCCTCGACGGCTGCAGCGTCGGTCCCTTCGCCTACCTGCGCCCCGGCGCTCATCTGGAGGCGGGCGCCAAGGCCGGCACCTTCGTCGAGATCAAGAACTCGCAGATCGGGGCGGGCGCCAAGGTTCCACATCTCGCCTACGTCGGCGATGCCGACGTCGGCGCGGGCAGCAATTTGGGCGCCGGCACGATCACCGCCAACTACGACGGTTTCCGCAAGCACCGCACGACGATCGGCGCCGATGTGCGGCTCGGCGTTGACACGATGCTGATCGCCCCGGTACAAGTCGGGGACGCCGCCTACACTGGCGCCGGAGCGGTGATCAAGAAGGATGTCCCCGAGGGGGCGCTAGCGGTGAGCGAGAACGACCAGAGGAACATCGAGGGCTACGCGGAGGGCAAGTCCGCCCGGGCCCATGAGGAGGATTCGTGAGCACGATCGAGCAGCGCCCCGAGGCGGCGCCGACCGCCATCCCGCACGACTACTCGAAGCGGATGATGGTCTTCGGCGGCCGCAGCTCGATGGAGCTGGCGGCCAAGGTGGCCGGCAAGCTCGACCTCGACCTCGGCCAGGTGACGCTGAAGACCTTCGCCAACGGCGAGGTCTACTGCCGCTACGAGGAGTCGATCCGCGGCGCTGACGTCTTCATCGTCCAGTCGACCTGCGCCAACGAGCAGAGCGAGATGACGCCGAACGACGCCCTGGTCGAGCTGTTGACGATGATCGACGCCGCGCAGGGCGCCTCCGCCCACCGCATCATCGCCGTCCTGCCCTGGTACGGCTACGCCCGCCAGGACAAGAAGTCTGCGCCGCGCGAGCCGATCTCCGCCCGCATCGTCGCCAAGTGCCTGGAGGGGGTCGGCACCGACCGCGTTCTCACGATGGACCTGCATGCCGGCCAGGTGCAGGGCTTCTTCCACGTCCCGGTCGACCACATGACTGCGATGCCGATGCTGACCCAGTGGTTCGCCGACCAGGAACTGAGCGAGGAGCTCGTGATCGTCTCCCCCGACGCCGGCCGGGTCAAGACCGCGCGCAACTTCGCCCGACGCATCGGCACCCATTGGGCCGTGATGGAGAAGGAGCGCCCCGCCCAGCAGGTGGCCGAGATCGGCTACGTGGTCGGCGACGTGAAGGGCAAGACCGCGGTCCTTGTCGACGACATGATCGACACCGCGGGGACGCTCTGTGCCGCCGCGCAGACGGTGCTCGACGAGGGGGCCGCGCGGGTCATCGCCTGCGCCACGCACGGCGTCTTCTCCGGGCCGGCCTACGAACGGCTGGCGGACTCGGCGATCGAGCGGATCGTCGTCACCGACACGATCCCGCTCCGCCCCGGCGCCCCGGACAACATCACGGTGCTCTCGACCGCCGGCACCTTCGCCGACTCGATCCGCCGCATCTTCACCGACGACTCGGTCTCCGAGATCTTCGCCGGCGAGAACCAGCTCTTCTAGCGCCCTGGCCACCCAGGGATCAGCCGGGCTGCGCCTGGTCGGCCACAAGGGCGCCGACCTGATCGCCCCCGGCAACACGCTGGAGAGCTTCGCCGCGGCGGTCGAGGCCGGCGTCGACACGATCGAGTTCGACGTGCTCTGGACGCGCGACGGCCATCCTCGCCTGGCGGCGGCGGAGCGAACGCCGCTGATCGCCGCCCACGATTGGCACGACGCGGAAGGACGCAAGCCGCTGACCTTGGGCGAAGCGCTCGACGCCTTTACGAGGCCGCCGCTGGACGATGTCGAGATCGACCTCGACATCAAGCTGCCCGGGCGGGAGGAGGACATCGTCGCCGCCGTCCGCGAGCGCGGGTTGCTCCGCCGGGCGATGGTCTCGACCATGGAGCTCTCGACCCTGGCCCGGATCGGTGAGCTGGAGCCGGACCTGCGGCGCGGCTGGACCTATCCGAGAGTGACGAAGGACTGGACCTCGAAGCGCTGGGCAAAGGCGCCGATGCTGGCCGCCCTCGTCTGGATGCGGGAACGGCTGCCGGGCCTTGCCGCGCGCGAGCTGCCGCGGATGGGGGTGGAGGCGATGTGGGTCTACCACCCGCTCGTCAGCCCGCGTCTGGCGCGCATAACGAAGCTCGCCGGCGTAGAGCTGATCGCCTGGACCGTCGACGACCCGCGCCGCATGAGCAAGCTGGTGGCGGCAGGAGTCAACGGCATCTGTTCGAACGACCCGCGCCTGTTCGACCGGCTCTAGACGGTGCCGGGCGTCGCCGTCGGCGGCGCGTTGCGGCCGTGCTTGCGCTTCACGGCCGACTCCATGTCCTCGGCGCTGAAGCCGCCGACCGCCTCGCCGTCCAGCGCGTAGCGGTAGAGCGCTACGCCGAAGATGCCGCTCAGCGCCTTGCTGATCAGCAGAGCGATCGCCAGGCCGATCGCGCCGAGGACGACAAGGAGCGCACCGGCGAAGCTCGCCGAGGCCCAGACCAGCACGCCGATCGCGATCAGCGCCGCGCTCGGCAGCACGCCGAAGAGGAAGACCGCGCCGCCGATTGCGATGTTGCCGGTGATCTGCTGCCCCCAGCGCGATTTGAACAGGCTCGCCGAGCGCTTCAGCGTCTCGATCGGCCCGGTGCCCTCGATCGCAATCACGGGTACGGCGAGGAAGGTGACCAGCGACCAGGCCATGCCGACCAGCCGGGCGGCGATCGTCCCGGCAATGCCGCCCTGGTTCTCCAGTGCCCCCATCAGCACGCTGATCGCGGTCGAGACCGCCGCCCAGCCGCAGATCTGGGAAAAGCGGCTGCGCGCTACGGCGAGCCCATCGCCGACGGTCGCCTGCTCGCCGCGAAAGATCATGTCGGCGGCAGCCGCGAGGCCGACGCTGAAGTAGAAGCCGACCACGCTGAGCACGTAGACGCCGATCACCAACAGCGGGATCGCGCCGCCGAGCACGTCCTTGTCCAGGAGATAGAGCCCCGGTCCGAGGAAGACGAAGGCCAGCGGGATCGTGGCGACCGCCCCGTACAGGGGGAAGCGGGCCAGCTCGCGGTGGCTGTTCAACACTCCCCAGCTTTTCTTCGTCAAGGCCCAACCGCGCCGGATCCTGCTCATCGCTGATCTCCTTCCAGGGATCGCTCGACAATCGGGGTCTGCCTTACGCCTCTTCCCTCGAAGTACTCCCACTCCTGCTCGCCCAGCTCGGTTGCGGGCGGGTCTGCGTAGATCCACTCGCGCATGATCCGGTGCCAGTTGCGCTTTGCCCGCAACTGGCCGAGCACGGCGACGACGCCGATTTCCATTCGCCGACCCATCAACTCCTCCGCCGGCATCGACTCGCGCCGCATCAGGTCGTAGTACTCGGAGCGGGGGTCGTTGGTCGACTCGATGATCTTCATCACCCGCTCTGGGCTGATCTCGATCTCGCGGTCCTCGACGAACCAACCGCTGACAGCCATCATGTGTTCCATCAGCCGTTCGGCGTCGAGCTTCGAGGGGTTCTTGATGAAGCCGAGCTCGTGCAGGGCGCTGCGAAAGCGCTCCGGATCGTTGTGGAAGGCGGCATCGACTACCCGCTGCTCGAGCACGATCTGCTCGTGGTCGAGCTTCTTGGTCATGCCGAAGTCGAGGAAGGCGACCCGTCCGTCGTCCATCAGGATGTAGTTGCCGGGGTGGGGGTCGGCGTTGAAGTGGCGCAGATGGTAGATCGAGCCGAAGCTGCCGCGGAAGACGATCTCGCCGAAGCGGTTGCGCTGCTCGTGTGGCAGCTCCTTGATCTGCTCGAAGTCGATGCCCGTCACCAGCTCGGTGACGAGGACACGGCGGCGTGAGAGGCGGGTGATCACTTCCGGCACGTAGATGAAGGGGTGGTCGCGATAGGCGCGGGCGAAAGTGCGCTGGTTCTGCGCCTCGTACTCGTAGTCGAGCTCCTCCATCACCCGCTCGCGCAGCTCGTGGGCGATTGCCTTGGCATCGAGGCCGGGGGCGAGAGCGCGGGCGAGGCGGACGATGGTGCCGGCGTTGCGCAGGTCGGCGTCGAGTGCCTCGGCGATCCCCGGGTACTGGATCTTGACTGCAACCCGGCGCCCGTCGAGCAGCTCCGCGCGGTGCACTTGGCCGATCGAGGCGGCGGCGAAGGCCTCATGCTCGAACTCGGCGAACAGCTCGGAAACCGGCTCGCCGTCGTACTCCTCGAGCAGCACCTTCTCGACCTTCTCCCAGGGCATCGGCGGGGCCGAGGTGCGCAGCTTGGCCAGCTGCTCCTGATAGATCTCGCGCGACTCCTCCGGCAGGAAGTCGGTGTCGATGAAGGAGGCGAACTGCCCCAGCTTCATCGCCGCGCCCTTCATCTGGCCGAGTGCGCCGACCATCTTCAGCGCCGTCTCCAGGTGACGCTGCTCGAGCTTTTCCTTGCCGCCCTCCTCGGAGCGGGCGACGTTGGTCGCCTTGGTCCCGGCGTAGCGGGCGCCCTGCACGCCGACGATCGAGCCCAGCTTGGCCGAGCGGCGGAGCCGCCCTTTGGGGATCTTCGAGTCGTCGGCCATCGCCCGGCAAGGTTGTCACAGCTACCTCGCGGCGGTCTCCGTTTCCCGGCTTTCTCTATCCTCTCCCGTCCGATGGCTCGCACCCGCGAAAAGCTGAAGGCCGCCGCGCGCACCGATTTCGGCTCGCGCAGCTCCCGCCGCCTGCGTGGCGAGGCGCTGGTGCCCGGCGTCGTCTACGGCGGCGGCGCGGAGGCGCGAGCATTCCAGGCGGGCGAACGTGAGATCCGCGCGGTCCTGGCCGGCGGCCAGGCGCTGTTCGACCTCGAGCTGGAGGGATCGAAAGCCGTACCGGTCGTGGTCAAGGAGCAGCAGTTGCACCCGGTGCGCGGCAACCTCCAGCACATCGACTTGCAGGAAGTGAAGCTGGACGAGGCGATCCAGGCCGAGGTAGCGATCGAGCTGGAAGGGGCCGAGACGGCGCCGGGCGTCAAAGAGGGCGGTGTGCTCGAGCACGTCACCCGTGAGATCACCGTCGAAGCGCTGCCGACCGAGATCCCCGAGCGGCTGGTCGCCGATGTCTCCGAGATGCAGATCAACGACACGGTGCAGCTGTCCACGATCGCTGCGCCCGAGGGCGTCAAATTCGTCGCCGAGGACCCCGATGAGGTCACGATCGCCACCCTTTCGCCGCCGCGTGTCGAGGAAGAGCCCGAGCCCGCCGTCGAGGAGGAGGCCGAGCTGGTCGGCGAGGAGGGCGAGGCCCCGGCCGCCGAGGACGGCGGCGATTCGGGCGACGGCGGCGATTCGGGCGACTCCGGGGAGTAACCCCGCCGTGACTATCCGAGAATCCGCGTGTGCGGCTGGCGAGCGCCGGACCAAGCGGGGCAAGGACGCAGGGAGGCCGAATAGCAGCGCTATTTGGCCGACCGAGGACGCCGCCCCGCGCAGTGTCCGCCGCCGCCAGGTGTGCGCGGGGATTCTCGGATAGTCACGACATGTCGATCTTCCGCCGCCGCAGGGCCCGCGGCGGGAGCGGTGCCGAGCAAGGCGACGGCGACCGCATCCTCATCGTCGCCCTCGGCAACCCCGGCAGCGAGCACGCCGGCAGCCGCCACAACGTCGGCTTCGAGGTAGCGGAGGAGCTCTCGCGGCGCTGGGATCTATCCAGCGCGAGGAAGAAGTTCGGCGGCCTGATCGCCGAAGGGCGCATCCGGCCTGGCGGTCCGCGGGTGGCGATCCTGCTGCCGCAGACTTACATGAATGCCTCCGGCGACTCGGCCGGACCGGCGCGCGGCTCGCTCAAGGCGCCGCTGGACCGGGTCGTCGTCCTGCACGACGAGATCGACCTTCCCTTCGGCGAGGTGCAGAGCCGCCTCGGCGGTGGCCTGGCAGGCCACAACGGCCTGAAGAGCCTCAAGCGGGGCCTGGGCAGCGCCGACTTCTGGCGTGTCCGGGTCGGCGTCGGGCGCCCCGACTCGACCGACCCTGAGATCGTCTCTGCCTACGTGCTCGGCCGCTTCCGCGAGCCCCGCGCCGAGGTCCAGGCCTTGATCGGCCACGCGGCTGACGAGGCCGAGCGCCTCGTCGAGCAACTAGGCTCCCCCGCCGATGAGCGCTGAGCGCACCAGCTACGAGGTCGACGCCCAGGGCGTCGCGCTGCTGCGCCTGGAGCGCCCCGAGGCCCGCAACGCGATCGACACGCAGATGCTGGTCGAGATGCTCGAGCACCTGGCCGTCGCCCGTGCCGACGATTCGGTCCGCGTCCTCGTGATCAGCTCCTCCGACCAGATGGGCCTCTCGGCCGGCGCCGACGTCAAGGAGCGGCTGGACGAGGAGGGCAAGGTCCGTCGCATGCAGCTCTTCGCCGACCTCTACGACGCGATCGTTGCCTTCCCCAGGCCGACGGTGGCCGCCTGCCACGGCGACGTGGTCGGCGGCGGCGCCGAGATCGCCGTCGCCTGCGACATGCGGGTCGGCGGCGCCAACCTGCGCATGCGCTTTCCCGGCGCCGCGCTCGGCGTCCCGGTCGGGCCGGCCCGCCTCGTCACCCTCTGCGGCCTGGCCACGGCCAAGTACCTGCTGCTGACCTCGCGCACGGTCGGCGCTGATGAGGCCCTGCGCCTCGGCCTCGTAAACCGCGTCGCACCGGCGGCGGCGACCGAGGAGGCGGCACTGGAGCTGGCCGCGTCCGTCGCCACCCACCCACCTGAAGCGGTCGCCCGACTGAAGCGCATGCTGCACGAGTGGGACGACGTCGAGGGACGCTCCAAGATCGAGGGCGTGGGCCAGGTCGAGTGGGCTCGAACCGGGCCGGGCTTGCCGCAACCGGACTAGCGCTGAATTTTCTCGCCATCGCCGCCACACAAGGTAGGGTCGCGCCGTCTGTCCACGCTCGTCCTCCGGAGGGTCACTTGAGAGTCCCCGCTTTTGTCCTGATCGTCCTCGGCTGCCTGCTCGCCGTGCCTGCTGCCGCGCTTGCCGCCGAATACACCGTCCACAGCGCGCTCGATGAACCGGACAACAATGTGGGCGTCGCCGGCTGTATGACCGCCGCTGGCAAATGCACCCTGCGTGCGGCGATCCAGGAGTCGAACAACTCCACCGGGACCACCGACACGATCAAATTTATTGCCGCATTCGACGGCGAGCTCGCCGACACAATTCCGCTGGGCTCGAGCCTGCCGGCAATCGTCGATCCTGTCCGCATCGACGGCGACGCCAACGCTGTGGGGGGCCAGTGCACTACGGCCGCCGCCATCAAAGGCCCATGCGTCGGCATCGGCGGGCCCGCCGCTGGCTCCGCCCTGACTGTTCAGAACGCCAACGGCGTCGAAATCGAAGGGCTCGCCGTGAGTGGTGTCGCGGCCGGAACCGCGATCAACGTGATCGACAGCTCCACCGGCTTCCAGGCCCGCGATAACTGGATCGGCGTCAAGCTCGACGGCACCCCCGGCGCCGACAACAAGGGCATCTTCCTCGACCCCGATTCGGACGGCGCCACGATCGGCGGCCTCACCGCCGCCGCCCGCAACGTCATCTCCAACAACGCGCTGGAGGGGCTCGACGCCGAGGGGGCCGACTCGGTGATCGTCCAGGGCAATTACCTCGGGGTCGCGCCCGACGGGTTTACGCCGGCGCCGAACGCCAAGGACATCGAGGTCACCGGCTCGACCTCTGGCGGTGGCTTCTCGGCGGCCAATGCTCTGATCGGCGCCAAGGTCGAAGGGGCGGCGCTGATGAGCGAAGCTTGCGATGGCGGCTGCAACGTGATCTCGGGGGCCACCGCGACGGCACTCGACCTCACCGGCGACCCCCTGTTGGGCGAGAAACCGGCCGTCGCGCCGGTTGTTCGCGGAAACTATGTCGGCCTCGATGCCACCGGCTTTACGCCGGTCGCGAGCAGCGCCACCTTCGACATCTTGGTCGGCGAAGCCGACGAAGCGCGGGTCGGAGGCCCGGACGAAGGGGATGCCAACTTCGTCGCCGGCGGTGGCTACGGCGTCTATGCCGAAAAAGGCGAGGCCCTGCAGGTGTTCGGCAACGAGATCGGCTTCAACTACCTTGGGAACCCGGTCACCCCGCCGTCGACGGTGGGGATGTTCATCTACTCCCTCGGCGTCGCCATACCCCCGGTGGTGAGCGAAAACGCGATCCACATGAATGGCGGGGTGGGCATCGAACAGCGCTTCGGCGGAAGCGAGATCTCAGAAAACCTGATCGTCGGCGGCCAGTACGGCGTCTTCACGGAAGGCGAACCGGGCGCGTTCGGCGGCAATCAAATCGCCGGCAACTCGATCATCGAATCTGAAGCGAATGGCATCCTGATCGAAAACGACCTCAACGAAGTCATCGGCAACGTCATCACCGAAGCCGGCGGCGCCGGAGTGCGCATCAAGAACCCGGCGACTCTCCTCGTCGCCACCGGCAACCACGTCGGCGGGGACTCGCAGACCGAAGAAAACACGTTCCTCGCAAACGGCGGCCCGGCAATCGAAATTATCGATGAGGTGGACGCCGGCGTGGAAAGCGAGAACGAGATTGCCCGTAACAAGGGCCTGTTCAACGGGGGGCTCTTCATCGACCTCGTGGGCGAGGCAAACGGCGAAATCAAACCGCCGGCTTTTGCGACCGCGACGCAGTCGACCGCCAGTGGCAGCGGGACGATGGCAAACGCCAGGATCCGGGTCTTCGCGAACGCGACCAAATCGCCGGGGCAGATCGGCGGCTTCCTGGCGGAAACCGTGGCGGACGGCAAAGGAAACTGGAAAGTCACCTACCCGTCCATCGCGACGGGAACGGCCATCGGCGCGACGCAGACGAACCCGGCAGGCGGCACCTCCGAGCTGTCCTACGCGACGACCATCGCGGATCCCGACAAAGGCGGCGGCAAAGACGACGGCAAAGTCATCGTCGACCCGGTCTGCAAGCTCTCCGGCGGCGGCAGGCTATGCCTGGTTGACAAGAAGGCGCCGGAGACCAAGATCACCAAAGGGCCGAAAGCGAAAATCCACTCGACCACGGCCAAGTTCAAATTCAGCTCCAGCGAGTCGGGCTCGAGCTTCGAATGCAAGCTCGACAAAAAGCCCTTCAAGAAGTGCAAGTCGCCGAAGAGGTACAAGAAGCTGAAGCCCGGTAAGCACGTCTTCAAGGTGCGGGCAATCGATGCTGCGGGCAACGTCGACGGCACCCCGGCGAAGAGGAAGTTCCGCGTCCTCGCCGAGGGCTGATCAGCCCGACCAGCTGGTCGGGTCGAGAGTCGTGCTTCTGTCAAGCGCTGGGTTCGCCCGCAGGCGATCGGCGACGTTGGCGCATGAGGTCACCCAGAGATGGCCGGTGCCGCCGGCCGAGTTCATTCGCTCGAGCAGCTCCGCGAGGTTTTGCTCACCGAGCCAGGCGAGCAGGGGGAGGTGGAGGACGACTGACATGAAGCCACCGTCCCGTCGCAGACGTTCGACCTCGCTTATCAGGTAGGTGAGGAAAGCCCGCGGAGCCAGTGGGTCCGGCGAGCCGGTCATCTGCTCGCGGACGGGGTCCAGGCCGGGGAGCATTGAGGTGGCGTCCACATGGCGCCACTGGAAGGGGAGCAGGGCGACGCCGCCTTCGACACCGGCGCCTTCGCCGGCCGGCGAGCAGTAGCTAAGGCCTGCCTTGCGCAGCACCCCGATACCGTCCTTCCCCAGCTGGCCGCCGGGCGGGCGCATGCCGGCGATCTCCAGGCCCAGTCCCGCGAAGGCCTCGATGCCGCGTGCCAGGTTCTCCGCCTGCTCTGCCGCCGTCAGCTCGCCCCACGTCTCGTGGCGCCAGGCGTGGTAGGCGACCTCGTGGTCGGCCGCGCCGATCTCCTGCAACGCCCCGGGATCGAGTTCTGCGTTGACGCCCTCCGCGAAGAAGGTCGCCGTCAAGTCGTGCTCGCCGAGCCGCTTCAGCAAGCCTGGCAGCGCCTGGGCCGCACTCGATGCCTCGTCGACGCCGAGGTTGTCGAAGCTGAGGCAGAGCGCACCGCGGGCGCCGCCCGGCCAGGCGGGCATCGCCTCAGTCCTCCAGCAGCGCCGCGCTCCAGCGCTCGGGATCGCGCTTGGCCTGCTCGCGCGCCCAGCGGAAGTGATGATCGGCCGAGGCGAGCAGGATCGGGAAGTTGAGCAGGCCGGCAAGGGCGAAGCCGCGGGAGCCGCGCTTGGTCTCGGTCAGCAGGCTGAGCGCGCTGGAGATCCCCCAGGCCCAGAGAACGGCGTTGTAGGCGGGGAGCTGGTCCTCGCGCAGGCCCTCGGCTTCGTCGAGCATCGGCAGCCCCCCGTGCAGCGACCAGGGCCACGCCTTGAAGTGGACGGCGACGCCGGCTACGCCGATGCCCGCGTTGAGGGCGGAGAGGCGCTCGTCCCACTTGCCGCCGCGGACCGCGGCCACGAGTCCCAGCGGGATCAGGGCGCCCCAGAGCGCATAGGCCCCCCGCCGGCCGAGCTGCGGCTCGAAGACCAGGCCGACTCCGGCACGCGTCTCGAAGGCGTTGTGGGCGAAGAGCCCGAGGGTCGAGCCGGCGGCGAATGGGCGTCGCAGTCGCATTCCGAGGCAGCGTAGCCCCTCGAACTAGAATCGTCTGCTCTGCCCGATCGGCTGATCCGGGCGTTCCGTCTGCCATGAGCCTTCGTCCCTTACTAGAGATAGCCGCCGACAACGAGCGCCTGCACGCGCTCGCCGGCGAAGTGCGCACCGCAAGCGGCGGCTCACCGGTCGAGATCGGCGCCTCGTCCACTCTTCGCCCGCTGCTGCTGGCGACTCTGCTCGAGGACGATCGTGGCCTGGCCGGCCGCCCGGCGCTGCTTGTCAGCGCCGACGATCGCTCGGCCCGCGATCTCGCCGCCGATCTGCGCGCCTACCTGGCGCCCCGCCGGGTCCGCTTCTACCCCTCGCGTGGAACGGGCTACGCCTCGCACGTCACCCCGCCCCCCCACCTGGTCGGACTGCGGATCGACGCAATCGAGGCATTGCGCAACGAAGAGGACGCGGTTGTAGTCGCCGGCGCCACCGCGCTCGCCGAGGCGGTGCCGGACGCCTCGCTGCGTCCTGCCGGCTTCACGCTCGAGGCGGGCGGCGAAGTCGAGCTCGACGCCGCCGCACGCGATCTCGCGGCCGCCGGCTACGCGCGGGTCGAGCAGGTCGAGGAGCGCGGCCAGTTCGCCGTCCGCGGCGGCATCCTCGACGTCTATCCGGCGACCGAGGAGCGCGCCGTGCGGATCGAGCTCTTCGGCGACGAGATCGAGTCGATGCGCTGGTTCTCGACCTTCACCCAGCGCTCGCTCGGCGACGCCGAGCGGGTCGAGCTGGCGCCCGCTGCCGAGCTCGATGCCGAGCATCGCGAACTGGCCGAGCTGGCCGCGATGGAGGCAGCCGAGGAGAGCAAGGAGCCGCCGAGCCCGGCCGAGGTCCTGCCGCTCGAGCATTTCGGTCCCCCGCTGGATCTCGTCCCTGCCAAGGCGGCCGTGATCCTTGCTGCGGCCGAGGAGATCGAGCCGGCGCTGCGCGATCACTGGGAGGACGCGACGGCGGCGATGCACGCCGACGACGCCCGCCACCTCTACGTCGAGGTGGCGGCGCCGCTCGCCGCCCGCGCGATCCTCGCCGTAAGCGGCGCCGGGGAGGACGACGAGGGGGCGTTCCGTGCCTCGCGCGCCGAGTCCCCGGCGCGCAGCGTCAAAGAGGCCGAGGGCGAGCTGGAGAAACTTGTCCGCTCCGGCTACCGCACGGTCGTCGCCTTTGATAGCCGCGGCGAGGCAGAGCGCTCGCGCTACAGCCTCGAACGGCTCGACGCGGCCCTGCTCGACGGGGGCCGCCTCTCGCCGGACCCCGGTCTTGCTTTCGCCGAGGCACGCCTGCGCGAGGGCTTTGTCAGTCCGGAGCTGCGCCTCGCCGTCTACCCGTTCCGCCGCCTCGTCCACAGGCGCCGGCGCGTCGAGGAGCGTGCGCCGGGCGCCGGCAAGGACCGCCTCGCCTTCAGCGATCTTCGCGTCGGCGACTACGTCGTCCACGAGGACCATGGCGTCGCCCGCTTCGCCGGCTTCGAGACGCGCGAGGTCGGCGGCATCAGCCGCGACTACCTCTACCTCGAATACAAGGGCGAGGACCGCGTCTATGTCCCCACCGACCAGCTGGCAAAACTGAGCCGCTACGCCGGTGCGGGCGCCGAGCCCTCGCTCTCGGCGCTCGGCGGCAAACGCTGGCAGAACATGAAGGCCCGCGCCCGCAAAGCGGCTGGCGCCCTGGCCGGCGAGCTGCTCAACCTCTTTGCCGAGCGGCGGACCCGCAAAGGTCACGCCTTCACCCCGGACGGCGAATGGCAGATCGCGATGGAGACGGCCTTCCCCTACCGCGAGACCGCCGACCAGATGGAGGCGATCGAGGCGGTCAAGGGCGACATGGAATCGGAGCAGCCGATGGACCGGCTGATCTGCGGCGACGTCGGCTTCGGCAAGACCGAGGTGGCGCTGCGGGCAGCGGTCAAGGCCTCCTCCGACGGCAAGCAGGTGATGATGCTGGCGCCGACGACGATCCTCGCTCAGCAGCACTTCGGTACCTTCCGCGAGCGCCTCGCCGACCTCCCCTTCACCCTCGACTGGGTCTCGCGCCTGCGCAAGCCGGCGGAAGTCAAAGGGGTGCTGAAGCGCTTCGAGGCGGGCGAGATCGATGTCCTGGTCGGCACCCACCGGTTGCTCTCACGCGACGTTCGCGCCAAGGACCTCGGCCTCCTGATCGTCGACGAGGAGCAGCGCTTCGGCGTCTAGCAGAAGGAGCTGCTGCGGCAGTTGAAGCTGAAGGTCGACGTGCTGTCGCTGTCGGCGACGCCGATCCCGCGCACCCTGCAGATGAGCCTGGCGGGGCTGCGCGACATCTCGACGATCGAGACGCCGCCCGAGGGGCGGCGGCCGGTCCGCACCTACGTCGGCCCCTACGACGAGGACCTGGTGCAGCGGGCGCTCGAGCGCGAGCTCGAGCGCGGCGGCCAGGCCTTCTTCCTCCACAACCGGATCGAGAGCCTGCCCGAGGTCGCCGAGCAGCTGCGCGGGCTCGTCCCCAAGGCGCGCGTGGTCGAAGCCCACGGCCAGATGGACGAGGGGGAGCTGGAGAAGACGATGATGGGCTTCCTGCGCGGCGAAGCCGACTGCCTTGTGACGACGACGATCATCGAGTCGGGACTCGACATCCCCACCGCCAACACGCTGATCGTCGAGCGCGCCGACCGGCTCGGGCTTGCTCAGGCCTACCAGATCCGCGGCCGGGTCGGGCGCTCCCGCGAGCGCGCCTTCGCCTACCTGCTCTACCCCTCCGCCGCGGCGCTGACCGAGGACGCCGCGGCCCGCCTGACCACCCTTGCCGACCACACCGAGCTCGGTTCCGGCTTCAAGATCGCGATGCGCGACCTCGACATCCGTGGCGCCGGCGACCTGCTTGGCGACGAGCAGTCAGGCCATGTCGCCGCGGTCGGCTTCGAGCTCTACTGCCAGATGATCGACGAGGCCGTGGCCGAGGCGAGCGCGGCTGGGGAGGAGGGCGAGGAGGCGCCGGAGCCGTTGCGCTTCGACGTCCCGGTCGACGCCTACCTGCCGGCCTCCTTCATTCCCTTCGAGGCGGCGAAGATCGATATCCACCGGCGCATCGTCGCCGCCCGGGCGCCGGGCGACCTGCGGGCGATCCGGGATGAGCTCAGCGACCGTTTTGGGCCGCCACCGGTCGAGGCCGAGAACCTGCTGGCGTTGCAGCGGGCTCGAATCGAGTTGCGTCTGGCCGGCGCCCGTAGCGTCGAGCTGCGTGGCGGCAGGCTGAGCGTGGTGGGGATCGAGCTCGATTCCGAGCAGGCGAGCGAGCTGCGCGAGCAGGTCGAGGGGGCCCTGTACGAGTGGCGCGAGAAGACTGCCTCGGTGCGCGTTCCGGACGAGCCCGAGGCACGTCTAGCCGCGGTACTGGCGATGGCCGAGGGTCTGCGCGAGGCGGGGCGCTCGCAAATGGTCGAAAAAGATATGCTCCCAGCTTCGTGAGTCCGGACCAGGGCAGGAGAGGGACGTCTGGCAAGGGCGGAGGCGGCAAAGCCTCCGGGCCCGTGGCCGCGCGCCGCCTCGGGCTGCTCGTGTTCGGTCTCGCTTTCGTCGCGCTCTTCGCCATCGTCGCGATCTCAGTGGGCGTTGGACATCCGAGCGTTCCTTCGGGCGACGCAGCATTGGTCGAAGACACGCCCGGAGACACCGGCAACGTCCCAGTCGCCAAGGTCGAACACGCGATCGAACTGGCGGCGGCGCAGGCAGGCGAAAAAACGACCCCGAAACCGGGCGATCCCAAATACGACGAAACGAAGGAAACGGCCGTCAACTCGGTCCTCGAAGGGATCTGGATTCAGGGGCTGGCGAACCAGTGGGGCATCGAGGTGAGCGACAAGGAAGTCGCCGCCGAAGTCAAGAAAGTGAAGAAAGAAAGCTTCAAATCGGAAGCCGAATTCCAGAAATTCCTCAAGGAATCCCACTACACGCCTGCCGACATCGAAGAACGGGTGCTGATCCAGATGCTCAGCAAAGAACTTCAGGAACAGCTGAAAGAAAAGGCCCCGACGCCGAGCCAGAGCGAAGTCAAGGCCTACTACGAAGCGGCGAAGGACACCCAGTTCACCCAGAAACCAAGCCGCGATGTGCGCACGATCCTGACCAAAGAGCAGAAAAAAGCCGAAGAAGCGGCGGCTGCGCTTGGCAAAGACAACTCGGCGAAGAACTGGGGAAAAGTCGCCAAGAAGTACTCGGAAGACCCGACCACGAAAGAAAGCGGCGGACTGCAGAAAGCGGTCCAGGAAGGCACCCTCGAAGAACCGCTGAACGCGGAAATCTTCAGCACGCCGGAAGGCGAGCTCAAAGGGCCAACCAAGGGCAAAGGCGGTTACGTCGTCTTCGAAGTGGTCAACTCGACGCCGGAAAGCGTGCAGGAACTGAAAACGGTCGAAAGCCAGATCCAGAGCACGCTGGCGCAGCGGGACGAACAGGAATACTTCGCCAACTTCGTCTCCAGCTTCCAGACCGAATGGAAGCAACGGAGCTTCTGTGCTTCGGAGTTCACGACCGAACGCTGCGCGAACTTCAAGGGCAGCGGACATGCCTCGACGGCGCCCGAAGGCTGCTACGAAGCCAGCCCTAAAGGCGGCCTGCCCGAAGCCTGCCCGGCGCCAGTCTCCCAGTTGGTCCCGGCCCTGCCCGGAACGGTGACGCCGCTGGAACCGAAGGGCAAACCGCTGGCCCAGCGGCCGATACCGAAGGCGGAAGCCGGCAAAGAAGCAGCGGGCGCCACCGGTCTGCCGGAAGGCGCCGTGCCGGCGCCCAGCGAAGAAGCACCGCCCGCCGAAGAAGAAGCACCGCCCGCCGAAACCGGCGAATAGGCCCCCGGGACGCGACCGCCGGCCGTCGATAGACTGGCGCGCCTTCCATGAGCGCCATCTCCTCCATCCACGCGCGCCAGATCCTCGACTCGCGCGGCAACCCCACGGTCGAGGTCGAGGTGGTTCTCGACTCGGGCGCGCGGGGGCTGGCGGCGGTTCCCTCCGGCGCCTCCACCGGGGAGTTCGAGGCGGTCGAGCTGCGCGACGGTGGCGCTACTTGGGGCGGTAAGGGGGTATCTGGCGCGGTCGGGAACGTCAACGGCGAGATCGCCGCAGCCCTGACCGGAGCGCGCGCCGCCGAGCAGGGCGCGCTCGACGAGACGATGATCGAGCTCGACGGCACGCCGAACAAGGGCCGGCTGGGCGCCAACGCGATCCTCGGCGTTTCGCTGGCGGCGGCGAAGGCGGCTGCGGCGGACTCCGGCCAGCCCCTCTACCGCTACCTGGCCGAGCTTTACGGCGGCGGCGAGCCCGGCCTGTTGCCGGTGCCGATGATGAACGTGCTCAACGGCGGCGCCCACGCCGACAACTCGGTCGACTTCCAGGAGTTCATGGTGGTTCCGGCCGGTGCATCGAGCTTTGCCGAGTGCCTGCGGGTCGGGACCGAGGTCTTCCACGCGTTGGAGAAGAGCCTCGCCTCGAAGGGGCTCTCGACCGCGGGTGGCGACGAGGGTGGCTTCGCGCCCGATCTCGATTCCAACGAGGCAGCCCTACAGGCCGTCCTGGCGGGCGTCGAGGCCGCCGGCTACGAGCCGGGCTCCGATGTCTTCATCGCCCTCGACCCGGCCACCAGCGAGGTCTACGAGGGCGGCGCATACGTGCTCGAGCACGAGGGCCGCACCCTCTCGCCCGAGGAGATGGCCGCCTACTGGGAGGACGCCTGCTCGCGCTACCCGATCCTCTCGATCGAGGACGGCATGGACGAGGAGGACTGGGACGGCTGGAAGCTGCTGACCGAACGGCTCGGCGAGCGGGTGCAGCTGGTCGGCGACGACCTCTTCGTCACCAACCCGGAGCGGCTGCGCCGGGGGATCGAGCTCGGCGTCGGCAACTCGGTCCTGGTCAAGGTCAACCAGATCGGCACCCTGAGCGAGACCCTGGAGGCGATTCGCATCGCCCGCGAGGCCGGTTACACGGCTGTGATCTCGCACCGCTCGGGCGAGACCGAGGACACGACGATCGCCGACCTCGCCGTCGCCACCGGCGCGGGCCAGATCAAGACCGGCGCCCCATCGCGCTCGGACCGGGTGGCGAAGTACAACCGGCTCCTTCGCATCGAGGAGGAGTTGGGAGACGCTGCGGAGTTTCCAGGCCTGAACGCATTCGCCCAGCGCATTTCCTAAATGAAGGAATGCGGGGCTCGGTCGCGTAGGACCGGGTATGGCAGCTCGTGCCCGGCCGGCAAGAAGCGCAACTACGACGCGCAGAGCTGCCTCTCGGGAAACTACGTCCCGGCAGAGACGGCGTCCCGCCGCCCGCCGCAAACCAGCCGCGCGGCGCGGCGAGAGTCGCATCCGCTGGGACCGTGTCGGGCGTATCGCCCTGACCCTGGTCCTCGCCGCCGTCCTCTACTCGTATCTGAACCCGGCGATCGACTTCGTCAAGACCTACACGGCGACCACCGCCGCCAAGGCCGAGTTCCACGAGATGCTGCACGAAAACAAGCGTCTCCACAACCGCATCCAGACGGCGGACGAGCCCACGGTCATCGACCGCAGGGCCCGCGCGCAGGGCATGGTCGCCGAAGGCGAGACGCCGATCGTCGTCCACGGGCTGGGCGGCTAGTCCTAGCCTTCGGAGCGGCCGGTGGTTAGCGCCGGTTCCTACATCCTCAGCGCTGTCCTGCTGGCCGTCCTAGTCCTCTCGCTGGGGTTCTCGGCGGTTTGTCTGCGGCGGAGGCTTATGCCCGCGTGGGAGGGGGCTCCGGCGCACCTGGTCGAGGCGATTCTTGGTGTTGCCCTGTTGATTTGGCTCAGCGAGCTGCTTGGGGTCGTCAATTTGCTCTATGCCGGAACGCTCGTTGCCGCGGCGCTCCTTCTTGCGGCAGCGGTCGCTTTCGGCTCGCGGGTCCTGTCGGGGAGAGGGGGTGGCGGGGCGGGGCTGGGTTTTTCGCCAAAGGCATCTAAGGCCGTCCGAGATGGCGATCGGGGCGAAAAAGAGGACGCCGCCCCGCCCCGCCACCCCCTCTCCCCGCCACCCGCGGGAGGGACGCTCACTGCTATGGCTGTCGGGGTCATTGCGCTGGTGTTCGCGCACTGGGGACTGACTGCGAAAGATGCGTTGGGTCGGGGCGTCTTCAACTTCGATTCCCTCTGGTACCACCTGCCGTTTGCGGTGGAAATGGCGCACAGCCACTCGGTCACGGGGCTGCATTACACGGAGACGATCTTCACGAACTGGTTCTACCCGCAGAACGGGGAGCTGCTGCACGCGGATGGGATCTTGATCACGGGGCGGGACACGCTCAGCTTGTTCCTCAACTTCGGCTGGCTGGCGATTGCTTTCCTGGCGGCGTGGTGCATCGGTCGGCCCTACGGTCGCGCTCCCCTGACGACCGTGGCAGCTGCAGTCCTCCTCGAGTGCCACACGCTTGTAGTTCGCGAGCCAGGAGCCGCCAAGAATGATCTGATGGCCGCGGCGCTGCTCCTCGCTGCAATTGCCGTTCTCGTCAACTCCGAGTGGTTTCTGACGCGGGTGGCGCGGGGGGAGGGGGGGTTCGGACGGGTGAGTCCGCTAACCCCCCCTCCCCCCGTGACAGGACCCGCGGCCCAAATGCTCCCGTTGGCCGCAGCTGGACTTGCGACCGGGATGGCGGTGGGGACCAAGTCGACTGCGCTGGCAATGGCCGCCGCGCTCACGGTTGCCGTGATCGTGCTTGCCCCTTCTGGGCGCCGGCGGGCCGCTGCCGGGTGGTGGTTTGCCGCTGCCGTGGCCGGTGGCGGCTACTGGTACCTGCGCAACCTGGTCATCTCCGGCAACCCGCTGCCCCAGTTAGAGCACCTGGGCCCGATCACGCTGCCCCACCCGGAGCGGCTTCAGGAAGGCCGTCCCGACTTCAGCATCGTCCACTACGCGACCGACACCGGTGTCTGGAGCAAGTACTTCGAGCCCGGTCTGCACCAAGCCTTCGGCGCCCTCTGGCCCCTCGTCATCGCCGCCGCCATCGCCGGTGGCCTGACCGCCCTTCTGTGGGGCCGTACGCGCGTTCTGCGCTGGATGGGCGGAGTGGCCCTATTCGGCATGCTCGCCTACGTCTTCACCCCCCTCAGCGCCGCAGGAGCCGAGGGCGCCCCCGTCGGCTTCGCAATCAACATCCGCTACGCAATCCCAGCTCTCCTAGCGGGCCTGACCCTGCTCCCTCTGGCCTTCGCCAGGTCCGGGGCATCTGATGTTTCGGCCCCTTCCGCGGGTGGCGGAGGGGGAGGGGGGGTTCGGACGGGTGAGTCCGCTAACCCCCCCTCCCCCTCCGACAGGACCCGCGGCCGGGGGCTTGCGTCCCAGTCGGTCGACCTCGTTGGCTGGGTCCTGCTTGGCGTGTTCCTGCTGGTCCTGCTCGCGACCGACCGCTCCGACGCCGCCCTGCGCGACCCCGACCGCCTCTTCGGCTGGCTGATCGCTGCCCTCGTGGTGCTGATCCCGGCGGCGCTGCTGTTCGCCCGGCAGCGCGGAGCACCCCGGGGCGCGATCGTCGCTGGATTCGCCGGCCTCGCCATCGCCGTGGTCGCGATCGGCTACCCGATGCAGCGGGACTACCTGCGCGACCGCTTCCTCAATGCGGATGCGGAAACGAGCATCCCCGGGATGCACCTCGACTCGGCCTACCGCTTGGCCCGGGGGGTCAATGACTCCCGTATCGGCCTCGCCGGCACCACCGCCGGCTTCCTCGAGTACGGCTTCTACGGCACCGATCTATCCAACCGCGTGCGCTATCTCGGGGTGGAGGGACCGCACGGCGCTTTCAACGCGATCCCAAGCTGCTCCGAATTTCGCGCGGCTGTCAATGCCGCCGACCTCGACTACCTGGTCACGTCTCCGTTCCTCAACTTCATCGAGCCCGGCGAGCCGATCGCCTCGCCGGAGGCTCGCTGGTTGCGCGGCGAGTCGGCGGTGGTCCCGATCCAGCGCAGCGGCCCGGTGACCGTCTGGCGCGTCCGTGGCCGCCTCGGCCTCTCGACCTGCGGTCCCCAGAACGCTCCGCTCCACGTGATTCCCCAGCAGCCGCCTGGGTAGTCTCGTCTCGTGGCCTATCCACTCGAGAACGCGCTCTTCCAATGGGAGGAGGGCTGGCGGGCGCTGCAGGGGATCGAGGACGTGCGTGAGCGCCGCCAGGCCGATCGCGTCGTCTCTGCGGTTCAGGACGAGCTGCGGCGACGGATCGGGTCGACCTTCGCGGCCGCGGAGCTGGCGGAGCTGTACGGGCGTGGCACCGACTGGTGCCTGCAGGTGGCGAGGGATGCCGCACCGGCGCTGGCCGGCGATTCGCGTTCGCTCGCGGACGCGGCCTTCTGGCTCTACCTGCGCGGCGCCACCGATTTCGCCGGTGGCCGCCGACTGCCCGTCTGACCAAGCAGAGCAAGGACGCAGGGAGCGTGGCGTGCTCTGCACGCGAGCGACCGAGGACGCCGCTATGCGCCGGTCAGACGGGCAGTCGCTACTCGCCGGAGTCGTCGTCGCCGACCGGGGCGCTCTCGCCCGCGCGGCGGATGACGATCTGGTCCACGTCGATGCGGACTGTGACCTCGCGTTTGCCGGCCCAGTGCTCGACGTAGACGGGATTGTCCTTGACAGCGGCATCGAGCCAGAGGCCGTAGCCGTCCCGCTCGCCATGGTCGAAGGTCGCCTCGAGCTCTTTGCGCCGACCACGACCGCCGCGCCGGCCACGCCGCCGCCTGCGCCGGGGGCGCGCTCCGCCGGTCTCGTCGTCGTCATCCTCGGCAGCTTTGGACGCTTTGCGAGCCGGCTTCTCCTCGTCACCCTCGCCCTCATCCTCGTCCGGCTCGTCCTCGTCCTCTTCCTCCTCCTCGGCGGCCTCTTCGGCCGTCGCCGCCTCGACCTCGGCCTCGATCTCGTCACGGAGGTCGACCTCGCCGCTGCCGGCGTCCTCGCCGTCGGGGGTGAGGTCATGCTGTTTGCGGAACTCGCGCAGCTCCGAGGCGGAGACTTCGAGCTGGTGGGCGATCCAGGCATCGGTGCGACCCTGCCGCACCCAGGCGCGGATCTGATTGAGCTGTGGCTTCAGTGAGCGTCGTGCCATCGGCGCGCGAGTCTATTCAACCTGGACAGCGGTTCGCGGAGTCACGGTCGGCGGGCGGCCCTAGGCCATCAGGAAGGAGAGAGCCTCGAACATCGAGACGACGACGACGACGACCGTAGCCGTGAGGCAGACCGCGAGCACGCTGAAGCGCACTTTGCCGTGCTGCTCGTTGCGGGTTATGCGGCGCTCGCGCGACCGGTTGGCGGCGCGGCGGCGCAGCTGCTCGCGGCGGCGGCGCTCCAAGGTCGTCTCCTGCTCGAAGGCGACCTCGAACTGGTTGATGCTTTGACGCATTCTCATAGAGAGCGGCCCGGGGACCGCGCGGCGGACCGTAGCAAGGCACACCGGCACTTGCAGGACTCGAGTTGTGACGTTGGTCACGATCAGCAGGCACCCCAGAGGCCGCGCCCGCCCCGCCCCGCGACCAGCTCGAGGCGCCGAAAGCGCGGCGCGAAGCGGTCGTTCGGCGGGATCGTCAAGGAGCGGGCGAGGCCGCGTCGGACCAGGATCGGGTTGAAGAAGCGACCGCGGAGATAGACATAGGCCAGCAGTCGCCCGTAGACGTCCCGCCGCTCGACGCCGAAGACCAGCCGCACCCGCCTCCCGGTCAAGCGCCGTTTGGTGAAGTGCGAGGCACGCTCGCCGAAGCACTGCACCGGCGTGTCCGGCTTGACCGTCTCCGGCGTGTCGACCCCGATAAGCCGCACATCCTCCTCGCGCCGCCCCCCGAGTCGCACTTCGATCGTGTCCCCGTCCACCACCCGCGTCACCCGAGCCACAGCAGACGCCGGTCCCTCCCCAAGCTCCCCCTCCCAAGGCCGCAGCACAACCACAGCTATAGCTAAAAAGAGCACAACGCTGCCGACCCAATGTCGATACACGGCACCTAAAGGCCGTGGCGGCCATTTCTCGCCCCCCACGAAGAGGCCGTTCGGCAGGGCTGAAACGTCTTGTACTTTTTCGGTGCCGGCCCCGGGCGTCAGCCCACCGGCGATTCACCGAAAAAGTTAAGTGGAAGCCCTGCCGAACGGCCTCTTACGGAATGCGGCGAACATTCGACAGCAGCGTCTCCTTGATCTGGCCGATGATCTCCAGCGCGTCGTTCCACTCCCGCTGCCAGACGTTGCGACCGAAGATGACGCCGCTGCCCCCCGCCTGCATGACCTCGCGGCAGTGGTTGAGAACGACGTCGTCATCGACCCTGGAGCCGCCGGAGAGGACGACCAACGCCCTCCCGGCCGACTCGACGCAGTGCTGGATTGCTTCGGCCTGATCGACTTCCATCTCGTTGTAGGGAGCCGGCGCGTCCTTGTCCTTCTCCGCGTCGATCTTCGGCATGTTGAGCTTGACCACGTCGGCGCCCATCTCCATCGCCATCCGCGCCGCATAGTCGATCGCGTAGAAGGAGTTGGGGCCACCCTTGCCGTCGACGGCTTCGCCGCGCGGGTAGGACCAGACGATCAGCGGCATGCCGTAGCGGTCGCAGTCTTCGCGCACGCCGCGCAACTGGGCCAGGTCCTGGTCCTGCCGGGGGGAGCCGACGTAGAGCGTGTAGCCGACCGCGTCGGCACCGAGCCGCACCGCGTCCTCGACACTTGCGTTGCAGGTCGAGAACGCCTGCGCGGAGGAGGGGATGTCGGTCTTGCCGTTGACCTTGAGGATCAGCGGCACCTGGCCGGCGTAGTCGGGGTAGTACTTGCTCGCCATGCCGATCTGGCAGGCGAGGGCCGAGTAACCGGCCTCGGCGGCGAGCCGGAACTGGTAGTCGGGATCCTTGGAGGCGGGATTCGGGAAGAAGTCGCGCGGGCCGTGCTCGATCCCCTGGTCGATCGGCAGCAGCATCAGGGTGCCGTTGCCCGGTCCGAACTCGAACAGCAGGCGGCGCAGGCGGGTCCGTTTGCCGGGCGCCAGCTCGGCCAGAAGCGATTTCTGCTCGGTCAGACTGTTCAACTCCACGCTCTATTCCTCCTCGAAGATGGGTGTTCCCGCAGTATGCCACCGGCGGCACGCCGCGAGCGGCCGCGACGGGGCAGTTATCCTCGACTGACCATGAGCGAGACTGAGCTCAGCGTCATCTGCAAGAACTGTGGCTCCGAGGTCAGTCCATACGTCACGGAGTGCCCCTATTGCGGTGCAAGGTTGCGCAAGCGGGCGCCGAAGCTGGAGCGACGCGGCGACGGGCTCGAGGCGAAGCCGCGACGCGGTCCGGCCAGCCGGCTCTTCCGGATCAAACTGCGCTCCCGCGGTGCGGCGGGTTCCCACCGTCCCTACGCGACGCTGGCGGCGGTCCTCGGCTCCTCCCTCCTGCTCCTGGTCGAGCAGGCAACCGGCGCCTCGTTGATCGCCCTCGGCGGCCTCACCGTGCCGCTCCACGGTCAGTGGTGGCGCTTCTTCACGGCCCCATTTGCCTACGTCGACGTCGGCTACCTCTTCGTCGTCGCGGTCGGCCTGGCGATCTTCGGGGTCGGGGTCGAGCGCCGGCTCGGCAGCCCGGCAACCGCCGTGCTGCTGCTCGCCTGTGGCTCGCTGGGAATGCTGGCGGCCAGCGGCATCGCCGGCGCCCAGGGTGACATCGCCGTCATCGGCGGTGGCAACGGGATGGCGCTGGGTGCGGTCGCCGCTTGGTTCGCGATCCGCCGCGCCGAGGCGCACCAGGCGATCGACCAGGACTACGACCGGATCGGCGTCGCGGTTGCGACCGCGGTGCTGCTCGCCTTGCCGATCTTCGAATCGACCGCGAACGTCTTCGCCGGGCTGGTCGGCGGCGCCGTCGGCGGCCTCGCAGGGCTCGCCGCCTCCGTCGTACGACCGTCCGAATAGGCTCACCGGCAATGGCCTCCGACGATGTCGATGCCGAGCGACTCGAAGCCGCGATCGAGCGCCTGGCCGAGGCGGACCGCTTCGCCGAGGCCGAGCTGATCGTCGCCCGCGCCGCGCCCCAGTTGCAGCGGGTGCTGGGCACTGCCCTCGCCGAGGGCGGCTGGTTCGGCGAGTCGCACGAGAGCGAGTCGTTGAAGGCGGCCACCGTTCCGGACCCGGAGGAGCGGATCGCGGCGGTGCGGACGCTGCTGGCCGAGGAGGCGAGGATGGGAATGATGGTTGGAGTTGCCGTCGGCTGGGCACTGAAGGAAGAGATGAGCGAGGGCGAGGCCCCGAACACCGAAGGAGAGAGCTGAAGATGGAGATCAAGTTCCACGGCCAGTCGTGCTTCGAGCTGAGCGAGGGGAACACGACCGTCCTGGTCGACCCGTTCCTCAAGCCCAACAATCCGATCGCGGTCCATACCGCGGAGGAAGTCGAGCCGACCCACATCGCGATCAGCCATGGTCATGCCGACCACATCGCCGATGCGGTGCCGATTGCCAAGCGCACCGGTGCCCACTGCGTCGCGATCGTCGAGCTCGCCAAGTGGCTCGAAGGGCAGGGCATCGAGGAGGTCAGCGACCCGAACTTCGGCGGCACGGTCGGGTTCGACTGGGGCTACATCGCCCTCGTTCCCGCCTGGCACACGAACACGATTCCCGGCTCCGAAGAGTCTCCTTTCAGCGCCGAGCACGGGATCGCGATCGGTCCAGCGGCCGGCCTCGTGATCAAGCTCGGCGAGACGACGGTCTACCACGCCGGCGACACCTGCCTCTTCAGCGACATGAAGCTGATCGCCCAGCGCAGCGACATCGACGTCGCCCTCTTGCCGATCGGCGGTCACTACACGATGGACCGCCACGACGCGGTAACTGCCGCCGAATTCGTCGGCGCGGGCACGGTGATCCCGATGCACTACGACACCTTCCCGGCGATCGCGACCGACAGCGACGCTTTCAAGTCCGACGTCGAGTCGAAGACCTCCTCGCAGGTCATCCTGTTGAAGCCTGGGGAGACCCACACGGTCTGACCGACCGCGGTCGTTGCTTGTCGCCGATGGGATACAAGTAGCGACCGCGATCCTGGCTGACTGGCCAGCTCTGCGCTAGTCTCGGCTCGACCGTCGTAGCCGAGACGAGGAGAGACGATGGAGGCCAAAGAGGCAACCGGAACCCAGTCCCGGACCGAGCGAGCCGACTTCCAGGCAACCGCCGATCCGGCGCTCAACGAGGCCGCCGACCGCACGGCCGACATCAAGCTGCTCACCTACGAGGAGCTGTATTCCCTCTGGGAGCGCCAGCAGTGGCAGACCCAGGAGCTCGACTTCAGCCGCGATCGCGAAGACTGGCAAGAGCGGATCGACGAGGAGGAGCGCTTCCAGCGGATGTACGGGCTGTCCTCCTTCTTCATCGGCGAGCAGAAGGTCGCCGAGGAACTGGGCCCGATCATGCGCGCCGCTCCGACCGAGGACCAGAAAATCTTCCTCTGCACGCAGATCGCCGACGAGGCCCGCCATGTGCGCTTCTTCGAGCGCTTCTATCGCGAGGTCGGCGTGCTCGAGTCCGACGGCCTGACGGAGATGCTGGCGGAGACCTCCGAGCACCTCAACGACAACTTCGGCCGCCTCTTCGACGAGATGCTGAAGAAGCGCACCGACCGCCTCTCGGCCGAGCCCGAGGACACCGAGGTCCTGGTCGAGGCGATCACCCTCTACCACATGGTGATCGAGGGAATGCTGGCGCTCACCGGCCAGCACTTCATCATGGACTTCAACGAACGCGAAGGGACGCTGCCGGGCTTCGTCGAGGGCTTCCAGAGCGTCGCCCGCGACGAGCACCGCCACGTAGCCTTCGGCTCGGTCTTCCTGCGCGAGAAGGCCCGGGAGGACGATCGCTACAAGCAAGCGATCCAGCGCACGCTGGAGGAGTCGTTGCCCGCCGCTCAGGGCGTTCTGTCGCCGCCTTGGGCACCGGACGATGAGGATTACGAATTATTCGGCTTCTCGATTGCGGACACCCAGGCGTTCGCGGCGAAGTGCCTGATGCGCAGGCTGAAAGTGATCGGCCTCTAAGCGTCAGCCGGCTTCGGCGCCGCTTCCCGGCGGGGGCGATTCGGCCGGGGGTTCGCTCGGGGGTGGTTCGCTCGGGGGAGCCGATTCTGCGGGAGGGCTTTCGGCGGCCGGCGGGCTTTCGGCCGGCGCGGGCGGGGTCGAGCCACCTACGGTGACGACGACGGTTTCCCCGCCGCTGGGGGCACCGGCCGTGCTGGTCGGCGATTTCGCTCCGGTCACGTTCGGCACGGCAGTTTTCGCCTGGATGATCGTTTCGTCGGCGATTTCGGTCGTGTTCGACCGATCGGCGGCAACGGGGCCAGGTGCGGTTTCGGCTGCGCTCGGCGCGGAATCGGCGGGAACCGCGGCAGGCTCCGGCGCCGGAGTCACGGCCTCCTCGACCGGCTGCGGCTTGGGCTGCGGCGCCGCCACCTGGCGTTGGGCCAGCGAGAGCGGGCTGCGATGCACCGAAGAGACTTTGGCGGGCGCGCTCGGAACCGGAGTCGTGTTGACGTTCTGGTTGACCTCGACCGCGCCGGCGGTGAGGACCGCGGCGGTGACGACGCCGGCGACGGCCTTGGTCCCGATCGCGCCTCCAACCGCGCCGAGTCCCCCGGCCGCGCCGCTGCCGCTGAGCGCTGCGCCGACGCTGCTGACAGCGCCCGCGCTGGTCGCTGCGGCGGTTGCGCCGGCACCTGCTCCACTGCCCGCTGCTCCGGCAGACGCCCCACCGGAGGCACTGCCAAAGCCGAGCTTGGAGAGGATGAGGCCCTTGAACGCGACCAGTGCCCCGACGGGGAACAGCGCCGCCATCACCTTGTCGTTGGAGCGGACCTGGGAGCGGAAGTCAGAGCATTCGTCGCAGTCGCGCACGTGGCGCCGTACCGGGCCGGAGACCTTCCGCAGGCCCTCGGCAGCCTCGGCCAGTTCCAACCGCACCTCGCCGCAGGTCAGCTGGCGGGCTTGGCTCGCCTCGGCGAGGGAGATCCGCGCTCGCACGAGCAAAGACTTGACCGAGGGCACGCTGGTCTCCATCGCGGCGGCGATTTCCTCGTAGGACATCGCATCCATCTCGCGCAGCAGCAGGGCCGACCGCTGCGTCTCGGGCAGCTTGCCGACGTCGTTGAGCAGTTGGCGGAACTCCTCGCGGTTGCTGACCTTCTCGGCGGTCGTGGCGGCCTCGACGACGGGCACCATGTCCATCGATTCCTGCGCATCCGCGGTGGGCTTGCGCAGGTGGTTGAGGCTGCGGTTGCGGGCGATCCGGTAGAGCCACGGGCGCAGGTTGATCTCGCGCTCGTCGGCGAGCATTGCCCGGTAAGCATTGACGAAGACCTCCTGGAGCACGTCCTCGGCATCCTCGGTCGAGCCGAGCATCTGGCGGCAGAAGCCCAGCAGGCGGCCCTGGTAGCGATCGACGATCGCCTCGAAGGCCCCGGCATTGCCGCTGCGGGCCATCGCGATCAGCTTCGCGTCCCCCTGCAGCTTGAGCAGAGGGGAGCGGCGGGCCAGAAGTCCGCGCTGACTGGCGTGGGTTAGAGCCGATGCCTCCAAGTTGCACTCTCCAGGGAAGGCGTTGCGAATGGCGCTGTCTTCGTAGGTAAGGACACCGTAGCAGCGGGATAGTTGCGGTCCGTACAAATCTTTACCCGGGACTTAGACACCCGGAAACAGGCGGATACCATCGAGCTTGCCCGGGTGGCGAAACTGGCAAAAGCGGCGCACTTAAAATGCGCTGCCCCTTTGGGGGCTTGCGGGTTCGAGTCCCGCCCCGGGCATCCCTAGGCGCGCGGGTCCTGTCACGGGTGAGGGGGGTGTTAGCGGACTCACCCGTCCGAACACCCCCCTCACCCGTGCCACCCGCGCGAGGAAGGTCCCTTAGGCTCCAGCTTCTATGGATCATGGCGGGCGATTAGTCGCTAAAGCACTGAAGTCCAGGGGCGTGAGCCATTTGTTCACGCTCTCCGGCGGGCACCTGTTCTCCATATATGACGGCTGCCTCGCCGAGGGGATTGAGATCGTTGATGTGCGGCACGAGCAGTCGGCTGTCTTTGCGGCTGAGGGCTTTGCCAAGGCGACGCGGCGGGTCGGGGTGGCGGCGTTGACTGCCGGTCCGGGAGTGACCAATGGCATCAGCGCGATCGCCGGCGCGCAGGCCAACTGCTCGCCTGTCTGCGTGCTAGGCGGGCGGGCGCCGGAGCTGCGCTGGGGCTCGGGCTCGCTGCAGGAGATCGACCACCTGCCTTTCGTCTCGCCACTGGTCAAGTCGGCGGAGACGGTCAAGGAGACGGGCGCGATCGGGGCGCGGACGGCGGCGGCGCTCGATCTGGCGCTGAGTGCGCCGTTCGGGCCGACCTTCGTCGACTATCCGCTCGACGTCGTCTTCAGCGAGGCGGAGGAGGAGATCGCGGCACCCCGGGGCGGCGACCCCCAGCTGGCCGCCGGGGTCGAGGAGGCAGCGGCGCTGCTGGCAAGTGCCGAGCGACCGGCGATCATGGCCGGCAGCGGCCTCTATTGGGGCCATGGCGAGGTTGAGCTGCGCGCGCTCGCCGAGGCGTTCGGCATCCCGGTCTTCCTCAACGGGCTCGGCCGCGGTTGCCTCGCCGCCGACCACGAGCTGGCTTTCAGCCGGGCGCGAGGTGCCGGGCTGAAGGGAGCCGACATTGCGCTGGTCGTCGGTGTGCCGATCGACTTCAGGCTGGGCTTCGGCGGCAGCTTCGGCGAGGAGACGAAGTTGATCCGCCTCGATGTCGCCCCCAATGCGCTCACCGCCAACCGGGCGCCTGAGGTCGACTTGGTCGGCGACGTCGCCGCGACGCTGGCGGCGATCCGAGCGTCGGTCTCGGCTGGGCGGGGGAGCACCGACGGCTGGCTCAAGCAGCTGCGTGGGGTGGAGGCCGAGAAGCGGGCGGCCGAGCAGGAGGAGTTGAACGACGGTCGCTCGCCCCTGCACCCGGTCCGGGTCTACAAGGAGCTGGGGGAAGTTCTCGACCGCGACGCGATCGTGATCGGCGACGGCGGCGACTTCGTCTCCTATGCGGGTCGCTTCATCGAGACCTTCGAGCCGGGCTGCTGGATGGACCCGGGCCCGTTCGGTTGCCTTGGTGCCGGCCCTGGCCAGGCGATCGGCGCCAAGCTCGCCCATCCCGAGCGGCAGGTCTGTCTGCTGCTCGGCGACGGGGCCTTCGGCTTCGCGGGCATGGAGTTCGACACTTTGGCGCGTCACGGCCTCCCTGTGGTCGGCGTGATGGGCAACAACGGCATCTGGGCGCTCGAGCATCACCCGATGAAATTCCTCTATGGCTACTCGGTCGCGGCCGAGCTGCGGCCGGAAACGCCCTACGAGAAGATGGTCGAAGCGCTGGGCTGCGACGGGGTCCTCGTCAGCGATCCCGGTCAGCTGCGGCTCGCGCTGGAGCGCGCCTTCGAGTCGGGTCGGCCGACCTTGGTGAACGTCCTCACCGACCCCGAGGTCTTCTACCCGCGCAAGTCGAATCTGGCTTGATAGAGCCAAAAGCTGGCTGGCTGGCCAGATCGGCCGGACCGGCCCCAACAAGAATCGACCGCCATCGCTGGCGGTCGATTCAAGTTGGTCCCTCAGGACGGGCAGGGGTACGTCTTCAGGGACCAGTTCTTATTCGATGGGCCCAGACGGCGGGAGGCGCCATGATGCGGCAATCGCCTGAACCCTATGACCGGGTCAGCAGTGGAGACTCTCGTCCTCACCTCCTCCCCGATGTGACGAGTATGCGCTCGCCTATCCGAATTGTCTAGGTGCTTGGTTTGCCCCTACTAATAACTCGGTAGCCAAAGTCTACCCAGTTTTTGGGGTTAGGGCGACACGTTTACCCAACTGGACGGGTCCCGAAAACTCGCCTGTACACCGGGTCCCATGGGATGTACCCGCGAGCGTTCATTGGCAGCTACCCATGCTGCGAGGCGGCTTCGAGCGCCATCCCGTAGAGGATGTCGTGCTCGGAGGCCTGAATCCGGTCGAGTCCGAAGGCGCGCATCGCCTCGATCAGGATCACGCAGCCGGCGATGATCGTCGGCGCCCGGTCGGGGTGAAGACCGGGGATCGCAGCTCGCTCCGCCAGCGGGGCCGAGGCGAATTGCGAGAGTAGGCGCTGGATCGTGGCCAGCGAGAGGACGTGGCCGTGGACCCGAGCCGGGTCGTAGGGCTCGAGCCCGAGCTCGACCGCGGAGAGCGAGGTGGGGGTGCCGGCGACGGCGATGCCGGCGGCGACGCGAGCATCGACCTCAGTGGCAAGGGCGTCGGCGATCAGGCCTCGAACGTCACCGGCGAGTTCCTCGAGCTCGACCGCCGTGGGGGGGTCGCCGGCGATGTGGCGCTCGGTATGGCGGACGACACCGGCTTGAAGCGAGGCATGGAAGGCGATCTCGGTGCCGGTGCCGACGATCATCTCGGTCGAGCCGCCGCCGATGTCGATCACCAGCGTCGGCACCGAGGGAGACCGTTCGGCGGTGGCGCCGCGGTAGGTGAGGCGGGCCTCCTCCTCACCGTCGAGGACGCGGGCGGAGAGGGCGAAGCGCTCGCGCAGCTCGGCGACGAAGGCGTCGCCGTTGGAGGCGTCGCGCACCGCGCTGGTGGCGATCGCGGCCACATGCTCAGCGCTCGACTCGCGGCAGATCTCGACGTAGTCGGCGATCACCGCACAGGCGGCCTCGATCGCCTCGTCGGCCAGCTGCCCAGATAGGTCGACGCCGCGCCCGAGTCGGGTCACGCGACTCTGCCGCTCGAGCACCGAGACGCTGCCGTCGACATCGGCGATGAGCAGCCGCGTCGAGTTGCTGCCGACGTCGATCACCGCGACCCGTTGAGAATTCTCAGCCATGTGGGCCGGGCACTCTAAAGAGCCCGGCGCCCGACCCCCATCTCGCCACCAACACCACGCAAGCACCCATGCGACCCCCGCCAGCGGCTCTAGGCCAGCCGACCTACCATTGCTAGCATGGACAAACCGCCGCGGGGTGGAGCAGCCAGGTAGCTCGTCGGGCTCATAACCCGAAGGTCGCGGGTTCGAATCCCGCCCCCGCTATTTCACAAAAGCCCCGCATTTGCGGGGTTTTTGTATTTAATGTCTGGCAGACAATAAGGTGCAAAATCGGCCGTGGGGCAAGCTCTGGGGCAAGGTGAGGTCTGAGAGAGGTCGATCTGGCCCTTATCCGGGCGGCTCCGGTCCACCTACGTTCGGCCGCGGAAGACAGCTATTTCCGCAGTTCGCTATCTAGCGAATACTGAGACCGCCCTTGCCAAAGCGATACTTCCATCTATGGCACATGGACCGGGTCTGGCGGGGAGGAAAGACCTCCTGCAGTGGGCGGACACCATCGCTGCTCGCAGCGATTTACCGCGCCTTATCCGTCGCCTCATACTTGAGACCGGGAAAGGCGTAGTTGAGCTAGGGGTGCCTGCGGGGGAGGGGGTCTCGGCGAGCGGCTGGGATGGAACGGTTCGCGCTTCAGAAGCCACCGCGCACGTGCCGGATGGCCTATCTCTGTGGGAGATTTCCACGAACAAGAACGTCGGTACGAAGGCGGACGCCGACTACAACAAGCGATTGACGACCCCCGACGACAGTCCGACTGAGGACTGCACTTATATGGCTGTGCAGCTACGTCCCTGGGGTAAGAGCGAGGAGTGGGCGAAGACCAAGGCGAAGCAGAAGCGCTGGCGAGCAGTGCGCGCCTTTGGTGTCGATGAAATTGAGACCTGGCTGGAAATTGCTCCCATTACCCACGCGTGGCTCTCGGAGATCCTTGGCCTGGGTCCACATGGTCTGCAGGCGGGGGAGTCCTGGTGGGAGACCTGGTCAAAGCAAACCGATCCAGAAGTGACGCCCCAACTCGTCCTTGCGGGTCGCGAGTCCCTAAGTAAAAGCCTTCGCTCAGTCTTTTCATCTACCCCGGGCATTACCACCCTGAGCGGTCCAAGCCTGGAAGAGATTCAAGCCTGCGTCGTGGCGACGGCCCTGCAAGTCGCTGTCGATGGAGACAGCCGCCCGTTGTCCCGAATTGCCTTTGTCGATGACGTAGAAACCTGGCGGGCGCTACAGCTTCAGAAGGATCGCCCGCTAGTGCTTGTCCCCATATCACGGGACGTGATCAAAGAGGCATCGACCAACTCGCCGCATAACGTCATCGTGCCGGTGATCCGAGGGACCCATGCCGACTTTGAGGTTCCAGCCATCGATGCGGCTGCCGCTCGCGAGGTACTTGCAGAGGTTGAGTCGATTGACGATGACCGGGCCGATGAACTGGCTCGGCTGGCCCGCAGAAGCCTTGTGGCTCTCCGACGTCGGTTGGCGATCAAGCCGGAGTTGCATTCTCCGCCGTGGGCAGACGTTCCGGTCGGTCGGCCTGTTCGCGCCCTTCTCGTAGCGAATCGGTGGGTGGTCAACGGCGAGGGGGATGTTGAAATCGTTTCGAAGCTGTCTGGACTGGAGCCAGATGCCCTGCAAGACGCTCTCGATGAGCTTGGGGTCGAAGAAGACCCGCTCATCGCGCAGCTAGAGCAGCAGGTGGCTCTGGTCTCTCCTTACGACGCCTGGATTCAGCTACGGGGAGAGTTAAAACGGGCCGACTTGAACCGCTTTGAGCAAGCAGTTAAGTCGGTGCTTGTAGACACCGATCCTTCGCTTGAGTTTCCACCGGAGGAACGGTGGCGCGCGAGCTTCGAAGGAAAGACCTCGACTTACTCCGCAACGCTCAAACGGGGCTTGGCTGAGTCCGTAGCGCTTCTCGCGGTGAATGGAGACGAGGTCGAGGGGGGTGAAGGCGCTGCGATCGCTTCCTACTTGGTCCGGGTAATTCTTGAAGAAGCCAACAAAGACGAGACGGGCTATGTCTGGTCATCCATCGCGCCCAACCTCTCCCTCTTGGCGGAGGCTGCTCCTGACTCCTTCGTAGACGCTGTGCGAGCCGGAGTATCTGGTGATGATCCGCGCCTCGTAAAAATGTTTGCAGACCCCAAGGGCACGAGCGCGATGTTCACTGCAGGCTCGCCCCACTGCAACCTGCTGTGGGCATTGGAGACGGTCGCCTGGTCGCCAGACCATTTCGGACAGGTCGTAGACCTCCTAGCCCGCCTCGACGAAATCGATCCGGGAGGTGAACTGTCGAACCGTCCGAATGCAAGCCTGGCGGCCATCTTTTGTGCCTGGAGTCCGGAGAACAGCGCTACGAACGCGGCTCGCCTGAAAGCCATAGACGGGCTGCGGGAGCGACACGAAGCAACGGCGTGGCCGCTGATGCTGTCCATGCTTCCCGAGAGGCACGGCATCCATTCGCCGACCAGCGCGCCGACCTTCCGCGAGTGGAAACCACCCCAAGAGGGCGTTCTGCTCAGCGAGTATTGGGAGCTTGTACGCGGGGTGCTTACCCGACTGATAAAGGATGCGGGAAACTCGCCGGACCGCTGGTCTGAACTGATTGAGCGGGCATCGGACTTGCCACCTGAGCTTTGGGCCGAAGTCAGAGATGGCTTGGCGAAATCTGCGCGGCAGATAGAGGGCGAGTCGACGGACCTTTGGAAATTTCTCCGCGCCTTCATTGCGAAGCATCGGGAGTTTGCAGAAACCGACTGGGCGCTGTCTCCGGATGAGGTCAACCAATTGGAGGCAATCGCTGATGAAATCGCCCCCAAGGAGGTGGCTCAGTCTCAGGGATGGATCTTCGAAGAACACCACCCCGACCTCGGAATAAGGAAGGGCAACGACTACGGGGAGTACGTCGGGGAGCTTGAGGCGCAGCGGGTGGCTGCGGCCGAGCAGATTCAGAGCGAGGGTGGTCTTGATGCTCTTCTGAAGGTGGCCGCAGCGTCGCCCGTACCCGGGGCCGTGGGTTGGGCAGTGGCCGGCGCTCCTTCCGGACCCACGTACGAGAAAGACATCTTGAAGCTCTTAGAAAGTGTGGAGGGAGTCGAGATCGTCTTCGCCAGCGCCTTCTTTGGCCATCGCTTCCAGGTGGACGGGTGGGAGTTTCTAGAGGGACTGCTGACTGGTGGCGTTTCTTCCGTGGTCTCTGGCCGGTTACTTCTAACTACGGGCGACTTCCCACGGGCCTGGGAGGAGGCTGAACGCCAAGGTCCAGATATTGAGCGAGCATTCTGGACGGAGTTCCCAACGACTGGCCTTGGTCCTGACTTCGGCCACGTCCTCTTTGTGGCTCAAAAACTCCTCGACCACGACCGGGTTGTCGATGCGTTGGACATTCTCGAGCTGTACCTACGGAAGGATCAGGAGGACGCCGCGAAAACGGCGAATCTCCTGGCCGAGTGTCTGCAACGGATGCTGTCCCTGTCAGCGGAGGAGCTTGGAACGGGAAGACCGGTTTCGGAATGGGCGCTCCAACAGGCATTCGGCTTCCTGGAGGATCAGCGTGAGGCCGTTGGCCTCAAGCAGCTCGCCTCGCTGGAGTGGGCATACCTTCAAGCCCTAGGGCTTGAGCCACGGGTGCCGGCTCTGCATGAACAGCTCGCCAAGGATCCAGACTTCTTCGTCCAAATCATCTCTGCCGTCTACAGAGCGCAGTCGGCTTCCGAAGACGATGCAGAGCCGAGCGAGGATGCCCAGCGGATCGCCGGGAATGGATATCGGCTGCTTTCAACTTGGAAGGACGTTCCGGGCGACGAAGGCGACGGGAAAGTCGATACCAAAGCCCTCTATAACTGGGTTGAGACCACGCAGGAGAAGCTAGCCGCGGCTGATCGGCTTAGGTCGGGAGAGCTACATATCGGTCGCGTGCTTGCGTCGGCTCCTGCTGATCCGGATGGGCAGTGGCCATGTAAAGCCGTTCGTGATCTGCTGGAGAAGTTCCAGAGCGAGCGGGTTGAGGAGGGGCTTGAGACGCAGGTCTTCAACAGCCGCGGCGTGACGACCCGAGCACCCGAGGCGGGAGGCGATCAGGAGCGGGAGCTAGCCGCCAAATACCTAGGGTGGGCAAAGGCGTTCCGCGATAGCTGGCCTAGAGCCGCAGCGGTTTTACGGCACATCGCATCAACCTATGAGCATCAGGCGAAGCGTTTCGATGCAGAGGCGGAGGCGCGACGCTTGGGACTGGACTAGACCTATTCAAGCTATGGCTCGGACTGGCTATCTCGCTGACCCTGGTCGCACACTTGCAGGGAGCGTCGCCAGGCCCTTCGAGACCAGGTCGCGTTCGTCGCAACTAACAAGGCGATGGCCGCCTTCGTCGGCGGCGGCTGCGTAGGCCGCGTCGTAAACGGAGATCGTGTCGCGCTCCGCGATCTCCGCAGCCTTCGTTAGGAGGGTGCTCGTGGAGGGGAGGATGCCACCGTCGTCGGCGAGCTTCTCGATCACCGTCAGTAGTGGTGCTACCGACTTCGGTGTTCGCCACGCTCGCACGGCGACGTTGGCGACCTCATAGCGGGCGAGGTCAAGGGTGGCGAGGGTCGCCGCGTCGTCTTCCAGCAGGGCCCGTGCTGGCTCGTGGTGGTCGTCCTCTGGATCGAAGGCGGCGAGCAGGACGCTCGCGTCGAGAAGCAGCGTCGTCACGGACCGGGCCGCGTTGCCTTCACCTGCTCCGCGGCGCGGCCGCCATGGGGTGAGGCGTCGTTGAGTAACGATCGCATCGCTGCTGCCCGCCCCTCGCGGCGCCGGCGCAGCGCCGTGTCGGCGAACTCCCGCATAACGGCGCTGCGGGTAGTGCCGCCACGCCGCGCCTCGGCATCCACCTCGGCGAGGAGATCGTCTGGAAGGGAGACCATGACCTTTGCCATGCGATGAGTATACCCAGGTATACCCAACGGCTTCGCTGGGGCAAGAAATGGGGCAAGGTGCCCCACAGATTCCAGCCGATCTCCACGTAGCTCGATCTCGCGAAAACCGCTTGAAACCTAGCTCCACGTAGTCCAGCCGATCCAGCGGATCAAGCTCATAACCCGAAGGTCGCGGGTTCGAATCCCGCCCCCGCTATGGCCTTATGGGCGACAGATTGGTCGCCTTGGCAAGACTCAGAAGGCGCTCATGTGAGCGCCTTCTGTCGCTCGCGACGAGGAGTCATCAAGCTGTGTACACGATCATGTACACTGAGTCCATGGCGAAGACCGTCCCTGTGCGCGAGCTACGTAGCAACCTCAGCAGCCTGCTCGATGACGTAAGCGATCGGCGCGATCACGTTCTGGTCACCCGCAACGGCACCCCCGCTGCGGCCCTGGTTCCGATCGACGAGTATGAGGCTCTTGAGGAGACCGCCGAGATTCTCTCCGATCCGGATGCCCTGGCCGCCCTGGAGACTGGTCTCGCCGAGATCGAGCGCGACGAAACGGTCACCCTCGCCGACCTTCGTAGCGAGCTGGCTGAGCGCCGAGCGGCCACCGGCTGATCGTTGGCCAGGCTCGTTCTCGCCCGTCGCGCACGGCGGGAGCTACTCGAACTCAACTGGCCGCTGATTGACGCGATCGAGGACGCCCTGGGTTTGCTAGAGCGCGAACCGCAAGCCGGTCATGCGCTCCGAGGTAAACTGCGCGGTCTGTACTCGTTGCGGGTCGGCGCTTATCGGATCCTTTACCAGCTAACCGATGGCGAGCAGACGGTTCGCGTGGCAGCCATCCGTCACCGCGCCGTCGCCTACAGAAGCGATCCTCGCTAGGCGCCGGAGCGACCTGGTGGCATCATTAGATCGTGGAGGCAAGGGGGGCTGAGCCGAGACTGACGATTGAGCTCGTCCCGCAGACGTGTTGGTTCTCGAACGTTCGGGATCAGGTGTCCTCTCGGGATTGGGACCGGATTCGCTCGCAGGTATACGAGAGCGCCGGTCGTCGCTGCGAGATATGTGGCGGCCGCGGCCCCAGGCACCCGGTCGAGTGCCATGAGGTGTGGGCGTACGACGAGGCCGGCGGCGTCCAGCGCTTGATTCGAATGATTGCCCTATGCCCGGCTTGCCACGAGGTCAAGCACATCGGCCTTGCGGGGGTAAGGGGTCGAGCCGACCTCGCACGTGAGCATCTCGCCAAGGTCAATGGATGGTCTTCGGAGGCCACGGACCGCTACGTTCAGGAAGCATTCGCAATTTGGCGCTCGCGGTCGGCCCGATCGTGGTCACTCGATATCTCGAGCTTGGCGGCATACGGAATTGATCCTGCCCTCATCACCGAGGCCAGTAGCGCGTCGGCCAAGGACAGATCGCGATCAGTTGCGTCGACCACGGCACAAAAGGCTCGTCGAGGTCAAGGTCGCCTGCTGTAGATCGGGTCGGCACTTCACAGGTCGCAATCCAAGTTCGATTCGACCAAGGCGGCGTTACCCATAAGGCCGAATCGTTTCCCCCGCTTTGCTCGATAGCGCAGACAAAAGGGTGCAAAAACGCCCTTGTGGCAAGCGCTGGGGCAAGGTGAGCTTCGAGCGAGGGTCGGCGAAGACCTTAAGAGGTGGGCCTGGTCCACCTACGTTCGCGGCGTAAGCAGAAACCGCAAGCCCCCTCGCGGCGGGACGACGCCCCGGCCGGCCGAAACATACGTTGGCAGGATGCCGAGTGGTCAAACCGACGATGCGCGGTCACTGTTCTCGTGCGAAGATCCTCCGCCGTGAATGCCGAACGTCTTCACGCAATCGCTCGCGCTCTACGGGAGGAGGCGCGAGAAACCAATTATGCCGACCTCCTCGAGCAGCTCGCGGCGGGTCTCCAGGCGATGGTCGAGTCGCCCGGACAACCGGAGCCGCAGCAGCAAGTCAGCACGGCCCGCGAGAACCTCGGAAGCGTGCTGAGGGAAGCGCCCAGCAACGACTTCTCGCCGGGCTGGGAGGAGGCCTTGAAAGAGATGGGCGTGTACGACCTCAGGGGCGAGCCCCTCCTCGAAGACGTCGAGACGATCATCGCGGAGAACCAGATCACGCCGAACACGGCGGCAGAGGAAATCGGGCAGATTCGAACTCGCGTGGTCGAGTTCATCTCTGTCCTCGATCAAGCACTCACCGCGTTCGAGTTCCTGCGCATCGGGGGCGAGGAGCTTTCGGCTGGGGAGTTCGAGATCGGGTTCATGATCCCCCGCGAGCAGGTAGACGACGAACTCGAAAAGCTCGGCAAAGAGTTCGTCAAGTTGAAGCGCATCATCTTGCCGTTCAGCGAGATCGTGGGGGAGAGTCGCCCCGAGATTCGGGTCCGGTCGATCTCATCGTCCGAGTTTCAGGTCTTTCTGGAATCCACTCCGGGCACCGCACTCGTCTTCTTCACGGCGCTAGAGCGCGTACTCGCCGCCTATCGGACCGTTTTGGATATCCGCCTCAAGCACAGGGAACTCGCGGAGAGCCCGGACGTCCCCAAGGAGGCGACCGATCCGTTGGCGCAGGTCGCCTCGGACCTGATGGACAAGAAGACCCGCGAGATCGCAGCAGAGTTGATCGAGGAGTTCAGCAAAGAGTCGGAGGCAAGGAACAACGAGTTGCTGACCGATCTGCGTCTTCAACTTAATGCCCTCGCGGAGAGGATCGACCGCGGCTACAACGTCGAGGTCAGGACGGGCCAGTTGCCGGAAACGACCGAGGACGAGGACGCAGAGGACGTTGACCAACTGGATTCGGAGACGCGGGGGGCGGCGGAAACGGTCCTCGAGGGGCAGAAGGGGATCGAGTACATGAACATATCCGGCACCCCGGTCCTTCACCTCGAACAGCCCGAGGACGACGAGGACGGGGCTGAGGAAGACGAGGCGACGATTCGATCCGGGAGCTAATTCTCGGTTGCCGCCGGCTGAGGTTTGGAGAACCGACGAATCCGAAGAAAGCCGCTCCACGAGCGTTTCGGCCCTCTCGCTGGGGCAAGAAATGGGGCAAGAAGCCCCACAGATCCCAGCCGATCCCAGCCGATCTCGATCTCGCGAAAACCGCTTGAGACTGTGCCCCACGTAGTCCAGCAGGACTGCCGGCTCGGGCTCATAAGCGGACTGTCCTTGTAGGAACCCGACAGTCATTAGGGCTTCCTTGCCCCAGACTTGTGTTTCCCTGCCTCCCCTACGACTCTTGCAGCGAGGGTAGCGCGACAGAGAGCCGCGCGGGCACCGGGGCCACGGGCCACCGAGCAAAGCGGTCGGCAACCGGCTGGCGGCCAGGACAGGGGCTCGCCTTTGCTTTTCCGGTTAATACCACGCTAGTATCTAAATGCTCAGGTTTCCTATCTTTGCGACACGGACCGGATCTAAAGGAGAAGACATGCATCTGGACAGCGCTGCGGGTTCGGCCCATCGTCTACTCGTCCTCATCGCGGTATCTCTTGCCGCGGTCGTCATGGCGATGGCAACCGCCTCCAGTGCCAGCGCGGCGCTATCACTGGGGCTGACCTGGAGCGGTAATCTGGATCAGACGATCGAGCAATCGAACCTGGAACGCGTACAGGGGTCGGGAGCCTCCATGTTCCGCGTGTTGATCCAGCGTCCGGTAACGCAGGCGGAAGGCTGGAAAAAATACGAAACGCTGTTCGATATCGCTGCCCAGCGCGGCATCACGATTCTGCCTCAATTGCAGGATGAAAGGGAATATCCGACCGAAGGCTCCGGTAAATGGCCAGCCTGGGGAGCTTGGGTTCAGGAAGCGGTGAGTAAGTTCGGGCCGTCAGGCACTTTCTGGGCTGGCAAGGCATACGCGAAGCCTGCATATACCTGGGAAGTATGGAACGAGCCGGATCTGGCCGAATATGCCCCGAATGGGTTGATCAGCGGGCAAGTCTACGGCGAATTCTTCACCTTCACCGCAAGCAAAATTCACGAAGTACAGGGCGGCGTCAAAGTCCTAAATGGAGGGCTGTGGATACATCGGGAAGCCGGAGGGCAATTCAAAGAGTTTGAAAACTTCGTCACGGGTATGTACGCATCCTCCTATAAATCTTTCGAATTCAAAAATGAGATCGGCGGCCTCTCAATACATCCGTACGGATTCACTCAGGGATCGCAGTTTCTGGAATTCACGGAAAAAGTAGTGAAGGCCCGGGAAGTGCTCGACACCAAGTCCGGAGGGGCTAACAAACCTCTGTGGATCACCGAGATGGGTTGGCCGGTGAAAGACGAAGGAGAGGGCAAGGCAGTCAGCGAGCAACTTCAGTCGAATCTCTTGAAATACAGCTTCGATTGGGTTAAGGAAACGGCTGCGTCCAGAAAGATCGAGGGGCTGTTCTGGTATTCGATACAAGACCGACCCGATATCAACTCACCAAAGTGGGATTTCAATTGCGGCCTGATCGGCAATGGAGGAAACTATCGGCTGGCTTGGTGGAAGTTCCAGCAGGAGGCTGGGGCACCGGTGTGGCCGACGGGGAGCTGGGCCTACGACAACCTCGGAGGGGGTCTCGTCGGTGATCCGACGATCTCCTCGCAGGGCGCGGGCCAGCTCGATGTCTTCGCGAGAGGGATGGACAACGCCCTCTGGCACAAGTGGTACAGCGGGACGAGTTGGAGCGGCTGGCAGTCCCTCGGAGGCTCATTGGCCGGCGGAACTGGCTCCGTGTCCTGGGAACCCGGTCGGATCGACGTGGTCGCCCGGGGAACCGACAACGGGGTCTGGCACTGGGCGTGGACCAACAAATCCGGCTGGAGTCTCGACAGTCTTGGAGGAGTGACCTACTCCGCGCCGGAGATCTCGTCGCAGGGCCCGAACCAGCTCGATGTCTTCATCAGGGGCGCTGACAACGCGCTCTGGCACAAGTGGTACAGCGGGGGAGGCTGGAGCGGCTGGCAGTCCCTAGGAGGCGTGCTGGCTGGCGGACCTGGCTCCGTGTCCTGGGGACCCGGTCAGATCGACGTGGTAGCTCGGGGAAGCGACAACGCGATCTGGCACTGGGCGTGGAACGGTTCCGGCTGGAGCTTGGGCACCCTGGGCGGATCACTTGGCTCCGATCCGGACATCTCCTCCCTGGGTCCCGGCTATCTCGATGTGTTCGCAAAGGGAGTAGACAATAACCTGTGGAGTAACTCCTACAGCGGTGTTTGGAGTGGCTGGCACTTCACCGGGTCCGGCCCGCTCATCTCCGGGCCCGGAGCGGTGTCTTGGGCGCCAGGCAGGACCGATGTGGTCGCCTTGCAGAGCGACTCGAGCATCCGGCATTTTTTCTGGAACCCCTAACGCTCAATGGTCTCACAGGGTCAGAGGCGCCTGAGACGAAGTTCCGCCCCCGACGTGGCCGAGTAGATTTAGGCCGGTCGTGGGCTATAGCCAAGAGTGCTTGTGCGCTCCCAAGTCTAGATTCACTCGAGGCTAGAGGTCCCGCCTTCCAGCAGTCGCCGAGACGGGCATGCCACGGTTGAATGCACCTCCCCCCGGTCTCTTCCTGGGGATCGCGAGCAGATGGAGCGAGATATCAACGCAATCGAGGGATCGCCCCCGAATCTCGCCGTGAAGGTGCAGCAGGCTGACGAATGCTGGCCGCCTCACACGGCAGAGATCGGGTCGGGCACCGCCCGAACCCTTCGCGGTCTCTATAGCGCTCTTTCCGCGATCACAGCGGGCTCGTCCATATGACGCTCCTGGGGCTCAATCACATCACGATCGATCTCGCGCCCCCTCGGAAGCGGGTGGTCTTGGAGGCCCATTTGGAGGGAACGGGCCGTACGGGCATGGCACGTCGTCTACGGCCTCAACCCCCTGATCGTGACCCAGGCGCTCAGTAGCCCGATGTCGAGGGAATCGAGGCCATCTTCGCCCGCTTCTCCTAATGGCTTGCGCTGGGGCAAGAAATGGGGCAAGAAGCCCCACAGATCCCAGCCGATCTCCACGTAGCTCGATCGCGCGAAAACCGCTTGAAACCGTGCCCCACGTAGCTCAACGGGACCCCAGGTTCGGGCTCATAACCCGAAGGTCGCAGGTTCGAATCCTGCCCCCGCTATTTTCGTGTTTTCAGGGAGCAGACAACAGGGGTCAAAACGCCCGTGGGGCAACAAATGGGGCAACATGGGGTCAACGTGAGGTCGATTTAGGCGTCGCTTACCGCCTTCGATCCGCCTGCTCTCGGTCTCGAGAAATTGCAGTAACGGCTCCGATGTCGGACAAGGGGACCGTGGTGGTTGGTCTGGCTTCATTTGTTTGGCGCGATTTCGATCGGCACGAGACCGCCGCAGAACTCGAACGACGCGTCGGGGTTGTCGGATTCGTACCCGAATACGGGGCCGAAGGTGATGGTGGTGTCGGGCGGGAGCGGGCCGGTAGTGGCTCCCCGGGCAGCTACCGTGCCGCCCGATGCCACGAGGGCAAGGCCGAGGAGTGATGCGGCAAGGACCGCGATGGTGAGTTTGGCTCGGACGAGCATGGTCGATCAGCGAATCGCCTTTAGGTTGGCGACGCTCATTCTTTCGCGGAATGATGGGTCATGGTGGCCAATTGGGTGCCCGACGGGGAGACCGTGTCGGTCACAACGACGCCTTCGACACCGAAGTCGGCGGCCGGCGTGCCGTCGTCCTCGAGACCGGCGAGAACGATCTCGGCGCCGAACGGACCGCGTTTGAAGTGAGCCACCTGACCCGCCAGGAACAGCCTTCCTCCGGGAAGCACCACGGCGGCGCGGACACCGGCCCGCAGTTCGGGCCCGAGGCTCCTGACGACGTAGCCGGTGCCGGAGCCAAAGGTCGGGTCCGCCGATCCTGAGGAAGTCAGGCGCTCGACCGCGAGGGCCGTCGGCCCCCCGGCCCCACCGTCCTCGGTGGCGGCGCCAGCTGCGATCAGATCCCCATCGGGAGCCTGGATGAAGGAATGGAGCGTCGTATGGGGCGCTGCGCCGACAGCCACACCGCGGGTGCCGAAGCTCCGGTCGCGCTTGCCGTCCGGTCCGAAGCGGATGAGCTGGTTACCCGAGGTGGCAACGACGATCGCTCCCCCAGGTTGCCGCACCATGCCGACGGGCCGGCCTCTGAGACGGTGGCCGGCGGTGAGGCCGTCGGAGCCGAAGCTACGGTCGACCCTGCCGTCGGGGGTCAGTCGCGTCAGGAAGAGTTCGCCGTCTTCTTCGCCGGGGCTGAGGACGAGGAGCCGGCTCCCCTGCATCGCGACCGCTGCGGCCGGTTCGTAGTCGTTCCAGATCGGGGCGAACGCCCGCCCGTCCTTCCCATAGCGCCGGTCGATCCGACCGTTGGGCCGGTAGCGCGTGGCGAAGATCCCCAGTGGCGTGTCGGTGGCGAAGCTCGGGCTGACGACGATCGTCGCCCCGTTCCGGAGGACGAGGTTGGTGGCCAGGCCGATATCCGTGCCCGAACGGTCGCGCAGGATCTCGCCCCCGTTCGCGTAGCTCCTGTCGATCTTCCCGTCGGCGGTGAACCGGGTGATCGCCTCGCTCGAGGAGGCGACGATGGTCCCTCCGGGGCCGGAGGCCAGGTGCCCTTCCAGGTAGAAGTTCGACCGCGGGTCGAGCGCGATCCCGTTCCTCCCGAAGCTCCGGTCGAGGCGGCCGACCTGGAGGTAGCGGGCCACGGCGACCCCGGCCGTGCCCGGCTGCAGGACCAGGGCGGTTCCCCGGGGCCCGTTGATCGCTCCGAATACGCGCCCTGGAGTCGGTTCGGTGGCGACGTAGCGGGCGACGCCGCCAACATCGCCGAAGCGGGGGATGAGACGGCCGGGCGCTGGCGTGGCGTCGGCCTGCACGACGGTGAGGACGCACGTGAGCGAGAGCGCGGCGAGGAACACCGCCATTCCCGTGCGTATCGACCGAATTGTCATCGGCCGAGCATATGAGCGCCGGCCGTCCCGGATCGAGCCAACGTTGGCCCGATCCTGAGTGCCCACGACTTACTCCTGGCCATCTAGGTATCTCTGTCGCTGAGAATCGCGATCCGCTCCGAGGATCTATCGACATAAGTGCCCGGTCAGATCAGGGTCCGACCGGCCGCTGGGTCCAGCTTGCGACCCGCACCAGGTCCGCGGCCACCATCACGGCGCGGTGGGAGGCCCGGTCGGCGACAACGCCGCCCGCCAACATGGTCGCCACCAGGGGGAATGCTCCCGCGGACAGCACGAGCCCGACGTCCGAGGCCGAACCGCCGATCTCCAGCACCGCGAAAGCGAGTGCCACGCCGGCCATGCGATCACCCAGCACGGAAACCCCGCCTGCCCACTGAACAGGAGGGTTCATTCAGAGGCGCGAGCCTTAAGCGCCCAAAAGTGTCAGCCGATCACGCAAAGAGCTGACTGACGACCAGTTCGACGTGCCATCGGCGAGAGGTAGGTGGCAGGGCCTCGCGCCCGAGAGCCGTCGCATCAGGGAACGGCTGCAGGCCACGTTCATTGGCAATCGACCGCACGGCTTCGAACGCAAGGCTCACCCCGACCTGGTTCGTAGTCGCAATACGCGCCGACCCGCGCGCAGCACCAGCACATCCCGCTTCAGTTGCCAATGAGGATCTGCGGCGAAGAGGCTCCTCAGCCAACTGTCCTGGCGCCCCGAGAGGTTGGGGCAGCCAACAGAACTGGAGGTGATCGAACCGAGCCGAATTCTCTTGTGGCCGACGTGCATCTGGCCCCCCGATCCGTTGCAGTTGGCTTCCCAGCCGATCCATTGACCTCGTCTGCCATGGCTGAGGCCAACTCGGATTTCCTTAGTCGGTCGAAGAGGCGGGCCGCTCCGGCGCCCGAGGCGGAGACGGCGGCGTAATTGCCCCAGATGCGTTCCGGAGGGCGGTAGTTTGCCTCGGCTAGAGCGCAGAAGGTTGCGGCAGCGAGAAACGCGACCATCGCCGAAAGTCCCGCCCGGTATCGCCATCTCGCTCCGATTCTCAGCATCCGCACACCTATCTACGAGGCTGGCGCCGATCCGTCACCCTGAAACGTAAGCCAACCCTGGGTGGCGCCGCCGCCCGCTCCCGCCACCAACGTCTACGTTCAAAGCCTTGGGGCAACAAATGGGGCAACACGCCCTACAGATCTCAGCCGATCCCAGCGTAGTTCGATCTCGCGAAAACCGCCTGAAACCGTGCCCCACGTTGCCCAGCGGGACCTCAGGTTCGGGCTCATAACCCGAAGGTCGCAGGTTCGAATCCTGCCCCCGCTATAGGACGAAAGCCCGCTTATCAAGCGGGTTTTCGCGTTTTTGGGGAACCTCAAAAACGGTGAAAAATGGCCCTGGGGCAAGCTCTGGGGCAAGGTGAGGTCAGAGTGAGGTCGCTCCAGCCCCTTGCGCGCGCCTCCGGTCCACCTACGTTCGGCCACGTAAACGAGAAATAGCGGCCCTGGCGGCGCGCTAACGCCCCGGGGCCCGGCACCGAAGACAACGCCTTCGATGCGAGAGAGACGGTACCCGTCACAGCCCTTCGAGGGGCGGCATCGGGCGTCTCTTCGGTGCCTCACCGAAAGGGAGGGGCGCCTTGCCCGAAAGCACGATCACCATCGAGCGCGACCAGCGCGACGGAGCATCATCGGCTCACCGAGCAGCTCGTGGCCGACGAGCCCCGCCGGCGCCGCCTCGGGGAGCGAAGCAACGCCAGCTCCAGCCTTCCCTCGTGAACCTCACGCCACAGCACCGTCGCTGAACGCTAGACGCCGGATGTGAGGTTGCCTTGGTGGTCTTCCTCCGCTTCGGGCTGGTGCTCGTCGTCGGTCATCTCAAGAATGCAGATCAGGTCGACGAGGCCCGCGAACGTCCGCGGGTCGTGGCCGGTCTTCGTGGCGATTTTTTGGAGTCGGTAGCGCACGGTGTTGGCGTGGACGTTCATCTGTTCGGCGGCTTTGGTGACGCTGAGGTCGGCGTTGGAGAAGGCGCGGATCGTTTCGACCGCTGCGGCGAGATCGTCGTGTGAGAGCGCTTGTAGCCTGTTGCCCTTGGAGGCGATCACGGCCTTGGTGGTGGCGGTGGCGCCGATCGCGGCACACTCGAGCGATGACAGTTCGTCGAGCGACACGATCGGCCGGCTTGCCGACGTGTACGACAGCGAGAGCGTTGCTTCGCGGTAAGCCTGCTGCACGGTCGCGAAGCCCTGAGAGGGAACGCTGATGCCGTAGCGGACGTCGAGATTGTGTTCTTCGACGGTTCGTCGGCGTGCGGCGCGAAGGGTTGCGATCTTGTCGCTCGGCGAGGTTACGGCGGAGATGAGGACGAGCTCTCCGTGGCGGATCGTCGTGAGGGGCCTGACGGTCCCGAGCGACATGCTCTCCTCGAGCGTGTCCTTGGCGAGTTGGAGTGCGTCACCGACTGCAAGCGTCGTCTGCTCGATCCTTCCGACGACGGTAAGGAGCTGTCCGGTCGGGTCCAGTCCTGGCGCGGCGGGATGGCGCCTGCCAGGGTCGATTGGCTGGCCATCGATGAGGCGCTCGACTAGGTCGCGGGCCGCCCGCCCGCTCTGCGTCCTGATGCGGGTTTCTTCGCGCAGGTAAGCCTCGGTGGCCTGAGTCGTGATGGTGTCGATTGCCTCGATCGCCGAGCTTGCGAGCGCGAAGCCGGCTGCTCGGGAGATCCTTAGGCGCGTGGCTTCTTCGGCGCATGCGTCCCAGTAGGCGAGCAGCGCGACGCGGTAGGCGTGGACGAACACCTCGAGGCTGACCCCTTGGCGCACGCGCCGTGTCGCTAGCTCGCGCAAGAACCCGAGGTCCTCGCGGCGTACCGTCGAGCCCTCGGCGAGCGTTCGCGCGAGCACCTCGGCGGTCGCGGTTGCGCCGGTGCGAAGATCGTTGATCAGGTCGGGCGCGGCGTCCCTGTAGTCGGGAATCTCGTCGAGGATTCGCGCGGCGATCGCCTGGCCGATCTCGGTGTATCGGCTGGCGAGTGCCTCACCTACGCGGCGCATCGCGCGTCTGTGATCGCGCCTGACTGGTAGCTGCTCGGAGCCCTGCGTACGCTCTTCCATGACTTAGAGGATCGTACATAAGACACCGGGAAAAATTAGAACTCTCGCTAATGCCAGGACACGCGCCGGCTGGCACCCTGCTTGTACCAAAACGAAAGGAGCAGCAATGTCAACCATGACTCGAAACAACCTCGAAGGGCAACGGGCACTGGTGACGGGCGCGACGTCGGGCATCGGTCGCGCGGTCGCGCTGCAGCTGGCCCGGGACGGGGCCGAGGTCCTTGTTCACGGACGCGACGGCGCCCGCGGCGCCGAGACGGTCGAGGAGATCACTGCCGCTGGGGGCAAAGCCAGCTTCATCGCCGCTGACCTGGGCGACGCCGCCGACGTGAAGCGCCTGGCGAGCGACGTCGGCGAGGTCGACATCCTGATCAACAATGCCGGGATCGCGCTCTTCGGCCCGACCGCAGAGTTCGACGTCTCCGCGTTCGACAAGATGTTCGCCAGCAACGTTCGTGCGCCGTTCTCCCTTGTAGCGGCGATCGCTCCCGGGATGGCTGCCAGGGGTCATGGCAGCATCGTCAGCGTAAGCAGCATGGCTGGTGGCGTGGGCCTCGTGGGGGGCGCGGCCTACGGCGCGACGAAGGCGTCGCTTGAGGCGATGACGCGTGCCTGGGCCGCGGAGTACAGCGCGAGCGGCGTGCATGTCAACGCCATCGCTCCGGGACCCGTCTACACGCCATCACCCTCGGGACCGGAGTTCATCACGGCGCTCGGTGAAACCACGCCGATGCACCGCGCCTCACAACCCGAGGAGATCGCCGATGTCGTCGCCTTTCTCGTCTCTCCGCAAGCGAGCTACATCACTGGGACTACCGTCGCCGCCGACGGCGGTCGGAGGGCGATCTGAGCCGCATGCCTCCCTGTCCCGAAAGGCCGGGTTCGTCGGGGCGGCGATCGCCTTCGCTTCCCTCTACCTCGCGGCCGGCGCGCCGACCCCGATGCTCGTCGAGCTGCAGGACAAGTGGGGTTTCGGGGACGACGCGCTGACCGTCGCCTTCGCCGCCTACGCGTTCGCGCTGGTCGTGGCGATGTTGATCGTCGGCTCGCTTTCCGATTACGTCGGTAGGAGACCCGTGCTCGTCGCTTTCATGGCCCTCGAGCTGATCGCGATGGTGATGTTTCTGCTTGCTGGCGACGTCGGGTGGGTGACCGCCGCCCGCACGGTGCAGGGGTTTGCGACGGGGGCGGCGACGAGCGCCTTCACTGCCGAGATCGTCGAGCTGTCATCCGTCGACCGCCCGGCGCTCGGGGGTGTCATCGGCAGCACGGCGCCGGCCGGAGGCCTGGCCTTGGGCGCGCTGCTGACCGGCGCCGCGGTCCAGTTCGCCGCCAACCCTCGCTCGCTCACCTTCGCGGCGCTGACTGCGGTGATGGCCGCGGGCACCGTGCTCGCCTGCTTCCTCCCCGACACGACGCCGCGCCGCCGCGGCGCACTGCGCTCGCTGCGGCCGCACCTGAGCGTGCCGCGCGCCGCAGCGGCCAAGTTCGCCGCCGCCATCCCGGTTCAGATTGCAGCCTGGATGCTCGCCGGGCTCTTCCTCGGCCTCGTGCCGACGGTGATGCGAGAGGTCTTCCACCACGACAGCGGCCTCCTCAATGGGGCGACGGCATCCGTGGAGCCGGCAACTGCGGCCGTCGCGATCCTCTTCCTGGGCCGCCGAACGCCTCGTGAGGCGTCCCGAATCGGTTGCTGGGCGATTGCCGCGGGCACGCTCGTCATCGTCGTTGGCATCTCCGCTCAGCTTCTTGCACTGATCTGGATCGGCGGGGTCGTTGGAGGGGTCGGCTTCGGCGGGGCGCTCTCCGGCGGGATCAGAACCCTGGCCCCGCTCGTCGACGCCAAAGACCGCGCCGGCCTCTTCGCGGCGCTCTACCTCGTTGCCTACCTCGCCTTCGGGTTGCCGTCGGTCATTGCCGGACAGCTCGCCGCCCACTCGGTAAGCGTGAGGGCGATCGCGACGGCGTATGGGATCACCGTGGTCGTCGCAGCGCTGCTGGGAAGCATCGCGCAGGCACGTCAATCAAGGGCGCAGGTCTCGACCGCTGCGAACGATCAGGCCACGACTGTGTGCCAACCCTCGTAGCGCACCCGCCGCCCGGGACCCGACCAGCAGCCGGCGGCTCGCTTCCCAAGCGCTACCGTGGGTCGATGGCGTCTCCCGACCTGTGGCCATCCACTTCCTACGAGGACTGGAGCAAGATGTGCGACACGCTTCACGCCCATACGCAGGTGCCGGGGAAGATCGCCGCGAAGCTGGCGCCGCCTGAGCCACAGCTCCAGCACGCGGCGCTGCGACTTACCGCCCGCGGCCGGGAGCCGACGGCGGACGGCTCGGGACGCTGGTCGTGGCGCTGGATCTGCACAGCCATGAGGCGGTCCCGAGAAAAATCGCTGGGGCAAGAAATGGGCAAGATGCCCCACAGACTCCAGCCGATCCCTGCCGATCTCAATCTCGCGAAAACCGCTTGCTACCGTGCCCCACGTAGCCCAGCGGGACCCCCTGGTTCGGGCTCATGGCCCGAAGGTCGCGGGTTCGAATCCCGCCCCCATTTCGTCGGGGAGCAGACAAAGGGGTTCAAGGACGGGCGCTGGGCAACATGAGGCCCGAGAAGGTCAAAAAGGCCTTCGCGGGATCAGCCCTCGGTCGGCATCTCGGCTGAGCGCCCACCGGTGCCGGTTGCGGTCAGCAGGGCCCGGATCGCGGCGGAGACGCGATCGGCTACGGCCGGCGGAGTGGAGGCATCGATCTTGCCGTCCAGGTACAGGAAGGCGAGCCCGTGTACGAGCGCCCAGATCGCGGTCGCCAACGCCTCGGGCTCGGCTCGCGGGAAGGCTCGTTCGACAATCTCCCGGAGGTACAGCGAAACCGCCGCAGTCGCGGCGACGCGCTCGTCGTTGTCCCGGTCGCACGGCTCTCCGAACATGATTCGGAACAGGGCGGGCCGGTCGAGCGCGAACCTCACGTAGGCGATCGCCACGCTGGTCAACTGCTCCGGGGTTGACGGGGAGGGGTGCGCCGCTGCCAGCCGCTCGGCAAGCTCGCGATAGCCGACCGCCGCGACCGCCGAGGCGAGCGCTTCGCGATCCTCGTAATGCCGGTAGGGAGCAGCCGGCGAGACGCCGGCGCGGCGGGCGACCGCGCGCAGCGACATGGCGGCCTCGCCGCCTTCCTCGAGCAGCTCCACCGCCGCGCGAACACATGCCGCGCGCAGGTCGCCATGGTGGTAGGTCGTCTTGGATGCGGTCATCGCGATCAAAGTTGATGTTGACAGCGTTTACTCCACTCGTCTAATGTGAGCGCCGTAAACATCCTGAGGATGGAGGCGTGTTCGATGTCGACTGAGCTGTTCTCTCAATTGGAGCTGCGATCGGGGGGCAAGCTGCGCAACCGGATCGCGAAGGCGGCGATGGAGGAGGGGATGGCGAGTGGATCGCAGCTTCCCGACGAGCGCCTGGTCTCTCTCTACAGCCGCTGGGGCGCCGGCGGCGCGGGTCTTTTGATCACCGGCAACGTGATGGTGCACGCCGAGGCCTTGACCGGGCCGGGCGGGGTCGTGCTCGACAGTCGTGCGGCGCTCGAGCCGTTCGAGCGCTGGGCCGAGGCCGGGAAGGCCGGCGGGGCGATGATGTGGATGCAGATCAGCCACCCCGGTCGACAGGTGCCGGCCCGGATGCCGGGGGTGGTGTGGGGCCCATCGGCGGTCGCGGTCGAGCTCGGGAAGCACAGCAAGCGCTTCGACCGGCCGGTGGCGATGACGGATGAGCAGCTCGACGCGACCGTGAAGCGGTTCGCGACGACCGCCGGCCTCGCCGAGCGGGCCGGGTTCGACGGCGCCGAGGTCCATGCCGCGCACGGCTACCTGATCTCGCAGTTCCTCTCACCGCTGGTGAACAGGCGAAGCGACGAATGGGGTGGGCGGTTGGAGAACCGCGCCCGGTTGCTGCTCGACGTCGTCCGTGCCATCCGGGCGGTGGTGTCGCCGTCGTTCGGGGTCGCGGTCAAGCTGAACTCCGCTGATTTCCAGCGCGGCGGGTTCGACGCCGACGACGCGCGGAGGGTAATCACGATGCTCGAGCCGCTCGGGGTCGACCTGGTCGAGCTCTCGGGCGGCAGCTATGAGAGCCCGGCGATGACCGGCCGCCCGACGGACGGCCGCACCGCGGCGCGTGAGGCGTACTTCCTGGGGCTCGCCGCCGAGCTCGCCAAGACCAGCCCGCTGCCGCTGATGCTGACCGGTGGGATCGCCCGCCGCGAGATCGCCGAGGCGGTCCTTGCGAGTGGTGTCGCGATGATCGGCATGGGCACCGCGATCGCCGCCACGCCGGACCTCCCGAATCGCTGGCGCTCGGGGCTCGATGCGAGCGTGCGACTGGGGCCGGTCATCTGGTCGGACAAGACGCTCGCCTCGGCGGCGAGCATGGCGCTCGTCCGCCATCAGATGCGCCGCATCACGCGCGGCAAGGATCCCGCCGGCAAGACGCACCCGCTGCACGCGCTCGTCTGCGATCGGCGCGCGCAGCGGCGCGCGCTTGGCCGCTACCGCGCCTGGCTGGAGACCCAGGAATGACATACCGCGCTCCATCTCGACCGGATCGACAACAATCCCTGGAGGCCTGACGATGAAAGCGGCAGTGATCTACGAGAACGGTGCCCCCGAGGTGCTTCGCTACGAGGAGGTGCCCGATCCCGAGTGCCCGGACGGCTGCGTGGTCGTCGACGCCGAGGCGATCAGCATCGAGGGAGGGGATCTGCTCGCTCGTGCGGCCTCCCCTCCGCCCGCAGTCCCGTGGATCGTCGGCTACCTGAGCGCCGGCACCGTCAGCGAGGTCGCTGCCGACGTCGAGGAGCGCGCAGTGGGCGACCGCGTGGTGGCCCTGAACGCCGCCGGCTCCCACGCCGCCAGGCGCGCAGTCCCCGCGGCGATGACGTGGCCGGTCCCGGCCGGCCTCGACGCCGCCCGCGCCGCCTGCGTGCCGGTCGCGTTCGGAACCGCGCACGAGTGCCTGTTCACCGCCGGGAACCTCTCGGAGGGCCAGACCGTCTTGATCCACGCCGGCGCCGGCGGCGTCGGGATGGCCGCGATTCAGCTCGCGAAGCAGGCGGGCGCAACCGTGATCGCGACCGCCTCCAGCGACGAGAAGCTCGAGCGGCTGAAGGCCCTCGGCCTCGACCACGGCATCAACTACGCGACCGAGAGCTTCATCGAGCGGGCCAACGAGCTGACCGACTCGAACGGAGTGAATGTCGTCCTCGACCCGATCGGCGGCCAGAACCTCCTCGACAGCGTCGGTGTACTCGCTTACCGAGCGACGCTCGTCAGCGTCGGGGTGGCGGCGCGTGCGGGGTCGACGATCGAGGCGCAGTCGCTCTGGGCGCGAAACAACACGCTGCGTGGGGTCTACCTCGGCGGCGCGATCGTCGCCGAATACGCCCGAATCCACCCGATGATCGAGGACATGCTGGAGCGCGTCGCGAGCGGCGAGCTCCAGGTCGAGATCGATCGCTCGTTCCCGCTCGCCGAGGCCGCCGCGGCGCACGAGCACATCGAGGGCCGCAACGCGTTCGGTCGCGTCGTCCTCGAGCCTCGGCTGTAACAACGGCAGGATTATCACTGCGTAGGCTGCTCCTATCGGGTGGGTGGTCGTTGAGCTATATGCCGCGCCACTCCGCGATTCGGTATCCGGTAGGGGGAATCCGTTCAGAACTCGCCCCCGCTATAGGACGGAAAATGGCCTTGGGGCAAGCTCTGGGGCAAGATGAGGTTCGGGAAAGGTCGAGTCCAGCCCTTGCGCAGGGCTCCCGGTCACCTACGTTTCGCTCGCGAGAAACGCGAATAAGCGGCCCCGGCGACGCGCCAACGCCCCGGGGACCCCAGTCAGGGGTGCCATAGGATTGCGCCGTGCCATTCACTCACAGGAACCTCAAGGAGGACCTGGAGGACGTCGGGTCCAACTTCGACGGCTCGCCGGACCTGGAGTTCCGCTTGGCGACCGAGGCGCTCGAGCTCGAGAAATCCGGCCTGAGCTACCAGCGCGTCCCGCCCGGCTATCGCTTTCCGTACGGCCACACGCACAAGAAGCAGGAGGAGGTGTACGTGGTCCTGCGCGGGAGCGGGCGGATGAAGGTCGACGACGAGATCGTCGAGCTCAAGGAGTGGGACGCGGTGCGCGTCCCGCCCGGTACGTGGCGAGGCTACGAGGCCGGGCCGGAGGGCCTTGAGATCCTCGTCATCGGCGCGCCCAATCTCGGCGAGGCTCCGCGCGAAGACGTCGATGGCCAGCGCGACTGGTGGGCTGACTAGCACCGATCCCATCGAAGCGATCAAGCGCTACCCCGGCGCAGGGGGGGTGGAGACCTGGTCGAACGGAAAGCCGATCGCGGGCGGGACGTAGGAGCTCCCGTCCAGTCGTCGTCGACCGGCGGTGTCTAGGCCAACGGTCGCTGGGGCAAGAAATGGGGCAAGAAGCCCCACAGATCCCAGCCCGATCCCAGCCAATCTCGATCTCGCGAAAACCGCTTGACACCGAGCTCCACACTGCCCAGCAGTACTCCAGGTTCGGGCTCATAACCCGAAGGTCGCGGGTTCGAATCCCGCCTGCGCTATAGGAGAAAGCCCCGGAAACGGGGCTTTTTTCGTGATCGAAACCGGAGCGTGATCCGGCGGCGGGTACTAAGTGGGTACTAAGTTCGACAGTCGAACGTGCATCGTCTGGGCTCGTGCATAACGAAAGCGCGGTCTCCAAAACCGGCGATTCCAGATTCGAGTCCTGGCTGCCCCGCTCGGCTCAGTGCGCCCGGCGCCTGTCGCCGCCGGCTGGGCGACTGCCCCGCGGTCCCGCCGGGCCGGGCTCCCGGTCGTCCTGCTCGTACTCGCCCGAGCCGCCCATCTCCTCGACCGGCGGGTACTCACCTTTGTCCCAGTCCCGGCCGCCCACCTCTTCGTAGTGCTTGGCCCGTTCGGCCTGCGCCGCGTCGATGTCGTCCAGCATCCGGGCGACTGCATCGAGCGGGAGGCGGCCAGGCTCTTCCGCGTACTCGCCGAGCAGCAGGTCCTCCGGCAGCTCGAGGACGTCGTCGCGCAGGGGAAAGGCGCTGTCGTGCTGAAGCCCGTATCGCAGCGACTCGCCCCCCTCGTTGACGGCGAGGAGGAATAGCAGCTCCGCGCCCGGTTCGACGGGCGCCGCCCACTCGACTTCGTTCCCGCGGGCCGTGCCCGCCAACCGCACGTGGATTCGGTCGGGCGCCTCCCCGCGCAGCACGCGCGTCACCTCGACCTCGATCAGGCCGAGCCGGCGCCAGCGCTCGTCGGCGGGGTCCGGCCATTCCTCGACCACGCCGTTCACCCGGCCGTGCAGGACGAGGGTGGCGCCGACCAGGCGCTCGTAGAGGGAAAGCTGCCAGGGCGAAGGTCCGAACGTGGTCATCCCACACTCTCATACCCGTAGAAGAGCCGACTCTCGTTGCGAACCGGCGAGGACGCCAGGGCCGGCGCGGTGTTGCTGCGCTGCGCCAGCATCACCCGGCCGCCCCACAGGTCGGCCACCGCCGGGCCTTTCCAGTACGTCGCCAGGGTGGTGAGGAAGTTTTGCTCCCGGCTGGCGAGGACGAAGCGGTTGCGGCCGGCGTCGAAAGCGAGGGCGGGCTGGATCCTCGTCAGCGCGGCGAGCGACTCTGCCTGGACCCGCTCGAGGCCGGCGGCGCCGACCCGGCAGCCGAAGGTCTGGATCCAGTTCATGCTGGCGGTCGTGCCGGTGGGCGCGAGGGAGAACCCGACCACGACGGTGTTGTCCGGGTTGGCCGCCACGGAAGCCCCGCCCAGCGCCTTAAAGGTCGGGTGCAGCGCGACTGGGGCGCTCCAGGTGGCGCCATCGTCGGTCGAGGTGCTGGCGTAGACGAGGCCGGTCCGTTCGTGGCTCGTGCGCTCGAAGTTGACCCAGGCGCAGATCCAGGTGGACTGGCCGCCGACGCGGGTCCAGCAGAGCGCCGGCGTGCCCGCGGTGCCCGCCCCCGGCGGGCTGCCGGTCCAGAACCAGGACCGCCCGCGGTCGGTCGAGCCCACCATCCGGATCGAGCCGGCGGCATCGTTGTGTACCCACGCCCACAGCATCCGGCCGGCGTCGTCGCTCGCGTACGCGGGTCCCTGGACCGAGCGCTCGCCGCCATAGGCCGTCCACTCGTTGAAGAAGAACGAGGAGCCGCTGCCGCGCAGCCAGGTCGGAACCCTGCTGGGAGTGGTCCAGCCGACCAGGTAGTAGTCGCTGCCGCCGATCCGGGAGGCGCCGGGGGTGATCGTGGCCCGGGCGTCGGCGTGGTTGGAGTCGGTGAGCGAGTTCGGCTGGAAGGCCCAGGAACCGGCGCCGTCGGCGGAGCGCAGCTGGCCGACGCGGTTGTTGCCGAAGTTCGGGTAGAGCGACTTGACCGCGGCGACGTCGCCCTCGAAGGGTCCGTAGCGGTATCGCTGGTATTCATAGCTGGGGTCCATCGTCTCGTCGGGCGAGGAGGAGTGGTCGAGCCCGAGGCAGTGCCCGAGCTCGTGGGTGAGCACGCCCTGCATGTCGATCTCGCCCGGCTGCGCGTTGCTGGGGACGAAGTTCCAGAGGGTGGTGTCATTGCTGGCCCGGCGGTGGAAGACGATGATCAGCCGGTTGTAGGAGCCAAACGTGGAGGCGAGGCGGTTCTCGTTCGGCGAGTGGCGCCGGTTCATGCTGATCACGAGCTCGCCGTCGTTGGATTCGGTGCGGTCGGTGAAGTTCCAGAACTGGAACCGCAGATCGACCCCCGCGACCGTCATCCAGCGCGTGTAGGCGTTGATGACCGCGTCGACGAAAGGCCACTGCCACGCGACCGGCATTCCCTGGTCGACGAAGGACTGCCAGTTGATGAATATGCGGGGCCTTGTCCCGCTGTCGTACAAGCGCTGCGCCATCGGCCTCCACGAATAAGTTAAATACTCAAGGAAGATATCAGCACTCCGGACCTGGGCGGAGAGCTAGCCTTCGCCTGGCATGGAGTACGGATCCGCGAAACCGCCGCTCCCGCTGGCTCAGCTCGCAGAGCAGGTTGACCGCTACTGGTCAGAGCATTCGACCGCCTTTCGGCCCTACAAGTATCGGTTGCGATCAGAGCGCAGACCGCCCGCGGCGAGCTGGTGTTTGCCGAGCGCTTAGCTGACGAGTCCCGCACCGAAGCAGATGTGGTCTCCGGCGTTCCGAGCGCCTAGTTCCTCTGGGCCAGGGGCGAGCTCCGGCAGGAAACCGGGCGGCAGGTCGAGGCCCGGGATGACTTTCTCGCGGCGTCCGCTCGGCTGGAGTGGCTTCTTCTCCCAAATCCCGAGCTGCTTGGCTGGCCCAGCGGCCTGGCACGGGCCGAAGCGGCGCTGGGCAATGTCGAGGCGGCCCAGGTCGAGGCGACCCGGGCGGTCGAGCTGGCGCGCGAGGCCGGCGGCCGGCGGGGGATTGGGGTAGCGCTGCGCACCCAGGGCGGCATCGCCGAGGGGGATGAGTCGATCGAGCTGCTGCGGGAGGCGGTCGACGCGCTGAAGGGTACGAGGGCCCAGACGATCGCCGCCGTCTTCTTCGGGGACGTAGAGATCATCAGGGGAAGCAATGACGACGAAGGCAACGAGCCTCCGTCTTCCCGAGGATCAGGCGGCCGAGCCTCCGGATCATCCAAACGTCCAGTCATGGTTGACAACCAAACTCTCGATTACTAAAAGAGACTAGATGCTTGCTGGTTTTTGCCTGGGTGGGAATTCGTGGTTACCGGGGACTTTGAGCAAGGCGTCAAATAGAGGAACGACTTGGCACATAGAACCTAAACAGGAGTAGAGATTTGAGCTTCGCTGACTTCACAAGTTCCACTCGCCGCCACCCGTCGCTGCTAACCGCAGCACTTCTGGTTGCCATCGCCACCATGAGCCTGTTGACGCTCTTCCTGCCCGCGGCCAGCCTCGCGGCGCCTTCTTGTGAAGTTGGTCCCAAGTTGAATGCTGCAACTGAGACGATAGTTGGGACGGACTGCTCGGACCTCATCGTTGTCTCATCTAATGAAGTCGAAACGGTCATCGGCGGGGAAGGTGACGACGTCATCTTCGTCAACGGCGATGTGTCCGAAGTCAACGGAGGGTTGGGCGAGGATCACATTTATGGCGAGTTGCTGAACTCCAACCAGACCATCAAAAGTCTTGAAACGCAGGGATTCGTTGACAAGAGCTCGCCGGTCTACAGCGACGCTGCGACGGCGGCCGCCAGGGCGAGCGCGTCGAAGCACGGCAACCGAGCTACGGCCAGCACGGTTCAGTATGGGGGCAATGGAAACCAAACCCTTGTTGGTGGACCCAATCCGGACTGGCTATACGGGCAGCGCGGCAACGACACGCTTTGGGGTGACGCAACGCTGCACGGGGAAAACAGCAACGACCTCCTGTCAGGAGGCCCGGGCGACGACAACCTTTACGGCGAGAATGGCTGGGACATCTTGGAGGGGGGCTTCGGCACCGACTACCTCGACGGCGGCGATGGAAACGACATGGTCCGCGGCGATGGCTCCGGCGACACCGTCGAAGACACCGGGCCAGGTAGCGATGTGGACACTCTGAGCTACTCCACCGCGACGGCGCCGGGCTTTGTCGGCGCTCTGCCCTTTGAAGTTGCCGGCTTCCCGGCCGAATGGGCGGAGCGAGGCGTCTATGTCCGCCTGGACGGGAGCCCGTGTAGCGGCGAAGGCGGCTATGAGGCATGCAACGGAGACGCGGCCTGGGGTGGGGGCTACGACCAAGTTACGGGCTGGGAGTTCGAGAACGTAATCGGCTCGCCTTTCGCCGACGTCATCATCGGCAATGCCTCAGCAAACCGCATTGATGGTGGTGGGGGCGCCGACGCCATCTACGGGTCAGAAGGGGCCGATGTGATCGTCGGAGGCGCCGATGGCGACTACATCGAAGGCGGTGGCGGCTCGGATACTGCATTCGGTCTCGGGGGCACCGACAACTGCATCTCCGAGTCCAAGTCGGAATGCGAGGGCGAAGCGGCAGAAGTGCATGTCCGCAACTCAGAAAAGATCAGCGTGGGATTGATGCAGAACACGATCTCCCCTCAGGTCCGCTCCGTTCAGGTCTATGCAGTCGGCAGCAACGGGCACGACAGCGTCCATGGCGTCTATTGGTGGGACAGCCCCACCAACCACTTCTATGTTTCATTTGAACTCGAAGGGTCCTCAGCTGAATTCGACACCAGCTCCGGTGCGCAAACGCCGGGTTGCACCTACTACACCAACATCGTGCATTGCCAGGTCCCAGCTGGCGCCCTTGTCGATTCGATCCAAATGTCCGGTCTTCCATCGGATGATGGCCTCAACATCTATGGAGGCGGCATCGGCGAATACACGTCTACCGTCCTGACCGGTGGGACGGGGTCGGACGTTCTCTGGGGTAGCCAGAGCACCGAAGACGTGCTCATCGACGGCGACAGCTCGGGGAGTGACTGGATGTATGGGGCCAGCTGGGATGACGTCCTCGTCAATAACGCCGGCGCGGACACCTTGCAGGGCGGGGAAGGAAACGACCTGCTGATCTCCAATACGGTCTGTGATGGAGACGGCCTGTATGGCGCTACGACGGAAGCCGGGGATGGGGCTGGCAGTAACAGCGCCTCTTGGGCAAAGCTCTCGGCGAGCGCGGTAGCAGCCAGTCTCGAATCGCATTGGGCCGGCAACTTGTATAGCGGCGGGCCAACGTGCACCTTCGGAAGCATGACCTGGTTGAGCGAAATCGACGACCTTGAGGGGTCCAACCAGGCCGACGTTCTAATAGGGAACGGTAGCCCTAACGGGATCTTGGGTCGTCTCGGCAACGATTCTCTGCAAGGTCGAGCAGGTGTTGACGTAATGCAGGCCGGATCGACCGGAAATGCGGAAGGCGCGGATTATGTCGAAGGAGGCTCTCCAAACCCGCCACTAGGCAGTGACTCGTGCGAAACGGATGCCACCGATACGGTCGTATCCTGCCCGTAGAGTTGCTCACACACGCGCAGCTCTTTGCATCTCTCATGCCCAAGCGGCCGTCGAATAGAGGAACGACTCAGCACATAGAACCTAGACAGGAGTAGAGATTTGCGTTTCGCTGACTTAACAAGTTCCGCTCGCCGCCACCTGTCGCTGCTAACTTCAGCACTTCTGGTTGCCATCGCCATGCTGATGGCGATGGCCTCAGGGGCCTCAGCGCTCTCCCTCGGCCTGCAGTGGAACGGCAGCCCCGAACAGACTGCGAGCGAAGAAGAATTGGAAGTCGTCCAGCACTCCGGCGCTGCGTATTTCCGGGTTGAAATCAACCGCGGGTATGGCTTGGCCTTCTACGAACCGCTCTTCGAGCGTGCCGCCAAACGCGGCATCACGATCCTTCCGTATCTGACCGAAGGACACAGCTACCCCGTCCCCGGTGCTGACGGCCAGTACGGAGGTTGGGGCGCATGGGTTCAAAATGCGGTCAAAAAGTATGGGCAGGGTGGTGAATTTTGGAATGGCAAGCCGTACGCTAAGCCAATCACCACTTGGGAGATATGGAATGAGCCTAACCTGGCAGAAAATAATCCAGGGGGAGAAAAAGTTCAGCCAGAAAACTACGGACGGTTTTTCGTCTTTACCTCAAGTTCAATCCATGCGATTCAGCCCGGAGCGCAGGTGCTAGTCGGCGGCCTATACCTAGGCCATTGGACCGAACCGGGAATGGAATCCTATGTCTCAAAACTTTACAACGTCAGTGGTATGGCCTCCGCCGTCAACGGTGCCGCGATACATCCTTATGGCTTCACCAGCGGTCAGCAGATCACTGAATTTGCCAGCGAGGTAATCAATTTCCGGACGGTCTTGAATCGTCAGCCCCAGGGATCGAGTGAGCCTCTTTGGATCACTGAGCTCGGCTGGCCAGTGATAGAAAGCCAACAACAAGAAAAAGAATTCGAAGGCCGCGGGGTGGATGCCGCCACCCAGGCCAAACTACTGCAGCAGAGCTTCAACTGGACCAAGAGCAATGCTGGCAATTACAACCTCCAGGGACTAATCTGGCAAGCAGTCAGCGACTACTCCAGCCCTAAGTGGGACTATCACTGCGGCTTGCGCAAACTCGACGGCAGCTTCCGGCAGTCGTGGTCCGCATTCCAAGAACAGACCGGTGCGGCCATCTGGCCTGTTCCGCCTCCCCCGACCAGGGTGAGCTTCGTGGATGCCGCGAACGCGAACACCGTTTCCTACTGGGGATATGGAAGTGAAGCTGGTTGGCAACAGACGCCCCTCTGGGGGCATCCGATCGCGGCGGGCACTCGACCCGCGACGCTCACGTTTAACGAAACGTTGCATATCTACTACGTCGATGCGAGCAGGGGCAATCAGATCACCGAATGGACCTGGGTGCCCTCGGGCGGATGGCAGCAGACTTTCCTGGAAACTGATCCCGTCGCAGCGGGCTCGAGTCCCTCGGCAGTTATGGTCGGTGGCACGCCGGAGATCTATTTCTCCGATGCAGCCACGAATCGATCGATTGCCGTCCTGGTCCATAACAGTTCAGGTTGGCTGCAGTCTAGGTTCTACGGCGACTCCGTCGCTGCCAACAGCAGTCCCAGCGCGATATCGAACAACGGCACGGTGCACGTCTACTTCGCCGACGCATCGAAGGGCAACACGATCGCGGTCTGGGTCTGGGGAGCCACGCTCCAGCAGTCTTTCTTCTACGGCGACTCCGTCGCTGCCAACAGCAGTCCCAGCGCGATATCGAACAACGGCACGGTGCGGATCTATTTCGCCGACGCCTCCACCAACAACTCGGTGGCGCTCTGGGAATGGGGGTCTTCGCTCCAGCAAATCCGCTTGTTTGGTCACCCGGTTGCGGCAGGAAGTAGTCCGAGTTCATGAGGATTCCTCTGCTATCAGTCTGCGCCCTCAGCGCTGGGCAAGAAATGGGGCAAGAAGCCCCACAGATTCCAGCCGATCCCCATAGCTCGATCTTGCGAAACCGCTCTAGACCGCGCTCCACGTAGTCCAGCCGACCTCAAGGTTCGGGCTCTCGTAACCCGAAGGTCGTGGGTTCGAATCCCGCCCCCGCTATTTCACGAAAGCCCCGCACATGAGTATCCGGTTCGCTCAGGCAGCAGCCCTGCCGGTGATCTCTGCGTAGGTGCTCGGCTCGTGCGCCGTGCCGAGCCCCAGCAGCGTCTGGAAGGCAGCCATCGGAGTTCGGCGGCGGTTGTGGCGGAAGACGAACTC
>DATHEA010000032.1:0-24641 GCA_035318745.1 Solirubrobacterales bacterium
GGGGCCGTCTAGGCGGCTAGCGAGGCAGGCGCTCTCCCGGCGGCGGTCGGCTCTATGTGTTTCCCCGGGATCTTCGACGGCCTCCCTTCGGTCGGCCTCTCAATCTCAGGAGAAACAGGGAGAGGTTCTCCAATGAGCGAGAGCTTCGAGCCGATCCGCTCCTACCAGCGGATCTTCGCGCCTGAGCGGCGAATCCATCAGCTTGAGGGCCACTCGCTGCCAATTCCCGGCGGGGTGCCGCTGCGCTGGCTCGCTTATGCGACCGGCACGCTCCTCGCCGTCATCGTCCTCAGCGCGGGCTCGAGCGCTGTGGCGTTGGGCATCGCCGCGATCGCCGCGCTCGCCGGCTTCGGGGTCGGTGGGCGCGAGGGCGCCGCCGTCGCCGCGATCGGCGCGCTGGGTGGGGCGTGGCTGGCGGCTATCGCGCTCGGCCTCCTCGATCTGCCTCTGAGGCTGATCGTGATCCCGGCCGCGGTCGCGACCCTGGGGACCCAGGCGACGCCCGACGGTCGACGCGCCGACCGCTTCGCACTCTCCTGGCTCTCACTGCGGCTTTCGCCGCTGCGCCGTTCACTTGGTCGCTCCCTGCCGCTCGCCGGGCTGGGATATGGCCTCGGTGGCCGGCTCTGGGTGGAGGCCGACGAGCGCTTGTCTTCGCTGCGTCGCGCCCGGGTGCGCGGCCCCGCGGTCGTCTTCTTCTCGGTGCCGATCGCCGTGCGCCGGGCGAGCCGGCGGCGGCATCTGGCCCGCCCCCCGCAGGGCTCCAAGCGCCAGGCGGGCACGACGCCCCGCGTGGTGCTGGGCGACGGCGAGGTGCTGGAGGTGCGCCCGTGAGCCGCTTCCCGTTGCGCTTCGCGCGCCGGAACATCCTGATCGGCCCGGGCGGGGAGGCAGCGGCCCTCTACCGCAGCGACACCGTCGCCTACCCCTTCTTGCCCGCCTCGCAGAAGTGGGCGTTGCTGCATCGCCTGGAGCGCTTCGCCCACCTGGCGGGCGCCGACTTCGCCATCTGGAGGGTGCAGCGCTCCTATCCTGCCGAGCGCTACCCGGCCGAGCTGGCCGGCCTTCTTGACCGAGACCACGGCGACCCCGAGGGCTGGCGCCGCTACCTGGATGGCCACGAAGAGCGGCTGGCAAGGCTCGGGTCCCATATCCCCGAGGTCTACGTCGCGGTCTCCCTGACCGAGGCCGGCGATGGGCCGAAGGCCCTGCGCTCCTTCGGCCGGGTCAGACGGCGCGTCGAGGAGCTTGCTGGCGTCGGCGGGCCGCGGCCGATCTCCGGCGCCGAGCTGGAGGCGTTGGCCGGGGTCGAGCAGCGCACCTTCGAGCGGCTGAGCGGCGCGATCGCCCTGCAGCGGGCCTCGACCCGCGAGCTGCAGTGGCTGCTTTGTCGCGCTGGCCCTCGCGGCGTGGCCGAGCCGGCGCTCGACCATTTCTGGGAGCCCGATGCGCTCGTGATCGTGGCGCCGGACGGCTCGGCGGCCTATGAGCCGCTGGAGAACGACCTCTTGCGCTGTGCCAATGCGCCCGCCACCGAGGAGGCCGGCCAGCCGCCCTCGCTTGTGGTCGAGGCCGAGGAGGGCACCTCCTATCAGTCCTTTCTCTGCGCCGGATCGCTCGCCGAGGAAGCCGAGTTTCCCGGCGCGGCCGAGCTTCTCTTCGAGCCGGGCGAAGGCGCCGGGTTCCCCGTCGACGCCGTTCTGTACGCGGAGTGGGTCGGCAACCGCGAGGCGCTCGGCCAGGTGCGCAAGCGCATCCTCGACGTCGAGCACGCCTACCGCGAACAGCTTGAGGGGGCGAGCGGGCCGGGGGTGCTGGCCGAGGAGGACCGCGAGCTCGCCCGCGAGTACGAGGCGATCCTGCAGTCCTCCTCGCACCCGCCGATGCTGCGAGCCTCGCTCTCACTCGCGGTCGGTGCCCCCGACCGCGAGGAGCTGGAGCGCCGGGTCGGCGCCCTGCGCGAGCGCTTTGGCGAGGTCGCCCTTCACCGACCACGCGGCCTGCAGCATGCGCTCTTCACCGACCACCTGCCCCAGCCGGGCTCAGGCTCGGTAACCGACTACCTGCAGCAGATGACCGTCGAGCAGTTCGGCGCGATGGTCGCCACGGCCACTTCAGAGGTGGGCTCTCCGTCCGGGGTCTATATAGGCCATACGCCCTCGGGCCGCCCGGTCGGCTATGACCCGACCGAGGCGCCGCGGACCGCGCGGCCCTCCGGCGTCCTTCTCGCCGGCACGCTCGGTAGCGGCAAGACCCTCGCCGCGCAGGCGATCGCCTTCGCCGCGCAGCGCCGGGGCAGTCTGGTGGTCGACTTCGATCCGAAGCCCGACCACGGCCTTGACCGCGTGCCCGAGCTGGAGGGCGAGGTCGAGGTAGTGGAGCTCTCGGGCGACCCCGAGCATCGGGGCAAGCTCGACCCGCTGCGGATCGGCCTGCCCGAGCTGCGCGAGGAGCTGGCCTCGAGCTATCTGATCGAGCTTCTTCGCGACCCGCCGCCGGCCTGGGAGAACGCGATCGACCGGGCGGTGCGCGACGCGGTGCGTGCCGGCGAGCGCAGCCTGATGTGCGTCGTCGGGCGGCTGCGCGAAAGCGAGGTCGACGCGGCGCGCGAAGCGGGTGAGGCGCTCGATGTCCTCTCTGACTTTGGGCTCGCGCGCCTTGGGTTCGAGCCGATCGAGGAGGCGGCCTAGTGGCCGAGCCCTCGGTCATCACGATCCGCACTCCGGGGTTGTCTTTGCCCGACCCCGGCGTCTCCCGCGAGACCTACACCCGCGCCGAGCGCGTCTCCGTGGCGACGCTCACTCTGGTCGCGGCACAAGCTCTGTGCCTCGTCAGCGGCAACCGCCAACGACACAAGATCGTGCTGCTGGACGAGGCGTGGTTTTTCGTCAGCTCGGCGAAGGGCCGAGCCCTGCTGAACCGGGTGATCCGGCTCGGCCGCGCCTTCAACGCGACCGTGCTGGTAGCGACGCAGCGCCTGGCCGATCTCGGCGACCTCTCCGAGCTGTTCGGGGTCTACCTCCTCTTCGGCCAGGAGACCGAGGGCGAGGCGCGGGCGGGGCTCGCACAGATCAGCCTCGACTCCGAAGGGGCGCTCGGCTTCCGCCTCACCGAATACCGCCAGGGCCTCTGCCTCATGCGCGACCTCGACGGGCGGGTCGGCGAGGTGCAGATCGACCTCGTCTTCGAGGAGCTGCTGGCGGCGCTCGACAACACGCCGAAGGCGGTCTCGGCGTGAGGGCGCGGCTCGTTCTGCGCCGCTGGCGAGGGCCGGTGTTGACGGCACTCGCGCTCAGCGCTGTAGTGGTTTTGGCCGGCCATCCTCTCGCCAGCGCCGCGACCGACGTCTGGGGGAACGTCGGCCCGGCGCCTCAGCTCGGCTCAAACGGGCTCTTCGGCCGCTACCCGCTCAGCCACTACACGCTCGATCAGCACTTCGACGCCGTCTCGGCGTCGTTGACCGGCGGCGTCGACGTCTCCGGCGTGCCTTCGATGATCGCCTACTTCCTCGCCTCGATTCTCTGGTTGGCGACGAGCTTCCTGGCGAACCTGCTCATCACCCTTTTCAGCTTCGCGTTTTCTTTGGATTTGGTCGGCGGGTCCCAGACGACCGGCGGGGCCGGGGCACTCCGGCCGGTCTCTCAGGCGATCCACTCCATCTACGCCAACGTCTTCGGGCCGCCGTGGCTCGTCCTCGCGATCACGGTCACCGGCCTGTGGGCTATCTGGAAGTCGCTCCTGCAGCGCCGCCACTCCGAGACGGTCGGCGCCCTGGCGCTTTCGCTGATCTACGTCGTCCTCGCGCTCTTTTTCGTCGTGCAGCCCGGCTCCACGATCACCGCGGCTTCTGCGTGGACCAATCAGATGTCGGAGGCCTTCCTCTCGATCTCCGACCACGGCAGCCCCGGGGGAGGGCGGCAGGCGACCGATGGCGCGGCCAACCAGCTCTTCGACCTCCTCGTCTTCAAGCCCTGGGTCGTCTTGAACTTCGGCGGGCTCGAACACTGCGCCGTCTCGGGCACCGGCTCGGGAGATGCCGACCCCGAATCGGCTCCGGTCAGGCCGCTGTCCTCGAGCCCCGGTCGAGACGCGGCGCTCGCCCGTCGCTTGGCGGGCGGGACCGAGGTGAGTGCCGACGGCAAGGTCTGCATCAACAACGCGAACAAGTACGCGCCGCACTTCCTGCGCTTCAGCCTCGGCGCCGACGGGCAGGACGATCGCAGCGCCGAGTACGACGCACTGAACGACGGCGATTCCTCGAAGCTGCCTGACGCCGACACCGCAAGACGCGGCTACCGGCTCGGGGTCGCCGACAAGCCCGCGACTGACGCGATGGAGGCGGGCGGCCAGTTCCAGCGGCTACTGCTGGCGCTCGTCCTCTTCGGCGGCGAGCTCGGCGCGATCATGCTCCTGGGGTCGCTCTCGGTCGGGATCATCCTCGCCCAGGTCCTGCTGCTTTTGCTGCTGGCCTTCTCGCCGATTGCGCTCGTGGGGGCGGCTATCCCGGGGCGCGGCCACGCCTTCTTCAAAGGCTGGCTGGAGAAGCTGGCCGGCTACCTGCTGCGCAAGGCCGCCTACTCGTTGATCCTGGCGACCCTGCTCGCGGTCGCTGGTGCCTTGGCGAGCGCCACCGCGCAGCTCGGCTGGCTCATGTCCTTCGGCCTGCAGTCCCTCTTCTTCTGGGCTGTCTTTCTGCAGCGGAAGACCCTCGCCGACAGCCTGATCGGGATCGCGACCGGGCCGGGTGCGCCGGGTCGCGATGGGACCGTGCGGGTGCTGGCCCTCTACGCAGGCGCCCGCGTTACCAACCGGGCCTCACGTCCGATCCGGCGAGGGGTGCGCTCGGCGATGCATGCGCCAGGCCGCCTATTCGGCGGCGCTCTTGGCTCTCGCGGCGGCGGGAAGTCAAGCAGCCGGGCCGCGTCGCCTGCGCCGCGCTTCGGAACGAGCCACAGCGCTCCTGTCGGGGGCGGGGCGCCCAGCCTCGACGCTCCGGGTCCGGCCGAGCGGAGGCGCTCAGCAGACGGCGCCGCCGATCCGGGGAAAGGCAAAAGCGACCGGCCCCGCCTGGCCTCGACGTCCTCAGAGCGGAGGCCGGCGGCCGGTGCGGTCTCCGCCAAAGGCGCCGGCAGGCGCTCGCCTCGCCGCCGACAGGAGACCGAGCCCAAGCCGAAGGGCAAGGCGGACAAAGGTAAGCCGACACCTGAGCGCTCGGGTGAGCGCAGGCCAAGGCAAGCGCCTCTCAGAGCCGCGGAGCCGGTTCGGAAAGTTGCCTCTCGGGACTCGGCGGCCAGTCTCAGCGAGGAGCTTCGCGTCGAGCGCGAGCGAGTCGGCAGAAAGCCGCTGCCCGAGCCGCAGCCCCCGGCTCGCCGCAAGAGCGCTCCGCCGCCGCGGCGCACGCCTCGGAAAGGCGGGGGACGATGAGCCGGCGACGTTCGCGCGTATCGCTCCTGGCTCTCATCGCAGCGGGTGTCGCAGCGGTCGTGGTGGCGACCCTCGCCGGCACGGTGATGGCGATCCTGGGCGGCGAACTTGCCTGCCTGGGCGGCGGCGGTGGCGGCACTGCCGCCGCTACCTCGCCGACGCGGGCAGCCGTGGAGGAGATCCCGCCGGGGCGGCTGCGGATCTATCAGGAGGCCGGCCGCAGGATCGACATCGACTGGAGCTTCCTGGCGAGCATCGGCACCCAGGAGTGCGGCAGCGGCAACTGCTCGGGGGACAACAGCTCCGGCTGCGCCGGCCCGATGCAGATCGCCTACGTGCGGGGCTCTGCCTGCAGCCCCGGCTCCGGCCCGACGATCTGGGAGCGCTACAAGGTCGACGGCGACGGCGACGGCGTCACCGACATAAACGACCCCGCCGACGCGATCTTCACCGCAGCGCGCATTCTGCGCAAGGTGCTCGGAGCCCCGCCTGCGGGAGGCTCCTATGCCGCCTACCGGGAAGCGGCCTGCGGCTACTACGGCGCCTGCGCCGACTCGGTCGCCAACTACGCCGACGAAGTCATGGCCCGCGCGATCTCCTACGGGTTCGGGGGCGAGGGAGCGCCGCCGCCGGTCAATGTCAAAGCAACCGAACCCGCCGCGAGTGGCGGCGGCTCCTCTTGCGGTTCGACCTCCTCGAGCAGCCCCAGCGGCAACGAGATCGTCCGTATCGCGCAGAGCCAGCTCGGCCGCACCGAGAGCCCGCTCGGCTCTAACTGCAACCCCTACGGCCCCTGCGTCGAATGGTGCTCGCTCTTCGTCGCCTGGGTCTGGCGGGAGGCGGGCGTCCCGCTGAAGGGCGGGACCGCGCCCTATGCCTACTCCGGCTCGATCTATGAATGGGCGAAGGCCCACGAAGCCGGGCCGTCGCTCCGGGCCGGCCTCGCTCCCGGCGAATCCCCGTTCTCGGAGGCCATGCCGAACGGCGCTCGCGTCCTTCCTCCTACCGCGACGCCGGCTCCGGGGGACGCGGTCCTCTTCGGCACCGGCCCCCAGGCCAGCGATCACGTCGGCATCGTCGAGCGCGTCTTCGGTGGCGGCCAGATCACGACGATCGACGGCAACTACTCCGACCGGGTGGCTCGCGTCGGTCCGTTCTTGCCATCTCGCGCCGTCGACTCCGGCGAGCCCTCGCCGATCTTCGGCTACGCCCAGCCTCCCGGCGTAGAGGCCCAGACCGCGGGAGGCGTCCGATGATCGACCGGCTCCGCTTCCTGCTCGACCGCCCGCTCGACCCGCTGGCCGCCCGCGCGGTGGTCCTCTTCGCCACCGCGATCCTGGTTGGGTTCACCGCAGTCTTCGTCCTCGGGGTGAGCGAGTCGGACCGCCCCGCGGCGCCCCGCCAGCAAGCAGCGCCCGCGAGGGCACAGCCTCGCCAGGTGCTCGACCGCCCGCCCGCCGGAGCCGCTCCAGCACCGCCGCAAGTGCCGCCCCACCGCCGGCGGGATCCGCAGGATCAGAAAGACAGCGCCGCTGCGAGACGCGCCGCTCGCGCTTTGCGGTCCCACCGGGCGATCCAACACGTCCCGTATCGAAACGGCGAGCTGACGGTTGTCCTGGTCGGGGCGCGCGGCGGTCGCGCCGCGCTTCGCGTCAGTGCCCCCACCGCTCGAGCAGGGCGGCGAGGGTGGCATCGCTACCTACGTCGCTACCGCGATTCCGGTCGGGCGTATATCCCCATCTTCGACGTCGGGGCAGGTCGAAATGGCTGAGAAGAAGCTGCACATCGTTCCGACGACCCTGCGTGAGGCCAATGCCTTCGTGCGGCGGTTTCACCGCCATTCCCGACCCACCCAGGGACACAAGTTCAGCATCGGGGCGGCCTTGGACGGAGAGCTGATCGGAGTGGCAATAGCGGGCCGGCCGATCGCTCGCCATCGCGACGATGGGGAGACTTTGGAGGTGCTGCGCGTCTGCGTTGTCGACGACGCGCCGCGGAACGCTTGCTCACTTCTCTACGGAGCCTGTTGGCGGGCGGCTCAAGCTATGGGCTACCGCCGGGTAATCACCTACACGCTCACCTCGGAAACCGGCGCCAGTCTCAGAGCGAGCGGATTCCGAGTCATCGGTGAGGTAAGTGGTGAGACTTGGGATCGCCCGTCCCGGCCGCGGGCCCAGGCAACACCTCCTCGTGAGCGGCGGTGCTGGGAAAAGGCTGCACCCCCGTCTGCGAGAGAGACGCCGCGACGGTGGCCGCGGCGGCTGCGCAATGAGGAGGATCGGTGACTGATCCACGTCATTGCGCGCGTGTTGGTCAGGCGCCGCCGCCGGCAAGCGAACCGTCTGAGCAGCGTGTGCTCTGTGGCAACGCACTCGACGTCCTCGCGACTCTGCCGGACGGACTCGCGCAGACCTGCGTCACCAGCCCGCCCTATTGGGGGCTTCGCGACTACGGCGTCGCGCCTCGGATCTGGGGCGGCGATCCCCGCTGTCGGCACCGCTGGGGCGAGGGCGGGCGGGGACGTCGATCGGACTGCCTGCCTTCCGAGCAAAGCCGTTCGCAGGGAAGGCTCGGTCGCGACGGAAGACAGGGTGGCGCCGGGCTTCGGGGCGGGCGCTTCTGCCGGCGCTGCGGAGCTTGGAAGGGCTGTCTTGGCCTGGAGCCCGATCCCGACCTCTACGTCTCTCACCTCGTCTCGGTCTTGCGCGAGGTGCGCCGGGTGCTCCGCGAGGACGGCACGCTCTGGCTCAACCTCGGCGACAGCTTCGCCGCCAACCGCTCCTACCAAGTGCGCGACCGCAAGCGCGGCGAGCCGGGCGGGCCTTTGCCGGCGACGGTCTCGGACGGCCTGAAGCCGAAGGATCTCGTCGGCATCCCCTGGCGGGTCGCCTTTGCCCTGCAGGCGGACGGATGGTGGCTGCGCTCCGACATCGTCTGGGCGAAGCCGAATGCGATGCCCGAGTCGGTCGCCGACCGGCCGACCCGAGCGCACGAGATCGTCTTTCTGCTCGCCAAGTCTCGCCGCTACTTCTATGACGCCGAGGCGGTCCGCGAACCTGACCAGGGGCGGCGCTCGGGCAATGGCTACGCTCGGCCTGAGCGCCTCAGCTACGGGGGAAGCGAGGCGCCGCGAGGACAGGACTTCGAATGGACCGGGGGTGCTGGGCGCAACCGCCGCAGCGTCTGGACCGTGCCGACACAGTGCTTCAAGGGCGCCCATTTCGCGACCTTCCCCGAGGCCCTGGTTGAGCCGTGTCTTCTCGCCGGCTCCTCGCCGGTGGCGTGCCGCGCCTGCGGAGCGCCCTGGCGGCGGAACATCGACTCACGCCGGCTGCTCGACGGCAAGGAGGAGATAAAAGGGGGCTGGACCGAGGCAGACACGCTGCGCTCCGGCAGGGCTTTGCAGTCAACGGGATACGGCTCCCGGCGGGTCGAAGTCCGGCGGCAGGCGGTCGGCTGGGAGTCGACCTGCGAGCACGACGACCCGGGCGGGCGCTGCACGGTTCTCGACCCGTTTGCCGGAGCTGCAACCGTCGGCATCGTCGCCGCGCGCCACGGTCGCGACTTCTTCGGGATCGAGCTGAGCGGCCCCTATGCGCGCATGGCACGGCGGCGACTGCGCGAGGCGGGCTGCGCCCAGGTGAGGGCCAGGCGATGAGGTCGCGAAGCTCAGGCGCTCCCGGCAGCCTCACGCGGCTCTTCCTGTGGCTATTCCCCTGCCACCTCCCCTGGATCTTCCCGATCAAACAGCGCAGAGATTGCGCGGTCCCGCATGGCATCGGCGATCGCGGCGACTCGATTTTGCCGACATCTCTGCGTCCGATCGAGGTGTGGTGGTGATCTCAAACTCGAATCGCTCCGATCCTCGCCCGATGCTCGCGATCTTCGCCGCTGCGGTGCTGTTCGCACTCTGGCGGCTCATATCGAACATCCGCGTCGATCAGCTCCTCACGGCCGCCGCCTCTCTCGCACCCTTCGCTCCCGGCGCCATCGCTATCGCCTCCGCGCTGGCTACGCATCGCTTCTTCGCAACCCGCCGCACGCTCCGATCGCGCCGTGCCGTCGCGATCGTGCCTGCGGACGAATTCGATGCCGAGCCCGAGGCCGTGCTCCGCTTCGCTGCCCAGCTCGCCGACACCGAGCGCAGGGTTACTGGCTGGATCGACCGTCGCGCCAGCGCCATTCGCATACAGCTCACCAGCGATGCCGAGCATCGGCTGATCTACCTGCTGGAGGTCCCCGAGCGCTCAATCGAGGCGCTGCGCATGGCGCTGCGCACCTTCGAGGGGGTCGAGGAGCGCCCCGCGGCAGAGGTGTTGAGCGAAGCGAAGCCGGGCGAGCGAGCCCTGCTGCGCACCGAGCTGGTGCTGGACCGGCCGAGCGTCGAGCCGCTGGCACGGCTCGCGCCAAAGCCCGATCCGCTCCAGCCTTTTGCCGCGGCGATCGGCCGACTTCATTCCGAGGGCGAGGCAGCGAGCGTCTGCGTTGACCTGCTGCCGACGAGCGGCTTTCGCGCGAGGCGCCTGCGCCGCCGGCTGCGGCGGGAGGCCCGGCGCATTCACGGAGAGCGCCGCGATTGGGCCGCGCTCTTGAACGGCGACGAGCGCCGCCGTGGCCGGCCCGATCCCGAGGAGCAGGTCGAGCGCCGCGGGGCGGTGCAGGCCGTGGACGCAAAGTTGCGGGACTCGGGCGAGCTCTTCGAGGCGCAGATCCTCTTGCGCTGCGAAGCGCCGACGAGCGGGCTGGCGAAGGTGGCAATGTCGAGTCTGCTCGCTGCTTTCCGACCGCTGGCGGATCGCAATCGACTGCGGGCCTCCGGCCTGCTGATCCCCGGCCTCGCCTTCATCGGCTCCGACTTCCCGCTGCGGCGTCGCGGCTTCGATCGCCGCTTCGCCACCGGCTTCTTCCGGCCCGCCAAAAAGACGATCCTGACGGCGCGCGAGCTGGCTGGCTTCCTAAAGCCGCCTACCGTCCACTGCGGCCCTCGGAACATCCTGCGCTCGGGGGCGCTGCTCGCCCCGCCCCCGGATCTTCCGACCTTTGAAGCGGGGAACCCCGAGCTGATCCCGCTTGGTCGAGTGCGCGATGAGACCGGCGAGCGAGTCGTCGCCGTGCGGGTGGCCGACACTTTCAGCAGCTATATCGCCGGCCGCTCGCGCTTCGGCAAGACCGAGACCGCGATCGCTCAGTTCGTCCACCTCGTCAGGTCGGGGCACGGCGGCCTCTTCCTCGATCCGCACGGTGACGCTCTCGGCAGGATCGATCCGTACTTGGACGAGCCCGGAGTCGCCGAGCGGGTGGTGCGGATCGACCTCGGCCCAGGCAGCTCACCGGCCGCCCTTCCGGGCTGGAATCTCTTCGATCTTCGAGGCGCCCGAGACCGAAATGTCGAGGGCCGGGTGGAGGCGATCGTCGACGCGTTCGCCTCCGCGATGGAGTGGGGTGAGCGCTCGACTCGGGCGATCAACCTCACGACCCAGGCCGCAGCGGCTCTGGCGTCCGTTGCTGCTGTGGTCCCTACCGAGCTCACCCCGACCATCTTCCAGATCCCCACGATCCTCAGCGACCCCGAGTGGCGCCAGGCGGTGCTGCCGATCCTGCCCCGCTCTTCGCGGCGCTTTTGGACCGGCCGCTTCCCGCTTCTCGCCGCTGATGCGATCACGCCGATCACGAACATGGTCGATCGGCTTCGAGCCTCGACGCCGATCGCGACCTTCCTCGGTCAGAGCCGCTGCACCTTCGAACCGCGGCGAGCGATGGACGAGCGCCAGATCGTTTTGGTCTGCCCTGGGACGGGCGGGACGCGCGAGCGAGCGGTGGCGAACCTGATCGCCTTCGGCCTGCTGCACGCCGGTCGCAGTCGCGCGGACACCCCGCCGGCCAAGCGCCGGCTCTTCTGGCCGTTCTTCGATGAGGCGCAGAGCTATGACGGCGGCGCCTCCGACAGCCTGGCTGGGCTGGTCGAGCAGTGTCCGAAGTTCGGGGTCCGCGCCACCTTCCTCAATCAGAACCCTGAGCGGTTGAGCGGAACCACGTTGAACGCCCTGACGACGAATCGCTCCCACTCGCTGGTGAGCGGGCTCAACTCCCACGCCGCAGCCCTACTGACGAAAGAGTGGGGCGGGCAGCCGAGCCCGGCCGCGATAACGAGGCTGGAGCGATTCCGCTTCATCGCCCAGGTCACCTTCAAAGGCAGCCTCAGCGATCCGTTTGCCTTGGGCGGCGTCCGGGTCGAAGACGTGGCCGAGGTCGCCGGCAGGCGCGAGTGCGAGGGACGTCAGCATGGCGAGGGGCCTCGGCGAGCGGCAACCGAGGTGGCCGCGCATCTCGACAGCCTCGACGATCGCATCCTCGCCGCGCTGCGGAGCGGCGGCGCCAAAGGTCGACCGCACGGCCACGATGAGGGGCGGAGCCGACCACGCCGTCAAGGGCCGGTCCGAATCGCGCGGAGGCCCGAATGAGCGGCGATGGCAAGACGACGCTCCCCCTGGCGGCGACGGAGATCCTCGCCTCGCTCGCCCAGCACCGCGTTCTCTCGACTCCGCAGGTAGGAGCGATCCACTTCCCGGGGCGCAGCGTGCGCTGGACGCGGATGGTGCTGGCGCGCCTCGCCGACGCCGGCCTCGCGGCGTTCGTGCCGAACCTGGGAGCTGCCGGCGCGCCGCGCAGGCTTTGGTACGTGACCGAGCGCGGCGCACGAGCGGCGCTGGACGCCGGGCTGCTGGAGGCGATGCCGAGGCTCATGGATGCCGGGTCCGCCTCCGGGCCGCTGCAGGCGCACACGCTCGCGGTAAACGACGCCGCGATCTGCTTCCTTCGCAGCGCCCGGGAGCGCGGCGAGGATTGCGGGCCGCTGGCCTGGCGCCACGAGGTGCGCCACCGGCTGGGCTACGGACGAAGAGCCGGGACGCTTTTCGCCGACGCCGTCCTCACCTACCTGCGACTCACCGAATCCGAGGTCGTGGTCGAACAGCGGTTCCTCGAGCTTGACCGCGCGACCCTCTCGGTCGATCGCCTGGCCGCCGAGCTGGCGCGCTACGGGCGCTTCCTTCGTGCCGAGGGCAAGGAGGGAGACCCCATTTGGCCCTCCCAATATCCATCCTTCCCGCCGGTCATCTGCGTTCTCGCCGGCTTGGACCGGACGGCGCTTCGGCGGCGCCGGGACGCCGCTGTCGCGATCCTGCGCGACGCCCCGGACTTCACCGGCTCACCCGATCTCTCGGTCCGTCTCTGCCTGGCGGAGGATCTCGCCGAGCGCGGTCCGTTCGCACCGATCTTCACCGATGTCCGCGACCCCGAGGACCCGATCGACTGGCTCCTCGCCGAAGGCGAGGCGCTCTGATGGCGAGCGCGAAGCGAAAGACGGGGCGCACGCGCGACGGCTGTGCGGGCAAGGCATCGGGACGTTGCCCGGACGCCAGGCTGCTCGAAGGTGACTGCCTGGAGGTGTTGGGCGGACTGGAGCCCGAGAGCGTCGATGCGATCGTCACCGACCCGCCGTACGGGATCGGCTTCCAGCACGAGCGCTGGGACTCAGCTGCGATCCGGGAGGCGGCAGCGCGGGCGGGGCACGACAGGCTCAACCCCAATGAGGCGTTTGAGGCTTGGTGTCGCATCTGGGCGAGCGAGTGCCGGCGGGTCCTGAAGCCGGGAGGGTTCCTCGCCGCCTTCGGCTCGCCCCGGACCTACCACCGGCTCGCCTGTGGCGTCGAGGACGCGGGCCTGGAGATACGCGACACGCTGATGTGGCTCTACGCGGAGGGCATGTCGAAGTCGCGGCACTATCCCGGCGGCCGGGCAACGACGCTGAAGCCGGCGTTTGAGCCGATCGTGCTGGCCCGCCGCGAGCTGGACGGCACGACCGAGGAGACGATCGCCCGCCACGGAACCGGCGCCCTCAACATCGAGAGCTGCCGGGTCGAGGGCCGCCACCCGGCGAACGTAATCCTTGGGCACGGCCCCGACTGCGAGGAGGGGAGCTGCGCGCCGGGCTGTGCGGTCGCCGACGCCACCGATGCCTGTGCCAGCGAAGGTCGCTCGCGGCTGGCGCCGAGCCGGTTCCTCTACTGCCCGAAGGCGAGCCGGGCCGAGCGGGATGCTGGCTGCGAGCGACTGCCGCAGCGCGCGCTCGACCTCTTCCCAAACGCGCAGGGTGGCAAGAAGCCGTCCAACGCCCGCAATCCTCATCCGACCGTGAAGCCGCTTGACCTGATGCGGTGGCTCGTGCGACTGCTCTGCCCGCCCGGAGGCCTCGTGCTCGACCCGACCGCTGGCTCGGGAACGACCGGGGCGGCGGCGGTGCTGGAGGGCCGGCGATTCCTCGGCGTGGAGCTTGAGCCTTCCTACGTGCAGATCGCCGCCGCGCGCATCGCCCACCACTCGCCGAAGGGCCAGCGGAAGCCGAAGGTGCAACGCGCCCCTTTAGGGAGGCGGCGGTGAGCGAGGAGCCGGTCACGCAGACCGGGGAGCTTCGGCTTGACCCCGAATCGATCGAGGCGATCGCGCGCCGCCTTGCCGAGCTGCTGGCAGACCGGGAGCCTGAGCGTCCCGGGCGCGGCCTGATCTCCGCCGAGGAGGTCTCGCAGTGGTGGGGTGTGAGCCGGCGCTGGGTGTACGAAAACGCCAGACGCCTCGGTGTCCGGCCCATCGGCACCGGCCGGCGACCCCGCCTGCGCTTCGATCCCGACGAGGTGGCCGAACATCTCGGCGAGCCGAGCGGGCGCCACGGCGGCCAGCCAGATGCGCGGCGATTGCCGGCGATTAGCGGCGATTGCGGGTCCGACTCGCTTTCCAGGCGACCCGGAGCTATGGTCGGTCGCAAAGGAAATAAGCGGCCGGGGCGGCGCGGAAACGCCCCCCGGCCCGGCGCCGAAGGAGGGCCTTCGGCACGATGAGAAGCCTAGCCCCACCAGGCAATCTCGCTGCCGAGCCTCCGATCGCCGCCAGAGCGCGAGGAGGGCGGTAATGGCGGCAAAAAGGCAAAAGGGCGAGGTTCTGGAGCGAAGCTGGAAGAGCGGGCGCGGCTATGCACTGCGCTTCCCGGCCTACGGCGAGCGTGAATACCTGACGCTCGGCTTCGAGCGCGACGGCTGGGATTGGGACCGGGCAGAAGAAGAGCTCGAAAACATCCTCGCCGACGTCCGTCGCGGCATCTGGGTCTCGCCAAAGAAGAAGAAACGCCGCGCGGATGCCGAGGCCGAGGAGGACGACGGCGCACCGATCTTCGGACCCTTTGCCCGCCAGCTTGTCGCCTCGCGCAAGGGTCAGGTCAGCGACAACCACCTCGCCTTCTTGGAATGGGCGCTCAGGCACCTGCTCCCCTACTTCGGCGACTGGCCGTTGGAGGACATCGACGCACAGGCAGTCGACGCCTACCGCCATCACAAGGTGCAGGAGTCCGAAGCTCGCGAGCGGGCGATCGGGCGGCGAAAGCCGCTGCGCGACGAGCGCGACCGAATTCTCCAACCGCTCTCGGCAACCTCGATCAACCACACGATCGACACCCTGCAGTGGGTCCTCTCGACCGCCCTCGAATACAAGCTCGTCACCGAGAACGTGGCCACCGGGAAGCGTCGCCGGCTGACGGAGCCGCACAAGCCGCCGGTATACCTCGACACGGCCGAGCAGATCGAAGCGCTGCTGGACGCGGCAGAAGAGCTGGACCGCGATTTGCGCTACAGCCTGACCGAGCGCCGGGCGATTGTCGCGACTCTCGTCTTCGCCGGGCCACGCGCATGCGAGGTCGGCTACATGCTCTGGCGCGACGTCGATCTCGCCAGCGGCCGTCTGTTCATCGGCCGCTCGAAGTCACAGGCCGGACTGCGGGAGATCAAGATGCTGCCGATCCTCCGCGACATCCTGGCCGCCTACAAGGCCTCGGCCTATCGAAGCGGCCCCGACGACCTCGTCTTCCCGACCGGGACCGGCGGGCGCCGCGACAAGGACAACCTTCGCAATCGCGTGCTGGCAGCCGTCTTCAAGCGCGCCAACGAGCTGCTCGACAAGCGCGGGCGCGTTCCGTTGCCGAAGGGGCTCACCCCGCACAAGCTGCGCCACACCTTCGCCTCGATCCTGATCGCCTGCGGAGAGGACCCGATCTCGGTGAAGAAGCAGCTGGGCCACAGCGACCCCGCTTTCACCCTGCGCACCTATGCCCACATGATGAGTCGCGAGCCCGGCGAGCGGGCACGGTTGAAGGCGCTGGTCAACGGTGAGCGGATTGTCGCCGTCGCCCTGGGCGCCGAGCCGCCCCGGCTCTTGGACTGCGCCGCCTACGAGCTGCCGATCCTGCAGGCGCTCGCCGAGCGGGACGGCTTCACGCCCCGCCGGGAGATCCTGGCCGCGGTGTTGGAGGTCGTAGGCGGCTCCCTCACCGACCTCGACCGAGAGACGCTGCCCAGCGGGGAACCGCGCTGGCAGGCTCGGCTCGACAAGGCACGGTCAAAGCTCGCTCAGGACGGCTGCCTGAAGTCAGACTCCCCGCGAGGCGTCTGGGAGCTTGCCGGCCCGGGGTTCGAGCGACTGCGACTGGCTGAGCCCTCCCACCTCGGTGGCGCCGCATTTCGGCGACCGAGGTCTGACCGGCGCAAGGCGGTGGCTGCATGAGTACCTGTGAACGCCGCACGATCAACCCCGGCGACACGATCACCGGCAGCCTCTTGCGAGACTACATCCTGAGTGCGCTGCAGCACGACGCGATCCGCGACGAGCTGAACGAGCTGCTCTTCGACCACGTCGCCAAAGGCCGCCTCCACCCGGCGGTCTTGGCTGCATCGCTGAAGCCGCTGATCTCCGAGCTGCTTGACGCCGCGACGGATGAGGACTGGCAGATCGTCGCCCACTGCCTCATCGAGGACGCGCAAGAAACGATGGAAAGGGGGCGGTGCGGGTGAGCCCTCAATGGATCGAGGTAGACGACGAGGTGATGGCGGCGGTGCAGGGGCAGGCCAAGCCGTTCGTCGACAGCCCGAACGACGCGCTTCGCCGGCTTCTCGACCTGGGGCCGGCAAGTGAGGCGGCGTGCGCGCCGCTTCCCTCGGCCCGCCCGCCGAAGGCTCCGGCACGGGCGCAGACGGGAGAGCTGCTCCCGATGGCTGAGTATGTGCTTCCGGTTCTCAGAGCGATCTCCCAAGCGGGCGGCTCTGCCTGGAGAGCCGCTGTCAGGGATGCCGTCGCGGCGATGCTCGCCGAGAAGCTGACCGCCCTGGACCGGATGCCTTTGCAAAATGGCGAGATCCGCTGGCAGAACCGCCTCGGATTCGCGCGCCTGAAACTCGTCGAGCGAGGCCTCCTTCGCGGCGGCTCCCCGCGCGGCCTTTGGGGGCTGACCGAGGCCGGGATCGAGGAGCTAGGGCGGCTCGAGGCAGAGGCGCAAAAGCGAGAGGGGGCGCCCGAATGAGCCCGACCGGATTCGCCTTCTGGCTCATCGTGGGCCTGCTCGCCTTCTGGCTCTTGGGAGGCATCCTCGCGCGCCTCGGCGGGTTGCTGTTTGTCCTCACCGGTACCGCCGGCCTTGCCCTCAATCCGAATGCGGGCGCGTTGCTCTTGATCGGGATGGGCACCCTCATGTGGCTCGTCGGCCACTGGCATTTCGCCCTGCGCCACCACGAATACAAGAGCCCGCTGGCCCGCTACGTCTTCTGCCGCTGGGGTCCGGCCTGGCTTGACCCGACCCGGAATTGGGGCGTCGTCGCTGTAGGGCCGGAGCAGCCTGATTGCGATCCCAGCCAACGAGAAGGACGGCCGACTTGACTGCTCGCCGACACAGAGCTACCACGTCCATCCCCGAATCGAAGGAGATACATCATGGCTCCGATTGACGAAGCGCAGGTTCCAGAGGATCGAACCGCGACGGGGGGCGCCGCCCCGCAGCGCGATGGCAATGACGACCTCTCCTATGTGGCCTTCAAGCACGAGTACAGCGAAAACGGCCACCCCCTCGGTCCGATCTTCTTCGTGACGAAAGCCGACGAAGAACTAACCGGCGAGGCCGCGATCATGGGCGGTCCGCTGGAGAAATGCGAGTGCGAGAAGCCGGAGGGCGAGCCGGGAGAACGATGCCGTCGCTGCGGCAAGGACAACGAACGGTGGGTGACGCTGGCCCATGCCGAAGCCGTCGCTCAAAGGCACGGAGTGGAGCTACGTGCGGAATAGCCTCCAAAAGACGCTGCGCGGCTGCAGGCGGCGGCGAGGACAGCCCCGCCGCCGCCCGGTCTCCGTCCCGCCCGTCGCTCGCCAGCGGGTGACGGAGCAGGGCAACACGATCGACGTCGCTTTGATCCGCGGCTTCCTCAAGCGAGCGCTGGAGGACGACGCTGTGGCCGACAGCGTCAACGACCTTCTCTTCGAGCATGTTGTCGCTGGCCGCTTTCATCCCTCGGTCGTCGCCGAGAGCTTGCCCTCCTGCATCAACGAGATCCTCGTCACCGCGACGGGCGAGGACTGGCAGGCGGTGGCAGATGAGCTGATCGCGGAGGCTCGCGAGGTGAACGGGGAGGTTTAGGTGCCGGAATGCGCGAGATAGTTCTCTACGTCCCGGCCGGTGGCCAGCGGGCGACCGCCGGCATCGCCCGGGGCTCGGCGATCGTCGGCCAGCCGGAGCCGGGATCCGGCGACGTGACGATCTACTTCGAGGGCGCGATCTACGACCCTCAAAACGTACGGACGCTTGCCGACCGTGCAAAACACGCCGCCGGGCGGATGATCGAGCAATACCCGACCACCGCGACCCGGTTGGCGCCGCGCGACACGCTGGTGGTCGTCGGTACCTTCGATCTTCGTGAGGGCTGCATCCAGCTCGCCGGCCCGCACTCCGAACGCGCCGTCGCGGATTGGCTTGGCACGACCCAGCTCGACCGGGCAGAGTTTCGGCCGAGCGAGGAGGCGGGTGGCCACCGCGCCGCCGTCGCTCAGGCGACCACGGACTTCGCCGTCGCCCCGGTCGAGCCGGGGCTGCTTCGTGCCCTGATGGAGCGCGGAGGCATCAGGGCCGTTGGGGACGAGTGGGTCGCCAGCGATGGGCGCCGCACGACGGCGATCGGAGACGCCCTGCTCTGGGCACTCGAAAACATCGCCCAGGAGAAGCGCTGAGGCAACGCGCCGCGGGTGCCTGGGCTGTTGCGCTTGGCGCGCCGGGCAAATTGGGGTTGGGCTCCAAACCGAGGCCGTGTGTGGCCGCGTGGCTGGAATCGAGGCCACTATGAGGCCAGATGCCCAAGGGCGGGGGGTCGCCGGCTGTCGTCGGCTGTGTGGGCGACTACGGGGAAGCTGGCCTCGCGGTCACGCAGGGTGACCCGGCAGTTCGAAATTCCCGGTCGTGACGTGGCCCGGCTCCCAGGACATGCCCTCGATCAGCTCGCACGGCTCAACTTCAAGGCCTCCAGCTACCTTGAGGATCGTGTCGAGCTGAGGGATGCGTTCACCCCGCTCCAGCAGGCCGATCTCGGTTCTATGGAGACCCGCGCGATAGGCCAGGCCTTCCTGGGATATGTCGGCCCGCCTTCGAAGGCGCCGCAGGTTTTGGCCGAAGCGGACGGCGATGTCGCGTGAGTCACTCAAGCGCTCTAGCCATTGCCGATTATGAATAGGCGGGGACGGTGATCGCTGGGCGGCTCGCCGGCATGGACAATGGCGGCAACGAGCACACCGCACCTGCTGCCGTCCGCGGCGGCCTCGCGCTCGCTGAGCTGCCCACCGGCGAATACCGGCCCGCCGACCTGCAGCTCAGGCACTGTGTGCTTTGCCAACGGCTCGGGTACTTCGACCTCGCAACTCGCCCACGTCCACAGCTCCTGGGGTCGTTCGGGGTTGCGCACCGGGAACCCCATCCGAAGAAGCGTGACGTCGTCGCCCTGAGGGCTCTTGGCCGGCCGGGGCTCGGCCCACAGGGTTCCGGTCACTACGAGGTGATTGAGCCCGGGCGGGGTCGGCTCGGGGAAGGGCAGCCGGCAGCTAAGCGGCCCGTTCCCCGGCCGACGCCTACACCCGGTCATCGTGCCCACGCTCCCGCGGGCGCGAGTCCTCGGGGGCCGAGGCAGCATGCGGGGTTTCCCGACTCTGGAACTCCCCACACGCTCCCTGCGAAGGCCCCGGCCCCCGAGAATTCGCAACTCCCGCAGGAGGCCGATCCTCTGCGACGGGCGCCTCGCGCTCTGCCGAGCTGGCGAGTCACTACTTCTTCGCCCCCGCCAGCTCGTACTGGCGCGGCTTGGCCTTGACGAGCCGCGCCTTCTCGTCTTTCTCCATGCGCCCGAGGCAGTTCGCCACAGCGCCCGAGGAGCGCTCGATCGCCTTCGCGATAGCGCTCGGAGTGTGCGGTGCCTCTTTTTTGTGCTTTCGCATGTAGTCGAGGACGTGCTTGTCCAACTCGCCCGGCCCGAGGCGCCCGTTTTTCGATGCCGAGGAGGTCGCTTTTTTGGCTGATTTGCCACGGCGCTTCTTCCCAGGCAGGGAGAAGACGTCGGGCAGCTTGCGGCGACCCTCCCGGCCACCGGGCTCTCGGTGGACGGTCTTATTGACCGTGAGGCCGGCGAGGTATTTGCGAGCGCTGGTGCGGCTGATCTTCACCGCGGCAGCTACGTCGTCGACCGTGCCGGCTCCCTTCTCTTTCAGGAAGTCGATGATCTGCTGGTCGATTGAATTTCCCTTGCTCATGGTGGTTCCTCCTAGCTCTCAAGTGGTGCTTTGTCCCAAGCTGAAATTGCGCGGCGGCCGGGACTTGGCCCGGGGTCTTCATCCACGTCCGGGGTCTCGTCGTCGGGCTCCATCCACTCGCTCAGGCAGTGGATGGCGGAAGCCACGCGCCACGTCGTCCAACGAAGCCGCTCGGCTACCTCGAACCACTCCGCCGACCCCGATGGCTGGGGCTGGTACATGAGGTCGTAAGCCGCTTCCACGGCCGCGGTTTGCTCTCCTCGGAGCTGCTCGATTCGCACAGCCGCCTGTATGCGGGCGTGCCTCCAGGCCCGATGTTGGGGAGACTCGGGCAGCTCACCGATCTCGCCCGCCTCGCGCTCTTTGGCAAGCCGCTCTCGCCCCACCGAGGTCAGGCTCCAGAATGGCTCGCCTCGCCTCTCCGTGCTGGTCAGCAAGCCAGCGCGCCGTAGCTCTTCGAGCCGGGGAAAGAGCAGGCGGTTCGTGGCCGGCTTGCCCTCAAAGCCGAGGTGTGCGGTGAGCTCTGAGGTCAAGACCTCCCCTTCCTGCTCATGCAGTTCGGCGCGCTCGACCGCGGCCAGGATGAAACCGTCGGTGACGGGCGTGTAGGGGGTCAGCTCATGCGTCTTGACCTGCTCGGGCGAGATCGTGCTGATCGGCGCTGCCGCTGCGGTCTCTTCCTCACGGCTCGACGAGTCGAGCCGATCCAGCAACTCCTCGCAAACTTCCACCGCCTGCCGGAAGCGCCGCCAGCGCTCGTCGACGCTTTCCTTCGGCTCCCGTTCGTGCCGCAGCGAATAGGGAGCGCGGCGGGCGTCGCGGCGAAGCCGCTTCAGCGCCTCGGTGAGCCGCTCCGGCGGCATCGTCAGCTCGACCGACTCCTGGTCGGTCTCGAAGACCCAGTCGATGTCTTCCATCAGCCGCAGGTCGTCGCCGAATTGCTCACAGAGTTCGTCGCCCGTGATGCCTTCGGCTTTAGCGAGCCCGGACGGGTTCTCACCGAGGACGAGTAGGCGCCGAAGCATCAGCCCGTGCAGCGTGTCGCGCTCGCTGGCGCTGATAGTGAAGGTGGGGGACGTCACGCCCGCTCGCCCACCCTCGGATCAAGTGCGGACAGCAGGTTCTCGCAGGCGTCATAGCCGCTCTGGAATCGCTTATTCGTTTCGGCGTCCCCGGAGCTTTCATCTGCCCCGGCGAGAACCAGCCCCGCTTCGCCATGCAGGCGCTGGAGCACTTCCATCAGGTCGTGGGGCGGCATGGTCAAGTCGACGCTCTCGCGCCCCTCGTCCTCGCCCCAGCCGAGATCCTGCATCAGGCGGATGTCTTCAGCCAGCTCCAGCCCGAGCCGCTCGGCTTTGGCGAAGTCCTTCTCCCGCTCCAGCGCGTCGAAGAGGTCGCCTGCGGAGCCGAGGTGGTTGCGGGCCAGTTCGTAGAGCCCGTCGCGCTGCTCGCTGTTGATCGTGATCGTGGTGGCGGGCACAGGTGCCCCTCCTCTCGGTAGGGCACCGAAGCCGGCCGCGATGCTACCCCGGTGGGGGCAACGGCAGTACCGTTTCTGGTTGCATCGAAGTCTAGGCTTCGGTGCCAAGGCCCCGGGGCGTTCCACCGCCGCCGGGGCCACTTATGTCTTGGCGCTGGCGAACCTAGCTCCGCCGCCGCGGAAAAGCGAGGCGGAATAACCCGAAATCGCCGCTAATCCCCGCGCATCCATGCGATTTCGGGCACTCGTGCCTGAAATGGAGCACATTTTCAGGGGCGGTTGGAGATGCCCTGAAAAACAGAAGCCCCCGCTGTGCGGGGGCTTCTGAGCATGGAGCTAGCCGGATTCGAACCGGCGACCTCCTGGGTGCGATCCAGGCGCTCTGCCAGCTGAGCTATAGCCCCTCGTGCGTGGCTGGGAGGATCGTCCCAGAGGCCGCGCAAGCACAAGGATAACCGCATAGTCTTTAGGTTCCTCAGGGATCTGCAATGGGCATTCTCGACGACGCGATCAAAGAGCACTTGGAGCTGAAGCGCCAGCACGGGGCCGCTGACGACGAGCTGAAGCAGCTCGAGGACGAGGTCTTTGGCGCTGCGGAGCGGCCTGGCGACGAGGAATCGGCGCCGGATCCGCTTGCCGAGGCGCCGACCGAATTCATGTCGCAGCCCGATCTGGAGCCTGAGACGGCCGCTGAGACTGCGCCTCGGCAAGCTGCGCCTGAGGTTGAGGAGGAGGAGGAGCCAGGGCGCCGTTTGGGGCGCTCCGAGATCGCCGACTTGCAAGAGGCGCCCCCCTCCAAACCTGAGGAGAGAGCTCCTGAGCCCGAGGCGCCTGCCGAGGAGGAGGCCCCGGCGATGGAACACGAGGCCGTGCCCGAGCTGCCCTCCGAGCCCGAGATCTCGACCGGCCCCACCACCGAGGAGCGCGAGGCGATCGCCGAGCAGCCGACCGAGATGTACGACATCGAGGAGGAGCTTGCCTCCTCGCAGGCCGAGGCGCCCTCCGAGGAGGAGCTGGTCGAGGAGGAGATGGAAGAGCCGCGCCTGGCCCCGGTCGATCCGCTCGCCGGCATTGACGACGATGCCGCCGAGCCCATCGTCGAGAAGGACGAAGAGGACGACGACTTTTGGGACGAGAAGCGCCTCTCGGACGAGCTCGACCAGGCGCTGGAGGCGCCCGTCGAGGTTGAGGAGGAAGAGGAGGACGCCGTCTTCGAGCCCGAGCCTGCCCCCGAGGCGGAGCCGGAGGCCGAGGAGAAGCCAGCGGGACCCGACGAGGACGTGCTCGAGGAGACCCCCGACTTCCTCGAGGAGGCCCCCGAGGACGACCAGCTCTGGTTCGAGCAGAAGCCCCCCAAGGACTTCGACTTCGACGACTGATGTCGTGGCGGGCTCGTCCCGCCCGTCTTACACTTTCTGGCGAGGGGCCATAGCTCAGTTGGCAGAGCGCGTGCTTTGCAAGCACGAGGTCGCCGGTTCGATCCCGGCTGGCTCCACTCAACTTTGACTTTTGCAGTCTAGGTTCGTTTAGGCTGGCGCGCCATGATCGCTGACCTGCATGCGCATTACCCGATGCGGGTGCTCACCGACATGGACCCCGATACCGCTGCCAAGGCGATGAAGGCACGGGGTGGGGCGACGTTCAGCGATCGCTTCAAGGCCTTCGTGCTGAGGATCGCCAACAAAATCGGCAACCACGAGAGTTGGGAGCTCGGCCACCGCCCTGGTGCACAGCGTCGAGGGCGGATGTCTTCTCGGAGACACGCCCGCCGAAATCGAATCCAACTGCGCGAAGCTGCAGCAAGGGGGGTCGGCTACGTCACCGTCGCCCACCTCTTCTTCCGTCAGGTGGCGACGAACGCTAACGCGCTGCCCTTCGCCCCGGACTTCCTCTACGACTTCTTCTTCCCCCAGCGCGGTAAGGATCGCCTCACCGTTCGCGGTGAAGCGCTAATCCGCGGTTTGGTCCGCAACCGCATCATGATCGACCTCAGCCACATGGATCCGCCCGCGATCCGGGAGACCTCCGCCCTGCTCGACGAGGTCGATCCCCAAAGCGAGGTTCCGGTGATCTCGACCCACGCCGGCTTCCGCTTCGGCAGGCAGGAATACATGCACGACGAAGGGATCCTTCTCCAGCTCAAGCGCCGCAGGGGCGTGGTCGGCCTGATCATGGCCCAGCACCAGCTCAACGACGGCCTCCGCGACGAGGAGACCAAGACCCTCGAGGAATCGATCGAGGTGATCTGCGCTCACATCGATGAGATCGCCAAGATCACCGGCGGCTATGAGCAGATCGCCCTCGGCACCGACTTCGACGGCTTCATCAAGCCGACCATGGGCGGCCTCGAAGACGCGGGGGATCTGGCGCTGCTGGAGGCCGCGCTGATCGACCGCTACGGCGAGGAGAACGCCGAGCGGATGACCTGGACGAACGCCCTCGGCGTGCTGCAGAGAATCTGGCCGAAGGCTGCCTAGCCGACGGCTGCCGGCTGCGGCAGGTTCTGATCCGCGTGGTAGCTGCTGCGGACCAGCGGTCCGGCGGCGACCGACTCGAAGCCCATCGCGTAGGCCTCGCGCTCCAGCGCCTCGAACTCCTCGGGGTGCCAGTAGCGCTCGATCGGCAGGTGGTTCTCGGTCGGCCGGAGATATTGCCCGACGGTCAGCACCTGGACGCGGTGCTCGCGCAGGATGCCGAAGGTCTCGACCATCTCCTCGAAGGACTCGCCCAGCCCCACCATCAGCCCTGACTTGGTGACGACGCCGGCGCCGCCCATCTCCTTCGCCATCCGCAGCACCCGCGCCGAGCGCAGGAACTTGGAGCCGCGGCGTGCCTTCGGGTAGAGGCGCGGCACCGTCTCGACGTTGTGGTTGAAGACGTCGGGCCGCTCGTGGATCACCTTGGCCAGCGGCATCTCCTGGCCGCGGAAGTCGGGGGTGAGGACCTCGACCTTGCAGCCGGGCGCCTGCATGCGGATCGAGCGGATCACGCCGACGAAGGCGCTCGCCCCGTAGTCGGGCAGGTCGTCGCGGTCGACCGAGGTGACGACCGCGTGGCGCAGGCCCATCTTCTTCACCTGGTTGGC
>DATHEA010000033.1:0-3383 GCA_035318745.1 Solirubrobacterales bacterium
CAATGCGGCTGATCGCCGACATGGTCGCCTTCAGCGTCAACGAGGTGCCAAGCTGGAACCCGACCAACATCTGCAGCTACCACCTGCAGGAGGCCGGCGCGACGCCGGTGCAGGAGATCGCCTACGCGCTCTCGACCGCGATCGCCGTGCTGGACGAGGTGAGAGCGCGCGGCCAGGTCGCCGAGGCCGACTTCCCACGGGTCTTCGGCCGCATCTCCTTCTTCGTCAACGCCGGCATCCGTCTGATCGAGGAGATCGCCAAGCTGCGCACGATGGGCCGGCTCTGGAACGAGATCGGCCGCGAGCGCTATGGGGTCACCGACGAGAAGATGCTGCGCTTCCGCTACGGCGTCCAGGTCAACTCGCTCGGCCTGACCGAGGCCCAGCCGGAGAACAACATCCAGCGCATCGTGCTCGAGGCACTGGCGGTTACCCTGAGCCGCGACGCCCGCGCCCGCGCGATCCAGCTGCCGGCCTGGAACGAGGCGATGGGCCTGCCCCGTCCCTGGGACCAACAGTGGAGCCTGCGCATCCAGCAGGTGCTGGCCAACGAGACCGACCTGCTCGAGTACCCCGACGTCTTCGCGGGCTCACACGTCATGGACGGCCTCGTCGACGAGCTGACCGAGGGCGCCAGGGCCGAGATGGCCGTGGTCGAGGAGCACGGTGGCGCGGTTGCCGCCGTCCCCTACATGAAGGCGCGCCTGGTCGAGTCCCATCGCGAGCGGGTGGCACGGATCGAGAGCGGCGAGCAGGTGGTGGTCGGCCAGAACGCCTACAAGGAGAGCGAGGACTCCCCGCTCACCGCCGGCGCCGACGGCGGCATCCTCACCCCCGACCCCGAGGTCGAGCGCGAACGGGTCGAGGCATTGGAGCAGTGGAAGGCCGAGCGCGACGGCGAGGCCGTGCGCGCCGCCCTGGAAGAGCTCCGCCGGGTCGCGGCCGACGAGAGCGCCAACGTGATGCCGGCGACGATCGTGGCGGCGAAAGCCGGGGCGACCACCGGCGAGTGGGCGGAGGTGCTGCGCGATGCCTTCGGCGCCTACCGTGCACCCACCGGCGTCGACGGCGCGGCGCCCCCCGGCGACCGCGAGGCGCTGACGGAGATCCGCGGCCGCGTCGACGAGGTCTCCGAGCGGATCGGCCACCGGATCAAGATCCTCGTCGGCAAGCCCGGCCTCGACGGACACTCCAACGGCTCCGAGCAGATCGCCCTGCGTGCCCGCGACGCCGGCATGGAGGTGATCTACCAAGGGATCCGGCTCACCCCCGAGGAGATCGCCGAGTCGGCGCTGCAGGAGGACGTCGACGTGGTCGGCCTCTCGATCCTCTCCGGCTCGCACCTGGAGCTGGTCCCCGACGTGGTCCGCCGCCTGCGCGACGAGGGGGTCGACGTCCCGGTCGTGGTCGGCGGGATCATCCCCATCGCCGATGCCGAACGGCTGCGCAAGGCCGGCGTCGCCGGGGTTTACACCCCGAAGGACTTCGACATCAACAAGATCATGGGCGAGATCGCCGCCCTGGTCGAGCAGCGCGCCACAGCTACAGCGACCGCGTAAGCGCACTCCGGCCGGCACCGAAGTCCGCGCCCCGCCACAATGTGGTCATGAGCGAGCTGAACGGGGACCGCTCGGCCTGGCTTCGCTGCTATCGCTGCTGGTCCCAGAACCTCGAGATCCAAATCCACTACGACGCAATCCGCCGCGTCGATCCGGAAACCGGCATCCCCGCCGAAGGGATCGACGAAGTGCAGGAATCGGTCGTGCAGTGCCTCGACTGCATGCACGACCAGCCCCACCTCACCTTCCAGGACGACCGCGTCGTCCCGATCGAGGATCGCTGGGAACGGATGGTCGCCGGAACCCCCTGGGTCGCCTCCTGCACGGTCACCGTCGACCAGGACCGGGTTGAGAGCTGTGCCGGCCCCGAAGCGGCCGAGCTGCTCGCCTACGGGGCCCTCGGCGAGGCCGGCGTGCGCGAGTTCTTCGCCCACGTCCGCTTCCACAAGCACGACGAGGAGCGGATCGTCGTCCATATGCTGGTCGAGCTCTACGCCCGCTCAGCCGAGGAGGCGACCGAGGTGCTCGAAGCCGCCGCCCACGGCCCGCTCGAGATCACCTCTTTGGCGGAGGAGTCGCGGCCGCCGGCGCATGCTTCGGGCGAGGCGCACTGATCGCGTCTCAGCAGCATCTCCGTCTCATATATATGTCCAATCTGCCTTGACAGTGGTCAGATGAGAGGGCTTTTGATCCGACGCCCCGGGGGTGGACGCACCCGCCCCCCGTCCGATCGTTCTCCTGCTCACCACCCTGGTGGCGGTCTGCCTAGCCGCCCCCGTGCCGGCGGTGGCCTCCCATCGCGGCAAGGACCAGGCAGCGCAAAGGGCTGCTCTCGGCGGGGCCCGTGTAGTCCTCAAGCGAGACGAGGCCCGCCGGGCGCGCGCCTCGCGGCGCCATCGCCAAAGCACCGAAAGGACCGGATCCACGGCCAGCGCCGCGCCGGCTGAGAACCCAGAAGTGCTCTTTCGCGGCGATTTCGATTCTGGCTTCGGAAACTGGCACATCCAGTCCCTCTCCGACCGCATCTCCCTCCTCTCCAGCGGCGCCTTCCAGGGCTCCCAGGCCGCCCGCTTCGAAGTCCAGTCCGGTGATGTCGAGCCCGAGACCGGCTCACAGCGCTCCGAGGTCTCCGGACCCACCTTCAAGGAAGGCGAAGACCTCTACATCCGCGATGCGATCCGGGTTCCGAGCGGCAACACCTTCTCGACGCCCTGGCAGATCATCCAGCAGCTGCACGAGGAAGACTGGAACGGCTCGCCCGGGGTTGCGGTCTTCCTAGACAGTAAGCGCACGCTGACGCTCGGCCCCGGCGACAGCTCCCGCACCTTCTGGAACAGCACGCCGCTGCAGAGCGACCGCTGGTATGACCTGGTCTACCGGGTGAAGCTCTCCCAAGATTCGAACACCGGCTTCGTCGAAGTCTGGCTGGACGGCGCTCAGCAGAGTCTCGCCAACGGCCAGACGCGGATCTACTGGCAGACCATGCAGACGGACGAAACCTACCTCAAGGCCGGCATCTACCGCTCCAAGTCGAGCACCGGCACCAGCATCGTCGAACACGACAGCATCGTGGTCGGCACCAGCTACGCGGCCGTTACGACCGGCTAAGCACCGCTCCTTGCGGGCGAAAATAAGCTGGACGCATGTTCGACTCGAGGCGCGTACACTCGCTCGAAGGCGCATCCGTTTGTCACGAATCGCTCGGGGTACAAGGGAGGTGGAGGTCCACCACATGCTGAATCTGGCTACCAGTCGCCGGGAATCCGATCGGTTCCTGTACAGCACTTTGGCGCTGGCGCTGATGCTGCTGACGGTATGCCTAGT
>DATHEA010000034.1:0-24141 GCA_035318745.1 Solirubrobacterales bacterium
CATGTCGATCCCGTCGACGGCATGCCAGAGCTGGTTGAAGGCTGGATCGAGGTCGAGGTAGACGCGAAGCGGGGCCGGTCCGACCAGCTCTTCGTCCCGCAGCATCCCGGAGACGTTGAAGACGACGTCTGAGCTGCCCGCCAATCGGACGAGCTCCCGGTAGGGAATGCCGATGCTCTCGGTGCTGCCACGAACGAGCAGGGCGGCGTGGCCGTCGAGCCCGAAGTCGCGAACCAGCTCGGAAAAGTAATCGACCGACCTCGGGTCGAGCCGATCGATCGGCTCGACCAGATACACCTCGTGACCGAGGCTTCGCAGACCGAGGACGTACTGCAGCACCGCCCAGCTAGCTCCCCCCTGCTCGGGGTCTCCGGCAACCATGCCGCTGAAGAGGATGCGCCTCAAGGGGTAGCCGCCAATTCGAGGAAGCGGCCCAAGACGCGATCGGAATCGAAGTACGTCTCCGCCAGCGAACGAGCGGCCTGGGCATTGGCGTCGTAATCCCTGGCAATCGCCGCCGCGGCCGCGGCGGCTTGCTCGACGGTGCGAAAGGCCACCAGCCCCTCGCCGAGGGGATATCGGCTGCCGGCTCCAGTGTCCTGGACGAGAGCCGGACGACCGGAAGCCAGGTAGCGAACGGTCCGGTCGCTCAGCCAGCCGCTGGCGGTGTCCACATAGACCGGATGAGCCACGGAGAACTCGGCAGCCGAGCCCTGAACGTAGGAACGAAAGGCAAGCGGATCGCCAGCCGCCGAGCGCGGATCGACAATGCGCCAGCCGTTTGCCTCCAGCGCGGTGCGGTCATCCGAATCGCCCGGATCGATCTGGAGCGCGATCTCGAAGTTCTGCGTGGACCGCCGCGGCAGCTCGACCATGCGGCGCCACTGGTGATGCTTCCCTTGAAATTCGATCTCGCCGTGGGAAAGGGTGCCAAGTGGGCTGCGCCAGGTGGCGACAGTGGTGAACCGCTCGTCGCGAGCGACGGGCATCGCCGGCCAGTCGTCGAGCGTCACCGGCGGCGGCAACGGCAGCCAATCGAGCCCGCCGGTGGGGATCGGGCACCCCGCCGTGCCGATGTTCTCGCCGACGGTGAAATAGGCGTCGTGACCATCGAGCCGGGCTCCGCCGCGGCCAGCTGCCCAGATCTGGGTGAAGCCGGGGTCGACGTCGACGAAAGCACGTCGCCTCGGCGCCGCCTTGATCGCCTCGATCTCGAGGTGGCCGCTGATGTTGACGAGCAGTTCGGCATCCTCAGCTCGCTCAAGGACCTCGTCGAAGCCCAGCCCGATCGTGGTTCGGCCTCCATCGCAGAGGAGGGCGGCCGGGCAGCCGGGCGCCAGCGACCCCACCACCGATTCGAACGTGCTGCGATTGATCGAACGCTCGAACGGCGCCGCGCGCCCCTGCGCATCCACGCATCTGGAGCTGTCGATCTGCTCGACGAAGCAGACGTCGTATCCGAGCCGTCGCAGGCCACGCACCCAGCTCATCCTCACCCACGCCTCCCCCCCGCTCAGCGGCTTGTTGGCGACGGCACCGCTGACCAGGATCGTCGTCACCGGTGCAGCCCCTTACTTGAAGGCGTCGACGAAGAAGCTCTCGCGCTGCCGGTTGTCGAGCGCCGTGATCCCCGGCCGATCGCTCACGGTCTCCTGGTATCCGCAACGCACTGCGCGACGGAAGCCGGACCGGTAGAGCAGCTCCTCGGCGAAGTCGAACGTGTACATGGACTTCGAATATCCGTACCAGGTCATCTGAACTATCAGCTTCCCGCCCAAGCTGCGAACGTCGTCGTCGGGGACCAGGAAATAGTCGGCGTTGCCTTCCTGGTAAGCGTGCATCGCCCTCTCAAGGTCCGGCAGCCCGAGGCGCAGAACCCCGCCCGGCTTCAACACCCTGTGCAACTCGGTCAGCGCCGGCTCCACATCGGGATAGGGAAGCTCGGGGAATGCGTGAATGCTGACGGCGTAGTCGAGGCTGGACGTCTCCAGCGGCAGGCCGTCGCGGATGTCGCAGCTGATGTCGATCCCCGCCGCCTCCTTTATGTCGCAGTTGATCCATCCGTCCGGGGGCTCGGTTCCACAGCCCCAGTTGAGGCGCCGTATCGCCGGCTCAGACACCGACGCGCTCCCTGCCGAGCTGGTCGACCAGACGCTCCAGGACACGGGTCGAATCGAGGTGCTCCTCGGCGATCTCCCGGGCTGCCCGGCTGTGGCGACCAGGATCGGCTCTCGCTTCCTCGACCCCGCCGACGGCCTCCTCGAGGGTCGTGAACGGAATCAGCCCCTCCCCGGTGGGAAGGTGAGAGCCGAAGCCCGTCTGCTGAGCGATGACCGGCTTTCCGCTGGCGAGATAGCAGGCGCTGCGATCGCTGAACCAGCCGCTGCGGGTGTCGACGTACATGCCTTTGGCCACCGTGAACTCCGCACCCGAGCCCTGGATGAAGCGATTGTAGGCAACCGGGTCGGCTGCGACCAGGGCGGGATCGAGAAGGGTCCACCCGGCCGCCGACAGCCGCTGCAGATCGAGGACGTCGGAGGCATCGATCGACATCGCGATCCTGAGCTCGGCCGAGGTGCGTCTGGGGAGAGCGACGAAGCGGCGAAACTCGTGCGCTCGCAGGCCATAGGTATGACCTTCGTATTCGACCGGGTCATAGGGCCCGCGCCAGCTGGCCACGCTGGTGAAGGCCGTGCCCTGCTCCGCCACCGGCCAGTGGTCCAGGTCCACCGGGGGAGGGGTCGGGATCCAGCGCAATCCACAATCGGGGACCCGGCAATCCGCACTGCCGACATTGAGCCCGACCGATACGAAGCGATCGTGACCGGCGAAGAGGTCGGCGAGCAGGAGCTCGTGCCACATCTGCGCGAAACCAGGATCGACGTCGAGAAACACGCGCAGGGGCGAAACCGCCAGCAGGTCCTCATCATCCAGGTACCCCATGACGTTGAGCAGCAGGTCGGAGGACGCCAACCTGCGCTTGACCTCGGCCCGCGGCAAGCCGGCGGAGTCGTCGTCGGGGAGGAGGACCGTCCAGCTTTCCGCCATGCCGAATCGCTCCATCACGTCCGCCAGATAGGCCAGGTTGGCGGAATTCTCGGGTGCGCACGGAGCGCCGGAGCGGCTGCGGCACATCTCGGCGTCGAGGCGGTCGATGAGCATCACGTCCCAACCGAGCTTGCGGAATCCGAGCAGGTACTGCAGTCCAAACCAGGTGTGGCCGCCGGCGCGGGGCCACTGCGCGAGCCCGGCCGCAATGGCGACACGGCCGCCCTTCACGGTCCCGCTCCCGCGCCGGGATGCCCGCCCCACGTGCGGAAGTGAAGCCAGCGGGCATATCGCTCGCCAAACGCCTCGGGGGCCGCGCCCAGTCCCTTGAGACGGTAGAGCTCGGCCTCCGGCACGTATCGCACCTCTCGTCCGAGCTCGGCGAGTCGTCGCGACAGATCCGAGCCCTCGTACGCGCCCAGGCCGTACTCCGATCGGAGGCCGCCCGCCGCTTGAAAGTCGTCGGCGTCGATCATCAGGCACGCCACGCCGGCCGCGGCAACCGTCGCCCCCTCCGCGGCAGCGGGGACGCCGCGATGCATTCCCCGCAAGCGGTGGCGGATCGAGAGCCCCGCGCTCTCCTCGGCCGTGGAGTACTCCAGACCGGCTTGGTCGATCGCCTCATCGGCGAAGAGCAGCTTGGGAGTCACAGCTCCGATCTCCGGGCTCGCGTCCAGGGCCGCGGCCATCGCGCCGATCCATCCGGGGCGGTCTGGCAACACGTCGCCGTCGAGGAGCACCAGCCGGCCGGCGCGAGCCAGGTGAGCGGCGAGATTGCAGGCAATCGGCATCCCGGCGGCTTCGGTCAGAGCCGCGATCCGGAAAGGGAGGCCGTAGAGCCTGAACAGCTCGCCGGCCACCTCTTTGAGGGTCTCGCCCTGCCCCGGCTCGTCGAGCACGTAGAGCAGCTCGCATTCTCCGAACTCCGGATCGGCGGCGAACTGGGCGAGCTGGTGCTCGATCAGATCGATGCGACGCTGTAGAGGCACGACAAGCGACATCGCTGGAGAAGCTTGAGCCCGGCCATAGCTTTCGAGTTCGACGATGTCGGTGCCGGCACGCCGCAATTCGGCAAGGCGGGAGATCGCGGGACGGAGATGCCGCTCGCGCAAGGTCTCGACGCCGTCGAACTCCAAGTCCGCATCGGCGAAGATCGTGCTCAAGGGGTCCGGTGCCAGCGAAGCCATTGCCTCGACCGCACGTCCTGGATCGCTCGCGGTTTCCATCACCCACCCGTCGACGGCTCGGGTCGGAGAGGCGATCTGGAAAAGCCCGACGAAGCCGGCCTCGAGCGAGGGGTGGCGAAAGACGCGGTCGAGCAGCTCGACCCGCTCACCCTCGGGCGATGTCGCGGTCAGCTTCGCAATCGGCGCCACATCGTCCCAGGCGCGACCGCGGACGTAGAAGCTGCGCGCGTCGATGCGGTGCAGTCGCTCCACCGTAATCCCGCGGCCGATCCGCCGATCTTCGACCGTCACCGGCGGGCGCTCGCGCAGCGCCTCCCGTACCTGACACAAGCCATCGCTCAACGAAGCGGAGAGCCCGTGCTCGCTTCCCAGCGAGGCGAGAAAGTCGAGTAGAGCCGTTCGCGTCGCCGCATCCCACACCGCGGGTCCCTCGCGCAGGAACGTCCTCAGGTCGGTCAAGGCATGCGTGATCTCTTTCGCCTCGACCGCCAGGACCTCGGTTCTGCCGGCGTCGACCAATCTCAACCTCTGGGCCCGATCGAGCGCTCCGGCCGGCGATGCGGCGACGATGCTTCCCGACGGGGCGGCGAAGACCTTCGCCTCGACCTGCCGGGGCCTCCGCACCGGCCTCTCCCGCGAGCTGTCGGCTCCGCTTACGCCAAGCCGTGGGGAGAGGGCGAGCAGCAGCACCTCGTCGGAGATCCAGGCGGCCCTGCGCAGGGAGCGAAGCCGTAGGGCTGGGACCTCGGCGAGATCCGATTTGCCCCTGCCGCTCATGCGATCGCCGCCGCGGTGCGCTGCGCGATCAGCCTCTCGTAGGCCTCGGTGAGCACGGCGGCGTGCTCGGACATCGAGTGAACCGCGGGTATGCCGTCGCGCAGCCGCTCCCAGAGACCCTCCGTCGCGACCGCCCGTCGAATCGTCGCCGCGAGGCTTTCCACGTCGCCGACCCTGAAGAGGAGGCCGTTGACGCCATCCGTCACCTTCTCTGCCATTCCGCCGATATCGCTGCAGATGACCGGTCGCCGCTGGGCGAACGCCTCCTGGATCACCAGCGGCGAGTTCTCCCACCAGATCGACGGCACGACCACCCAATCGACCGCGGCCATCATCTCTCCTGCCCGCTCGGGTGGATAGGGACCTAGGTTGCTGACCTTGTCCTCGGTGTCCTCGAGCAGGCTGGTTACCTCGTCGCGGAAGGAGTGCTCCTGGAGGTCCAGGTTGGCTCCATGAACCCTGAGGCGCGGCGCCCGCTCGGCCAGCGCCCGGATCGCCCGCAGCAAGACGTCGATTCCCTTGTACGGATTGAGCTGGCCGAAGACGCCCAAGGTGTCGTGAGGCGCGGGACGAGCGCTGTCCCCGGCTACCGGCGCCCGCACCCGGCCGTAGTCCTCCAACAGGATGCGATCGCGGGGGATCCCCCACTCGACGAAACGCTCGAGCAAGGTCGCGCTGGGGGCGACGAATAGATCGACCAGGTCCAGGTTCGCCTGGACGAAGCGCTTGCGCAGGAGAAACTCGTCAGGGGCTATGTCGGGAAAGCACTCGCCGCAGCGACGTGGCGATGCTTCTGTGCACAATGAGCGGTCCGTCGTCCGCACCATCTGACCCTTGTTGTGGCAAATCGGGAGGAACTCGTGAAGGGTGTAGACGATCGGCACGTCCGGCAGCGTGCGCCGGGTCTCGCGAATAGCGTCATAGCCGATGAACAGCGTGTGCTGAAAGTGCACGACGTCGGGCCGAAGGGTGAGCAGGAAGCGGCGCAGCTCCTCCGTGTAGAGCCGCTTGTCCTGCCGCATCGTCCCGAACATCCAATCGAAGTCGTAGCCCTCGGGATACAGCAGGTACTCGTCGTCCGTGCCCTCCAATGGGCTGATCGGAGTTCCTTCGTGAGGAGCCCCGCCGGGCGATTGCGGCGGGCCGCTGCGGGCCAGGAAGGTGGGCTCCCAATCGCCGTGGTCGCGGAGGTGGCGATGCAGCTCGTGCGCGTAGACCTCGGCGCCGCCCGGCCGCACCCTCGGGTGGTTGTGGCAGATCTGCAGCACTCGGTGCTCAGTCATGTGCCACCTCGAAGACGTCCGCCAGCCGCTGCCGGCAGATCGGAATCATGGACTCGGCGAACTCCGGCCGGTAGCGGCCGTCCAGCGCCTCGCTTGGCTTGTCCGGGTGCAGCAGGACTACGAACCGGGCCCCCGCCGCACACGCCGCTTGCGCCTGCTCGATCACCGGTCCGACCGGCTCCGCCGGCAGCCGCCAGCACGGGCGGTCGTCTATCTCGATCGCCTCGGCGCTGAGGCCGATCAAAACGACACCCGCCCGGTCCGGCAGCAGCGCCCGCAGCAGCGAGCTGACCGGCGGGGCGATGCGGGCGGGTTCGAGCTCGGCAGGGTGCCCTCCCGAGGCAACCTCTTTGCGGGTCAGCGCGTAGATCAGCGCCGTCTGCGAGTCGCTGGGCAGCAGCTCGCCATCGTTGTCCAGAACCACCTGCAACTGCGGATAATGCTCAAGCCACCAGCGTGCCTCCGCGGGGATGACGAGGTATTCGGCCCCGGCCGCTCGGAGCTCCTCGAGGTGCGCCACCGCCTCGTCCCCGTCGGCCGGGTAATGACCGGCGTAGAGCCCCGTCTGCGTCTGCGGGAAATGCTCGCCCCGCCGCCGCTCCAGCCGCAGCAGCGCCTCGTCGCCGCGGGTGATCACCAAGACGCAACTGCGCTCGGGAACCGTCGCCCGAACCTGCGCCCGGATGCGGTCCACCTGGTCTCGGTACCACCGCTCCCAGGTCATGGCCGCCGCAACCTTGGCGCCAGCGCGTAGATCGCGCACGTTTCGTCGTCGACCACGGCGTTGCCCTCCAGGTGGCCCGCCAGCTCCTCGTAGAAATCCAGCCACCAGAGCATCGGCCCCGGGAAGGCGATGTACTCCGCCCCCTGCGCGTGCAGCTCTTCCAGCCCGGCGAGAACCTCGGCGCTGTCGGCCGGGTGATGGCCCGTCCAGGTTCCGTCGGGCAGACGAGGGAAATGCCATGCCCGCAGATCGTCGACTTCCAGCAGCCGGTCGTCCCCCTTGCTGACGACGAGCACGGTCGACCCCGAAGGCAATGCCTCGCGAAGGGCCTCGCGTACGTTCCGTAGGACCCCGGTGTACTCCGGACTCTCGCGGCGACCGTACGGGCGCCATGCCTCGCCCCATTTGTCCTCGAATCGCCGGCGGTTGTCGACGAGGAGGCGGCCGTACTCGCCGTTGCCGAAGAGCTTGCCGAAAGAGGCCTCGCCAAAGTGGTGCACGAGCACGTCCTCAGCGCAGAGAAGCCGAAAGCCCGCCTCTCGCGCGCGCTTGGAGTAGTCGTCGTCCTCGAGCGTCCCCACCCCGAACGACTCGTCGAGCGGCCCGATTGCCTCCCACGCGTCGCGCCGCATCGCAAGACAGAACATGGTCAAGGTCGATATCTCGAAGGTCTCCCCGCGCCGCCCGGTCGCACGCGAACCAGCCTCCCGCAGAAAGTCGCCATAGGTGTCGTATTCCGTGGCCACCTCGGCCTCGTTGCCGATGCGATTGGTGACCGGCCCCACCAGGCTCTTCCGATCGGCCTCCAGGTAGGAGCGAAGCCGCGAGAGCCAGCCCGGGGGGACCATGGTGTCGCTGTTGAGCAAGACGAGACAATCGCCCGATGCAGCGGCGAGCCCATGGTTGCAGGCGGCCGGAAAGCCCACGTTCTCCTCATTGGCCAGCAGGCTCACCCTGACGTCGCGCGCCGCCAGCTCGGCTAGGTAGTCGCGGCTCCCGTCCGAGGAGGCGTTGTCGACGACGATCAGCTCGAACGGCAGACCGTTCGTGTTCGCCAGCACCGTCTCGACGCACATGCGGGTGCAAAGGACGCTGTCGTAGGAGACGACCACGATGCTCGCGGCCGGTTGCGCCGTCTCCTTGGTCACGGCGACTGGTGGGGTCGCCCGGATGGCCTCGATCGTCTTCTCCGGCAGCCGGACGGGCCGGCGAGAGACCGGCGTCAGGACCATCCCGTAGGGAAACGGGCCGCGTGGCGCCTCGCCGGGGCGGCCCGGCACCCGCATACCCATGTGGGTGAGCATCTGGCCGAGCACGACCTCGGGGGCGAAGTGCTCGACCGCCAGCTCGCGTGCCGCGCGCCGGTGGTGCTCGGGGTCGCGGTCGATCCGCTCGACCGCCTCGACCGCCTCCTCGCCGGTCGAGAAGGCGAACAAGCCGTCGCCGGTCGGGAGCGCCCGCTCGAAGCCGGTGTCCTGCGTTATCACCGGCCGTCCCGTCGCCAGGTAGGTCGCGCTGCGATCGCTGAACCAGCCGGTTTTGAGGCGGACGTTCTGGTCCTTGGCAACGGTGAACTCCCCAGCCGATTTCGCAATGTAGTCGCGGTAGGCGACCAGGTCGGTGGAGAAGCCCATCGCCGGGGTGACGCGCCACCCGTTCGCCTCCAGCAGCTCCTGGTCGGCGTCCTCATAGGAGCTCAACGCCAGCTCAAAGCGATCTCCGATGCGCGCCGGCAGGTCGAGCACCTTCTTGAACTCGTGGTCCTTGCTCCAGGTGTAGACCGAGCCATCCATCGATACGTCACGCCAGGGCTGGCTCCAGTTGCCGATCGTCGTGAAACGATCGTGAGCGGGCGACCTGTCCGTCTCCCAGAGGTCGGCAAGAACCGGCTGCCTCGTCGCGTGGAACTGGAAGCGGTCGGAGACGGGCAGCAGGCACTCGTCGGAGCCATAGCTCTCGGCAAACGTGAAAAACGCCGAGTGAGCCTCCAAGAACTCGTAGGAAGCTCGGTATCCGTCGGCAAGCTCAAGCTGCAGCTGGACGGGATCCGTCTCCACGTAGACGAGCCGATCGGTCGCCCTGAGCTCCGGCAGCGGCTGGGTGCCGCCGTGAAGGTTGACGATCAACTCCGCCGAGCCCAGCAACCGCGTCAGGCGCGCCTCGGTCATCCCAAAGCAGCGGCCGTCCGCATGGAGGGCGCGGAACGCCCAGCGATCGCTGAGTCCGAAGCGGCGCATGATCGTCGCGATGAAGGCGGCGGCACGACCCGACACGTCCTCGTCGGCCGGTGCCATCAGCATCGACGGGGTTCGCCCATGCGCCTCGACGTAGTAGGCGTCGTAGCCAAGTCGCTCGAAACCGAGGAGGTAATGGAGGTTCTGCCAGACGACGCCGGCCACCGGCATCTTCGTCATCATCCCGAGAACGACGATCTTGGGCCGAGGCTCTTGACCGGGCGTCATGACACGGCTTGCGGGGCGGGTTGCCTTTTCTTGCGCTCCCGCGTCTGGGCCTCGTAGAGCTGGCTGTAGATGCCGCCCCCCTGGACCAGATCGTCGTGGGTGCCTCGCTCGACGATCGTCCCCTCGTTCATGACCAGTATCTGGTCGACGTGGCGGACGGTCGAGAGGCGGTGGGCGATCATGAACGAGGTCCGCCCCTCCATCAGATCGTCGAGCGCGTCGAGGATCACGCGCTCGGTCTTCGAGTCGATCGAGGAGGTCGGCTCGTCGAGGATCAGGATCGGGGCGTCCTTGAGGAAGGCGCGGGCCACGCAGATGCGCTGCCTCTCCCCTCCGGAGAGCTGGGCGCCGCGCTCGCCGATCGACGTCCCGTACCCATTCGGCAGCCCGCTGATGAAATCGTCCGCGTTCGCGGCCTGCGCGGCTTCGATCACCGCCTCCTTCGTGGCCTCCAGCTTGCCGTAGCGGATGTTGTCCTCGATCGTGCCCGAGAAGAGCAGCGGCTCCTGCAGCACGACGCCGATCTGGTCCCGCAGGGACTTCAGCGTCAGGTCGCGGAGGTCGACTCCGTCCATTTCGATTCGGCCGGCCTGGGGATCGTAGAAGCGGATCAGAAGGCTCATCAGGGTGCTCTTGCCGGCACCGGTGTGGCCGACGATGGCGACTCGTTCGCCGGGCCGGGCATGGAAAGAGATGTCGGAGAGCGTCGCCTTGCGGCCTTTGTAGGTGAAGTTGACCCCCTGCGCCGTGACGCGACCGCGGGCGCGCCCGAGCTCCACCGCGTCGGGCTTCTCGGTGACCTCGGGCTCGGTGTCGAGAAGGTCGAGCGAGGCGTTGAACTGGACGAGCTGGTCGTGAACCGTGCCGACGGTCATGCTGAGCTGTTCCAGCGGCTGGTACACCGAACCGATGTAGGTCATCATCACGATCAGCTCGCCGAGTGAGATCGTGCCCTGGAGCACATGCCAGGCCCCGACCCCGAGCACCAGGCTGGTCCCAGCCGCAGTGGTCGTCTGAACTCCCAGGCTGTAGAGGCTCTGACTCACGGTCAATTTGACGCGCTCGTCGACCGCCGTCTGACCCTGTTCGCGGAAACGGCGGTGCTCGTGGTCCTCGCGACCGAAGGTCACGATCACCCGCAACATCGCCATTGCCTCGTGGACGATCGAAAGCGAGCGCCACTCCAGCGACTGCACCCTCTGCAGGCGCGGCACGATGCGCCGCCCGTAGAGACCAAACGACCAGTAGAGGAGGGGAATCACGATCAGGGAGAGCAAGGCCAGCTGCCAGTCGATCAGGGTGGCGATGATCAACATCCCGACCAGCGTCAAGATCGATTCGACGATCGGGGGAACGACCATGACGATGTTGCCGACGGCCGACGCCTGGGTGTTGATCTGGCTCATCAGCGCCCCGGTCTGACGCTCGTCGTGGAAGGTGAGAGAGAGGCGCTGCACATGGGCGAACAGGTCGCTGCGCAGGTCCAACACCATGTTCTGCTCCATCTTCGAGCCGAGGTAATGGTTCAACACCGTGAAGCCGTTGCCCACGGCGGTGATCAGGAACCGCGCCAGGACCATCGTCACCAGGATCACCCACACCGTCGGTTCGGACCCGAAAACGAGCTCGACGAAGCCGCTCGTCTTCTGCTGCTGAAGAACGTCGCTGAGAATGATCGCCAACGGCCATGGCTCCGCCAGGCCGAACACCGCGGCGAGGACGGTGAGGGCCAGGACGGCGAGGAGCGATTTTCGGTACGGCCTCAGGTAGGGCTTCGTACGGGGCAGCGCCTTCCATAGGGCCCAGGCGCCGACCTTCTCCTCCACACCCTCGGCAGAAGGCTTTCCGCGCCGCAGCCGCGCTGGAACCAGGTTCATGGCCGCACCCAATCGGATTCGGGGACGAGAGCCGATCGATCTGTCGATTCGAGCTCCTCATCGCTTGCCGGCGAGCTCCGAATCGCGACCGTTTTGGTGCCGTTGGCCTGAACCAACCTGTCCTCCGCCTCGAACGCGAGCTCTTCTCGATCCGACTCCGGGCGCTTTACCTCGAGCCTGGATACCTCGCGCAGCGCCAGGCTCATCGCGGTCGCCGTTCCCTCGATGCCGAGGGCGGTCATCGTCACGACCGCAGCGGTCAGAACCACCGCAAACTCGGTCTCGCCCCCCCACCATGCGTCGGCGGTCAGCAGCGACAGCAGGGTTGCCACGATCGCTCCACCGAGGGAAACCCGCGGCCAGATCTTGGCTCGCAGCAGCTGTCTGCCCTCGCCATGCTCCTCGACCGCGATCCGGATCTTCACTCCGCCGAGCGGAGCCGCACGGAGATCGAGGTCCCAGCGGTCAAACGGGCCGCCACTGCGAACGTAGCCGCCGCTGCTCGCCAGCGCATTCTGGAGCGATTGGATCCAAGCCGACGGATCGCGCCACGTCTCACTCCAGACTTTCATCACCCGTGGGTGCGGCGAGCTCGCGCCCGGACGCAGCCGACGACGCCACGGCGAGAGGCCGTTGCGGAGTCGTCCAGCCAGGCGAGCGACCGGCTGGAGCAGGAAGAGCATCGCCGTCAACGAGCGTCGCAGGAGGGACTCCGACCAAGAGCGACCAGGGAGATGGGGGTTTGCCCGCCAGCCGCTGACGACAGCCCGCCATAGCAATGCCGCCATCCCAGCAGCGAAGACCGGCAGGGCAAGAAGCAGGGGCGTCCAGAGGAGGCCGAGTGCCGAGAGCCCACCAAGGACGGCGATCAGCAAGAGGAACTCCGGAGCGAGCAGAAGACTCGACAACATGCCCGGTGCGGGCTCGTAGATCGATTGGAAAAGACCGCTTCCCCAGGTGCCATAGCGGACCATCGCCCGCCGCCGGAACGGGCCGGTCGCCGGCTGCTCGTAGATCCGGCCCGACCAGCGCGATGAGCCGGCCCGGTTGTAGCGGCTCGGCCACTTGCGCTCGAGCAGAGCCTCCGCCTTGCCGTAGCCGTACTGCTGCTTGAGATAGCGCGGGACGGAGTCGCGTCGGCGGTGCATGACGACCGCGCCGGCGCTGAACCCAAGCGTTCGTCCCGACTCCTGAAGACGCCAGCAGACGTCGACGTCGTCGCCCGCCACGCGGAAACGCTCGTCGAAGCCACCGACCTCTTCCAGCGCCGATTTGCGGAAGGCCATGTTGCAACCCGGAACGTGCTCCGCCTCGCGGTCGGAGATCAGGACGTGGATCGGCCCCCCTGGCGCCAACGCCACGCAGTCGGCAACCCGGCTTTCGTCGTCGGGCGGGATGTTGGGCCCGCCGATCCCACCATGCCCGTTGGCGCGCAGTGGCACGGCGACGTAGTAGAGCCAGTCCGGGTCGGGAAAGGCATCGTCGTCGAGGAAGGCCACTATCTCGCCACTTGCCCTTTCCACCCCGGCATTGCGTGCGGCGCTGAGGCCGCGGTGATCGATCTCGACCAACGTCGCTCCGCTGGCGCGGGCGATCTCCGCCGAGGCATCGGTCGAGCCGTCGTCGACGACGATCGTCTCGAAGTCCGGATAGTCGAGGCCGCGAACGCCATCGAGGCACTCCGGCAGCGTCTGGGCGCCGTTATGGGTGCAGACGACCACCGAGACGCGGGGCCAGGGTCCCGCCGGGGAGAACGGAGCGGCCGCAAAGGCGCCTCGAATCGCGGCAAGCGAGGGCTTTGGCCGCCGCTGCCGATCGACCAAGCCGAAGTCCCAGTCGAGCACGTCGTGGCCGCCCCGGTGCCACTCGTCGGTCCAGGAGAAGACGAAGACGCCGGCCGCGCCGGTGGCGAAGCTGTGCCGCACCTGCCAGCGGAGGGTCCGGGCCTGCGTCTCGGCTCCGTTGCGACGGCTGTCGATGCCGACCTCGCTGATCAATAACGGCCGGTCCCCCGAGAGATTCTGCAGACGGGCCAGGTAGGTCTCGAAGGTCGCCTCGTCCTCGAGGAAGACGTTGAAAGCCGAAAGGTCGAGGAAGGGCAGCTCGAGGTACTCGGTCGAGGGGTAGTTGACATAGGTGAAGAGGCCCTGCGGATCGCCTGTCTTCGCCTCCCAGTGGAGGCGCTCGAGGAACTTCTCGACCTTGTCCTTGCCGTGCCAGCGCACGATCGGAGCGGGGATCTCGTTGCCAAGCGCATAGCAGAGGAGGGCCGGATGAGCCTCGCACTCCCGCACCTGCTGGCCGAGCTTGACGGCGATTCTCCTGGCCAGCTCCGGGTCGTCGAGAAAGGCGACGTGCTGCTCCCAGGCGAGTCCCGCCATCACCTGTAATCCGTGCTCTTGTGCCAGATCGAGCAACCAGAGCGGCGGCGGCACGTAGGTGCGCACAGCGTTCACGCCGGCTCCCGCCATTGCCTCGAAGTCGCCGCGTACGCGATCCCGCGGCGGGAACGGGAGGCCCTCGAACGGACGAAAGGTGCCGTAGGTGACGCCGCGCACGTGCAGCTTCTGCCCGTCCACCAAGATGGACCGCCCATGGATCACCGATCGCCGAGTTGCCATATGCAGAGCCGAAAACGTTCGAATCAACGCTTTTCGCAGCGCCCCCAAAGCGCAAAAAGGTGGATGAATACAGAAGGTTACGTACCAGAGCTAACGCACGATTTTCTCTGCACGTATCGGCAGGGTCATCCATTTGCATTACCCAAACGTCCAGGTCCTGGACCCCCAGCAAGCCTGGCCCAGGTCCCGAGGTCTAGGATCGCCGCATGAAATGTTTGGTCACGGGCGGCGCCGGCTTCATCGGCTCCAATCTCGTCGATGCGCTGCTGGCCCGCGGCGACGCCGTGACGGTCGTCGACGACCTCTCGACCGGGCGGCGGCAGAACCTCGATGCGGCGCTCGGCGCGGGAGCGAAGCTGGTCGAGGCGGACATTCGCGACACGGCCGCCCTGGCCGAGCTGACCCGTGAGGTCGAACCGGACGTCGTCTTCCACCTGGCGGCCCAGATCGACGTCCGCAGGTCGGTTGCCGACCCCGCCTTCGATGCTTCGATCAACGTCGGCGGCACCGCGAACGTGCTCGACGCGGCACGAGCGGCTGGCGTGCGGCGAGTCGTGTTCGCCTCTACCGGGGGGGCGATCTACGGCGAGGGCGATGGCCAGGAGCTGCCACTCGGCGAGGATGCCCTGATCGCGCCCCTCGCGCCCTATGGCCAAAGCAAGTTCGCCGGTGAGGGCTACCTTGCTCTCTACGAGAGGCTCTACGGTCTCTCTTCGGTCAGCCTGCGACTCGGCAACGTCTACGGGCCGCGGCAGGATCCCCTCGGCGAGGCTGGCGTGATTGCGATCTTTTGCGGACGGCTGCTGGACGGCGGGCAGCCGACGGTGTACGGCGACGGCAGGCAGACGCGCGACTACATCTACGTCGGCGACGTCGTCGCCGCTCTGATCGCCGCTGCCGAGAGCGCCGCGACCGGAGCGATCAACGTCGGCACCGGCCGCGAGACCGACGTCCTCGAGCTGGTGAGTCGCCTCAGGGAGCTGGAGGGCAGCGATCGCTTCGAACCCGAGCTCGCCTCTCCACGTACCGGAGAGGTGCAGCGGATATCGATCGACCCGAGCCGCGCCGAGCGCGAGCTGGGCTGGCGCGCCGAGACCGACCTCGAGCACGGCCTCCGGGTGACACTCGACTCGATCTAGCTGCCGTCGCCGAGCGTCGACTAGATTTCGCGACCGAGCGAAACGACCAGAGGAGCAGCTTGAGAAACCCCAGAGACTTCTTCCACCCGCTGGCGATCGGTGCCCCCGAGCCGCTGGCCGAGATCCCCGTGAAGCCGTCGCGGATGATCCACTTTCTCGACTTCTCCAACGAGAAGATGGTCGAAAAGGCCGCCGGCATCGCCGAGAAGACCGACATCCTGCTGGGCAACTTGGAGGACGCGATCCCGGTCGACCGCAAGGAGGCGGCCCGCGCCGGCCTGATCAAAGCGGCGACCGAGTCGGACTTCGGTCAGACCGCGCTCTGGACCCGGGTCAACTCGCTGGAGAGTCCCTGGGTGCTCGACGACCTGACCACGCTGGTCACCGAGATCGGCGACAAGCTCGAGGTAGTGATGGTGCCCAAGGTCGAGGGCGCCTGGGACATCCACTACGTCGACCGCCTGCTCGCGCAGCTCGAGGCGAAGGCGGGCCTCGATCGACCGATCCTGATCCACGCGATCCTCGAGACGGCCCAGGGCGTCGTCAACCTCGAGGAGATCGCCGCCGCCAGCCCGCGCATGCAGGGGATGAGCTTCGGCCCCGCCGACCTCGCCGCTTCGCGACGGATGAAGACGACGCGAGTCGGCGGCGGCCACCCCGGCTATCGGGTGATGGAGGACCCGGCGGACCCGGAGAGCCCCGAGGCCAACCGGGTCAGCGCCCAGCAGGACCTCTGGCACTACTCGATCGCCCGCATGGTCGACGCTTGTGCCTCGACCGGGATCCTGCCCTTCTACGGCCCCTTCGGCGACATCAAGGACACTGCCGGCTGCGAGACCCAGTTCCGCGCTGCCTTTCTGATGGGCTGCGTGGGCGCTTGGTCCCTCCATCCAGTCCAGATCGACATTGCCAAGAAGGTCTTCAGCCCGCCCCCCGACGAGGTCAAGTTCGCCAAGAAAGTGCTCGAGGCCATTCCCGACGGGCGCGGAGTCCACATGATCGACGGCAAGATGCAGGACGACGCCACCTGGAAGCAGTGCAAGGTGATGGTCGAGCTGGCCGAGATGCTGGCCGCGAAGGACCCGGAGTTGGCTGAGTCTTACGGGATGTAAGGCGTCGGCGCGCGGGTCCTGTCACGAGGTAGGGGTGGGTTAGCGGACTCACCGTCCGAACCCACCCCTACCTCGCGCCACCCGCGCAAGGAGCGCTACTACCGGTCAGCCCAAACGAGCTTCGAGAGCGTCCAGCTGGGCTGAGATCTGGGGGGGGAGCTTGTCGCCGAAGCGGGCCAGGTGCTCCTTTACCTGGGGGAGCTGCTGCTTGAAGAGCTCAGAGTCCACGGAGAGCAGCTCGCGCATCGCCTCGTCGGAGATATCGAGGCCGTCGGTGTCGATCTCACCCTCGGCGGGGAGCAGGCCGATCGAGGACTGCACGGCCTGACCTTCACCCTCGCAGCGGCGGAAGACCCACTCGAGCACGCGGCTGTTCTCGCCGAATCCCGGCCAGATGAACTTGCCGTCCTCGTCTTTGCGGAACCAGTTGACGAGGAAGATCTTCGGCAGCACCGCTCCCTCGCGCTCGCCGAGCTTCAGCCAGTGGACGAAGTAGTCGGCCATGTTGTAGCCGCAGAAGGGCAGCATCGCCATCGGGTCAAAGCGCAGCTTCCCCACCTCGCCCGCGGCGGCGGCGGTCGTCTCGACCGACATCGTCGCGCCGAGGAAAGTGCCGTGCTCCCAATCGAACGCCTCGGCCACGAGTGGCACGGCCGTCGCGCGGCGGCCGCCGAAGAGGAAGGCGTCGATCGGCACTCCGGCCGGATCCTCCCACTCGGGAGCGATGCAGGGGCATTGCGACGCCGGCGTAGTGAAGCGAGAGTTCGGATGAGCCGCAGGGCTCTCGGAATCCGGCGTCCACTCGTTGCCGTGCCAATCGATCGCGTGCGCGGGCGGCTCGCCGGTCATCCCCTCCCACCAGATGTCCCCGTCATCGGTCTTCGCGCAGTTGGTGAAGATCGAGTTGCGCTCGATCGTCCCCATCGCGTTCGGGTTCGTCTTGTGGCTGGTGTTCGGCGCGACGCCGAAGAAGCCCGCCTCGGGATTGACTGCGTAGAGACGGCCGTCCTCACCGAACTTCATCCAGGCGATGTCGTCGCCGATCGTCTCCGCGGTCCAGCCCTCGAGGGTGGGAATCAGCATCGCCAGGTTGGTCTTGCCCGAAGCCGAGGGGAAGGCGCCGGTCACGTACTTGACCTTGCCCTCGGGCGAGGTCAGCTTGAGGATCAGCATGTGCTCGGCCATCCAGCCCTCGTCACGCGCCATCGCCGAGGCGATCCGCAGTGCAAAGCACTTCTTGCCGAGCAGCGCATTGCCCCCGTAGCCCGAGCCGAACGACCAGATCTCGCGCGTCTCGGGGTAGTGGACGATGTACTTGTTGTCGGCGTTGCAGGGCCAGGGAACGTCTTCCTGGCCCTCAGCCAGCGGCATCCCGACCGAGTGCACGCAAGGGACGAACTCGCCGTCCGCGCCGAGCACGTCGAGCGCGCCCTTGCCCATCCGGGTCATGATCCGCATCGAGGTCGCGACGTAGGCCGAATCGGTGAGCTGAACGCCGATATGGGCGATCGGCGACCCGAGCGGCCCCATCGAGAAGGGGACGACGTACATCGTGCGGCCCTTCATGCAGCCGGCGAAGAGGTTGTTGAGCGTCCCGCGCATCTCGGCCGGGTCGCACCAGTTATTAGTCGGGCCGGCGTCCCCCGCGTCCTGCGAGCAGATGAAGGTGCGATCCTCGACCCGGGCGACGTCACCAGGGTCGGAGAGGGCGAGGTAGGAGTTGGGCCGCTTGGCGTCGGAGAGGCGCTCGAAGGTGCCAGCCTCGATCAGCGTCTGGGCGAGTGTGTCGTACTCCTCGGCCGAGCCGTCGCACCAGTGGATGGTGTCCGGCTTGGTCAGGTCGGCAATCTGGCTGACCCAATCGAGGAGCTTGGCGTGGGTGGTCGGCGCATTGGCCGTCGTCGTCTGGCTCATCCGAGCCACTCTACTTATCGGACTCGAGGTTGGTGACTTCGACATCGGCGTCGGAGTTGATGATCTTCAGCGTCGCCGTCTCCTGTTCCCCGCCGGCCAGGCTCACCGTGCAATCGAAGGTCTTTCCCGCCTTTACCTCGACCCCCGATGGGCAGTCGACGGAGGAGACCTTCTGACCCACCGACTTCTGCAGGTTTGCTTCGATCGCCGCCTCCGTCTTGGCGTCGTCGATGACCGTTTCCCCGCAGCCGGCCGCGAGGAACGCGATACCGAGCAGCACCGCAATGGCGGCAGACCGGCCCGACCAGCTCATCTTTCTCCCTTCGCTAGAGGATCTCACGCGGAAGTATCCCAGGGCACCGGGCAGGCTCGCAGGGGTTACCGCCTGTGCTGGAAGAGTTCCGAGAACGGGTTGAGCGTGCGAGCGCGCCGGTAGTCGCGCACCGCGGCCGACGCGTCACCGAGCTCAGCCTGGATCCGTGACAGCACCAGCCAGGTGCGCCAGTTGGTCGACTCTCGCTCGGTTGCGGCGTCGGCGGCAGCGGCGGCAGCGCGAAGGTCGCCCTGGGACTCGAGGACGAGGGCCTCCTGCAGGCGCGGGCTCGCCGCGTCGGGCTGAGCGTTCTGAGCGCTGCGGGCGGCGCTCAGGGCGGCGGGCAAATCGCCGCTGCGAGCATCGTTCTCGCTCTGGCGCACCAGGCTGGTGGAGGCGAACGGGACGGCGATCGCCGCGATAGCGACCAACGCGATCAGGACACCGGCAATCCGCAGTGGCAGCCTCACGCCGGCGCCCCCCTCTTCCCCGCCGCGCTCGTCGACCGAGACCAGGACAGCGGACAGCAGCAAAAAGGCGACGGCGAGCACCGGGATCTGCCACATCCAGTCGATGACGGCGGCGAGGCAGAATGCTGCGCACCCCGCCAGCGCCGCCGCGAGCTCGGGCCGCCCGGTGCGCAGCACCCTGCGACCACCCCCCACCAGCACGACAGCCAGGAACGCGACCAAGATCAGCAGCCCGACGATCCCGAGCTCGCCGAAGGTCTGCAGGTAGAGCGAGTGGGTGTCGCGGACGTTCTCGGGGACGGTGGCGTTGCGGGTCCACCAGTACTCGAAGGTGCCGGAGCCGGTGCCGGTCAAGGGCTTGCTCGCGTTCTCGTTCACCGCGGAGCTCCAGAACTGGTAGCGGCTCTCCCCCGCCACGCTGCCGAACCGTTCCGCTCCCTTCCCGGGCCCCTCTCCTCGCTTGAATTCGGCCCAACCATCCGAGGCTCGGCCGGGCGCGTTGAACGCCACCGCGGCGATCAGCACCACCAATGCCGCGACTGCCGTGAGAGCCATGGATCGGTGGCGGGAGACGACCGTCCAGCCTGGTCGCCGGCTCCCGAGCAAAGCGGCCGACAGGCCCGCCTGCGCCAGGCCCACGACCAGGCAGACGATCGCGGTAAGCAGCAGCATCTCGTTGCCCTGCTGGTGAGCCGTCCCGTTGAGGAGACCTTGCTGCAGAGCGTCGCGATGCGAAGCGGCGACAACCAAGACCGCCCCGCCGCCGGCGGCAAGCAGCGCGGCGAGTAGTTTCGGCAGGCGGTCGGGCACAAAGGCGAGAAAGATCGCGAGCGCGACGAAGGTCGCCGCTATACCGCCACGCGAAAGGGTGAAGAAGGCGGTGAGCGCGATCGCGGGGAGCGCCGCAGCCGCCAGCGCCCGGACGAGGATCGACTTTGCGCAGGTCGCGATCTGGAGCAGGAGCGGGGCGCCGATCGCGATCAGCCCGGCGAGGCCGTTCCAGTAGTTCAGGGGGTAGGAGAGACGTTCACGACCGGTGGAAAGGAACTGCGCCGTTTCGTGCGAGGTCGGAAACCAGGCCGGGTGTAGGCGCGACAGCAGGGCGACGAGGGCGACGAGGGCGACGCCGGCGGCAACCGCGCCGACCATCCTGCGTGCGGTTTCGGAGCTGGCGCCCAGGACGGCCAAGGAGAAGGCGCCTAGGTAGCCTGCGACGCGCGCGATGTCGGCCCAGGTCCGCTCGGCACTCTCGGTCCAACTCAGGCTGAGAGCCGTCCAGACCACGAAGGCGGCAAGCAGCCCCAGCCCGACGCAGGCGAGGACAGGGAGGCGCCGACGAGGCAGGGCGCCGACCGCGACGCCGGCGAGAAGGAGCCACCAGATCGCGATCCCGACTGGGTCGTGGACGAGCGGGTCGTAGCCGCCACCTTCGAGGCCCAGGTAGACGACGAGGCCGAAGCCCAGAGCGCAATACGCAACCGTGCTCCAATCGACCCTGCGGACATATTCCTGCGCGGCTCCGGACCGCATCGTTGACGGGTGCATGCGGTTCTATGCTACGAGTGGACGCCGGACAGACCGGTGCCCGCGAACGCACCGCAGGTCCGCTGCACGATCGGATGAAGACGCCCAGGACCCCACTTGCATTCTCATTGGTGGCGATTGCCGCCGTCTTCGCCACGCCTGCCGCTGCAACCGCGGCGGAAGCGGTGGTGCCCCCGAGCAACTCCGCAGCTGCCCAGTACACCGAGGCTTTCCCGACGTCCGGCGGCGACAAGAAGACCGAAGGGGCGGCGCATCACCGCTCTCCGGTAAAGGTCCTCGGCTCGCACAAGGCCAAAAAGCTCGAAAAGCAGGGCCCGGAAGGCAAGGCTGCGGCTGAAGTGGCTGCGGCCACGGCCCCGATCTCGGTCGCGGCCGCCCCATCCGAGCACACGCCGTCCACCCAGAGCGACAACAGCAGCGGGCGCAATGCGGGTGGCGAAGGCAGCGACAGCAAGAGCACCGGCGCCGGCAATGGCAACGGTGGATCCGGCACCCCACATAAGGGGAGCGGTGCTGCCGGCGGCACCGAAACCGTCCACTCGCCGGCGCCCGATCCGGCCGGATCGTCCGGCATCGGCTCGGCGATCGGGCAGGCGACCGGGCTTTCCACGGTCGGACATTCGGGCCTATTGCTTCTGCTCGTAATCGTCACCACGGTGCTCTGGTCGCTCGCTTACCTCTGGCGGCAAAGGCGACAGGTTGGCTGACGCCGGCCACGGCTCGGCCGGCCCGGCAACAGACGATCGCGCCCTTGCCGGTGCACTGTCGCTGCTCGTCGCCGCATGCGCCGTTCTCGTCGCTTTCGCCGCGCCGGCCGAGGCGGCGTTACCGCCGCTGCAAACCGGTATCTCCTATGTCCTGCCCTACGAAGAACCTGAGGTCGAGCTCGAACACGTCAAGCAGGCCGGCGCCCAGTTTGCCCAGACGCCTGTGCGCTGGTCGGAAGTCGGCCCCCTGAAGCAACCGGCGTCCTGGCAGCCCGAAAACCCCGCCGACCCGAACTACTTCTGGGAAGGAACCGACCGCTGGGTCCGAGCGGCAGTCGCCAACGGCTTGACCCCGGTGCTCCAGATCCGCAGTGCCCCCGACTGGGCCCAGAGGTGCCCGCCGAGCATGATCAGCGGCGGCGCTCCCTGCAATATCGATCCGGCCGCGCTGGCAGCCTTCGCCACCGCAGCCGCGCGCCGCTACAGCGGCCAGTTCGGCGGGCTTCCGCACGTCCAGTACTGGCAGGGGCTGAACGAGCCCAACCTGAGCCTCTTCTTCAACCCGCAGTACGAAGGCGACAAACCGGTCTCGCCGACCCTTTACCGGGGCCTGATCAATGCCTTCTACGCGGCGATCAAGGGGGTCGACCAGTCCAACCTCGTGATCGCAGCAGGCCTCGGGCCGGTCGCCATTCCCCCCTTGACGATCGGGCCGTTGCGCTTTGCCAGGCTGCTGCTCTGCATGACCGCCGGCAAGGAACCCCGAGCGACCAAGGGCGACTGCGAAGGCGGGGTGAGCTTCGACATCTTCGACATGCACCCGTACACCACCGGCGGGCCGACTCATAAGGGCAACCCCAACGAAGTCCAGCTCGGCGATCTTCCCAAGTTGACGAAGCTGCTGGCGGCGGCGGATCGCGCCGGGCGGATCCATGGAGTGTTCCCACACACCCCGCTCTGGATCACCGAGTTCTCCTGGGACTCGAACCCGCCCGACGCCGGCGGCCTGCCGATGAAAACCCTCTCCCGCTGGGCAGCCGAAGCGATGCACGAGATATGGGTCGACGGCATCCACACGTTCTTCTGGTACAGCCTGCGCGACGCACCCAAGGTCGGCTCGCAGTACGACCAATCGCTGCAGTCCGGCCTCTACTTCCGCGGCCCGACCGTTCCTGAAGACCAACCGAAGGAAGTCCTCAACGTCTTCCGCTTTCCTTTCGTCGCCTATCCCACCGGTAAGGGCCTGGATTTCTGGGGCCGCACTCCGGACAGCGGCCCCGGAAAGGTCGAGATCCAAGCCCTGCGACACGGGCACTGGCGCAGCGTCTTCGCCACTCGCGCCGGCGAGGTGGGCATCTTTCGTGGCAGGGCGCCGACCCAGTACGGGCGCAACAAGCAGGGCAAGATCCGTGCTCACTTCGGCCGGCGAAATTCGGTGCCATTCGCGATGCGAGGCATACCGGACTTCCCCCAGCCGCCCTTCGGCACCGAATAGCCGGGCGCTGCATTCCTCAGGTAGGGTTCCGCGCCGCAATGCGCTTCTACGAGTACGAGGCACGCAGGATCGTCGAGCTGGCGGGAATCCCCGTCACCAAGTACGGCTTCTGCCAGACCGCCGACGAGGCCCGCAAGGCGGCCGAGGAGATCGGCGGGCCGACGGTAATCAAGTCGCAGGTGCTGAGCGGCGGCCGGATGAAGGCCGGCGGCGTCAAGTTCGCCGACACCCCGGATGAGGCCGCCGAGCACGCCGAGGCGATCCTCAAGCTGGAGATCAACGGCCACATGCCGCGCGGCGTCCTCGTCGACCCCAAAGCCGAGGTCAAGCAGGAGTACTACGCGAGCGTCGTCTGGGACGGCACCGCCAAGCGCCCGCTGATGCTTTTCAGCGACATGGGCGGCATCGACATCGAGGAGGTCGCCGAGACCCACCCCGACCACGTCGGCCGCGGCCACGTGACCAACCTGATGCCGATCCCCGACTTCGAGGCCAAGCAGACGGTCGCCGCGACCGGCGTCACCGGCTCGCAGCTGAACCGCGCCACTCCGATCCTGGCCAAGCTCGCACGTCTCTTTCGCGACTACGACATGACCCTGGCCGAGATCAACCCGCTGGCCGAGCTGACCGACGGCAGCTTCGTCGCCCTCGACGCCCACATGGAGATGGAGAACGAGGCGGTCGGGCGGCAAAAGGCGCTGCTGCGCAAGTATCTCGAGATCGCCGAGGGCGACACCCGCGAGACCTACGAGCCCTCCGACTTCGAGCGTAACGTCGCCGCGATCGACGCCGCCGACCACCGCGGCGTGATCCAGGGCAAGGACCACGGCTTCGAGGGCAACCTCGGCCTCGTGATCGGCGCCGGCGGTGGCTCGCTGACGCTGACCGACGCGGTCCGCAGCCAGGGCGGCAAGCCCGCCAACTACTCCGAGATCGGCGGCAACCCCTCGGTCGCCAAGGCCTGCGGCCTGGCCAAGGAGGTGCTGGAAAAGGACGGCGTCGAGAAAATCGCGGTGATGATGTCGATCGTCTCCAACACCCGCGTCGACATCGTCGCCCGCGGCGTGATCAAGGCCTGCCTCGAGCTCGGCAAGGACCCCGGCGAGACGATCGCGATCTTCCGCATCCCGGGCGCCTGGGAGGAGGAGGGCTTCAAGATCCTCGACAAATACGGGATCGAGTACTGCGACCGCTCCGTCCCGATGTGGGAGGCGGCCGGCCGCGCGATCGCCAAGATCCAGGGGACTACCGCCTGATGTCGATCCTCATCAACGAGAACACGACCTTCATCATCCAGGGCATCACCGGGCGCGAGGCGGTCAACCTCACGCGCGAGTGCCTGGACTACGGCAAGGGCGCGCAGGTGGTGGGCGGCGTCACGCCGGGGCGCAAGGGCCGCGACGTGCACGGCGTGCCCGTCTTCGACACCGTCGACCAGGCCGTCGCTCATCATGGGCGCCCCATCGA
>DATHEA010000035.1:0-2119 GCA_035318745.1 Solirubrobacterales bacterium
CTTCAGACCCTCGGGTACGTCGCCGTGCGCTATCCGTTGTGCCAGACCTTCCACGATCGCGGTCTTGCCGACGCCGGGGTCTCCGACGAGCACCGGGTTGTTCTTCGTCTTTCGTGAGAGGATCTGCACCACCCGCCGGACCTCGCCATCGCGCCCGATGACCGGGTCGAGCCTCCCCCCGGACGCATCAGCGACCAGATCGCGGCCGTACTTCTCCAATGCCTCGTAGGCGACCTCGGGCATCGCCGACGTCACGCGCTGGTTGCCGCGGATCGACGTCAGGGCCTGCAGGAACTTGTCGCGCGTGAGTCCCTGGTCGCGCAGCAGCCGACCGGACGTCGTGCTCGGCCCCTCCTCGATCAATGCCAGCACGAGGTGCTCGACTGAGACGTACTCGTCCTTGAGCCGCTTGGCCTCCCGTTCGGCGGTCTCCAGCAGGCCGGCGAGGCGGCGTGTGATGGACACCTGTTCTCCAGCGCCTGCCGGCGTTGTGGCGCTGGGTCGGCGCGACAGCGACTGCTCGAGCTCCTGCCGAAGCCAGTCGGAGTCCGCGCCCGCGGCATCCACCAGCCGGGGCACCAGGCCCTCTGGCTGTTCGAGCAGAGCCAGCAGCAAGTGCTCGCCGTCGACCTCGGCGTGCCCGAATCGCAACGCCTTGGTCTGCGCGTCGTGCAGCGCCTCCTGCGACTTCTGGGTCAGCTTGTTGAAGTCCACGTCGCATCTCCGGTACGTCGAGATTGATGGCGGCGGGCCGCCTCGAGCCTCTCGATGCGGTCGAGCAGGTCGACCACGAGGCCCAGTGCGGCGTAGTTGAGTGAGAAGCCGGCGCGTAGCCGCAGCAGTCGTGCGACGGCGCCCACCTGTGAAGGGCCGAACCAGAGCTGGCCGGTCGGGTCACGCGTCGCATCGAGCAGGCCGAGGGCGACGAACCGCCGCACGACCTCGGGGTGCAACCCGGAGAGACGGGCGAACGACTCGAGGTCGAGCCGGTAGGGCCGGGACACGGCGAAGCTCATCGCGGGTTCCTCGGGTCGAACGTCGAGGTCTCAGCCAGCTCATGGAAGAGTCGACTTTCTTCCTTCGTCAGCTTGGGCGGCAGCATGATCTTGGCCTCTGCATAGAGGTCACCGGGCTTGCCTCGTTGGTTGGGCATGCCTCGTCCCTTGAGCCGGAGCCGACGTCCACTTGACGTACATGGCGGCACCTTCACGGTGGCCTCCCCGCCTGGTGTCTCGATCTTCACCGAGGCACCGAGCGCGGCCTCCCAGGGAGCGAGTGGCAGATCCACGTAGAGGTCGCGCCCCTCAAGGCGGTACCGATCGTGCTCGGCAACGCGTACGACGAGGTACAGGTCTCCCGCCGATGCGCCTCCGGTGCCCTGACCCCCCTGGCCTGCGAGCCTGATCCGCTGCCCGTCGAGGACGCCCGGCGGGATGTTGACCTCGAAGCTGCGGGTCGCGCCGTCTGGGCCGGCGAGCGAGATCGTGCGACTACCGCCGTGGTAGGCCTCTTCGACCGTGAGCACCAGCTCGGCTTCCTGGTCGGCTCCGCGGATCGAACCCCAACTGCGCCGTCCGCCGGAGCGGCCGCCGAACATTCCGCCCAGCAGGTCTTCTATGTCGATGCCTTCGCTACCGAAGCCGCTTTCGGTGTAGCGAAAACCGCCCGACCCGCCGCCCGGACCACTAGCCGAGCGCCAGCCACCACGCGGGCCCGCACCGGAACCGGCGTACGCCTCCGCGCCCTCGGGCACCCGGCGGAAGTCCGGGCCGAACGCGTCGTAGCGCTTGCGCAGCTCTGGATCGGACAGGACGTCATATGCCTCGGAGATTTCCTTGAACCTCTCCTCGGCACCAGGGTCCTTGTTGACGTCCGGATGGTACTGGCGCGCTAGCTTGCGATAGGCGCGTTGTATCTCGTCCTGGCTAGCGCTTCGGGAAACTCCCAGGGACTCGTAGAAGTCGCGCGCGGCCACTACGGCCTCGCGGACACCAGCACCGAGGCCGGCCGCAGGATCTGTTCGTCTCGGCCGTAGCCGGGGCGCACGGTGCGCACCACGGTCCCGGCGGCTGCCTCTTCGTCGTCGACGGCACCCACCGCCTCGTGCAGAGCAGGGTCG
>DATHEA010000036.1:0-8691 GCA_035318745.1 Solirubrobacterales bacterium
TTCGTTCTGCGCCGACAGTGCAAGCAGCACCTCGACAACAGCGTCGCGGCCCTGCCCATAGATCGCCTCGGCCTCGGCCCGCTCCACACCACAAGGTTCGACAACCCGGCGTTATGTCCCCCAACCCAACTGAACACCTACTAAAAGGCCCGCATTTGCGGGCCTTTCTGCCTTTCTGCTTCATCGGGGAGACAGGATTTGAACCTGCGACCGCCCGGCCCCCAGCGGCACCTGGCGCGTTCTGCTGGGGTGAAATCCCAGCATTCATAGGGGTTGAGCGTAGCTGAGTTGCGGTGAGTTGGGGGCGGTTTGGACCCCGTGTTGGACCCCGCGCCGGCGTGCCGCGTGCTTCCGGGGACGTGGCCTCTACGGTGCTTCCGTAACGGCCGCGCCATCGACGAAAGTGGACCAGTACTTCTTGCTCTGGAGGTACTGGGTCGCTTCCGGGTCCTCGGCGAACTCGAGCAGGTTGCCGACCTTCTCCATGAGAACGACCCGCACTTCGGCCGGCGTGGCGAAGAAGAACTCCCGCCGGAGGTTCACGTGGTTCACGCGAGACGCGGCGAACGCGCGGTGGAGCTCGGCCTCCACCGTGACGGCGTCCTCGGCAAAGAACAGGGCGTGGACGTCGAACGGAAACGGAACGGACGCGTCGCCGAGCTCACGGACGCGATCCATTGGCTCGAGACGGCGGGTGAGCCCGATCTTCACCATCCCAGGACCGAACGCCCCTCGGTTGCTGATCACGTAGACGTAGCCCGCGCGGATGTTCGCCACTCGGAAGTCATTGCGCTCGATCGCTTCACCGATCTCCTCCAGCTTCTCGGAAAGCTCGGCGATCGCCGCCTCGTCGTCGCTGGACTTGAGAGCTTCGAGCGCGTTGAGGTAGTGACTTCGCTGCTTCTCGAGACGCTCGCGCTCAGCGGCCAGCTCTTGCTCGGCCTTACGCTCCTCGCGCAGGCGCTCGCGCTCCTCGCGCGCCTCCTCCTTCTCCACCTGCACCTTCATCAGGTAGTCGGCCGTCAGCTCAAGCTCCTGGAACCGGAGCCCGTGGTAATCCGGGTTGATGCGCATTTCCATCATCGACCCCAACCGGGCGATCGCGGTGACAGACGCTTCCAGCCGGCGTTTTGCCGTGACGACGTTGCCAGCGCGCAACGAGCGGACGCAGTTGTCCGCCTCGGCGTTGTAGGCGCGGAGCATGAGCTTGGAGAACTCCGCGGTCATCTTCCGGCCCTTAGCCAACGAATTGTTGTAGGTGAACATATCCGACGCCAGGACCGCGGCGGCGGCCTTGGCCATGTCCTTGATCTGCTCGCTGAGCGTGCTGAGCTGCTCCTTGTACTCTGCCGCGTTCTCCAGGGGGTGGTGGTAGCGGTAGATCCCAACCTCTTGAAGAACACGCTCGTCGTTGAGATCCACGGCACCCGACGACGATGCGATGGTCGCTTCGAGCCGTCTAACCTCGGCCTCGAGGTCGGCGACGCGAGAGCGCAGGGCCTGCCTCGTTGCGTCGTCGTCCTCATCTCGCGGAAGCGGTTGGACTCCGCGGCCGGTTCGGGTGCCGCGGGTGCGGGGACGGCCGTCGGCGGCGGAGTGACGGGCTGCGACGCGACAGGCGCAGCGGGCGCCACGGGCTTCAGCACCCAGAACGTCCAGCCTTCAGGCGCCGGGGGCCAGCTCGGGTCGGGAGTCCACCCCTCAGGCGGAGCCCAATCGCCACCGGGCACCGACCACCCTGGAGGGGCGTTGAACTCGTAGCCCTCGGGCATCATCGGCCGCGAACGCCCTGCGATTCATCGACACCAGCGAGGTCGTAGGAGCTCTTCGAGATGGAGGCCCCGAGATGCTGGAGAGTGGCTAGCGGTACGACGTTCGAGAGATCGAACTCCAGGAACGACTCACGCTCAGCGGCCGCCGCCACCAGCGTTGTCCGCTTGTTCCGGCCCGTCGCCGGATCGTTCGCCTCGGTTGCCACCTTGAGGGCGATGGTGTTGATCTGCGCCGCTCGATCGGCTTCGAAGATCTCGTGGAGCGTGCGGAGGGCCACCTGGTGCACCGCGCTCGCGTAGCGATCCTTGAGCTCCTTCTTCGGCAGGGCGGTGACCGTGATCTCGTCCTTCGCCTTGACGTACTTGTATGCCTTCTCCGTTGGCAGACGCTCAGGCGTCGACATGAGCACGGTGAGGGCGAGCTCCTTGAGCTCCGAGTCAAAGGTGAAGTCGTGCTCGATTTCCAGGACAGCGGGATAGACGGAGTTGCTGAGCACGATCCCGACGTACTCCTGGATTGCCGCGTCAGTTCCCGACTGCACGCCACGGATCAGGGTGTCGAGCCGGGCGTTGGCCTCAGCCGTGTTCGCCTCGCGCTTCTCGCATTCGCGGCTGTAGGTCTCCCGAGCGGCCTCCAGCTCAGTCAGCCGTTGGCGCTCTGCTGCGTCGCGCGCCTGCATCTGCTCCAACTGCCGCGCCGGCACCTGAGCCGCCTCGGCCTGCCAAGCCTCAAGCGCGGCATCGAACTCCGCCTGCGCGGCGGCCACCGCCGCGGCGTGCTTCTTCTTCCCGCCGAGCATGGCACCGAGTCCCTTAGGCGCCTCGGGCGTAACGAGCTCCGGCTTCGGCGGCGCGGAGATCGCCGCGGGAGCGGGCGTCGGGACCTCGAGGTCCGCGCGCGGGAACGGCGGATGGTTCACCCTGACGCGCAGCGCCGCTAGGTCGACGAAATCGTCGACGTCGAGCGTCGCCGCCAAGATCGAATCGAGGTCATCGGCGGCCTCGGCCAGCTGAGCGTTGAGCGACGCTACCTCGGCAAGCCGCGCCTCCTCGTGAAGGCGCTTCGCTTCGCGCTCGGCCGCCTTCTGCTCGGCGCCCGTTGCCCGGGCGAGTTGAGCAGCCGCCCGCTCAGCCTGGCGCTGCGCTCGCTCCGCCTCCCGGACCGCCCGTAGGTATTCCCGCGCCTGCGCTCGCTCCGCCTGGGCCGCGCGCTTGGCGGCGAGTTGGTTCTGGTACTGGATCTCCGCAAAGAATCCACGCTTGGCCATTCCCGGTCCTTCTGGTCCATCGGAAAGCAATTCGATAGTGCGTCGGGAGTCTCTCCGATCTCGGAGCGTTCGTGCGCGGGTCGCGGTGTGGCTGTTCGGCGACCGCCAGCAGCGTTGCGGCGATCGGTGACCACGTCTGTTCGCCCACGATGCCGGCCCGGTTGTCGACTGGTCCATTGCTTTCCGCCTCGACACAGCGCCGCGCCTTGTAAGCGCGCACCTGAGCGACGCCTCGCACTGGCGTTGCTCGCCGCAACGGTTCCAACGTGGGTCCACGCCTCGCGCTAGGGTCGCCAGAGTGGCAAGCCCCAGTTCAACTTTCGCGCTCAACGGCGATGGTGGCCAGCGCCGCGGCCTGGTCTCCCTCGAGATCGATTCGTTCAAGGCGTATGAGGACGAGACCGTAAGCCTCAGCCCACTGACGATCGTCATTGGGCGCAATGGCGCGGGAAAGACGAGCCTTCTCCAGGCGGTCGAATTCCTCGGAGCCTTGGTGCGAGGAACCCTAGGGGAGCACTTGGAGCACCGGGGCTGGGACTACGCGGACCTGCCTCACCTCCGGAACGATCACAAGCAGTTCGGGTTCGTCGCGAAAGTCCTCATCAACGGCGAATTGCTCGAGTGGGAACTGCGGCTAGGTGCTCGACGTCGTTCGGGCGTCGCGCGCGAACGCATCGTCTCGTCGGACGGTCAACTACTGCTCGACCGTCAGGGTCGAATCATGCGTCGCCTCGATCGACGTACCAACGAGTGGGAGTCTGTCACCCAAACGCTCACATCGTCTTGGTTGGCGACCGTGGGACGGGAGGACGCAGACCGCTTTCCCGAACTGCTCAGTCTGGCCGACTGGGCTCGTGGCATCTTGGGCTACCTGGCGCTCGATCCTTCGCGACTGCGCGAGCCCTCGCGCAAGACGTCGCAGCTCGGGGCTCATGGCGAAGGCCTCGCCGGCTTGCTGCGCACGCTCAAGGACGCAAAGGACGGCTCGTTCGAGCGAGTGTTCAAGGCCGTTCGCCAGCGCTACCCGGCCCTTCGCGAGATCAACGTAAGGCAAGGATCGTACGGCTGGAACCGGATCGAGATCGGAGAGCGCTGGGGACGAGAGGTAGTAACGCTCAATGCCCGCCAGGTGAGCGATGGGCTGCTTCGTCTTCTCGCCGTCGCCACCCTCGCGGAGGTGCCCACGCCACCGTCAATCGTGATGATTGACGAGGTCGAGAACGGCGTGCACCCTCACCTCCTGGACGGCTTGATGGGTCTGCTACAGGATCTCACCCGAAGCGGCATTCAAGTCTTGGCCACCAGCCACAGCCCGGTCGCGCTCAACTATGTGGAGTCCGCGAGACAAGTCCTGCTCGCTCGACGGATCGCTCGAGGGCCCGCGCGACTGACTGTCGTCGCAGATACGCGTGGTTTCGAGGAGCTCGGCGAGCACTTCGACGTTGGTGAGCTCTGGTACAACCTCGGCGAGCAGCGTCTCCTTCGCCCCAAGCGGTGAGCGAGCTCTTTGTCTTCATCGCGGGTGAGGGTCCCACCGATATCGGTGAACTCGCTGGCGATCCGGTCTACCGGTCGCGCCGGCCGCGGGAGGGCTTTGTACAGCCGGTTGTTCGCAGCCTGCGGCCGAATGATCGCGTCCACTTTGACGGGCGGAAGATCATGTCTCTCGGCCGGCAGGGATTCGACGACCTTTCCTCAGGGCTCGAGCGTCAGGCGGCAGGCGCTGTCGCCATCGGACGGGGAATCGGCGCCGACGCGGTGCTGATCCTGCACGACGTGGATCGCGAGCAAGGCACGACAGCGTCGCCTCGAGAACGCGCGCGGCAGATCCAGACAATCCGGGCGGCAATCGAAAGCGGCGCGGCGTCCGTAGCTGGCGGAGATATGCAAGGGATTGTTATCGGCACTCCATGCCGCTGCATCGAAGCCTGGGTCCTTGGGGACGTTGATGCCGTTGAGTCTGTGGCTCGAACGGGTTCAACACCGCGACTTTCAAAGCCGCCCGAGGAGCTCTGGGGTGCTCCGAACGATCCGTCGTCGAACCATCCGAAATGCGTGCTTGTTCGAATCTTCGGTGGAGATTTTCAGACAGACGACTACGCCGCGATCGGGGTCCGAGCGAACATCGCCACCATGCGAGCTGCATGTCCCGACACGTTCGAGCCATTTGCCGCGGGTGTCGAAGCGCTCTAACAAAGGCGAGATCCTCACGCGACGGGGACCGCCGCCTGAAGCTCCTGCTCGACGAGGCCGCCGACGTCGCGCCACTCTCCGAACTGCCCCGAACCATGTCCCAGGTCGCCGGCCACGGCATACGCGTCGCCACCGTCTGGCAATCCCTCGCCCAGATGCGCGAACGCTACGGCCGCGGCTCCGGCACGATCATCGCCAACTCCACCGCCAAGCTCTACCTCGGCCCGATCACCGACGACGCGACACGCGACCACGTCATGTCGCTCCTCGGGGAGCGCCACAACGGCGACGGCCGACGCGAGCGGCCTACCTCCGCCGCTCTACAGCAGCTCCAAGGGGATCGGGCTCTTCTCGTAGCTGGAGCCAGGCTGCCAGCGCTTGTGACGCTGCGTCCGTACTGGCAAACACTGAATCGCGATCGGGTGGCGTAGGCCCGTGCTGGGACGCGAGTCGTCGAGGGTCGCCAATGACCGGCGGCCTACGCGAGCTGGTCCCGGGCAGCGCGTGTTGCTGATTCGCTGGCGAGGCTAGGTCGGTGTCAAGGCCGGTCGAAAGTTGACCCCCTGGCGCCGGTCGAAAACCGACCCCCCTTGGTGGGTGGCGATGAGCGTTGCGGAGGCGAGCCCGTAGGGCGAGCCGTAGCGGCGTCATCGCGCGCGATCGGTCCGGGGAGGGGTGGTTTGGCGCGTCGGCGCTCGTGGCGGGGTGCGTGCGGGCGTTCTGCGGGCCTGCGAGCGAGCGGCCTGGGTGATCGGTCAGGCGGTTTCGGCGCTGGCGGCGGGGGTCGGGCGGGCGAGGTCTCGGTCTTTGAGGCGGTAGCTGTCGCCTTTGAGGGCGAGGATCTCGGCGTGGTGAACGAGGCGGTCGATCATCGCCGCGGCGGTGATCTCGTCGCCGAAGATCTCGCCCCAGGCCGAGAACGGCTTGTTGGAGGTGACGATCAGCGAGGCGCGTTCGTAGCGCCGGGAGACGAGCATGAACATCAGGTTGGCGGCCTGGGGATCGAAGGGGATGTAGCCGACCTCGTCGACGATCAGCAGCGGGATCCGTTGCAGGCGGTCGAGCTCGGTGTCGAGGCGGCCGTGGCGTTGGGCGTCGGCCAACAGGGCGACCCATTCGGTCGCGGTGCGGAAGGCGACGCGGTGGCCGGCCAGGCAGGCGCGGATCCCGAGGGCGATGGCGAGGTGGGTCTTGCCGGTGCCCGGTGGTCCGAGCAAGACGACGTTCTCTTTGCCGGCCAGGAAGTCGAGCTGTCCGAGGTGCAAGATGGTGTTCTTGGGCAGCGAGGATTGGAAGCCGAAGTCGAACTCCTCGATCGTCTTGCGCGCGGGGAACCGCGCGGCCTTGATCCTGCTTTGGCCGCCGTGGCTGTCGCGGCTGTCGGTCTCGGTCTTCAGCAGCGCGGCGGCAAACTGCTCGTAGGACCACTCCTCGCTGCGGGCGCGGTCGGCGAGCTTGGGCAGCGCCCTGGCGGCGGCGGGTGCTTTGAGCTGGCGAAAGAGGTGCGCGAGCTCGGTGCTGGGGCGGCTCATGCGATCAGGGCGTCATAGACGGCCAACGACCGGGTCTGAACCGCCGGTTGGACCTCGGCGCGGTCGCCGTCGCGGCGACGCTTCAAGGCGCGAGCGTGCTCCAGCGCAGTGATCGTGCGATGCCTCGCGAAGGACCTGGCGTGGCGGCAAGCCAGCTGCCCGGTGTCCAGCGCGACGGCGGTGATCTCGCGATCGCCGATGCGAACCTCGACGCGTTGGCCGACCAAGTCAGGGTCCATGCTGTAGTCGTTGGTGTCGAAGCGAACGTAGGGATCGGGCGCGATTCTCAGCACCCAGCGCCGATCGGTGTCGGGGACCGTCTCGGGCAGCCCGGCCATCAGCTCGAGCTCTTCGTCGAGGCGGTCGCAGGGGCGGGCCCTGAGCGTCTTGTGGGTGCGGGCGTTGACCTTGGTGGCCCAGGCGTCGAGTTGGTCTTGGAAGTCGAGCTCGTTGGCAAACAGGCGGCCGGGCTCGAAGTTGGTCTCCGCGTAGCCCTGGAAGCGCTCAACGACGCCCTTGGCCTGCGGATCCCGTGGCCGGCAGAAGTGCCAATCGACTTTCAGCTGGCCACAAAGCGCGGCGAACTCCTCGCTGGGGCGGCCGTCGTGGCCGTGAACGCCGGCCTGGCGATCCCAGACCAACGTGTCCGGTAGCCCGCCGAGCTGCCAGAGGCAGCGCCGGATCCCGGCCAGCAGATCCGGCGTCTGCTTGGAGAAGATCAGCGCGCCGGCGCCCGCCCTGGAGTAGCCCAGGCACGCGACGACGACATAGCCATTACGGGTCTGGCCGTGGCCAACCGGGATCTCATGCTTGGGCTCCCAGACATCGAACTGGCAGATCTCCCCAGGCCGATAGATCGTGCGCTGCGTCGTCCTGGCGGTCTGAAACAACGGCCGGACCTCGCGCAGATAGTCATCGAGGATCGTCTTGCCGCCCTCCCAGCCCAGCGGCTCGATCAGCTCGCCGACACGAACACCGGGCAAGTCAGGGTCCTTGTCCAGCAGCCGCGCGATCTCGGGCTTGAACGGGTCGAGCTTCGAGCCGCCCGATGCTCGCGAGTATCGCGGCGGGTCGGCCGATCGCAGCGCCGACCGGATCGTGTTGCGCGACAAGCCCGTCCGACGCGACAGCTCCTTGATCGAGACGCCCCGGACGAAGTGCTCCCGTCGCAGCTCAGCCCAATGCTCCACACCGACCACCCCTTCACCGCCCTCGCCTCGATCCGCAGATCAGACGAGCGTCGGCAACACCCCGGACGCCTCCGCCACCGCCACAGGGGGGTCAATATTCAACCGGCGAAGGGGGGTCAGTTTTCACCCGGCGCCGACAAACGCGTCACCGCGAGCGCCGCTCCGGCTCGCCCTACGGGCTCGCCTCCGCACCGCCCGCCGTAACGCCTTGCTCGCCGACCTCTACCTCGATTACGGTGACTCACATCAACCCAGTGTTGCGACGACCGGTTGAGTCCGTCCAGTAGGCGCGGATCAGAGTGCCGGAATCACGCGAAAGCGCGAGCCGACGCCGTCTGCTGCTACCCGCTCGCAGCGAGGCGGGAAGCGAGTCGGATTGCCGCTTGTTGTCCTTGAGCGATGACCTGGGGCAGTCGATCGAGTGGTAACGAGTCGCGTCCCGCTTCGAACCTCAGGCGGAACAGCGGTCAGTCGGCGATCACCGATGGAGTTCGTCACCGGGACGACGCACGGCACTGCGGGCTGGCGCGAGATTGCACGTGCCACGACCCGGGCAGTTGCTCCTCGGCTCCGCTAACGAGCGCATCAACCGAGTAGCCAGTACGTGAGGTCGACAGATCGGTGGAGGAGAGGATCAACATCGCCCCGCTGTCGTCGCGGCATGCGAGGAACGGAGGCGTCGTTACTCCCTCCGCGACAAGCCACGCCGGCGCCTCGGCAGGGCGCTCGCACTTCC
>DATHEA010000037.1:0-39420 GCA_035318745.1 Solirubrobacterales bacterium
TTGCTTGAAGCGCCACCTTGCGCGACGGGTCTGGAGGCTTTTGGTTGATTCTGAAATTGATAGATCCATGAACACCCCCGACTCTCAGAGAGGCACGCCGGCGCCGCAAATCGCGGTGGCGGCTTGACATAGGAGCAACCGGTGAGCACCGACCGCCCAGTCCTTCTGGTCATCCAACATGTGTCCTGGGAGGCACCGCACCGGATTCTGGATGCCTGCGACGGGCTGGAGGTGAGGACGGTCGAACCGCTGGCCGGTGACCCGCTGCCGAGTCACGCCGAGGTCTCGGGAGCCCTCGTCATGGGCGGCCCGATGAACGTCGACGAAGTGGAGCGCTATCCGGGGCTGGTGACAGAGCGCGATTGGCTGGCAGAGGCGGTGCGGCTGGAGATGCCGGTGCTCGGCGTCTGCCTCGGTGCCCAGCTTCTGGCACGGGCGCTTGGGGTCGAGGTGAGGCCGGGGGAGGGAGCCGAGATCGGCTTCGCGCCTGTGGAGATCCACGATGCCGCCGACCCGATCCTCGGCGCGCTGGCACCGCGGACGATGGTCCTGCACTGGCACGGCGATGTGTTCGACCTGCCGGACGGCGCCGTGCGCCTGGCCTCCTCGGCGAAGACGGAGCTACAGGCGTTCCGCCACGGCAATGCCTGGGGCGTCCTCTTCCACCCGGAGGCCGACGCAAGCCTGGTGGACACTTGGCTGGCCGAGCCCGAGATGGCCGAGGAGGCTCGAGCGGCGCTCGGGCCAAGGGCGCCAGCCGAGCTGCGCCGGCAGGCCAGCGAGGCCCAGGGACCGCTTACCGACCGCTCGACACCGGGCTTTCGGGCCTTCGCCAGCCTGGTCATTGGCAACCGCTAAAGGCGACCAGAGGGAATCGAACCCTCATTGTCGCGACCACAACGCGAAGTTCTACCGTTGAACTATGGCCGCCATGTTGCGCGCCGCAGCATAGCGGTGACTTGGCTGCAGCAGCTCGACGTCTCGCACGATCCGGCGCGAGCATTTCAGCGGTGGTCGTTCGATCGAGGTGCCGGTGACGGTCGGCTTCGGCAATCGCGACAGGTTCTTCGGCGAGCGCAACGCGCGCTTCCGCGACGGCGACTGGTATCGGCGAAGACGGCTCCGTCGGTACCTCGGCGCGTAGGTCGCGTCCAGCACCACACCTGCGCAGCCAAGGCGACTCTCATCGAGCGGCAATGGCCACTCATGTGCCCGCGATCCTGGGTCAGCGGACGAGCTTCTCAAGCCGCTCAAGCGCCTGTTCGAGTAAGTCGGGTGAGGTCGCGAAGTTGAGCCGAGCAAAGCCGGCGCCCCCGGGGCCGAAGTCGAGCCCGGGACTGAGGGCGAGCCGGCTGCCCCTGAGGATCGCTGCGGAGGGATTGTCGCCGAGTTTCAGGTCTCTCAGATCGAGCCAGGCCAGGTAGCCGGCGTCCGGCTGCACATAACGGATCGCGGGTAGACGCTCGGCCAGGTGTTCGCCGAGTAGGCGACGGTTGTGGCCGAGCACCTTGATCACGTCGTCCAGCCAGGCTTCGCCTTCGCGAAAGGCTGCGGCCGAAGCGATAGCGCCCAGATGGCCGCAATCCGTGACTCTCGCGGGCAGTCGACGGACCACCTGGCTCGCCTGCTCTGAGTCGGTAATGATCTGGGAGCACTTGAGCCCTGCGATGTTGAACGTCTTCGAGGCCGAACAGAAGACGATACTTCGATCTGCTGCCTCGCTGCAGACAGTGAGGAAGGGGATATGGTCAGCCTGGGGTAGCGTCAGGGGCCCATGGATCTCGTCGGCGAGGACCCAGGTGCCGTGGCGTTCGGCGGACGCGGCTACCGCTTCAAGTTCCTCCGCATCCGGCACGCTACCGGTTGGATTGTGGGGGCTGCAGAGGATTAGTGCCGCCGCTCCTTCGGCGAAGCAGCGATCAATCGCTTCGGGGTCTAGCCGGTTGTCAATCAATGGCACGTCGGTCACCTCACATCCCAGTTCACGAACCAGCGTGTGGAAAGGGTGATATGCCGGCGTGGTGATGATGACGGTGTCTCCCGGCTTCACAACCAGGTTCAGCGTCGCCGAGACGGCACTGAATATGCCGATGGCGGGGAACACCCACTCTGGATTCACTTCCCAACCCATACGTCGCTTGGCGAAGCCAGCGAAAGCGTCCGCCAAGCCCAACGCCCGCGGATAGGAGTATCCACAGTCGTCGAGTTCGATGGCATCCACCAAAGCGCGCTTGATTGGCCCGGCGAGGGGGAAGTCCATCTCGGCAACCCAAGCAGGCAGGACATCGTCTGGGTAATGCGTCCACTTGTAGCTCTGACGCTGACGCAGTCGCTTGATTGAAATCTCAGTGAATCTGGGGTCGATTGTCTCCGCCATCTCTGGACTTCTATGGGCCCCATGGCATATGCGACGAAAAGCGAACCGCACTGTTTATCCGTAGCAGCAGTAAGGAGTAAGCGGGCTAGGTCAAACGTCTTTAGGATGTCGACCCGTGGTCGGCGGTTCAGATAACTAGGAATTATCGGTGCCTGACTCACGGCTCGCCGAAATGCTCGGCCAAGATGCTGTCGCGGCGCGCCTCCTCGCGGATCTCGAGGACGAGGAATGTCATCTGGTCAGGCTCTCTGGCGGCGCGGGATCGGGTAAGTCGTACGTAGCCCGCCAGGTAGCCGAATCCTGGCGAATGAACGGCGGCAGCTGTGTCGTCGCGATCGGCGATGACGAGCATTCCTGGAAAGAACTCTTTCCCCTGCTGTCCGGCTTGGCGCAAATTCCGCCCGACTGGGCCGGCTTGGCGAAGACCGGGGGTCGCTCCGCAATCCAGATCGGCGAGACGGTGGTGGGCAGCCCCGGCGTCGGTACCTCGATCTTCGACCTGCTCACTGCGGGCTTCCGACAGCAGACCGAGCGTGCGCTTAAGCCCTACTCGGACCTAGCGCGAGATGTCATCCTCGATTTGAAGCGACTGGCTCGCCGGCGCCCACTCTTGCTCGTCTGCGACAACGCACACTGGTGGGACGCCGATTCTCTGCGACTTCTAGCCGACGTGATCTCGGGTCCAATCCGGGACGCAGTCTCTCAGCTGCAGTCGGTTGTCGTGTTGCTGGTGGACACGGCCGGCGAGCAACAAGTAATGGCGCCGGGGGCATTCGAGGCGCTCACCTCGCGGTGCGCCGGTCGGACGCAGCAGATGTTGCGTTGCGATCGCGAGCAGTTCCCCGCGGTCCTTGAGGCCTATGGGGTCTCCGGGCCGCTTCCCTCACGTGTTGTAGATGAGCTCTTCGCCGCAACCAATGGACACTTGAAGCTGGCTGAACAGATCGGTCGGTACGAGAATCCCGGCAGCCTCGGTGAGCTCGCCTCCCCCGACCGGGGATACGTAACTGGGCTGGTGACGGCCCGTTTTGACTCGCTCGGAGCGTCGAGTCCAGAGGTGGTTAACCTGCTTGCTGGCGTCGCAGTACTGGGTCTCTCCTGTTCTGAGCAGGATCTTCTGTGCGTCGCAAACCGCCGCCGGGCGGAGCTACGCACGCTGGTTGAGCAGGCAGAGAAGATCGGCTTCGTCGAACGCAGCGCCGAGGAGATCGCCTTTAGCCACGACGTAATCAGGTCGGCGATCCTGAGGGAGCAGTCCACTGCGCGGCTGGAAGGCCTTTACCTGAAACTGTCGGAATGCCTCGCGATCCTTCGCCCGGGCAACTACGAGGACCGGGCCCAAGCGCTGCTGCAGGCGGAAGAAGTGGGACCCGCCCGTGAGATGATCGCCCTTGCGGGGGTCGCGCAACTGAGGCGAGGAGTTCCGGCCACAAAGGTGATCCGGCGGGCTGAGCTTCGATTCCCGGACGATGCCGAACTAAAAGACTTCCTCCAAGTCATAGCGGATGGATACACGGCCGTGGCCAAAGGCGATTTCGAAGCCGTCTCGGGTCTGCGGGCACAGACGGCGGAGGAGACGCCCGCGATGGCGGCGGAGAGGAACTACCTTGCTGCGATTTGCCTTCTTGGGCTGCAAACTGACACAGGCAGGTCGGAGGCGCGGACGATATTAACCTCATGGGCGGCAGCGGTAGAAGACGAGGTCGAGCTGGAGCTACGGTTCTTGGTCCTGCTGCAACAAGCGCAGGTGCTGTCGGACATGTTCGAGAAGGCTCGAGAGACGGAAATCCGGATCGAGCAGAGGCTCTCCAAGCGCGCTCAGTACGACGTCGAGTCCCGCGTGCTGATCCAGATCCAACACCGGCGTTCGGGTGGTGTCATGGCACCGGAGTTCGCTGAGGATCGAATCGGTCGAGCCGTTTCATTCTTTACAGCCGGAACCGGAGAACGCCGCAGAGACCAGCTAGAGCTCTTCCGCTCGCTGACCAACCTAACGGCGATCGAGATCCGCCTCGACAGTAACCAGAAGGCCTACGCCCACGCGCTCGAAGCGGAACGGATTGCAGTCGAGTCGCTCGACGTAGGGCACAGGCTGGACGTGCTCGCCAGCAATCTCGTCCTCGCGGGATACCGCTCGGGCGCAATCGATCTCAACAAGGCGATCGAGAATCAACACCTGATCGTCCACAGTCCGGAGGGGTCCGGCGACAACTTCATCCAGCGCTGCAACCTGACCGCATATTTGCTGCTCGCGGCACGCGACGAGAAGGCGAGCGCGGAATTGAAGGAGCTTCAGCAGGAAGTGCGAGAGATCGGAATCGACGAGTCGTACCTCGTCTACTACTCGGGTGCGCTGGCGGTTGCCGCGGCCGTCGCCGGGGGAGACCTTGAGGAGGCGATGCGCAGACACCAAGAGATGGAGAGTTTCGTCTGCTCACGCAACTGGCCGACCGCCAGCTATCTCCAGCGTCGACAGCGTCTTCTCGGGGCGGTTCTGCCGACGCTCGATCCCGAACTTCCTCGGACGCAACTCGACCGGGTCCTCGTCGATTCGATGCCCCTCCAGGTCGGCCGCGCCTGGGCCTACTACGGCCGGCTGATTCCCTGCTGCGAGCTCTCGTTCTGGACCGATTCGTGAGCTAGGCCATAGTCGAGAAGGCAAATTCCTACCCAGAGAGCGAGCATCTCCTTGAGTGAAAAGCCGAGCCGCTCCATCGCGACCGCCCAACAAGTTTGAGCAAGCGGGGGCGGCTCACCGTTGGTATCGAAGATCCAAGCCCTGCCGTCAGCGTCGACCCGAAAGTCGATCCTTCCTACCCCTTTCATGCCGAGCGCGTCGAATGCGGATACCGCCGCGCTCCGCATCGCTTCGATTTCGACACCGCTCGCCGAGTAAACCATGTGTGAGAGATCGTGCGCGACATGCTCGTCGCGGAAGGTCTTCGGCCGTCGTCCGTACCCATCACCGTTCGCTCTCCGCTGCGCAATCGGGGGGAGCGCATACGTGGTTCCGATTCGGGCCACTGGAACTCCTACCTCTTCCCCTGAGACGAATGCCTGGACAACGGCCGGCTGTCCGAACTTGCGAACCTTCCCGACCACGAAGGCATCAAACTGACCGTCGACCGTCGCGACACTGTCCCAGTCGACTCCGATACCCATCGACTCGTACGTCGGCTTCACAATCACGCGCGAGCCCCTCGGGGGCGCCACTCCGCCGGTCCATCCGTTCTGATCGAATTGCCACGTCTCGGGCATCCGAATGCCGCTCTCGCGCAAAATCGCGTAGGCGTGGAACTTGTGGCGGACTAGCGAGCTGGCATGGGCACCGCAATTCAGGATGGGCAGCCCGAGCAGGTTGCATAAGGCCGGGAGGAGTGCCCGGCGGCCAGAGCCGCTGCCGCCCTCGGCAGTCGAGTAGACGATTCGCTGGCGCGTGTCAGTCAAATCGCCTGCGCCGATGGCTCCTTCGAGGAACTCCATCTCGCTGAAGAAGGGCTCGACCGTCAGTCCGAGACCCTGGAAAGACCGAACCATTGAGTCGGCCTCTCGACGCGTGTAGTGCTGGGCCGAGTTCATGACACCTCCAGGCCCGAGGTCGTGGAGATGCCCTTCTGACCGAAGGTTGGTCACGAAAAGGAGTCGCAGGTCATCGGCCGCCTCCATCGTGCCCGCGACCACACCGCGAATGGCGTCACCAAGCGCGTTATAGTCTGCTGCGCCTTCTCCCATAGCGGATAATTCCTAGTTATCGCGCGTACATGAACCTCCCGAGGACGTCAGCGTCTGAGACAACGCGTCTCAGCGCTCTGTCGGAGACGTGGGTGTAGATCTCTGTGGTGCTGAGGCTGGCGTGGCCTAGGAGGCGTTGGATGTAGCGGATGTCGACGCCTGCCTCGATCAGCTGTGTCGCGGCTGTGTGGCGCAGCATGTGTGGTGTCACCCGTCTGTCAAGGCCGGCCGCGGAGGCGGCTTTGGCCAGTCTGGATCGCATCGCGGGTGGCGTGAGTGGGTCGTAGTGGAGGTTGAAGAGGAGGCGAGTGTGTGTGGGGTCGATGGTGGAGCGCGCATCGATGTAGGCGCCTGTGAAGCCAGTTATCCAGTCGTTGGTCAGGAAGACCTGCCGTTCGCGACGACCCTTGCCGACTAGTCGCATGGTCCGCCCGGGAAGGTCGATGTCTTGGCACCTGATGCTCACGACCTCGTTGACGCGCACGCCGGTCGCCACCATCAGCGCCACGGCGAGGAGGGTCGTTGACTCATGGGGTCGTTCTCGCACGAGGTCGGGATCTCCCGCGTTTTCGACGTCCACTCCGGCGGTGATCTTCAAGAACCCGATGAGCCGGTTGAGTTCATGCGCGGGCAGGACGCGGGGCAACTTGCGGGACCGGCCGAGGGCCACGCTCGTGCCGCTCCATGGGTCGGCCTCGACGAGATCCTGCGACAGCATCCAGCGGCAGAAGCCCCGCAGGGCCGAAGCACGGCGCCTCAGCGACGCGGGGGAGAGGCCGGCATCTTTTTGTCTCTCCAGGAAGGAGACAAGGTCGTCTCGATCGATTCCGCCGACGTCGATGCGCGGGCCGAGGTAGCGCTCGAAGCTGGAGAGATCTCCGTCATAGGCGCGGATCGTGTGGGGCGACAGATCCCTGGTTACAAGCAGCCAGCGGACGTACCGCGTGCGGGCTTTGCTGATTTGCAATCGAATCCTCTCGTCCCGGCGTTCTGGGAACCAGGCCGTTTACGGGATCGGCCAGGACGACACCTCGCACGATCCGCGGGACAACTCCTGCAGGGCCATGTTCGTTTAGGGCTCCTCGTGGGCCGGGTAGGCGACGCCGAACAGACGAACGAGACGGGAGATGGAAATCCATGGCGGATCTGAACGAGCGCGACGCGAAGTTGGTCCAGTACCTGAGCGAGGCCTTCGGCAAGGAGAAGGAACTGGAGACCTCACTCGAGGCACACATCGCGATGACCACGAAGGCGCCGTACAAGAAACGGCTCCAGCAGCATTTGCGTGAGACGAAGGCGCACGCAAAAGGGCTCGAGCGCCGGATCAAGAAGCTCGGCGGCGGCGGACAGACGACGCAGACGGCGGTCGGCAAGGTGATGGCGGCGGCGAAGGGGCCGCTGCACATGATCCGCGGCAGCGGTGAGCAGGAGAAGATGCTGAAGAACGCCAAGACCGAGTACTTCAACGAGCACGAGGAGATCGCCACCTACCTGGCAATCGAGACGCTCGCCGAAAAAGTCGGCGACCGCGAGACGGCGAAACTGGCGAAAGGGATCCGCCGCGAGGAGGAACGGATGGCGAAATTTCTCGCCGGACAGATCAAGTCGCTGACCGGCGCCGTCGTTTCCGAAGAGGTGCCCAGCGCTCAGCGCAAAGCCCCTTCGCGCTCGCGCAAACCGTCGGCTGCGAAGCGGCCCGCCAAAGCCAGGCGGGCTCGAAAACCAGCCCGCGCTTCCTAGTCGTCAGCCGCGAGGGCCGCGCCCGCGAGCCGATGGAGATCATCGACCGCGGAGCGTTGCTCTGCAGCTCGTGTGGCCAGCTGCGCGAAGTCGATCCCCAGCCCCTCGGCATCCTCGAGCGCGGCCAGGGTCTTCCAAAGAGCCATCTTGCCCGTGATTCCGATCATCAGGCCCTCCAGCTCGAGCAGCCGACTCAACGGGGAGTAGCCACGTAGGCGCCCGTTTAACTTCAGGCGGCCCAGCTTCTCCGCCACCCAGGCGCCGGCCGGCTTGATGCGGCTCCGAGAAAGGCCGAGCCGATCGATGGCCTGTTCGAGGACAGCGCGGTCCTGCTCGATTTCTCTGCAGATCCGGCCCAGGGGCTCCCCGAAGGCACTGTCCCCTCGGTTGCTGGCGTGTACCCGTCGCGCCAACTCGACGCCAACGGTTGCGCCGGCCAAGTGGTCGTTCAGGTAGATGGCGAGATAGCGCACGATCGAGGCTTGACTACCCGCCTTGGCGGGTAAGAGACACCTGACCTGACGACCCTCGAGGAGAAGCTCGCCGAGGTGACCGGCCTCGCCGGAGCTGCACAAGAGACGACTAAGAAAGTCGAGTCGATGCTCGACGGCAGCTCCCTTACCGAGACGTTGCACCAGATGCGCGAGGAGGCCGAAGAGACCGAAAGCCGCTGCGTAGAGTTGGCCGGCAGGCGCGAGGGCAAGAAGACCGCGATCCTCGAAAAGGCCCAGGAAACGAAAAGCGAGGCCACCGAGATGATGCGGACCTACCTCGGTGAGGACTCCGATGAGCTCGACGGCTTCGAGTTCCTGATCATGGCCGAGGCGGGCGAGGTCGGACACTGGGCGATCCTCGGCAAGCTGAACGAAACCGCGGGTGAGGACGGCGTCCAGGATCTGGTCGACTGGGCGCTGCCGATCCAGGAGCGCCACCTCGCCACCGTGCGCGATGGCTCGCTCGAGTTGGCGGCCGACGAGGATCCAGCCTCCTGAAAATGCCGGCTTGGATCATGCGACGTGCTGTGCCCGCGACCTGGAGGCGGATTCCCTGGAGGATGGTGTGGACGGTCGTGCTCTGGCTCGGCGCCAAGGGTCGCGATCGAGTCCAGGCCAACCTGACTCAGAAAGAGCAACATGAGTTCTGGCGATTGGTCAAGAAGTCGAAAGGACGCCCGAACGCCCTGTCGCAGCGAGATCGAACTCGACTGAAGAACATCGCCGGGAAGGCGATTCGCGGCTCTTAGGCCTGCGGCGGCCTCTGTGAGGACACCTGGAGCCGAGTAGCGTCGCTCATGCCTGGGCGCCCTCGAGGACGGCGACCTCGGGAGCCTCGGCGGAGCGCGAACCGCCGAGCGCTTTCGGCACCAGCAGGCCGGTGAAGAAGCAGAGAACTAGGAAGCCGGTTGCCATCAGGAAGGTCTCGGTGAAGCCGGTCACGGTGGGCAGGCCGTTGGCGGTGTGTTCGGCGATGAAGGTTGCCGAGAGCTGGCCGCCGAGCGCGCCGCCCAGGGTCCGCATCACGGTGTTGACGCCGCTTGCCACTCCGGTCTGGTGGCTGGGGACCGCTTGGACGATGAGGTTGCCCAGCGCGGCGAAGGCCAGGCCGATGCCGACCCCGAGCAGCGAGGCGGCGACCAGGAACTCCCAGGGCTCGCTGTGGGCCAGCGCCAGCATCAGGAAGGAGGCGATGGAGAAGATCGTGCCGCCGAGCAGCGCCGCGCGCGAGCCGAAGCGGGCGGAGATCGCGCCGGCCTTGATCCCGAGGATCGTCATCCCGATCGTCGCAGGCAGCAGGTAGAGGCCCGAGACGACGACCGACGCGCCGAAGCCAAAGCCGGTGCTGGTCGGCAGCTGGGCGAACTGGGGGAAGACGATGAAGGAGGCGTAGAGCCCGGCGCCGAGCAGGAAGGCGGCCGCGTTGGTCGTCCAGACCCCACGCACGCACATCATCGCCATGTCGACCAGCGGGCTGTCGCTGCGCACCTCGACCGCGATCCAGGCAGCGACGAAGGCGAAGCCGACAAGGACCAGGCCGACCGTCTTCGTCGACACCCATCCCCAGTCGGTGGTCTGGCTGATCGCCAGCAACACGGCTGAGATGCCGACCGTCATCAGTGCCGCGGCCGCCCAGTTGACTCGGCCAGGTACGCGCACCGGCGATTCCGGCACCAGGCGCCAGGTGAGGATCGCGGCGGCGACGATCGCCACCAGCGGGATCCAGAAGAGCCAGTGGTAGTCGAGGTGCTCGACGATCACGCCCGAGAGCACGATTCCCGCGCCGCCGCCGACGCCGAGGATCGCCGAGAGCAGGCCGATCCCTCCCGCCACCTTCTCGCGCGGGAACTCGTCGCGGACGATGCCGAAGGCGAGCGGGAAGATGCCGCCCGCGACCCCCTGGACGATCCGCGCCGCGATCAGCACCGTCAGCGAGCTGGCCACGGCGGCGAGCAAGGTGCCGAAGGTGAGGATGGCGAGGGTCCAGAGGAGCAGCTTCTCCTTGCCGTACATGTCGCCGAGGCGGCCGATGATCGCCGTGCCGACCGAGGCCGCCAGCAGGTAGCCGGTGAGAAGCCAGGTGATGCCGGTCTCGGTGGTGTGGAGCTCCTGCTCCATCGTCGGCAGCGCCGGGACCACCAGCGAGCTCAGCATCGCGTAGGACAGCCCGCCGAGCGCGAGCACGGCGAGGGTGACATTGGGGTGGGTGCGGTCTGCGGTCTCTGAGGCCATCGGGAGCGGCTGGGACGAGGCCGGCTTCGGCCCCGGGCGAGGAGGCTGAGTACGGTAGCGGAATGACCATTCCGGCCACCAAGGAAACCTGCTGGTCCGAGCTCGACGCCGATGGCAAACGCGCCACGCTGCTGCGCGCCGCGGGCGAGGTCTTCGCCCGCTCCGGCCTCGAGGCGCCGATGCCCGAGGTCGCGGCTGCCGCCGGGGCGGGGATCGGCAGCGTCTACCGCCAGTTCTCCTCCAAGCGCGAGCTGCTCGCCGCCTTGGTGATCGAGCGCCTGGAGTCGGTCAGGGAGGATGCCGAGGCTGCGGTCGCGAGCCCGGTGGGCCCGTGGGCGGCGCTCGTCGCCCTGCTCTGGGACTACGCCGAGCGCCAGGCCGGCGACGACGTGGTCGGCGAGGCGATCGCCTGCGTCTCGACCGATCCCGAGGTGGACCGGGCCTACGCGGCTACCACCGCCGCTCTGGAGCGCCTGCTGGAGGCCGGCCGCGCGGAGGGACGGCTGAGGCCCGACGCGACCACCGAGGACCTGCGCCTCCTCTTCGCGGCAACGCGCGCGGCGGGCCAGCTCGGGTCCGGCGCCTGGCGGCGGATGCTCGAGCTCGGCATCGATGCGCTCGACACGCAGGCACGCTGATCGCCACGTCCTTCAGCGGAGCTCGTCGAGCGAGGCGACCTCGAGGTCGAACGGTTCGTCGGCGGAGCGCCGGCGCCGGTACGGGGAGACGGTCACACGATGGGTCTCACCACACACGCAGGGAACCTCGATCGGCCGCGTGTCGGAGGCTGGGTCGGTGGCGACTTTGAGCCGCCGGAGCTTGCCAGTGGGCTTGCAGCCGAACGAAATCACCCAGCCGTAGTCGCGGGGTTCCGTACGTTTCTTCGAGCGGCGGGGTTGGTGCATCTCGGATCGTGGGAAGGCTAAGCGAAGACCCGGTCGGGTCGGCCGGCGGCCGTGACAGACGATCCGACCTCGGCTTCCCGTTTCAGTTTCCTCCACTCCGCGCCGGGTAGCCGGATGCAATGAAGGTGATCGTGACCGGGGCGACGGGCAACGTTGGAACTAGCGTGATCCAGGCCCTGGGCGATTCGCCCTTGGTCGATGAGACGGTGGGGCTGGCCCGCCGCCGTCCGACCTGGGACCCGCCGAAGACGAGCTGGGTCGAGGCCGATGTGCTGGCTCCCGGGCTCGCCAAGGTTTTCGAGGGGGCCGACGCGGTCATCCACCTCGCTTGGGCGATTCAGCCCTCCCGCGACGAGAAGACCCTTACCCGAATCAACGTCGAGGGCAGCAGGGAGGTGTTCGCTGCTGTGGCCGCTGCCGGCGTGCCGAAGCTGGTCTACGCGTCCTCTGTGGGCGCTTACTCGCCGGGCCCCAAGGACCGCGAGGTCGACGAGAGCTGGCCTGTCGGCGGGGTGCCCACCTCCTTCTACTCGCGGCACAAGGTCGTGGTCGAGCGGATGCTCGACCGCTTCGAGCGCGACAATCCGGCGACCAAGGTCGTTCGCCTGCGCCCGGCGCTGATCTTCAAGGGCGACGCCGCCAGCGAGATCCGGCGCCTCTTCATCGGGCCGTTCCTGCCCGACTTCCTGGTCCGCTCGAGCCTCGTACCGGCACTGCCGAGGCTGCATGGGCTCCGTTTCCAGGCGGTCCACTCGGCCGACGTGGGTCAGGCCTACCTGTGCGCCATCCTCGCTGACGCGACGGGCGCCTTCAACATCGCGGCTGGGCCGCCGCTCGATCCCGAGGAGCTGGCCGGCGCGCTCGATGCTCGCACCTTCCCGATGTCGACCCGGATCGCGCGCAGCCTCACCGACCTCACCTGGCGCCTGCGGCTGCAGCCCACTCCGCCGGGCTGGCTTGACATGGCGCTGAACGTCCCCTTGATGTCCTCGGATCGGGCACGCGAGGAGCTCGGCTGGGAGCCCCGCTTCACCGCCATGGAAGCGCTTGAAGAGCTGGTCCGCGGGCTGCGACATGGGCGCGGCTTCCCGACGCCCCCGTTGCGGAAGTCAGGGGTTTCCGGCCGCGTCGACGAGGTGCGGACCGGGGTCGGTGCCCGCCAGTGGGGGCGCGATCGGGACGAGCAGCTGGTCAAGTACCTCGCCGACGTCCACTCGATCGAGGAGCAGGCACTGGTCCAGATGCGTGCGGCGCCGGCGATCGCGGGGGACGAGCGGCTCGCCGAGATCTTCGAGCGCCATTGCGAGGAGACCGAGCTGCAGGAGCGGCGAGTCCGCGAGCTGCTCGAAGCACACGACGCGGAGCCCTCGACGGTCAAGGATCTGGCCGGCAAGGGTGGCGGCTACGGCATGCTGCTCTTTGCTCGTAGCCAGCCCGAAACGCCCGGCAAGCTGGTCGCACACGCCTTCTCCTACGAGCACATGGAGGTGGCCGCCTATGAGTTGCTGCGACGCCTGGCGGAGCGGATCGGCGACGAGGACACCGCTCGCACGGCTCGTGAGATCGGCGCCGAGGAGCAGCGTATGGCGGACCGGCTGGCCGGGGCCTTTGACGTGGCGGTTGAAGCGTCGCTCAGCGGGGCCGAGGATGACCCGGCCGAGCAGGTGATCGAGCACTTGGCCGACGCCCATGCGATCGAGAGACAAGCGCTGCTGCTGCTCGAAGCGGGGCCCGATCTGGTCCAAGACGAGGAGCTGGCACGGGTCTTCCGCGAGCATCTGAAGGAGACGCGGGTCCACGCGCAGCGCTTGGAGGAGCGGCTGGAGGCCTTGGACGCCAGCCCTTCGCCGCTCAAGGATGCCGTGCTCGGCCTCGGCGGACTCAACCTCGGCGCCTTCTTCGGGGTCCAGCCGGACACGACGACCAAGCTCGCCGGCTTCGCCTTCGCCTTCGAGCATCTCGAGATCGCCGCCTATGAGCTGCTCAAGCGGGTTGCACGGCGAGCCGGCGACGAGGAGACGGTCGAGCTGGCGGAGAAGACCCTGGCCGAGGAGCGCGGCGCGGCGGCGAAGATCGCGGCGACGTGGGATCGGGCGAGCGTGCCGCTCGGAGCGGCGGCATGAGCGTTTTGCGGACGGGATGACGGGCCCTCCTGGCTCGGCGAGCAGTCCTCTGCCCGAGCGCTATCCGCATCGTTTCGGCGCCTCGCCTCCCCTTTCGCTGGGGGTCGAGGAGGAGTTGCTCCTCGTTGACGAGCGGCAACAACTGATCGCGGCGAGCGAGGCGGTGATCGACACGATCTCCGGAGCCCTCGCCGGCCGGGTCTCCTCGGAGATCTTCACCGAACAGATCGAGCTGAAGACGGGAATCTGCCACGGTGCCGGGGAAGCGCTTCGCGATCTGCGCGAGGCGAGGCGGGCGGTGCTCGAAGCCGGGTTTGGGCTGCTTGGATCCGGCCTGCACCCAAGTGCCGGCTCAGGCAAGGTCGACCTCGTCGCCGAGCCGCGCTACGAGGTGGTTCGAAAAGACTTCGGCAACCTTCTGCGAACGCCCCCCTGTGGCCTGCACGTCCACATCGGCATCCCCGATCCGGAGGTCGCGGTGCGGGTCGCCAATGCATTCCGTTGTTACCTGCCTGCATTGCAGGCGCTGAGCGCCAACTCTCCCTTCCAGGACGGGACGGACTCCGGGCATGCCAGCGCCCGTACCTCAGTCGTCCGCAGCTATCCGCGCTTCCAGGTGCCACGCGAGTTTCGCGACTACGAGGACTTCTGCCGCGTGGCCGACCAGCTGATCGCCGCCGCCGGGGTCGACGACTACACCTACATCTGGTGGGATGTTCGCCCCCATCCCCAACTCGGCACGGTCGAGGTGCGTGCCGTCGACGTGCAGACCGACGCCGCGGCCTCCGCCTCGATCGCGGCCCTGATCCAGGCGATTGCCGCGAGGGAGCTCGACCGGCCGAGCATCCCAAATCTCTCCCGCGAGGCCCTCGAGGAGTCCTACTTCCAGGCCGCCAGTCACGGGCTGGAGGCGGAGATCCTGCTCGACGAAGAGACGCCGGAGCCGGCTCGGGTGATCGTCCGCCGGATGCTCGACTCGGTTCGCCCTTACGCTCGCGAGCTGGGGGAAGAGGCGGCGCTGGACGAGATCGAGAGGATCCTGCGCGAGGGCAACGGCGCCGAAGACCAGCGTCGAGTCCATCGCCAGGCCGGGATGGATGGCCTGCTCGACTATCTCGCGGAGCGCACGTGATCAGCGGGCGAAACGGACGCGCCGCACGCGATCAGGGCTTGAGGACGACCTTGATCGCGCCGTCCTCCTTCTTCTGGAACATCTCGTAGGCGTTCGGAGCCTCCGCCAGCGGCAGCTGGTGAGTGGTGAGATCGTCGATGCCGAGCGGGTCGTCGTTGCCTTCGAGCAGCGGCAGAATCTCGTCGGTCCACTGTCGAACGTGGGCCTGGCCCATTCGCAGCTGCAGTCCCTTGTCGAAGATCTGCATCATCGGCAGGGGGTCGAGCTGGCCGCCGTAGACGCCCGAGATCGAGACGGTGCCGCCCCGGCGCACGGTGTCGATGCAATCGAGCAGGGCCGAGAGGCGGTCGACAGCCGCCTTTTCGGTCATCTTCGCCGCCACCGCGTCGGGCAGCGCGCCGGCGATCGTCTGCGCCATCTTCGCCCCCGGCGACCCGTGCGCCTCCATCCCGACCGCGTCGATCGCGCTGTCAGGGCCGCGACCCTCGGTCAGCTCCCTGATCGTCGCGGATATGTCTTCGTGCTCGTCGGCGTCGATCGCCTCGATCCCGTTGCGCCGCGCCATCTCCAGGCGCTCGGGGACGTTGTCGATGCCGAAGACCTTCTCCGCCCCGTGGTGGCGGGCGATCCGGGCGCTCATCTGGCCGATCGGGCCGAGGCCGAAGACGGCAACTGAGCCGCGGTCGGGGATCGCCGCGTAGTCGACCGCCTGCCAGGCGGTGGGGAGGACGTCGGAGAGGAAGAGGTAGCGCTCGTCGGCGCCGTCCTCGGGGACCTTGATCGGGCCGAAGTGGGCCTGCGGTACCCGCAGGAGCTCGGCCTGGCCGCCGGGGACCTGCCCGTAGAGCTTGGTGTAGCCGAACAGCGAGGCGCCCTTTTCCGTGTCGCGGTTCTGCGTCGTCTCGCACTGGGCGAAGTACTTGCGGTTGCACATCCAGCAATCGCCGCAGGAGATGTTGAACGGGATCACCACCCGGTCGCCGACTTTGATGTGCTTGACCTCGGAGCCGACCTCCTCGACGATCCCCATCGGCTCGTGGCCGAGGATGTCGCCCTCGTCGATGAACATCCCCAGCACCTCGTAGAGGTGAAGATCGGAGCCGCAGATCGCGGTCGAGGTAATGCGGACGATCGCGTCGGTCTGGTCCTGGATCGACGGATCGGGAACCTCGTCGACGCGGACGTCACGTTTGCCATGGAAGGTGAGCGCCTTCATCGTCAGTCCTCTTTCGCTGAGCCGGGTTCGGCCATCTGGCGGTGTAGCTCCGCCTTTTTGGAGTCCGGGATCACCTTTCCGGCGACCGTCTGGACTTTGTTCTTGAAGGAACCGCCGACGACCTTTTCCTCGCCGGCCATCAGGGCATCGAAGCCCTGCTGGGCGACTTCCATGGGGTCGTCCTTCTCTTCGGAGCCGACCTTGGTGTCCTCCATATCCGCCCGCTCGAAGAACTCGGTCTCGGTCGGGCCCGGCATCAGCGACGTGATCGTGACGCCGGTGTCCTTCAGCTCGTTGCGAATCGCCAGCGCGAAAGACTGCACGAAGGACTTCGAGGCGTTGTAGACGGCCTGGAAGGCGCCGGGCATGGTCGAGGCGATCGAGGAGGTGAAGAGGATCCGGCCCTCGTCGCGCTCGACCATGTCGGCGAGCACGAGCTTGCAGAGGTGGACGGTCGAGCGCACGTTGAGGTCGATCAACTCGAGCTCGTCATTCAGCTCGGTTTCGGTAGCAAAAGCCCCCCCTGCACCGACCCCGGCATTGAGAGCGAGCACCTCTACCGGGCGACCGGTGTTGGCGATGTGTCGGTAGAGCTCGATCACCCCGGCCTCGGTGGCGATCAGAAGGTCGAATCCATTTTCGCCGCAGACCTTCGCCAGCTCGTATCCAATCCCGCTCGATGCCCCGGTGACGACCCTCCATCATCCCTCCTTAGCTTCGGCTTGCTGTCCAGAGATCCCTAGCTTCCCCAGGAGGCGGAAAGCGAAACGACGTGGCGACTTGGCCGGCGTGACGGCGGCGCTGAAGCTGAGCAAAGAGGGAGCCCGCGTGACCTGCTCATGCGCGGGCTTGGCCTCGGACGGCGCCTAGACTGGCTGCCCGCCGCTGCGAATCGCGACGATCCGCATCTCCGGCCGGATCCGCGACTCACGGCCGCGGATCGTCTGTAGGGCCTGCACCGTGCGTGCGATTGAAGGCGCCGTGCGTTGGGTTAGCGTCATGGTCCTCGGTCTCGCCTCTCTGAACATGGCCAGGGTCTACCCGGCGAGGGGCGGCGGTGAAACATGAATCCGCAGGAGTCTGCCTCGCGCTAACCGACCGACAGGCAGACCGCAGTTGCGTCGTCGGTCAGCTCTCCTCCGCTTGTCGCGAGCACCGCGCGGTGCACTTCCCGCACCGTGTCGGCTGCCGATCCTCGCCGTGAGCGGAGCGCCGCCTCGACGAGTCCCTCCAGGCCCAATCCCGCCTGGCCCTCGCCACATTCGATTACGCCGTCGGAGACCATCAGGAGGCGATCGCCGGCGTAGAGCGTGCTCGAGCGTTCGCTTGGCTTTGGGGTCGCGCGAGCGCCGAGACCGTGGGCCGAGGACATGCGGAGTGGCTCAATCGCGCCGTCCTCGCGCAGAATCACGGGGTCGACATGGGCGCAATTGGCGATTTCGAGCTCGTGCGTGCCCGGATCCCAGCGAGCGACGATGGCCGTCATCTCGGCCCTCGGTCCAGGCATTTCGCGAAGCGTCTGGTGGATGACCATGAGCGCCTCCCCGATCGAGGCGCCGCTGCGCCTGCTCGCTCGCAATGCGCCGAGGGCCACCGCGCTGCTGGCGCCGGAGCGCGTGCTGTCCCCAAGCCCGTCGGCGAGGGTTATCCACACTCCGTCGGGATTCTCCACGACGTCGAACCAATCGCCGGCGACCTCATAAGTGGGGAGAACGTTGCCGGCTACTTCAGCGCCGCTGATGCGGGCGATGCGGGGTGGCAAAAGGCTCTGCTGGATCTCGGCGGCGGCTCTCGGTTGCTTGCTTCGCTGCGCGCCGGCAAACACATCCGTGTAGCGATCGGCAAGGGTCACCGCTGCGGCCGCCTGGCGTGCCAGCTCGGTCAGTGGCCCGCGGGGATGGCCGAAGGCGATCAGGGCGCCGATCGCGCGCCCGCGAAGCCATAGCGCGAACAGCTCAACCCCTCGAAACTCGGCGAGGTCGTGGCGGAGGGTGGCGATGCCGTCCGCATCGAGCTCTGGCCCGATCGCGAAGGGGGCTTCGAGCTTCTCGCCCAGGCGCTTGGACCCTGCCATGTGCAGCAGGTGGCTGCCGTCGATATCGAGGACGTAGAGAGCGACGGGCACCTGGGCGATGCGCTGTGCCTCCGCAACGAGCTGCTCGGGCAGCAAGGCGGGCGGCACTACGTCGAAAACCTGGATTGCATCCAGGGCAAGGGAGCGCCGGCGACCGAGGTGACCGGTGGGGAGCGGTCCCTCCGCGTCCTGCGCAAGCCGGACTGCCCCGTCTTGGGGGCGCGTGTTCAGCTTTGCGATCAGCGCGTCACGATCCGGGAAGCGCCGGTAGAGCGTCGAGCGCGAGACGCCCGCGGCGATGGCGATGTCGGAGAGGGTCGCCGAGGGGGACTGCTCCAGCAGGCGTTTCGCTGCGTCGAGGATGCGCTCGTCGTTGCGCAGCGCATCGGCGCGGCGTAGGTCCGTCTGCTTTACGTCCTGTGCCTGCCTTGCCACCATCGATCCGACCCTTCTCTTTTGTCGAAAGGCGCTGCAGGAGCGTTTGTCCCACCGCGGGCCGACCTTGGCCGGGAAGTGGAACAGCCTGTCATTCATAAGTGTGTCATTTGGATCAAAGTTGACTGAGTTAGGCGCATAAATCCCGTCAAAGTGGGGAAAGACGCAGAGAGCTGCATCCGAAATTCGATCCAAGGAGCGCCCGATGGTCAGAACCGATGCCGCCCACTCGACGGGCACCGAGGAACACTCGATCGCAGAGCTCCTACAGCAACTGACCGAGCAGACGACCAGGCTCGCGCAGAAAGAGATCGAGCTGGCAAAAGCCGAGATGGCAGTGAAGGGCAAGCGCCTCGGGCTCGGGGCAGGCGCCTTCAGCGTCGCCGGCTTGCTGGCTCTCTTCGGGTTGGGAGCCGCGACGGCGGCGGCGATTCTCGGCCTGGCAACCGCGCTCGAGGGCTGGGTTGCCGCCTTGATCGTGGCGGGCATCTATTTGCTGGTCGCCGGAGTACTGGCACTGGTGGGCCGCTCCAAGGTCCGGGCCGGGACTCCACCCGTGCCCGAGCAAGCGGCGGAAAGCGTCAAAGACGACGTGGAACTGGTCAGGAACAAGGTCAAGGAGGAGAGAGCATGAGCAACTCAGGAAAAGAGAAGTCACCGACTGCGGCCGGCGCCAAAACCACGCGCGACCCCGAGGAGATCCGCAGTGACATCGAGCAGACCCGCGAGGAGCTGGGTGAGACCGTGGCCGCGGTCGCCGGGAAGGCAGACGTCAAGCATCAAGCGCAGGCCAAGGCCGACGAGCTGAAAGACCAGGTCGGCGGCAAAGCGAAGGAGCTGCGAGAAAAGGCGGAAGAGATCACGCCTGACTCTGCCGGAAAAGGAATCGAGCAGGCGCAGCAGGTCGCCCAGCAGAACCCGGTTCCCCTGGCCCTCGGCGGAACCTTCTTGGCCGGCTTTATGCTCGGAAGGCTGTTTTCGCGGTGAGCGAGTCGGGGACGAGGGGCTCAGGCCACGAGGAGGCCGGAGATCGCGGCACCGATCGGGAGGTCGACGCGCGCCGCGACTACCGGCCGCAGGGCGCCGCGGCAGATTCCGGCATATTCGCCACGCTGAAGCGCACCGCGACCGAGTTCATGGAGGACAATCTCACGGATTGGGCCGCCGCCCTCACCTACTACGGCCTGCTCGCTCTCTTTCCCGCCCTGATCGCGATGGTCTCGCTGATCGGCTTGATCGGAGATCCGAAAAGCACGATCTCGAGCCTGACCGAAATCGTCACCGCGATCGGCCCCGAATCGGCGGCCCAGACCTTCTCCGGGCCGATCGAATCGATCGCCTCTGACCAGAGCACCGCCGGCTTTGCCTTCGTGGCGGGCCTCGCGGTGGCGCTGTGGTCTGCCTCGGGTTACGTCGGCGCTTTCATGCGCGCCTCCAACGTCATCTATGAGACGCCGGAGGGTCGGCCGTTCTGGAAGCTGCGCCCGCTGCAGCTGGGGGTGACGTTGGTGATGGTCGTCCTGCTGGCGATCCTCGCGCTGGCGCTGGTTCTGACCGGGCCGATAGTCGAAGCGGTGGCCGAACCGATCGGCGTGGGCGACACCGCGGTCAGCCTCTGGAACATCGCCAAGTGGCCGGCAATGGTGGCGATCTTCCTGCTCCTGGTCGCGGTCCTCTACTACGCCTCGCCCAATGTGAAGTTGCGGGGATTCAAGTGGGTGACTCCCGGGAGCCTGGTGGCGATCGTTATCTGGGCGCTCGCCTCGGCTGCCTTCGCTTTCTACGTCGCCAACTTCGGCTCCTACGACAAGACCTACGGCACCCTCGGTGGCCTCGTCGCTTTGCTGGTCTGGTTCTGGATCAGCAACCTGGCGATCCTCTTCGGCCACCAGCTAAATGCCGAGCGGGAGCGAAGCCTCGAGATCGACGAAAACGTTCCCCGGGCCGAGAGGGAGATCCAGCTCGAGCCGCGCAGCGCGCCCAAGCAGCAAAAAACCACCTGATCGGAGAAGCCATATGCCAGTAGCCGATATCTCCTCCCGCCTCACTCCCTACGTCGAGGAGTTGCTCGACAACGACTACGCCCGGGAAAGCATGCGAGAAGGGGGCCTGAAGCTCCGTGCGGGAGCAAAGGCGCTCGCGAGCGGCCGCCGCAAGCCACCGGGGCGCCGTGGCCGGCGGCTCTTGCTGCTTTTGGGGATCAGCATCGTCGGCGCAGGCTTGGCGCTGGCCGCCGATGAGGATCTCCGCTCCTCGCTTTTCGGAGCCGGCTCGGAGGCCGAGACGTCAGAGGGGAATCGAGGATGAAGCTGGTATTCACGCCAATCAGCCTCCTCGCCGGTCTGTTGGCAGGGCTGATGGGGAAGAAGATCTTCGAACGGCTTTGGAGCCTGGTCGACGAAGAGGAGCCACCCCGGCCCGAGCACCGCGAGTTCTCATGGCCGAAGCTGATCGCGGCACTGCTGTTCGAGGGCGCGATCTTCCGCCTGGTCAAAGGTATTGCCGACCACGGCCTCCGGCGCTCCTTCGCAAGCGCCACGGGCTCCTGGCCCGGTGAGGAAGCGCCCGAATCGAAGTAGCGGCGAGGCGCGAGGGCACTGAGCCGCGATCGAGGTCAGACGCGAACGAGGATCCGCTCGCGGTCGAGGTCGACCACGCTTGCCCAGGGGACCCCGGTGTCCGCGCCAGGCCCACGCAGACGCCGCAGCAGGCCATGTCTGCCGATGAGCAGCTCGTCGATGACGATCGTGCCGTCGCCTTCCCAGTGCCCGCGTGCCTCGTAGACCCGTCCCAGCGAGCGGCCATTCGGGTCGCGTGCCGGCAGCCCGATCAGCTCGCTGAAGGCCTCGCCGATCGACTCGACGCATCGCGCGGGTAGGCGGCGCGAGCCCCTTGGCATATGAGTGTCGGCGAGGATTGCGATCAAACTAGGACAGGATTCTGATGGCGGCGAACACGGGCAAGAAAGATGGCGACAGGCTCGGCGAGTACGAGCGCAAGCGCGACTTCGAGACCACGCCCGAGCCGGCGGAGAAGAAACGGCGCAAGGGGAAGAGCGCACCGCGTTTCGTCGTCCAAGAGCACAGTGCCCGTCGCCTGCACTGGGACCTGCGTTTGGAGCACGGAGGGGTGGCCGCCTCCTGGGCCGTGCCGAACGGCATTCCAGATGACCCGAGCGAAAATCGCAAGGCCGTCCACACCGAGGACCATCCGCTCGAGTACCTCGACTTCGAGGGCGAGATCCCGGCCGGCGAGTATGGCGCCGGGACGATGCGTATATGGGACCGCGGCAGCTACGAGGCAGAGAAGTGGGAGGAGGGAAAAATCGTCTTCAGCCTTTCCGGGGAGCGGCTGATCGGCCGCTACGCGCTCTTCCGCGCAGGGAAAAGCGAGAAGGACTGGATGATCCACCGCATCGACCCGCCCGCCGAGGAACGCGATCCGTTCCCCGAGTCGGCGGTGCCGATGCCGGCCAAGCTCTCGAAGCTGCCGGCCAGCGACGACGGCTGGGCGGTCGAGGTGAAGTGGGACGGGGTGCGGGCGATCGCCTACTGCCGGCCCGGCCGGCTCGAGCTGCAGAGCCGCAACCTCAACGACGTCACCGCTCAGTACCCGGAGGTGCGGCGACTCTCACGCCAACTCGGCGCCCGCGACGCCGTCCTCGACGGCGAGCTTGTCGCCTTCGACGAGCAGGGCCGGCCGAGCTTCGAGCGCCTGCAGCAGCGCATCCACCAGACGTCGGAGAGCGTCGTGCGGCGGCGGATGAAATCGCACCCGGTCACCTACGTGATCTTCGACCTCCTCTACCTGGACGGGGCCAACTTGATGGGCGAGCCCTACTCGCGCCGGCGTGAGCTGCTCGAGGGACTGGAGCTGGCGGGCGAGAGCTGGCAGACGCCCGCTTATTCGACCGGGCGCGCGAAGGAGCTGCTGGCGGCGAGTGCCGAGCAGAAGCTCGAGGGGATCGTCCTCAAGCGCCTCGAGAGCCGCTATGCGCCGGGCAAGCGGACCGGCTCCTGGCTGAAGGTGAAGAACCTCGGCCGCCAGGAGTTCGTGATCGGCGGCTGGCTGCCGGGCGAGGGGCGCCGCCGCAACCGGCTCGGGGCGATCCTGCTCGGCTACTTCGAGGAGCAGGGCGAGGATCGCGAGCTGCGCTACGCCGGCAAAGTCGGCACCGGCTTCTCCGATCGCGACCTCGACGAATTGATGGAGCGGCTGCGGCCCCTGGCGCGCATGACGAATCCCTTCGCCGACAGGCGGGGCCCGCGGCAGGCGAACTTCGTCGAGCCGCGTCTGGTCGCCGAGATCGAGTTCCGTGAGCTGACCGCGGAGGGAATGGTCCGTCACGGCTCCTTCAAGGGGCTGCGCGAGGACAAGCCGGCCGAGGAGGTCGGCGTCGAGCGTCCCGAACCCGCGGCTGTGAGTCCGGGGGTGGTTCCCGAGGGCGGGTCGCGGAAACGCGTGAAGGTGAGCGTCGATGGCCGCGAGCTGAGCCTCTCCAACCTCGACAAGGTGCTCTACCCCCACACCGGTTTCACCAAGGGCGAGCTGATCGAGTGGTACGCGCGCATGGGGGAGACCCTGCTGCCGCATCTGCGAGGACGGCCGTCGACGATGAAGCGCTGCCCCGACGGGGTGGAGGCCGGGCACTTCTACGAGAAGCGCTGTCCCAAGCACCGGCCCGAGTGGGTGCGGACGGCGAAGGTCTGGAGCGAGCGACACAAGGCGGAGATCGACTACTGCCTGATCGAAGACCTGCCGACGCTCGTCTGGGCAGCGAACCTTGCCAACGTCGAGCTGCACCCCTCGCTTTCGCCGGCGGTTGAGATGGAGCGGCCGACCGCGGTCGTCTTCGATCTCGATCCCGGCGCCCCTGCGGACATCCTCGACGGCGCCCAGGTGGCGATCTGGATCAAGGGCATGTTCGAGCAGCTCGGCTTGAGCGCATATCCGAAGACCTCGGGCTCCAATGGCATCCAGGTCTACATACCGCTCAACACCGAGGTGACCTACGAGCAGACCAAGCCCTTCGCCAAGGCTGTAGCCGAGACCCTGGAGGCCAAATTTCCCGAGCGGATCGTCTCGCGAATGGCGAAGAGCAGGCGTCGCGGCAGGGTGCTGATCGACTGGAGCCAGAACGACCCTCACAAGACGACGGTCTGCGTCTACTCGCTGCGGGCCAAGGAGCGACCGACGGTCTCGACGCCGCTCGAGTGGGAGGAGGTCGAGACGGCGCTGGCAGCGGGCGATCGCGACCGGCTCGTCTTCGACCCCGCCGCGGTCCTGCAAAGGGTCGAGGAGAAGGGCGATCTCTTCGCGCCGTTGCTGAGCGAGCGGCAGAAACTGCCCGTCTGATCGAGACCGAGAGTTTGCGGGCAGTCACCAGAGGGAACCTGATCAAGGTGATCGGAGTCGGGGAAAGGAAGGCAAGCTCGCAAGGGGCGGGGCTGCCGTCGGCAGGCCCGATCTGCGATCTGGTCGCCGACCTGCTTTTCACTTCCCCGCGGAACGCGGCCCATCTGTCAGGGGCAGAGGAGGGGGCGGCGCGACTGGTCGCGGCGGTCGAAGACCCGCTCGCTGACGACGACCTGCAGCTGGCCCTCTACATCTGCTTCGAGCTGCATTACCGCTCCTTCCCGAATGTGGACTCGGCATGGGAGTGGAGCCCTACCCTCCTTTCGGTGCGGGCACTGCTCGAGGGAGCGTTCCTCGACGCGCTAGAAGCGGAGGTCGGGCCGGGCGAGCCGGTTGACCCGAGTGAGGTCGGCGACCACCTCTTCCGCCTCGAGGCCGGCGACGAGGGCATCTCGCTCTCCCGGCACCTCGAGGTCGAGGCCGGAATCGACGAGTTTCGTGAGTTCGTCGTTCATCGGTCGCTCTACCAGCTGAAGGAGTCCGATCCCCACAGCTGGGCGATCCCACGCCTGTCCGGAGCGGCGAAGACGGCGCTGCTCGAGGTGCAGGCCGACGAGTACGGCGGCGGCCGCCCGGAGCGCATGCACTCGGTGCTCTTCGCGAAGACGATGCGCGCGCTCGGCCTCGACGATCGCGAGAACGCCTATCTGGCCTACGTGCCCGGAACGACCCTGGCTACCGTGAATCTGATGTCGGCGGCTGGGCTCCGTCGCGATCGGCGCGGTGCGATCGTCGGGCACCTGGCGATGTTCGAGATGACCTCGGCTCAGCCAAATCGGCGCTATGGCAATGCCCTCCGGCGCCTCGGTCTCGACGCAGAGGCGACTGACTTCTACGACGAGCACGTCGAGGCCGACGCCGTCCACGAGAACATCGCCGCCTACGACCTCGCCGGTGGCCTGGCGCGGCAGGAACCGGAGCTGGCCGGGGACATCATCTTCGGTGCCCGCGCCATGCTTCACCTCGAAGACCGCTTCGGGCGGCATCTGCTTGCGGCGTGGAGGGAAGGCGAGTCCTCGCTGCGTCGGCCGCTGTGACCGCGGCGAGTACGCCGGGGATCTCTTACGTGTTGCCCTTGCGTTGGGCCAAGCCCGGGCCGATCGAGGAGCTGGCCGACTACCTTCGCCTGCTCGCCACCGAGGTCGACGAGGTACTCGTCATCGACGCTTCTCCCGCCCCACTGTTTGACCGGCACGCCACGGCCCTGCGCGACATCGCCAGGCACCTGCCGCCGCACTCCGATCTCGACTTCCGGATGGGAAAGGTAAACGGGGTGGTGACTGGCGTGCGAGAGGCTTCGTGCCGGCGGGTGGTCCTGGCAGACGACGATGTTCGCTACGACCCGCCGGGCCTGCGGCGGACCGTGAGACTGCTCGCCGAGGCCGACTTGGTGAGGCCGCAGAACTACTTCGACGAGTTGCCCTGGCATGCTCGCTGGGACACCGCCCGGTCTCTGTTGAACCGTGTCTTCACCGGCGATCCGACCTTTCCCGTCGGAGATTTCCCCGGCACCCTCGCGGTTCGCCGCGAAGCGTTTCACGCCAGTGGCGCCTATGACGGCAATGCCCTCTTCGAGAACCTGGAGTTGATGCGGACCGTTCGTGCGGCCGGAGGCGTCGTCCTGACCCCGCTCGATCTCTATGTGGCGAGGCGACCTCCAAGCGCCCGGCACTTCTTCTCCCAGCGAGTTCGTCAGGCCTATGACGATTTTGCGATCCCAGCTCGCATCGGCGCCTTTCTCGCAGTGGCTCCGCTGGCGGCCCACTCCTTGCGCCGTGGCCGCGGCCGTCGGCTCGCGGCGGCCGGGCTCGCGTCGGTCCTCGTCGCGGAGCTCGGTCGCAGGAGGGCCGGCGGAGCCGAGCGGTTCCATCCGAGCTGCTCGCTGCTTGCGCCGGTCTGGATCTGCGAGCGCTCGATCTGCTCGTGGCTGGCTTTGGCAGCGAAGCTGAAAGGAGGAGTACGCTACGGCGAGGATCGCCTCGGCCACTCGGCGACGTCGATGCGCCGGCTTCGCCGCAGTTATCGCTCGGTGTCGGCCGGCGGCTCCGAAGCCGCTGCGGGAACGCCGCTCGCGGCTCGGAACCCGATCGCCTTGTGAGTCCCGTCGCAGAAGGGGCGGTTCTGCGAGCGCCCGCATCGGCACAGGGCCACCACTCGCCGCTTGACCTCGATCTCGTTGCCGTTCTGATCGGCCATCACCAAGGGTCCGCGCACCAGATATGGCCCATTGCGGTAGGGGGTGATCTTCGTCGGGGAATCGGTCATCGGTGGGGCTGCCGGCTCACTACCCGGCGGCCGTTGGCTTTAAGCCCACCCAGCCGCGTTTGGCCGAGAAGGGCAGGGGTATGTGCGGAACACAATTCCCTAACCAATAAAGGAGCGAACACGATGGGATCAGAGGAGACCGGACAGGTCACCGGCACCAAGGACAAGGACTACAACGTCATCTGGTTCACCGAGCAGTGCCTCAGCAACGTTCTGAGGCTTGAGACGTACGTCGAGGATGCCGAGCGCGAGGACGACTCCGAGCTCGCCGACTTCTTCCGCCGCGCGCAGGACACGAGCCGCAAAGGTGCCGAGCTGGGCAAGGAGATGCTGCGGAAGCGCCTTGCCGGCTGAGCTCGGGGCGCCTGGGTACCCAGGCGCACCGTCCGGGGCATCAGCTTGCCCAGACCTACATCGCCAGGCCGAGCAGCAGTGCTGCAACGATCGCTATCGGGGTGCCGAAAAGGCTGAGGCGGGCGAAGAAGCGACTCCAAATGCCCTGGTAACCGGTGCTCTCGAAGAGGAAGACGCCGACGACGTGGGCAAGGTTGATCAGCGCCATGCCGAGCGCGATCAGAATCCGAGCGGCACAGGGAAAGTCCAAACGGCCTTCCTCGAAGTCGCTGTGCCCGTTGGCGCCCCCGACGCACTTCGCGGCGAGGACGCCCAAGAGCAAAGTGCCGATCACGGCGACGAGGATCCCCGCGATGTCCTGACGCGAGAGGGGCGGTAGGTTGGCGGAGGGGCGCCATCCTTTGTTTCGTCCGGCGCCGGCATCCGTCTTTTTGATGTCGAGCACGTGGGGGGCTTTCGCCTGGTCGACGATCAGCTCGGTGACCGGGACGTCGAGGTCGCGTTCGGCTTGTTCGAGGAGTCCACGCTCGGCGAAGGCGCCTTCCTCGTCCCTGTGGGCGACGATCAATATCTGGCCGGGATCGAACTTTTGGATCTCATCGCTGATCGCTTGTATGGGATCGGAATCCCCCACCTCACCCGCCGCCTTGAAGCCGGCGTCGCGTAACTCACTCAGAGTCAGCTCGAGCCGCTCTTCGGCGGGTGGAATCGCATCGTCAACATCCCCCAGCGCGTACTTGAGACCCGACTCGGCCAGAGCTGGGCAGACCACGAAGATCTCGTTGACCTTGTTCTCCAGGCGATCGATCAGAACCTCGCGCAACTCCTTGCCGACGATCGCCTCGTTGACGACGATAAGGGCGCGCTGGGTACGGGATTCCGTTGTCAAAACGAGTCCCTCTTTTCTTACCCGGCTGATTTCAGCCCTGAACCTCGTCCCGCCGGTTCCCGCTTAGCCATCTCGTTGTGGGGTAGGAACCACGCAAGCGATGGCAGAGGAGACAGAAGAGAGTCCCAGGGCGCGCCGGCACGATCGCCACCACGCAGAGTCGGGGGCGACTGCCTTGGTGGTGGTGGACATGCTCAACCCGTATGAGCACTCTGAGGCCGAGAGGCTCGCCGCCGGCGTCGCAGGCGCTCTGCCCGGGATCAAAGCGCTCTTGGCACGCGCGGCCGATGCGGGCATTCCGATCGTCTACGTCAACGACAACTACGGGGATTGGAATTCCTCGGCGAGCGAGCTTGCCAAGAAGGCAATCGAGGGCGCCCATCCAGAGCTCGTGAAGCCGGTGCTGCCGCCCGATGGACACTCCTTCGTGATCAAGGCACGCCACAGCATCTTCTATGGGGCCCCGTTCGAGTACCTGCTCGACCAGATGGGCGTCGACCGTCTCGTGCTCTGCGGCCAAGTGACCGAGCAGTGCATCCTCTCTCTATAGCGCCCTCGACGCCCACGTGCGCCACTTCCGCGTCGCCGTCCCCACCGACGGCGTAGCCGCGATCTTCGACAACCTTGCCGAGGCAGCGCTGGGGATGATGGAGCGAAACCTCTCCGCCGAGCTGTGCCGTGCCGCGGAGTGCCCACTCGAGTGACGAGGCGTGTTTTCGCCCCCGCTGCACCTGGAAAGCGAAGGTTCGCCGGGTTCACGCCGACGTTGCCTCGGCCGAGGGGCAGCGGCGCTGAGCAGAGTCAGGGTCGGCGGCCGTTGCCGGAGATGGGCTCCAAGTAGAAGATCTCCGCCGAGATGTCGTTGTTCGTGTCTATGCCGCTGATGAAAGCACGCACACGGCGCTTCAGCAGTCCTTCTATCAGCGAGCAGAACTGCTCCTCGGTCGCGTGCTGGAAGTAAAGGCGGGTGTCGCGCAGTCGCTGGTGCTCGCTCATTTCGGCGAGCCGGCGCTCGGCAGGGGTAAAGGTGTCCTCGAGAGTGCAGATCACGGTGTCGGGGCCGGCGAAATCCGACCTCGCCCTGGTCGGCCCCCGACCGAACTGCTCTTTATAGAGGCGGACCATTCCCCGAGAGATCTCTGCCAGCACGGAAATACGGGAATCGGTCGCCTCTTGAACTGCAGATGCTCGCTCGTCGTTCATCTCCGCTCTTTGCCCCTCCTCTGGGGATGACCGTGCGCGGGGCAGAGGAGGCTGAGAACCGAACGGACGGGCTTACTCTTTCAGCGTAGCGCTCAGACGCTCGACCGTTGCAGATGCTCTATTCCACCGCTAGAATTGTCGAGACGCCTCGGAGCGCAGCGCCGCGGCGTTACTCAGGATCAGAGAGGCACGCAAGCGCGGCTTGAGATGGTCGGACTTGCGGACTCCAGCCGAGAAGAATTTATTCCGGAGGTGTCAGATGTCTCAACTTGAGTGCCCCAGCTGTGGGCTCAAACTTTTAGCACTGGGTGCTTCCTCTAACTGTCCTCGCTGTCTGATTCGCAAGCGCGTGCGCATCGAATTGATCCCGGTGCCTGTGCTTGCCGCCGACTCCGATGTCTCAGCTTCCTCAAGGTTGGAAGATCATGCAGACCTTCAAGCTCGTTGAGCTCGATCATCGCGCTGGATGCCGGGAGATCCGGGTGGAGGGGGAACTCGATCTGGCCGTTGCCGATCGGCTGCAGGAGGCCATCGATCGCGCCGGCGAGGGGTACAGCCACGTCCTTATCGGTCTCGAGAATTGTGACTTCATCGACTCGACCGGGATCGCGATCATCGTCGGCGCGCACAACCAGCTAGCCGAAGAAGGGCGTCGGGTCTCTGTCTACGGGCCGTCGAGCCAGGTTCTCCGCGTCCTCTCGGTCACCGGCCTGAGCGCCAACGGTCTGGTCTTCGAGAGCGCCGATGAGGCTTTCTCGGCTTCGACGGAAGCCGAGTAGCCCGGGCCACCGCCCGATCGGACCGGGGAGAGGGTCAGGGACGTGGCTCTCCCCAGATTCCCTTCGGATTGTCGCTCTCGACGGTCCTCGAGGGGCCGACAGGCGGTTTGACCTTTTCGTCGGCACGCCGGCTTATCCCGACGTAGGCAAGGAAGAGGATGAAGGCCGGCACCGCGACGATCAACGCGAAGATCGGCGACCAGGCAACCGCGATCAGCGCCAGCACGACCAGGACGATCAGTGGGATCACATACATGTCGAAGGATGCTTACCCTGTCCCGAGCCGGCCAAAACGGGCTCAGCTACCCGCGACGGCGGTCTCGGTAACGAAGCGGAGATCCTCGACCAAGCTCGCGAAGGCTTCCTCGCGCACGTCGTGGTCGCGCAGCCGCAGGATTGCCGAGGGGTGCATCGTCAAAGCGGCGACCGGCGCCAGCGGCGATTCGATCGGCCGGCCGCGATCGCGGGTGACTCGGACCGACGACCCGAAGAGAGATTTGGCCGCGGTCGCGCCAAGGGCCAGCAGCGCCTGTGGCTTCACCGCCTCGATCTCCGCTTCCAGCCACGGCTTACAGGCCTCCATCTCCCCAGCCCGCGGGGTCTGGTGAAGGCGGCGCTTGCCGCGTGCCCGCCACTTGAAGTGCTTGACCGCGTTGGTCAGGTAGACACCGCCGGCCTCGATTCCGGCCTCCTCGAGCGCACGCGAGAGCAAGCCACCGGCCGGCCCGACGAACGGCTTGCCCTCGATGTCCTCGCGGTCGCCTGGCTGCTCGCCGACCAGCATCAGCTCGGCGCTCCGGGGCCCCGATCCGAACACCGTCTGCGTCGCGTCCTCCCACAGCGGGCAGCCATGGCAGCCCTTGGCGGCGCGTCGCAGGGTGGGCAGCGAGCGGCTGCGGGGGACGAACTCGGCGGCCGAATCCATTCTGCGCTCGGCTACCCCTGGCTCTGGAGGCACAAACGGCGCTACCCGCCGCCGCCGGCCTCGTAGAGACCTCGGCGCAGCTCGCGAGCGTTGGCCGGGGCGAAGCCACGCCAGTCATTGCTGAGGTAGGCGAAGACCTCGCGGCGGGAGCGCCAGGCAGCTATTCGGCGCCGCCAGCGGTCGAGCTCGGCCGAGGAGTAGTTGCCGCCGCGGCCGTGACTGCCGTAGTGCAGGCGCAGGTAGGCGAGCTCTCCGGCGGGACGCGCCTCGGGCAGCTCGCGGCGCTTGTCGTCGCAGATCGTCAGCGAAGCGCCGCGCTCCGCGAGCAGTTCGCGCACTCCGCGGGCGAACCAGCTCGGGTGGCGGAACTCGAAGCAGTGACGGGCAGGGGGGAGGACGTCGAGCGCCGAGCCGAGCAGGTCGTCGTCGCGGTGGAAGTTTTCCGGCAGCTGCCAGAGAACTGGACCTAGCCGGCGGGAGCGGCGCAGCGGCTCCGCGGCTCCCAGAACCGCGCCACGGCGTCGGCGATCTCGCGCAGGCGCTTCATGTGGGTCAGGTAGCGACTCGCCTTGACGGCGAAGAGGAAGTCACCCGGGACCTGGTTGACCCAGCCCTCGATGGTCTTGGACTTCGGCAGCCGGTAAAACGTCGAGTTGACCTCGACGGTGTCGAAGACCTCGGCGTAGCGCTCGAGCCGGCGCCGCGCCGGCAGGCCGTCGGGATAGAGGCCACCGCGCCAGTCCTTGTAGCTCCACCCCGAGCAGCCGATCCGGACTCGGTGCATCGCCCTATCCCGAGTGCTGCCGCCCGCTGCTCGCCCCTGAAGACGAGCCGGCGCCCAGCTTCGGCAGCACCTCGCGAGCGTAGACCTCGATCGCCGCATGCGGGTCGGCGCCGGAGTTGTTCATCAGCGCCACCGTGGTCGCGCCCAACTCCTCGACTTGGCGGATCCGCTCGATGTGCTCCTCCGGATCGGCGGAGACGATCATCGTCTCGCGCAGCTCCTCGTCGGTTACCTGTTCCTCGCCGTGCTCGTACATCGCCTTCGGATCGTGCCAGTCCTCCTTGTAGAACTCTTTCGGCTGCGCGCCCTTCCAGACGCGGGCGCCCTCCAGTGCCACCTCGTCGTCGCTCGCCCAGGAGAACGCGGCCTGGAGGACGATCTCCCCCGGTTCGCGACCGGCGTCCTCGGCTGCTCCGCGGTAGGCGTCGAGGATCTCCGGCACCGCTTCCGGATCGGCCAGCGTCCAGAGGCCGTCCCCCAGCCGCCCCGCGACCTTTGCCGCCTTCGGCCCGAAGGCGGAGACGTAAATCGGCGGCCGCCGGTCCTCGGGCAGCGTGTGGATGAGTGCGCCGTCGGTCGAGAAGTGGTTGCCCTTCCCGGTGAGCCGCTTGCCGTCCCAGAGCGCCAGGATCATCTCCAGCGCCTCCTCCATGCGCTCGATCTGCTCGCCGACCGGTGGCCAACCCTGGCCAAGCGGCGCCTCGTTCAGTGCCTCGCCGGAGCCGAACCCGAGGTATGGCCGTCCCGGGTACATCACCTCCAGCGTCGCCCAGGCCTGGGCGATCAGCGCCGGGTGGTAGCGCGGACCGGGGGGCGTGACGCCGGTCCCCAGCACGACCCGTTCGGTCGCCTGGGCGGCGGCGCCGAGCCAGACCCAGGCGTTGCCGGACTCCCCGTCCTTCCACCATGGCTGGAGGTGGTCGCTACAACCGATGCCATCGAAGCCGGCCCGCTCGGCCTCCACCGCCTGGCGCAGAAGGTCGTCGGGCGGGAACTGCTCGTGGGCACAGAAGTGGAGGTAGCGCATCGGCTACGGGCTGCCTACCCGTTTGGGCGTGCGGGAATCGTGGGTAGCAAGGGGCCACTCATGGGCAACGCCGACTCACTCACCGTGATCCTCGACGTCGACGGCACCCTGGTCGACACCAACTACCAGCATGCGCTGGCTTGGCATCGCGCCTTGCGTTCCCATGGACACACCGTTCAGATGTGGGAGATCCACCGCCACATCGGCATGGGTGGAGACCAGATCGTCGCGGCGTTGATCGGCGACGACGCCGAGGAAAAAGAGGGGGAGGAGATCCGGGCCGCGGAGAGCGATGCCTACGGCGAGCTGATTGGGGAAGTCGAGCCGATGCGCGGCGCGCGCGAGCTGATCGAGGATTTGCGCGGCGACGGCTCGCATGTGATCCTCGCCAGCTCGGCCAAGCAGGAAGAGGTGGATCACTATCTCGACCTACTCGACGCCCGCGACCTTGTCGACGGCTGGACCACGGCGGCCGACGTCGAGCGGACCAAGCCCCATCCCGATCTCGTCCATGCGGCTCTGGAGAAGGTGGGGGGAGAGGGTCCGGCGGTGATGGTCGGCGACTCGACCTGGGACGCGAAGGCGGCGGAGGCCGCCGACATCCCCACCGTCGCGGTCCTCACCGGCGGCTTCTCCGAGGCCGAGCTGCGCGAGGCCGGGGCGGCCGAGGTCGTCAGGTCGATCGCCAATCTGCGCGACGACCGCCGGGCGCTGCGAGCGCTGGCGAGGTAGAGCCGGTTGGGGCGCCGTCAGGCGGCGGCGCTCTCCTTCTGGCCCCGATGCACTCCCTCGGCGAACTCCTCGACGATCTTCGCGTTGAAGGCGGGCAAGTCGTCGGGTTTGCGGCTGGTGACGAGACCCTGGTCCACGTGGACCTCCTCGTCGACCCACTCGGCGCCTGCGTTGCGCAAATCGGTCTGCAGGCTCGGCCACGAGGTCAGGCGCAGCCGGTCGGGATTGGCGACGCCGCCGGGCAGGACGAGACCGTCGTAGTCACCCGCTTCGGCATCGCCCACGGCCTTGTCGACCTTGAACGTGTCGCCCTTGTCGAGGTGGTTGAAAGCCTGGATCTCGCCTGCTTCCGGGGCCAGCAGGTCGGCTTCGGCGCCGGCCCTCGCGGACAGCCTCGAGCGGCTCCGTCAACTCGACCTGCTCGACGCCCTCGTTGGCGACGAGGATCGCAATTCGCTTCCCTTGAAGCCGATCGGACATCGAAAGTCCTTTCCTTGAAGTTGGATAAGTGCCTCTGGATACCCGGCGGAGGGCCGGCGAAACGATTCGCCGCGGCGGTCCTAGGGCCGCAAGCTGGACGCCGATGGGCGCCTCTGCCTCCTCGTCCTTCGGGTTTTTCCGCGCCGTATAACCCTGCGCACAGCCGCTTCGACGCCGATCCAGAGGAGCAGGACCGCGGTCGTCAGAAGGGCCAGAAAGGCGACGACCCCGATTCCGGCGGCGAGCTTGAAGGCCAGCAGGGCGAGGGCGACGGCGAGGAGCAGATCGGCGAGCAGCGACCGGCGGGCCGCAGTACCGGGCGAGATGTCGCGCGGCAGGCTCACCACTTTTCTCCGGCCCGGAGGTAGACGGCGAAGAAGTCGCGTTCGTCGGGGGTCAGGTAGCGATCGGCGGGTCGGAACATTTCCGGCAGCAGGTTGCTCGGGTCTCGGGCACCCGGATGTCGATAGGTGATGAAGCTCGTCCAGTCTTCGTTGATGTCGAGCTCGAGCGCGCGAACGGCACCGGCGCGCTTGAGGATCTTGGCCAGCGATTCGACCGTTTGAAAGTTGGCTGCGGCGTAGAGCAAGTTGCCGTGGCTATCCACACCTATCCCCGAGCGCCAGACGCGCACCGCGTTGTTGACCGTTTCCCCCCATTCGGGACCGTCGCTCAGGTGAGGGTTGAGGTGGCCTTCGTCGATGATCGCCGGCAGGTTCTGCTTCGCGAACCAGACGTTCGCCGGTGCCCCCGGGCCCTGGTGCCAGCGGATGACGTCGACTCGCCCGTCGCGATACTCGACGACGGTGGCGACTCCGTTCACCATCGCTTCCTTGACCTTGCCGCGGTAGATCAGCCCAGCGTTCGAGGTTTCCAACGGGAAGCCGCCGTTGAAGGTCGCCACGACGTGCTTGCGCTGCGGTGCCGGCACCTCGGCCGGACCGCGATGGGACAGTGGCGGTGGCGGCTCGGCCAGACCGGGGACGTAGGCCAGCTGGGTCCGGGAGGAGTCGATCCAGGCGACTCCCGCGACGAACTGGGGGTATTCGGGGTCGCTGCGGAAGGTGGCCAGAAGCACTGGAGGGCGCGGCCCGGCGTGGGCCGCCGCCTTCTTCCAGACGCCCTCGCCGGGTAGAGCTGGACGGATCAGCGGTTTCAGGTTGGGCGGCTGGTACGAAGCGCTCTGTTCCTGGCCTTCTTCCCCCGCGGCCCCCAAGCCGACCTGGGGCAGTGAGCGGAGCGGCGGTCCACCCTTTTCGGGCGCGGTCAGCGTGTAGTACCAGTTCTCGATTTGGGAGACGAGCGAGTTGCCGCCGTGCTGGCGCATCCACTCGACGCTCGAGACCCCGAGGCCGACATTGTGCTTTTCGCCCATCGCGCTCACGTATGAGACCCCCGCCGGGATCAGGCAGGCGACAGCTGCAAGGAGAAAGATCCGGCGTGCCCTGCGCCAGAGCGGGATCGGCACATAGCGACGCTCGGATCGAGCGGGAGGCATCGGCGAAGCGTGGCCGAGCTAGCTGAAATCCAGATGAGAGGGCTCGGCGCTCTCCTCGGCCGAAGAGCGCAAGGTGTCAGAGTAATTTCAGACTCGCGGCCTAGCCTGATCTCAATCCCGCTCTCCAAGGAGGCCGTCATGACCGCACTTCGCCGCATCTCGACCCGCAGACTTCTCGCCCTATGCGCCGTGACCGTCGTCGCGGCGATCGGCGTCACCGCTGTGGCGATGGCCATGTCCGGCGGGGGCCCCAAGCCCCCGCCGAAGCCGCTGGCGAATGCTGTTCACGACGCTCTCGGCGCTCCGTCGGTCCCCGGCATCAGCGCCCGGATCCAGTTCACCAACCATCTCGTGGACGCCTCCAGCATCGAAGGCACCGACCCGCTACTCGCGGGAGCAAGCGGACGTCTCTGGGCCTCACCGGAAGCGGGCGGCAAGCTGCGGCTCGAGCTGCAGTCCCAGGGCGGTGGCGGCGACAGCCAGGTGCTGGTCTCCGGCGGCAACTTCGAAATCTACGACGGCAGCTCCGAAACCGTCTTCAAGGGCACGCTGCCCGAAGAAGAAGGCAAGGAGGGCGGCTCCGAGCAGCATGGCGTGCCGGCCTTGGGGGAGATCGAAGCGAAGATCGGCGAAGTCGAAGAGCACGCCGAACTGAGCGGCGCGATCCCCTCCGACGTCGCGGGACAGCCCACCTACACCCTCCACGTCGCCCCCAAGCACGACGGCGGTCTGCTCGGCGGTGCCGAGGTTGCCTGGGATGCCGGCAACGGCATTCCCCTGCGGGCGGCGATCTACTCCAGCGCGTCGAGCTCGCCGGTGCTCCAGCTCGAGGCCACCGACGTCTCCTTCGAAGCAGTCTCGGCCTCGGTCTTCGAAATCTCGCCTCCGCAAGGCGCCAAGGTCGTCGATCTCTCGCCGAGCTCCGAAGCCGGCGGCGAGCCGAGTTCGAAGATTGGTGCCGAAGCCGTGCAGCAGGGCCTCGGCTTCCCGCTGGTCGCGCCGAGCTCGCTGGCCGGGCTGCCCCAGGGCGAAGTACGCAGTATCGAAATCGACGGCAAGACGGCCGCCCTCGCCACCTACGGCAAGGGCCTCGGCGGCATCGCCGTGATCGAGTCGGCGAGCGAACCGGGCGAAGAAGCCGGCTCTGGCTCCGAAGGCGGCCTCAGCCTGCCGAAGGTCTCGATCAACGGCGCGCAGGGCGAAGAGCTCGATACCGCGCTCGGAACCGTTCTGCGCTTCAGCCGCTCCGGCGTCGACTACGTCGTGATCGGCTCGGTTCCCCCAGCCGCGGCAGAGGCCGCGGCGAGGGCGCTCTGACGGTGACCGAACCGAAGCCGATCGAGGTTCGCGGCCTCTGCAAGACCTACGGTGAGCTGGTCGCGGTCGACGACGTCGACCTGAGCGTCGAGCCCGGCGACGTCTTCGGCTACCTCGGCCCCAACGGCGCCGGCAAGACCACCTCGCTGCGAATGATGTTGGGACTGATCGCCCCGAGCGCCGGCAGCGTCCGGCTCTTCGGCCGCGACCCCCAGGCCGGCGTAAAGGCCTTGGAGGGGGTCGCGGGGTTCGTCGAAGCGCCGACGTTCTATCCCTACCTGAACGGCCGCACCAACCTCGATCTCTTCGCCGCCCTCGACGGGAACGGCGCCAAGGACAGGATCGCGGAGGCACTGGAGATCGTCGGCCTCAGCGACCGCGCCAAGGACAGGGTCGGCACCTACTCGCACGGGATGCGCCAGCGCCTGGGCATCGCCGCCGCCCTCCTGCGCAAACCGCGGCTGCTCTTGCTCGACGAGCCGGCGACCGGCCTGGACCCGGGTGGGATGCGCGACATGCGCGACCTGATCCGAAACCTCTCCGGCCAGGGAATGACCGTTCTGCTCTCAAGTCACCTGTTGACCGAGGTCGAAGAACTCTGCAACCGCGTGGCGATCGTCCGCGAAGGCCGGGTCGCCTACCAGGGCTCGTTGGAGGAGCTGCGACGCCAGGCGGGCAGCGGTTATCTGCTGCGGACCAGCGACGACGAGCGCGCCCGCCGGGTCGCCGAGGCTCAGGAGGGCATCGGCGAGATCCGCACCGCGGGCGAGCGCGGCCTCACCTTCAGCGCCGAGAGCGAGGGCGCGATCGGCGCGCTTTCGCTGGCCCTGGCCGAGTCGGGAGCCCTGATCCTCGAGCTGAGCTCACGCCACGCGACGCTCGAGGACCTCTTCTTCAGGTTGACCGAGGGTGAGGAGGCGGAAATCGCCAAGCGCGAGCGGGTGCTCGAGGGCGCCGCGTGAACCCGGGCATCCTCACCGTCTACCGCTGGGAGCTGCGCAAGCTGCGCGCCCAGAAGCGCACCTACCTCGGCCTGGGGGCCGCGGCGCTGGTGCCGATCATCTTCGTCGTCGCCCTCGTCACCCAGGGCGACAGCCCCAACGACGTCGCCTTCGGCCGCTACGTCCACGACACCGGGCTGGCGATCCCACTGGTGCTGCTGCTCTTCGGGTCGATCTGGATGTTTCCCCTGATCACCGCCCTGGTCGCCGGGGACATCGTCGCCTCCGAGGATCGCCACGACACCCTGAAGACGATCCTCACCCGCTCGGTCGAGCGCCACCAGGTCTTTGCCGGCAAGGTCCTCGCCACCTTCACCTACGCGGTCGCGGCGATCGCCATCACCGGCGCCGTCTCCCTCGGGGCGGGCATCCTCGCCTCGGGCTTCAACTCGATCGTCAGCCTCTCCGGGACCACGGTCTCGGCCGGCGAAGGCCTGATGCTGGTCGGCGCCAGCCTGCTCGTCTACCTGATCCCGATCCTCGCTATCGCCTCTATCGGCCTGCTCTTCTCGACCGTGTTCCGCAACAGTGCCGCCGCGATCGTCGGCACCCTGATGTTCTCCCTCCTGGTCCAGCTGATCGGGATCCTGCCGGGCCTCGAAGGGCTCGGGCCTTACCTGCTCAGCACTCAGTTCAACGCCTGGCAGGGACTGCTGCGCTCGCCGATCGACTGGGCGCCGATCGTCCGCGCCGCCTGGGTCTGCGCGCTCTACGGGATACCCGCTCTGATCGCCGCCGGGCTGGTCTTTCTGCGCCGCGACGTCGCCGGCGATTGAGCGATGACGGAGCGGGTCCTGATCGTCGAGGACGACGCGTCGGTGCGGCGGATGCTGGAGCGCAGCCTCGCGGCCGAGGGATTCGAGGTGCGCTCGGCGCCAGATGGAGGAATGGCCCTGGCAATGGCAGAGGGGGCTGCGCCCGACCTCGTCGTGCTTGACGTGGCGATGCCGGGTCTCGGCGGCATCGACGTCTGCCGGCGGCTGCGCGACAAGGGTGTTACGGGCGGGGTCCTGATGCTTACGGCACGGGACGCGGTCGAGGACCGGGTCCGCGGGCTCGATGCCGGTGCCGATGACTATGTGGTGAAGCCGTTTGCCATCGACGAGGTCGTCGCACGGCTACATGCCCTTACCCGGCGCGGGCGCGACCGCAGCGACCGCCTCAGCTTTGCGGGACTCACCTTGGACACCACCACCAACACCGCCGAAAGAGCGGGAGGGCAGGCGATCGAATTGAGCGCGCGCGAGAGCCAGCTGCTCGAGCTGCTGTTGCGCGACCCTCGCACCGTCGTCTCCCGCGACGCTGCAATCGAGCAGATCTGGGGAGGGGCCGCGGTGAACAACATCGTCGATCGGTACGTCGGCAGGTTGCGGCGCAAGCTCGGTGATCCGCCGATGATCCGGACTGTGCGAGGAGTCGGCTTCATACTCGACGCGTGAGGGCTCGCAGCCTCAATTTTCGCCTGATCGCAGCCTCGATCGCGGCGGTGCTGCTCGCGGTGATCGTCTTCGGGGTCGGCGCCCGGGTCATCGTCAGCAACCAGATGCACTCATCGCTGGACCGCAGCCTGCGCCGGCGAGCGATCGAAGTCGCGCGCCTCAGCGTTTCCGCGCCGGCGGTGCTCACCTCGCCCGGCGCGCTCGAATCGCCGCTGTCGGGCCGGCAGCTGAGCGTCGAGGTCCTGGATCGCCACCGGGTCATAGTCGCCCGCTCGCTGGCACTCGGCGCGAAGCTGCTGCCGCGGGGGCCCGAGGTCGGCGCGGCGCTGCGCGGCGACAGCGGCTACGCCGAAGCGGAACTGGGCGGAGAACCGATCCGGATCTTCGCGGCGCCGATCGCCGACGTCGGCGGCCCCGCGGCCGGCGGGGTGGCGCTGGTCGCAGCCAGCACGGCCGACATCGAGGACACCCTGCACCAGCTGACTGTCCTGCTCCTGCTCTGCGGCGCGGTAGCCGTCCTCGTCGGCGGCCTGGCGGCGGCGCTGCTGACCAGGCGCAGCGTCCGACCCCTCCGCGAGCTGGCTTCCTCAGCGGCCAAGATCGAGCAGACCGGCGACGCTTCCCGGCGGCTCGCAGAGCCGGCCAACCCGGAGGAGATCGGCGAGCTCGCCCGTACGCTCAATGCAATGCTCGGCGCGCTGGAGCGCGCCCAAGAGCGCGAACGGCGCTTTCTCGCCGATGCCAGTCACGAGTTGCGCACGCCACTCACCTCGTTGATCGGCAACGTCGACTTCCTCGCCCGTCACGGCGCCGGCGCCGAGGTGATCGCCGATCTGCAGGGAGATGCCGACC
>DATHEA010000038.1:0-2303 GCA_035318745.1 Solirubrobacterales bacterium
CTTGGGCGAAGCGCGTCAGAAGCGGCTCCGGCAGTTGAGGCGGTACGACAACACGCAGAACCTGACGTGCGAGCCCGGCAGCCGACCGGGTCCGCACCAGGCCGTGCTCGACCAGGGACAGCACCGATCGGGACTCCTCGAGCAGGACGCATCCCGCCTCCGTCAGGTGCACACCGTCGCGGCGACGCTCCAGCAGGGGCGCGCCGACCATCTCCTCCAGCCGGCGGATCTGCTGGCTGAGAGTCGGTTGGGCGACGAAGGATGACTCGGCAGCGGCCGTGAACGTTCCGGCCTCCGCCACTGAGACGAAGTACCTCAGATGCCGCAGCTCGACCCGGTGCAAGGCTGCGGCGATGGCAGCACGCGGGTCCGGCTGGCCGGAGGCCGCTTGGGCCGACCACACTGACCGACTGGAGCTGCGCGATCCTGCCCGCGCGGGCGCCCGCCGGGAAGCCGCCGGCCTGCTAGCCGCGCCAGACGCGCTGCCTTCGTCACGCGCCGCGACAAGCCGCCTGCCCGAATTGTCGACACGCCTCCAGCGTCGCGCCTCGGCATCTTCGACGCTCATACCGTCCTCCAGAAGTTGCTATGGGATTACGTGGCGTCCATCAGATGCAGCCCAGGGGGACCCTCCTCGGTGAGCACCGCCCGGGCCTGACAAGACTCGGCGGTGGCGATCGCGGTTGCGACGAGCTCGGTGAACTTCACTAGGCGTTCCTCGGTGTCGGGCGGCAGCTCGTTCCTCGGGTTGACAGACACCGCGCCCCAGCGACGGCCGTCCACGACGATCGGACAGGCGACTTGCGACAGGTAGCCGTGATGTCGGAGGAAGTCGTCGACTTTCGGTGCCGGCCGACACAAGGTCATCGGAGCGGATCCGGGCCGAGCGTCCCGAGCGAAGGACGTGGGTCGGTGCGAAGAGCTCGTCGGGCGGGAAGCGCGCTCCGAGCGGGACTGCCTCGATGGTCTGCTCTGCGGCCGTGCACCCCAGGAGCGGCGCGAGCGCCGGGTTGACTCGCACGAAGTACCCGTCCGGTCCGACGATCGCGATCGGGTCGGGCGACAGTGAGACGATGCGGTCGACTTCCCATTGGGCATGAAGGCCCCCCTCACTGAGCGCCGCGAATGCACCCGTGAGCGCCGCCAGCGCAAGTCCCGTGTCGAGCACGAGCCAGGGCTTCTCGCGCTCCATGAGAGCCAAAGCGACGAGCAAGCCGGCGGCGGCCCAGGCCCAGCCCGGATCCCCGACGTGCCCGAAGATCACGTCGCTTCTCACCCGACCGGCGGCCATCTGAAACTCCTTTACAGGATGAAGCGCAGACGAGTCGCAACGGTAGGCTTGAGGCTTAGGTCCTCGTTTGGGTCATTCGACTGCACTCATACCCCGAGTTTCAGCGCTCGCGAGAGGGTGGCGGGCGGAGGTATGCCACGGCTACTGGACACTTCCGAGACCACGCCGCCGTTACCGGCTGTAGCGTTGCCGGTGGAGGAGGCCGAGATCGACTTGGCTAGCACCCGCGCCGGCTCGGGAGTCGCCGAGCTTCTCGGCCGGGCTAACGAGCTGGCTCAGTTGTACGACCTGATCGATGCGATCGGCCGGCGCGGCGGCGCGCTCGTCGTGCGCGGCGAGGCCGGTGTCGGGAAGTCTGCGCTGCTCGAGGCTGCCGCGGTGCGAGCAGGCGAGCGGAACGTAACGGTGGCGTCGGCGACGGGCATGCCGTCCGAGGCGAGATTCGCCTTTGCCGGGCTGCGAGAGCTGCTGCTCCCGTTTCTCGAGGCGCGCGATCGCCTGCCCCAGCCGCAGCGCCGCGCCCTCGAGACGGCGATCGGACTCGCCGACGGCAACGCCCCGGATCCGTTCTTGGTCGGGCTGGCCGCCCTCGGATTGTTGACGGAAGCCGAGGCGAAGAGGCCGCTGCTCTTCCTCGTCGACGACGCTCAGTGGCTCGACGGGCCGTCGTCGGAGGTGCTCGGCTTCGTCGCGCGCCGGCTCCAGCTGGAGCCGGTGATCATGCTCTTCGCCGTGCGCGAAGGGATTTGGAGCGCACTAGAAGAGTCCGGGCTCCCCGAGATCCATCTCGACTGTCTCGATGCGGCGACCTCGCGGGCGCTCCTCGAGCTGACTGCGCCGGAACTGCCGGCCGAGCTCAAGGCGCGAGTCCTCGACGAAGCGGCCGGCAACCCACTTGCGGTGATCGAGCTGCCGGCAACGGTCGCGAACCTCGGCGGAACGGCGCCAGCCGACCCCCTTCCTCTGCCGACGCGGCTCGAGCAGGCGTTCGCGGCGAGGCTCGCCGGTCTCG
>DATHEA010000039.1:0-114109 GCA_035318745.1 Solirubrobacterales bacterium
GTTGCTAAAGAGACTCACGGCCGGAGAAGCCTAGCTCAACAGCATGCAGGCCGGTCGACGCAAAGGCGGTCATCGTGCCAGCGAAACCGGGTCAGCGACGATTCGCGCTACCAGGTTCGACTTATGTCTCGTAAGGGGTACCTCAGATGTAGAGCCGAATGCGCCGCCTGCCGAGGCGGTGTTTCCATTTGAGGTCGAGGCATCGGTCAAGGAGAGCGCGAATCGCCATTTGCCGCCGGAGCGCTGCCGATCTATCGTTGGTCGTATAGGGCAACGAGAGGAAGCCCAATGCGCTCGACTACGGCCATATGTTCCGCGTCCGCGAGCTCCGCCCCTGCCCCACATGGACTAGGCGCCACGCGGCTTCGGCTCCGAGTCCTGCTCCACCGGTGTGGCTTCGACCGCGATCTTGCGGACGGCGGCGGAGCCGAGGGGGGCCGGGGCTTCAGTTGCGCTCACTCCAGCTCACCTGCAGCGCCGAACGTCGCCGCCTTGCCGGCTGCCCGCGGAAGCTCGTCGAAGAGGCCGAGACAGTCCAAAGGCGCCCGCCGCTCAGCCCGGTCGTCCCCATCCAGGGGGGAAGTGGTTTTGATTTGGCGCGACTCGATCGTCGGGATCGCCGGACGGCTCCTGCGGCCGGTGCCGGTCGCCGCCGCCGGCATGGCGCGCCTTCGACTCTTCCTCACCGATGGAGCCGGGCCACTCTTCAACCCCACCTCCGAATACCTGATGGCAGACGTACTGCAACGGATCGAGGAGGACCTAGATCCCAATCAAGGAGCACGATTATGAAGATGATTCGGCTTGCGATCCTGTTCGTCGCGGTTGCCGCGACTCTCTCGCTCGGGTTTGTCGCGCCGGCGTCTGGCGGCGCCGGGGCCTCGAAGACGACGGTGATACATGTCGTTGAGCGAGCAACCACGGACGCCGTCACGAACGGAGACCCGAACAATGACAAGCTGGGCAACGTTCTGACCTTCGCGAATAAGGTCTACGACAGCGCCAACAAGCGCCAGGTGGGCTCGGACCAGGGCTACTGCATCCGAACGATCGTCGGTAAGGCCTGGGAGTGCAACTGGACGACGTTCCTCAAGTCCGGCTCGATCACCGTCGAGGGCAAATTCTCGGACACCGGCAACACCGTGCTCGCTATCACCGGCGGAACCGGGGCATACGCGACCGCCCGAGGCGAGATGGACCTCAGGTACCACAACAAGAAAGGGACCGCCTTCGACTTTGTCTTCCACCTGATGTAGCGATGGCAGCTGCGGGAGAGTCCAGCCTGATCAACGCGCGAGGGCCTCCGGGCCGACGAGCGCTCAGGTCTTGCTCGCCGGCAGCGACGGTGATTCGAACCTCATCTTTGCCCAGGTCGCGCTGGCAGAGCGAAATTCAGCGCTGCTCCAACCGGGAAGACAAGTACTCCGCTACGGCCAGAACGCTGTAGCGGTGGCCTTTGGGGAGAGGTGATGTCCCAGAGCCCGCTATCCCTGACTCGTCTGCGTGCAGTAGAGGCCCGGCGGGGTGTGAACAGTGTCCCCCTAGATGCGCTCCAGCACTACGACCGGGATCTCGCGCTCGGTCCTCTGTTGGTAGGCGTCATAGTCGGGCCACTCGGAGACCATCGTCTGCCAGATCTCCGACTTCTCCTCTGCGCTCGCCGTGCGCGCTCGTGCCTTGAACCGATCTCCCCACACCTGGACCTCGACGTCGGGATTCTCGGAGAGGTTCAGGTACCAGGCGGGCGGCGCGTCGGAGCCGCCTTTGGAGGCGACGATCGTGTAGGCGTCGCCGTGCGGCGCGTAGATCAGCGGGGTGGTGCGCGGTTCACCGGACTTGCGTCCCGTCGTCGTCAGCAGCAACGTCTGAGTTCCCCGCCACGCATGACCCTCCTCACCGTCGGTGGCCCGGTAGCGCTCAACATGTTCCTGGCCGAAGAGTGGCATCTCCAAAAAGGCTAGCCGAGTCGACGCGGCAGTCGGTACGTGTCGGGATCAAGCCCGTTCGGCACGCTGCTTGGCGGCGTCGAGCAGGCGGCGGGTGACGAGTACATGGCCGCGGGTGCCGATGACCAGGGCCTTGTAGGCCGACCCCTTGAGTCCCGGGAATATCGCTCTGGTCTCAGCGCGAAGGCCGGTACGGGTGGCGTCGAGACGCTCGAGGCGGAAGATCAGGGCGTAGTTGGAGAAGCGGTGGCTGCCGGCAAGCGCCAGCTCCCGGGGTCGCTCGGCTGCTTCGACGTGAAAGCCGGGGAAGGTCGAGCCGGTCGCGAGTGGGCGGGGGCCGGAGGAGTCGACGTCGGCGCAGCCGAGTAGGCGCGCCATCCGCCCGGTCCTCGCGGAGCCGAAGGAGCCCTCGACCACGCGCAGCAATGCTGCCCAGGTGTCCTCCGGATCGGCCCCGATCTCGACGGAGTGCTCGTCGATGTGGGGAAGAGGCGGGATCAGCGCCGCAGCGTTCGCGCGATTCGCGTTTTCAGGTTGAGCGCGGCCAGCATCGCTCGCTCGGGGAGCGATCCGGTCGGTGGCAGAGCGCCGAGTTGCTGCGCCATCTGCGCCCCGTTCATGTAGGCGTCGTTGCGGTGGATCTTGCCGTCGCGGATCCTCAGCACGTCGCAGCCGGTCAGGTCGACTCTGGCGCCGGTCGGGTCCACTCCTTCGAACCTGACTTCGCCGTCGAAAGTCCCGCTTGCGTGCCAGCGCACCGCCGCCAGGTCACCCTCGGCGACGATGTCGAGGATCTCGAAGCGGAAGTCGGGGAAGGCCGCGAAGAGGTCGGCGAACCAGGCCCGGTAGCTGTGCGGCGCGGTCAGCTCGACCAAGCCATGGATCTCACCGGTGCCGCCGACCTCGTAGAACTCGGTCATCGCGTCCAGGTCACGCTCGGCGATCGATTCGAAGTAGGCGCGGGCGACGGCCCCGGCCCCGGTCTCGGTCGGTTGCTCGGTCGCGGGCATGGCAACAGGGTACGGGTTGAGGGCTGCTGGAACGGCGCGGTCTATCCGCCGAGGCGGAAGGCGACGAGCTGCGGCGTCTGGCCTTCGGCGGCGGCAAGACCGGCCGGGGCGATCAGCATGTCGCCCGCGACCATCACTCCCGCGTTGGTGCCGGAAGGGAGGGTTTCCTGCCAGGCGACCCGGCCGGTATCCGTGTCGAAGGCCTGCACGTTGCCGTCGGAGGTGGTCGCGAAGACGAGATCGTTGGCAACGGTGGTGAAGCCGAAGGCCGCTGCGTTGGGGAATTCGTGCTTCCACTTCAGCGCTCCGGTCTTCACGTCCAGAGCGACGAGTTCGCCGCTGAGCGGCCCCGGTTCCTGCCGTTCGGTCTGGGTGACGATTTCGAGCGGGGCGTTGACCACCGGTATGAAGACGGTCTTGCCGTCGGTGGCCATCGGCGCGATCACGCCGCCGAGCGAGCCTGGGTAGACCAGGTACGGCGGCTTCAGCTTCGACGTTTCGCCTCGCATCGCCAGCAGGCCGTCGTCGTCGTGGCCGTTGTGTTTGCCGACCGTTTTCTTCCAGACCGGCTTGCCGGTCTTGGCATCGAGGGCGGCGACGATGCCGGACTTGCCGGCGCCCAAGACGAGTTCCTTGCCGCCCGCCTTGACCAAGATCGGCGGGTTCTGAAAGTCCCAGTCATAGAGGGCATGGGGGGTGACCTGGTAGTACCACTCGAGCTTCCCGGTCTTCGCGTTGAGCTTGACCAGCGCATCGGAGTAGAGGTTTGGACCGGGCCGGCTGGAGCCCCACGGTTCTTCTTCCGTGCCCGGGAAGGGCGCTGGGTTGCCAACACCGAGGTATATCGAGCCGTGTTCGTCGAATGCCGGCGTGTACCAGAGCCCGCCTCCCGAATTGACATCGGGCTTCCCCCAGAGGTTCTTGGGCACGGTGTCGAAATGCCACAGTTTCTTGCCGGTCTTCCCGTCCAGCGCCCAGACGATTCCCACTGCACCGGCGCCGTAGAATTCGCCCACGTTGACCGGCACCGTCGAGACGTAGACGATGCCGTCGTGATAGCCGGGGGCCATGTCGATGCCCTCTTGTTCGTTGCGGATCAGCGGCACGGACCAGACCTGCTTGCCGGTTTCCTGGTCGAGCGCGAAAGCGGAAGTGGGGGTCGCCCCATAGACCATTCCGCCCTGGACGACGACGCCGTTGGGCCCGTGGTCCGGCAGTTCGTATTTTTTCGTCCAGAGCACGTCGCCGCTGCTCGCTTCGATCGCCTGCACGTTGGAGGCCAGATCCTGCGAGTAGACGACGCCTTTGCTGAGGATCGGTGAGGAGGCGTAGCTGCCGAAGGCGCTTTCGGCTTCGATCGGATTCGTCCAGGCGATTTCGAGTTCGTTCACCGTGGAGGCTTTGATCTGACCGCCGGCGTTGCGCGTGTTGGCGGCGTCGCCGTTCGGGTAGCCCGTGCCGTCGTAGCTCACCGCTTCGCCGGCAGAGGAGGAGGAGCCGCAGCCCGTCGCAAGCACTGCCGCTGCGAGCATGGCGACCAGAGCCGCCACAACCCCGCCGTACCCCCGCCCGCCGGTGCCAACCATCATCTCGCGACCCTATTGGATGGATAAAATTCTGTCAAGTATTTACTGATACGTGAGCGGTTACAGACGATGGCTTTCGCTCGTCGAGCAGCGGCTGCAGCACCCGGTTGGCCAGCAGTCCCAGAGCGCCGAGGTTTGCGAAGCCCGGTCCCTGGCTCAGTCCGGCCAGGCCGGGGATCTGCAGCCGGGGCCGCATCTCGCGCAGTTCCAGGTGGCGGCCGATCGGCACCTCGGTTCCCGCCGGCATCTCCCAGATCTGTCCCACCCGGCTCTCGATCTCAGCTCGGGTCTCAGGTGGGAAGAGGTCGCTCAGCTGCGTGAGCAGGTCGAAGCCGGTGCAGTTGACGACGTAGTCGTGCTCGGGTCCGGCCACGCCCTCATGCGACTCGTGACGGAGGCGCACGCCGGCGCCGCCACGTGCCATGGCAACATCGGTGATGCGACCGGTTACGAAGCGGCAGCGGTCGTCGTAGGCGATCGCCGCCAGGCTCGGCGGGTCGAAGACGCCGCGGTCGGAGTGCTTGACGAAGTCCCGTCGGGTCGTCTTGTCGAGCGCGCTCCACCCGACCTCGTCGGGATTGGAGAAGACGCGGTTCTCGAGGAAGCTCTCGCCGCGGCTCATCGGCAGCATCGGCGTGTAGACGGTGAAGTGGGAGCGGGGACGGAAGCCGCGCAGGAACATCATGCAGCTGAGCGCGCTCTCGCCGCCGCCGACGATTGCGACGTCGCAGGCGCTCTCCTCCGGCAGCTGCGCGAACTCCTCGCGCCGGCTGTCGCAGTGGAAGACACGCGAAGCGATGTCCGGCTCATGCGGGAACGCCCGGTGGACGCCGGGTCCGGTCAGGACCAGCGCCGCCGCGGTGTGGCGCGAGCTCCCACTCGCTTCCTCGACCTCGACCACCCAGCGCTCGTCCCCATCCAGCGATACCCGCGTCACCCGGCCTTCGACGTGGCTGACGCCCTCGGTCGCGCGCGAGAGCACCCAGGTCAGGTACTCGCCGTAGTCGCGATGGCGCACCTGCGGCGAGCCGGCGTCGATCCAGCGCGCGTAGCGCCGCCTGGCGACCATGTAGCGCTGCCAGGAGAACTGCATCGTGCGCTCGTCGATCGCCTCGCCGGCCTCGCCGAACTCGCGAAAGCTCTGGTACGGGAAGCCGACGTCCTTGATCGGCGTCACCGCCAGAGGCTCCTCACCCGAGGTCATTCCGTTGCGCCCCTTCCAAGATGCAGCGACCTCGGTCCCCTCCACGACCTTCAGCGAGACCGGCCCGAGGCCGAGCGAGTTGAAGGCGTGGACCTTGGTCGCGATGCCGGCGGCCTTGGCGCCGGCGCCGACTACGAGTAGATCGGACTCGGCTGCCATGGCTCGGCCGGGCTGGGGGCGGGTACGGGCGTGCGCGGCTCGGCGACGACGCGGCCACGCTTGTCGGGGCTGAAGGAGATCGCGCTCCTTCTCGCCCGCTCGGAGTTGGAATCCGCGGGGCGCAGCTCGACCTCGGTCAGCACCGTGCGCAGCACCCGCTTCATCTCCAGTTCGGCGTAGCTGGCGGCGAGGCACCGACGCGTGCCGCCGCCGAAGGGGATCCAGGTGTAGGTGCCGGGCGGCTGGCCGAGGAAGCGCTCGGGCAGGAAGTGACGCGGGTTGGAGTAGATCTCCTCGTTGCGGTGGATCAGGTAGACGCAGGGGGCGACGGTGGTGCCGGCGGGCAGGCTGTAGCCGCCCAGCTCCATCGGCTCCAGTAGGCGGCGGACGACCACAGGCACCGGTGGGCACAGCCGCAGCGTCTCCTGCACCACAGCGTCCATATAGGTGGTCTCATCGCCGGCGATGACCTCTGCCTGCAACCTCTCCAGCTTCTCCGGGTGGCGCAGCAGCCGCTCGAACACCCAGGCCAGTGAGGAGGACGTGGGGCCGTCGGTGAGCAGGGTCATCAGTTCGTCGCGCAATTCGCCCTCGCCAAGCGGCGAGCCGTCCTCGTAACGCGCCTCGATCAGGATCGAGACGATGTCCTGGGGGCTGCTCTCGCCGCCGCGCCGCCGCCTGTCGACCTCCTCCAGCAGCGCCGCTTCGACCGGTGCCATCGCCCCGCGAAACCCACCGCTGCGGGCGAGCCAGCGTGGGCCCAGCGCCGCTGCCATGCTGAGGCGCCTCGGGTGATTGAGTGCCCGGGTCAGCTGGTGCAGCAAGGTCCGCAAGTTCCCCAGCCTTTCCTCTGGGTCGGGACCGAAGACCGAACGCATGATCACCTCCTGGGTGATCGCCTGCATGTGCGGCCAGAGCTCGAATGGCTCGCCGGCCGGCCAGCTCCGCACCCGGCTGCGCGTCACCTCGGCCATCATCTCGGCGTCGGCCCCCATCCGCTTGCCGTGGAACGGCGGCAGCATCAGGCGGCGGCGGGTCATGTGGCCGGGTTCCTCCAGCAGCATCACCGAGCGCGGCCCCAGCACGGGCAGCAGCAGCGGGTTGGCGAGGGCGACGCCGAGGCTGCCGGCCGGGGCGGTGAAGACCCGCTTGACGTCTTCGGGGTCGCAGAGGAATACCCACGTGCCCGAGTGCAGGATGCGCAGGGTGAAGGTGTCCCCGTAGCGCTCCTGGCAACGCTTCATGAACGGATATGGCCGCCGTGCCCAGGCGACCGCCTGCAGGGCACTGGGCATCCGTGGGCCGGGGGGCAGCCCCGCGCTGCCCCCGGCCCTGCGGATGCTTCTCCCATCCCCCTTCATGCGTTCCTGCCCTCTGAGGAAGTCTCCAGTGCCGCCATCAACTCGTCCTCCTCCTTGCAGGTGGCGGCGATCAACAACTCGAAGAGGTCGGCGGCGAATTCCGGCGGCAGTGTTGCCTCTTCGCCCCGCGCCAGGTAGCGGTCGCGCACGACGACGACCCGGCTGGGCTGCATCATCGGGATGCCGTGCACCCGCTTGTAGCGGGCGATGTTCCGGCAGACCTCGAAGCGCTCGCCGAGCAGCCGGGCGATCTCGTCGTCGAGTCCGTCGAGGCGGCGACGGTACGGCTCCAGTCCGTTCTGACTCACGACACCACCACCGCTTCGACCTCCTCGTCGAGCAGCCCGGCCGCGAAGGCATAGCTGCAGGCGGCAAGGGCGTGCAGTGCGTAGCCGCCCTCCTGGACGATGCAGACCGGCAGCCCCGAGGCCGCCAGCAGGCGGCCGATCTGGGCGAAGATCGTCGGCGAGAAGCCCCAGCTCCCGTGCGGGTCGCCCTCGACCGTGTCGTAGCCGAGCGAGACGACCAGGGCCTCGGAAGTCTCCGCCAGGGAGTCGATCGAGCGGGCAACCGCGTCAAGGTAGGTCGCGGCGTTGGGGCTGCCGGTGAACTCGACCACCCGTTCGCGCTCGCTGCTCGGGGTCACCGTCCGTGCGGCGACGTTGGTCACCGGCCAGGCGTGCAGGGAGTGCAGGCTGGCACCGTCCATCTTGGCGACGATCGCCGCAGTGCCGTTCGGGTAGTGCAGGTCGAGGTCGAGGATGCCGACCGGCCCGAGGCCGCCCTCGCGCAGGGTCAGTGCCGCCGCCGCGGCCGAGTTGAGGTAGCAGTAGCCGGCGAACCAGTCGGGGCCGGCATGGTGGCCGGGCGGGCGGCAGAGCGCGTAGGAGAAGTGCGCCCCGCCGACCAGGCGGGCCGCCGCGGTGATCGCCGTGCGCACCCCCTCGTTGGCGGCGGCGACGAGGCCGGCGCAGACCGGGACATCGGGTGGCAGCCCCGGCGCCGCCAGCTCCGGCATCACCACCGGCTCCTCGGAGCGGATCTCCCGCAGCGTCTCCAGGTAGCCGTCGTCGTGCAGCTCGGCCAGCGTCTGCTCGACCTCGGCCGTCGCCGCGTCGGCATCGCCCGGCCGCACCCGCGCGTGACAGACCAAGCCGTTGCGCACCTCGGTCATCCGTCGCCGGTCGTCCATGCCGGGCAGCTTGCGGCCGCCTTCGAGGATCCAGGGGGCGCCGTGGCGGTGGCCGCCGCGCTGCTCGATCATCAGCAGCTCCGCGCTCATGACAGAAGCCGCCGCATCCTCGGCCCCAGGGGCGTGAAGTCGTTCTCGCGGTAGAAGCGTTCGGTGGCGCCAAGCCCGGCGAAGCCTTTCTGCGGCAGGCCGACCTCCAGCCGCGGCACGCCGGCATCGGCCGCCCGCCTGACCAGGGCGAGGACCAGTTCGCGGCCGAGCGCCCTGCTGCGCCAGTCGGGGTGGACCCAGAGGTCCTGGATCGTGCCGTAGCGCCCCGGCACGTGGATCGCGTACTGCCAGCTCGCGGCGAGGATGCCGACGATCGCCCCGTCGTGCTCGGCAACGAGCAGGGCGCCGGCGTCCTCGTCGGCGACCAGCGTCCGCACCCCCTCCTCGAGCGCCGTGGTCGCGGGTCGCTCGCCACCGAGCTCGATCAGCAGCGCTTCGACCGCGCTCGCCACCGCCGGCGCATCGTCGGCCGTCGCCGCCCGCACGCTCATAGCGCCCCGGCGGCCTCCGCCTGTGGCTCGAGCTCCACCGACCAGGCCTCCGGCGCGGCGCTGCCCGTGACCGCCTCGGCGATCGTCGCCATCGGCGCCCTTGCCTTGAGCAGGATCTCGTCGAACTCGTCCTCGGGGTCGGACTGCATGACGATCGCGCCGCCGGCCCCGATCGTCGTCCGGCCGGGTCGCATCACGATCGTGCGGATGACGATGCTGAGGTCCATCGCGCCGTCGACCCCGAACCAGCCGATCGCCCCCGAGTAGACGCCGCGCGCCTCGTCCTCGAGGTCGTCGATGATCTCCATCGTGCGCTCCTTGGGCGCGCCGGTCATCGAGCCGCCCGGGAAGCAGGCGCGGGCGCACTCCGCCGTGCTGCGGTTCGGGTCGAGCACGCCGCTCACCGTGGAGATCAGCTGGTGCACCGTGGCGTAGTCCTCGACGATCATCAGCTCGGGGACGCCGACGCTGCCGACTTCGCAGACCCGACCGAGGTCGTTGCGCAGCAGGTCGACGATCATCAGGTGCTCGGCGTAGGTCTTCTCGTCTTCGGTCAGCTCGGCGCGCAGCGCCTCGTCGCGCTCGAGGTCCCCGGAGCGCGACGTAGTGCCCTTGATCGGACGCGCCTCGACCCGGCGCTCGCGGTCGACCGAGAGGAAGCGCTCGGGCGAGGAGCTGACGACCGCCATCTCGCCGAGCTTCAGGTAGGCGGCGAAGGGGGATGGGTTGCGTCGCCGCAGCAGCCGGTAGAGGTCGAAGGGATCGGGGCCGGCGTCGGTCGAGATCTGGTCGGTTAGGCAGACCTCATAGGACTCGCCGGCGGCGAGCTCGGCCTGGCTGCGTTCGATGTCGGCCAGGTACTGCTCGCGCCCGCGACCGCAGCGGAAGCTGACGTGGGAATCGCCGGCGCCCTCGCTGAGGGCGAGCGGCGTCGCCGGCTCGGGCGGGTCGGCGATGATCTCGCGCACCGCCTCCTCGGCCTCCTCGAGCCAGATCTCGGCTTCCGCCTCGTCGCCATGGCAGAGCGCGACAACATGCGTCCGTCTACGCACGTGGTCAACGGCGACGAGGCGGTTGGCGAGCATCATCACTGCATCGGGCATGTCGGACCGATGCACGTTTGGCGAGCCGCAGTCCGCCTTCAGCTCGTAGCCGAGATAGCCGACGAAGCCGCCCATCAGTCCGGGCGGCAGGTCGGCTGGGGGTGGCTCGATCGCGTGCCCTGCGAGCCCGCGGTCGAGCAAGTCGAAGATCGAGGCGCGCTCGCTGGTCGCACCGTCGGCGCCGTGCCGGGTCGCGGACCCGGACTCGACGTCGTATTCGAGCACGCAGCGGCCGGGGCCGGCGCTGGTGCCAAGGAAGGAGCGCTGGGCGAGCCGCGTCGGCGCGTCGGCGCTGTCGAGCCAGAAGGCGTGCTCGGCATCGCCGAAGAGGCGTTCGAAGAGCGCCTCGGTCGAGGGTTCGCCGGGAATCGAGTGCAGCCGCAGCTCGCTCTCGCCGCTGCTGCGGACGCGCCGCGCGACGCTGCGCGAGGGTGGCTGCAAGGGCCGCTTGGCGCCGCGCCAGCGCGGCGAGCGCTGCCGGCGGGCGAGCTCGTAGAAGTTCTCGACCAGCCTGGCGCCGTGCTCGGTGGCAATCGACTCTGGATGGAACTGGACGCCCCACATCGGCCGGCGGCGGTGTTCGATCCCCATCACGACGCCGTCGTCGGCCCAGGCGGAGACGTTGCCGTCCGGGCCCATGTCGGTGATCGCCAGCGAGTGGTAGCGGACGACGGGGAAGTCCTGGGGGATGCCGGCGAAGAGCCCGTCCTCGGAGTGGTGGATGCGGCTGAGCCGCCCGTGCATCGCCTCCGGCGCGCTCGAGACCTTGCCGGCGAGCATCTGGCCGAGCCCCTGGTGGCCGAGGCAGATGCCCAGCACCGGGATCTCGCTGTAGCGGAGGATGTCGTTGCAGACGCAGAAGTCGTGCCAGCGCTGCGGGTTGCCTGGACCGGGGGAGAGGACGATCGCGTCGAAGTCCCAGCGCGAGAGCGCCCGCCAGGAGACGGCGTCGTTGTCGACGACGATCGGCTCCTCGCCGCTGACCCCGGCCAGCAGGTGGAAGACGTTGTAGGTGTAGGAGTCGTGGTTGTCGACGAGCAGGGTCCTCATGCCGGTGCCTCCAACCCGAGGCCCCGGGCGGCCCGATCGAGGGTCGAGTTGACGACGCGCTGCACGTGCGGCGCCCGCTTTTCTTCGAGCTGCCAGCGGGCGAGGTGCGACGCGTAACGGGCCAGCGGCGCGACCTCGAGGCTCTGCGCGACCCGCCCCAGCAAGCGCCCGTAGGTCTCGGCCTGGACGACGGCGAAGCGGTAGTCGGGGTCGAGCTCGGGCGCGTCGGTGGGGGCCGCGCTGTTGCCGTTGCGCGAGCGGGCCCTGACCAGGTCCCAGCCGAGCGCCTTGTCGTCGGTGAGCAGCTTCTCCGGCTCGAAGTCGACCCGCTTGGTCGCCGTGTGCAGGAGGAAGTAGCCGAGCGCGACCTGCGAGGCGACCTTCTCGGGAGAGGGATGGCCGCGCCTCACCGCGTCCCGCGCCGCGTCGCCCTCGATCTGCTCGTCGATCCACTCGACCAGATGGTCGATCAGCAGCGCGTCCTTCTTGCTCGAGGCGATCTTCTCGCGTTCGCGCGCGACCATGCCGTGGAAGATGTCGTGGTAGGGGTGGAAGCCGTTGCCGCTGTCGGTGTGGACGAGCTCGGCCATCAGCTGGCGGCGGCAGGTGACGTGCGCGAACCACTCCTGGCCGCATACCTGGACCGAGGTCGTGCCGTCGAGGCCGGTATCGGCCAGCCAGTAGGCGAGGGCGCGCATGTGCTGGGTCGGCACGCCGTCGGAGCGCACCAGCGGCATTTCCTCCAGCTCCTCGCGGCCGGTCATGTAGATCACCGTGCCGTCGACCCGCTTCTCCAAGGTCCCCTCCTGCAGCCCGAGCTCGGTCAGCTCGACCACCTCGGGCAGGAAGTCGGACTCGAAGAAGACGCGGTCGAAGTGGATGCCGAGCCGGGCCAGCGTCTTGCGCTGACCGGAGATCACCCAGGCACGCGTCTGCGACCATAGTTCGAGCGCCGTCTGATCGCCGTTCAGCACCCGCTGCAGCAGCTCGTCGGCGCTGTCGTCCTGCACGTCGACCTCGCGCGTCAACGAGTCGGCCGGGTGGTCGGCGGCGAGCCCGAGCGAGGCCCCGTTCTTGACGTAGTCGGCGTAGCAGTAGCCGACGAAGTGGTCTGACTTGACGCCGTTCTCCGCCGACCCCTGCGGGTACTTGCCGCTGCGCACGACCCCCGCCATCGCCTCGCCCATGCTGCGGCCGACGTCGCAGATGATGCTGCGCCGCTCGATCTCGCCACCGGCCTCGCCGAGGGCGTTGCCGAGCGCATTGCCGAGCGCCAGGTTGCGCAGATGGCCGATGTGCAGCGCCTTGGTCGAGTTGGCGTCCCAGAAGTTGAGCGCGAAGCGCCTGCCGGCGGCGACGTCGCCGCACCCGGCCACCGCCTCCTCTCCCTGCTCCAGCGCGGTCCCCCGCCGATCGACCCAGCCGTCGTCGAGGCGCAGCCAGACCTGACTGCCGTCGGATTCGACCGCCTCGACCCAGGGCAGTCCCTCGATCCTCTCCAGATCGTCGCGCGCCGCGCGATCCTCCTGCCAGTCCGGCGAGCGCGGCACCAGCATCAGGTCGAAGCGCTGGTGTGGCCGGTAGGGCGCCCGCAGGGCCCAGTGCGACTGGGTGTCAGCCCCGCCTCCCGCTTCGTCGAAGTAGTCGAAGAGATTGATGTCCATAGTCCCGGCGAACCCATTGCCGATGCACCAGCCGGGGCTCGAACCCGGATCCTCGGCTTACAAACCCGATCCTCTAACCGATTGAGGTACTGGTGCGTATTTGTTTATCGAACAGTTGAGGAACTATTCAATAATTTTGGAGTGTAACAACGGAACGCGACTCGTGTCCATTTGGCAAAACGGATCGCGCTTCTCGCCCGTCTAGTCGGGTGGAGGGACTTTGCGGTCGCGGGGCCTAAGCGACTTCGTAGAGGGGGTCGTCGGAGTCCGGACCCGACCCCTCGACGTACTGGATGCAACGCGAGCGGCAGAGGGCGCGGCAGTGGTAGGCGACCTCCGCATAGGGGGCGCCGGCAGCCTCAACCAGATGGGAGCGGGCTGCAGGCCCCGACTTCAGGAGCTCGAGGATCCGCGCTCTGGTCGGATGCCAGAGTGCTCTCATCTCTTGAGTTGGCACGAGTTCTCCTCTTTGTACTGAATGTAATAGATGGAATTGCTCGATCAGACATCTTTGCTTAATCGTGCCAACTTTGCATGACAAAGTAGACATCTGACACGCGCTGGAGACATTTGTTGTCGCAGTTTCGGGAGAATTGATCGCATGCTGACCGTTGCAGTCACCGGCCCGACCGGCGAGATCGGCAAGTCGTTCATCTCCGCCCTGGAGCGCGCTCCCGAGGTGGAGCGGGTGATCGGCATGGCGCGACGACCCTTCGACCTCGGTGCGCAGGGCTGGGAGAAGACCGAATACCGGCGCGGGGACATCCTCGACCGCGAGGCGGTCGAGGCACTGGTCGCCGAGGCCGACGTCGTCGTCCACCTCGCCTTCGTCATCGTCGCCGGCCGCGGCGAGAGCCGGGAGATCAACCTGACCGGCTCGCGCAACGTCTTCGAGGCCACGGCTGCGGCCGGCGCCAAGCGCCTCGTCTACACCTCCTCGGTCGCGGCTTACGGCTTCCATCGCAGTCTGCCCTCGCTGCTGACCGAGGATGAGCCGGTGCGCGGCACCGCCCGCCATCCCTACTCCGCCGACAAGGCGGAGGTCGAGGCGGAGCTGAGCGCGGCGCTGGAGGGCTCGGCCACCGACGCCTACGTCTTCCGCCCCTGCATCGTCGCCGGGCCGCAGGCACCGCTGCTGCTGGAGCTGGTGCCGTTGTTGAGCGTCGGGCAGAGGCTGCCCGGCCCGGTTCGCTGGGCGCTCGGCAAGGCGCCCTCGCTGCGTCCGGTGCTGCCAGACCCCGGCGTGCCCTTCCAGCTCGTCCACCACGACGACGTCGCCGCCGCGCTCTGCGCCGCGGCAATCGGCCACGGCGAGCCGGGCACCTACAACCTCGCCGGCCCGGGCGAGCTGACCGTCTCCGACCTCGCCGAGGAGCTCGGCTGGCACTCGGTGCCGGCGCCGCAGCTCGCGGTCGGCGTCGCCGCCGAGGCGGTGGCGCCCTTCCTGCCCTTCCTCCCGGCCGAGGCGGCCTGGATCGAGACCGTGCGCCGTCCGGTCCTGATGGACACCTCGCGGGCGCGCCGCAAGCTGCACTGGATGCCGCACCACGACGCTCGCGAGACGCTGCGCGAAACGATCGCCGCGGTGCGGGCTGGCTGAATCGCGACTAGATGGCTGATTCCACGGTCCCCCGGGCGAGGGAGGCTGGCCGTCCTGCAGTCGAATTGGCACACCACGCGCAAAGCGCGTGGTGTGGAACGGAGAGCGCGGCCTGCGGCCGCGCGAAAACCGGATTGCATTTCCGCCGCTTCGCGACATTCGCCTGCAGGACGGCCAGCCTTCCTCCTAGGCGATCATCGGCGCGGCGCAGGCTACGCGGCGATCTCAGGGCTCTCAAAGCTCATGAGACCCTGGGGCTGAGCAGCTCTCGAGGCTCTGGTGGCGCTTGACGGGATGGCGGGTGCGCCTCCGCGGGAATGTCGCGAAGCGGCGGAAATGCAATCCGGTTCCTGCGCGGCGAAGCCGCGCACCAGATTCACCCCAGCGCGCAGCGCTGGGGTGTCAATTCCCGCGGAGGTGCACCCGCAATCCCGTTTACCCCACCCTCTAGCCCTGCGGCTCGATGTTCTGGTTGACGCGGAAGAGGTTGCCCGGGTCATACGCCGCCTTGATCCGGGTCAGCCGCTCGTAGTTATCGCCGTAGCTCGCCTTCACCCGCTCCTGACCCTCGTCCATCATCATGTTGACGTAGGCGCCGCCGGCCGAGTACGGGTGCAGCGCTTCGAAGTAGTCGACGCACCAGTCGCGGATCGCGGCGGCATTGGCGGGGTCGGGATCCACCCCGGCGAAGACCGAGCCCCAGTTCGCGTCGCGGTAGGCCCAGGCGGTGTCGGAGTTGCCGGCGTCGTGGGCGGCGCCGTCGATCGGGTAGAGGTGCATGGTCGACTGCATCGTCGGCATCTCCGGCCCGAAGCGGGCGTGGGCGGCGACGGCCTCGTCGGGAATCTCGTTGACGAAGTCGGCCCGCCAGTACCACTGGTCGCCCTTCGGGTAGAGCGCGTCGAACGCGGTCTGCAGGGCCGCGTGCGGCATCGGCTGCACGCCGTGCATCAGCGGCTCGGGCACGGAGTCGAGCAGCGGAGCCATCGCCGCGGCCGCCTCCTCCTCGCCGCCGACGTAGCACCAGACGATCCCGCAGACCTTGCGCAGGTGCAGCTCCTCGGGGAAGGGCGGTGCCGGCGGCACCGAGGTGTAAGCGAAGAAGCCGTTCAGCTCGCGCGGGGCTGCGGGCAGGAACTCGCGGTAGGCGGAGAGCACCTCGGCGGATTGATCGATGTCCCAGAAGGTCGGGCCGCCGATCACGGTTCCGACCTCGTGAAGGCGGAAGAGGAAGGAGGTGACGACGCCGAAGTTGCCGCCGCCGCCGCGGATCGCCCAGAAGAGGTCGGCGTTCTCGCCCTCGGCGGCACGCACCCGCTCGCCGTTCGCCAGTACGACCTCGGCCTCGAGCAGGTTGTCGATCGTCAGGCCGCACTTGCGGCTCAGGTGGCCCATGCCGCCGCCGAGCGTGAGGCCGCCGACACCGGTGGTCGAGATGATCCCGCTCGGGGTCGCCAGCCCGTGCTCGCCGGTCGCCGCGTCGACTTCGCCCCAGGTGCAGCCGCCGCCGACCCGCACCGTGCGGGCACCGGGGTCGACCTCGATCTGCTTCAGGCCGGCGAGGTCGATGACCACGCCGCCGTCGCAGGTACCGAGGCCGGCGCCGTTGTGGCCGCCGCCGCGCACCGCCAGCAGGACATTGTTCTCGCGGGCAAAGGAGACGACCTTCGCCACGTCGTCGGGGCCGGCGCAGCACGCCACCAGCGCGGGACGCCTGTCGATCATCGCGTTGTAGACCTGACGGGCCTCCTCGTAGTTGCCATCGGCGGGGCCGATCAGCTCTCCCTCGAAACCCGGGATGTCCATTGCACTGGTGGGGGTGTTCACGATTTCTTCTCCTTGCTCCGTCGATTCCGTATCTCGATCGAGGCTAGGCGCCGTAACCGGCTCTGTCATGACCGGAGTTGACCCAATTCCGGCCGGCAGGCAACGCCTATGTCCACGACGGACTAGTCAGACCTGACTATGGTGTGCCTGTGGGCGACTCAACGCACGATCTCCCCGGGTCGCTTCGCCTCGCTTCGGCCCTGCCGTTCGTCGGCCGTGGGGGCGAGCTGACCCGGCTGCGGGCGCTGATGCCCCAGGCCGAGGGCGAGGGGCGCCGGGTCGCGCTGCTCGCCGGCGAGCCCGGCTCGGGCAAGAGCCGGCTGGTGCGGGAGTTCGCCGCCGCCGCGGCCGAGGACGGAGCGCTGGTCCTCTATGGAGCGGCGGACGCGGTCGTGCGAATGGCTTACGGCCCTTTCGTCGCAGCACTCGACCGGCTGACCCGGGTGGTCGACGAGGAGGAGTTGCGCGCCGCACTTGGCCACGGTGGGGGCGAGCTGACGCGGCTGCTGCCCGACCTGGCCGCGCGGTTCGGCGAGCTGCCGGTGCCGCTCGAGGCCGATCCGGACACCGAGCGCCTGCGGCTGCACACGGCTGTCGCCGACCTCCTCGCCGGTGTCTCCCGCGCCCGGCCGCTGCTGCTCGTGCTCGAGGACGTGCACTGGGCGGATGCCCCGACCCTGCTCCTGCTGCGCCACCTTGCCCAGAATGCCGTCGACGCGCGCCTGCTCCTGCTGGCTACCTTCCGAGATACCGAGGCCGACGTGCCGGCGGAGTTGGCCGACACGCTGGCCGACCTGCGCCGCTCCGACGAGGTGGAGCGGCTGCGGCTGGCCGGCCTGTCCAACGCCGAGATCGGAGAGTTCGTCCAACGAGCTTCCGGCTGCGATCCCGGCCCCAGGTTGAGCGAATTGGCCGAGACGATCCAGGGTCTCACCGGCGGCAACGCGTTTCTCGTCTGCGAGCTGTGGCGCGCCCTTGACGAGACCGAGGCGGTCGAGGTCTCGGCGGGCGCGATCCGGATCGCCCAACCGCTGGACCGGCTCGCCAGCCCGGAAAGCGTCCGCGAGGTGACCGGACAGCGCCTCTCCCGCCTCGCCCCCGAGACGATCGAGCTGCTCGAGCTGGCGGCCACCGTCGGGGCCGAGTTCGAGCTCGACGTCGTCCGCCGCGCCGCCGGTCTGGCCGAGCCAGAGCTCCTCGCCGCGCTCGAGGCGGCGGTGGCGAGCGGGATGATCGAGGAGCTGCCCTCGCAGAGCCTCTCCTGCCGCTTCACCCACGAGCTGGTGCGGCGGGCGCTTTACGACGAGCTCTCGCGAGCGCGGCGAGCCGAGCTGCACCTTCGTGTCGGCGAGGCGCTGGAAGCGGCTGGCGCTGATTCCGGTCGGGCCCTTGCCGACCTCGCCTACCACTTCGCCGCTGGGGTTCCCTTCGGCGGCAGCGAGCGCGCGGTCGAGCACAACCTGCGCGCCGCCCGTGCCGCCGCCGGGGCGCTGGCTTTCGAGGAGGCCGCGCGGGGCCTGCGCACGGCGATCGAGATCGGTGTCGACGATCCGCCCGCCCGTGCCGAGATCTTCCTCGAGCTGGGCACGGTCAGCCACCGGGCGGGCAAGGCGCCGGAGGCTTTGGAGGCGTTTGTCGCGGCAGCGACGATCGCTCGCGAGCAGGGCAGCGCCGAGCTTCTCGCCCGTGCCGCGATCGGCTACGAGGACGCCTGCTGGCGTCCCGGCCTGGCGATTCAGGACTCGATCGAGCTGCTCGAGGAAGGCATCGCCGCCCTGCGCGAAGGAGACGACGAGCTGCGCATCGGCCTGCTGGCCGGCCTCGCTCGCGCCCTGGATTTACAGGGCGAGCGCGAGCGCGGCGCGATCGTCCGCGGCAACGCGGTCGCCCTGGCTCGCCGGCGCGGTGACCGCTCCGGGCTTGCAAAGGTGCTGGTGCGCTCCTACTGGTCGCGCGGCACGAGCTCGCTGGAGGAGATCCTCGCGATGCTGACCGAGGCGAGGGACTTGGCGGAGGAGCTGGGCGACGCCGAATTGCGCGCCGACGCGACGGCCTGGCGCGTGCCGACCTTCGTCGCCCTCTGCGACCTCGACTCCGCCCGCGCCGAGGTCACCGTCCTGCACGAGATGGCCGAGCGCACGGCGCAGCCCTTCATGCTCCACGTCGCCGCGCACTACAGCGCCGCGATCGCCGTCTGCGACGGCCGCCTGGAAGAGGCCGAGGCGATGGCGCAGCGCTCCGAAGAGTGGGGCCGGCTGATGAGCGGGCGGGACGCCTCCGGCACCTACGGGATCCAGATGTTCAGCATTCGCCGCGAGCAGGGCCGCCTGGCCGAGCTGGCGCCGGCGGTCAGGCTGCTCGCCGGCGATCCCGAGCGCGTCGGCCCGTGGCAGCCCGGCCTGGTCGCCGTGCTGACCGAGCTGAGGATGGAGGACGAGGCAAGGCGGGAGCTCGCCCGCCTTGCGGCGGGGGGCATCGACGGCTTTCGCGACTCGCTCTGGCTCGCCACGCTGGTCTACCTGACCGACGCCAGCGCCGCCCTCGGCGACGAGGCGATGGCCGCGATCCTCTACCCGGAGCTGGAGCCGCTTGCCGGCGGCAACGTGATGATCGGCCATCTGGTCGCCTGTTACGGCGCCGCTGACCGTTACCTGGGCATGCTCGCCGCCACGCTGGGGGAGGCCGAGAGCGCCGAGCGCCACTTCGAGGCCGCCCTGGAGCTGAACCGCCGCATGGAGACGCCGACCTGGGTCGCCCACACCGCCTTCGAGTACGCCCGGTTCCTGCTCGGCTGCGGGCGCGAGCGGCGCGAGCAGGCGGAGGCGCTGCTCGGCGAGGCTGGGGCGCTGGCCGAGCAGGTCGGCATGGCCGGCCTGCTGGCCAGGATCGACTCGCTCGGGGTCGTGCCACCCGGCGGGGCACTCCCGGCCGGGCTCTCGCCCCGCGAGGCGCAGATCCTCGAGCTCGTCGCCCGTGGGCTCAGCAATAGAGAGATAGGCGAGGCGCTGACGATCAGCGAGCACACCGCCGCCAACCACATCCGCAGCATCCTGCGCAAGACCGAGTGCGCCAACCGCACTGAGGCCGCCTCCTACGCTCACCGTCACGGGCTTGCCTAGTCAGGCACCCCTTCCCTGACCGGTTCAAAACCCCGCTACGATCCGGACATGGCGCTTTACATGATCGAGCGCAGCTTCGCCGATCAACTCGATCTTCAGGACGACGACGTCGAGCTGATCGAGGAGATCAACGGCGACGAGAGCGTGCGCTGGCTCTTCTCCTTCCTCAGCGCCGATCGCCGCCGCACCTATTGCCTGTATGAGGCGCCGTCCCCCGATGCGATCAGGGCCGCCGCCCGCCGCGCCGACATCCCGGCCGACGAGATCGTCGAGGTCGGCCCCGCCACGCCCCAGTTCGCCGGTCGCCTGCGCGACTGGGCCGACGCGGTCAACTGAGCGCTGTCCATAGCTCGAGACCGGCCTGGCGCGCCTCCTACACTTTGGAGGATGTCCAGGCCATTCGAAGGCGACTCCACGTTCACGCTCTACAGGCGTGGGATCGAGCTGCTCGAGGAGGCCGACTTCGAGCAGGCGACCAGGCCGCTGGAGATGGCCGCCCGCCGCGCGCCGGAGAAGTCCTCGGTGCGCGAGGCGCTGGGCCGCGCCTACTTCCGCTGCGGTCGCTTTGCCGCCGCCGCGGCCGAGTTCGAGGCCGTGGTCGATACCCACCAGGTCAACGACTTCGCCCACTTCTGCCTTGGCCGCGCCCTGGCCAAGACCGGTGAGACCGAGCGCGCCCGCCACCACCTTGCGCTCGCCGCCAACCTGCGCCCCGACCGGCGCGACTACCGCTTCTACCGAGACCTGCTGGGGACATAGCGCCGCCTCCTCTGCTCCCGGACACGGCCAAAGAATCAGATATGGATGGCCGTGTCCTCCCGCGTCCGGGGGCGGCTTTGGCTATAGGCCGGCGGTCAGGTGGCCTACGTTGCGCTTGCTGAAGTAGGGGCCGAAGGTGTGCCGGCGGTCGCCCGGTTTGCCGTAGCTGGTCAGGCCGTCGATCGCCGTGCCACCTTCGATCAGCCAGCCGCCGCCGCTGGCGCCCGGCACCCAGTGGCAGCCGATCGCGATCGTCGGCGGGCCGGGGATCCGGTAGGTGAGGATGTCGTCGCCGACGTAGGAGGAGTCGCAGCCCTGCATCCAGCGCGAGCTGCCGGGATAGCCGAAGGTCTGGAAGTCCTGTTTGCGACTGAGGTCGGTGGCGATCGTGGCGCCACCGCCGACCGCATCGGCGACGTTGACGCCTTCGGCGTTGGGCGTGGTCAGGATCGCCCCCATGTCGTAGTTGGGGTTGCCGAACTTGACCCACTGCTTCGGTGCGAAGACCGAGTCGCGGTGAGCGATGAAGGCGCCGAAGGGCGCCGTGCCGCCGCTGTATGCGGGGACGAACTCGAGCAGGTTCGACCAGGCGCTGTGGCCGTTGGGCGGCTGCGGGCCGGAGTTGACGCAGTGGCCGGCGGTCAGCACGAGTTTGCGGCTGGCGCTGTCGATAGCCGTCGCCGAGCAGAAGCCGCCTTTGTTCCCCTGGCGGACGAAGAGGCGACCGTTGACGGCGAAGGGGGCGACGGTCGGTTCGGTCACGTGGGCGAAGCTGGCGAGCGCGGTGCGGCTGGCACCCGCCGCCGCGTCGAGCGGCGGCGTCGCACGCATCCGCGCCGCCGTCCAGTAGTTGGCGGTTCGCGCCGTTTCGCCCGGGCTTGCCGCGGAGGCGGAGTGGAGGCGGGCTGCGGCGCCGGCGCCCGCGGGTGCGGCGAGCACCGCGAGCAGGAAGGCGAGCGTCGCGAGCGCACCGGCAGCGCGAGACCAGGCGCTGTGCGGGCCCATTCCCATCGAAAGGGGAGGATAGAGCTAGGTGAGCAGCGGGATCACACAGCGGTAGGCGTGGGCATCGCTTGGACCGCCTGATTTGAACAGGCCTGAGTCGATTGCGGCTCCAGCAGAAACGGTCCCTACGGCGTAGACGTTTTTGAATGTGAAGCTCACAATGTCACTCGACCACTCATCGCCCGAGTCGAGGTTGACGCCGAGCTCTTCGGCAAAAGCGGCGAGTTGCAGCGCCTCTGGCAGGGTGCCGCCGCGGGCGGCGCATTTGCGTGCCGCGGTTGGGGCGTCGACGGCGCTGCTCGCCGAGCTCTCCCAGCAGGCGCCGGCGAAGGGACGCGTGCCGGGCAGGCAACCGACGCTGTGCCCGTCGATCGTCTTCGCGTCGACAGCATTGACGGCGTTGAGCGCGGTCTGCGCGTCGACTGCGCTCCGCGCCGTGTCGGCGAAATCGGCGTGGGTAGCGCTCGGCACCTGGCCCAGGGTCAGCTCGTTGATGTCGGCGCCGGTCAGAGGACCGCTCGCCGCGCTGCCCCCGAGGACGCCGGGCATCAGGCGGTTGGCCGCGATCGAGTGCGGCTTCACCCGGTTGCCGGGAATCGACTTCGCCCTGATCGCCCTGCCGTCGAGCTTCGCCTTCTTCGCTGCGTAGACGCTGCCGCCGAGCGCGACGAACAACGCAATGACCGCAACTACCAGTGCCGGCGAGTGCCGCCAGATCCCCTGCTTCATTTCCCCTCCGTAAACGTCCCGGTTTCCAGATCCGGGACGACCCTAAGCCGGGGCGTCGGGACAATCCAAGCGAGACGGACGAACGTTCAGGAGCGCTCGATTACCCGTCCTCTGCTGCCGCCGCTTCAACCGCACCGCATCGCTGCAGGACGGTCGCGTGGTAGGCGACCACGCCCAGCGGCAGGTCGAACGTCTTCGCCAGTTGCGCGGGGCTGAGCGGTGCGCCCTCTTCGCTGATCTCGCGAAGCAGGCGGCGTCGTAGGGGGTGTGCCATCGCCTTGACGAGGATCGCGCGGCTGCGCCGGCGGGTCGGTCTCCTGCGCGGCCGGGGCTGTTCGGCCTTGGCCGTCCGTTTGCCCGGCCTGCCCTTCCTCCGGACGCGCCGGTTCCTGCCCCGTCCCCCGTTTGCTTCTTTCATCTCGCGCATCCTCTCTCAATCCAGATCGGCCCAAACGAACAGGGCGTTAAGGAATTTCGGCGGCAGTGTAGGAATATTTAGCGTCGTTTTCACATCGAATGTTTAGACCAAACGTTTCGGGTCGCATAGCTGGACGGATTTGAAGCTGTGGGGAGGGGCGGGTCGGTCCCGAACCGCGCGGCAGTACTCGCCGGCGGCTCGGGACCACTGATGGCCGGCGGATCAGCCGCCCTTGGAGATCGAGAAGACCGGCATGGTGGTCTCGCTAGCTGCAAGCTTCATCGGCTCACCCCCTTTGGGTAAATGCTCTAAAAAACCAGAGCGTTTTTAGGAGCCGATCCGAACTTCAAGAGACTCAGACAGTTCCGCTACAAAACCGAATAGACTTTGCGTCAGCACTCAGATAAACGGAGAGCACTGGAGGGCTTTGTGGCGTACTACTTGAAAACGGAGAAGGAGTCCAAGTGGCCGCTCATGCTGCGCTTGTCCAAAGTGTTCGCGGATCCGCTCCGAATGAAGATCCTGGCTGAGTGCAATATGCGCGAGATGAGCCCCAAGCTGTTCTACAAAGAGTTTGGCGGGGGCTCTCTTTCCAGGGTTTCGCGTGCCTTCGACGTCCTGGCCGAATATGGCTGGCTCGAGCAGACCAGGACAGAGACCGGAGGGAAGCGGCGCGGTGCAGTCGAGCACTTCTATCGCGCGACCGAGTCCGCTGTGTTCGACGAGGAGCTATGGCCTGAAGTACCCGACTCGATGAAAGCGCTGGTCAGCTGGAGGATCCTCGAGACCTTCAATGGAAAGGTGAAAGAAGCGATGGAGGCGGGGACCATGGACACTCGTGGAGACCGCCACTTCAGCTGGATACCTTTGCGCCTGGATCTGCAGGGTTGGAAAAACGTTATCGCGAAAGTCGACGCGATCTTCCACTGGCTCTTCGAGGAGCAGGAAGAGGCGAACTTGCGCATGGCCGAGTCCGGCGAGAAGCCGATCCCGATGACCGTCGCTCTCGCCGCCTTCGAGTCGCCCAAGGACACCGAGAAGCAGCCGTAGCCTCCGGCAGCCCTACCGCGGGATAGACTCGCCCGCGTACATACGGTCGGTGGTCAAGGGAAGTCCGGTGCGAAACCGGCGCGGTCCCGCCACTGTGACCGGGCGAAGGGTGCTGCGGGCGCGCGTTTTGCGCCAGCCACTGGGGGCGACACAGAGCCCCCGGGAAGGTGCGGCAGCCCGATTCCCGGAAGCCAGGAGACCTGTCCCCGGCCAGCCATGACAACCCTCGAGGAAAGGGTGGCTTAAATGCCAAGACTCATTCCATTCCGTCTGGCCGCCGTGTGCGCGCTGGCTTTCACCCTGGTGCTTTTGACTGCCGCGATCGCCGTGGCAAAGGTCCCCGCCGAGCTGCGCGTGGTCGGCGGCGGCAAGACCATCGCCGAAGCGACGCTCAAAACCGGCGCCACCTCGGTGCCGACCAGCCGCAAGGCGACCTGCTTCGGCAAGGGCACTGCCGGCAGCGGCAAGACGGCGACGATCAAAGGCGCCACCGCGCTGGGCCTGCTCGGCCAGGCGGCGAAGTCGACCAGTGCGCTGAAGCCACTGCTGCTCACCGATGCCTTCGACTTCGGCTTGGGGATCTGCGGGGTCGGCGACTTCAAGGCGACCTCGAAGCTCTCCTGGTACCTGAAGGTCAACCACAAGGATCCGGAACTGAGCGGCGATGCAGTGAAGCTCAAGGCCGGGGACGAAGTTCTCTGGGCCCTGGAGCCCTACCCCTACCCGAACGAGCTGTCGCTGGTTGCGCCCGGCGAAGCGAGTCCGGGGGTGCCGTTCGACGTCCGCGTCTTCTCCTACAGCGACAAGGGCAAGCGCAAGCCGGCCACGGGGGCGACGGTGACGGATGCGCTGACCCCGACCGATGCCGAAGGCCGGACGACGGTGACCCTGACCGGGGCGGCCACCCTGGTCGCCATCCACGGCAAAGACATCCCGTCCAACCAGGCTGCGGTCTGCGTGAGCGGGGCGTGCCCCGCGGGTTGACCCCGTGAGGCGGGGCCGTGGCCCGGCGGTCGCGATCGCGCTGCTCCTTGCAGCGGCGCTCGCGGCCGCCGGCTGCGGTTTCGGGCCTGGTTCTGGGGTCGGCGAGGTTTCGCTGACGGTGACCCGGGACTACGGCTCGGAGCAGATGCAGCGGGTGGCAAGCGACGAGGCTTCGGAATCGGACACGGTGATGCGGGTGCTCGATCGCGAAGCGGAGATCTCGACCCGCTACAGCGGCGGCTTCGTGCAGACGATCGACGGGCTCGAAGCGGACGAGCGGTTCGGCCACTCCTTCGACTGGTTCTTCTACGTCAACGGGGTCGAGTCTCCGGTGGGCGCGGCCGATTTTGCCCTGCACGGCGGTGAGGCGATCTGGTGGGACTACCGCAACTGGTCCGCTGCCCAGGGGGTCCCGGCCGTGGTCGGCTCCTGGCCGCAGCCGCTCCTCGCCGGCTACGAAGGGAAGTCGCATCCGGTGGCGCTCGAATGTCGCGGGGCAGGGGCTGCCTGCGGCGCGGTCCGGCGCAGGCTCGACGCAGCCGGCATCGCGCCGGCGGCGGGTCCGACCGACGATGCGATCCGGGTCCTGGTCGGCCCCTGGGCGCGGCTGCGGGACGACCCGGCCGCGGCGCAATTAGAGCAGGGCCCGCAGGTGAGCGGCGTCTTCGCCGACTTCACCCCGCGCGCCGGCGACTACCAGCTGCAAGGGCTCGACGAAAGCGGCGCGCCGGCCCGCAACTTCGGCCCCAGCGCCGGCCTCGTCGCCGCCACGCGCCGCTTCGACGCGCCGCCGGTCTGGCTCGTCAGCGGCGCGACCACGAGCGGCGCACTCGCCGCCGCCGGACTGCTCGACACCATCCGGCTGCGCGACCATTACGCCGTGGCAACCGAAGGCGGCCAGGAGACGCCGTTGCCACTGCGATGAGATCGCCCTTTGCCTACACGCCGCGACCGGGCCCGCTGCAGGTGGCTTCGCCGGGCGCCGCCGTCACCTATCTCGGCGCCCTCGTTGCCGTCGCCTTCCTCTACTCGAACCCGCTGGTGCTGGCGGCAGTGGGGGTCGCCGCGACGCTGGCCGGCTGCACCGCCGGGGCCGGCAGCGCCGTGCGCATCGCGCTGCGGATGGGCCTGACTCTGGCTCTGCTGATCGTCGTCGTCAACGTCCTGGTCGTCGATCGCGGTGAGACCGTGCTGCTGCGGCTCGGCCAGGCGCCGCTGCTGGGCCGCGTCGACATCACCGCCGAGGCGATGGCCGAAGGCGCGATCCTGGGCCTGCGGGCGGGAGTGGCGATGATCGCCTTCGCCGTCTACTCGGCCTGCGTCGACCCGGATCGCGTGCTGCGTGGGCTGCGCCCGGTTGCCGGGCGCTCGGCGCTGACCGCGGCGCTGATCTCCCGCCTCGTTCCCGTAGCCGTCGCCGACGCCACCCGCCTGCGCGACGCCGGCAAGCTGCGCGGACCGGCAGCAGCGCCTCTAGGCCGCGCCGCGCTCCTCCGTCGCCTGATGGCCGGCTCGCTGGACCGGGCCGTCGACGTGGCAGCGACCCTAGAGCTGCGCGGCTATGCGCTCGAACCACCTCGTCGTCACTCGCTTGTTGCAGCATTTTCCCCACTATGGGGTGGACAACCCTTCACCAAGCGGTCCAGGTACGACCGGCGCTTCTACTGTGTCGGTGTCGTAGTGCTGATCGCGGCGATTGCCGGACTGGCCCTGGGCGCGGACAGCTTCCACGCCTACCCGACTATCGAGGTAGGCCTCGGTCCCGCGACCGTAGCTTTCTCCGCGCTGATCGTCCTCTCCGGTTTTGCTCCGAGGCGGCGCGATGCCTGAGCTTTCCACCCCGCCACGCGCCGCACCGGCCCTTGCGATCGAGCGCCTTTCGTATTTCTATCCCTCCGCTGCGCGCATCCGACATTCACCACACCAGGAGGGGGTGAATGTCGGATGCGCGCTTCGCGACGTCTCGCTGACCTTGGCCCCGGGCGAATTCGCCCTCCTGGCCGGACGCTCCGCTTGCGGCAAGACGACCCTGCTGCGCGCGGCCTGCGGCCTGGTGCCGCACTTCCACGGTGGCGAGATCGAGGGCAGCGTTCATGTAGCTGGGATAGACGCGATTGCAAGCGGTCCGGGAGAGCTGGCCGCCGCGGTCGGCTACGTGGCCCAGGACCCGGAGACCCAGATCGTCTCGACCACCGTAGCCGCGGAGATCGAGCTGCCGCTAGAGATGCGTGGCGACCCACCGGCGTCCCGGGCCCGCGCCGTCGAGGAGGTGGCCCTGGCCCTTGCGATCCCACACCTGCTTGGCCGCACGGTGGACACCCTCTCTGGAGGGGAGCTCCAACGAGTCGCCCTTGCTGCAGCGCTGGTCACCCGCCCCAAACTGGTCCTCTTAGACGAGCCCACGTCCCAGCTCGACCCCGTAGCGGGCGACGAGTTGATCTGGCTCTTACGCCGCTTGAACGAGGAGTGGGGCGTAACGATCCTCCTCGCCGAGCACCGCCTAGAGCGCTGCCTGGCCGCCGCCGATCGAGTGATTGCCATGGACTCGGGATCCGTCTCCTTCGACGGCTCTCCGAGAGACTTCCTGGCTTGGGCACAACAAGCCGACATCGCCCTGGAGACCCCAGCCGCGCGTCTCTTCTCGCTCGTGGGAATAGAGCCCCTTCCCGTCGGCGTTCGCGATGCCCGCAGCATCCTCCGAGACAAAGGAGTCGCTCAGGGACGGAGGGACGGGGGTCCCCCGGCAGAAACTTGTGAGCCGGTGGGATCAGCGCCCCCGCCAAGCGCCGAGCGCGGGTTTCGGACGGGGGACCCCCGTCCCTCCGCACCCGCCGAAGTACGCAACCTCTGGGTAGAGCTGTACCAAGGAGACGAGCCCCACGACGTGCTGAAGGGCATCGACCTGAAGATCGACCGCAGCGAACGCGTAGCTCTCATGGGTCGCAACGGTGCGGGCAAGAGCACGCTGCTGCGAACGCTGGCGGGTCTCATCGAGCCGGTGCGAGGGAAGCAGGAGGTCTCTGGCGGGATTGCGCTACTGACGCAGAATCCCAGCGACTACCTGGTTCGCGAGCGGGTCGGTGACGAGCTGCCGGGCGACGAGGGCCTGGCGGCCTTGCGGATCGTCGGGTTGGAGTACAAGGTCGACTCCGACCCGCGCGACCTCTCCGGGGGCGAGCGGCAGCGGCTGGCGCTGGCGATTGCGCTGGCCGGCCGCATGGACGGCGATGAGATGCCCGGCCTTGTCGCTCTCGACGAGCCGACGAGGGGCATGGACCGGGCTCGCCGGCAGGACCTGGTTGAGCTGATCGAGGGATTGGCCGGTCGCGGCGCGGGCGTCGTAGTCGCCACCCATGACGTCGAGTTCGCCTCAGCTTTTGCGGAACGGGTGGCGCTGATGGGCGACGGGGTCGTGATCGCCGACGGCAGCGCCGCCGAGATCCTCTCCGGTGGTTGGTACTTCGCCACCGAGGTCGCGCGCATCCTCGACCTGCCCGGCGTGATCACCCCCGAGCAGGGCGCCATCAGCCTCGACCGGGAGCACCCGGGATGAGCTGGGAGCTGGCCAGCTTCCTCATCCTCGGCGCCGCCCTGCTCGGCGGCTTCGCCTGGTATGAGCGCTCGCGGCCGACCTCGCAGGTCGTCGCCCTGGTTGCCGCCCTCGCGGCGCTCGCCATCGCCGGCCGGCTCGCCTTCGCCGCTCTGCCCAACGTCAAGCCGACCACCGACATCGTCATCTTTGCCGGCTATGCGCTCGGCCCGGCGCCCGGGTTCGCGGTCGGCGGCCTCGCCGCGCTCGTCTCCAACTTCTGGTTCGGGCAGGGTCCCTGGACCCCGTGGCAGATGGCGGGCTGGGGGATGTGCGGGATCCTGGGCGCCGGCCTGGCAGTCGTGCGCCCGCGTGCGGGACGCCTCACCCTGGCCGTCGTCTGTGCCCTGGCCGGCATCGCTTACGGCGCTCTGCTGAACTTCTCCTTGATGGCGACCTACGGAGGCGACCTCTCATGGCAGCGTTTCCTTGCCCTGGAGTCCCGTGCCGTGCCCTTCGACGCTGCCCACGCGATCGGCAACGCCGCCCTCGCGCTGGTCGCCGGCCCGGCGATGATCCGGATGCTGGTCCGCTTCCGCGAGCGGTTCGAGTGGCACGCCCCGGCCGTGGCCTCGGTGCTGCTGCTGGCGCTTGCACTGGCCAGTGTGCTTCCGGCCCGCGCGCAGGCCTCTGAAACGAGCCGCGCCGCCGAGTGGCTGGTCGCGGCGCAGAACGCCGACGGTGGTTGGGGATCTGCGCCCGGCCACAATTCGGCCACGGATATGACCGCCTGGGCGACGCTGGGCCTCGAGGCATCCGGGCGCAACCCGCTCGACATCTCCAGTGGCGGCCACAACCCGGTCGGCTACCTGAGCAGCCACGTCGACGAGCTGAGCAGCCCCGGCGACTACGCCCGTACGATCCTCGCCCTCGAGGCTGCCGGCGTCGACCCTCATGACTTCGGCGGTCATGACCTGGTCTCGGCGCTGGCCGAGCAGCGCCGCAACAACGGCTCCTACGAAGGCTGGCCGGGATCGACGGCCTTCGCGGTGATCGCGCTGCGGGCCGGGGGTGGGGGTGGCATCGACCAGTCGATCTCCTGGCTTGCCAAGGTCCAGAACGGCGATGGCGGCTGGGGTGACGTGCCCGGCTCGCCTAGCACCGCCGACGGCACCGGCGCCGCGATGCAGGCGATGCCCGACAGCAGCGTCGCCAAGCACGGGCTCGGCTACCTGCGCAATGCCCAGCGGCCCAGCGGCGGCTTCCCAATTGGCGCCTCCGGCGCGGTCAACGCCCAGTCGACCGCCTGGGCCGTGCAGGGGATGGTGGCGGTGGGCACCGACCCCGCCTCGGTGCACGAGCGGGGCAAGAGCCCGCTCGAATATCTCGCCGCCCGGCAGGACGCCGACGGCCACTACCGCTACTCGGCGTCGAGCGATCAGACGCCCGTCTGGGTCACCGGCCAGGTGCTGGCGGCAACTGCCGGCGACTCCTTTCCGGTGTCTCCGGTCCCGCGCGCCGCGCCCACCCCGCCGCCCAGCGGTGAACTGGGCTCGGCGACCCCGGTGGTGCCGGCGCCCAGCGACTCGGCCCAGGAACTGCTCGAATCGCTCAATCAGACGGGCAGCGCCGGCAGCGCCCCGCAGGCCGGCGGCGGCAGCAGTCCCTCGACCAGGCCGCCGGCAAAGGGAGGCGGCATCGTTCCGGGCCTTCCGCAGGGAGCCATCCCCGAGGGCGAGGAAGCGGAATCGGCTCCCGCCGAGTCGGCGGCGCCTCCCTTCGAAGCAGGCGACAACCCCGGCCCCAAGCCCTGGGCACCCCTCGGCATCGGCCTTGCAGCCGCCGGCGTAGCCCTCGGCAGCGTACTCTTTCTGGGCCGCCGTTTCAGCTGGTAGCCGGCGGGCTATACGCTCGCGAGATGGACGTCGAGACCGCGATTCGCACTCGCCGCACCCACAAGGCCTTCGGGCCGGAGGCGCTCTCACGCGAACAGATCGAGGAGCTGCTCGAGCTGGCGCGCTGGGCGCCGAATCACAACCTGACCGCGCCCTGGCGCTTTCGCGTCGTCGGGCCGGGGGCGCTGGTGCGGTTGAAGGAGGCGGCCGGACCCGAGGGCGCAGCCAAGCTCGACCGCGCTCCGACGCTCATCGTCGTCTCCTGCGTGCTCTCAGGCGACCCGGTCCAAGACGAGGAGGATCTGCACACGGCCGCCGTCGCCTCCTACATCGTCCTGCTTGCCGCCCACGCCCGCGGCCTCGCCGGTTACTGGCGCACGCCCGGCCTGCTGCGCTCGGCCGAGGGCCGCGCCGCCGTCGGCCTGCCCGAAGGCGAGCGCTTCGTCGGTCTCCTCCACCTCGGCCGACAGCGACAGGAAAAAGAGCCGCCGGAGCGCCCGCCGGTGGCCCAGACGACCACCTATCTCGACTGATGGTCGCCCGATGCTGACGCGTGCCGCAGCCCTGGAGGAGATCGCCGGCCGGCGCTTCGAGGTGGTCGTGATCGGCGGCGGCATCACCGGCGCCGGGGTCGCCCTCGACGCTGCCTCGCGCGGCTACTCGGTTGCGCTGCTGGAGCGCGGCGACTACGCCGTCGGCACCTCCAGCCGCTCCTCGAAGATGGTCCACGGCGGCCTTCGCTACCTGCAGAACTTCGACCTCGGCCTGGTCCGCGAGGCGCTGCTGGAGCGCCAGCTGATGGTGCAGCTGGCGCCGCACCTCGTCTACCCGACGCCGTTCCTCGTCCCCTCCTTCGCCGAGGAGCGGCGCGACCGCAAACTCGGCATGGGGCTCAACATGTACGACGTGATGGCGACCACGCGGGTCGGCCGCAGCCGTCGCGAGATGCGCTCCTCCAAGGACGAGGACGCGGATTTCTACTGGTCGCCCGACCGCCACCGCACGATCGACCGCGAAGAGGTCCTGGAGATGGTGCCCGCGTTGGAGTCGCGCGACCCGGGTGGCGCCTACCTCTTCTACGACTGCCAGACCGACGACGTGCGGCTGGTGCTGACGATTCTCGGCGAGGCGGAGCGCTTCGGCGCGGTGATGCTGAACGGCGCCGAGGTGACCGAGGTGCTGACGCACGACGGTCGCGCAGTCGGCGTCGCCGCGGTCGAGGCGGAGTCGGGTGAGCGCTTCGAGGTCGAGGCCGGGAGCGTCGTCAACGCGACCGGCGTCTGGGCCGACCGGATCGGCGCCGAGGTGGCCGACGAGGAGGACGTGCCGCGGATCTCACCAAGCCGCGGCACCCACGTCCTGCTCGACCGCGACGACCTCTCCACCGGCAGCGCCGCTTGCATCGTCCCCGCCGGCGAGGGCCGCCACATCTTCGCGCTTCCCTGGTACGGCAGGACGCTGATCGGCACCACCGACAACGATTACGAGGGCGACATCGACCACCCCCGGCCGGGCGAGGGCGACGTCAAGTACCTGCTCGATGCGGTCAACGCCTTCTTCGGCATTTCCCTGAGCGACTCCGATCTGGTTGGCGCCTACGCCGGCGTGCGACCGTTGCTCTCCACCGGCGATCCGAAGAAGTCGGTCGACATCTCGCGCAAAGCCGAGCTGTATGAGACCTCGTCGGGGATGCTGACGATCACCGGCGGCAAGCTCACCACCTGGAGGCGGATGGCGAAGCAGACGGTCGATCGTCTGGTCGAGCGCGAGGGCCGCGAGGCACCCTGCCACACGGCGGAGATCCCGCTTGGCATGGAGGCACGGCCGGAGGATCTGGAGGCGCCGGAGGGAGTGGGGGAGGCGACCATCGCCCAGCTCAAGTTCCGCTACGGACACGCGACGCGGGCCGTGCTGCGCCTCGCCCGCGAGGAGCCGAAGCTGGCGGCGCCGATCGTCCCCGGCCGACCCGACCTGCTGGCCGAGGTGGCGATCGCGGCGCGGCTCGAGCAGGCGCGCTGCGTCGCCGACGTGCTCCTGCGCCGCACCCGGCTCGGGCTCCTGGCGGCGCCACAGCTGCGCGGTACCGACGCGGCCCGCTCGGTTGCCGCTGTCCTCGGCGAGGAGCTCGGCTGGTCGCGGCGGCAGGTCAAGCGCGAGGCCGAGGCCTGGCCGGCGGCACTCGCCGAGGCGGGCACCGACGCCGCGGCAGCCGGAAGTGCATCGCGACGGCCCGGTTGAATAGCCTGCAACCACGATGACGAAAGCCGAACTCGAGTCCAAGCACATTGCCGAGCTGCACGAGCTCGCCGCCGACGCCGGCGTCGAGCGCTACCGGATGCTGCCCCGCGCCGAGCTGATCGACAAGCTCGCCGGGGGAAGTGGCGGCGGGGCGCCGAAACCCAGCCGCGAGCGTTCCGGAGGGGACTCGGGTCAGCGCCGGCAGCGCAATCGCAGTCGCAAGCCTCGCGAGGGGGGAGGCGACCGCGAACCGCGGGGCGACCGTCAGGAGCGCAAGCCGCGCGAGGGTCAGAAAAGCGAGCAGGAGCAACCGGCTCCGCCGCGCGAGCCCGCCGCAGCCGCGCCTGCCCCTGCAGCGCCCGCCGCGGAGCGCCCCAAACGCAAACGGCGCCGCCGGCGCTGGGGCCGGCGCCCCAAGGGCGTCAGTGTCCACGACCTGCTCCTGCCCGCCCGCTCCGGCCGCCAGGCGATCGTCTACGCCGAGAGCCGCGCCGCCTGCACGGCAATGCTGCGGGAGGTGGCGGCAGAGCTGTCCGGCGCCTCTGAGGGCCCCGACCCGATCGCCCTGCTCGTCGACCCGACACCGGAGGAGCTCGCCGACTGGAAGCGCGAGGCGCCCAAGGCCGAGATCGTCTCCGCCGGCAAGGCGAAACACGCCGAGGACGCCCTGGCACAGGCTCGCTCCCGGGCCGGTGCCGGCGAGGACGTGATCGTCCTGATCGACTCCCTGAGCCGCTTCGCCGAGACCTTCGCCGGCGCCGAGGAGGCCCGCGAGCTCTTCGACGCTGGCCTCGGCGCCACTACCGGCTCGCTTACGGTCGTTGCGGCAATAGAGAGAACTGGCTGAGGTCGTCAGACCAAGCAGATCAAGGACGCAGGCCGTGTGGCGTGCTCCGCACGCGAACGGCCGAGGACGCCGAGATGCGCCGGTCAGACGGTCTCAGCGGCGGTAGGCGATGCGGCGCCAGGAAGGCTCTTTGGAGAGCTCGATCAGCTCGTTGCTGCGGTCGGGCTGGACGTAGCCGAAGGTCTGCGTGGTGTCGTCGAAGACGACGTCTAGCTCGCCCTCCTTGACCCGCTGGTCGAGCCAGGCGCCGCGGAAGACGAGGCGACGCAGCCAGTGGATGAGGCTGCGGTTGGAGGGGCCGACCAGGTCCTCCCAGTTGAGGTTTATGTGCTCGCCGAGCTCTGAGCTGGGCTCGGAGATCTCGCCGTTGACGGCAAGGTCGAGCAGATCGTCGAGCTCCTCACGGCTCAGTCCCTGCTGGACGAAGCCGAGTTTGACCGCGGCCTGCTCGACGCGCTGGCCGAAGTCCTCCTCGTTGAAGGCAAAGCGGAGCTCTCCGTACTCGAGCACGTAGTCGGAGCCCGACTCGTAATTTTCTCTGCGGGTCGTCTTCTTGTTCATTGAGTTGAAGCCCATCCGCCGTCGCCAGCCCAGCAACGGCAGATGCTGGATCATGCCTGTCATCGTAGTCCCGTGTCTCCAGACGGCGGCCGCTGAACGAGGTTTTGCGCGTTAAGGCGGTTCCGCGGGACTGCCTTGGGGGGAGGACTTGCGTCGCTGTGGGCTTGCACCCTTATGGCTCCGATCGCTCGGCGGCTGCGCCAGCTTCCCGTTGTTGACCTGCTCGGGTACGAGGTTCCCGTCGCGGTCGGCCTTAAGGTCCGCCTGGTCGGCCTCTCGCACCTCGACCACGAGCGGGCCGGGGTGGGGCTGCTGATTCCGCGCTGCCGCAGCATCCACACCTTCGGCATGCGTTTCGCGCTCGATCTCGTCTTCCTCGACCGCGACGGCCGGCCCTGCTCGGTGAGGGGAGGAGTGCTGCCGCGCCACCTCGCCTGGGATCGCCGGGCAAGCGCCGTGCTCGAGCTGCCCGCTAACTCCGGGGCTTTGCCGCTCTCGGCCCGGTGAAGGGGGGAGAGTTTTCGTCTCCGCGCCCTTAGAGGGGCCATGCTTCCCCAGAGACGAGAAATCGCCAGCGTCGTCGTCTGCGAGGACGACACCGCGACGCTCGAGCTGCTCTGCGACAACCTGGTCGCCGATCGCTTCGGCGTGCTGCCGGCGCCGAGCGCTTCCGATGCGCTGCGCCTATGCCGCTACAAGCAGCCGGACCTGATGCTGCTCGACCTGACCCTGCCCGATGCCTCGGGTCTCGACGTGCTGCAGGAGATCCGCGAAGCGGACGGCATCGTCTCGCGCTTCGATCCGCGCCTGCCGGTGATCGTCCTCAGCGGGCGCGGTGCCGATCAGGATCGCGTGCGCGGTCTCGAGTTCGGGGCCGACGACTACGTGGTCAAGCCCTACGTCTACTCGGAACTGCGGGCACGGATCGCGGCGGTGCTGCGGCGGGTGGACCAGCGCAGCAGCGGTCCGATGCGGGTCGGCGACATCGTCGTCGACCCGGGCCGGCGCCGTGCCTGGGTCGGCGGGCGCGAGGTGCGGCTGTCCAAGAAAGAGTTCTCGCTGCTGCGGGTGCTAGCCGCGGATCCGCACCGGGTCTTCTCCAAGCGCGAGTTGCTGGGTGAGGTCTGGGGCTACCGGACGCCGACCAAGACTCGCACGCTCGACTCGCACGCAAGTCGTCTTCGGCGCAAACTGGACCCCGAACGGGCGCGCTTCGTAATCAACTGCTGGGGCGTCGGATACCGCCTCCTCGACGGATGACGGAGCTGGCCGAGATCGTCGCCGGATGGCCGCTCGCCGCCACGATGGCGGCCGTTGCCGCTGCCCAGGGACTGCGCAACGGTCGCCGTCGCGGCGCCCTCAACGCAGCGCTGCACGAGCTGCGTCGCCCGTTGCAGGCGATTGCCCTGGCCGGCGCCGGCGGCCCGGTCGGCTCGCCGCCGGCGGTCGAGAGCTCGGTGCGCCTGGCCGCGGCGGCACTGGAACGGCTCGACCGCGAGGTGAATGGCGGCGGCTCGCTCCGGCGCCCGCCAGAGGCGGTGGAGGTGCGGCCGCTGCTCGAAGCGGCGGTGCGGCGCTGGCGGGCCCGGGCGAGCCTCGGCGGCGGTTCGCTGGGGCTGCGCTGGCGCGCCGGGCGCGCGGTCGTGATCGGCGACCGGGTCGAGCTCGCCCAGGCCCTCGACAACCTGATCGTCAACGCGATCGAGCATGGAGGGCCGGCGATCTCCATCGACGCCAGGCCGCACAAGGGCCGGGTGCGGATCGTCGTCGCCGATTCGGGTCGCGCCGCGCGGCCGGATGCCCGTCGCGACACGCCGGCTGACGTAATCGCCCGTCTCTCCGGGCGCCGGCGTCATGGCCACGGTCTCGCTGTCGTCCGCCAGGTGGCGGCGGCCCACCGGGGGCGCTTTGCACTGCGGTGCGCCGAGGCCGGGTCGCTTGCCCTGCTCGAGCTTCCGCTTGCGAGCGACCGCGGCTCTCTTGCGGCATGAGCCGGCGCAGGCGGGCGCTCGCGTTCCTGCTGCTGGCACTCCTCGCTGCCGCCGGCGCCGCCGCGATCGCCGACGGCTACGGAGCAAGCGCCGTCCGCGGTTACGGTCCGCTGCGACCGGTGGTCGTGCTCGGCGCCAGGATCGCGGCCGGGCAGCGGATCGGGCCGGAGGAGATCGGTTCGACCCTCACCGTGCGGCGGGTCCCGGACAGGTTCGTCCCGCCGGGAGCGCTGGTCGCGCCGGGAGAAGCACTGGGTCTGATCGCCCGGGCACCGCTGCCCGCCGGTTCCTACCTGCTCGCCGCGCAACTCGGCATTGCCCGCAAGGCAAGGCGCGAGCGGCCGAGCCTCACGGACGGGCGACGGCCGGTTGAGATCGCCGTAAGCGGCGCCGACGCGCTGCTGGCAGCCGGACCCTCTCGGCCTGGGTCGAGGGTCGACGTCGTGGTGACGAGCGAACCGGCTGGCGCCGGGCCGGGCCGAACCTACGTCGCCGCGCCCCACGTGGCCCTGCTTGCACTGCGGCCGGGTTCCGAAGGCACAGGACCCGGGACGACGGCCGCGGCGACCCTGGGTCTGACCAAAAGCCAAGCGCTGCGGTTGATCGCCGCCGAGAGCTTCGCCCGCAAGGTGACTCTCCTGCCGGAGGACTGACTCAGGTGGAGGCGCGGCAACGGCACCTGGAGGACCTCGCCGATTCGTTGCGCAGCCGGCTGATCGAGGCTCGGCGCGAAGCCGCCGCTGCCGGCGCACCGCCATCCGAGGAGCTGGCCGCAGAGGTGTCCAGCCTCGTGCAGCGGGAAGCGGCGCTGCTCGGCTCCGCGGATCGGGAAGCGCTCGTGGCCCGCGTGCTGCGCGACACCGTGGGCCTCGGACCGCTGGAGGACCTGCTCGCCGACCCCAGTGTCGAGGAGGTGATGGTCAACGGGCCAGGCCAGGTGTATGTAGAGCGCGGCGGGCGAATCGAGGCGACCGCTGCCTGCTTCGCCGACGAGGAGGAGTTGCGCAACGCGATCGAGCGCATCCTCGCGCCGCTCGGCCGCCGGATCGACGAGCTGAGCCCGATGGTGGACGCCAGGCTCGCCGACGGTTCGCGCGTCAACGCGGTGATCCCGCCGCTTGCCATCGACGGGCCGTCCCTCTCGATTCGTCGCTTCGGCGCCAGCCGGCCGCAAGCGCGCGAGCTGGTCCAGCTCGGGACCCTCTCTGAGGCCCAGATCGAGCTGCTCGAGCGGGCGGTCGGCGAAAGGCGCAGCGTCCTCGTCAGTGGCGGTACCGGCTCCGGCAAGACGACCATGCTCAACGCGCTCTCGGGCTTCGTCGCGCCCGAGGAGCGCCTGGTGACGATCGAGGATGCGGCCGAGCTGCGCCTGCAGAGACGCCACGTCGTGCGTTTGGAGAGCCGGCCGGCGGGGGTCGAGGGAAGGGGAGAGGTGACGATTCGCGATCTGCTGCGCAATGCGTTGCGGATGCGGCCCGACCGGATCGTGATCGGCGAGGTGCGCGGCGCCGAGGCGTTGGACCTGCTCACCGCGCTCAACACCGGCCACCGCGGCGCGCTCTCGACGGTGCACGCCAACTCGCCTGCCGACGCCCTCGCCCGTCTGGAGACCCTGGCCCTGATGGCCGGGCTGGGACTGCCGCACGAGGCGATCGCCGCTCAGGTCCGCCGCGGCATCGATCTCGTCGTCCACCTCGAGCGGTTCGAGGACGGCTCCCGCCGGGTCACCGAGATCGCCGACGTGGCGGCGGCCGGATGAGCGGCGCCCCGGGGGCGCTGGTGCCGATTGCCGGCGCCGCCGCGGGGGGCTTGGCGGCGCTTGCGGCTCGCGAAGCTGTGCTTGCCACCCCAGCCGTCGCGCAGTGGTTGCGGCTTGCGCTGGAGCCATTGCGCAGGGCGGGGGAGGAGGGCTACGTTCCCTCGACCGTGGAGCGGCGCCGGCTCGCGGCGGTCGGCGCCGGAGCGGCGTTGCTCGGCGGTTGGTTCCTGGCCGGGGCGATAATCGCGGTGCCGCTGGCGGTCGCCGGTCCCGGGTTGGCAGGCTGGGCGGTGTCGAATCGGCGGCGCCGCTATCGGCGCGCCCTCGAGCGCGCTCTGCCGGAGGTCGCGGCGGCAATCGCGGATTCGCTCGCCGCCGGCCGTTCCCTGCGCTCCTCGCTGCCTGCGGCAGCATCCTCGGTCGACGGTCCGGCCACGGTCGAGCTCGCTCGGCTGGGGGCAGAGCTGGGGTTGGGGGCGCCGACGGTGGCGGCGATCGAGGGATGGCGGCGGCGGATGCGCTCGGCAAGGGTCGACGCCTTCGCCATGGCGCTGCTCAGCCAGCAGCGCGCCGGCGGCGACCTCGCCGGCCTCCTGCGCCGCTTCGCCGATGGGGCCGCCGAGCGCGACCGCGCCGCCGACGACGCCCGCTCGGCAACGGCGCAGGCGCGCTTCACCGGTCTGCTCGTCGTCGCGATGCCGAGCGGCGGCGCCCTCTTCGCCGAGCTGATCCAGCCGGGCTTCCTCGCCAAGGTATTGGGCGCTCCGGCATCGGCGGTGTTGCTGGCGCTGGCCGCCGCGCTGCAGCTCGCCGGCTTTGTCCTGATCCGGCGCTTTGCACGGGTGGTCGAGTGAGGTCACGTGCGCCACTGGCACCGAAGCTGGCCTGCGCCGTGGCGGGTGGGATCGCGGCGATGGCAGCGGCCCCCGCGGCGCCGGGTCGCATCGCGTGGCTGGTCGCGGTCGGAATGCCGGCTGCCGGCTTTTTTCTGCCTGACGTATTGCTGGAGCGCCAGGCACGACGTCGCCATCGCCGCCTGATTGCCTCGCTGCCCGATGTACTCGACCTGCTTGCGATCGGTTCGGCCGCGGGCCGCAGTCCGGCGGCGGGCTTTGCCGAGATCGCGCGCTCCGGCAGCGGCCCGCTCGCCGACGAGCTGCGCGTCACGACGGCCGAGCTCGGCTGCGGACAGCCATTGGCCGAGACCCTCGCGGCGCTTCGCCGGCGAGTCCCCGGCACCGAGATCGCCTCCCTCTGCGCCTCGATCGAGCGCTCGCGCCGCCTCGGGTCGCCGCTGGCGGACCAGCTACGCCGTCAGGCCGCCTCGCTGCGTCGCGACCAGCGCCGCGCCGTCGAGGAGCGAGCCGCCCGCGCCGCTCCCAAGATCCAGCTGGTGGTCGCCCTGGTCCTCGTCCCCTCGGTGCTGCTGATGATCGCCGCCGGCCTGATCGCCAACGCCGACATCCTCCTCGGTGACTTCTAGCTACTCCTGAGCCTCGTCGCGCAGGCGCGTGGCGACCGCGGCTGAGGCGGCGCGGATCGTGTCCAGCTCGGGCGCCTTCTTCTTGTGGCCGTGGACGTAGCAGCAGAGGGTGCCGTCGACCAGCTCGAAGGCGAACTTCTCCGGGGCCGAGTCGGTCAGCCAGACGATGAAGGTGGGGGAGAAGAGCCGGCGCAGCCGGACCGCATCTTGGCCCTCGCGCACGAAGATCTCGTAGCGCTCGTCGAGAGCCTCGCTCTCCAGCTTGACCCGTTCTTTGGAGCCGCGGAAGACGTCCTCGACCTTCTCCAGGGCACGCAGGCCGGACTTGCGCTGGCAGTAGAGCTCGGGGACGAAACCGGTGCATTCGGGCACCTGGGCGAGGCCGACCGTGTAGCGGTAGTAGTTGGTCTGCCGGTTGCCCTCGCTGTCGGTCGTCTCGTCCTCGTAGGTATAGAGAGCGAGGAGGCCGTCGACCCCGGCGGCGAGAGGGCCGGACATGGAGCGCTCGGCGTAGCGGTCATCGCCCTTGCGCAGCAGCGGCGTCGCCGGCGGCAGCGGTCCCCTGCCCGCCAGCGCCAGTCCGCGCCGCGCCGCGTAGGCAGAGAAGAAGGCATCCTCTGCCTGGGAATCGGCAATCGCGAAAACCACCAGGAGGCCGAGCAGGAGCGTTGCGGCCGCCGCCGCGGCGCCGATCGCCGGCCCGAGGAAGATCGCGCAGGCGACACCGGCGGCGATAGCGAAGATCGCGAGCAGTGCCCAGGTGAGCGGCTTGCCCAGCAAGCGTTTGAAGTGGAAGCCGCGCAGGTCGTTGGCGTCGTCGGGCGTGGCCGGGCCGGCTGCGGATGGGGCGACTGTCTCCTCGGTTGCGCTCATCGACGTGGCGAGCCTAACCGTTGCAATCGAGGTTGCGAATGGGACGCCAGTTTGAGCTTGTGTTGCAAAGTGGGAGGAAGTGGGGTACTGTGGCGCTCGAGTTGAAGCCCAGGACCGGGGTGGTGAGGCTCCTCCCACCTCATCACTCCGGTCCTAACTCTTTTTCCGGCCGCAGAAAGGACCACGGGGATGGCATTTCGGGGTCTCTACGAGCACAGTCTCGACTCCAAGGATCGCCTCACGGTTCCCTCTCGCTTCCGGGCCGCGCTCTCCGACGGGATTGTTCTGTCCAAGGGCTTCGACCCCTGCGTCTGGGTGCATACGACCGGGGAGTTCGAGCAGCTGTCCGACCGCTTCCTCTCGCCGCACAGCCCCTTTGGCAAGGACGCACGCAGCCTGCGCCGCCGCTTCCATGGCGGCTCTTTCGACGAGACGCTCGACTCGGCCGGCCGCATCCGCGTGCCCAAGCCGCTGATCGAGCACGCCGGTCTCGCCGGCCCCTGTGTCGTGATCGGTGCCGGCGAGTATCTGGAGATCTGGAACGCAGAGGCCTGGGCGAAGCAGGAGGAGGAGCTCGACGCCTCCGCCCCCGAGATCGCCGAGGGCCTCGCCTCGAGCGGAGCGGCTGCCTGACATGCAAGCCCACGCCGAGCGTGCCTCGCTGTCCGACCGAGGCCATCGCTACACCGGACCCCACAGCGCAACCCTTACCTATATGCCGACCGAGCACGAACCAGTCCTCGCCCCCGAGCTGACCGCTCTGCTGGCGCCTCAGCCGGGGCAGATCGCCGTCGACTGCACCTTCGGCGGCGGCGGCCACGCGCGCCGGATCGCCGCGGCAATCGGGACGGAGGGGACCGTGATCGGAATCGATCGCGATCCCGCGGCGACGGCCCGTTTCGAGCGCTTCGCTGCCGAGGTTCCCTGTCGGACCCGCTTCCTCAGCAGCGACTACTCGGCAGGTCTTCGGGCCCTGCGCGGCGAAGGCATCCGCCCAGACATGGTGTTCATGGACCTCGGAATGTCCTCGATGCAGGTCGACGCCAGGGAGCGGGGGTTCTCCTATTCCTATGACGCGCCGCTCGACATGCGGATGGATACGCGGCAGGAGTTCAGCGCCGCCGACCTCGTCAACGAGTGGCCCGAGTCGCGCATCGCCCAGGCGCTGCGGCGCTTCGGCGAGGAGCGCTACGCCGGCGGGATCGCACGAGAGATAGGCCGCCGCCGGCCGTTGCGGACCACCGCCGAGCTGGTCGATGCGGTCAAGGCCGGAATGCCCGCCTCAGCCCGCTTCGGTGGCGGCCACCCGGCCAAGAAGACCTTCCAGGCCATTCGCATCGCCGTCAACGGCGAGCTCGACTCGCTCGACGACGCGCTGCCGACCGCCTGGTCGATGCTGCCGATCGGCGGGCGCCTTGCGGCGATCTCCTTCCACTCGCTCGAGGATCGCCCCGTCAAGCGCTTCCTGGCCGATCGCGCCCGCGGCTGCGTCTGTCCACCCGAGCTTCCGGTCTGCACCTGTGGACGGGAGCCCGAAGCCGAGCTGCTCACGCGCCGTGCGATCGCGCCGGAAGCCGCTGAGATCGCTGCCAACCCGCGCTCGAAATCCGCCCACCTTCGCGCCGCGGTCAAGATCGCCGATGCGCAAAGCGCCGGGAGCGCCGCCTGATGGCTGCCGCCGCGACCGTCCGTAAAACCGCCTCCGCTCCGACCCAAGCTCCGCGCCGCAAACGGCCGCTCGTCGTCGCCTCGGGTCGCACTGCCCCCGCCCGCAAGCCGGCGCCGGCGCGCCCCAAAGCGCCAGTCCGCCGCCCAGGTGGTCAGCTGATTCCGATCGCCGTAGGCACCGCGACCGCCGTCCGCAACCTCCCCGACTCGAGCCTGGTGGTGCGGATGACCCGTGGCCGCGCCTGGATCGGGGTGCTGGGCGTGCTGCTTGTCGGGATCGTCGCCCTCAACGTGATCACGCTCAGCCTTGCCGCCGGCGCCGGCCATATCGATCAGAACGTCCAGGCACTCGACGAAGAGAACTCAATCCTGCGCAGCCGTGACGCGCAGCGGTCGGGAGCCGTGCGGATCGCTCACGACGGCGCCTCGCTCGGGTTGAGCGCGGCGGCTGTAGATCAGGTCGGCTCGGTTCAGGCAAGTTCGCGCGACGTCGAGACCGCGGTGCAACGCCTGGCCGCCGCCGGAACGGCCTACTGAGGGCGATGCGCACGATCGAGCGCCGGATCGGTCTCCTCTTCGCCGGCTTCCTGCTTTGCTTTCTGGCAATAGCTGGGCGCGCCTTCTGGCTGCAGGGCGTACAGGGGGCCAAGCTAGCCTCCGAGGCCGCCTATCAGCAGACCGACGACGTCACCGTCCCCGGCCTGCGGGGCAGTGTGCTCGATCGCTTCGGCAACCCGCTCGCGGTCTCCGAAGACGCGAAGACGATCTACGCCACCCCCTACCAGGTCAAAAAGCCGCGCCAGACGGCGGCGAAACTGGCCTCGATCCTCGGCTTGGAAGAGGATGAAGTGCTGAAGAGCCTGAGCGAAGAATCGGGCTTCTCCTACGTGGCGCGCAAGATCGACGTGCCGAGCGCGGCGCGGGTCGCCCGCCTCGAGCTGCCCGGGATCGGCGAGCTGCCGGACAGTAGGCGCACCTACCCGCAGGGTGACCTGGCGGCGCAGACGATCGGCGCCGTCGGCGAGGAAAACCAGGGCCTGACCGGCATCGAGATGGGTGAGGACTCGGTTCTGCACGGCACCGACGGCGAACGGCGGATCGTCAATGACGCCCTGGGGGAACCGATCCGGTTGGAAACGGTGAAGGAAGCCAGCGACGGCGAAGACCTGCAGCTGACGCTCGATCCCGCGATCCAGAAGGAGACCGAGCAGGCATTGGGCGAAGTCGGCGAAACCTACGCGCCAAAGGGCGCTACGGCGATCGTGATGAACCCGCGTAACTCTCAGCTCCTGGCGATCGCCAACTGGCCGCCGGTCGATCCGAGCGACCTCGAAAACGCCAACCCCGACGACCTGATCAACCGCGCTACCGGCTTCACCTACGAGCCCGGCTCGACCTTCAAGGCGTTCACCGTCTCGGCGGCGCTGGAAGAAAGGCTGGTTTCCCCGGAAACGACCTTCACCTTGCCGCCCCAGCTACATGTCGCCGACCGGATCATCGAAGACGCCGAGGCACGAGGGACGGTGACTTTGAGCGTCGCCGAAATCCTCTCCCACTCCTCCAACGTCGGCGCGGCGACGATCGGCCTGCAGCTCGGCGCCGAAAAATTCTCCCGCTGGATCAACCGCTTCGGCTTCGGCCGGCCGACTGGCGTGCAGTTCCCGGCCGAGGAACGGGGGCTCGTACCGCCGCTGGACGAATACTCGGGCTCGACGATGGGCAACCTGCCGATCGGTCAGGGTCTTGGGGTGACGCCGATGCAGATGATCGCCGGCTACGCGGCGATCGCCAACGGCGGCATGCTGCGGTCGCCGCAGCTGGTCGAGAAGATCGGCGACGAACCCGTCGAAGAGCCACACGGGCACCGGGTGATTTCCCCGGTCGTTGCCGAACAGGTGCGGACGATGCTCGAGGGCGTGCTTGCGCCGGGCGGCACCGCGTCTGAGGTCAGCGTGCCCGGCTACACCCTGGCCGGCAAGACCGGCACCGCGCAGGTGGCCGAAAACGGGACCTACTCCGACACCAAGTACATCGCTTCCTTCATCGGTTTCGCCCCGGCGCAGGATCCGCGCTTGCTGGTTGCGGTGGTCGTCGATCAGCCGCAGGGGGAAATCTACGGCGGGTCGGTTGCGGCGCCGACGTTCGGCAAGATCGCGGCGTTCGCTCTTCCATATCTCGGTGTGCCGCAGGAATAGGTTGAGTGGGATCCCCGGCCTAGAATCGCCTGCGTGAGATTGGATGAGCTCGCTGGCGTAGCTGGGTCGGCCCGGATTGTTGGTGACGGGTCCGCTGGGGTTGTGGAGCTTGCTTATGACAGCCGCAAGGTGGGGGCCGGGACGCTTTTCTTTTGTGTGCCTGGGGAGAAGGTCGATGGGCATGAATTTGCTGCTGCCGCGGTGGAGGCTGGAGCATCTGGGCTGGTGGTTGAGCGCGAGCTTCCCGAGCTCGAGGTCGCGCAGGTGGTGGTCGAAGACGCTCGGGCCGCCATGGCTCCGCTTGCTGCTCGCTTCTACGGAGATCCGACTGGCGAGTTGATGGTGGCTGGGATCACCGGGACCAACGGGAAGACGACTACGGCGTTCCTCTTGCGGGAGATTCTGGAGACGGCAGAGGTGCGGTGTGGGTTGCTGGGGACGGTCAAGCAGGTCGTCGGCGGGGTCGAGGAGGAGGTCGAACGGACTACCCCCGAGGCGATCGATCTTCAGGGGACCCTTCGGCGCATGCTCGACGGGGGAGATCGGGCTTGTGCGATGGAGGTGTCCTCGCATGCGCTCGCTCTGCACCGAGCAGATGAGATTCATTTCGACGTCGCGCTCTTCACCAACCTGACCCAGGACCACCTCGACTTCCACGCCGACATGGAGGACTACTTCCGCTCGAAGCGGCGGCTGTTCGAGCTGGGGCCGAAGACCGCGATCGTCAACGTCGACGATCCGTATGGGCGGCGCCTGGCGGAGGAATTCGAGTGCGTCACCTTCTCGGCAGAGGGCGGCGATGCCGACCTCAGAGCGGCCGACCTCCAAATCGAGACGCGGCTGCCGGGCGACTTCAACGTCGCTAACGCGCTTGGCGCCTACGCCGCCGCGGTCTCCATGGGAGTGGATACGGACGCCGCGATAGCCGGCTTGGCGCGGGCCAAGCCTCCACCCGGTCGCTTCGAGCCGATCGACGAGGGACAGCCGTTTTCGGTCCTCGTCGACTACGCGCACACGCCCGACTCGCTGGAGAACGTGTTGCGGGCGGCGCGGCGCTTGGGAGAGGGGCGGGTGATCTCGGTCTTCGGCGCCGGCGGCGATCGCGACCGTGGCAAGCGACCACAGATGGGGCGTGCCGGTGCCGAGCTGTCGGACCTGGCGATCGTCACCTCCGACAACCCCCGATCCGAGGATCCCGAGGCGATCGTCGCTGAGATCCTCGCGGGCATCGAGGATCGCGGTGGGGTGGAGGAAGAGGTCGACCGGCGCGCCGCGATAGCGCTCGCGCTTTCGCGTGCCGAGCCCGGGGACACGGTCGTGATTGCCGGCAAGGGTCACGAGCAGGGGCAGGAGTTCGAGAACGGGCGCAAGCTGCCGTTCGACGACCGCGACGTGACCCGCGAGGAGCTGCGCCGGCTGTGAACCTGACCCCCGAACAGATCGCCGAGGAAATGGAAGCGGAGATCGTCGCCCGCGGCGGGGCTGGCTTTCCGCAGCGCGGCATCATCGACTCCAGCGAGGCGGAGGCGGGGGATCTCTTCTTCGGCCTGCGCGGCGAGCGAGTCGATGGCGGCGAGTTCGCCTCGGCGGCGATAGCGGGCGGCGCCTGGGGCGCGGTGGTCGGCAAGGATCGTGCCGGCGGGCTCGACGGGGCCTGGGTCTTCGCCGTCGCCGACCCGCTCGCGGCCCTGCAGGCGCTGGCTCGTGCCTGGCGCCGCGAGCTCGACGCCCCTGTGGTCGGCGTCACCGGCTCGGTCGGCAAGACCTCGGTCAAGGACATCGCCAGGGCGCTGCTCCCTGGGCGCGTCCATGCCAACCGCGAGAACCTCAACACCGAGATCGGTCTGCCGCTGACGTTGCTCGAAGCGCCGGCTGACACCGAGCTGCTGGTCCTGGAGATGGCGATGCGCGGTCCCGGTCAGATCGCCGAGCTGGCGGCGATCGCCGAGCCGCGGATCGGCGTGATCACCAACGTCGGGCCGGTCCACGTCGAGCTTCTCGGCTCGATCGAGGCGGTAGCGGCCGCAAAGGCCGAGATCCTTGCCGGCCTACCCCCCGACGGAACCGCCGTCGTCCCGGTCGAGGCGGGTGAGCTCGAGCCACACCTCGATGCCGCTCCGAGCCTGCTGCGCTTTGGCCCCGGGGGAGATATCGACGTCGTCGAACAACGGGTGGCGGAAGGAGTCACCGAGGCCCTGATCGCCACGCCGTCCGGTCAGGCGCGCTTCCACTTTCCCTTCACCGAGTGTCACAACCTGACCAACGCGCTCGCTGCGGTCGGCGCCGGGGTCGCGCTCGGCGCGTCGCTCGAGGAGATGGCCGATCGCGCTGCGAACATAGGCTTCTCCCGCTTCCGGGGCGAGCGCCTCGAGCTTGGAGACGGGATCGTCCTGGTGAACGACTGCTACAACGCCAACCCGGTGTCGATGCGCGCGGCACTCGACCACCTTGCCTCGATCGAGGGGAGCCGGCGTATCGCCGTTCTCGGCGAGATGGCCGAGCTGGGCCCCGGCGCCCCCGCCTACCACCGTGAAGTCGGTGCCCACGCGCGTGCCGAGGGCATCGACATGCTGATCGGGATCGGCGAGCCCGCCCGCGCCTACGACCCCGACGAGCTCGTCGGTGACCCCGCCGAGGCGGCGGAACTGCTCGCCGCCCAGCTCGAGCCGGGCGACACGATCCTGGTCAAGGGCTCGCGCTCGGCCGGCCTCGAGACCGTCGCCGAGACCCTGGCGGAGCTGCTCTGATGGGCGAGGTCCTGATCGCCGGCATGGCGGCGATGCTGATCTGCATCTTCCTCGGCCCCAAGTTCATCGAGTACCTGCGGGTGAAGGAGTTCGGCCAGCACATCCGCGAGGACGGGCCGCAGGAGCACCACGCCAAGGCGGGCACGCCGACGATGGGAGGCCTGATCGTCTTCGCCGCGATCTGCGTTCCCTACCTGGTCCTCTCCGACCGCGACGCGCAGAGCCTCGCCGTCTTCGGCGTCGCCCTCGGCTGCGCCGCGCTCGGCTTCGCCGACGACTTCACCAAGATCGTCAAACGCCGCTCGCTCGGCCTCTCGGCGCGCTGGAAGCTGGTCGTGCAGCTACTGCTGGCTTTCATGCTCTGGTGGGTAGCTCGCCACGAGGTCGGCCTCGAGCCGACCCTCTTCTTCCGCATCGGCGACGCCAGCCTCGACCTCGGCCCGGTCCTCTACTTCGTCCTCGTCTTCCTCGTCATCGCCGGCACCTCCAACGGGGTCAACCTCACCGACGGCCTCGACGGCCTTGCCGCGGGCTCCTGTGCGATCGTTCTGCTCGCCTACACGGCGATCTGCTTCGTCACCAACGAGCAGCAGAACCTCGCGCTGCTCTCCGCCTGCCTGGTCGGTGCCTGCGTCGGCTTCCTCTGGTTCAATGCCTTCCCGGCCTCGATATTCATGGGCGACACCGGCTCGCTCGGCCTCGGCGGCGCGATCGGCGCGCTGGCGGTGATGACCCAGACCGAGGTGCTGCTGATCATCATCGGCGGTATCTTCGTGATCGAGGCCCTCTCGGTCGCGATCCAGGTCTTCTCTTTCAAGACCTTCCGCCGCCGCGTCCTGCTGATGGCCCCGCTGCACCACCATTTCGAGATGATGGCCTGGTCGGAGACGAAGATCATGCTGCGCTTCTGGATCATTGCCGCCGTCTGCTCGGGAATCGGCTTCACCCTGTACCAGCAGTCGATCGGCCGCTGATTTCGCCGCATAGAGGGCGAAAGCGTAAATAGCCTCGAGGGAACATCTGTTCGCCTGCGTAGAATCGCCTGACCGTGGCTGCCTCTGAGCGAATCGTCATCTCGGGTGCGCGTGAGCACAACCTGAAGGACATCGACGTCGAGCTGCCCCGCGACGCGCTGATCGTGATCACCGGGCTTTCGGGCTCGGGCAAGTCGAGCCTCGCCTTCGACACGATCTACGCCGAGGGGCAGCGACGCTACGTCGAGTCGCTCTCCGCCTACGCGCGGCAGTTCCTCGGCCTGATGGAGAAGCCCGACGTCGACTCGATCGAGGGGCTCTCGCCGGCGATCTCGATCGACCAGAAGACGACCTCGCGCAATCCGCGCTCGACCGTTGGCACGGTGACCGAGATCTACGACTACCTGCGCCTGCTCTGGGCGCGGATCGGCGTCCCGCACTGTCCCACCTGCGGCGAGGAGATCACCGGTCAGACGCAGGAGCAGATCGTCGACCGGCTGATGACCCTTGACGAGGGAACGAAATTCATGGTGATGGCGCCGGTCGTGCGGGGGCGCAAAGGCGAGTACGGGAAATTGCTCGACCAGATGCGGCTGGAGGGCTACTCGCGGGTCAAGGTCAACGGCGAGCTGCTTCGTCTCGACGAGGAGATCATCCTCGACAAGAAGTACAAACACGACATCTCGGTGGTGGTCGACCGGCTGGTGATGAAGACCGACCTGCGCCGCCGTCTCTCCGAGTCGGTCGAGGCTGCCGCCGGCTTGGCCGCGGGGTTGGTGGAAGTCGAGATGGTCGATGCGGAAGCCGAGACGATGCTCTTCAGCGAGCAGTTCGCGTGCTTGAACTGCGGCACCTCGATCCCCGAGCTGGAGCCGCGGATCTTCTCTTTCAACTCGCCGCACGGCGCCTGCGAGCGTTGCCACGGGCTCGGCTTCCAGCGTGTCATCGACCCCGAGCTGGTCGTTCCCGACCCGACCCTTTCCTTGGGCGAGGGTGCCTTGCAGCCCTGGAACCGCGGCATCACCGCCTACTGGAAGCGGCTGATCGCCGCCGTCGCCGAGGAGAACGGCGTCGACCTCGAGCTGCCCTGGTCGAAGCTGAAGAAAGCCGAGAAAGAGATCTTCCTCTACGGCACCGGCTCCGAACGCCACCAGGTCACCTACACCAATCGCTTCGGCCGCCGCCGCTCTTACAAAGTGCGCTTCGAGGGGATCGTCAACAACCTCGAGCGGCGCTATGGGGAGACCGATTCGGAGAGCAACCGCGAGCGGATCGAGAGTTACATGGCCGAGCAGCCCTGCCCCGACTGCGATGGGGCGCGGCTGCGGCCGGAGAGCCTCGCAGTCACCGTCAACGGCATCAGCATCGCCGAGTACACCTCACTCTCGGCGCGGGCGGCGAGCGAGTGGATCCAGGGGCTGGAGCTGACCGAGACCGAGCGGGCGATAGCGCGGCTGATCGTGCGCGAGATCTCCGAACGGCTCGCCTTCCTCGAGAACGTCGGCATCGGCTATCTCTCCCTGGCTCGCTCGGCGCGCTCTCTCTCCGGCGGCGAGGCACAGCGCATCCGCCTGGCGACGCAGATCGGGTCCAGCCTGGTCGGGGTGATGTATGTGCTCGACGAGCCCTCGATCGGGTTGCACCAGCGCGACAACGAGAAGCTGATCGGCACGCTCGACCGCCTGCGCGACCTCGGCAACACGGTGATCGTCGTCGAGCACGACGAGGGCACGATGCGCGCCGCCGACCATCTGGTCGACCTCGGTCCTGGCGCCGGCGAACACGGCGGCTACGTGATTGCCGCCGGCACGCCGGACCAGGTCGCCAAGGACCCGGCTTCGTTGACCGGGCAGTACCTCTCCGGCAAGCGGATGATCGAGGTACCGGCCGAGCGCCGTAAGCCGCGCGGTGCGCTACTGGTCCGCGGTGCCCGCGAACACAACCTGAAGGGGATCGACGTGGCGATCCCACTCGGGGTCTTCTGCTGCGTCACCGGCGTCTCCGGCTCGGGCAAGTCGACCTTGGTCAACGAGACCCTGCACCACTCGGTCGCCAATCGCCTGCACCAGGCGAAGCTGCGGCCCGGCGCCCACGACGGCGTCGACGGGCTCAGTCAGATCGACAAGATCATCAACATCGACCAGTCGCCGATCGGTCGCACGCCGCGCTCCAACCCGGCGACCTACACCGGCGTCTTCGACCATATCCGCCAGCTCTTCACCCAGACGCAGGAGTCGCGCGCCCGCGGCTACAAACCGGGTCGCTTCAGCTTCAACGTCAAGGGCGGCCGCTGCGAGGTCTGCCGCGGCGACGGTCAGATCAAGATCGAGATGCACTTCCTGCCCGACGTCTACGTGCCCTGCGAGCAGTGCCACGGCAAGCGCTACAACCGCGAGACGCTCGAGGTCCGCTTCAAGGGCAAGAGCATCGCCGACGTGCTCGAGATGTCGGTCGAGGAGGCGGTCGTCTTCTTTGAGAACGTGCCGAAGATCGCCCGCCGCCTGCGCACCCTGCACGACGTCGGCCTCGACTACATCCGCCTCGGCCAGGCGGCGACGACGCTCTCGGGCGGTGAGGCGCAGCGGGTGAAGCTGGCGACCGAGCTCTCCAAAGTCGCCACCGGCGACACCCTCTACATCCTCGACGAGCCGACCACCGGCTTGCACTTCGCCGACGTGCAGCGCCTGCTCGACGTCCTCGGTCGCCTCGTTGACGCCGGCAACACCGTGGTCGTGATCGAGCACAACCTCGACGTGATCAAGACCGCCGACCACCTCGTCGACCTCGGGCCCGACGGCGGCGAAGAGGGAGGCGAGGTGATCGCTACCGGCACGCCTGAGGAGGTTGCCGCCGTGGAGGCATCGCATACCGGGCGCTTCCTTGCCGAGTTGGTCGCGCCGGCCAAGCCGAAGCGCTCGCGCAAACGCCGCGAGCCGGTCGCGGCCTAGCACTGGCGCTGGGCGTTGCGCGGCGCTAGGTTAGGAGTGAGATCGCGGTAAAGCGGGTAAGGCAGGGACGGAAAAGGAGGAGTTCATGTCCCAATCGGCTTTGAAGCGATTCCCAGTTGCAGTTGGTGTATTGCTGGCGCTCGTTGCTATCGCGGCGGGCTGTGGTGGCAGTAGCGGCGGCGGTGGCGCAAAGATCGCCTTGTTGCTTCCCGAAAACGAAACGCCCCGCTACGAGTCCGACGACAGGCCGGACTTCGAAAAGGCAGTCGAAGAAGAATGCTCGGACTGCGAAGTGCTCTACAACAACGCCGGCGGCGATGCGGCGAAGCAGCAGAGCCAGGCCGAAGCGGCATTGACCCAGGGGGCTGAAGTCCTCGTCGTCGACCCGATGGACTCCAAATCGGCGGCTGCGATCGCCGAAAAGGCCAAGGCCCAGAACGTTCCGGTGCTCAGTTACGACCGGCTGATCGAAAACGGAGAAGTCGACGCCTACGTCTCCTTCGACAACAAAAAAGTCGGCGAACTCCAGGCCGAAACGCTGGAGAAAAAACTGAAAGAAGACGGCAGCGCAAGCGGTCCGATCATCATGATCAACGGCGATCCGGCCGATCCCAACGCGGCCCTCTTCAAAGAAGGCGCCCACAACGGATTCGAAGCGGCCGGCGTCCAGATCGCCAAGGAATACGACACGCCCGGCTGGTCCGCCGAAAACGCCCAGCGCGAGGCGCAGCAGGCGATCACCGCCCTCGGCAGCAATGGGTTTGCCGGTATCTACGCCGCCAACGACGACACCGGCGGCGGCGCGATCGCAGCGATGAAAGGCGCCGGGATCAACCCCTCCGAAAAGCCCGTCACCGGCCAGGACGCCACCGTCGCCGGCCTGCAGCGGATCCTCGCGGGCCAGCAGTACATGACGGTCTACAAGGAAATCGAACCGGAGGCGCAGATCAGCGCTGAAATCGCCATCGCCCTCGCCGAAGGCGAAGAAGTACCGCAGGACAAAGTCACCGAAGAAGTCGACAACGGCAAAACCAAAGTGCCGTCCGTCCTGCTCAAACCGATCGCCGTGACCAAAGACAACGTCAAGAGCACGGTGGTCGCCGACGGATTCGTCTCCGCATCCGAACTATGCACCGGGCCCTACAAGCAGGCCTGCAAGGAAGCGGGGATCTCCTAAAGGCGCTGGGAGCGGAGCGATGAGCCCCGACGGCCCCCTCCTTGAGCTAGACGGAGTGAGCAAGCGATTCGGCCCGGTCCAGGCTCTGGACCGGGTCGACTTCACCGTCAATGCCGGCGAGGTCGTCGGCCTCGTCGGCGACAACGGCGCCGGCAAGTCGACGCTGGTGAAGACGATAGCCGGCATTCACTCCGCCGACGAGGGGCGGATTCGCTTCGACGGCCGCGAGATCAAGGTCACCCGGCCCCAGGACGCGACCCATCTCGGGATCGCCACCGTTTATCAGGACCTCGCCCTCTGCGACAACCTCGACGTCGTCGCCAACGTCTTCCTCGGCCAGGAGGAGATATCGCCGGGCACTGGGGAGATCTCGCGCCAGCTCGACGAGGCGAAGATGGAGCACCAGGCGGGTGAGCTGCTGTCCAGCCTCGCCGTGACGATCCCGAGCATGCGCACCGAGGTCGGGACGCTCTCGGGCGGTCAGCGCCAGCAGGTCGCGGTCGCCCGTTCCCTGCTGGGGGAGCCGCGGGTCGTGCTGCTGGACGAGCCCACGGCGGCGCTCGGCGTGCCCCAGACCAAGCAGGTGCTGGAGCTGATCGGGCGCCTGCGCGAGCGCGGCCTCGGGGTCGTCGTGATCAGCCACAACCTCGCCAACGTCTTCGAGGTCGCGGACCGGGTCGTCGTCCTGCGCCTCGGTCGGACCGCCGGAGACTTCAAAGCCGAACAGACGACCGAGGAGCACGTCGTCTCGGCGATCACCGGTCTCGGCGACGACGCGAACGGGAACGGCAACGAAGAGAGAGACAAGAAAGAGGACCAGCAATGAAAAGCGAGGAGGCCACCGTTCCGGCGTCGACCACCGGGAGCCGGATGAACATCTTCAGCGGCGATTCCCTGCGGCGCCTGGTCCAGGGCGACCTCGCCTCAGCCCGCGTCGTCCTCGGTCTGGCCCTGATCTGGATCATCTTCCAGTCCCAGAACGACCGCTTTCTCTCTGCCGAGAACCTGACCAACCTGATGCTGCAGATCACGGCCATCGGCCTGATCTCGGTCGGCATCGTCTACGTGCTCCTGCTCGGCGAGATCGATCTCTCGGTGGGGGCCGTCAGCGGCCTCGCCGCGGGGGTGATGGCGGTCCTCAACGTCAAGCACGGCTGGAACCCCTACCTGGCGATCGTCGCGGCCATCCTGGTCGGCACCGCGATCGGCCTGCTCCAAGGCTCCCTTTTCAGCCGTTTCGTCATTCCTTCCTTCGTGGTCACCCTCGCCGGCTTACTGGCCTGGCAGGGGGCTCTACTGCAGGTGCTCGGCTCCACCGGGTCGCTCAACCTCACCGACCCCAAAATCACCGGACTGGCGAATACCTTCTACTCCGATGCGGTGGGCTGGATCTTCTGCGCGATCGTCATCGCCACCTACGCGGCCGTGGTCTTGCTCGGCCACCGGCGCCGGGTGGCGGCGGGGCTCGCCGGCGAGAGCGTGCCGGCGCTTGTGCTCCGAGTGGTGCTGGTCGCCGCGATCGCGATCGTCGCCGTGGTGATCCTCAATTCCGACCGTGGCGTGCCCCTCGCGGTCTTGATCCTGCTCGCCTTCGTCGTCGGCATGGAGTACGTCGTCAAGCGCACCCGTTTCGGTCGCCACGTCTACGCCGTCGGCGGCAACGCCGAGGCAGCCAGGCGGGCCGGCATCCGGGTCAACGGCGTGCGGGTGGCGGTCTTCGCCATCTCCGGCTCGATGGCGGCGATCGGCGGCATCATGGCGGCGTCGCGCCTGCTGGCGGTCAACCAGGGCTCGGGCGGCAGCGAACTGCTGCTGCTCGCGATCGCCGGACCGGTGATCGCCGGAACCAGCCTCTTCGGTGGTCGCGGCTCGGTCTGGACTGCCCTGCTCGGCGCCCTGGTAATTGGCTCGATCTCGAACGGCATGGACCTCTTGGCGCTCACCTCGGCGGTCAAGTTCATGGTCACCGGCGGCGTCCTCCTGCTCGCCGTTCTGGTCGACGCGATCGCTCGCCAGCAGCGCCAGGCGGCTGGGCGGGTGTAGACAACAGACCGACATTCAGGGCCAATGTGCTACGTTGGCGCACATGGAGTCGGTCGGCGTGAGAGAGCTGCGGCAGAACCTGTCTCAATACTTGAGAGAGGTGAAGGAGGGCGACAGTTTTCGGGTTACCGAGCGGAGCCGTGAGGTGGCTCGGCTTGTGCCGTCCGGCCCCGCCGATTCGCCGATTGCCCGATTGGTCGCCGAGCGGGGCGCGACGATGCCCAGGGTCGATCTGGTCGCTTTGGCGAAGGCGTCCGAGCTGCCGCCGGCGGTGGGGCCGCCGAGCAGTGTGATCCTCGACGAGCTGCGAGAGGAGCGGTTGTAGTCAACCGGGTTGCATATCTGGACACCTCGGCATACGTGAAGTTGCCGCTTTGCGAGGTGGAGAAAGATGCTCTGCTTCGCGAGCTGGGTGAGTGGGAAGGGTTGGTTTCGAGCAGCCTCTTGGGGGTCGAGTCACTCCGCGCCTGTGCTCGCTATGGCGCCAATTACGAACGTGCCGCCAGGGAGTGGATGGGGGGTCTCTCGCTGTTGCCCATTGACGACGGGGTACTCGATGTCGCTGCCGAATTGGAGCCCGCTGGGCTGCGAAGCCTCGACGCGCTGCATCTGGCGACCGCCATATCTCTTGGAAACGAGGTTGGCGTTTTTTTCACCTATGACGATCATCTCGGTCGTGCCGCTGAAGAAAATGGCCTGGCGGTCGCCCAGCCTGCCTGACGGCTTTCAGCGGTCGATGAGCAGCGAGGCGCCGATCGCGCCGCCGAGGTCGCCGAGCGAGGCGACGCGCAGTGCCGGCGGGCGCTCGTTGACGAAGAGGTGCACCTCCATCTCTTTTTTTAGTGGCTCCATGTAGCGGTCGCCGAAACGGATGCCCAGGCCGCCGCCGACGATCACCGCTTCGGGATCGAGCAGGTTCACGGCTGAGGCGATTCCCGTTCCCAGCGCCTCGATCGCGCGGTCGATCAGCTTCGTCGCGAGCTCATCGCCATGGTCGATCGCGCGCTCCCAGATACCGCTGGTAAGGCGCGGTTTCTCGTGCTTCTCCATCAGCTTGAAGAGGTCGGTCTTGTGACCCCCCTCGTGCTCGCGGCGCGCCTCGGCTTCCATCGCCGATCGGCCCGCGTAGGCCTCCATGCAGCCTCTCCGCCCGCAGGGGCACTTGGCGCCGCCGCGCTTGACGACCATGTGGCCGATCTCACCGGCTGCGCCGCGGCCGAGCCAGGGCTTGCCGTCAAGCACAAGGCCACCGCCGACCCCGGTCCCCCAGAAGACACCGATCAGGCTCGAGAACTCGCGCGCAGCCCCGAGCTGAAACTCAGCTTCCGTTGCGACCTGGACATCGTTGCCGATCTTGACTTCGGTCCCCAGCGCCTTCGAGAGCGCTTCGCCGAGTGGAAAGCTGCCGTCCCAGCCCGGCAGGTTGCGGGCGCCGGACACGATGCCGGTCTTGCAGTCTGCGTCCCCAGGCGAGCCGACGCCGACGCCACTCAGATCGTCGGGCTTGACGTCGGCAGCCAAGGCCGCTTCGCGCAGCGCGTCCTCCATCGCGCCCGCCACGTCGGCTGGGCCGCCAGTGGTAGGAGTGGGTTTCCGCACTTCGCCGACGACATTGCCGCCGGGGTCGACGATCGCCGTCTGGATCTTGGTGCCGCCAAGGTCGATGCCACCGCGCAGGTCGCTCACGCCGTCCAGTCTATGTCCGTGTTGCGTCTGGGAAGCTACGCCCGTGAGTGAGCTGCGGGGTTGGCGACACTGGTGGGCGCAGCGGCGCTGGTACGAGCGCAACCGGCGCCCGTTGCGGCGCTGGCGGCTCGGCCGACACGCCGCACGGGGCGGCTTCTTTATCCGCCTGCCGGTGGAGGGCGAGTTGCTGGAGGCCTTCGACGAGGGCCGTTTGCGGATCGGCGAGGGGACGCTGCTCGAGCCGGGCTGCTGGCTGACCCTCGCTCCCGAGGCCCGGATCGAGATCGGTGCCGGTTGCTTCCTCAACCGCAACACGATGCTCGCCGCCTATGAGCTGATCGAGATCGGCGATCACACGATGTTCGCCAACGGCTGCTTCGTCGGCGACGCCGAGCACCGCTTCGACGATCCCGACACACCGATCACCTGGCAGGGCTTCACCAGCAATGGGCCGGTCAAGATCGGCGCCAACTGCTGGTTCGGGGTCAACTGCGTGGTGACGAGCGGCGTGACGATCGGCGAGCGCTGCGTGATCGGCGCCAACTCCGTGGTCACGACGGACCTGCCTGCAGGGTCGATTGCGGCCGGTGCCCCGGCTCGTGTGATCAGGCCCATAGATTTCCGCCGCTGAGTGCCTATACTCGGAAGTCGGCCGTGACCCGCCAAGGGCATGGACCTTCCCATGAACCTCGCATTGACTGAGTCTCCGCATGCACGAGCAGGCGTGAAGTTCGTCCGCCGCAAGGACGAGCTGCGGGCGCTGCTTGCCGCCACGCGGGCGGAAGGCCTTTCGATCGGCCTGGTGCCGACGATGGGCTGCCTGCACGAGGGCCACCTCTCGCTGCTGCGCGCCGCCCGCGCCCAGTGCGATCTGGTCGTGATGAGCCTCTTCGTCAACCCGACCCAGTTCGGCCCCGGCGAGGACCTCGACCGCTACCCGCGCGACGAGGCGCGCGACGCCGAGCTGGCCGGCGAGGCCGGCGTCGACTTGATCTACGCGCCCCCGGTCGGCGAGGTCTACCCCGACGGTTTCTCCACCAGCGTCGAGGTGAGCGGGCTGACCGAGGTCCTCTGCGGCGACCCCTCGCGTCGCGGCTCCGACCACTTTCGCGGCGTCACCACCGTCGTCGCCAAGCTCTTCAACATCGTCGGGCCCGACGTCGCCTACTTCGGCCAGAAGGACGCCCAGCAGGTGGCGGCGATCCGCCGCATGGTGCGCGACCTCGACATCCCGGTCCGGATCGAGACACTGCCGATCGTGCGTGAGTCCGACGGCCTGGCGATGAGCTCGCGCAACGCCTACCTCGGGCCCGAGGATCGCGAGCGGGCGACGGCGCTCTCGCGGGCGCTGCGCGAGGTCGAGCGTGTCGCCCGGGCCGAATCGCTAGCCGAGGCACTCGACGCGGGCCGACACGAACTGGAGGCAGCGGGGGTCGAGCCGGAGTACCTGGAGGCCCGCGACGCAGAGAACTTGGAACCGGTGGCGGAGCTGAACGGCCGTCCGGTGCTGGTAGCGGTCGCCGCGCAGTTCGGCGGTGCCCGCCTCATCGACAACATCTTGATCCGGCCATGAAGGTCTGAACCCAAGGGGAGACTCAATGCAGAGGCAGATGCTCAAGTCCAAGATCCACCGAGCGACGGTGACCGACTGCGACGTCGATTACATCGGCAGCATCACGGTCGACACCGAGCTGATGGCAAGCGCCGACCTGATCACCAACGAGCAGGTTCACGTCTGGGACATCGACAACGGCGCCCGCTTCGTCACCTATGTGATCGACGGCGAGCCGGGCTCCGGCACGATGCAGGTCAACGGCGCCGCCGCCCACCTGACCCGGCCCGGCCACAAGATCATCGTCGCCTCCTTCGGCGCTTACGACGAGAGCGACCTGGAGGCATACTCGCCGATCGTCGTCCACGTCGACGACGACAACGTCACCATCGCCGTCGACAGCCACCCGGAGGTGCTGCTCGCCCAGGAGGTCATCTGATGAGCGACCGTCAACCGATCACGCTGCCCCGCCTGGCCGAGATGAAGCAGGCCGGCGAACCGATCGTGATGGTCACCGCCTACGACTACCCCTCGGCTCGGGTCGCCGAGGAGGCCGGCGTCGACCTTGTCCTCGTCGGCGACACGGCGGCGATGGTCGTGCTCGGCTATCCCGGCACCGAGTCGGTCTCGATGGACGAGATGGTGATGCTCGGCAAAGCCGTCCGTCGCGGTGTGAAGACGCCGCTGATGGTCGGCGACATGCCGATGGGCAGCTATGAGGCCGGCAACGAGCTCGCCGTCCAGGGCGCCCAGCGCCTGGTCAAGGAGACCGGTTGCCAGGTGGTCAAGCTGGAGGCGGGGGGGACCTCGGTCGAGCGCGCGCGGGCGATCGTCCGCGCCGGCATCCCGGTCATGGGTCACATCGGCCTGACGCCACAGACCGCGACCGCGCTGGGTGGCTACAAGACCCAGGGCAAGACCGCTCAGGGCGCGATCCAGCTGCTCGAGGACGCGCTGGCCCTGCAGTCGGTCGGCTGTTTCGCGATCGTCTTCGAGGCGGTGCCAGCGGCGATCGCCGAGGCGATCGCCCAGCGTCTCGAGATCCCGGCGATCGGGATCGGCGCGGGCCGGGCCACGGCGGGACAGGTGCTCGTCTACCACGACCTGCTCGGGATCACGACCGGCCGCTCGCCCAAATTCGTCAAGCGCTACGCCGAGATCCATGCCGCGATGGTCGATGGCGTCAGCCGATACGCGGAAGAGGTGCGCAGCCACCGTTTCCCCGAGCCTGAGCACGTCTACGGGGTCGAGCCGAAGGAGCTGGCCGAGTTCCAGCGCTACCTGGAGCAGAAGGACGGGATCGGCTCAAAGGCGTCATGGGATTGGGAGCCGCTGCCCTAGCGCCTACCATCCAGCGGCAATGAGCCCAACGGCCGAGGAGCGGCGCGCCGAGCTGGTCGATCTCTACAAAGAAGTCCAGTCGTGCACCAAATGCCCCCTGCACGAGACGCGGACCAAATCCGTGTTCGGTGCGGGCGACGCCGACGCCGAGGTGATGTTCGTCGGCGAGGCGCCGGGCGCTGAAGAGGATCGCCAGGGCCTGCCCTTCGTCGGTCGCGCCGGGCAACTGTTGAATGAGCTACTTGAAGGCATAGGGATGGCAAGGGAGGGCGTCTTCATCGCCAACGTGTTGAAGAGCCGGCCGCCTGGCAACCGCGACCCCCAGCCGCTGGAGATCGAGGCCTGCCGTCCCTACCTGTTCGAGCAGGTGCGGCTGATCGAGCCGCGCGTCGTCTGCACCCTGGGCAACTTCGCGACCAAGCTGCTGAGTGGCAATCCGACCGGAATCACCAGGGTGCGGGGCACGCCGCAGGTGCACGAGTTGGGCGGACGCACGGTTTTCCTGCTGCCGCTCTTCCACCCGGCCGCGGCGCTGCGCACGCCGGCGGTCAAGGAGACGCTGCGGGCGGACTTGGAGCTGCTGCCGCAGTTGCTTGCCGGCCCATCTCCCGCCGGGGCTGAGGAAGAGGTGGAGGAGGAGATCGGGGAGGAGCCGGCAGCGGCCCCACCCGAGGATCCCGCCGATCAGCTCGACATGTTCGGTTGAGCGCCATCGTGGAAACGGTCGAGAGCGGGTCCTCGGTCGAAACCGAAGCGGTCGGGGCAAAGGTCGCAGCGCGCCTTGGCCCCGGCGATATAGTCGTCGTCAGCGGCGAGCTGGGAGCCGGCAAGACGACGCTGATCCGCGGTGCCTGCCGGGCACTCGGGGTCAAGGGCCCGGTCACCTCGCCCACCTTCACGATCGGCCGGCGCTACCGTGGCCGGCTGCCGATCTCCCACCTCGACCTCTACCGCCTCGGCGGGCTCGAGGACGAGGATCCGGCGCTGCTCGACGACTACCTCGACGCCGCCTCGGTCGCGTTCCTCGAGTGGCCCGCCCTGGCGGAGCCGCAACTGGCGGGACGCCGCGTGCTGGCGGTCCGTCTGGACCATGCCGGCGGCGATAGGCGGCGCATCGAGATCGACAGCGCATCGGTGCCGAAATAGTGGTGTTTCGGAGGGGGATGCTGCCCTGTAGCATCGCCCGCGTACGCAAACCGAAACGAGGAGAGCGCTTGATGAAGGGACCGAAGACGCTGACGGCAGTCGTAGTGGGAATCGCGCTGCTGGCGAGCGCCGCTCCCGCCTCGGCCAAGAAAAGCGCCGCATTCAAGCACTACGTCGCCTGCGGTCTGTCCCAGAAAGCGAAGCCGGCGCACCGCTGCCAGGCCGATCTCGACAAGGGCGCCTTCTTCCGCAGCAACAAGCGGGACGTCTTCTACACGGTGTGTGTCAAGTTTCCGACCAAGAAAAACCTCTGCGCCCCCAAGCAGAAAGCGGAAAAGGGGACGCTCTACGTCAACAAGATCACCTCCAACATCCCGGGTGAACACAAGGTGTCCTGGTTCGTCAAGGGCAAGCAGGTCGGCGTTTTCAGTTTTGTCGTTGATCAGCCCAGCGGCAAGTCCAAGCACGGGAAGTAGCCGCGGGCGGGCTGTGGTCGTCGTCGGCTTCGACACTGCGACCGCCGACACCGCCGTCGCCGCGACTCGCGACGGCGAGGTTCTGCACGAGGCGCTGCTCGGGCTCTCCCAGAAGGGTGGGCCGCAGCACACCACGGCGCTGCTGGCCGAGGTCGAGCGGGCGGCGGAGGCGGCCGGCGGCTGGGAGGCGGTCGGCCGGATCGCGGTCGGAATCGGGCCGGGCTCCTTCACCGGCCTGCGCGTGGGCATCGCCACGGCGCGAGCGCTGGGGCTTAGCCGGCGGCTGCCGCTGAGCGGCGTCGGCACCCTGGATGCGCTTGCGCGAGGACTCGGCGAGGTCGCCGGCGAGCGCCGTTGCCTCGCCATCCTCGACGCCCGCCGCGGCGAGGTCGCTGCGGCGGTCTACTCAACGGCAGGCAAGCAACTGTGGGGACCTTGGCTCGGGACCGCGGAGGAGCTTGCCACGCGGATCCCGGCGCCGCCGGAAGCGGCGCTTTGCGGCGGATCCGGCGCTGTACGATTCAGGCAGCAGTTGACGAGTCGGGCGATCGAGATCCCGGATGACGCCGACTCCGTGCACCGCGTCGCCGCGCGGCACATCTGCGCTCTCGCGGCGGCCGGAACGGACGAGGACGAATCCGGCTCGATTGCCCCGATCTATCTGAGGCCCCCCGATGCACAACGGTGGCGTGAGCGAGACTCTGTCCAAGCAGCCGAGTGAGCTGAGCGGCGATCCGCCGGTGCGGCGGCTTGCCTACAGCGACCTGCCGGCGGTGATCGCGGTCGAGCGCCGCTCCTTTCCGGCGCCCTGGTCGCTGGCGATGTTCGTGCTCGAGCTTTCCAAGCCGTCGGGGATCTGCCTCGCCGCCACAGCCGGCGACGAGCTGGTCGGCTACCTCGTCTGCTCGCGCTACGACCGTGTCTGGCACGTGATGAACGTCGCCGTGGCACCGGAGCGGCGCCGGCGGGGGGTTGCCAGTCGCCTGATCTCGCAGCTGATCGCCGAGGCCGGCGACGAGCTCCCGTTCACGCTCGAGGTGCGGGTCTCGAATCGCGACGCGATCGCGATGTACGAGAAGCTCGGTTTCCGCTCGGCCGGAGTGCGTCCTCGCTACTACCAGGACAACGGCGAGGACGCCCTGATCATGTGGCTGGACTGAGCCCCGATCATGTGGCTGGACTGAGCCCCCGTGATCCTGGCGATTGAGACGTCCTGCGATGACACCTGCGCCGCCGTCCTCGACGGCCCGCAGATCCGCTCCAGCCTGATCTCCTCGCAGGACGAGGCCCACGCCGCCTTCGGCGGGATCGTGCCCGAGGTCGCCTCGCGACATCACCTGGAGCTGGCGGTACCGGTAGTCGACGCGGCGCTGAGCGAGGCCGGCGTTTCACTCGACGAGATCGAGGCGGTGGCGGTGACGGCCGGCCCGGGCCTGATCGGGGCGCTGCTGGTCGGCCTCAGCACCGCCAAGGCGATCGCCGCGCCGCGGCGGCTGCCGCTGATCCCTGTCGACCACCTGCAGGGGCATGTCGCCGCCAACTTCCTCGCCCCCGAGCCGCTCGAGCCCCCCTTTCTCTGCCTCGTCGCGAGCGGCGGACACACGTTGCTGGCGGGAGTGCACGACCATGCCGGCCACGAGGTCCTCGGGCAGACGCTCGACGACGCCGCCGGCGAGGCCTTCGACAAGGTCGCCCGCCTGCTCGGTCTTGGCTTCCCCGGTGGTCCGGCGCTGCAGCGGCTGGCCGAGGACGGCGACCCCGACGGGTTCGAGCTGCCCGTCGCGATGGCCCGGGATCCCGGCCTCGACTTCAGCTTCAGCGGGCTGAAGACCGCGCTCGTCTACCTCTGCCGCGACCTCGGGCCCGACGGGGTGCGCGAGCGCCGCGCCGACCTCGCCGCCGGCTTCCAGGCGGCGGCGGTCGGGCAGCTGACGGCGAAACTGAAGCGGGCGCTGAAGCGAGGCGAGTGGGACGCGGTCGCGCTCGGCGGCGGCGTCGCCGCCAACGGGCCGCTGCGCGAGGCGGTATCGGCGCTCTGCGAGGAGCAGGGCGTGCGGCTGAAGCTGGTGCCGCTGGAGCTCTGTACCGACAACGCAGCGATGATCGGCTCCGCAGCCCGCTTCGCCAAGGCGCTCCCCTACCCCGATTACCTCTCCTTCGATGCCTTTCCCAGCAACCGCCCGGCGGTTGCCGTTCGATGAGCGCGGAGTTCGTCCTCTACTCGCGGCCCGGCTGCCACCTCTGCGAGCAGGCGCTGGAGGAGCTGGTCGCCCTGCATGACGAGGGCTACCGCTTCGAACTGCGCGAGATCGACATCGAGAGCGACGAGACCCTGTTGCGAGCGATGCTCGAGCGTATTCCCGTGCTCGAGCTGAACGGCGAGGTCGTCTCCGAGCTGACCCTGGACCAAACCTCCGTTCGGGCGCGGCTCGATACTGTGGGGGCCGATGATTGAGCAGGCTGTGGAGGAGGTCGAGGTGCCCGGTGGGCTGGTTGGCGACGGCGAGCGGCTCTCGCTCGGTGTCGCTGCGCGCCTCTCTCGCTACCTGCAGGTGCTGACCCAGGCGCGAAAGATGGGGCGGGAGACGATCTCCTCGCAGGAACTGTCGGACTACACCCACATCAATCCGACCCAGATCCGCCGCGACCTCTCGGGCTTCGGCAAGTTCGGCAAGCGCGGCGTCGGCTACAACGTCGACTCGCTGGTCGCGGAGATCCGCAAGATCCTGCGCACCTCCGGCCAGCACAACATCGCCCTCTTCGGCGCCGGCAACCTCGGTCAGGCGATCGCCAGCTCCGACATCTTCGCCGACCACGGCTTCGAGGTCGTCGCCATGTTCGACATCGACCCGGAGGTCGTCGGCAGCCAGGTCGGCAGCCTGAAGATCCGCGATTTCGGCGAGCTGGAGGCGGTTGTCTCCGAGCAGGAGATCGTCGTCGGCGTCCTCGCAGTGCCCGCCGCGGCGGCACAGGCGGTCGCCGACCGCCTGGTCGAAGCCGGGGTGAAGATCATCTTCAACTACTCCGAGCAGCTGCTGCAGGTACCGCCGGAGGTGACGGTGCATACCTCCAGCCCCGCGGTCGACCTTCTCTACGCGCTCTACTTCTACCTGACCTGAGGGCTCCCTTGTCCCTGGACCTCGACCTGGCTCGGGAGAGATTCGAGTCCTCCATCGATTTCACGATCGGCCTCGAGGAGGAGTTCGCGATCCTCGATCCGGCCACGCTCGAGCTCGAGCACCGCTTCGACGAGCTCTACGCCGCCTGCCAGAAGGACGATGTCCTGGACAGCGCGGCGGCGGGCGAGCTGATCGCCTCGGAGATCGAGATCCGCTCCGGGCGCTCGGAGACCTTTGGCGAGGCGATGTCAGCCCAGCGCGAGTGCCGGACACGGCTCTTCGCGCTGGCCGACGAGATGGGTCTGTCGCTGGGGGCGATGGGTACGCACCCGTGGGCGAATTACCTCGACCAGCGGATCATCGACACCCCCCACTACAACCGCCTGCGCCGCGAATTGGGCTGGGTCGCCCAGCGCAACAACACCTGGAGCATGCACGTCCACATGGGCGTGCGCGGCGCCGATCGCGCGATTGCCGTCTGCGACCGGATGCGCGAGCTGCTGCCGCTGCTGCTGGCGGCCTCGGCCAACTCGCCCTTCCTAGATCGGTGCGACACCGGCCTGCACACCGTGCGCACCGAGATCTTCACCCGCACCTTCCCCCGCTGCGGCGTCCCAAGCCCCTTTCTCGATTGGGCCGGCTACGCCGAGTTCGTCGGCATGCTGCAGCGGACCGGCAGCGCGGTCGAGTCGACCCAGCTCTGGTGGAGCGTCCGTCCCCACCACCAGTTCGGCACGGTCGAGGTGCGGATCTGCGATGCACAGACGCGGGGCGAGGAGTCCTTTGCCCTGGCCGGCTTGGTCGCCGCCTGCATCGCCCAGACGGCGCTCGACTACGACGAGCACGGCTACGACGGCGCCGGCATGCCGCTGCAGGACCGCGAGATCGAGGAGAACCTCTGGCGGGCGATCCGGCACGGGATGAGCGGCAAGCTGATCGACTTCCGCCGCGGCGAGGAGATCGAGACGCGGGCGGCCCTGGAGGCGGTGCTCGAGTGGACCGCGCCGGCACGCTCGGCGCTGGGAGTCGAGCCGCAGCTGCCGGAGCGCAATGGCGCCCAGCGGTCGCGTCAAGCGCTTGACGCCGGAGTTGCCATCGAGGATGTCTATCGAGATGCCGTACAGGAGACGCACCGCACCTATCCGCGCCCCCTTATAGACTCCCGCGCCGCTTAAACCCAGCCGGAGGAACCGAACTTGACCAGCTTCTTGACCGAATACGGAGTCGTCGTTGCGCTTGTCTGCGCAGGGGCGGCAGTGCTCTACGGATTGATCGTCACGCAACGCCTGCTTAAGAAGTCACCAGGCAACGAGCGGATGCAGGAAATCTCAGGGGCGGTGCAGGAGGGGGCCAAGGCCTACCTCAACCGCCAGTACACGATCATCGCCGCTGTCGCGGTGCCGATTGCGATCGTGCTCTGGCTCCTGCAGGACTACAAGACCGCGATCGGCTTCGTGATCGGCGGCGTCCTCTCGGGTGCGACCGGCTTCATCGGGATGAACCTCTCGGTGCGCGCCAACTCGCGTGTCGCCGAGGCGGCCCGTGGCGGCGTGCCGCCGGCTCTCGACGTCGCCTTCAAAGGCGGCTCGGTCACCGGTCTGCTCGTCGTCGGCCTCGCTCTCTTCGGCGTCGCCGGCTACTTCGGCCTGCTCGTTCTCACCGGCTCGAGCGACAAGGAGGCCGTCGACGCGCTTGTCGGCCTCGGCTTCGGCGGCTCGCTGATCTCCGTCTTCGCCCGGCTCGGCGGCGGCATCTTCACCAAGGCAGCCGACGTCGGTGCCGACCTGGTCGGCAAGGTCGAGGCGGGAATCCCCGAGGACGACCCGCGCAACCCGGCCGTGATCGCCGACAACGTCGGCGACAACGTCGGCGACTGCGCCGGCATGGCCGCCGACCTGTTCGAGACCTACGCGGTCACCTCGGTCGCGGTGATGCTGCTCGGCGTCCTCACCTTCACCGGCTCGGGCGGCGATTTCGCCCGCGAGGTGGCGATCTTCCCGCTGGTCATCGGCGCCGTCGCGATCATCGCCTCGATCATCGGGGCGCTCTCGGTGCGGACCAAATCGGACCGGGTCGAGGGAGCCCTGTACCAGGGCTTGATCATCTCCGGGATCCTCTCGATCGCGGCTTTCTACCCCGTCACCGAGTGGCTGATGAGCGACTCGGTGCGGCTTGGCCTCAGCACCGCGGCACAGTCGGTCACGGTCACCGACCTCTGGCTCTGCGCAGTGATCGGCGTTGCAGTCACGGCGCTACTTTTTGTCATCACCGAATTTTATACCTCGACCCGTTTCCGGCCGGTGAAGTCGATCGCCAAAGCCTCGGAGACCGGTCACGCGACCAACATCATCCAGGGGCTGGCTCAGGGCTTCCAGTCGACGGCGGCTCCGGCGCTGGTTCTGGCGTTGGCGATCCTCGCCGCCAACGAGCTCGCCGGCATCTACGGCATCGGCATCGCCGTGATGGCACAGCTCTCGCTCTGCGGCCTGATCGTCGCCCTTGACGCCTTCGGGCCGATCACCGACAACGCCGGCGGCATCGCCGAGATGGCCGACCTGCCGGAGGAGGTCCGCAACGTCACCGATCCGCTCGACGCGGTCGGCAACACGACCAAGGCGGTCACCAAGGGTTACGCGATCGGCTCCGCCGCACTCGCCGCCCTGGTTCTGTTCGCGGCCTTCAAGAGCGAACTCGCCGGCGAGGCGCCGGCTGGGTTCGATCTGAACGGCCTCTTCAACCTGAGCAGCCCCGACGTCCTGATCGGGCTGATCATCGGCGGCATGATGGTCTACTTGTTCGCGGCGTTCGCGATCGAGGCTGTCGGCCGCGCCGGTGGCCAGGTGGTCGAACAGGTCCGCGAGCAGTTCCGCGAACACCCGGGGATCATGGAGGGCACCGAAAAACCCGACTACGGGAAAACGGTCAGCATCGTCACCCTGGCGGCGCAGAAAGAGATGATCCTGCCCGCGCTGATCCCGATCCTCGTCCCCGTCGTCGTCGGCCTGCTCAGCGTCGATGCCCTCGGCGGGCTCCTGATCGGCGTCATCGTCGTCGGCCTCTTCGCGGCGATCTCTATGACTGCAGGCGGTGGCGCCTGGGACAACGCCAAGAAGCTGATCGAGGACGGCGCCCACGGCGGCAAAGGCTCTCCGGCCCACGAAGCCTCGGTGACCGGCGACACGGTCGGCGATCCCTACAAGGACACGGCCGGCCCGGCGATCAACCCGATGATCAAGGTGGCCAACATCGTCGCCATCCTGATCATCCCGATCGTCCATTTCTAAACGGTTGGCAAGGGGGAGGGGCGGGGTGCCCCTCCTGCTTGCTGGGTTTTCCGCCAGGAACGCTTTGCTGGTGTCCGTGTGAGTAGGTGGGGCGGAAAACAGGACGCCGCTGCGCAGGAGGGGCACCCCGCCCCTCCCTCACGGGCGCCAGGAAAGCTTCCTGCGCTGATCGGCGGCGTACTCAGTGTCGCCGTAGCTGGGCTGCTGCTGTTGACCCCTGCGGCTTTTGCAGTGGCGCCGGCCAATGACGAATTTGCGAACCGGATCGACCTGAGTGGGTCGTTGCCAATCGAGGAGACCGGGACGAACGTCGCCGCGACCCAACAGGTAGGCGAGGATCCGCACGAGTTTCTTTACGAACCAGCCGAACATTCCGTCTGGTTCAGTTGGGAAGCGGAAGACACCGAATGGGTCACGGTTTCGACCTGCGGGAGCGACTTCCACACTCTGCTTGGCGTCTACAGCGGTAGCTCTTTGTCCTTTCTCGAGAAGGTGGTGCCCGGCAAGGAAGGAACTCGGTTCGATTGCGGTCCCGGCGGGCAGCAGGTCACCTTCCGGGCGCTCGCCGACACGACCTACGAGATCAGGGTGGACGGGAACCTCTCCCCCCAGCCGCCGGCGGCCACCGAAGGCTCGATCGCGCTCGAAATAGCCTCGACCCCCGCACCGGCCAACGACGACTTCGCGGACGCGCAGACGGTGACGGCCGAATCGCTCGACGGTGGGACCTTTTATCGCGTCGACGTTCCCGGCTTCAACTGGAACGCCACCAAGGAGCTCGGCGAGCCCGCGCATGCCGGTGACCAGGGGGGAGCCTCGATTTGGTATTCCTGGACCGCCCCGGCGAGTGGCGAGGCGTCGGTGGTCGTCGTCTCCGGCGCACTCGAAGCTGTGCTTGGCGTCTACACCGGTACCTCGCTGAGTGGGCTGACTCCGGTTGCGACACCGACGTACTTTTCAGGAGAAGTCGACATGCATGTCACCGCCGGCACCGCCTATCGGATCGCCGCCGACGGAATGTACGACGGCGGGGCCGGAATCGCTTCGATGGGTCAGCTCACCTTCCTGATCTACCAGACCGTCCCTCGGCCCGACCTTCAGACGAGGATCCCCTTTGCATCGGTGCCCCCTGTCGCTGACCGGGCCGCGCCGCAGACGACGATCGTCAGGCGCGATGTCAGGCCGGGTAAGCGCAGAGCGACCTTCGCTTTCCGTTCCAGCGAGACGGCCGGGACGTTCCGCTGCAAGCTCGACGCGCGCAAGCTCGCCAGCTGTGCCTCGCCAAAGGCCTATTTCGGCCTCGCCCCGGGCTCACACGTCTTCAAGGTCCGGGCCATCGATGCCGCCGGCAACGCCGACCCGACGCCAGCCGTCGCCCGCTTCTCGATCTCGCGCCCACCCCGTCGGACGGGCCGGTAGCGCGACCGTCTCGCCGCCGTACTCGTTTAAGGTCGCGTCGTGATCGAGGATCTGGTCAACGTCGCGGACTTCGGGCGGGCCGCCGAGGAGAAGCTGGACGCTGGGGTTGCGGGGTATTTCTTCGGCGGGGCTGGAGATGAGCTGACGCTGCGAGAGAACGTTGCCGCTTGGCAGGGGTGGCGGTTGCGGCCTCGGGCGTTGGCCGGGTTGAGCGAGTGGAGCACCGGGGCTGAGGTCTTGGGCGGTGACGTCTCTATGCCGGTGCTGGTGGCACCGGTCGCTTATCAGGGGCTGGTCGATCCGGATGGGGAGGAGGCGATGGCTCGGGCTGCTGCTGCGGAGGGAACGGTGATGTGCCTCTCTACGCTGGCGACGATGCGGCCTCGGCCGGTTGCAGAAGCAGCACCCGGGGGGCAGCGCTGGTTCCAGCTCTACTGCTTTCGGGACGAGGGCGTCACCCGGGAGTTGATCGCGGAGGCCGTCGATTCGGGCTATGAGGCGATTGTGGTGACGGTCGACGCGCCACGCGGTGGCAACCGCGAGCGCGACCGGCGGACCGGGTTCAAGATCCCGGAAGAGATCGGCGTGCCGAGCGTCGAAGCGGCGCTCGGATCGGATCGGGCAGTGACGATCGAGGAGACCTTTGGCCTGATGGAGCCGGCGCTGACCTGGTCCGACCTCGAGGACCTGGCATCCGATTGCCGTGTGCCGGTCCTGGTCAAGGGCGTGCTCACCGCGGAGGATGCCGCGCAGGCGATCGATCACGGCGCTGCCGGGGTCGTCGTCTCCAACCACGGAGGGCGCCAGCTCGACCGCTGCCTCGCCACCGCTGACGCCTTGCCCGAGGTAGTCGATGCGGTGGAGGGGAAGGGCGCGGTGCTCGTCGACGGCGGGATCCGGCGTGGCGTCGACGTCGCGATCGCCCTGGCGCTCGGCGCCGATGCGGCGCTGGTCGGGCGGCCGGCGCTCTGGGGACTCGCGGTAGGCGGGGAGGCCGGCGCCCGTCGCGTGCTCGAGCTGTTGCGCGAGGAGTTGGAGCTGACGCTCGCCCTCTGCGGTTGCGCCTCGCCCGATGAGCTGACTCGCGTCCACGTACAGAGAGCACCGGCGGCGTCCGTATATTCGGGCTGAGTGACCAGCCCCTCCAACTGATCGATGGCGCAGCGGATCCCCAGAGACGAATCGCTGAGCCGTGTGCATGGCGTCGGTGCGCTGTTCTCGGCTGCCTACGGCAACGTCGGCTCCTCGATCTACTACGCGCTCGGCGTCACCGCCGCGTTCGCCCTCGGGCTCACGCCGGTCGCCTTCGTCATCTCCGGCCTGATCTTCGCTGCGACGGCGGCAACCTACGCCGAGGCGACGGTGATGTACCCGGAGGCGGGGGGCTCCTCCAGCTTCGCCCGCCACGCCTTCAACGAGCTGGTCAGCTTCGTCGCCGCCTGGGGGCAGATGCTCAACTACACGATCACGGTCGCTATCTCGGCCTACTTCGTGCCCCACTACCTGGCGGTCTTCTGGGGGCCGCTCGGTCACGCGCCGGGGGACATCATCGGCGGCGCTGTGCTGATCGGGGCGCTGGCGCTGCTCAACATCCGCGGCTCGCAGGAGTCGGCGAAACTCAACCTGATCCTCGCGGTCGCCGACCTTGCCACGCAGGTCGTGCTGGTCGGGATCGGCGTTGCGCTGGTGCTGAGCCCGCAGGTGCTGGTCGACAACGTCCACCTCGGTATCGCGCCTTCCTGGAGCGACTTTGCCCTCGGCGTCGCGGTCGCGATGATCGCCTACACCGGCATCGAGACGATCTCCAACATGGCCGAGGAGGCCAAGGACGCGGCGCGGACGATCCCGCGCAGCGTCGGCTTCACGGTCGCCGCCGTGCTCGGCCTCTACCTGCTGATCCCGGTCGTCGCGCTGTCGGCGATGCCGGTCGTGCAGGACGCCGCCGGTCACTACACCACCGCGCTCGGCTCCGAGTTCGCCAGCGATCCGATTCTCGGCATCGTCGAGAACCTCGGCCTCAGCGGGGGCCTGACCGAAGCGCTGCGCTTCTACGTCGGCATCCTCGCCGCGGTGATCCTGCTGATCGCCACCAACGCCGGGCTGATCGGCGTCTCCCGCCTTACCTACTCGATGGGCCAGCACCGCCAGCTGCCCGAGGGGCTGCGGGCAGTACACCCCCGCTACCGCACCCCATACATCGCGATTCTCGTCTTCTCCGCGCTGGCGATGATCACGCTGATCCCGGGCCAGGCCGAATTCCTGGCGACGCTGTACTCGTTCGGCGCGATGCTCTCCTTCACGATCGCCCATGTCTCGGTGATCCAGTTGCGACGGAGGCATTCGGGGGAGGAGCGTCCCTGGAAACCGCCGCTCAACTTCCAAGCCTTCGGTTTCGAGGTGCCGCTGACCGCGGTGCTTGGTGGCCTCGGCACCTTTGCCGCCTGGATCGTGGTGATGGCGCTGAACCCGCGCACGCTGGCTGTGGGGGCCGGCTGGATGGCGTTCGGGATCGTCGTCTACGTCCTCTACCGGCGCAACCAGAAACTGCCGCTGACCGAGACCGTCAAAGTGGTCACGCCAGAGCCGCTCGGCGTGGAGGAGATCGAGTACCGCAGCATTTTGGTCGCCTTCGAGGACGGCGAGCCGTTCTCCGAGGAGATGGTTGCGACGGCGATCAAGCTCGCCTCCAAGCGCCGCCGTGGCGTTCACATCCACTCGATGCTGACGGTGCCGACCAACCTCCCCCTCAAAGCCGATCTGCGCGACCAGGAAGCCGAGGCGCAGAGCAAGGTCGAGCAGGCGAAGCTGATCGGCGGGCAGCGGGTCACCGGTCACGTCGAGAGGGTTCGGCCGGCGCAGGCGGGTTACTCGATCTCCGACGAGGCGAACCTGATCAGCGCCGCCGCGATCGTCGTCGGCCTGCGCTACCGCAACGGCGCGCCGCTCTACGACAAGACCCTGCAGACCGTCCTCAGCGAGCGCCCCTGTCGCGTCATCGTCGTCTCCGACAGGAGCGTGCAGCAGCCAGAGGCGGTGTCCGTCCCAGCTTGAGAGAATCGCCCGCGTGTACGCTCGCTCGGTCCAGCTCCTCTCCCTAGCCTTCCTAGCTCTCGGCCTACTGATCCTCGTAAGCACCTTCACCCACGGCGGCGGCCCGCTCTCGCTTGGAACCCTGCTCGGCTTGGCTTTCCTGGCTGTGGGTATCGCCCGTCTCTGGCTTTCCGGCTCCTTCCGCGGGTGGCGCGACGGGGGGAGGGGCTCGGACGGGTGAGTCCGCTAACCCCTCCCCCCGTCGCGACAGGACCCGCGGCCGAGAGCCCCCGATGAACGAGCCCGAGCAACCCTCGCAGTCTGAGCAGCCCGAGCAACGCCCCCGCCTGGAACCCCTGCTCAACCGCGGCCTAGGCGTACCCGGGCTCTTCGTCGCCGTCTACTCGGCGGTCGGCTTCTCGATCTACTTCTCGCTCGGCGTCGTCGCCGATCGCGGCCTTGGCCTGACCCCGTTGATCTTCCTCGCTGCCGGGCTGCTGTTCGTGCTGACGACGCTCAGCTATGTCGAGGGCGGCGCGATGATCCGCGAGCGGGGTGGCTCGTCGAGCTTCGCCCGCCACGCCTTCAACGAGCTGATCGCCTTCATCGCCGGCTGGGCGATCCTGATCGACTACCTGATCGTCGCCGCCCTGGCGGCGATCTCGGTCCCGCATTATCTGGAGCCGATCTCCCACAACCTCTCCCAGCCGGGCTGGGAGATCGGCGTCGCCGGGCTGGTGATCGTCGCCGCCTGCACGCTCAACATCCTCAACATCACCGGCCGCGGCCGGGCGCGCACGCTAAGCGTGCTGGCGCTCGCCGACATCGTTCTGCAGCTCGCGGTGATCGGCGTGGGTGTGCTCGCGGTCCTGCACCCCGATCGCCTCACCGACCAGATTCACCTCTTCACCAGTCCGAGTCTCAAGGACATCGTCTACGCATCGGTGGTCGCGATGCTCGCCTACGCCGGGATCGAGGCCGCCTCCGACCTTGCGCCCGACATCGACGTCAGGCCGCGCGACCTGAAGCGGATCGTCTCGGTGGGGGCCGTCGCGGTGCCGCTGGTCTATGCCGGGATGGCGGCGATCGCGCTGATGGCGGTGCCGGTCGTCGCCGGACCGCAGGGGCCGGAGACCGCGCTCGGGGGGGAGTTCGTCGAGGCGCCGGTGCTGGGAGTGGTCTCCGCCTACCATCCGGCCTGGGTCGCGGACACGATGCGCTGGGTGGTGGCGCTGGTGGCTGCGCCGGTTCTGTTCTGGGCGGCGACGACGGCGATGCTTGGCGTCTCCCGCCACATCTACACGCTGGCGATCAACCGCCAGATCCCCAGCTGGCTGGGCAAGCTCAACGGCCGCTATGCGACGCCGCACGTGGCGATCGGGCTCTCCGGCCTGATCGCGATCGGCCTGGTCGCGCCGACCGACGTCAAGCTGCTGGCCGGGCTCTACGCCTTTGGAGCGATGCTGGCGATCACGATCGCCCACCTCTCGATCCTGCGATTGCGGGTCTCCGAACCCGACCGGTCCCGTCCCTTCCGGGTGCCCTGGAACGTCTCCTGGCGCGGCGCGCAGCTCCCCGTGCCGACCATTCTGGCCGCTCTGCTCAGCGCCCTCGCCTTCCTCAGCGTGCTCGCCTTCCACGACCGGGCGCGCTGGGTCGGCGGCGGCTGGATGCTGTTCGGCCTGCTCTTCTACGTCGTCTACCGCAAGGTCTTCGAGGGAACCTCCTTGACCCGGCGCGTCTCCGTCTCCGAGAGGGCGCTGACCAAGCAGGCGCCCGACGTCGAATACGGCAACATCCTCGTGCCGGTATTCGGCACCGAGCTCGACGACGACATCGTCGCCACCGCCGGCCGTCTCGCCGCGGCGGAGCAGGAGGGAGGCGGCGAAATCGACGAGACCCACCTCGCGATCGTCTACGTGCTCGAGGTGCCGCTCACCCTGCCTCTGGACGCCGAGCTGCCGCCGGAGCAGGAGAACGAGGCCCTGCAAGCGATCGACCGGGCCCGCGAAATCGCCGAAGAGTACGAGGACGTGAGGGTGAGCGCTTCGGTGATGAGGGCGCGCAAAGTCGGCGCTGGGATCGTCGAGGCGGCCCGGCGCGGGGGCGTCGAAGCGATCGTGGTCGGGGCCGAGCCGCCGAGCAAGATCCGCGGCGGGGCCACGCTGGGCGGGATCGGTGCCGCCAGGCCCGCCGAGATCGGGGCGGCCACGGAGTACGTGCTGAAGAAAGCGCCCTGTCGGGTACTGCTGACGGCTCCTCCGGAGCAGGTCCCCTCCATCTAGTATCCGCAGCGTGTTCATTCTGATCGTCGGTTGCGGAAGAGTCGGCTCCTCTGTTGCGAGGAGCATGCTGAGCGAGGGGAACGAAGTCTCCTGCCTCGACGAGGACCCCGAGTCCCACACGCGGCTCGAGGTCGGGCTCGACAAGGGCTGGGAGGACCTCGGCGGGCGCTTCACGGTCGGCACCGGCCTCGAGACCGACGCCCTGGTAGCTGCCGGAATCGAGACCGCAGACGCCTTCATCGCCGCCACCAACGGCGACAACACCAACATCGTCATCGCCCAGATCGCCCAGCGGCGTTACGAGGTGCCGACGGTGATCGCCCGGATCCTCGACCCGCTGCGCGCCGAGTGGTACCGCCAGCAGGGCCTGCACACGATCTGCCCGACGCGGGTCGCGATCGACATGCTGGAGAGCGCGGTCCGCGAGGGCGCTCAGCGCGAGGCGGTCTGAGATGTACATCATCGTCGTCGGAGCGGGGAAGGTCGGCTGGAATCTGGCCCGTGAGCTGCTCGAAAAGAACCACGAGGTGACGGTGATCGAGAGCAACCGCCGCCGCTACCTGACCGTCGAGCAGGAGCTCGAGCACAACGTCACCTACGGCGATGCCTCCGAGCTCTGGGTGCTGGAGCGCGCCGGGATCCAGCGGGCCGACATGGTGATCGCGGTCACCGGCGACGACGAGGACAACATGCTGATCTGCCAGGTCGCCCGCGAGAAGTACGAGGTGGCCCAGATCATCGCCCGCGTCAGCAACCCCCGCAACCGCCCCCATTTCGATCTGCTCGGGGTGAAACCTTCGGTTTCCGCCACCGACCTGATCCTGCGCCTGCTGGAGCACGAGGTGCCCGAGTACGGCCTGGTGCACCTGCTCGACCTGCAGGAGGAGCAGCTGGAGATCATCGAGATGCTGCTCGGCAAGGATTCGGGGGTAACTGGACGCCGTGTAGGTGATCTCTCGATGCCCGAAGGCAGTCTGCTGATCTCGGTATTGCGCGAAGGCAAGGGCTTCGTGCCCAACGCCGACACCGTCCTGGAGGTCGGCGACGAGGTGCTCGCCGTGCTCGATCCCGGTCGCGAGGACGATCTCAAGGAGCTCTTCGGCCCGGCTGCCGGCGACAACGGGACCGGTTGAGCAATGGCCGATCGCGAGGTCGATTTCCTCCTGATCGGCGGTGGTATGGGCTCGGCGCATTGCGCGGCGGAGTTGCGCAAGCGCGGTGCCGAAGGATCGATCCTGCTGGCCGGGCGCGAGCCCGAGCCGCCCTACGAACGACCGCCACTCTCGAAGGAGTACATGCGGGGCGAGGCGAGCCGCGAGGACGCCTACGTCAACCCGCCCGGCTGGTACGAGGAGAACGGGGTCGAGCTGCTGACCGGCGTCAACGCGATGTCGCTCGACCCGGCGGCGCGGACGGCAAAGCTGCAGGGCGGGGAGGAGGTCGGCTTCGACAAGGCGCTGCTCGCCACGGGGGCGATGGTCAACATCCTGCGGGTCGAGGGCGCCGAGAACGAGGGCATCCACTACCTGCGTGCCTTCGGCAACTCCGACGCGATCCGCGCCGACGCCGAGGCGGCCGAGCACGTGGTGCTGATCGGTGGCAGCTACATCGGCACCGAGGTCGCCGCCTCGCTGACCGCGAAGGGTGTCAAGTGCACGATCGTGATGATGGAGGACGTCGCGCTATCCCGGGTCTTCGGTGAGGGCGCCGGGCGCTGGTTCCAGCAGACGATCGAAGATCACGGAATCACGGTTCACGCAGGCGAGGAGCTTGAGGCCTTCGAGGGCGATGGCCGGGTCAAGGCGGTGTTGACCAAGAGCGGCCTGGCGATCGAGTGCGACGCGGTCGTGGTCGGCGCCGGCATCCGCCCCGACGCGATGCTCGCCGACCGCGCCGGGCTCGAGGTCGACGACGGCATCCTCTGCGACTCGAAGCTGATGACCTCGACCGAGGGGATCTACGCGGCAGGCGACTGCTGCTCCTACGACAGCGTCGTCCACGGCCGGCGGATCCGGGTCGAGCATTGGGACGTGGCGATGCAGCAGGGCATGCACGCCGCCCACAACATGCTCGGCGAGGACCGCGACTACGATGTCGTCCCCTACTTCTTCAGCGACCTCGCCGACTGGGCGAGCCTCGAGTACGTCGGCCCGGCGGCCGAGTGGGACGAGGAGATCTGGCGGGGCGACCGCGACGGGGGCGAGTTCTCCGTCTGGTACCTGAAGGACGGCAAGGTGGCCGGAGCGCTCAGCGTCGGCCGCTCCGAAGACCTGGCCGAGGCGCGCCGCATGCTCGCCGACGGCATCGACGTCTCCGCCGCCCGCGAGCAGATTGCCGACTCCGACAGCGATCTGGGCGAAATCTCCTGAAGTCGAGGCGTGCGGGCACCCCGTACGCCTCGCCGGATATCCTCAAGGCAGTTCGTTGCGCCCTGGTGTAATTGGCAACACGCCAGCCTCTGGAGCTGGATTTCGGGGTTCGAGTCCCTGGGGCGCAGTTCGCGAAAGTTCCTGCAAAGCCCGTCTAGTCGCTCTGCTACCTTCGCGGCGATGGGGACCCGAAGGCGCCTTCTCGCGATCCTGCCTCTCGCCGCTCTCGCAATCGCCGGTTGCGGCGGTGGCGGCGGTGGCGGCTCGACGGCGGCCCCGGTCGAAACGACCGAAGCGACGACGGCGCTGAGCAAGGAAGAGCTGATCACCCAGGGCGACGCGATCTGCGCCGAGGTGAACGCCGCGGTCGGCACCGTCGGCTCGACCAGCTCCGGCGCCGCCGGGCAGGCGGCTCAGGTCGCCGGTCTCTACAGCGGCATGGTCGAAAGGCTGAAGGACCTGGGCGCGCCCAGCGACGAAAGCACCGGCTACCCCGAATTCATCTCCTCCGCCGAAGCGCTCGCCCAGGCCGAGGACAACGTCAAGCTGGCTTCCGAACGAGAAGAAGAAGGGGAAGCACTGAGCGAAGCCGAAACGGAAGCCTCCACGGCGCTCACCTCGTTCCAATCGTCATCGTCGTCCTTCGGCTTCGAAGACTGCGCCGAAGCTCCGGCGGCGCCGACGCCGAGCGGCTCCGCTGGCGGCGAAGCAGCCGAAGCCGGTGGGGCAGAAGCCGAAGAAGTCGCGCCAGAAGAAGAAGCCGAAGCTCCGCCCGTCGAAGAAGCTCCGCCGGTCGAAGAAGAAGGCGCCGGCGGGGGTGCCGGGGTGGGCGGTGGGACCGAAGGCGGCGGCGGCAGCTCCGGTGGCGGAAGCTCCGGCGGCATCGGGCCGGGATAAGCGGCGGCTGCTCGGCTTCGCCTCCGCGGCCGCCGGATCAGGCAGCCGAGGACTCTTCCCAGTTGCCGTAAAGGCGCGCGTAGGCGCCGCCGGCTTCGATCAGCTCCTCGTGGATGCCGCTCTCGGCTATGCGCCCGTGTTCGAGCACGACGATCTTGCCGGCCCGGCGGATGGTCGAGAGGCGGTGGGCGATGACGATCGCCGTGCGGCCGGCCAGCAGGCGCTCCAGGCCTCGCTCGATCGTTTTCTCGGTCCGTACGTCGACGTTCGAGGTCGCCTCATCGAGGATCAGGATGCGGGGTTCGGCGAGCAGCGCGCGGGCGAAGGCGACGAGTTGGCGCTGGCCCGCCGAGAGCTGAACGCCGCGCTCCCCGACTTCCGTCTCGATGCCTTTGGGTAGCGCCGCAACGAACTCGGTCGCGCCGACGGCTGCCGCCGCGGCTTCGACCTCCTCCAGGCTTGCTTCCGGTCGGCCGAAGGCGATGTTCTCGCGCACGCTGCCGGAGAAGAGGAATCCCTCCTGGGGGACGATCCCGAGCTGGCGCCGCAGGGCGTGCTGCTGGACCCCGCGCAGGTCATGGCCGTCGACCAGCACGCGACCCCTCTGCGGGTCATAGAAGCGCGCCACGAGCTTGGCGAAGGTCGACTTGCCGGCTCCGGTCGTGCCGACCAGGGCCAGGGTCTGGCCGGGCGGCACGTGCAGATCGACCTCACGCAGCGCCCACTCGACCCGTTCGCCGCGGTCGTCCCGCTCCAGCGCGTCGTCGGCGTAGGCGAATGACACTCCCTCCATCTCGATCTCGCCGCGCAGCGTGCCTGGGTCGATGGCGCCCGGTGCATCGACCATGTCGGGCTCGGTGTCGAGCAGCTCGAAGATCTTGTCGAGTGCCGCCATTCCCTGCTGGTAAGTCGTGTAGAGCTGTGAGAGTTCCTGGATCGGCGAGAAGAAGACCTGCAGGTAGCCGATGAAGGCGACCATCGTGCCGATCTGGATCGCGTGGTCGATCGCCTGGGTGCCGCCGTAGAGGATGATCGCCGCGGTGCCGGCGGCCGTCAGCACTTCGATCGCCGGGAAGTAGGAGGCATTGAGGAAGACGGTCCGCATGTTGGCCTCGCGGTTTGCCTCGTTCAGCTCGGTCATTGCCGCGCCGTGGCGCGCCTCCTGGCCGAAGCTGCGCACGACCCGCACCCCGCTCAGCGTCTCCTGCAGGTAGGCGGTGACGGCGGCGATCCGCTCCCGCGTTTCCCGATAGGCGCCGTGGGAGGCGACCCGGAAGACGATGCTGGCGAGGGCGACCAGGGGAAAGGTGAGGAAGGTGACCAGGGCAAGCTTGACGTCGAGCAGGAACATGATCGCGACCACGCCGATCAGGGTGAGGACGCTGGAGAAGAGGGTCGTCACACCGCTGGTGAGGAGTTGGTTGAGGGCCTCGATGTCGTTGGTCATGCGGCTGATCAGCACCCCCGGGCTGCGCCGCGTGAAGAAGCCGATCGACATCGATTGAAGGTGGGCGAAGACGTGCTCGCGCAGGTCTTGGAGCGCGCGGGTGCCGACCCAGCCGACGAGGTAGGTCTGGGCGTAGGTGGCGACGGCAAAGACGGCGGCGACGCCGAGGAAGGCGATGACGATCGTCGTCAGCGCGGTGGTGTCGCCGGTGACGATGCCGGCGTCGATCGCCTGTCCGGCAAGGTAGGGAGGGGCGAGGCCGGCGCCGGTGGCAGCCAGGATCGCGATCACGGTCAGCACCACCCGGCCGCGGTAGGGGCGCAGCAGGCCGGCCATCCAGCGCAGCTTGCGGCCACGCTGGTCCTCGCCACGGACTATCAGCCAAAGCCTCCTCATAGCCTTGCCACCTCCTCGCGCTGCTCGAGGTCGCGCTGCAGGAAGACCGAGTCGGCGAGTCCATGCTCGGCGATCTCGCGGTAGAAGCCACAGCCCTCGAGCAGCTCCTCGTGGGTGCCCCGATCGACGATGCGGCCTCCGTCCATGACCACCACCTCGTCGGCGAGCGAGACGGTCGAGAGGCGGTGGGCGATGACGAAGGTCGTGCGCCCGGCCATCGCCTCGCCGAGTCCGGTCTTGATCGCCGCCTCGGTCGTCGCGTCGACGGAAGAGGTGGCGTCGTCGAGGATCAGGATGCGCGGGTCGGCGAGCAGGGCGCGGGCGATCGCGACGCGCTGGCGCTGGCCGCCTGAGAGAGTCATCCCGCGCTCGCCGACGAGGGTGTCGTAGCCGGCCGGCAGGTCGCGGATGAACCCGTCCCCCTGGGCGCGCCGTGCCGCCACTTCGACCTCCGCGCGGCTCGCCTGCGGCCGCGCGTAGGCGATGTTCTCGGCGATGCTGGCGGTGAAGAGGAAGCTGTCGTCGCCGACGAAAGCAACCTGAGAGCGCAGCGAGGCCAGGTCGACCGAGCGCACGTCGGCGCCGTCGATCCCGACCGAGCCATCGCTCGGGTCATAGAGACGGGCGATCAGCGCCACCAGGCTCGTCTTGCCCGAGCCCGAGGGGCCGACCAGAGCCACGGTGCGTCCCTCCTCGATCTCCAGGTCGATATCGGTCAGCGCGGGTGCGGCGCCGTCGTAGCGCAGGGTCACGCCGCGCATCTCCACCCGCCCGCCACCCGCCGGCAGCGGTGGTGCGTCTGGTGGGCTCTCGATCTGCGGCTCGCGGTCGAGGATCTCGAATAGACGGTTGCCGGAGGCGATCGCGCGCTGTGCCATCCCCAGCGTCATCCCCAGCATTCGCATCGGCCCCGCCAGCATCGCTACGTAGGTGTAGAAGGCGGTGAAGTCGCCGAGGCTGAGGTTGCCGGCGATCACCTGGCGGCCACCGATCAGCAGCACGAGAGCGATGCCGAGCTGTGGCAGAAAGCCGAGCAGGGGGGAGTAGAAGGCCTGCAGGCGGGTGGAGTAGATGCTCTGGTCGAAGACGCGGGACACGGCTCGGCGAAAGCGGTGCAGCTGGTGCTCCTCGCGGGCAAAGGCCTTGACGATGCGGATCCCCGAGACGTTCTCCTCGGCTTCGGCGGTCAGCTCGGCAATTCGCTGCTGCACCTCCTGTACTGCCGGGCGGGAGACGCGGTTGTAGCGAGAGGCGGCGTAGACGACGAAGGGCGCCGGCGCCAGGGCGATCAGCGCCAGCCAGGGCTCGAGGACGAACATCACGGCGCTGGCCAGCACGATCGTGAGCAGGTTCTGGGTGATGAAGATCAGGCCGTAACCGAGGAAGAAGCGGATCGACTGCAGGTCGACGGTCGCCCGCGACATCAGCTGCCCGGTCTGCTGGCTGTCGAAGAAGCCCAGCTCGAGTCGCTGCAGGTGAGCGTAGAAGCGCTGCCGCAGGTCGAACTCGACCGCGAGAGAGACCTTGCCGGCGACCACCCGCCGCACCATCGTCAGCCCGAGGCGCAGGATGCCGGCGACGACGATCGCGATCGCCAGCGGCAGCAGGTCCGGCTTGTCGCCGTTCTCGATCGCGTTGACCGCACGGCCGATCAGCCATGGAATCAGCACGGTCATCCCCATCGCCAGCCAGGCAAAGACGAGCGAACCCCAAAGCTGGCGACGATAAGGCCGCAGAAAGCCCATCAGACGGCGATAAGTCCGCATCAAGCCACTATACAAAGTGAAGTAAAGGCTCCAGGTGGTACGTGCCTCAAGTTAGGGACCCATATGGGCCTCTCACTTGAGGCACGTCGTCAGTCGAAGGCGGCGGCCTTGGCGCTGGAGACCTTGCCGGCAGCGCACTTCGGGCCGTGGCCCGGGCGGGGCAAGATCTGGAAGTTGGTGACGGCGTGGTAGGGCGTCGTCGCCCCGTTGTTGCGGGCGAGGGTGACAACCAGGCGGTAGAAGCCCGCCCGCAGGTCGTGGTAGTAGATCTCGGGCCGGGTCGCCGGCGAGTAGCTGCCGCTGGCGCCGATCCGCTCGGCGAGAACTCCGTTGGGACCGGAGTACTGGGGGAAGTCGAAAGAGGCGCCGACCAGCCTGCCGCGTCCAAGCGGGCTTTCCTCGGCACGTTTGAGTTTGACCGGGTCGACGCAATCGGGCACGCGGTTGAGGGCGAAGCGGATGCTTCCCTCGCCCAGCTGAGGTTCGCCGCCGAAGCGCTGCGGCGCCAGGGTGAAGTTCTGGACCCTGGCCTTGACGACGACCGCCCGGTTGGTCTGCCGGGCGCCGTTGCGGGGAGAGACGATCGCGACACTCGGTTCGCTTGCCAGAGGCGGACGTTCGCTCCCGTCGCTCCCACCCGCCAGGGCGAGCACCAGGGCAGCCGCGGCGGCGACCGCGATGACGGCGAGGATGGCGATTGCGGCGCGCATCGGGCTCGGAAGGTTACGTGCCGGCAGCCTGTCGCGATGGGCGCAGCGGGGCCGATCCCTAAGTTGTCTGGATGCTGCGTGCGGTTGCCATCACGCTGGGGGCGCTGCTCGCGCTCGCTCTGGCCCCTGCGGCCGTGTCAGCAGTCGGGCCGAGCGACGCGGTCAGCGTCTTCGCCGGCACCGAGCCGGGCGGCGGCGCTTTCGGCGGCGGGCACAACTTTCCCGGAGCCACCGTGCCCTTCGGGATGGTGCAGTGGGGCCCCGACACCGTTCCCGCCGAACGCCATTCCGGCGGTTACGACTATCGCGACAGCCACCTTCGCGGCTTCAGCCTCACCCACCTCAGCGGCGCCGGGTGCGCCCTCTACGGTGACTTCCCATTTCTGCCGACGACCGAGCCGGTTCGTGCCTCGCCGGCCGCGGCGGGTGCCGCTGGGCTCAAGGGGCGCTTCCAGCCGGGCTTCTCCCATGCCCACGAGCGCGCCCGGCCGGGCTTCTACTCGGTCCACCTCAATCCGGTAGGCGGCGGCGCGATCGATACGGCGCTGACTGCCACCACCCGCACTGGGATGGCTCGTTTCTCCTTTCCTCGCTCACCCCACGCGAGCGTCCTGATCGACGCCGGTGGCAGCGCCAAAGCCGACGACCTCGCCGAAGTGCAGGTCGATCCCGCCCGCCGTGAAATCTCAGGGTCCGCGTCGAGCGGTTATTTCTGCGCCCAGCGACCTCGCTACCGGATCTACTTTGCCGCGGCTTTCGATCGCCCTTTCGGGGCCTACGGCACCTGGAGGCGACAGAAGCTGGCACCTGGGTCCACCGGTACCGTCGACCAGAGGCAACCTTCGAACGTCGCGGCCAATACGACTCAGGCCGGCGCATACGCCAGCTTCGACACTCGTCGCAACCGCACCGTCGCCGTCCGAGTCGGGGTCTCCTTCGTCAGCGTCGCCGGAGCGCGAGCCAACCTTGTCGCCGAGAACCGGAGCGCGTCGTTCGGCACTGTCGAGGCCCGCGCAGAGGCCGACTGGGACCGCGCTCTGTCCTCGATCAGGATCGGTGGCGGCGCGACGGGCGACGTCGAAACCTTCTACACGGCGCTCTACCACGCGCTTCTCGCTCCCCGCACCTTCAGCGACGCCGATGGCCGCTACATCGGCATGGACGGCGCCGTGCATCGCGCCGAGGGGCGCATCCAGTACGCGGATTTCTCCGGCTGGGATATCTACCGCACGCAGATCCCGCTGCTGGCAATGCTGATGCCGCGCCGCGCCAGCGACATCGTCGCCTCGATGCTGGCCGACGCCAGGGAGAGCGGCTGCCTGCCGCGCTGGTCCTACGCCAACGGGCAGAGCATGACGATGGTGGGCGATCCGGCCGACCCGATCGTCGCCTCGGCCGCCGCCTTCGGCGCCCGGCGCTTCGATGCCGGGGCCGCCCTGGAAGCAATGCTGAAGGGCGCCAACGAAGACTGCCGTAATGCCGACGGCAGCTACGTCCAGCGACAGGGCCTCGATCGGTACAGAGCGCTGGGCTACGTTCCCTTCGACCTCGATGCAAGGCGGCGCAACGCGAACTCGCTGTACGGGGATCCGGAAGCCGTCTGGGCCTCGGCGGCCACCACCCTCGAGTACGCGATCGACGACTTCTCGATCGCCCAGTTCGCTGCACGCTCCCTCGGCGAGCGGGTCACGTATCGCGCCTTCATGTTGCGTTCAGGGAACTGGCGCAATCTGCTCAACCCGCTCAGCGGCCAGATCGAGCCCCGCTTCGAAGATGGGACCTTCGCCCCTCACTACGACAACCTCCATGGCGCCGGCTTTGCCGAGGGCGACTCCGCCCAGTACACCTGGCTGGTTCCGCAGAACCCCGCGGGCCTCTTCGCCGCGATCGGCGGCCGCTCCACCGCCGTGACCAGGCTCGACCGCTTTCTGCGGACCTTGAACGGAGGTCCAGGCGCCACGCACGCCGATCATGCGCTGCTCGGCAACGAGCCCAATCTGAACGTCCCCTGGCTGTATGACTGGGCAGGAGAGCCCTACAAGACCCAGGCCGGGGTGCGGCGGGCGCTGCGGCTCTACGGCACCGCGCCGGATGGCTATCCCGGCAACGACGACCTCGGCACGCTCTCGTCCTGGTACGTGCTCGGGGCGCTCGGCCTCTACCCGGAGGTTCCCGGCACCGATGTGCTGGCGATCGGCAGCCCGCTCTTCGGGCGGGCGACCGTGCGTCTGGCCGGCGGCCGCAAGCTGCGAATCCTCGCGTCTGCATATCGACGCTCGAGCCACCGCGGTAGTCCGCGCGGAAAGCCCCGCCTCGTCCCCCTCGCTCTGTCCCGCGCCCCATATATTCAGTCGATGCGCTTCAACGGCCACTCCTACGAGCGGCCCTGGACCACGTTCTGCGCGCTGGTGCGAGGTGCGACGCTCACCTATCGCCTTGGCGCCCGGCCCGTCCGCGCTTGGGGCGCTTCCCCTGCCGTGCGACCACCTTCCTTTGGTCCCGGGCGGCCGATGCCACCGAACCGCTGCGCCCCTTGACGATCGACCGAGCGCACTCGACCGTCCTCTGGGCGCTTGCCGGCCTGACCGCGCTGGGGGTGGCTATCCGCTTTGCCAGCCTTGGCGTCCAGAGCTACCACCACGACGAGGTGATCACCGCCGCGCGCGTCATCCCCGGCGAATTCGAGCACATGTTGCGCCAGGTGAAGGGGAGCGAGTCCAATCCCCCTCTGTACTACGTGCTCGCCTGGGCCTGGGCGAAGGCGTTCGGCACGGGGGAGATCGGGCTGCGTTCGCTCTCGGCACTCTTCGGTGCGGCCACGATCCCGATCGCCTATCTGCTCGGCCGCGAGCTGGCGGGCAACCGAGCGGGGCTGATCGCAGCGGCGGTCGTCGCCGTCAACCCGATGCTGATCTGGTACTCGCAGGAGGCTCGTTCCTACGCGGTGCTGGTCTTCTTCGGGACGCTGGCGCTGCTGTTCTTCGTGCGGACCCTGCGCAGCGGGCAAGGACGGGACCTGGCGCTCTGGGCGCTGGCGTCGGCATTTGCGCTGTGCAGTCACTACTTCGCCATCTTCGCGGTGGCGATCGAGGCGGTTTGGCTGTTGGTTGCGCTGAGGTCGAGGTGGCGGTTGGTCTTGCCGGCTGTGGGCACCGTCGTCGCGGTCGGCCTGGCCCTGTTGCCGCTGATCTCGGCCCAGGTCAACCCGACTCACATCGGCTGGATCGACCACAGTGCGCTGTCCTTGCGCCTCTTCGAGACCGGGGTCAGCTTCCTCGCGGGGGAGACCGGCCACGTGATCGCCGAGCCCTCTCGCGAGCGCTACGCGCTGATCCCGGCAGTGCTGATCGGCGTGGCGCTGCTGCTCGTCGCCTTGCGTGGCTTGCCTCGCGAGAGGCGCGGTGCACTGCTGGGTCTGGCTGTGGGGTTGGGCGTCGTACTGCTCGCGTCTGCTGTGGCACTCGCCGGCAAGGACTACATAGTCGAGCGCAACCTGTTGCCGGCACTGGTACCCCTTGCGACTGTCGTGGCGATCGGGTTTGCCGCCGGCGGGGCTCGTCGCTTGGGCTTGGTCTGCGCCGCCGTCCTCTGCGTCTACTGGCTTGCGTACGACGTCTACGTCACCCGCACGCCCAATCTGCAGCGCCCGGACTTCCGCGACCTCGCCGAGCAGTTGGGACCGCCACTGCGACCGCGCGCGATCGTCACCTGGAAACTCGCCGCCGACCCGATCCGGTTCTATCTCGACGGCCCCTCGCGGCGCGCCTACCGCGGCGTGCTCCCGGTTCGGGAGATCGACGTGGTCAGCAAGCCAGTCGTGGCGAGAAAGCCGGTAGGGCTGCCACTGGGCTTCCGTCCGGTCGAACGTCGTAGGCTGGAGCGCCTAACGCTTATCCGCTACGTGTCCCCTCGAATCCAACAAGTTCCCTTCCATGTGCTGCGCGACGCGCGGACCGGTTTCGGCCGCAATGCCGTCGTCGCCGACGGGCCCAAAGCGGCCCCGTGGAGCGGTAGATGAGCGGCACCTACGAATTCGCCTACCGCATTCGCGCCGCCGCCCGCCGCCCGGCGAGCTGGCTGCAGCTGCTCAAATTCGGCATCGTCGGCGGTTCCGGCTACCTGATCAACCTGGCGGTCTTCGCCTTGCTCGGTGGCGGCCTCGGCTTGCACCACCTACTTGCCGCGATCGGTGCCTTTTGCGTCGCCCTTGCCAATAACTTCCTCTGGAACCGGCACTGGACCTTCGACGCGGGTCACGGCCACCCGGGCTTCCAGGCAGCGCGTTTCTTCGCCGTCAGCGTTGCGGCGCTGCTGATCAACCTGATGGTGCTCGAAGCACTCGTCTCGGGTGCGTCGATGGGCGACCTCACCGCGCAGGCAATCGCGGTCGCGGTGGCGATGCCGTTCAATTTTCTAGGCAACAAGCTCTGGACCTTCGCCTGAGAGGCGCCTAAACCGGCGCATCTCGGGGTCCTCGGTCGGCTGGTTCGGGTCACGCACTTAAGTGCGCTCCCCTCACCATCCTTCCCTGCGTCCCCCGACCTGCTTGGTTTATGCGCCTCTCAATAGGGGGTTGGTACTACCAGTCCCCTTCGAGCCAGCGCAGTAGATCCGGTTCGAGCCGTTCCAGGTCGGGGGTGGGGGAGGCTAGCTCGGCGTCGACGAGCTGGATCGCGGCGCCGAGTCCAAATGTCGCCCGGTCGGGATCTCCGCCGAGCCAGGCCTCGATCTGGCCCAGGCGGAGGTGATCTGCGCGGAGCTCGTGCAGGGCGGACCGGGCGGTGGCGGGATCGGTCTCGGCCAGGTCGATCAACGCCTCCAGCCCGGCTCTGACCCGGTCTTCGGGCGTCGCCTCCTCGGTGGCGGCGATCGCCCGCTTAACAGTCTCTTCGTCGAACCACCCTTTTTCCAGCAGGGCCGTTCTCGTACCCTCTCTCATGTTGGGACCTCCTCTTAAGGTCTCGGCCAGGCCCCGGGGTGTCGCAAGCACCGCCGGGGTCGCCTGTTTCTCTTCCCAAATCAAGCTAGGCCCGCGCCCGGACGGCGAAGCGCCTAAATACCCCCAAACAGCAACTTTTCCCACTTATTTGACACTTCCGTCACGCTTTCGTATGTCACTCGAATACTTCAATGTACTTGATCATTTCTTTTCCAGCATAGGACTCCTCGGGTCCGGGGTCAACGTCCGTGGCACACTGCGATGACGATGAGCCGCGAAAAGCCGATCTACGACGCCGGCGAGACCGAGTCCAACCGGCAGGCTGAGTGGGCTGAGCGGGGCGCCTTCGCGACCCCCGTTCCGGCCGCCGGGCAGGACGCCGTCTACATCAAGCCGTCGAGCCCGTTTACGTCGGGCAACCTGCACATGGGCCACGTTCGGGACTACTCGATCGGGGACGCCTACGCGCGCTTCCGCCGCGCCCGCGGCGACGCGGTGCTCTTCGGTTTCGGCTTCGATGCCTTCGGCCTGCCGGCCGAGATGGCGGCGATCGAGCGCAGCACCCGGCCGGCGGAGTGGGTCGAGCGCTGCGGCGAGCGGATGCTGGGGCAGATGAAGCGACTGGGCTTCTCCTTCGACTATGACCGCGCCTTCTACAGCTCAGACGAGGCCCAGTACCGCTGGTCCCAGTGGCTTTTCCTCACCCTCTTCGAGGCCGGGCTGGTTTACCGCGACAACGCCACCGTCGACTGGTGCGACACCTGCCAGACGACGCTTGCCGCGCTGCAAGTCGAGGACGGACGTTGCTGGCGTTGCCACAACCCGGTGCGGTTGATCCGACGCCCCACCTGGTTCCTGCGCCTGTCGCCTTACTTGGAGGAGAACGATCGCAACCTCGAGCGGCTCGCCGACTGGGACGAGCTCTCCCTGAAAACCCAGCGCTACATCCTCGGCCGTAGCGACGGGGTCGAGTTGGATCTTGGCGGCCCGGACGATGATGGCCTGGAGGTCTTCACGCCACACAAGGGCGCCGTCGAAGAGGCACGCTTCGTGCTGCTCTCGCCGCGCCATCCGGCACTCGAGCGCTGGGTCACCGACCCCGCGGTCGCAGCGCAGCTTGACGAGCTGCGCTCGGGCGGTTGGGAGCGCAGCGCCCGCGACGCCTCCGCCGTCCCCGTGATCGACACCGGGGCGTCGGTCGAGGTCGCCGGCGACGGCCGCATGCCGCTCTTCGTCTCGCCGATCGTCGATGCCCGCTACGGCCCCACCGCGGTGCTTGGCATCCCCGGCATCGACGAGGCCGACGAGGCGATCGCGGCACGGATGCCGCGAACGGCCGGTGAGGGGTTCGGCGGCGGTTCGGCCGCCGGCTTGGAGTTGCGCGAGGCGACCCGCTACCGCGCCTATGACTTCTCGATCTCGCGCCAGCGCTACTGGGGCACGCCGATTCCGGTGCTGCACTGTGAGCAGTGCGGGGTAGTCCCGGTTCCGATCGGGGACCTGCCGGTGGTGCTGCCGCGAGACGTCGAGCCGACCGGCGAGGGCAACCCGCTGGCCGAGCGTCCCGACTTCATGGAGACCGCCTGTCCGACCTGTGGCGGGGCGGCGCAGCGTGAGACCGACACGCTCGATTGCCATTTCGACGCTCTCTGGCTGTGGGTGCCGGTAGCGGTGCCGCCGCAGGATCGCGACGAGCAGATGTTCACCCACCCCGACCTGCAGCGCTGGCTTCCCTCCGAGCGACTCGTCGCGGGCAACGACAGCGGCGGCTTCGTCTTCGACCAGCGGGTGGTGACCAAGGCGCTGCGCGATATCGGCCCCTTCTCCTTCCTCGAGGACGGCGAGCCCTTTGCCGGCTGCCTCTTCCACGAGATGGTGATCGCCGACGGCCGCAAGATGAGCAAGCACCTCGGCAACGTCGTCGACCCCGACGAGCTGGTCGCCGAGCACGGCGCCGACACCGTGCGGGTCGCCGTCCTCTATGCCGCCGGACCGGCCAAGGCCCTCAACTGGACCGATGGCGCGCTGCGCTTCGCCTCGCGCTTCCTGCGCGGCCTCTGGGACTACACGCAGGAGAGCATCGCCGTCGCGGCCGAGGCACCCGAGGATGCCGAGGCGGCGGCCGACACCGCGTTCATCCGCGAGCGGCTGGGGAAATGGTGCGACAACGGCGTCGAACGGATCACCGCCGACCTCGAGGAGCTGCAGATGCACAAGGCGGTGCGCAACGTGACGCGGCTGCTGGAGCGGATCAAGGACTACGAGAAGCGGATCGTCAAGCGTCGCGGTCGGCTGGGCCGCGAGGACTGCGCGGCCCTGCTCGAGGCGCTGGCCCTGCTGGCGAGGACTCTCTCGCCGTTTGCGCCCCACATTGCCGAGGAGCTATTGATCGCCCTCGGGCGTGACGCATCTGTAGGATTTCCGGCAGGAGAGGCCGTTTCCGTCTCTATGGCCAGTAATAATTGATCGATATGCCCGTACCTGCTATACAGAACCGCTCATGATCAGGCGCCAGCATGGAAAGCGCAGGCGGAGATTTGCGAAGGCGGGCGGCCTGCCGTCGCTAGCCGGGGGCGTTGAGGGGCGATGAGCCTCTCGGCCGACCAGCGCACCCGCTCCTGCGCGACGGAGCTGGTCTGCCACGACTGCGGGCTTCGACTGCCCCTTCTCGACACCACTTTCAAGTGCCTCGGTTGTGGCCAGGGCCTTGACATCGACTACGACTACGAGCTGGCCAAGGCCCGTTTGGCCGAGCAGCCGGTCGCCGAGCGCGAGCTCAACATCTGGCGCTTCGAGGAGCTGCTGCCGATCGTCGATGCCAGTGCGCGGGCGCGGGTCGGCCGCTACAGCGGCCGCACGCCGCTGATCCACGCCGACAGGCTCGGCGCGGAGCTTGGCCTGCGCAAGCTCTACCTCAAGGACGACAGCACCCAGCGCCCGAGCCTCTCCTACAAGGACCGCGTCGTCTCGATGGCGGTCGCCCGCCTGCTCGAGCTGGGCAAGGAGGAGATGGGCTGCGTCTCGACCGGCAACGTCGGCACCGCCGTGGCTTCGCTCACGGCCAAGGCGGGGGTCGCCGCCTACGTCTTCTACCCGAGCAACATGGAGCGCGGCAAGGCGCGCGCCTGCCGGGCGCTGGGAGCGGCCGTGATCCAGCTCGACGGCAACTACGACGAAGCCAACCGCGCCTGCCGCGAGCTGGCCCTCGCCAGCGGCATCCAGTTCGCCAACATCACCCTGCGCCCGTTCTACGCCGAGGGGGCGAAGACGATGGCCTTCGAGGTGGTCGAGCAGCTCGACTGGGTCTCACCCGATCACTTCGTCATCCCGGCCGCCGGCGGCACCCTCTCCTCGCGTGTCCACAAGGGACTGGGCGAGATGGAGACGGTGGGCATGGCGGAGACCGCCGCGACCAAGATCCACATCGCCCAGGCGGAGGGCTGCGGGCCGATCGCCACCGCGATCCTCGACGGCAGCGGCAAGATCGAGGCGCAGCGTCCCAATACCGCCGCCCACTCGCTGGCGATCGGCGCCCCCGGCGACGGTCCGCTCGTGATCGACGCGGTGACGTCGCGCGGCGGCTCGGCGGCGACCGCCACCGACCCCGAGATCTTCGAGGCGCTCGACCTGCTCGGCGCCACCGAGGGAATCCTCACCGAGCCGGCGGGCGGCACCACGATCGCGGCAACGATGAAGCTCGCCAACGAGGGCAAGCTCGGTCCCGACGACACCGTGGTCGCCGTGATCAGCGGCAACGGCTACAAGACCCTCGACGAGCACCCGGACAAGCCCTGGCCCTCGATGGTTGCCCCCGAGGTAGAGGCAATGGAAGAGACCCTCGCCCAGTTCCGCCAGACCGGCGCCGGCGCCGGTCTGGCGAATTGAATCGATCTCTTAGGATTTTCACACTTGATTTCCACCTCTCGATCTAGGGTCGGCTGGTGGAAAGCCACGAGCTAGACGCTGACTTTCCTGCTGCCGTCCACTTGCACGAGACGACGGTGCTCGATCGGGAGACCGGCTTGGGTCTGTCGATCACTGCCGTGCCGGCGGATGCCATTCCGGACCAACCGCTGGAGGCGATAGGACGTTTCGGCGGACTCGACTTCGTAGGGGAGTTCGCTCCTACGGAGCCCGCGTTGTTGGCGGCGCTGGCGGCAATGCTGGAGGGAGAAGGGGAGGAGGGAGCGTTGGAGATGGAGCGCCTCCTGGGCGCCGATCCGAACAATCCGTTGGCAAATGTGGATCCGTGGAGAAAGCGCTTTATCGAGCATTGCGCGTTCACCCCGATTCTGGCCGTGGAAGAATCGCCCATTCGGCCTAAGGTGCTAGTGGCCATGCTTGGAGGGGCGGCTGCGATCACCGTCGCGGCCATTCCTGCCGCAGGCCTCGTTCTGGCGATTGTCGGCGGCGTTGGAACCGTTGTCCTGGTCGCAGCCGTGGGCCCGGCCGCGGTGGCGCTTGGGGAGCGGTTGGAGAAGTTGGTTGCCGGTTAGAGGGGGAGGCTCGCTCCTCGCGAGCGCCCGGTTCACCCTGAGCAGGCTCTAGAGATAGAAGTGTTCTGTCTGAGGATGTGAGTACCCTCGGCATCGATGGCCGTGCGAAGGCTGAGGTGGAACGCGCCACGGCCTTTGGTTTCTTCTGGGGCTTTGGCCTGGGAATCCTCGTCCTCGTGACCGACTCCTTGACGTGATCTACACTGGCTCCATGGCAACCCGCATCGGACTTGTAGCCGTCCCCGTAGCAGCGGTCATTGGAATGGTGCTGCTGCTGAATGGTCTAGACGCGAGCGTTGGGATCGCTGGTGCTGTCCTCGGTCTGGTCACCGTCGTGAGTGGCGCGACTTTCGGCTATTTCGCAGATCGACTCCCTGAGCTTCCAGGAGCCCGCCAGACTCGACCCCTTGTGCCACACGTCGATTAGCCGCTCTCTCAAGTTGGTTTACCGGGGACACGCCCTGGAGGAACGTGAAAGATCCGCTACTCCGATTCACCTCGTGTCCGCTGTGATTGATCATGCGGATGAGGACGATGGGTTCCGGCTCCTCCCCGGCGCTGACGAGGTTATGGCGCCGACGAGCGCCGCGTATCCGGCGACGACGACGGTGACGATTTCGAGGGCGCTAGTTTCGGTACCCATCGGCACTCAGGATCGCCCCCGTCCGGCGGATGGACTCACTTTGGACTCGGCTCTGACAACAAACGCCGCCGAGAAGTGGCCTGTTTGGCTCAGCAAGCGATGCCGGAGGAGGGACTCGAACCCCCGACACGCGGATTATGATTCCGCTGCTCTAACCAGCTGAGCTACTCCGGCGGGGCGGCGGATGGTAGCGAGGCTTCGTGTGTGGACGGTCCCGCGCGCCGGTTTGGTGGATAGCCTTGTGTCGTGATGAGCAGCGCTCTGGATAGGGCAGTCAACACGCTGATCCGAGATTGCCTGGATCTGAATCCCTCTGAAGAGATGCTGGTGATCTGCAACCCGATCACCGAAGAGCTCGGTGCGCTGCTGCGGATCAACGCGCAGGGCGAGGGCGGCGAGGCGACCCTGGCGGTCATCTCCGAGCGGGAATCGCACGCCGCGGAGCCGCCGCGGGCAGTTGCCGCCGCGATGCTCGCCGTCGACATCGTCGTTGCGCCGACGATCCAGTCGATCTCCCACACCGAAGCGCGTCGCGTTGCCACCGAAGCCGGTGTGCGCGTTGCCTCGATGCCGGGTGTGACCGGCGAGATGCTCGCCCGGGTGATGGGCGCGGACCTGAAGCTGCTGCGCAAACGTGGCGCCTCGGTCGGCCGTGCGCTAGGTGCCGGCGCGGAGGCGACGATCACCTGCACGAACGGCTCCGACCTGCGCCTCGGCCTCGAGGACCGTACGGCGATCGTCGATGCGGGAGCGCTGAACATGCGCGGCGCCTTCGGCAACATCCCCTGCGGCGAGGCGTTCATCGCGCCGCTCGAGGGGACCGCCGAGGGGACGCTGATCGTCGACGGCTCGATCGCCGCCATCGGCAGGCTCGCCGAGCCGGTCGAGCTGACCGTTCGCGGCGGTCACCTGACCGACGCGAGCGGGGCCGAGGGTGCGCGGCTGATGGAGCTGCTCACCGAACACAGTCCTGAAGGGACCAACGTTGCCGAGCTCGGGATCGGCACCAACGAAAGCGCGATTCTCACCGGCAACATCCTCGAGGACGAGAAGATCCTCGGCACCGCTCACGTCGCCTTCGGCGCCTCGGCGGCGATTGGCGGCACGGTCCAGGTGCCGGTCCACCTCGATTGCGTGGTGTTGCAGCCGACCGTGGAGGTCGACGGCGCCACGATCGTTCAGGCCGGAGAGCTGGTCGTCTGAGCAGTGGCGCCGCCGCTGCTTGCCGTCCCCAACGTTTCCGAGGGTCGCGATGCGGCGCGGATCGACGCATTGGAGCGCGCCTTCTCCGGGGGTGTGGCCCTGCTCGATCGACACAGCGACCCCGACCACAATCGCACCGTTTTCACCCTGGCGGGCGAGGCAGAGCGACTGACCGCGGCCCTGGCCCGAGGTGCCGCCGAGGCCATCCGCTCGATCGACATGACCGGGTATGAGGGCGTTCATCCCGCAGTTGGAGCGCTCGACGTCTCTCCGATCGTCTGGATCGAACCTGGGGACCGCGCGCAGGCACGAGTGACGGCAGTCGACGTCGCCGACCAGGTTGCCGGCCTGGGCGTTCCCGTCTTTCTCTATGGAGAGCTGGCAAGTGGGCCCGAGCGAGTCGAGCGGGCCTACGTCCGCAACGGCGGGTTGACCGAGCTCTGGCTGCGAATGGACGCCGGCGAGCTACGCCCCGACCGCGGCCCGGCCCAACCGCACCGAACCGCGGGCGCCACTCTGGTCACGGCCCGTCCACCGCTCGGCGCCTTCAACGTCGAGCTCGACAGCGCCGACCTCGATTTGGGCCGTGCCGTTGCCGCCGGCCTGCGCGAGTCGGGGGGCGGTCTGGTCGGCGTGCGGGCGATCGGCCTGCCGCTCTCGAACGGCCGCGTGCAGGTCTCGACCAACATCCAGGATCTGGCCACGGCGCCGCTGGTGACCGTTGTGGAGAGGATTCGCTCGCTCGCCGCGCCGCTCGGTGCCCGGCCGGTCGAGGCCGAGCTCGTCGGTCTGATTCCAGCCGCCGCTCTCGCCGGCTATCCAAGCGGCGTGCCGATCCGGGACTTCGAGCCGGAGCTGCAGACGATCGAGCGGCGGCTCGCGGCGTTGTCCTGAGTGCCCAATGCCGCTATTCCTCTAGATTCCGGATATGGCTCAGACGAGGAAGAAGCGCCGCCGCAAGCACCGGGGCACGCAGGGCGGTCGGGTCGATCCGAACCGCCGTGCCGGTCGCCCGCGCAGTCGCGAGGAGGCCAAGGCACGCGCCCGCTCCGGCCGCAAGACTCAACAGAAGAGCGATGCGCCACCGACCTGGCGCAGCTCGATCATCCGCGGCGCGGTTGCTGCCGTCATCTTCACCGCGCTGCTGATGCTGATCTTCAAACGCCCGCCCGGTGCCGCGTTCGGCCTTGGCGCTTTCATGCTCGTCTTCTACATCCCCGCCGGCTACTACATCGACTCGATGCTGTGGCGGCGACGCGAGCGGGCCCGGATCCGCGGCGGTGAGAAGGAATGAGCCTGGACGTCCAGATGCTCACCGTGGGGCCGATCGCGGAGAACTGCTTCGTGGTGCGGCGCGAAGGCTCCGGCAGCGGCCTGATCGTCGACCCCGGCGATGAGCCCGACCGGATCCTTGCCACAGTCGAGCAGATGGGGACCAAGGTCGACGCGATCCTGATCACCCACTGTCACTTCGATCACATCGGGGCGGTCTCGCCGGTGGCGACCGTCATCGGCGCGCCTGTGTACTGCCCGGAGATGGAGCGGCCGTTGCTCGCCGACATCATGGCCTACGTCCCGATGCCCGGCATCGGTCCCTACGAGAACTACGAGGCCGATGAGACGGTGAAGGGGGGAGAGACGCTGGAGCTGGCCGGCCTGACCATCGACGTCATCTTCACTCCGGGCCACAGTCCCGGCCACGTCACCTACTCGATCCGCGACGAGGAGGCGATGTTCTCCGGCGACGTGCTCTTCAAAGGATCGGTCGGCAGGGTCGACCTGCCCGGGGGCGATGGCCCGACCTTGCTGCGCTCGATCCGTGGTCTGCTCGATTCGCATTCGCCGGAAACCGGCGTCTACCCCGGTCACATGGGGGTCACCACACTGGGCGCCGAGCGGGCGAGCAACCCTTTCCTCGGCGACCTGGCACGCTGAGCCGCGCGCCGCGCAGGTAAGGTCGCGCCACGATGGCGAGCAAGTACCAGGCCCCGCGGGGCACCTTCGACGTCCTGCCGGCCGACGCCCGTGCCAGGCGGCGGATCGAAGCGGTCGCATCGGCCGTCTTCGCGCGGGCGGGTTATGAGCCGATCGCCACGCCCGCGTTTGAGGAGACCGAGCTGTTCGAGCGGGGGGTCGGCCGCTCTACCGACATCGTGCGTAAGGAGATGTTCACCTTCGAGGACAAGGGAGGCCGCAGCATCACCCTGCGGCCCGAGGGTACGGCGCCGATCTGCCGCGCCTACCTCGAGCACGGCATGCACAAGCTGGCTCAGCCGGTAAAGCTCTCATACGGGGGCCCGTTCTTCCGTCACGAGCGCCCCCAGGCCGGGCGCTACCGCCAGTTCCACCAGCTCGGCATCGAGGCGATCGGGAGCGATTCGCCTGCCGCCGATGCCGAGGCGATCGTGATGCTCGACACCTTGCTCAAGGAACTGAAGGTGTCCGGGGTCGAGCTCCGTCTCGGCAGCCTCGGCTCCTTCGAGGCGCGCCGGTCATACCTGGAGGAGCTGAAATCCCATCTACACGCGCACGAGGACGAGCTGTCCGAGGACGTGCGCGAGCGGATCGACGTGAATCCACTCCGCGCATTCGACTCCGACGACGAGGGGACTCGGAGCGTGATGGAGAACGCCCCGACGCTGGTCGAGCGTCTCGAAGGCGAGGATGCGGCGCACTTCAATGCGGTGCGCGCCTACCTGGACGTATCGGGTGTCAAGTACACGATCGACCCGACGCTTGTGCGCGGTCTCGATTACTACACGCGGACGATCTTCTCGTTTGTCTGCGACCGGCTCGGTGCGCAGTCGGAGCTCGGTGGCGGCGGCCGCTATGACGGCCTGATTGAGCAGCTCGGGGGTCCTTCGACCCCGGCGGTCGGCTGGGCGGTGGGGGTCGAGCGGATTTTGTTGGCGCTCGGAGATGAGGGAGCCGGCGACCCGGGGATGCGCCCGGTCTTCATTTCCTTCAAATGGGACGCCGAGGTCGAGCGGCAGGCGATGGCGCTCGCGACCGAGCTTCGCAACGCCGGCGTCGCTACCGAGTTCGATCTCGCTGGACGCGGAGCGAAGGGCCAGCTCAAACACGCAAATCGGATCGGTGCGCGGCTCGTCGTCTTCCTCCATGAGGACGGCCCGGCGCAGGTGCGCGACATGGACAGCGGTGAGCAGCACGAGCTCGATCCGGCTCGGCTGGTCGCCGAGTTGACCGGAGGGGAAACATGAGCGACGCGCCGACGTTGCGTGCCAACGAGTACCGGGACACCTGGTGCGGCCAGGTATTGGACGACCGGGTCGACTCCGCCGTGCGGGTTGCCGGCTGGGTTCACCGCCGCCGCGACCACGGCGGCCTGATCTTCATCGACCTGCGCGATCGCACCGGCATCGTCCAGCTTGTCTTCCATCCCGACACCTCGGGCGCGGCGTTCGAGCTCGCCCACAAGCTGCGCGCGGAGGACGTGCTGAGCGCCGTCGGCACCGTCGTCCGGCGCTCGTCCGAGACGATCAACCCTGAGCTGGCGACCGGCGAGTTCGAGCTGGCGATTAGCAGCGCCGAGTTGCTTGCCGACGCCGAGACGCCGCCCTTCCAGATCGAGGGCTTCTCCGGTGAGGTCGGCGAGGATGCCCGCCTGCGCCATCGCTACCTCGACCTGCGTCGCGAGCCGATGCGCGAGGCGCTTGTCCTGCGCCATCGGGTGACCGCGGCAATGCGCGAGTTCCTCGACCGCGAGGGTTTCCTCGACATCGAGACGCCGGTGCTGACCCGTTCCACTCCGGAGGGCGCCCGGGACTTCCTCGTCCCCAGTCGACTCCAGCAAGGCTCCTTCTATGCCCTGCCGCAGTCACCGCAGTTGTTCAAGCAGATGCTGATGATCGCCGGCTTCGAGCGCTACTACCAGGTTGCCCGCTGCTTTCGCGACGAGGATCTGCGCGCCGATCGCCAGCCCGATTTCACCCAGCTCGACATCGAGATGTCCTTTGTCGGCGTCGATGACGTGATCGAGGTCAACGAGCGGCTTCTGGCGCACGTATTGGAGCGCGCCGGCGGTCCGGCGGTCGAGCTGCCGATCGAGCGGCTTCCCTACGACGAGGCGATGAGCCGCTTCGGCACCGACCGGCCCGATCTGCGCTTCGGGTTGGAGCTGGCCGACCTCTCCGAGGCCCTTGCCGAGACCGAGTTCAAGGTCTTCCGCGGGGCGATCGAGTCCGGCGGCGCTGTGCGCGGTCTCAACGCCGGCCGCCGCGAGTTGCCGCGCTCCGAGCTCGATGGCCTCATTTCGCGCGCGCAGGAGCTGGGAGCGAAGGGCCTGGTCTGGGCCTTCCGCGAGGGGGATGGCTGGCGCTCGCCAACCGCCAAGTTCCTCTCCGAGGGCGAGTTGGTCGACCTCAACCGGCGCCTTGGCGCCGAGGACGGCGACCTGCTGCTGCTGGTCGCCGATCGGCGCCGTGTCACCGACGCCGTCCTGGGACAGCTGCGCGTCGACCTTGCCGAGCGCTTCGATCTGATTCCCCCCGACGCCCACCGGCTGGTCTGGGTCGTTGACTGGCCACTGCTCGAGCAGAGCCCCGGCGAGGAGCGCTGGGACCCGCTGCACCATCCGTTCACGGCGCCCGCGGGCGAGTTCGACCCCAGCGATCCCGGCAGCGCTCGCGCGCTGGCCTACGACCTGGTCTGGAACGGCCAGGAGATGGGCGGCGGCTCGATCCGCATCCATCGCGCCGACGTACAGGAGAAGGTCTTCGCCGTACTTGGAATCGATGCCGAGGAAGCCGAGGCCCGCTTTGGCTTTCTGCTCGAGGCGCTGCGCTACGGCGCGCCACCGCACGGCGGCATTGCCTATGGGCTCGACCGGATCGTGCAGCGCCTCGCCGACGCCGATTCGATCCGCGACGTGATCGCCTTTCCGAAGACCGCCTCGGGCGCCGACGCGCTGACCGGCGCGCCCGCTCCTGTCGGGGAGATGCAGCTGAAAGAGCTGGGCATCGCCCTGCATCGCCGCGGTCTGGCCGGGCACTGAGCCTGGATCGGTTCCCTCGCTGAGAAGAGCGGTCAAGATATGGCCATGAGCCTCCTCGATCGCTTTCGATTTGCCCGTCGAGGCCGCCAGCCCGGTCCGGGGAAGACGCCCGTGCAGGTCGACGATCCGGCCTTCGACTCCTGGGAGGTCGTGCGCGACTTCGGCGACGTGCGCACGGCGCGGGCCTGGCACCAGGCGCTGGAAGAGGCGGGAATCGAGGCCGTTCTCACCGCCGACTGGCCGATCGATCGCTTCGGCCGCGGCGACATCGCCCTGCGGGTCAGGGGCGAGGATTGGAGCGAGGCCGAGTTCCTGCTCTCCAACCTGGACTGAAGAGGTCCGGACTTTCTCCCTGGACCGATCTCCAGTCGCCGGCAAGCCCGCGCGGTGGTACGGTTGAGCCGAGGCTCGAGCCCGTGCGAGAGCCGTCCCACCGTTTGACCCAACACAAACGGCGCGGGGGCCGATCTCTCTTGGTCCTGTGGGATCCGGAGGAGGCGCCCACCCTTTTCTTCAAGGGATCAAAGCCAGGGGCGGCAACGGCGGGTTGGAGCCTCTTTTCTTGGCGTGGCTCGACATGCCCATTGCTGCGGGATTTACGCACGGCTCTACGCTGTGGGGCATGAGCCGAGAGCTTTTCGAGCACTACCTGCGCGACGAAGCGCGGCTTGGGCCGTCGCTCGATGGCGGGTCCATTGGTGCTGCCGGGGGGGCTGCGTGTGGGGATCTCTCCCGGGTATCGCTGCTGATCGAGGACGGGCGCGTGGCCCGGGTGAGCTTCGACGCCGAGGGGTGTGGGGCGACGAGGGCGGCGACCGCGGCTGCCGCCGAGCTGGTCGATGGGGAGCCTGTAATCGAGGCAGCGCGGATCGGAGTCGACGAGGTCGACGAGGCGGTTGGGGGGCTGACTCCGGCCAAGCGTCACGCCGCGCAACTCGCGGCCGACGCCCTGCACCGGGCGCTCGCGAGCGCCGCCGCGTCGTCGAAGACGCTGGCCGCGCCGCGCGGCGGTCGTGTCCTGATCGCCATGTCTGGCGGCGTCGACAGCGCCGTCGCCGCCCTCCTGGAACGCGAGCGGGGGGCCGAGGTGCTTGCCGTCACCTTGAAGCTCTGGGCCGATCCCGAAACCGACGGAGCAAAGGCCTGCTGCTCGCCAGAGGCGGTCCTCGGCGCCAGAGCCGTGGCGCACTCGCTCGGCATCCCACACTTCACTCTCGACCTCGAGGAGGAATTCCGCCGGCGTGTCGTCGGCGCCTTCCTCGACGGATACGGAGCGGGGGCCACCCCGAACCCCTGCATCGTCTGCAATGGCGAGGTGCGAATTGCGGCGATGGTCGACCTCGCCGACCGCCTCGGTGCCGACTACCTCGTTACCGGTCACTACGCGCGGATCGTCGAGGACGACGACGGCCCCTTGCTGGCTGCGGCATCCGATCGCGACAAGGACCAGAGCTACATGCTCGCCGCCCTGCCGCCGGCGATGCTCGACCGCCTGCGCTTCCCGTTGACCGACCTGAGCAAGCCCGAGGTGCGCGAGATCGCCGCCCGCCACGGCCTCTCCGTCGCCAAGAAGCCCGAGAGCCAAGACCTCTGCTTCCTGGCCGGCCAGGGCAAGGAGAGATTCCTGCGCCGGCACGCCGGCCTTGGAGAGCGCGAAGGCGCGGTCCTGGACCCGTCCGGGCGAGCGATCGGGCGCCATCGCGGCCACCACAACTTCACCGTCGGGCAGCGGCGCGGGATCGGTGTATCGGCGCCGGAGCCTCTCTACGTGCTGGCAACCGATGCCGGCGCGAACACGGTCACCGTCGGCCCGCGCGCCGAACTGGCGACGAGGCGCGTGGGCATACGTGACGCTGTCCTGCACCGCGACGGCAGGCGCATCGACGCAGTCAAGCTGCGCTCCCACGCCACTCGGATTCCGGCGTCTGTCTCAGGCGGGGGACCCGGGCGCCACCCCGTGCTCCAGGTGGAGCTCGGCGAATCGTTCGATGCCGCCTCCCCGGGGCAGGCTGCTGTGCTGCTCGCCGGGGAGGCGATCGTCGGTCACGGCACGATCGTTTAGCACTAAACGCTTTCCTTTTCTTCTTCGTGTTCTTTATGGCGGAGCGCGACGACGGCTTTGACACAGCGTGAGAACGCCGTGCCCTTCTCACCTTTGACGTGCTTCTTGCTTTCTCCCTTGCAGACCCTGCCGGGGGCCATGCCGTCGTGGCTAGCGGCCTGGGCCATGTTGTTCACGCAACGTGAGAACGCCGTGCCTTTCTCACCCTTGACGTGCTGCTTGCTTTCTCCCTGGCAGTAGCGACCGTAGGCCTTTGCCTTGGCGGGAAGGCCGGCCTTGGGCCCGGGCGTCGGTTCGCTGGGGGTGTAAGTGGGACCTTTGCCGTTGGCCGCACCTTTCCCATGTGGCGGCGGCCCTTCGGGCTTGCCGGCGGCGAGCGCGGCGCTGCCGCAGGCCAGCGCGAGTGCTGCGGTAACGAGCGCAATCTTCAGCATGGTCTTCATCGTGCCTCCTTGCATGTGCTTGTCCCTGCGGCGCGGGTGGCCAGGGCTTGTCGCGCATGAAACGCGGCCCGCCGGCGGTTGTCAGGCGAGACCGGCGAAGCCCGGCACGGCGCGGACGGATATCCAGCGCTCAGCGTTCGCGGCCCGGCGGCGTGGCGTCCGGCTCTGGATTCGCGGTCCCGCTGTCGGCTTCAGCGGGGACTTCGGCTGGGTGTCGTGAGGGTGGAGTCGTGTGAGCCGCCGGCGGGACCTTGGCCTGTGGCGCCGGCTTGGCAGGTGCTGCACCTCCTCCTGGCGAAGGCTTGCCGTGATTGCCCCCCGATCCGCCGTGACCGGGCGGGGAGGCGGCATGGGAGGGCTTGTGGGACTGAGCGGTCTGCTGCCCATGGGAGGCGGCTTCGGGGAGCTGTTCGGGACGATCATGCCGATCGGAGGCGGAGCGGCCGTAGCCACCGCCCGGTGGGCTGAAGCCTCTCTGGGAGCCGGACGGGCTGTCCCCGGAGGCGGTTTGGTCCTTTGCGCCGCGGCTTTCGCCATCGTTCTTCGTGTCCCGCCCACCTGCCTGAGACGCACCGTCAACCACTGGCCTGCCGCCAACGTGGGTGGTAGTCGAGGCGCTACGGTCGGGGGCGGCTGACTTGTCTTCACCGGGCGCGCTGTGTGGTTGGGTTCCGCTCTGCACGGCGGCATGCCCGCCGTTGCTCACGACCGGGAGGTCGATCAGACCGCTTCGGCCGGCGGCAGACGCGCCGATCACGGCCACCGCCGCGACGGTTGCCGCAGACTTGGCGATTGCCGACGTGGCGACGGCTTTGCCGGCCCCGACCCCGCCCGCCACTCCGCCACCGCCTGCCACGCCTGCGCCAGCTCCGGCGGCCTCACCCAGGAGGCCGTGCAGGAGGCCGGCGGAGGCAGCAAGCGGCAGGGGCGTCAGCCCGGCCAGGTCCTCGTGGCGTTTGGCGATACCGTCGCGGAACGCCCGGCAGTCCGCGCAGTCGCGCAGGTGGGCGCGGATGTCGCGGCGCCGCGACACCCGCCCGTCGGCGTCGGAGAGCGCTCGCGTCACCTCGGTGCAGAGCATTTCACGTCCCGCTTCCAGCTGGCGCAGGCTGAGCCGTGCCTCGTAGAGGGTTTGCCGCGCGACCGCGGCCGAGGTGCCGAACGCCGCCCCGATCTGATCGAAGTCGAGGCCCGAGAGCTCGCGCATGACCAGGGCCGCGCGTTGGCGCTCCGGCAGCTGCTCGAGGTCGGAGAGCAGGGTTCGCAGACGCTCGCGTGCTTCCGCTGTCTCGGTGACGCCGCCAATGGCGGGTTCGTGCTGCTCCAGCTCGGCATTGTCGCGGCGCTTGCGCAGGGTTTCGACCGACTCGTTGCGGGCGATTCGGTACAGCCAGGGCTTCAGGCGGATCTCCCGCTCCTCGCCGGGCAGGCTCCGCAGCACCTTGACCATCGTGTTTTGAAGCGTGTCGTAGGCGTCGTGAGGGTTGCCGACCATCGCCAGGCAAAAGCGGTAGAGGCCCGGGTGGTAGCGCTCGTAGATCTCCGCGAAAGCACGCTCGTCTCCCCGGGAGGCGCGCAGCGCAAGGCGCTCGTCCGAACTCATGCCGGACCCATTTCGGCATGCGAATGCATTCACTGAAGGTTACGGCGATGTCCATACGTCGCTTCAACGGAGCGGCGGTCCGGATGTCAGTGCTCGTCACTTAGGCTTCGTTGCCGATGAAAGCCGAGGAGATCCGCAACACCTATCTGTCCTTCTTCGAGGAGCGGGGCCACCGGATCGTGCCCTCGGCGTCGCTGGTTCCTTCCGTACACGACCCCTCGGTGCTGCTCACGACCGCGGGGATGCAGCCTTTCAAGCCCTATTTCCTGGGACGCGAGAAGCCACCAGCGCCGCGGCTTGTCGACGTGCAGAAATGTTTCCGCACGACCGACATCGAGGAGGTTGGCAACACCGCCCGCCACCTCACCTTCTTCGAGATGCTCGGCAACTGGAGCTTTGGCGACTACTTCAAGGCGGAGTCGATCCCCTGGGGCTGGGAGCTGGCAACGGAGGGGTTCGGGATGGACCCGGAGCGGATCTGGGCGACCGTCTTCGGCGGTGACGAGGAACTCGGCCTCGGGCCTGACGAGGAGGCGATCGAGATCTGGAAGGGCGTCGGCATGCCCGAGGAACGGATCGTCCTGCTCGGCCGCGAGGACAACTTCTGGCAGGCGGGGCCGACCGGCCCCTGCGGCCCTTGCTCAGAGCTCTATCTCGACCGCGGCGAGGATTTCGGCGCTGCCGGCGAGCGACCCGGCGATGACACCGACCGCTTCCTCGAGTTCTGGAACCACGTCTTCATGACCTACGACCTCTCCGCTGAGGGAGCACTCACCGAGCTGCCGATGCGCAACATCGACACCGGCTTGGGCCTCGACCGGATGGCGGCGATCCTCCAGGACGTCCCCTCGGTCTTCGAGACCGATCTGGTCCGGCCGCTGATCGACCTCGCCGAGGAGCTGTCCGGGCGCTCCTACACCGAGGGCGGGGCGGTGAGGAGGGCGATGCGGATCGTCGCCGACCACTCGCGTGGCGCCGCCTTCCTGATCGCCGACGGGGTCGTCCCCTCCAACGAGGACCGCGGCTACGTCCTGCGGCGGATCATGCGACGGGCGATCCAGCAAGGCCGCACTTTGGGCCTGGAGGCCCCCTGGCTGGGCCGCTTCGCCGAGCGCACGGTCGAGATCATGGCCGGCGCCTACCCGGAGCTGGCGGCGGAGCGGGAGACGATCGCCCGCTGGGTCGGTGACGAGGAGGAGAGCTTCGGCCGCACCCTGGAGCGTGGCAGCGAGCTGCTCGAGCGCCTGATCGCCGAGGCCCGCGAGTCGAGCACCTCCTGGATCGACGCCGCCGAGGCCTTCAAGCTGCACGACACCTACGGCTTCCCCTACGACCTGACCAAGGAGCTGCTCGCCGAGCAAGGCCTCTCGGTCGACGACGGCGGCTTCGAGGAGCTGATGGAGGAGCAGCGCCAGCGCGCCCGGGTCGGCTCCGCTACCGCGCACGGCTCCGAGGACCGCCACGAGAAGGTGATCGCCTTCGCTGGGGAGGCACCGCCGACCCGCTTCGTCGGCTACGAGACGCTCAGGGCGACGACCGGCTTGGCTGCAGTCGCTGCCGACGACGGTCGGGCGCTGGTCAAGCTCGAGGAGAGTCCCTTCTACGCCGAGGGCGGCGGCCAGGTCGCCGACACGGGCGTGCTGCGCTGGGACGGGGGGGAGGCCCGTGTGGTCGACGTCTACCGGCTCGGCGAAGACCAGGCGCTGGAGGTCGAGGCCGGCAACGGCTCGGTTGCGTCTGGCGTCGCCGTCGAGGCGCTGGTCGACCATGAAGCCCGGCACGCGACGATGCGCAACCACACCGCAACCCACCTCCTGCACGCGGCGCTGCGCGAGCGACTCGGCGATCACGTGCGCCAGGCGGGCTCCGCCGTGCGCCCAGACAAGCTGCGCTTCGACTTCAACCACGGACAGGGGCTCGGAGCCGAGGATCTCGCCGCGATCGAGGAGCGGGTCAACGGTTGGATCAAGGCGAGCCGGCCGGTGCGCTGGCTGGAGATGGACCGGGCCGAGGCCGAAAAGATCGGCGCGATGGCGTTGTTCGGCGAGAAATACGGCGAGTGGGTACGGGTGGTCGAGGTCGACGACGTGTCGCGCGAGCTCTGCGGCGGCACCCACGTCGCCAACACGGCCGAGGTCGGCATCTTCAAGATCGTCTCGGAGGGCTCCAGCGCAGCCAACGTGAGGAGGATCGAGGCACTGACCGGTCCTGCGGCAATCGATTGGTTCCGTCGCAGCGAGGAGCAGCTGCGCGAAGTCGGCGAGCTGCTCGACTCCCCTCAGGACCCGCTGACCGGCGCCCGCCGGGCTGCGGAGCGACTGCGCGAGGCGGGCGAGGGCGCTAAGCAGGCCGCCAAGCAGTTGCTGGGCGATGAGGCCGAGCGCTTGGTCGCCTTCGCCGACAGAGTCGGCGAAGTAAGCGTTGTCGCCGCCCAAGCGCCGATTGCCGACCAGAGGCAGCTGCTCGAACTCGCCAACCGGATGCAGTCGAAGCTCGGCGGCGAGTCGGCGATCGCTCTCGGCGGCGTCGAGGGGGACAAGGTCGGCCTGGTCGTCCTCGTCTCCAAGGGCGCGGTTGGACGCGGCGTCTCGGCGGCGACGGTCGTGCGCGAGGCAGCGCCCCTCGTCGGCGGAGGAGGCGGCGGCCGCGAGGAGATGGCTCAGGCAGGTGGCAAGGACGCCACCAAGCTCGGCGAGGCACTCGAGGTCGCCAAGCAGGCAATCGAGCGGGAGCTCGGATGAGGGCGCTCGGATAGTGCGCGTGCTCGCCCTCGACTACGGCACGGCGCGGATCGGCTGCGCGATCTCCGACCCGAGCGGCACCCTGGCGACGCCGTTGCCGGTGATCGAGCCCGCCGAGCCGCGCTCGGTGGTCGAGCTGGTCGCCAAGCACGAGGTCGAGCGGGTCGTCGTCGGCCTGCCCTTGCACCTGAGCGGCGAGGAGGGATCTCAGGCTGCCCTGACCCGCAGCTTCTGTGTCGAACTGGAAGCGCTGCTCGACGTCCCGGTCGAGACCTACGACGAGCGGCTGACGACGCGGATGGCCGAGGCGAGCAAGCGCGAAGGCGCGGCTGCGGCGCCGGACTCGCTGGCTGCGGCGCACCTGCTGCAGGCGTACCTCGCCGGACAGGCCGCGATCGAAGGCGCCGAGGACGATGACTGACGACTGGTTTGGGGACGACAACGCGGTCGCCGAGCGGGAGCGTCGCCGGCAGGAGCGCGAGGATCGGCGAGCCGGAACGGTGAAGCGCCGCTGGCGCGCGGCCCTTTTCGCCCTTCTCGCGGTGCTGGCGCTCGGTGGAGCGGCCGCTGCCATCGCCTACCGCCACTTCCACAACCCTGCCCCGCCGCCGCCCGTCGTCTCGAAGACGATCACGGTGACGATCCCGGAGGGCTACAGCCGCGAGCAGACCGCGCAGGTCGCCAAGGAAGTGGGCCTGACCGGCAGCTACATGAAGGCCAGCGAGGGACACGAAGGCTTCCTCTTCCCGGACACCTTCGAACTGGAGAGGCGGGCGCCCGCGGCCGACCTCGTCCAGCTGCAGCTGCAGGACTTCAAGCGCCGCATCGAGGGCGTGGACATGAGCTATGCGCGCACCAAGAACCTGACCACGGGCGACGTGGTGACGATCGCCTCGATGGTCGAGCGCGAGGCCCTGCTGGAGAAGGAGCGGCCGCTGATCGCCGCCGTCATCTACAACCGCCTGCACGAAGGGATGCCGCTCGGTATCGACGCGACGATCCGCTTCGCCACGGGCAACTACGACCAGCCGCTGACCGAATCCGAACTCGCGGTCGAATCGCCCTACAACACCCGCCTCCACACCGGGTTGCCGCCCGGACCGATCGGAAACCCCGGCCTCGCCTCGCTCGAAGCCGCGGCCCATCCAGCCAAGGTCGACTACCTCTACTACGTGGTCAAGCCAGGCACCTGCGGGGAAGACTCGTTTTCGTCGACCGCGGCTCAGTTCGAAGAAGACGTTGCCCGCTACAACGAAGCGCGCGAAGCAGCGGGCGGGGAATCGCCCGACACCTGCGGCGAATGAAGCGACTCGCCGTCCTCGGCCACCCCGTAGGCCACTCGCGCTCGCCGGCCATGCACAACGCGGCGCTGGCCGAGCTCGGCCTCGCAAGCGAGTGGACCTACGGGGCGATCGACCTGGCGCCGGACGAGTTCGAGCCCCGGGTGCGGAAGATGCGCGGCGAAGGGTTCGTCGGCGCCAACGTCACCGTCCCCCACAAGGGGGCGGCGCTCTCGCTGGCCGACTCGCTCTCCGAGACCGCACGTGAGATCGGCGCGGCGAACACGCTCAGCTTCGAGGCCGGGGAGATCCGCGCCGACAACACCGACGCGCAGGGCCTGATGGATGCTCTGCCGGTGCCGGTTGCCGGTAAATGCTCACTCGTGCTGGGAGCCGGGGGCGCCGCCCGGGCCGCTGTCTGGGCGCTGGTTCGCGAGGGGGCCGAGGTGGCGGTCTGGAATCGCACCGCGCTGCGTGCCGAGCATCTCTGCGCCGAGCTCGGTGGGGCCCCGGCGGCGACGCCCGACCAGGGCGCCTACGAGTTGATCGTCAACACCAGCGCGGCGGGGCTGGATGGCGAGGATCCGTTCGCCGAATTGCCGCTCGACCCGGCCGGCTTCGCCCCGGGCCAGATCGTCGTCGACCTCGTCTACGGCGAGCAGCAGAGCCCACTGCTGGCAGCGGCTGAGGCGGCGGGGGCGACCCTGGTCGACGGAATCGAGGTCCTCGTGCGCCAGGGCGCCCGTTCGCTGCGAATCTGGACCGGGCGCGAGCCGTCGCTCGAAGCGATGCGAGCCGCGGCGCGCAGATAGCCTAGGCGGCGATGAGCACGCGTTTCAGATTCACCACCGCAGGCGAGTCGCACGGTCCCGGCCTGGTCGCGATCGTCGAGGGCATGCCGGCGGGCCTGGAGCTCGAGCGCGGGGCGCTCGACCGCGACATGGCGCGGCGCCAGCTCGGTCACGGGCGCGGCGGGCGGATGAAGATCGAGACCGATTCGGCCGAGGTGCGCTCCGGCGTCCGCCACGGTCGCACCCTGGGCAGCCCGATCGCGCTCCTGGTCGCCAACCGCGACTACGCCAACTGGGAGGAGCGGATGAACCCCTGGCCGGTCGAGGGCTTCGAGTCGGAAGCCGTCCACCTGCCGCGCCCCGGGCATGCCGACCTGGTCGGCTCCCAGAAGTACGGCCACAGCGACATCCGCAACGTCTTGGAGCGGGCCAGTGCCCGCGAGACGGCGGCCCGTGTGGCGGCCGGCTCGCTCGCCCGCGGCCTGCTCACGGCGCTGGGGGTGAGCGTGCACAGCCACGTCACCCAGATCGCCTCGGTCAAGGCGCCTGAGCGTCCCGACCTCGGCGCCGAGGACTTCTCCGGCGTCGACGAGGATCCGGTGCGCTGCCTCGATCCCGAGGCGAGCGCGGCGATGGTCGAGGAGATCAACCGCTTACGCAAGGCCAACGAGAGCCTCGGCGGCAGCTTCGAGGTGCGGGCCTTCGGACTCGTCCCTGGCCTCGGCTCCCACATCTCCTGGGAGGAGCGGCTGGACGGCCGGCTCGCCGGCGCCGTCGCCTCGATCCAGTCGGTCAAGGGCGTCGCGATCGGCGAAGCCTGGGACGTCGCCGGCCGCCCCGGCTCGGAGGCGCATGACGAGATCTTCTGGTCGCAGGATCGCGGCTACCACCGCGAGACCAACCACGCCGGCGGCCTCGAGGGTGGCATGACCAATGGCCTGCCGCTCTCGGTGCGGGCGGCGATCAAGCCGATCTCGACCCTGACCAAGCCGCTGCGCTCGGTCGACACCGAGACCAAGGAGCCGGCGCAGGCGCTGCGCGAGCGCACCGACTCGACCGTCGTTCCTGCCGCTGCCGTGGTCGCCGAGGCGATGGTCTGCCTGGTCCTCGCCCGTTGCTACCGCGAAAAGTTCGGCGGCGACCATATCGACGACGTTCATGCGGCCGTCGACGCCTACAAGAAGCGCATCGACTTCCGCGGGTGACGGCGTGAGCCGATCCGCGATCGTCTTTATCGGCTTCATGGGCGCGGGCAAGTCGACCGCGCTTGCCGCTGCGCGCGCAGCCGGCCTGGAGCCCACCGAGATCGACGACCTGATGGAAGCCGACCTCGGGATGCGGATAGACCGGGCCTTCGAGCGTCATGGCGAGGAGGGATTCCGAGCGCGCGAGGCGGAGGTAGTCGGCGCCCTGCTCGAGCAGGCGGACGGCGGCGCGATCGCTCTGGGTGGTGGCAGCGTGCTCTCGGAGCGCATTCGCCAGGCTCTCGACCGCCACACCGTCGTCTGGCTACAGATCGACGCCCGGGAGGCCTGGTCGCGGATCGCCGGCAGCGATCGACCGCTGGCGCGTAGTGCCGCGGACGTAGCCGAGCTGCTCGACGTGCGCCTACCGCTGTACGAGGAGCTCGCCGACGCGATCGTTCCGCAGGGGGATCGCGGCCTGGTCGCCCGGGCGCTGCCGTCGATCCAGGCGCTTGCCGACCTACCCGCGGACACGAAGCTGCTCTGGGCGGCAAGCGCCTCGGGCGAGTACCCGGTCTTCGTCGGTCGGGGTCTGCTCGCAATCGACTGGTGGCCGCTTGCCGGCCGGCGCTTCTGCGTCACCGACACCGCTGTCGGGGTGCTCTATGCAGATCGCCTCGAGCCGTTGGGGGTACGAGTCGAAATCTCTCCCGGAGAGACCGCGAAGACGATGGCCGAAGCGGAGCGGGTCTTGAGCGAGTTGGCCCGGGCCGGGATGACCCGCGAGGACCACGTCGTCGCGCTGGGTGGTGGAGTGGTCGGCGACCTGGCGGGATTCTGCGCTCATACCTATCAGCGCGGCGTCCCCGTAGTCCAGGTGCCGACGACTCTGGTCGCTCAGGTCGACTCCGCCTACGGTGGCAAGACCGGTGTCGACCTGCCCGAGGGCAAGAACTACGCCGGCGCCTACCATCTTCCCGCCGCGGTGATCGCCGACACCGAGACGCTTGTGAGCCTGTCCGCCGAGGAGTTGGCCGCCGGCTTTGTCGAGGTATTGAAGACGGGCCTGCTTGCCGGCGGGGTGCTCTGGGAGCGCGTACGCGCGATCGCGCCCCTCGACGGGACGGAGCTCGACGATGTCGTCTTCGCCTGCGCCCGCTACAAGTGCGAGGTCGTCGCCGCAGATGAGCGCGACGCAGGATTGCGGCACACGCTCAACCTTGGCCACACGGTCGGGCACGCGATCGAGGCGGCGAGCGGCTACTCGCGCTACCGCCACGGCGAGGCGGTCGGCTTGGGGCTGCTCGCTTCCTTGCGGCTCTCCGAGGCGCCGGAGCTGCGTGCGGAGGTCGAGGAGCTGCTCGATCGGCATGGACTGCCAGTTGCGCTCGACTCCGCGATTGGCGCCGAGGCGATCCTCGGCGCTCTGCAGCGCGACAAGAAGCGGACCGCTGCAGGCGTCGGCTTCGTACTCCTATCCGCGCCTGGTGCGCCGCGGGTGGGAGAGGTACTCGATCCGGCTAAGGTCGAGGCCGCTGTGAAGGAGCTTTACGAACGATGACCTCCGCTCACAACCGCGTCGCCGTCCTGCACGGAGTCAATTTCAACGTGCTCGAGAGGCGCGACCCCGGGATCTACGGTGGGCTCTCGCTGAGCGAGCTGGAGATGAAAATCCAGGGTGCCGCACGTGAGCTCGGCCTCGAAACGCTCTTCTTCCAGACCAACTCGGAGGGAGAGTTCGCCGAATACCTGCACCGCGCGCCGGAGATGGTCGACTCGATCATCGTCAACGCCGGGGCCTGGACCCACTACAGCCGCGCGATCGCCGACGCGCTCGAGCTGACCGGGCTGCCGGCGGTCGAGGTTCACCTCTCCGATGTCGAGTCGCGTCAGGATTGGCGCCGCGAGTCGGTGTTCGACGGACTGGTGCTGGAGAAGATCTCCGGCAAGGGACCGGACGGCTACCGCGACGCGCTTGCGACCCTGGCGCGCCATCTGGACGTCTCTGCCGGCGCATGAAGGGCCGCGGCGACCGCCTCGCAGCTTCGCTGGCCGAGCGCGAGCTCGACCTGATGCTGGTCACCGAGTTGGTCAACATCCGTTACCTGACCGGCTTCACGGGAACCAACGGCGCCTGCGTCTGCGGCCCCGAGACGCGTCTCTTCCTGACCGACTTCCGCTACACCGAGCGAGCCGCGGCGGAGGTCGAGGGCTGGGAGACGATCACGGTCAGCGACGACTGGCTGGGGGGAATCGCCGCGCATCTCTCCGGCCGCGTCGGCTTCGAGGACGACCACGTCTCGGTTCGCCTGCTCGAGCGGCTGCGGGGAAAACTGGCGCAGGGTGTCGAGGCAGTCGCGGCGGGCGGTTCGGTCGAGAAGCTGCGCCGGGTCAAGGACGACGCCGAGCTGAAAGCGATAGCCGCCGCCTCTGAGCTCGCCGACGAGGTCTGGAACTGGAGCGTCGAGCGCGGCCTCGCCGGGCGTCCCGAGCGCGAGGTTGCCCGCGCTGCGGAAGCACGGATCCGCGAGCTGGGTGGCGACCCCTCCTTTCCGGCGATCGTCGCCGCCGGGCCCAACGGAGCGCTGCCGCACGCCGAGCCGGGAGAGCGCCCGATCGGCAGCGGCGAGCTGGTCGTCTTCGACATGGGGGCGAAGCTCGACGGTTACTGCTCGGACGGCACCCGGACCTTCGCCGTCGGTGAGCCGGGCGAGCACGCCCGCGAGGTCTACGAGACGGTGCTGGCTGCGCAGGAAGCGGCGCTCGACACGGTCGCCGCGGGGGTCGGTGGCGAGTCGCTCGACGCGGTTGCCCGTGAGACGATCGGCGCGGCCGGCCACGGCGAGCGTTTCGGCCATGGCCTCGGCCATGGCGTGGGACTCGAGGTGCACGAGGCACCACGCGTCTCGCCGCGCTCGGAGGACGTGCTCTCGGCAGGCGAAGTGGTGACGATCGAGCCGGGCGTCTACCTGCCCGGCGAGCTGGGTGTGCGGATCGAGGATCTCGTCGTCGTCACCGACCAAGGCTGCCGCAACCTCAGCGGATTGCCCAAGGGACTTCAAATCGTTGCCTGAGCACGGCTGCAGACAAAAAGACTAGGCGACAGCCCTCCTGCAACCTCAAGTCTGCGCCGTTGCGGGTCGATGCGAATGTGGTGAGGCTGACTATTCACAAGTACCCGGCGAGCCAATGCGCCGGTCCAGACGCCGCGGCTCCCTCGAAAGAGTCGCTGATGGCGATCCGCGACGATGCACGGCGCGAGCGCCTGCTCGACATGGAGGTCAGGCTGCGGCGCTACCGGCTCGCTTGCTTCGCGATCCTTGCGGTGACGCTCGCATCGGTCGGAACCGAGGTGGGATGGTGGTGGATCGCGCCGCTGCTTGCCGGTCTCGCCGGCTTCGCGATCGCCGACCGCTTCATGCGCGAGAGCAAGCATCCGGGCGTGTGGATCTCGGCGGCCTGGGGAATGCTGCCGCTGCTGCTTGCCAGTGCCGTGGTCACCACGGGCGGTGCCGGGAGCCCAGTCCTGATGTGGTTCGCGCTGCCGGGAGTGACGCTCGGCGCTCGCTTCTCCCCGCGGGGCATGGTGTTTGGTACTGCCTACATCCTCGCGCTCCTGCTGGTCAGCACCGTTGGGCTCGATCCTGCCACTGCATCCACTTACCACCAAGAGCTGATCGCGGCGATCGCCTTGGTGCTCAGCACGGTGATCCTCTCCGGCGCCCTGGTCGAGTCCGACCGCGCCCACAGGAGCCGCTCGACGCTCGACCCGCTGACTGGGCTCTACAACCGTAATGCGCTCGAGCAGTGTCTCTCCGAGCTCGAAGGACATCCGGTCAGCGAGGAGGAAAACCTCTCGCACGCATTGCTGCTCTGCGACCTGGACCACTTCAAGCGGGTCAACGATCAGCTCGGGCATGCTGCCGGCGACGCCGTGCTCCAGGACGTCGCCTACACGATGCGCGCGGTGCTGCGCGCCGGCGACTCGATCTACCGGGTCGGTGGCGAGGAGATTCTCGTCGTCCTGCCTGGAGCGAGCGAGGCTGACGCAGTCCAGATCGGTGAGCGCCTGCGGCGAGCAGTGCGGGAGCGCCGTCCCGTCGGCGTCTCGGTGACGATCAGCGTCGGCGTTGCCGTCTCACAGCCAGGCCTCCTCGACACCGATCAGCTGGTCGGCCTTGCCGACGAGGCGCTCTACTCCGCCAAGGCGGCGGGGCGAGACCGGGTCATGGTCTGCGCCAACTGATGCGGTTGGTGGTGTCGCTCAGCGACTGAGGTCGAGGCCGACCTGCAGGCGTGCGGCAAAGGCGGCGATCAGCTCGACGGTCGCCTCGAGGTCGCCGAGGTCGCACAGCTCGACCGGCGAGTGCATGTAGCGCAGCGGGACCGAGACCAGTCCCGTGGGAATTCCCGAGCGCGAGATCTGGATCGAGTCGGCATCGGTGCTGGTGCCGCGACCGCTGGCGCTGATCGTGTGCTCGATCCCCGCCTCCTCCGCGGTCTCGACCAGCAGCTCGAAAACCTTCGGCGAGAGGGTCGAGCCGCGACCGATCGCCGGACCGGAGCCGAGCGGATGGCTGCCGATCTCCTTCTCGTCGACGCCGGGAGCATCGGTGGCGTGGGTGACGTCGATGGCGATGGCGAGGTCCGGCCGAACCTGGAAGGCTGAGGTCCGCGCGCCGAACAGGCCGATCTCCTCCTGGACGGCGGCGATGGCGGCAAAGCTGCCGCTCAGCGAGTCGCGCTTGTGGCAGCGGCGCAGTGCCTCCAGCGCGACGTAAGCGCCGATGCGGTTGTCCATCGCGCGTGAGACCAGGCGGTCGCCGGCCAGACGCACGGGCTCCGCCGCGATCACGACCGGGTCGCCGATACGGATCAGCCCGGCCGCCTCGTCGCGGTCGATGGCGCCGACGTCGATGTGGAGGCCTTTCAGCTCGACCACCTTCTTACGCTGGTCGGGATCGAGCAGGTGGATCGGCTTGCGACCGACCACGCCGGGCACAAGTCCGTCGCGGCCGCGCACCTCGACCCGCTGGCCGACCAGGATCTGCGGGTCCCAGCCGCCGATCGGGGCGAACCAGAGGAAGCCCTTCTCGTCGATGTGGGTGACTACCAGGCCGATCTCATCGATATGGCCGACCACCGCAAGCAACGGGGCCTCCTCGCCGATGCGGGCGATCGAGGAGCCGAGGCCGTCGGCTGAGAGCGTGGCGAAGGAGGCTTCGTCCCGCCAGATGGATGCGGCAGGACCCTCGTGCCCGGAGGGTGCGCCGGCGCGGAGCAGTTTGTCTAGCAGCGAAGGGATCTCGAGCATTGCGAAGGCAGCAGTATGTCGAGTCGAACAATTGTCCGCAACGAGGCAATTGGAATAGTTTTCCCTCGATGAGCGAAGCGACGACGACGTATCTGGTCACGGGGGCCTCGAGCGGCATCGGCGAGGCGACGGCGAAGCGGCTGGCCCGCGAGCCGGGAGCCGAGCTGATCCTGGTCGCCCGCCGCGAGGAGCGGCTGCGGTCGCTGGCCGAGGCGCTGCCCTGCGAGGCGAGCTGGCTCGCCGTCGACCTGACCGAGCCGGATGCCCCGGAGCGGGTGCGAGCCCATGTCGCCGAGAGGCACGGCGGCCGGCTCGACCTGCTGGTCAACAACGCCGGCGCCTCCTGGCGTGGTTCCTTCGGCGAGGAGGGCTACGAGAACGTGCGCCGCCATATGGAGATCAACTTCGACGCCGTCGCCCGCCTCACCGAGGCGCTGCTGCCGGCGCTGCGGGCCTCGAGGCCGAGCGCGATCGTCAACGTCGCCAGCACCGCCGGCCGGGTTGCGCGGGCGCGGACCGGGTCCTACTCGGCCAGCAAGTTCGCCCTGATCGGCTGGACCGATGCCCTCTACGCCGAGGAGCGCCCCCACGGCGTGCACGTCGGCATGGTGCTGCCCGGCTTCATCGCGACCGAGGGGTTTCCGGCGACCGAGCTGCGCGAGCGGGCACTGACCCGCTGGACGGTCTCCAAGCCGGAGAAGGTCGCCGAGGCGATCGTCGAGACCGGCCTGCGCGGCAAGGCGGAGCGCTATGTGCCGCGCCCCTACGCGCTGGCCGCGGTCGCCCGCATCCTTCTTCCGGGAGTGGTCCGCCGCGTGCTCGCCGGCGGCGCCGCCTCGAGCTTGACGACGAGCACCGCGGCGGAAGCGGACGACTGAGCCCGCCTGGCCGGGGTGGTCAGCCGCCGATGTGGCTGAAGCGGCAGTAGTGGAAGTGGAAGACGATGCTGGTGTTGTTGGCCGAGAGCCCGGCGCGTTCGGCCAGGATCGAGGTGTGCGCCGCTTTGATCTTTTCGCCGGCTTTGTAGTACTTGCCGACTTCACGCAGTCGTTGCTTGAGCAGCTGTATCGAGCCGAGCCAGTGTTCGATCCGCCGTTCGTCGGCGCTAGGCGCGGGGACCGTCGCAAGCTGTTTGATCAGCCCTGCGACAGAGCCCGAGGCCCGGACGAACTGCTTACCCGCCGGCACGAGCTTGCCCTTGTTGACGCGATCCCTGGCGCCGGCCATGATCTTTTCGTTGGCGCTCCGGTTCGCCGCGCAGATCGGCTCGACCTGCGCCTTATAGCTGTCTCGCGTCTGTTCCTCGCCAGTCGCAAGCGGCGCGATGGCAAGCATCGCGATGGCGATCGCAGCGAATGTCCCCGGCGTCCTCTTCATCTCCCAGGCACACCTAGATTAGAGGCTGGCGCCCGCCGCCCCAGCCCCATCCCGAGGTCTCTAGGATTCGCGGCCGTGATCTCGACCAACCAGTTCAAGAACGGCAGTCACATCGAAATCGACGGATCCGTCTTCAAGATCCTCGAGTTCCAGCATGTCAAGCCGGGCAAGGGCGGAGCGTTCGTGCGCACCAAGCTGCGCAAGATCGACGACGGCTCGGTGCAGGACAAGACGTTCAGGGCGGGGGAGAAGTTCAGGCCGGTCCACACCGAGTCGCGCAAGATGCAGTACCTCTACGACTCCGGCGAGGCGGCTGTCTTCATGGACAGCAACGACTACGAGCAGATCGAGATCCCGAGTGAGATCGTCGGCGAGTCGATGCGGTGGGTTCTGCCAAACGACGAGGTCGACGTCCTCTTTGTCGACGAATCCGCGAGCGACGTGCAGGTCGCCGGCGCAGTTGAGATGAAGGTGACGCAGACCGACCCCGGGGTGAAGGGCGACACGGCCTCGGGCGGTGGCACCAAGCCGGCCACGCTGGAGTCGGGCGTGGTCGTGCAGGTTCCTCTCTTCATCGACGAGGGCGAGACGATCCGGGTCGACACCGATAGCGGCAAGTACATCTCCCGCGCTTAGGGCCTTTCCCTGACTCCTCGCGCACGCCTGACGGCGGCGGACCGGCGCGGTGCGGCGTCCTCAGTCGGCCGAATAGCGCTGCTCATGAGTATCCGGTTCGCTCAGGCAGCAGCCCTGCCGGTGATCTCTGCGTAGGTGCTCGGCTCGTGCGCCGTGCCGAGCCCCAGCAGCGTCTGGAAGGCAGCCATCGGAGTTCGGCGGCGGTTGTGGCGGAAGACGAACTC
>DATHEA010000040.1:0-18619 GCA_035318745.1 Solirubrobacterales bacterium
GGGGCCGTCTAGGCGGCTAGCGAGGCAGGCGCTCTCCCGGCGGCGGTCGGCTCTATGTGTTTCCCCGGGATCTTCGACGGCCTCCCTTCGGTCGGCCTCTCAATCTCAGGAGAAACAGGGAGAGGTTCTCCAATGAGCGAGCAGTTCCCCTACTTGAAGGACGACAGCGTGGTCGAGGTCCAGCGCGGGCCGGAGCCGGGCGGGGTCGGCGGCGCCTACCGCGCCTTTGGCGAGACGCTGCGCGGGCTGAAGACGACGATGGCACGGCTGATCGAGGGGCCGCTGACGATCCAGTACCCGGAGGAGAAGACGCCCGTCTACCCGCGCTTCCGCGGCCGCCACAAACTCCACAAGTTCGAGGACACGGGCCTCGAGAAGTGCGTCGGCTGCTCGCTCTGCGCCGCCGCCTGCCCGGCCGACTGCATCCGCGTCGTCGCCGCCGAGAACATCCCCGGCGAGCGCGTCTCCGCCGGCGAGCGCTACGCCGCCGTCTATGAGATCAACCTCTCGCGCTGCATCTTCTGCGGCTACTGCGAGATCGCCTGCCCCTTCGACGCGATCACGATGGGCCACGACTACGAGATGGCCGACTACGACCGCGAGAACCTGATCTTCACCAAGGAGATGCTGCTCGCCGAGCCGCTCGAGCGCACGCCGTTGAAAGCCGAGGGCGAGTAGTGGAAGCGGTGTTGTTCTTCCTGGCGGCGATCGGCGCCCTCGGTGGCGCGATCGGCGTCGTCGCCATGCGCAACCCCTTCTACAGCGTGCTGGCGCTGATCGTCCACCTCTTCTCGCTGGCCGTGCTCTTCCTGCTGCTCAGCGCGGCCTTCGTCGCCGCCGCCCAGGTCGTCGTCTACGCCGGCGCGGTGATGGTCCTCTACGTCTTCGTCGTCGCCTATATCGGCGGCGGCGAGGAGTCGGCCTGGGAGCCGATCCCCGGCCAGCAATTCATCGCCCCACTCCTCGGCGTCGCCATCTTCGTCGAGCTGGCAATAGCCGTCCTCGCCTCCTCTCTCCTGGCCCTGGGTACCGACGGCCCCGACGTGAAGGCGGGCTTCGGTGACCCGGCCGGAATCGGTTATCTCCTGCTCGAAAAGTTCCTGCTGCCCTTCGAGGCAAGCTCGATCCTCCTTCTGCTTGCAGCTGTCGGAGCCATCGTCCTCGCCAGCCGCAGGCGTGAAGGCGAGTCCGCATGAACATCGAGTGGTACATCGTCCTCTCTTCGCTCCTCTTCGCCGTCGGCGCGATGGGCATCCTGATCCGCCGCAGCCCGGTCGTGATCCTGCTCTGCCTCGAGCTGATGCTGAACGCCGGCAACCTCGCCCTCGTCGCCTTCAGCCGCATGGTCGACAACCAGCAGGGACAGGTCTTCGCCATCGTCGTGATGGTTGTCGCCGCCTGCGAGGTCGTCGTCGGGCTGGGCCTGATCGTCGCGATCTTCCGCCGCAGGCTGCCGCTCGACGTCGATGAGCTGCGGGAGCTGCGCGGATGAGCGCCACCACCTGGGCCTGGCTGGTCCTGCTGCTGCCGCTGCTCGGCTCGATCGTCGTCTCGCTCGGCTTCCGAACGATCCCAGCACGGGTCGCCGGCATCGTCGGCACCGCAGCAGTCGGCCTCGCCTTCCTCTGCGCGGTTGCCGCCCTCGTCAACCTGCTCGGTGAGGGCGCCGAGGCGCGCCACCACGCCTCCTCGCTATGGGACTACGCCAGCGCCGCCGGCCTCGACATCAAGCTCGGCATCTACGTCGACCAGCTCTCAGTCTTCATGATGCTCGTCGTCACCGGGGTCTCGACCCTGATCCACCTCTACTCGTTCGGCTACATGAAGTCGGACGAGGGCTACCACCGCTTCTTCAGCTACCTCAACTTCTTCGTCTTCTCGATGCTGCTGCTGGTCCTCGCCGGCAACTTCGTCCTCCTGATCGTCGGCTGGGCCTTCGTCGGCTTCGCCTCCTACGCGCTGATCAGCTTCTGGTACCGGCGCACGACCGCGACCAAGGCAGGGATGAAGGCGTTCGTGATCAACGTCGTCGGCGACATCGGCCTCGTCCTCGCCGCCTTGCTGATCTTCCGCGAGCTGGGCAGCTTCGAATATGGGACCGTCTTCGCCCACGCGCCGGAGGTCTTCCACCGGGGTGGGTGGACGGTGACCGCGATCTGCCTGCTGCTGCTCGTCGGCGCCTTTGCCAAGTCGGCGCAGATCCCCTTCCACACCTGGCTGCCGGACGCGATGGAGGGCCCGACCCCGGTCTCCTCGCTGATCCACGCGGCGACGATGGTCACCGCCGGCGTCTACCTGATCGCCCGCACCCACGTCCTCTTCTACCTCGCTCCCACCGCCGCCGACGTCGGCGCCTTCGTCGGCCTGGCGACGCTGCTCGTCGCCGGCACGATCGCGCTCGCGATGACCGACCTGAAGCGGGCGATCGCCTACTCGACGATGAGCCAGATCGGCTACATGATCATGGGCGTCTCGATCGGCGCCTACGCACAGGGGCTCTTCCACCTGATGACCCACGCCTTCTTCAAGGCGCTGCTCTTCATGACCGCCGGTTCGATCATCTCGGCGATGGCGAACCGCCAGGACATCGACCGGATGAGCGGCTTCTGGAAGGCGATGCGGTTCACCTCGCTGATGTTGGTGATCGGCGGCCTGGCGCTGGCCGCCTTCCCGCTCACCTCCGGCTTTTTCTCCAAGGACTCGATCCTCGCCTACGCCGAGGCGCGCGGCGGTATGTACACCTGGATGGCGATCGGCGGCTACGTCGGCGCCCTGCTCACCGCGCTCTACACCTTCCGCCTGATCTTCCGCGTCCTGCCGGGCAGGCCCTGCGAGGAGGCACAGCACCTGATCGACACGGGCGAGCTCTACCACGGCCCGCCGATCAACCCGGCCAACGAAGAGCTCGAGGACGCCGACGTCGGCTTCCCCGGCGCCGAGCACCACATCGCCGAGCAGTCGCGGCCGATGGCGGCGGCGATGGCGGTGCTCGCCTTCGGCGCCCTCTTCGCCGGCCTGATCCAGGTCCCGGGTGTCGACAACGTCCTCTTCGGCTTCCTCGAGCCGGCCTTCGCCGACTCGCCGCTGAGCACGATCCATCCCACGGTGGGCGCCGAGTGGCGCGGCCTCGCGATCGGCGCTGTGATCTCGGTCGCCAGCATCGGTCTGGCCTGGCTGTTCTGGGTGGCCCGCCCGGAGCTGCCGGGGCTTTTCCGCCAGCGTCTCCGCCCCGTCTACCTGCTCGCCGTCAACAAGTGGTATTTCGACGAGGCGATCGACTTCCTCATCGTGCGCCCGGCGCTCGCCATTGGCCGCTTCGCCAACAGCACCTTCGAGCGCTTCGTCGTCGACGGCCTCGTCACCGGCACCAGGGAGACCGTCTCTGGCGCCGGCGGCATCGTCCGCGTCGTGCAGAGCGGCTTCGTGCGCAGCTACGCGCTGCTGCTGATCGCCGGCTTCGCCGGGCTCGGCCTCTACTTCTTGCTGAGCAGCTCATGATCAACTCGCTGCTCTGGACCCCGCTCGCCTTCGGCCTTGTCGGCCTTTTTCTGCCCAAGCGGTTCGCCGGCTGGTGGGCGACCGCGGGCGCGGCGGTGACGCTGGGGCTGGCGATCGCTCTGCTCGCCGGCTTCGACGCCGGCGCCGCCGGCCTGCAGGACACCGTCGACGTCAACTGGATCCCCGGCCTCGGCGTCGACTACAGCCTCGGCATCGATGGCCTCAACGTCTTCCTGGTCCTGCTGACGGCTGTCGTTTGGCTGGGCGGGACGGCCTTCGCCGCCTTCCGCGAGCAGGAGCGGCCCCACCTCTTCTTCCTGATGATGCTGCTCGGCGAGACCGCCACCCTGGGCGCCTTCGTCGCCCAGGACCTGCTGCTCTTCGTCCTCTTCTTCGACCTGATGCTGGTCCCCTTCTACTTCCTCTTCGGCGCCTGGGGCAGCGACCGAGAGGGCGGCCCGACCGCGGCGGCGGCAACCCTGAAGATGATCGTCTACACGCTGATCGGTTCACTCTTGATGCTGGTCGGGGCGATCGCCACGGCGATCATCGCCGCACATGATGGAGGCCAGATCACCTTCTCGATTGCCGAACTGGCCAAGCATCCGATCGGCGACGGCAGCCAGCGCTGGATCTTCTGGTTCTTCGCCGCCGCGTTCCTGGTCAAGATGCCGGCCTTCCTCCTGCACGGCTGGATGCCGGATGCCTACCGGGCGGCGCCACTGCCGGTCCTCGCGGTCTTCTCCGGGGTGCTGGCCAAGGTCGGCGCCTACGGCTTCCTGCGGGTCGTGCTGCCGCTCTTCCCGGCCGCGACGGTCGAATTTCAGGAGGTCGTGCTGGTAATCGCCCTCGCCTCGATCCTCTACGGCTCGGTAATGGCCTTCACCCAGACCAACGTGCGGCTGATCGGCGGCTACTCCTCGGTCGCCCAGCTCGGCTTCATCACCGCCGGCATCTTCGCCCTGCGCGCCGACGGCGCCGACGGCGCAGTGCTGCAGATGGTCAACCACGGCCTCGTCGTCGCGCCGCTCTTCATCATCGTCGCGATCCTCGCCGAGCGCAGCGGCAGCGAGGACCTGCGCGAGATGGGCGGCATGGCGATGCGCGCCCCGGTCCTGGCGGCGCTCTTCCTGATCGTCACCCTGGCGACCCTGGCGATGCCCGGCTCGGCCAACTTCATCGGCGAGTTCTACATCCTCAACGGCCTCTTCCAGGCGAAGATCGTCTTCGCCTTCGTGGCGATATCGGGCGTGGCGATGTCGGCTTACTACGCGCTGCGCCTCTACCAGCGCACGATGCACAACCGCCCAGCATCACAACAGAACAACGCGGTCCCGTCGCGTGAGATCGGCCTCCGTGACGGTCTCGTCCTCGCTCCGCTGGTCCTCTGCATCCTCGGCCTCGCGCTATATCCGCAGCTGATCCTGAAGCGCACCGACGTCTCGGCGGCTCGCACGGTGGCCTCGACCTGCAATGTCGGGGCGACGGCAAATTCCGTAGCGGAGCTGGAAAAAGCGGTGAAGAGCGGCGGGAGCCCTTGTCCGAGTCCAGCCCTGGCCGGACGACTTGTGTCCGCCCAGCAATGAACTTCAACGCCCCCCACATCGACTACGCAGCGCTCTCGCCGGTGATCGCGCTGACGGCTGCCCTCTGCGTGGTCCTGCTGACCGCGGTCTTCAAGCCGCTGCGGCGCAGCGCGCCCGGACTGACCCTGATCGCCCTCGCGACGACCGCCGGCCTCTTGATCTGGAACTGGAACGACCCGACGAGCCTCGTCTCCGGGGCGTTGCGGCTCGACAACCTGGCTATCTCGATCTCGCTGATCGCGATCGCCGCCGCCGCCTTTGCCGTCCTGCTCTCGCTTCGCGAGCCGGCCGCCGAGCAGGCCGGCTCCGGCGAGTACCACGCGCTGCTGCTCGGCTCGGTGCTCGGCATGGTCCTGCTCGCGCAGGCACAGAACCTGATCAGCTTCTTCGTCGCGATCGAGACCCTCTCGATTCCCCTCTACATCCTCTGCGCGACGAACATGGTGCGGGAGAAGTCACTCGAGTCCGGCCTCAAGTACCTGATCGTCGGCTCGCTCGGCTCGGCGACGCTGCTCTACGGCATGGCCTTCCTCTACGGCGGCTCGGGCTCGACCGACTTCCTCGGCATCTCCGCCGGGATCGGCCACGCCGGCCTGCTCGGCGATCCGCTGGTCCTGGTCGGGATTGCGCTGGTCGCGGTCGGCCTCGCCTTCAAGACCTCGATCGCGCCCTTCCACCAGTGGACGCCGGACGTCTACGAGGGCGCGCCGACGCCGATCACCTCGTTCATGGCGGTGGCGACCAAGGCGGCGGCCGTCGCCGTCTTCATCCGCTTCTTCGACGTGGCGCTGATCGGCGAGGCCGGCGACTGGCAGCCGGCGCTCGCTGTGCTCGCCGCGGTGACGATCGTGGTCGGCAACGTCGGCGCGCTCGGCCAGAGCTCGCTCAAGCGCCTGCTCGGCTACTCCGGCGTCGCCCAGGCCGGCTACGTCCTCGGTGGCCTGGTCGTTGCCAGCGAGGCCGGGATCAACGCGATCGTCTTCTACCTCGCCGGCTACCTCTTCATGAACCTGGCCGCCTTCTCGGTCGTCGTCGCACGCGAGCGCGAGAGCGCCTTCGGCGACGACATCCGTGCCGTGCGCGGGCTCGGTGCCGAGCGGCCCCTGCTCGCCTGGCCGCTGACGATCTCGATGCTGGCTCTGGCCGGGCTGCCTGCGACCGTCGGCTTCATCGGCAAGCTCTACCTGATCGAGGCGCTGGTCGAAGGCGACTACACCTGGCTCGCCGTCTTCATCGCCATCGGCACGATGATCTCGCTCGCCTACTACCTGCGCGTCGTGGCGGCGATGTGGATGCGACCCGGCGAGGACGCGGCAACCGCAACGCCGGCGATCGCGGGTGCGTCGCCGGAGGCCGACCCGATCGACCCCGAGGCCAGCCGCCGCCTCTACCTCGTCGGCCCGGCGCTGCTCGCCGCCGCCGCGACGGTCTTCTTCGGGATCATTCCGCAGCCGTTGGTGGACTTCGCCCAGCACGCGGGCGCCTCTCTCTTCTAAGCCGGTCGTCGCTCCCCGCACGCAGTCAGACTGCCGCGAATGATCGTCCTCCTGACCGCCGCGACCATTGCCGCCGCGACGGCGGTAGGCGTCTGGGCCGAGCGACGCAAGCCACAGGCGGCAGCCGGGGCGGCGCGGCGCTCGCTGACGCTGATGCTCTACCTGCTGCTGCCGCCGGTGATCTTCTTCAACATCGCCTCCAGCCACATCGACGTCAGCCACGGGGTCGGACTGCTGCTGGGGCTCGTCGCCTCCTCGCTGGGGGCGCTGACCGCCTACCTGCTGTCGAGCCGTGTCCTGCACCTCTCGCGAGCCCGTACCGGGGCGGTCGTCTGCACGGTCCTCAGCGTCAACACCGGCTACCTCGGCTACCCGCTGACTGTGGCCCTGCTCGGCCGCGACCAGCTCTCCACCGCCGTCCTCTACGACGTGCTCGTCACCGGCCCCTGTCTCCTGCTCGGCGCCTTCGCCGTCGGCGCCGCACTCGGCACCAAGGCGGGCGAAGGTCCGCGCGAGCGGGTTCGCGCCTTCTTCACCCGCAACCCGCCGCTGTATGCGGCGATCGCCGGCCTGCTGGCACCCGACGTGCTGGCGCCGCAGGTACTGGTCGACCTCTCGCAGGCGCTCCTGGTGGCGATCCTGCCGATCGGCTTCTTCGCCGTCGGCGCGACCCTGGCCGAGAACGCCCAGCACGGCGATCTGCCGATTCCGCCGCCGCTGACCAAACCGGTGATGGTGGCCCTCGGCTCGCGCCTCGTCCTCGTGCCGGCGCTGCTGATGCTGCTGGCAGCACCGCTGATCGACCTCCCGGCCGCCTACCGGTTGATGGCGGCGATGCCCTCCGGCATCAACTCGATGGTCGTCGCCCACGCCTACGGCCTCGACATGGAGATCACCGCCGAGGCTGTCATCTGGTCGACCGCGATCGTTGTCGTGGCCGCCCTGAGCTCACTGCTGATCTAGCCTTTCGGAGGAGATCTTCACGCTGTAATACAATAAGTTACTCAGTTGAAGCTGTGGTCGCGGACACGTGCTGAAATTAACTTCTTTTTAATGAAGTTATGTTGATTATATAAGTCATGGTTGGCTCGACCGGCGCCGGCCTGACCATCACAACATCCAGTAACGGTGAGGAGCCAGGGTGCGGCAGAAGGGGATGGGGCAAGGGTGCGATCGATGTCTCGAATCGCCGCGCGTCATCCGTGGGTGACTCTCACCGTATGGGTCGGGGTCCTTGTGGCATCGGCTCCCTTTGCCTCGCGCCAGGCCGGTGAGCTGACCGGCGGCGGGTTCGAAGCTCCCGGCTCCGACTCCGCTGCCGCGGAGTCGATGGTCGCCGCTGCGTATCCCGACGCGCGAGACAGCCACCTGGCGGCCCTCATTGTGACCAAGCCCGGCGGCTCCAGCAGCGAGCTGCGCCAGGCATTGATGGGCGTCGAGAGGGCTGCGAGGGAAACCCCGCGGGTACGTTCGGTCTCGCCGCCCCTCGCCTCGGCGCGCCCGTTGGGCGACCGTCTTGCTCTACTGGTGCCGCTACCGACCGATGTCAGGGAAGACCGCGCCACCGATGTCGCGAGCGAACTCGACTCGGCGCTCGTCGGGAATGCCGGCGGCGATTCGGCCAAGGTGTATCTGGTCGGACAGGGAGCGCTCATCGCGGCCGTGCAGGACAAAGCCAGGGACGACCTCGCAAGGGCCGAGCGCAGCGGATTCCCGCTCATCCTGATCGTCCTCCTGGCTGTCTTCGGCTCGATCGCCGCGGCACTGGTTCCCTTCGCCGTCGGCATCGTCGCGATCACGGTCACCGGAGCGCTCGTCTTCGCCCTGGCGCAGGCCATGGAGATGTCCGTGTACGTGACGACGCTCGCCTCGATGGTCGGGATCGGGGTGTCGGTCGACTACACGCTCTTCCTGGTAGCCCGCTTTCGGCAGGAGACCGCCCGAGGCCAAGCCCCTGGCGCGGCCCGCGAGATCGCGCTGGCTACGTCCGGTCGCTCGGTGGGGTTCTCCGGGATGACCGTGATCGTCGCCCTCGCAGGGCTCATGGTGGTCGACAACACCGCACTCCGTTCGATGGCAATCGGCGCGATAGTCGTCGTGGCGATTTCGGTCTTGGCGGCGCTCACCGTCGTACCGGCTGTCCTCGCCCTGGCCGGAGAGCGACTGGCGAGGAGAAACCGCTTCCTCGGGCTCGACTCGCTGCGCACCCGCGCCTCACGCATCCTTCGGCCGGGCGGAGAGCCGTTCTGGCGGTGGTGGTCAGCACTGGTGATGCGCCACGCGGCTCTCACCGCGATCTCGAGTGGCGGGCTGCTGCTTCTCCTCGCCCTCCCGGTCGCCACGCTCACCACTCATACCGGCGCCCTCGCGCAGCTGCCGGCCGACGACCCCGCGCGTGTAGGCAGCGGCCTCGCCACCGAGCTCGGCCTCGGCGCCCCGACGACCCGGGTCCTTATCCGGTTCTCCGAGGGATCGGCCGCGGCGAGAACGGCGGCAGCTGCCCGTGTACGCGCGGCGGTTGCCAAGGACCGGCAGGCGGAGCTGGTCGGCAGGCCGCGTTTGGCCGCCGGCGGCCAGGCCGCCTTGATCGAAGTGACGCCGGCAGCCGATCCCGAGTCCCAGGACGCGAAGGCGATGGTCGATCGACTCCGTCGCCGCCTGCCGGCGGTCGCCCAGCACACGGGTATCGACGCCGAGGTGCTCGTCGGCGGCGTGACCGCCGCGCAGCTCGACAGCGAGCGGTACATAGCGAGATCGCTGTGGTCCGTAATCGGCGTGGTGCTGGTGCTCTCCCTGATCGTGCTGATCGTCCTCCTGCGGTCGATCGTCCTTCCGGTCAAGTCGGTGATCCTCAACCTCCTCTCCGTCGGCGCCGCCTACGGTGTGCTCGTGATCGTGTTCCAGTGGGGATGGCTTGACGGGCTGCTCGACTTCCGATCTCCGGGCTACATAGACACTCTCACCCTGCCGCTCGTTCTCGCCGTGGTGTTTGGGCTTTCCATGGACTACGAGGTGTTTCTGCTGTCGCGGATCCGCGAGCACCACCTGTCGGGTGACAGCACGAGCCGGGCTGTCGCCGCGGGCCTCAGCGCCAGCGCGGCGACGATCAGCAGCGCGGCGCTGATCATGGTCGTGGTCTTCTCCGTCTTCGTGGTGACCAGCGTGCCCTCGATCAAGGAGATCGGGTTGGGCAGCGCGGTCGCCGTCGCGCTCGACGCGACCATAGTCCGCCTCACCCTGGTCCCGGCCACGATGGTCCTCCTCGGCCGCTGGAACTGGTGGCTCCCCGCCTTCGTCGAGCGACGGCTGGAGCCGGCCGGAAGCGGCGCAGGGAGGCCTCGGCCGCTGCACCCGAGGGCCGGCGAATGAGGCGTGGCGTCGCGGTGGTGACCGGGAGCGGCAGAGGCATCGGGCTGCGCACGGCGATCGCCCTGGCGGCGGCCGGCTACGAGACGTTCGCCACTTCGCGGCGAATCCGGGAGGAGCTGGCCGGGGCCGGGGCGCGCGGCGAGGGACGGCTTCATCCGCGCGAGCTCGACGTGCGGGACGGAGCCCGTTCGGAGGCGCTGCTTGCGGAAGCCGCGGCGCATGGCCCGCTGCGGGTGCTGGTCAACAACGCAGGCGTGACTGTCAACGGCCTCTTCGAGACGGTCAGCGAAGAGTCCCTCCGCGAGGGAATAGAGACGAACTTCATCGGCCCCTGGCGCCTTACTCAACTGGCGATCCCACACATGAGGAAGGCAAGTCCGGCGACTGTCGTACAGATCTCGAGCCGCGTCGGCCGCGTCGGATTCCCTCTGCTCGCCGGCTATGCGGCGACCAAGCACGCCCTGGAGGGATTCTCGGAGGCGATCCGGCACGAGCTCGCCCCGTTGGGGATACGGGTCGTGCTGATCGAGCCCGGCGGAGTGAGAACGTCCATGCACGCCGGCTCTGAAGCGAGCGACCGGCTGCTCTTCGCCGGGCGCGAGGGGGTGGCGATCGAACGGATGGTCACACGCAGCCGGGGCTACGTGAGCCGTCGCGGCCTGGACCCCGACGCGGTTGCGCGACGCGTGCTGAAAGTGGTCGAATCTCCCAACCCCCGCCTTCGCTATGCGCTCGGCATCGACGCCCGGGTCCCACTGATGTTGAAGCGCCTGTTGCCCTTCCGGCTGATCGAGACAACGGTCGCCCGCATCCTGATCGATGCGGGCTATCCGGCCAGGGACTAACGGCCACGAAAGATGGGAGATGGGAGAGACAAACGGGATCCGGCCAGCCGCACCGCGGCGGGCGCGGCGATGTGGCGCGCGGTCGGAGCCACCGAGCCCGATCCGCGGGGCCGTAATCCGGACCGCCTCGCGCGCCTCTTCCTGCCGCCCACCTACAGGTTGCTGCTGCTCAACCCCCGCCTCGCCCGCTGGGCGATCCGGCGCTTCGACAGGCGGGTCCCCGGCGGTTACTGCTTCGAGACCGCGCGGACCAAGCACATGGACCTCCTCCTGCGGGACCAGATCGCCGCCGGCGTCTCGCAGGTGGTGATCCTCGGCGCCGGATACGACACGCGGGCACACAGGCTCGCTGCCGCGTTCGAGGACACCGCGATCTTCGAGGTCGACATGCCGGCGATCCAGGAGCGCAAGCGCAGGCGCCTGGCACGCTACGACGGCCCCTCCGCGAGCGGCCTTCGCTACATCGCTGTCGACCGCGACCACCGCGACCTGTTCGAGCGTCTTGTCGAGGCCGGCTACGAGGGACGCCGCCGGACGTTCTTCATCTGGTCCGGCGTCACGATGTACCTGCGGCCCTCCGCGTTCACCGAGACGCTGGCCGACATTCGGCGCGGGTCCGGTGCCGGCAGCGCCGTCCTGTTCGACTACTTCTCCGCCGGCGCTGTGAACGGCACCAGCGACGCGCACGGCGCCAGGCAGATCGCCCGGCGTGTGGAGGAGCTGGGCGAGCCGCTCAGCTTCGGCGCCGAGCCGGACGAGATGGGCGCGCTGCTCGAGCGCAGCGGCTTCGAGCTCGTCTCGAACCTCGGGCCGGAGGAGCTGGCGGAGCGCTATCTGCGGCGCGCGCGAGGGCGCTCGCCGAAACAGCCATTCGGCTTCGCCTTCATCGCCGAGGCTCGTTCGCGAGGTGGCGCGAGCGCCTGATGCTGTCCGTGGTCGAACAGAGGGCCGACGGCATGGGAACGCCGTGGATAACCAACCGCGAGGGCCGTCGGGTTCCGTCCAACGAGAGTGGTGCGCGCACCGCCCAGATCCTGGCCGGCCTCGAATCCAGCCGTTGCTCCTTCCACCACGTCCGGGGGTCGCTATCCCCAGCGGTCGACGCCGCCCTGGCCGCTTGCCACGACGCCGGCTATCTGCGATCGCTGAGGCAACGCAGCAGCGAGCTAAGCGAGGGCGAGGTCGCGATGGATCCGCGCTATTGCCGGCCCGGCGAGGGACCCCACATGCCGATCTTCCGGGGCGCGTTCGAGATCGCCTATGAAGGCGCGGCGGTCGCACTCGAAGCCTCGCAACTGCTGCTCCAAGGAGCCCCTATCGCCTACGCGGCCTGCCGCCCACCCGGCCACCACGCCGGCCCCGACTGGCTCGGCGGCTACTGCTACCTCAACAACGCGATGGTGGCGGTCCAGAATCTGCGGCGCGCCGGCTGGAGCCCGCTGGCGTTGCTCGACCTGGACTTCCACTTCGGCGATGGCTCCTCGGCAATGGCGGAGCGGCTGGACGACGTTCTCTACGGCTCGATTCACACATCGGCGGTGACGGAGTACCCATGGCGCCGGAACGAGCCGCTCGAGCGCGGGCAGCTGCTCACATCGCCGGCTGCGCCGCCGACGGTCGCCGAGTTCGTCGCGATGCTCGAGCAGCTGCTTCGCGAGTGCGCCGATCGAGCCGTCCAGGCGATCGTCGTCTCGCTCGGATACGACCTCGTCGAGGCGGACCCGCACGGGAAATGGGCGCTTCCCCCGAGCCTCTTCGCCCAAATCGGGAGCCTGCTGGCCGAAACCGGGCTCCCGGTCTGCTTCGTGCAGGAGGGCGGCTACGCGGTCGACCAGCTCGCCGAGTGCGCGATCCAGCTCGCAACGGGGGTCGTCGATGTCGGCTGAGACAGGGGAGATAACGATTGCCTACGGTGGCCGGGAGCGCATCGACGACGTCAAGGAGCTCTGGCTCCGGCTGGTCGAACATCACAGCCGCGTATCGGGTCGCCTCGGCGAAGTCCGACCGCCCGATGAGTCCTGGAACCTCCGCCGCGCGAATTACAGGCTGTGGCTCGAGGAGGAGGATGCGTTCCTCTGCATCGCGGAAAGCGACGGGGCGCCGATCGGCTACGCGATGGTCCACATGCGAGATGGAGACAACACCTTCGCCTCCGAGGAACGCATTGCCCTGGTGGAGACGATCTGCGTCCTGCCCGACCGGCGCGGCCTAGGGGCCGGCGCGGCGATCGTCGAGGGCATGCGGGCGAAAGGCCACGAGCTGAACGTGCATGAGGCCCGAGCCACCCACTTGGTGGGAAACGAGATCGCCGGGGAGTTCTTCAAGGCCCTGGGCGGCGAACCAGTCGCGATCATGTATTCCGTGCCGATCGAGTCCACCTCGAAGAGCGGTCGCCGGGCGACATAGGACTGCCGGATAGGCTCGCAACCGATGTTGCAACACGTCACGCTTGAGGTCGCCCCGGAGGACGTCGAGCCCTCGGTCGCGTTCTGGACGCTGCTTGGCTTTCGTCGGGTCGACCCTCCGCCGGCCTTGGCCACGACCTTCACCTGGCTCGAACACAACGGCACGCAGATTCACCTTGAACGCAACGAGTCGCCGACCGTCCCCCAGCGCGGCCATACCGCGGTCATCGTCGAGGACTTCGAGCAGACGGTCGAGCGCCTGCGGGGGCACGGCTTCGAGGTGACGCCGGGTCGCGAGCATTGGGGCGCCGCCCGCGCCAAGGCCCTCGCCCCGGGCGGCCACCGGGTCGAGCTGATGGCTTTTCCGCCGCCGGAAGTGGAAGATTGAGCGACTATGGGATTCGACGCCAATGTCCTCGCCGATTCGCAATCGCCCGCCGGCCACCGTCTGACGACGCTCGAGGCCACCTTCCCGCGCTTCGTCCTCGCCGAGTTCAACACGCATCGCGTCTTCTCCCGCAACTCCGCCAGCTCGCGTGCGATCCCGATCGCCAAGCAGCTGCGCCGGGTGCTCGAGGACCCGTACATCCCGATCGAGTTCGGCTCGAATCAACCGGGCATGCAGGCTGGCGCTGCGCTCAGTGGCGAGAAGCTGGACGCAGCGGAGCGTGAGTGGCTGCACGCTCGCGACGACGCGGTGCGCCGGGTGCTCGGACTGGTTGCCGATCCGGATGCGATTTCGACAGACGACGACCTGCTCGAGGTCCTGGGTCAGGTCGAAGAAGCGATCAGAAACCGTGCTCAGCCAGCCGAGTGGCTGAACGTGCACAAGCAGGTCGCCAACCGGCTGCTGGAGCCCTTCATGTGGCACACGGTGATCGTCACCGCGACCGAGTGGGACAACTTCTGGAACCTGCGCTGCCATCCCGACGCCCAGCCAGAGATCAGGTTGGTGGCCGAAAGCATGCGCACCGCAACGATCGACTCGGAGCCAGCCGAGCTCGGCTGGAACGACTGGCACCTCCCCCTGATCCGCCCCGAGGATCGGGAGCAGGCGGCCTCGATCGAGGACCTGATCAAGATCTCAGCCGGCCGCTGCGCCCGGGTCAGCTACCTGACCCATGCGGGCAAACGTGACTTGGACGCTGACATCCAGCTCCACGACCGCCTGCTCGAGAGCGGCCACATGTCACCCCTGGAGCACCCAGCAAAGCCACTGAGCGCCACGGATCTGACGGATAGCGAGTGGAACGGCAATTTCCGCGGTTGGCGGTCCTACCGCAAGAACATCTCCGGGGAGGCGAACCCCTTGGGAAAAGGAGACGCCCCGGTAGGGGTTCCGCTTAGCTTCGAAGACGCTCCACCCCTACCGGGGCGTCTCCTCATCTGAAGGTTGTTCTAATTCGGTTGCTGCTTTTTCGGCTGGCGTAGGCCAGGGCTCGGCTTCGCCAGATTTCCAAGCCGGCGGTTTGCCACCCGGCCCCCAGCCGGCTAGCAGCACGCCGAGGTAGATGAACCAGAGCAGGGTGAACTGGAAGAAGATGAAGGAGACGGCGCCGAGGGCGATGCCGGCCGAGCCCCAGAAGCGGGTCAGCAGGCCGGTCCGCATCGCGTACAGCGACGTGTAGACCATGGCGGCGACGAAGCCGATCTGGCCGCCGAGGCCGAAGCCGGCGGCGAGTGGCCGCAGGGGCGCTTCGGTGATCGTGTCGCTGGCCGCTTCATTGGCATGGTCGCTGCCGAGCGCGACTCCCTTCGCCGTCAGCCGCGGCACTTCGTTGGCGACGAAGTCCGAGGCGGCGTGCAGGGTGGAGACACCACCGAGGATCGCCAAGGCGGCAAGGAACAGCGGTGCCGCGATGACGACGCCGACCAGCTGGCCACGCATCTGCTCGCTGCGCGCCTTGGCGGAGCGGAAGAGGTAGTAGAGCGGGACGGCCAGGAGGCCGACGCCGAAGGCTTGCAGGATGCTGGAGAGCAGCTGGGCGCTGCGGTGGGCGTCTACGTTGCGCAGCAGCTCGGATTCGCCGCTGCCGCCGCCAACTCCCTGGCTGGCGACGACGATCGCCGCGATGATCAAGAGGATCGAGGCGAAGGTCGCCAGCGCCACGGGCCGCGACCAGCGCTCCTCCCAAGCCAGAACCGCCGCCTTCTCTGGTCGCAAGCTTCGCTCAGCCTCGCTCGTGGAAATAGAACTGAGGCAGCGCACCCTCGATCACCTCGGCGGTCATCCTCTGCGCGACCTCGAGGTTGCCGGTCCGCACTGCGATGTCGTCGAGGGTGACGATGCCCGCGAGGCTATCGCCATCGACCACCGGCAGCCGCCGCACCCGGTGCTGGACCATCAGCGCCGCCGCCTCGTCCAGCTCCATCTCCGGCTCGCCGCAGATCAACGGTCGCGAGGCATGCTCGCCAACCGGCGTCTCGGGATCGACGCCACCGGCGAAGATCCTCACCGCAAGGTCGCGATCGGTGATCATCGCCACCGGCGAGCCGGCGGGGTCGACGATCACCACCGAACCGACGCGGCTATCGCGCATCTGCCTGGCGACCGATACCGCGCTCGCCTCCGGCGTCGTGGTCACCACTCCGGCGGTCATGATCTCGCTCAGCTGCACTCCGCGTACGCTACCGCCCTATGGAGAAGACGGAGCACATGCCGGTCGTCCCGCTAGAGGCGGGTGCCGGACCCGACAACCCTCCCTGCCCCGCCTGCGGCGAGCCGCTCTTCGGCTGGATCGACAGCCGCCCAGGCTTGGGCGGACCGGTGAGCCGTTGCGAGAGCTGCGGACTCGGTGTCGTCGGCAGGCCGGGGAGCGCCGAGGAGGCACTGCGCGAGCTCGACCGGCTCGGCGCCGAGGGGACCGTGACGATCCTCAACCGGGGAAGCTTCTCCGCCTGGATCGGCGGCGCCGGCTGGGCCGGCCTGGAGCGAGGCAGCCGCTACCTGTTCACGATCGAGGCGGTAAGACGCCTCGTCGCCGGACGCGACCAAGTCATCAGGTCCGCCCGCTGGTCGCCAGGCATAGGCATCGCGACGATGTGGCAAACGATCCTCAACGGCTTCACCTTCGGCCGCAACGGCGCGCTCGGCGCCCTCGGCCGCGCCGCCGCCGTTCCCGCCCCAAAGCCATGGCAGCGCCGCCTCGACGCCCTGATCGACGTGGTCGTCGCAATCCCAGCGCTCCTGGTCGCCGTCCCTCTGGAGCTTCTCGCAGCAGTCCTGAGGCGCGGCGGGGCAACAACCCTCCGCTTCGAGCTCCTCTAGCCCGACGGAGAGGGATGCCCCTAAGACAAGCCTTCTCTGGCCTCGCGGACCAGAGTGACCGCCTCCGGGAAGAGAACCCGGATCGCATCGCGAACCTGCATCGCCTGCTCGTCGCTGCTGCCGGTCAGCTCGATCCGCTCGATCGAGGCAACGGTCAGGTCGGCTGCGAGGCGGATCGCATTGTCGGCCCAGGCGACGCGCTGCGACGACTGCATCTGCTCGCTGAGCTCCTCCATCCGGGCGCGGAACTCGTCTGGGTCGCCAAAGAGGTTGAAGCCCTCCACCGGGGGAATGTAAGCAGACCGAGTCAGTGAGGGCACAGAGTCTTTTCATCTAGCGCGCCACACGTGCGCCAGCACGGCCTAGCGTCGCGCCCATGCGAGGTGAGAGGGGATCGACGAGCGTCGAGCAGGCCGGACTGACGGCTCTGATCGCGCTGCTTCTGCTGGCGGCGATCGCGGCTCTCGCCTCGGGCGGCGAGATCGACCCACAGAATGCCCTCGGCGGGGCGATCGCGCGACGCCTCGCCTGCGCGCCTCGGCTCCCCGATGCCTGTCACCACCACCCCCTGGTGCCCGCCTACGGCTGGCCGCTGGCCCGCCTCGCCCGCGCCCTGGCTCCGTCTCCAGTCGCCCTACCGGGCACAGAAGGACTGCCGCTTGTCCCGGTCGACTTCCGCCGCTGCCGGCGCCAGAGCTGTGCCGTGGCCACGGGGCCCCACGTCACCGCGTCGGAGCGACGCGTCACCGCCTTCACCCAGATCGAGGACCGGCGCCGCACCCTCGGCTGGGTCGAGCTGACCTACTGGCTCTACCGCCCAAGCCTCGGTTGGGAACGCATCGTACGTCGTGCCGACCAGGCCCAAATCGACGCGGCGAGCCACGTCCACGTGTTGCTCGAGGACGACCCGGCGCTGGTGCCTCTGGAGACGCTGCCGGGACGCGACCATTACGACTTCCCGCCGGGCGAGCAGCCGCCCTGGCAGTGGCACGTTCACGGCCTCTACCCCGGCTGGTCGAGCTGATCGTCAGTTCCGTACGGGGACCGGCACCTCGTCGCGATCCTCTTCGGCCTGGCGAATCAAACCCCGCCAGTCAGTCGTGCGGAAGACGAGCAGGATCGCGGCGAAGCCGAGCACTACCGACCAGGCCGCCATCGCTATCTGCGTCCCGACCGAGAAGGAGAGGACGGCCGAGCGCGATGGCCCGTGCAGGGTCGCGACGAGAAGCGCCTGCTGGGCGCCGGCGCCGCCGGGCGTGAAGGGGACGATGTTGGCGATCGCCTGCACGCTCATAACCAGCATCACGTTGCCGACCGAGCCGCCGATGCCGAAGGCCTCGAGGAAGAGCCAGAAGGCGGCGAAGCGGAGGAGCCAGCCGACCCCTTGCCACGCCGCAACCTCGCGCAGGTATCGGCGCGGCTTGGTGAGGATGGCGACACCCTGTTTGACCCGGTCCCAGAAGCGACGCACGCGATGCGCCAGCAGGTAGATCGCGATCGCGATCGCCAGCAACAGGGCACCCAGCGTGATCAGGAAGACCTGCGGGTGTTCGGCCCAGAAGGAGATCTCGAATGCCGGTAGGTCGGGCAGCTGCGGCGGCTTCGGCAGCAGGCCCTGCGAGACCGCGTAGAAGAGCACCAGCAATCCGACGGTCGTGTCGAAGACCGTCTGCACGAGGAAGGAGGACGCGACCGCAGGGTACGAAGAGCCCGGAATCTGGCGTTTGACGAGGAAGACTTTGGTCACGTCGCCGGCATGGGCGGGGAGGATCGCGTTGATTCCCGCCCCTGCCAGGTAGGCGGCGGCGAGCTCCAAGAACGAGATCCTGACCCCCGGGTAGGCGGCGTGGAGGACGTTGCGCCAGGCCCAGGCACGTGCCAGCTGCATCCCCGCCAGACAGCCAAGCGCGAGCGCGAAAGGCGTCCAGCGGATGTCCGAGAGGTGCCCGAAGAACGCCGTCGCCGCGTGGGCGAAGGATTCGGCGCTGGACGCGAAGTCGGCGAGTGGCATCGGTTGCTCCTATGTCAAGCCGCCACCGCGATTTGCGGCGCCGGCGTGCCTCTCTGAGAGTCGGGGGTGTTCATGGATCTATCAATTTCAGAATCAACCAAAAGCCTCCAGACCCGTCGCGCAAGGTGGCGCTTCAAGCAA
>DATHEA010000041.1:0-82928 GCA_035318745.1 Solirubrobacterales bacterium
CTCGAGCACCGTGCCGTCTGCCCGAACCACGAAGACGGCTGGCACTACGGTAATTCCGTACTTGCGGGCAAGGTCGGGGCGCTCGCGCACGTCGAGCTTGACGAGCGGGTCGGGCTCGCCGGTGAGGCGCCGTTCCCACTCTTTGCACTAAACCGGCTCAGACGGCGGAGGGCCTTGACCGAAGGATCGAGGCTGCTACGTTGGCGCGTTCATTCCGAGCCGCCTCGCTCAGGCGCGGGCGGATGGGGGACCCAGGCAGTTGGGGCGAATTGGCCGGTGTTCCGGCCCTAGCGGTATTGGCCGCGAGCCCGTCAGCTAACCCCGTAGGAAACCGACAGGAGGGAGCTTGCAATGAGGACCCAGATCGGCGAGAAGAAGGATCGTTCGCTTGTGGCCCGGGTGGAGGCTGCGCTATCCCAGATGGGGGGCGGGGCGACCCGTAAGCGCAAAGCGAGCGCCGAGGAGCGAACGTTGGTTCGCGACGCGATGAGCAGCCGCGTAGCTTCGATAAGCGCTGAGGCTCCGATTGCCGACGCCGCAGAGCGCTTGGCCGAGCAGGACGTTGGGGTGCTGGCCATCTGCCAGGCCGGCGATCGCTTGAGCGGCGTGATCACCGACCGCGACATCGTGGTTAGGGTGATCGCTCAGGGGCTTGACCCAGACGAGCTCACGGTTGGCGAGTGCGGTTCGGGCGAGCCCGCAACCGCCTCTCCGCAAGAGACCCTTGACCAGGCGGCGCAACGGATGGACGAACAGCAGGTGCGGCGGCTTCCGGTAACCCATGCGGGCCGGCTGATCGGGATCCTCAGCCACTCTGACCTGGCCGCACATGGCGCAGATCGGCGGGCCAGCCGGCTGCTCGAGCGACTGGCACGACAAGGCGGCGATCGGCGATCGGCTCGCTGGCTGCTGGATCGCCCTTATGGGGAGGGGAGGTCGACGGCCGCCTCGGCACCCCGTCTTCGGGGTGGCTCCTGACATTGCCCTCTTGGATTCGTTTGCATATTGGATTTAGCCATTCAATGACTCGGGGAGGAAAGTTCCCATGAAGAAGATCACCGTTCTCGCGACGCTCGGGTTGCTGGCGCTGGTCGTCTCTGCCCAGGCGGCGCCCACGTACACGCCAGCACCACCACCGGACTCGCATCACTGCCTACCGCACAGCGTCGGCTACAACTCCTCCAGCACCCTGGTGAGCGCGTCGCTGACCGCTGAAGGACACCACCGCTACAGCGGCACGCTGGAGGTCAAACTCGCCAAAGCCAACCATGGGGCCCCGACCGGCGCTCAGACCTTCACCCTGGCTGCCGCCAAGGTCAAGTTCCACCACGGCGTCGATCCGGTCTCGCCTGCGGCGGGCTCCAGGGTGAAGCTGCACGGCAAGATCACGAAGCTCGCCAAGCACTGCCCGACCGAAGGCTTCACGCCGACAATCACCGTCAAGAAGGTCGACATCAGCCGGGCCGGGCACCACAAAGGCTGATCACAAGAGTGGCGTTTCGCGCGCGGCCGCCGCTCCCCGGGCGGTCGCGCCGACGTGGGCTTGGAGCGACTACTGCGCGAGCTCATCTTCAGCTTTCCGGGTGGTACTGGCCTCCGCGATTGCTCGCCGCCTTCAAGCTGTTCGTGTCCGGGCTGCCCGATTGAGGCCCGGCCCTACCCCGGAGGGGCCGGGGCGGCGCGCGGCTCCCTGACCAGGGTGATGCCCATCGCCAGCAGCCAGACGATGAAGAGCAGGAAGACGATCAGGCCAAGCACCCCGTCGGACGGCGAGAAGGCGCCGGTCTCGCTGAACGAGCCGACCATGCCGACGACGAACGCATACACGGCCGCCAGCACGCTGTAGAAGCAGAGCCAGTTGGGCAGAGCATGGGCGCGTATCGCCAGGGCTCCCGATGCCGCCGCGATGACGGCGAACCCGACGGTGAAGAAGAGGAATCCGAACACGCTCAGATCCCAGAGGCCCCGAACGGTATTGGCGTCGAGTGAGGCAGCGTGATACGTCGCTGCCGCCTGGGCGCAGGTGCCGATCGTCGCCCCGATGATCAGAACGAGTCCGCCGGCCAAGGCAACGGCGGAAAGCCGTGCCGCGGGCTCGGCCGCCCGTAGCCGGTAGAAGACGCTTCCCAGGAACCAGGCGAACGCAAACAGCGTCGCGAAGCCCAGCGCGACCTGCGCCTGCATCTTGCCGTGGTTGTCCTGGATGAATTCCTGGACTTCGCGCGCACTGTCGTCGAAACCCGGCGGGGTTCCACTGGGCCCAAAGACGAACGAGAGGATCAAGAGGACCGCAGCAACGATTCCGGCAGACGCGCCGACCTTCGGCCAGACATCCTCAGACATGGCAACACCTCCTGGGGAAACCGGATGGACAACCGATCCTATGCCGCATGGGAACGTCCCCGCAAGGGCGCCGCGGCCTTCGCAACCCCTGCCGAAATTCAGAGCAAGAATCAAGGTCTTCCGATCCGGCCGGCGGGCTGCGTACGAACCTCGGGTTATGAGCACGCACCGGGGCCATTCAGAATTTCACCTGCGGTTGCGCTCAAGGGACGGCGGACGCGTGAGAGGCCGGAAAGCGTTCTGGCGGCCCGGCGTGTTCGGGGGCAGGAGAGCCTTCTGGCGGCCCGGCGGACGGCGGTGGACCAGTCGCGTGGGGTTGGTTGGTAACCGACGGCGGTTCGCTTCCTGGACTGACTGGCGGTGGAGAGGGAGCGCCGACAGGTGGCGCAGCGGGGGGAATCTGCTCTTGGTGGGTCGGCGCGGCGCTCGGCGGCGCCGGGGTCGAGACAGCCGGCTGAACGATTCCGGGCTCGGAGCTGTTTGGTTCATGGCCCGATTCAGCCACGGGCTGACCAGCATCGAACGTACTGGGCGAGGCGGAGGCCGGGCCGGAGAATGCTTCGGTTTGGGGTCGGCCTTCCGAGCCTGCCGAATTCGACTTGGGATCTTGCGCATCGTGGGCCCGCTGTTTAGTCGTCGTCCCTTCCCCTCGGGGACTCCCCAGCGGGCTCAACTCGGAAGCACCAGCGACGAGCAGCGCGAGCCATGCGAGCGCAACGACGCTACTAACCCCCAGCGTGCGCAGCGGCGTCGCGCGTGGCAATACATCGGGCACCCGTGGGAGCTCTGCGGCCCGCAGCCGGGCGGCAATGTCCGCAACCTTTGCCGTCGCCAAGACCCCGACGAGGAGAGCGGAGGTCATGCCAATCAGCGTTAGCGGGATAACCGTCGCTGAGACTGCGGACGGGGCGTTCCCGATCCCAGCCGCCGCGATCCCCAGGTAGGTGAGGCGCAGGGCGAGGTCGATGGCAGCGACCATCACCGTGGCCTGCGCGAACTGACGACCAATCATCGCCCAGTCGCCGGCACGGCTCTGGCCCCTAAAAGTCTGTAATAGCTGGCGAAAGGGGGCGAGGAGCGCGGAGAAGATGAAGAACAGACCGCCGAGCCCAAGCCCCGGCAGACCCGCCGACACGTCAGTGGCCCTTCTCGTAGACGAGCAGGGAACGCCCCGCGATGAGCTCGTCCCAAAGTGCTCTGAGCATGAAGGCGCCGTTGACGATGCGTAGAACGAAGAAGCTCGGCAGCGAAGCCAAGGCGCGTCGCACCTCCCCTCGTTCGGCGGCCTGCAAGAGAACCGGCACCATCACCACCGGCGCGTCGATCAAGTAAGCCAGAAGGATCAGCGGATCAATCGCGATGGCCAGGATGGGAATTAGGATCAGGTAGGCAAGAGAAGCCAGGACTGCATCCCAAAAGGCAACGGCGACGATGGACCGCAGGTAGCCGAGCCTGAGCAGCGAGCGCCGGTGCAGGCGAACGTTCTGGATGAAACCGTGCGACCAGCGCCGCAGTTGCTTACTCATGAATCCGAAGTTGTGAGGCTCGATCGGATAGGAGAGCGCTGCGGGAAGGAAGCGGACCTTCTTCCCGGCCTCATACATCGTCCAGGTCAGGTCCATGTCCTCGGCCATCGTCCTGGTCGACCAACCACCCATGGCGCGTAGCTCCTCGGTCCGGTAGATCGAGAAACAGCCTGAGGAGATCAGCGGCTTGCCGTATTGGTCCTGGACCCGCTTGAAGAAGCTGAAAGCCAACAAGTACTCGACGTAGCGTCCGCGCTCCCAGAGGGTCCGAACATAGCGGGGAAGGACGGAGCCGCAGGCAGCGGTCACATTCGGGTCGGCGAAGGCGGGCATGAGCAGCTCGATTGCGTCGGGGGCGAGCGTCGTATCGGCATCAAGCGCCATCACCATCTCGGTCCTCACGCTCTCCAGAGCGAAGCTTTGTGCGCCGGCCTTTGAACCGGTGTTCTGCGGGGGACGAAGGACCCGGACGCCGAGCGCTGAGGCGATCTCCGCAGTCGCGTCCGTAGAGCAGTCATCGATGGCGATGATCTCGTCGGGTACGACGGTCTGCTGTTGCAACGAGCGGATCGAATCAGCAATCGAATCTGCCTCGTTATAGGCAGGGATCACCACCGTCAAGTCCATTGTCTCGTTCGGCCTCATAGATAGCTGCGCAAACGCCCTCAGCGGTGCAACGGCGTAAGCCGAACAAAGTCAGAGCCATCTTTGCCGTAGGAGTGCCGAGGCGGCCTGGCCTCGCCACGACAGCACCAGATTCAAGTTCCCCCGAGATCTATTCGATGCTGTGAGGGTCATGCACGCACTTCCCCGCCTCCAGAGCTTGCTGGTCCGGTGTGGCGGCGCGTTCCTCTTCACGATGCTCCTCGTCTTCGCCCTCCACGCCGCAACCGGCCTCGGCGGGGCCGACATCGACCGAGTCTTCAACGTTTGGGTCTATGACGCCCTCATCTTGGGCGCCGCTGGAGCCTGCTTGCTGCGGGCCGCGATGGTTGAGCGCGAGCGACTTGCCTGGGGGCTGCTGGGGGTCGGACTAGCCGCCTGGACCGGCGGCGAAATCTATTACTCGGCCGCGCTCGCTGGTGCCGAAACCGTACCGATCCCCTCGCTCGCCGACGCCGGCTACCTCCTCTTCTACCCGCTGGCCTATGCCGCCCTAATCGTTCTCCTGCGCGAGCGGATCGGTTCCTTCCCCGTCGCCCGCTGGCTCGACGGTCTCATCGTCGGTACCGCCATCGCCGCCTTGGCCGCCACGCTCGCGCTCGGCCCGATCGTCGACTCGAGCACCAGCGGTGACGTCCTCGAAGTCGTGACCAACCTCGCCTATCCGATTGCCGACATTGCCCTCCTCACGCTCGTGTTCACGGCTTGCGCGTTCACCGGCTGGCGACCGGGCCTGACCTGGCTCACGCTCGGCAGCGGGCTGATCGTCCTCGCCGTCTCCGACGGCGTCTATTTGCTCCAGTCAGCGCAAGGAACCTACGCCGAAGGTGGCATTCTCGACGTCGCTTGGCCCTTGGGCTTTCTCCTGCTCGCGTCTGCCGCTTGGCAGGAGCCGGCACGGCGCCAAGTCGTGCGCTCACGTGGCCTGCGAGTCGCCCTGGTCCCGGCGACGGCGGCGGTGATCGCGATCGGCATCCAATTCAGCGACCGCTCGAGCTCGGTGCCGGCGATCGCCGCCTGGCTCTCGCTGTTGACGCTGCTAGCCGTCGTCGTGCGGATGATGGTCTCCTTCCGCGAAAACCAGGCCAACCTCGAGTCCAGCGTCCGCGAGTCCCTGACCGACTCCCTCACCGGTCTCGCCAACCGCCGCCGCCTGATGGACGACCTCGAGGAAGCGGCGGCCCATCCGCCCGACCACCACAATGTCTGCCTTCTCGCCCTCTTTGACCTCGACGGCTTCAAGGCCTACAACGACGCCTACGGCCACCCCACCGGCGACGCGCTGCTGGCCCGCCTCGGTGGCCGTCTGGCGGATTTCGCCGGCGAGCGCGCCACCGCCTACCGGCTTGGCGGCGACGAGTTCTGCCTGCTGGCCGAGTGCACGGCCGCAGAAGTTGATGGCTTCGTCGCCGGTGCCTCGGCCGCGCTGTCAGAGCGCGGAGACGGCTTCCTCGTCACCAGTTCCCAGGGCAGTGTCCTGCTCCCCTCCGAGGCCAGTACTAGTGAGGCAGCGCTGCAGCTTGCCGACCGGCGCATGTACGCGAATAAGAGCCGCGAGCGCGCCTCGGCCGGTTCGCAGTCGCGAGATGTTCTGCTGAGTGCGCTGCGTGAGCGCCAACCCGACCTCCACGAGCATTTCGTCGATGTTGCCCGGCTGGCGCTCCGGATGGCCGAGGAGCTGGGAATGGACCCTGAGCAGCGCGACGAGGTCTTCCGCGCCGCCGAGCTCCACGACACCGGTAAGGTCGCAATCCCCGACGCGATCCTCAACAAGCCCGGTCCGCTCGAGGATCAGGAGTGGGAGTTCATGCGAGAGCACACGCTGATCGGCGAGCGCATCATTGCCTCGGCGCCGGCGCTTGTGCCGGTGGCCCGCCTCGTCCGCTCGACTCAGGAGCGCTGGGATGGCAGCGGCTACCCCGACGGTCTGGCGGGTGGGCAGATTCCGCTCGGCTCGCGGGTCATCTCGGTCTGCAACGCCTACGCGGCGATGGTGAGCGACCGTGCCTACAGCATCGCCATGCGCCCACAGCGGGCACTGGAGGAGCTTCGGCGCGGCGCCGGATCCCAGTTTGACGCAACCGTCGTTGACGCGTTTTGCTCCCTGAACGATGAGGATGCGACATTTTTGGCTCTAGATGAGCGCCCGGATCGCGGTCCCGGTCTATCCGCGAAGCTTGACACTTGAACCTGCACTGGGGGATAGTTGATCGATCAGCGAGGAGGGGTGGTTCGCTGTAAGGCCTATCTGGGAGCCCCGCAGGCGCGCTTAGCGCGTTAAGGAGGTTCCCATGCGTAGGAAGATGTTGGCCTTGGCGCTCACCGTAGGCGCTTTGACGATTCCAGTGTCGTCGGCCTTTGGCAACCCGGACTTCGGTCCCGGCAACAGCAGCAAGGGGCCAAACGACAGTGGTGCCAAGTGTCATGCCCCCGGTCATGGCACCGGCCCTGGGTCCAACGATCCAGTCCCCGGCTGCAAGGGGTAGAGGGATGGCCCACCCCAATTGGGGTGGGCCTCTCTTCCGCCGAGAGGGGCGGAGCGTCTCGCGGGGTTAGTACAGAAAGGAGAGAAATCCCGAGCGTCTAGTCATGAAACGCGTGGCAGCACGGTTGTGGCGCGCCGAATTGGAGAATGATCGTTCGGTGCGGGCATCCAGGACAGCAGCACCGTGGGTGGTGGCATCGCTGACAACGGCGGCCCTCGCCTTCGCCCTCGTCCTCGACGGCAGATCCGGGGCCTACGGCGGCGGCATCGTGGATGTCCTTGGCTGGGGCCTGGCTACCCTTGCCTCGACCGGGGTTGGGCTGCTGCTGGCGACGCGCCGGCGGGAGAACCCGATCGGCTGGCTGTTGCTCGCCAATGGCTTCATCATCGCCGCGCTGGGGCTGGCGGAAGCGTATGCCGACTATGCCGTGCTGGCCCACCCAGGCGCTCTTCCCGGCGCCGCCTGGGGCGTCCTGGTCAGCGAGCGGGCATGGCCGCTGCTCTTCGCCGCGATCACGGCGATCGCCTGGATCTTCCCGGACGGCCGGCTGCCCTCGCCGCGCTGGCGCCGCTACGCGATCGCCGGGGCTATCTCCTACGCCGTTCTCCTCGTCGTCTCACTGCTGGCCGCCGAACGCTTCGAGGAGCCCTTCGCCGGACAGTCCAGCCCACTGCCAGAACTGTCGGAGTCGGTGGTGGGCATTCCGTTCATGCTCAGCGGCCTCGGGGCGCTTGCAAGCCTGTTCGGTGGCGCGCTCGCGATGCGGACCCGATTGAAGCGCTCGACCGGAATCGAACGACTGCAATTCCGTTGGCTTGCCTATGCCGCCGGCTTGATCCCCGCGGCGGTGGTGACCTGCCTGATCGAGATCGCGATCACCGGCAACGACGGCTCGGCGACGACTGTCGCCCTGATCGTGGCATTGACCGCGGTGCCGCTGGCGATCGGTGTGGCGGTGATGCGCTACCGCCTCTACGAGATCGACCGCTTGGTCAACCGGACGCTCGTCTACGCCAGCCTGACCGCCGGCCTGGCGGCGACCTTCGCCGCGGTGTCCGTTGGCCTCGGCCTGGCGATCGGGTCCGGGTCGAGGCTGTCGACGGCGGTCGCGACGCTCGTCGTCGCCTTGCTGTTCGGTCCCCTGAGGGCGCGATTGCAGTTGCTGGTCGATCGTCGCTTCAACCGAGCGCGCTATGAGGGCCTGCGGAAGGTGGAGGGCTTCCTTGCCGACTTGCGCGGCGGACGCGCCGCTCCGGAGCATGTCCAGGCCGTCCTCGCCGAGGCGCTCGGCGATCCCGAGTTGGAATTGCTCTTCTCGCTTCATCCGAACGGCGCCTACGTCGACGCGAACGGTCGCGTAGTCGAGCGGCGGGAGGGCGATGATCGGGCCCGAACGCCGGTGCGCCGCGGCGATCTGCCGCTCGCCACCTTGGTTCACGACAAGGCGTTGGGCGAGCGACCGGACCTGCTGGAGAGCGTGATCGGGGCGGCTGGGCTGTCGATCGAGATCGCCCGGCTGCGGGTCGAGGTGCGCAGGCAACTGGCGGAAGTCGAGGAATCGCGCGAACGTATCGTCACCGCGGGGTATGAGGAACGCCGCCGCCTCGAGCGGGATCTCCACGACGGCGCTCAGCAGCGGCTCGTCTCGATCGGGCTGGCGCTCAGGCACCTGCAGGGGCAGCTGCCGGCGGAAACCGCGCAGACGGAAATCATCGACTCCACGGTCGATGAGGTCGCTCGCGCGATCGCGGAGCTGCGCGAGCTGGCCCGCGGGGTGCGACCGGCCGCCCTCGACGAAGGGCTGGCGGCGGCGCTGCGGGCGCTCGCCTCGCGCTCGCCGCTGCAGATCAGCGTCGAAGCGACCGGAGAACGCTTCGAGGAGCGATTCGAGACCGCGGCCTACTTCGTCGCCAGTGAGGCGCTTGCCAATGCCGCCAAGCATGCCGGCGCTTCGAGGGTCTCGGTCACGGCCCAGCGCCGCAACGGCAGCCTCGTGGTCTCGGTTCGCGACGACGGCGTCGGCGGAGCCGTCGCTTCGCCGGGGTCGGGGCTGGCCGGCATCACCGATCGCATCGCTGCCCTCGGCGGCAGCGTGTCGGTGGCCAGCCCGTCCGGTAGCGGTACCGAGGTCACCGCGGAGCTGCCATGCGGATCGTGATCGCAGAGGACCAGGCGCTGCTGCGCGAGGGCCTTGGACGGCTCTTCCTCGACGCCGGTCACGAGGTCACCGACATGGTTGCGGACGCCGACCGGCTGCGTGCGGCGGTCAGCGTACGAGAGCCGGATCTCGCCGTGGTCGACGTGCGCATGCCGCCCTCCTTTACCAATGAGGGCATCCGCGCGGCCCAGTGGATCCGCGATGCACATCCGAGCGTGGGTGTGCTCGTCCTTTCCCAGCACGTCGAGGCGGCCGGGGCGATTGGCCTCGTCTCCCAAGGTGGCTTCGGCTACCTGCTGAAGGACCGTGTGCTCGACGTCGCCGATTTCCTCCAGGCGGCGGAACGGGTCGCCAAGGGCGGATCAGCGCTCGATCCCGAGGTGGTCGCTTCACTGGTTGGACGGGACTCCGATCACGCGCTCGCAGCCCTCACCCCGCGTGAGAAGGAGGTTCTCTCGCTGATGGCCGAGGGGTTGACCAACGGCGCCATCGCCCGGCGCCTGACCCTGACCGAGAGAACCGTCGAGGGCCATGTCCGCAGTGTCTTGATGAAGCTCGATCTGCCGGAGAGCGCCGGCGCCCACCGCCGTGTCCTCGCCGTGATCGCCTATCTGCGCGCGGTCGAGACCACGCGGTAGCACCTACCGGAATTCAGGTGATTGCCTCAGCCGATACCAGTGCTGGGGCCGATGTGCGAGGGCATGGGCGGATCTAAGTTCGGGTTGTCCCACCAACGACCCGAAGGAGCCCATCATGGAGAAGACCCTCGACCGTCCCGCCGTCGACGTTGCACCCCGAAAGGCCCAGCCCGGCCTCGCCCTCTTCTTGGCCCTGCTCGCGGTGCCAGGTTCCACCCTCGCCTGGGATCTGCCTGCCGGCGGGCTCTGGATCGGCCTGCCGCTGGCGATTGCGGCGATCGTGATCGGCATTAGTGCCCGCCGCCTGCTCGGCGGTTCGAAGATGGCGCTCGCGGCGATCGTGATCGCAGGCCTGATGATCGCGCAGATGGCGATCTGGACCCTTGTCTCGCTGGTCGGCTAGCCCAGACCAGAAATCGTGCGGACGCCAAGGCCGGGAGACACCGATGAGAATCTTTCGCCGAAAGACAGAGCGCCGGCGTTTGAGCGGCGCGGGGATGGAGATGGCGGGCGCCCTGATGGTCGCTTCGCAGGTGGCCTACCTCTCCCCGCCCGGGTTCGACGAATGGGTTCGCCTCCAGATGGCCGGTGACGATGACGCGGTTCGGCGCGAGTCTTCGCGGAGCGCTGAGTTGCGTTGACCTCCCCATCGCGTCCCCACGGACACGGCGTAGCGCAGTCAAGGACGCCGCCTCGCAGCTCACGCTCTCGCCGCGCCGGCGAGCAGCTGCTACGGGCACTGGCAATCGCCGCGCAGATCGGCTTGCTCTACCCGGCGGGGACGGACGAGTTGATGCGGCAAGAGCTGAGGGAGAGGAGACATTGAGGCTCACCGCGATCCTGGCCGCCGAGCTCGTCCGCGGGAAGGAGATCAGGCCCTTCGATACCCATGCCCTCCCTCCGCCATCGCCGAGTTGATCGAGGAATGCCGCTCGCCATCTCCCGACGCGATTCGGGCGCTCGTCTTCGCCTTGACGCTGGCGGCGACTCCCGGTCTTGTGAGTGAGATCCTGGCCGACTGAGGCCGGGAGGAACAAGGAGTCATCGTGCCAGGTCCGGGACAGATTTATGCCATCTGGCAGATGTAGTGGCCACTTGCAGGTCATAGCTTCGCCTTGGTGCCGGCCACCGGGGCTGGCCTTTATGGAGGTGGCCATGTCTACTGTCTCTCACGTTGTGGACGCTGCGGCGGGTAGCTCTAGCAGCGAACTCGATGCCAGTCGGTCCATCGTCGTTTGCCGTCTGATCACCGGTGTTCGCGGTGTGGATGGCCGCAATCGGCGTTGCACTGCTGCGACGCCGTCCCGAATTCGTCCCGGCGCGGTCCGATGCCTGACGCCGATCGAGACCAGCGCGTGCCCGCTGCTGTGGGCCCGGTAGCCGCGGGTAGCCCCGTGACCGGCTCTGTGGAATCATCCGCGGCGGGCCGGGCGCTCGGTCGTCCGCTCATCTGGGGGGATGTGGAAGGAAGCCAGACAGCGACGTTTGCGCTACCGGCCGGCACGGTCACGTTCCTGCTGAGCGACATCGAGGGCTCGACGCGCCTCTGGCAGGACGAGCCGGAGGCGATGGCGCATGCCGTGCCCGAGCACTACGCGCTGCTGGAGGAGGCGGTGGCGCTCCACGGAGGGGTGCGGCCGGTCGAGCAGGGCGAGGGCGACAGCATCGTCGCCGCCTTCTCGCGCGGCTCGGATGCAGTCGCGGCGGCGCTCGAGATCCAGCGCCGCATGCGCGCGCACGCCTGGCCCGAGGGACCGGCGCTGCGGGTGCGCGTCGCGCTGCACACGGCGGAGGCGCAGCTCCGAGACGAGGGCAACTACTTCGGGCTGGCGCTGAGCCGCTGCGCGCGGCTGCGCGAGCTCGCGCACGGCGGCCAGGTCCTGCTCTCGCGGGCCACGCACGATCTTGTGGTCGACCGCATGCCGGCCAGGGCTCGGCTGGCCGACCGGGGGGTGCACCGCCTGCGCGATCTCGGCCGGCCCGAGCACGTACACGAGCTCATCGACGAGGATGCCCCGCAGGAGTTTCCGGCGTTGCGATCGCTCGACGCGCTTCCGAACAACCTTCCCGGCCAGCTCACCAGCTTCGTCGGGCGGGTCGCCGAGTTGCATGAGATCCAGGCGTCGCTGGAAAGCACGCGGCTGCTGACGCTGACCGGGGCCGGGGGATGTGGGAAGACCCGGCTGGCGCTGCAGACGGCTGCCGACACGGTGGATCGCTACCCCGACGGCAGCTGGTGGGTGGAGCTTGCCCCGGTCCTCGATCCCGAGCGGGTCGGATCGGCGCTGGCCGCGGCTCTGGGCGTTCGCCCCTTGTCCGGCCAGACGCCGCTGGAGGCAGCCGTCTCCCACCTCGCCGAACAGCGAGCCCTGATCGTCCTCGACAATTGCGAGCATCTGCTGGAGGCGAGCGCCGCAGCGGCGGAAGCGTTGCTCCGCGCCGCTCCGGGGGTGGCGGTCCTCGCCACCAGCCGCGCCCCGCTGGGCGTCGCCGGCGAGACCAGCTGGCGGGTGCCGTCGCTGTCCCTGCCCGCCGAGCGCACGCCCGAGCCTGTCGAGGGGCTGGCGCAGTCCGACGCCGTCCGCCTCTTCATCGAGCGGGCGTTGAAGGTCCGCCCGAACTTCTCGATCAGCAACGACAACGCGGCCGCCGTTGCCGGTATCTGCCACGCGCTGGACGGCATACCGCTGGCGATCGAGCTCGCCGCCGCGCGGGTGCGGCTGATGGCCGTGGAGGAGATCGCCGCGGCGCTGGCGGATCGCTTCCACCTGCTGACCGGCGGGGCGCGAGGCGCGCTGCCGCGCCAGCAGACGCTGCGAGCGTCGGTCGACTGGAGCTATGAGCTGCTCGAGGAGGACGAGCGCCGCTTGCTGCGTCGGCTGGCCGTATTCACCGGCGGCTGGACGCTCGATCTGGCGGAGGAGGTGACCGCCGACGAGGACCTCGAGCGCCTCGCGGTGCTCGACCTGCTCGGCTCGCTGGTCGACAACTCGCTCGTTCTCGTCGAGGACGGCGAGCCGAGCACCCGCTACCGCCTGCTGGAGACGGTGCGGCAGTACGGGCTCGATCACCTCAGCCAGTCTCCTGAGGAGCTGCCGGTGCGCGACCGCCATCGCGACGCGCTGCTCGCCCTCGCCGAGGAGGTCGAGCCGCATCTGGGAAGGGCCGATCAGCACCTCTGGCTGCGGACGCTCGCCGCCGAGGACGCGAACTTGACGAGTGCCCTGGAGCACGCGGCGCAGACCGATCCCGACAAGGCGCTGCGGCTCGCGGTCGCCCTGACCTTCTACTGGAAGCTGGGGGGCCGCTTCGCGGGCGCTGAGAGCGGCTATGGGCAGGCGCTCGACGCGGCGCCCGCGGACGCTCCCCTGCGCGCGCGGGCGCTGTGGGGCCGCGCCTACCTGATGGCCTACGGCGGCGGCTATGAGCAGGCGATCGAGTATGGCGAAGAGGCCCTCGAGCTCGCAGAGGCGGCCGGCGACCGCTCGACCATGGCGCGGGCGCTGGACGCGATGGGCACGGTCACGCTCCTTGACGACCCGAAGGGCACCCGAGCGGGGCAGGAGCGATCGCTGGCTCTGGCGCGCGAGAGCGGCGATGAGTGGTGCGTGGCCGACGCCACCCAGATCCTGGCCTGGACCTACGTATGGGAGAGCCGACACGAGGAGGTCCTCGCGACCGAAGAGGAGGTCTTTCCCCTGATCGAGCGGATGGGCTACCGCGAGCAGCTGGCCTGGCACTGGTGCGGAGCCGCAGCGGGAGACTGCGAGTCCGCCGACTGGGCGGCGTGCGAGGAGCACTGCCGGATGGCGATCGCGGCGTCGCGCGAAGTGGGAGAGCCGACCACCGAGGGCGCGGCTCAGTGGTATCTGGCCCGCGCCGATCTGCTGCGCGGGCGTCCCGAGCAGGCGCTGGAGCGGCTGGAGGCGGCAGCCGAGCGCGCCGTCAAGGCAGGCGCCGGCATGGTGGACGCCCTGCTCGGATGCACGCTCGCCGGGGCCGAAGCGGCAAACGGCCGCGGCGCCGAGGCGCTGCGGCGTCTGGAACCGGAGATCGCGACGGGGCTCGGCGGTGGCTACATGCTCGCCTACGCGCTGCAGGTCCAGGCGGACGTCCACTACGCCTTGAGCGATAAGGATCTCGCGGCGAGCAGCGCCCGGCAAGCGCTGGATGTGGCCGAGCGGATAGGAGCGTCTTGGGTTCTCGCCCGGGCCTGCATGTGCCTGGCATCCGTCTCGCTCGACATGGAGCGATGGAGCGAGGCCGACGGGCATGTGCATCGCGCCCTGGAGGCGATCGAGGTCCGCGGCTTGGTCGCCTTGACCCCCGACGCACTCGAGTTGCTCGCGGAGGTCGCCGGGGGCCTGCACAGCGATGAGGAGGCGGCGCGGCTGCTGGGCGCCGCCGAGGAGGCCCGCACCCGCCACGAGCTGATGCGCTCAGAGGCACAGGGCCTACGGATCGCGGCGCTGGAGCAGACGCTGCGCGAGCGCCTTGAGAGCGAGGGCCTGGAGGAGGCTTTCTCCGAAGGGAGAGCCCTCGATGCCAGCGAGGGGGTCGCGTGGGCCCGGCGTGCCCGCGGCGAGCGCAAGCGCCCGCCGGGCGGCTGGGAGAGCCTGACTCCAACCGAGATCGAGGTCGTACGACACGCCGCCACAGGTCTGACCAACCCTCAGATCGGCGAGCAGATGTTCATCACCCGGGGCACCGTCAAGGTGCATCTCTCCCACATCTACGCGAAGCTCGGCATGCGAAACCGCTCCGAGCTCGCCGCCGAGGCGGCGCGGCGCCAGCTCGGCGCAGCTGAGGGGTCGTGATGGCCGACTCAGCCCCCACGGCGGTTGTAGAGCGGTTCTTGGACCACCTCCGAACGGTCACCGACAACGATGCCGCAGTGGGGCTTCTCGCAGTGGACGTGGTGTACGAAAACAGCTGGCTGCCGACTGTGCGCAGCCGTGAGCGTGTGCGCAAGGTGTTTCAAGCACTTCTCAGGATCGGCACCGAGGTGGAGATGCACGTACACGCGGTTTCGGCGGACGGACCAACCGTTTTGACCGAGCGCACCGACGTGCTCCAGTGGGGCCGCCTGCGAATCCAGTTCTGGATTTGCGGGCGCTTCGACGTTCACGATGGGCAGATCGTTTTGTGGCGCGAGTACTACGACCCCCTGACCATTCTCGTCGCGACCGTGCGCGGCCTGCTCGGCACGGTCGTGCCCGCGGCGCGCGCGAAGCCCCCCGAGCAACCAACGAAGGAGCGGGGCACCTCAGAGTAGAGTCGCGATGATGAACGTCCAAGGGCCGTATCCGCTGCCCGAGGATCCCGCTCTCGCCGAGGTGGCAAGGGCGCTGCGGACACCGGCGTAGCCCCGTGGGGTCTCGATCGTCGAGCCTGTGCCACCGAGACCCCGATGCGGGAGAAGGGCAACGCAGCCGCCAACGGAGCGTCTCAGCCTGAGGTCGCTGAGGCAATCACACACGCGCTGACGGCCCGATGGCCTCGGGAGAAGCGGTCGGGTACGCGCCGCGACCGCTGCGGTACGTTCCGGCGATGGGTGCGACAGCGGACCTCCTCGAGCGCTCGGACGATCTGGGCATGATCGGTCAGGCGCTCACGGAAGCCCAGACGGGCAACGGATGTTGTGCCTTTCTAACCGGTCCCGCCGGCATAGGGAAGACGGCTCTTTTGGACGCTGCACACAGCCTCGGCCGATCGCGTGGATTTCAGGTGCTCGGCGCTACGGGGTTTGAACTGGAGCGCAGCTATCCGTTTGGGCTGGTGAGGCAACTCTATGAAAGCGTCGTTCAAGGCTTCGAGGAATCCGAGCGGGACACGTTGCTGGAGGGCGCCACCGCGGTCTTCGGGGTGGGACGCGGCGATGGCGCGGGGCAGGACCCCTCCTACAGAGTTCTGCTCGGCCTCTACTGGCTCGTCGCCGAGCTTGCCCAAGCCTCTCCGTTGCTCGTTGCGGTGGACGATGTGCAATGGGCGGACAGCCCCTCCCTTCGCCACCTCCTCTACCTAGGCCGGCGCCTTGAGGGCCTGCCGATCGCCCTCGTCGTCGCGGAACGAAGCGGCGAAGGATCGCTCCCCTTCATCGAGGAGTTGCGCGATACCGCCAGCCTGCGGGTCGAGCCAGCTCCACTGAGCGTCAAGGGAGTAGCAGAGCTGATCCGGAGGGCTTTTGGCGAAAGCCCCTCACCGGACTTCGCGGCCGCCTGCCTGCGGCAGACCGGTGGCTATCCGCTCTACCTGAAAGAGACCGCGCTGGCGCTGCATGAAAAGGACATGCGGCCTGACGATTCGGCTGTAAGCGAACTCGGGCGCATCGAAGCGGAGGGGGTGGGGCGACATGTGTGGCGGCGGGTCGAATCCGTCGATCCCGCCGCCGGCCTGGTGGTGGGGGCGATCTGCGTTCTTGGCGAGGGTGCGCGCCGGGGCCGGATCACGCAGCTCAGCGAGGTGCCCGCTGACCGAGTGGTGGAGATCATCGACGGCTTGATCGCACGTGAGGTGCTGCGAGAAGGGGATATTCCGCGCTTCACTCACCCCGTTGTCAGAAGCGCCGTCGAGTCTCGCCTCCCCTCCGGAGAGCGAGATAGGTGGCATCGGGCGGCCGCCCGGCTGCTGGACCGCGAAGGCGCAGGCATCGGCGAGATCGGCAATCACCTCATGCAGTGCGTGCCGGAGGGGGATCCCTGGGCGACCGAGCGGCTGCGAGAGCTCGCCGCCGACGCGCTGCGACGGGGCGCTCCGGAGTCCGCTGTGGCGGCATCTGCCCGTGCTCTGGAAGAGCCGCCGCCCGGCGAGACCCGTGGGGCGGTGCTGCGCGAGCTCGCCGCAGCCAAGGACGCAACCGGCAAGCCAGAAGAGGCGCTTGAGCACCTGGCCGAGGCGTCGAAGCGGGAATCCACCGATACGAGAGCGCGGGCCGAGATCGCGATCACTCGAGCCCAGATACTCGCCTCCGTTAACCGCTGGACCGACGCAGTTGAGTCGCTGGACGTGGCACTGGGGCTCGTAGCCGACTGCGACCCAACACTCGAACAGCTCATCGACGCCGAGCTGATCACTTACGCGATCATTGCTGAGAGCGCCCGCAGTCGTGGCCTGGAACGCCTTGCCTCCTACAAGGGGCAGATCCCCGACGGTCCCGCGGCGGCCGCCGTGTTGACGGCGATGGCCGCGGCCATCGGCTTTACCGGCGAAAGGGCGCCGGAATCTGCCGCGCTCGCCGAACGGGCGCTGCGGCTGGACACCGCCCGGAGCCCGGGATTCAATTCGGAGCGGTGGTTGATCGCGGCGACCATTCTCACCTTCAGCGATCGACCCGACCTCGCCCGCGCCGCCGCAGAGGAGCGCCGCGATCTCGTGCGTCGCGGCGGTCACCGCCGCGAGAGCTTCGCGGTCGAGATCACGGTCGGCATGGCCGCCCTGCGCCAGGGTGCGATCCCCGAAGCCGTCTCGGCCGCGCAAACGGCCCTCTCGACCGTCGACGAGGGCGCACACGAAGCCTGGGCGCACGGGCTCTACGCCCTTGCCCTCTTCGAGAGCGGTGAGTTCGACGCCGTCGCGAAGGCTCTGGCGGCCACCTCGCCCGAGCACTGGAGCGAGGCCGCGCCCGGCAGCTTCAGCCTCTTCTGGGCTCGCGCCCAGCTGAACCTCGCCCAGGGCCGCTTCGAGGACGCCGCGACCGACCTCGCCGAGCTGAGACGCAGAGGCGAAGAGGCGGGCCCCGATATTCGCCCCCACAGTGAAGTGAGGTGGCCGGTCGAAGTTCTCCTCGCCCATCGCCGGGGCGAAGGTGAGAAGGCTCGCGAGCTCGCAGCGATGGAGCTGGAGGCGGCTTACCGCTTCGAAGGCCCTGGCTACATCGGCCTGATGCTGCGCCTCAGCGGCATGGTGAACGAGCCCGAGACTGGATTGGGGTTCCTGCGTGAAGCAGTCGACGTCCTTGCCCCATCGGTGTTCCGGCTCGAGTATGCGCGGGCGCTAATCGAGCTCGGCGCCGCGCTGCGCCGCCGTGGAAAACGCCTGGCCGCCCGCGAGCCGCTCCGGGAGGGGCTGGACCTCGCCTACCGCTGTGGCGCCGGGCCAGTCGTGAGCCAGGCGCTGGACGAGTTGCGCGCCACGGGCGCGCGGCCCCGGCGCGCGGTGCGCGAGGGACCCGACGCCCTGACCGCGACCGAGGCGCGCACCGCCCTGCTGGCCGCCAGGGGTCGCAGCAACCGGGAGATCGCCCAGGAGCTGTGCGTTACCTTGAAGACCGTCGAGGGGACCTTGATGCGCGCTTACGCCAAGCTGGGAATCTCCGGGCAGGGGGCAAGGGGGGCGCTTCCGGAGGCCCTCGGATCGCTTTACAGCGGGTAACGGGCCGCAAATTCAAGGGTTCGACTCTGTTGCGAAGGACGGGATCCGCGCTGAGAATCGGCCCATGCGATCAAAAACTGAAAGCGCTGAGCAGATTCCAGGCCCCGGCGGCCACGACGTGCGCAAGGCCCGACCAGGCGAGGTCGCGGCCCTCGCACGGGCGATCGCGCGCGCCTTCTTCGAAGACCCGCTGAGCACCTATGTCCTGCCCGCCGCGTCGAGCCGCCTGACGATCAGCGAGCGCGGCGTCGAGCTTTTCCTGAGACGGGCATGGCTGCACCTGGGAGAGACCTACGCGGTAGGAGAGCCGGCCGTAGGGGTCTGCATCTGGAACCCGCCGAGCACCTGGGAGATCGGCATCGGCAAGCAACTCTCGATGCTGCCAGCGCTGATCCGCGTCTACGGGCGCAACCTCCCACGCCTCTTGGCGGTCCTCAACTCAGCCGAAAAAGACCATCCCACCGAGCCCCACTACTACCTACCCATGCTTGGAGTCGAGCCCGGTAGCCAGGGGCGCGGCATGGGCTCGGCGCTGATGTACCCGATCCTCTCCCGTTGCGATGCAGAACAGGTACCCGCGTACCTCGAGTCGAGTACTCCGCGCAACCGAGCGCTCTACGAACGCCACGGCTTCGAGGTCATGGGGGAGTTCAATCCCGGTCGGGGCGGGCCCATCTTCTGGCGTATGTGGAGAAACCCCAGCTGATTGACGGGCGCCACACTGAGCCGGATCAGGTCTGACGGTCTCTGTCAGACCTGGTCCGGCTCAGGTCACTAGAACGACTTTTGTAGGACTGTGGTAAACAACGGCCGACCTACTTTCACACTGATGCACCGGCTCCGGACGTGATGTGCTCGATCACCTGCCGGAACTCCTCGGTCGGTGAGAAGTCGACGTACTCGGAGTCCTCGAGCGCCTCGGGAGCGTGGCCGGGAGCCCAGTAGAACGCTTCGCCGGCGGCGAAGTCCCGATGCCCGTCCAGGGTGTGCATCCGCACGCGGCCCTTGAGCATGTACCCCCAATGCGGGCACGGGCAGAGGTCGTCCGGCAGGCCTTTGGTGGCAGGGCGCAGGTCGGCGCCGGCCGGGAGTCGCACGAACCCGACGGAGAGGCCGTCCTCGTCGCGCAGTCGGACCTCGACGCCGTTGTCCTCGATGACGATCGGGACGTCCTCACGTGGGATGGATCGCATGGGTGTGTCCTCCTGTTAGTTGAGTAGTTCCGCGATGCGTTGCGCCGCGAGGTGGGCGCCGCCCGTTTCCACCGGGCGGTAGTCGACGTCGCGCCCGATCTCCTCGGCGATGGCCTGGGCGATGATGTCAGGGGTGGCGCCCTCGAAGTCCATCCGGCGGCCGGCTCGGTAGCGGTCGAGCCGATGGGCGACGTGGAAGCGCTGCTCGAAGTGGTGGCGCAGGGGGAAGTAGAGGAATGGCCGTTGTGCGGCGGTCAGCTCCATCGCGGTCGTCAGCCCACCCTGGACCACGGCTAGGTCGCAGGCGGCGAGGTGGCGGTAGAGGTCATCGACGTAGGCGCGCACCTCCAGACCGTCGGCGGCGGGCAGCGTCGCCGGGTCGATTCGCGGTCCGGCGACGACGATCATCCGCAGCTCGGGGACAAGTTTCGCTGCGGCGGGGAAGGCGCCCATGACCCGGCGCAGCAGGCTGGCGCCCACGCCCGAGCCGCCGACCGTGACCAGGCAGACGCGCTCGTGCGGCTGGTAGCCGAGCTCGGCGCGCAGGCGTTCGCGGTCCCCTAGCTCGGCCTGGTCGAAGCCGGTGACGTAGCCGGCAAAGTCGAAGTTTTGCTCGGTCCACTCGCGGATCCCCGGCAGGTCCGGGCCAAGGCGGTCGCTGACGATGTCCTCGGGGTTGCCGACGAAGATCGCCCGGTCGCGGACCTCTGGGTGGTCGCGGATGTGCTCGACCATCTCGGCGTTGTAGTCCGCCGCCACGGATGCCTCCCGCTCGCCGTTCTCGGGCATCGGCAGCCAGCCGACGAAGTCCGTCAGCCAGGCGAAGGGTGCGCGCTTTCGGCCTGGGTTCTCGTGCAGGTGGTAGTCGAGCTCCCAGGCCTCGTCGCCGATCCACAGGTCATACGGCGTCTCGCTGACGACGTCGTCGAAGACCATGTAGTTCGCGGCCAGGATCTCGTCCATGCGCCGGATGGCCTGGAAGCACTGCAGGCCGTGCTCGGCGGACTCCGATTCGATGTGGGCCGACTCGTTGGCCAGGTGCCTGCTGGCAGGATGAATGCGCTCGCCCTCCGCTTCCAGCACCCGCGTCACCGGGTCCTGGGCGAGCCAGTCGATCTCGAGGTCGGGGTGCAGCGCCCGCAGCTCACGAGCGATCGCGACGTCGCGGCGGGCATGGCCGAGGCCGATCGGAGAGCTGACGTATAGCGCGCGCCGTCGGCCGCTCGACCGCTTGACACTGGGCTTGCAACGGAAGAGGGGATCGGCGAACTCGCGGATCGCGAGGTTCACCGCGACCGGTTGCCGCCCCTCGGGGAGGTGATCGCCACCCTCGATCGCCACCAGCTCTCCGCCCGTAGCCCTCGCCAGCGCCCTGGCGTCGGCGTGGCTCGTCACCTTGTCCTTTTTCCCGCTGATCACGAGCACGGGGCACCGCACGCGGCGGGCAAGCGCCAACTGGTCGCGGCGGGTGACCGGCGCGGCGGCGTCGGCGAGCACGGTCATGGCCAGCGTGTCCGGGTCGGTCTCCAGTCCCCACTCGACGACGTCGTCGAATCCCTTGGTCGAATGGGCCTCGCTGGTCGCCATGCCCGCGAACCACTCGACGAAGTCGCGGAAGTCGCGGCGAAAGTGCACCGCGTTGACCTTCGCCCAGCTCCGCGTCGTGATCGGCCTGCGCGTGAACATCGACCGCACCCAGGGATGGAACATGACCCGGTAGCGCAGGCCGCCAAGCGAGCGGCTGGCGGGGAACCAGGGGCCGATCAGCACCGCCGCGAGAACCCGCTCGGGGTGCTCGGCGGCGAGCAGGAGGGCGCGCTGGGTGCCGCGGGAGAGGCCGACGACGACCGCCTGCTCGGTGCCGGTAGCGTCGAGGACGTCGAGCGCGTCGCGGGCGAACTCCGACTCGGCATATGCCTCGACGTCAGGCGGCCGGTCGCTCCTGCCGTTGCCGCGCGGATCGAAGACGACCACGCGGTGGTGGCGGGCGAGATAGGGGATCTGCATCTTCCACACCCGCGAGTGCACCAGCGTCCAGGTCGGGCAGAGCAGGATCGTCGGCTCGCCGCTGCCGTAGACCTCGTAGAAGACGCGCACGCCGTCGCGCTCGACGTAACCCTGATCGTCCGGATACCGCGCTCGGGTCTGCTCGTCCGTATCGGCCCGCTCGTTTGTGACCGCTCGGCGATGGTCATTTGCTCTCTTGGCTCGGCGATCTGTCGGAGTGCCACTGTCTCAGAATGCTCAATTGGTCGGGCGACCAACCAATTTGTATCGTATACTGCGATCCGATGTCAACCACCGAACCGGACCTGCGCGATGAGACCGCGGCGGATGGCGACCTTCGTGTCGAGCAGGGTCGATCGACGCGCGCACTGCTGCTCACTGCCGCCGCCGACCTCCTGCGCGAGGAGGGCTACGCAGCGACCTCGACGCGGGCGGTCGCCGAGCGCGCGGGGGCGCAACTCTCACTGGTCCACTACCACTTCGGCTCCAAGCGCGGCTTGCTCCTCGCCGTTTTCGAGGATCTCACCGAGCGTCTCCTGGGCCGCCAGCGGGAGATGTTCAACGACGGCCGATCCTTCGCCGATCAGTGGCGCACCGCCTGCGAGTACCTGCGCGAGGACATCCGCTCTGGCTACGTGCGGATCCTCTGGGAGCTGTGGGCTGCCGGACTCGCCGACCCCGAGCTTGCTGAACGCTGGCGCGCTACCCAGCGCGGCTGGCGCGAGCTGATCGAGGCGCGCCTCGAACGCCTGCAGACCGAGTGCGGCATCGAGCTGCCGATGCCCCCACGCGCCCTCGCCGCGCTGATCGGCAGCCTCTTCGAGGGCGCCGAGGTCGAGATCCTCGCCGGCGTCCCCGAGGAGGAAACGCCACACCTCGAAGCGCTCGAGGCCTGCGCCGCGCTGATCGCGCCCGCCGAGCGGCACTGACCCGTGCGGGCGACGCGATCTCAGACGGGCACGCAGAATTCGGGGTAGCCCTTTCGGGGTGAGACCGGCTCAGTGAATACGGCTACCGCTTGCCCCGGCTCAGCCAGGCCCGCCACCAGCGAAAGCATCGTCGGCTCAGGTGGGTCCTTGTACGGGCAGCGCGCCGAAAAGACTAGCCGCCCGGGGTCGGATTTTCGGACGGCAGTCCCGAACGCTCATGCCACAGTGGCTCGGGATCGATGGAGTGGTTACTGTCCGCGGAAGTAACCTGCGAGTGGCCCGATGCCTCCAGAGACGCATTACGCACAGAGTGGCGAGGTCAACATCGCCTATCAGGTTGTCGGCGACGGCCCGATCGACCTCGTTTTCGTGCCGGGCTTTGTTTCGCACCTGGACCTGCAGTGGGCCGAGCCGCGGATCGCACGCTTCCTCGAAAAGCTCGCCTCCTTCTCGCGGCTGATCCTGTTCGACAAGCGGGGCACGGGGCTCTCTGATCCTGTCGCCGGCCCGGCACCGCTTGAGGATCGCATGGACGACGTGCGCGCGGTGATGGACGCCGCCAGCTCGGAGCGCGCCGCGCTGTTCGGGCTCTCAGAGGGCGGGCCGATGAGCGTTCTCTTCGCCACCACGTATCCCGAGCGCACGCAGGCCCTGGTCCTTTGCGGCACCGGCCCCACGGGCACTCTCGACCCCGACGAGAACCCCGGCGGGCAGCGCTGGGTCGACACGTTCCAGAGCATGCGCGCCGCGGCCGAGCACTGGGGTGAGGGGCGCACCCTCGGACTGATGGCTCCTAGCGCCGACAGCGAGCGGGATCGGATCGGGCGCGCTACGTTTGAACGCTCGGCTGCAAGTCCACAGATGGCGCGGACGATCCTTGACATGGTTCCCGGAATCGATGTCAGGGACCTGCTGCCGAACGTCCGCGTGCCGACGCTGGTTCTTCATCGCGCCGAAGAGTTCATCCCCGTCGAGTGCGCGCACTACACGGCCGAGCACATCCCGGGTGCGCGGCTGGTCGTACTGCCGGGAATGGACCACATTCCTTTTTACGGCGACGGTGATGGCTACGCAGAGGAGATCGAGGAGTTCTTGACCGGCGCCCGCCATGCGCCCCCTTCAGATCGCATCCTGACGACCGTGATGTTCACCGACATCGTCGCTTCCACGGAGCGGGCCGCGGCACTCGGTGACGCGCGCTGGCGCGAGCTATTGGGTCGGCACGACGAGCTCATGCGCGCCGAGCTGGAGCGCCACCGAGGCCGCGAGGTGAAGACGATGGGCGACGGCTTTCTGGCCACCTTCGACGGCCCGGCGCGCGGGATCCGCTGCGCTCGGGCGATCGCGGACAAGGTGCGAGCCATTGACATCGAGCTGCGGGCGGGCCTGCACACCGGCGAGTGCGAGCTGATCGGCGAGGACATAGGTGGCATGGCCGTCAACATCGGCGCGAGGATCGGTGCGCTTGCCGGCGCGAACGAGGTGGTCGTCTCCAGCACCGTCAAGGACCTCGTCGTAGGGTCGGGCATCTCGTTCAGCGACCGCGGAGCCCAAGAGCTCAAGGGTGTGCCCGGCGAGTGGCGTCTGTTCGCCGTGGAGGAGGTTGAAGGGCCAGCGAGCAACCGGCTTGTGCCAGACACCCGTGAGCTCCGTCTCTCCGATCGTGCAGCCACCGGTGTGGCAAGGAGAGCGCCCAGCCTCATGCGACGAGTGATCGGTTGGCGCGCTGACTCCTAGCTGCTCAATTGGGAAGGCCGCCTTGGTATGCTGGCATCCCCATGCGGCGCACCACTGTGAAGCTCCCCGACGACCTCGATGCCCGGCTTCGCCACGAGGCCGAGCGGCGTGGCGTGACGATCGCCGATGTCACCCGCACCGCGCTCGAGCAGCACCTCGGGGCGGGCGAGCGGCGACGCCTCAGTGCCGCCGCCGGCGGGCGCAGCGGCCATAGCGATGTCTCGGAGCGGATCGAGGAGATCCTCGCCTCGGAGATCGCCCCATCGCGCTGATCCTCGACGCCGGGCCCCTCTACGCCTACGTCGACGCCGACGACGCCCACCACTCTCCCTGCCTGGAGCTGCTCGAATCCCACCCAGGCCCCCTCGTCCTCCCCACGCTCGTCATCACCGAGGTCGCCTACCTGATCGCAACCCGGCTGGGCTGGCAGGCCGAGGTTCGCTTCCTCGGCGACCTCGCCGGCGGCAGCTTCGCGGTCGAGCCGTTGCATGCCGGCGACCCCGTCCGCATCGCGGAGCTCGTCGCCGAGTATCGAGACCTGCCGCTCGGCACCGTCGACGCCTCGGTGATCGCGGCAGCGGAGCGGCTCGACGTCACCGAAGTGGCGACGCTCGACCGCCGCCACTTCAGCGTCGTCCGTCCGCGGCATGAGGTCGCCTTCCAGTTGCTACCGTGATAGCTCAATGGCGGCAACAGCGGCAACAGAATTCACAGCGCCACGGCAACACGGCGGTAACAGCAACGGCGTCTCCTCGAGTCGCGCGAGCGCCGCCGATTCTGCATCGTGCCTGACACCTGTTGCCGTGAGCGTTGCCGCCAAACAAGAAAATGGCATCTCCACGGATGCATTTGGCTCTCCAGAGCCATACCGCTACGGGGATTCGAACCCCGGTTTCCGGACTGAGAATTGGCAGTTGCCGTAATAGGACATTGGCAACCGCTCGGGTACCGGACAACCCGACTCAGGAAGTAACGCTAGTCAGCAACGCACCACGATCTTGAGGTCCCCAGGTACCTGACGGGAGAACACCCAAGCGCCGTGCTGTCGGCTGGGTGCTTCGACGTCGTCCTCCTCCTTGAGGCGCTTGTGATCTCATCGACGTTCGCCAGGGCAGCAGCCGAGTCGATATGCGGCGCCAATAGCCTGGACATTCGTACTACAGCCTTTTGACCACAGGGCCCCGCCGATCAAGTGCTGAGCCAATAGGCCGATGAGTCTGAGTAATGAGTCGGCTGCAAATCGATACCGGCGCGAAAGCCTCCAAGTGGAGGGAACTCGCTTATAGCGCGGCCCTGCCGCTTTTGGTGTTGGCTTCTGTCGCCCTCATCGTGGAGGTCATCCTGGTGGCATTGGGATCTAGTAGCTCCGGAGACGTCACGATCAGAAACTGCCTGGTTACGACGATCGTCTTCGCGGCGGCTGCAGCTACGTTGCTCGCCGGGGTCAGCCGCCCTGCCGGAATGCGCGCACCGTGGCTGGTGCTCGGTCTCGGAATTCTTAGCTATGCATGTGCTTTCCTCGTCTTCTTCTTCTTTCAGAAGACCCTGACGAAGTTTCCGAGTCCGGCGGATTTCTTCTGGCTAGCTTTCTACCCCCTCGTCGTCGCGGCCATCGCCTTGCTCGCGCGAGGGCAACGTCGGTCCGAGCAGCTTGGAATCTCCCTGGATGCCGCGATCCTGGCGCTGGCGATCGCAGCGCTCGGCTATGAGCTGATCTTCAATGGACTGATCAACGTCAGCCGAGCCTCCGATCTGGTCGGAGGTCAGCTCTCCTACTCGGCGCTCGACTTCGCGGTCCTGGTGATGTTGGTCCTTGTCTGCGCGCCCAGCCGGAGCAAGGTCGGGAAGGCCTATATCGCGCTGGGAACCGGCATGCTGATCATCCTGATCAGCGACATCCTTGTCGTCAAGGAGATCTCCGACGGCACCTATGCACCCGGCACGTTGCTTGATGCCGGTTGGCCGGCGGGGATGCTCGTGTTGGCGTTCGCCCCGCGCCTGGGGACCTCTCTCGAGCGCGTCACCGCGCTGCGCGGGCGGGCTCTTTATGGCGCGATCACCATCTCCTTCTGTTTGGCTTTCGGGCTCTTGGTCGAGGAGGGTCTGCTCGACCGCAATCCCGTTGTGCTCACGCTCACCGGCTTGGTTCTTTGTCTGATCCTGATCCGCCTGATCGTGTCGGTGCGCGAGAACGACCGCTTGGCGCGAGACAACGAGGGCATCATCAGCGCAGCAGGTGAGGGCATCCTCCGCACCGACCGCAAGGGTCGACTTACCTACGCGAATCCGACCGCACTGGAAATGCTGGGCTACTCGCTGCCGGAGGTACTGGGTCACCGTGCGCACGCGCTGATCCACCACACCCGCCCCAACGGGGGGGCCTATCCGGCATCGGAGTGCCCGACGGGGAAATCGCTGAGGGAGGGGGCCTCGCAGCGGGTCACCGACGAGCTCTTTTGGCGCAAGGACGGAAGCAGCCTCGCAGTCGACTACACCAGCGCGCCGCTCCGCGAGGGCGGCCGAATAGTCGGTGCCGTCATTGTCTTCGACGACGTTACCCACCAACGCCAGATGAGGGAGCAGCTTCGTCGGCAGGCCGACCATGACAGCCTCACCGGCCTCTACAACCGCCGCCGCTTCGAGGAGGAGGTCTCGGGTCAGCTGAGCTACGCAAAGCGCTACTCGCGCCCGGGCGCCGTGCTGATGATCGACCTCGACTCCTTCAAGTTCGTCAACGACTCCTATGGACATCCGGTCGGGGACCGGCTTCTCTGCGACGTCGGGGCGATTCTCAGCGCCACGGTGGGTGAGACGGACGTGGTCGCCCGCATCGGCGGCGACGAGTTCGCGGTGCTTCTGAGGGAGGCGAAGGAAACCGAGGGCGTCGAAGTTGCCCAGCAATTGATCGCGGCGACCCGCGCGGAGTCCGAGCCGACCGTCGGCGCCAGCATTGGCATCGCCCGCTTCGACGACACCGACGAGCGGACGCCGGACGAGCTCTTGATCGCTGCCGACGTGGCCCTGTATGAGGCCAAGGAAGCAGGCGGCGGGACGGCCGTCGTCCACACTGGTCAGAGAGGCATCGCCCTGACCTGGGTCGAGCAAATCCGTAGCGCTCTTGACGAGGGAGGCCTGAGCGTCTACGCGCAGCCGATCCTCGACCTCGAGACCGGTCAGGTGGCTCGCGAAGAGCTCTTGGTGAGGATGGACGACTCCTACGGCGACAAGATTCCACCGGACTCGTTCCTGCCGGCGGCGGAGCGGTTTGGGCTGATCAACGAGATCGACCTGTTCGTCCTCGCCAAGGGGATCGAGTTGGTCACGCGGGGGGCCTCGATTGCGGCCAACGTCTCCGCCCGTACGCTGACCGACCCGCGCTACCTCGCCGCTTTGGAGCGAGCACTCGAGACAGGGCTGAAGCCGAGCTGCTTCAACTTCGAGATCACCGAGACCGCCGCGGTGGCCAACATGGGAGATGCCCAGCAGTTCGCGCGTCGGGTGCGCGAGCTTGGCTGCAGCCTCGCCCTCGATGACTTCGGCACCGGATTCAGCTCCTTCACCTATCTCAAGCACGTTCCCGCTCAGCACCTGAAGATCGACAGTGAGTTCATCCGCGAACTTGAGCGAAACCCTGCCGATCAACAGCTCGTGGGGGCAATCGTCTCGATCGCCCGAGGTCTCGGCCAGAAGACGGTCGCCGAGGGAGTGGAGAACGTGAGCACGCTTGAGATGGTCCGCGAGCTCGGCATCGACTACGCACAAGGCTTCTACATCGGCCGGCCAGCACCAACCTCTGGCGCTCGGGCTACGCGATCTGTCGAGGCTTCCAGCAAAGTGGCGCGAGGCTGGGAGCCGGTGCGATGAAGATCCTTGTCGCCGAGGACTCACGTACCGTGCGCCGCCTGGTCTGCACCCGCCTCGTCGCCGACGGCTATGAGGTGATCGAGGCCGAGGACGGAGAGCAGGCGCTCGCCCTAGCCCTCTCCGAGCGGCCAGCGGCACTGGTGCTCGACAAGGTGATGCCAAAGCTGGACGGATTCGAGGTCGTACGACGGCTCCGAGAGCAGGACGACACCAAGGCCGTTCCAATCGTGATGCTGACCGAGCACAGCGGCGAGGAGGACGTGCTCGGTGGCCTTAGTCTGGGGGTCGACGAGTACATGCCGAAGCCGTTCAGCCCGCGCGAGCTCTCGGTAAGGCTCGGGCGGATCTTGGCACGATCGGAGCCCGGCCGATGACCCAACTCCTCGCCTGGGTCGCGGTCGGCATGGCGACTGCGTTCATCATCCTTGTCGCGTGGATCGTGGTCAGCCGCTTCCTCGCCGATCGCAGGCGCCGTCGGGAAAGACTCCTGCGGCCCACTATCGAGACCGCGATTGCCGAGTACCTTGCCGCGGAGGAGCCCGAGCAACCGCGGCTTCCGGCCACGAAGGCCGCTCGTGATCTTTTGCGGATGGTGGCCTTGGAGACGATGTCGGAGCTGAGCGGCAGAGAGCGGGGTCGCCTTGTCGCACTGCTGGAGCGCTTGGGAATCGTGGCGGAAACTGCGGCGCGGCTCGGTTCCCGCCGCCGGCGTGTGCGGCGTTTCGCCGCCGAGGCGCTGCGCCAGATCGGCAGCGATGAGGCTGAGCGATCTCTCTCGGTCGGCCTCGAGGACCTCGACCTCGACACCAGCCTCACTTGCGCCGCGGCGCTTGCGGAGCTCTCTGACGAGGCTCTTGTCCCACCGATCCTGGCTCTCGCCGACAGGGCCGCAGTCGACCGCCCGGGCGCGGTTGCGGCGATCCTGGTCACGTTGGGCCGCAGTCATCCTTCGACGATTGGGGATGCATTGGATCCTGGTGTCTCCCTGGAGCTGCGACGCCTCGCCGCAGCCGTGGCCGGCGAGCTCCGCCTCGCCGAGCACGTCCCGCTCCTACGCGAAGCGCTGCACGGCGAGGACGACGAGTTGGTGGCGCGGGCAGCGAGGGGGCTTGGTGCGATCGGCGACGTCGGCGAAATCGAGCTGCTCTTGAGACTGGCGGAGGCCGAGGATCGCTCCTGGTTCGTCCGTCTCGCGGCAACCGATGCATTGGGGGCGATCGGGGACCCGCGAGCGATCGAGCCGCTCGAGCGCGAGCTCAACTCCGACGGCTGGCTGCTGCAGGCCAAGGCGGCCAGGGCCCTGCGGATGCTGGGCTCGGGAGGCGAGGAAGCGCTGCGCCGCGCGCTCGGCTCCCCGGCAACGACTGTGCGCGACCAGGCGAGGGTGGCGCTAGAGCGATGACGATCTACATCTACTTCGTCACCGCGTACTTCCTCGTATTCGCGGCGTTTCATGCCTGGCTGCTGGTGATGGCCGGCATCGAGACGAGGCGCCACACCGGCCGCTTGCGCGAGACGAGCCTGCGCCGCACGATCCGCTCACCGCTGACCCCGCCGATCTCGATCCTCGTCCCCGCCTTCAACGAGGCCGCCGGCATTACCGACAGCGTCCGCTCGCTGCTGGCGCTCGAGTACCCCGCCTTCGAGATCATCGTCGTCAGCGACGGCTCCAGCGACGGCACGATCGAGAAGCTGGTCGAGGCCTTCGATCTGGAGCAGCTGCAACGCCCGACCCCGCCCTTCGTCTCGCACAAGCCGATCCGCGGCGTCTACGGCCCCCGGGGCCGGCTCAACCTGTTGGTCCTCGACAAGGAGAACGGCGGCAAGGCCGATGCGCTCAATGCCGGGATGAACTTCGCCGAGTATCCGTTGGTCTGCGCGATCGATGCCGACTCAGTGCTGGAGCAGGACGCCCTGGTCAAGGCGGCGATGCCGTTCCTCGACGACCCGGTCGGGACCGTCGCCACCGGCGGCCTGGTCCGCGTCGCCAATGGCTGCCGCGTCGAGCAGGGACGGATGATGGAAGCCGGACTGCCGCGGACCGCGCTGCCGATGTTCCAGGTCGTCGAGTACCTGCGGGCCTTCTTTGGGGCCCGCACCGGTTGGAGCGCCGTCAACGGGCTGCTGATCGTCTCGGGCGCCTTCGGCCTGTTCCGCAAAGACGCCGTGGTCGCGGCAGGCGGCTGGAGCACCGACACGGTCGGTGAGGACATGGAGCTGGTCGTGCGCCTGCACCAGACGATGCGCGATCGACGGCGCCCGTGCCGGATCGTCTACGTGCCCGATCCGGTCTGCTGGACGGAGGCGCCCGAGAGCACCCGGGTCCTGCGCAGGCAGCGGCGGCGCTGGCAACGGGGAAGCGCCGAAACGCTTCTGATGCATCCACGGATGCTGGGGAATCCCCGCTACCGGGCGGTCGGCCTGCTTGGCATGCCGGCGCTTGTGCTCTTCGAGCTGCTCGGGCCGGCGATCGAGCTTTCCGGCTACCTCGTCGCGGTCGCCGCCCTTCTGACCGGAGGACTGGGGGGCGAGTCCTTTGTTCTCTTCCTCGCGATCTCCGTCCTCTACGGCCTGATCCTCTCCTTTGGGGCGATCGCGATCGAGGACGCGAGCTTCGGTCGCCATCCCGGCTGGGACCAGCTCGGCAGAATGATGCTCTTCGCGACGCTCGAGAACGCCGGCTACCGCCAGCTCGGACACCTCTGGCGAATCGAGGGCTTCTGGCAGCTTGTGCGCAAAGGCGAGTGGGGCGCGATGGAGCGAACGGGTTTTGTGCAGCCCGAGCCCGAGGCTATGCTCGGCGACGAGGTGGGCTTGCGTTGACCTCGAATCTGAAACCCGGTCTGAGACATCCAGCGGCGCGACTCGTCGGTCTGATCGGCCTCGTCGTGCTCCTCTTTATCGCCGCCCTCGTTCTCACCATCTCGCGCTTCGGAGTCTCCCGCGACTCCGATCGCACTGCGCTGGAGGAGAGCAAGGGGCAGATCCTCGCCGAGCAGCTAAGGACGGCGGTCATCAGGGAGGTGGGTCTCGTCGATGCCTATGGCAGCGACGCGGACCCAGCCGACCGCAGGCAGCTGAAAGTCACCCGCCACGAATTGGCACAGGTCGCGCGAGCCCTGAAGGACCACCTGCTCAGAGAGGGACAGGAAGACGAGATCGGACATCTCGACGCGGTGGTTGCCGGCAACGAAGGTCTCGACGAGATCTTCAGGGAAAAGGTGGTACCCGTCGCAGGGACCTCAGAATTCGATAGCGGCGTGAAACTCTATGCCGCCGCCGCGGCTAAGGTCGAGGGACGGATCGACACCATCGTCGCGGCCGCTGAAGGAGACGCCAGAGCCGCTGAGGAGAACGCGAACGACGACGCGGCCAGCGCCAAGCTGATCGCGATCCTGGCGGCGGTGTTGGCGGTGCTTGTCGCGATTGCCACCGCCTTCTACGCGGCGCGCCTGATCGGCCGCCTCTTCGGCCGGATCGAGGGCCAGTTCACGCTGATCGACCGCCAGCTCGACCATCTCAAGGCGATCAGGGCCACCGCCGACTCGTTGACCGAGGCCGCCAATCAGATGCTTGCGGCTACCGCCGAGGTCTCGACCGCCACCAACGAGCAATCGGCGGCCGTGACCGAGGTGGCGGCAACCACGGAGGAGCTGCAGGCGACGGCGGCCTCGATCGCCGACAACGCCAAAGCCGGCTCGACCGCGGTCGACCAGACCGGCGACACGATGCGCGAGATGCAGGAGCAGGTCGAGGCGATCTCGGAGCGCTCCGTGGCCCTGGGCGAACGCAGTCAGAAGATCGGCGAGGTGCTGGGGTTGATCACCGAGATCGCCGAGCAAACCAACCTGCTGGCCCTGAACGCGGCGATCGAGGCCGCCCGTGCTGGCGAGGCGGGCAAGGGCTTCACCGTGGTCGCCAGCGAGGTGCGAAAGCTCGCCGAGCGCTCGATCCGCTCCACCGAGGAGATCCGCGAGATCGTCACCGCGATCCAGGACGAGACCAACGCGACGATCATGGCGACCGAGCAGGGCACCAAGCAGGCACGCGAGGTTGGCGAGCTGATGGGCTCCACGGCGGACGTCCTCAGCGAGAGCCTGCAGGCCACCCAGCAGCAGAAGGAGGCCGCCGAGCAGGTCTCCAGCGCGATGGTTCAGATCCGCGTCGCCGCCGAGCACTTGGCCGGCGAGCAGCAGCAGCGTGCCGAGATGGCCGAGAGCGTGACCCAGGCGGTCGCCAAGCTCGACGAGGAGCTGGCCGAGCTCTCCCGAATGGCGGCTGACGGGCGAGTGGAGTCCAGCGACGGTCAGCCATGAGCTCGATGCACGTCCGCGTGCGTGCCGGCAACGAGCACTACGCGCTCCCGGTCGGGGGGGTTCGTGAGATCGCGAAACTTGGCGAGATCACGCCGGTGCCAGGCGCGCCCGCTGTGGTGCTCGGGGTGTGGAACCTACGGGGTGACGTAATGGCGGTGCTCGATCTAGCGACGTTGCTCGGGCTCGGAGGCACTGAACCGGGCCGAATCGTCGTGGTGGAGGAGGGCGACCTGCACGGCGGCCTCGCCGTCGAGTCCGTCCTCGACGTGGGCGCGATGCCAGAGCCGCTCGAACCCACGGACTCCGAGTTCCTCCTTGGGGCTGTGCTGGTCGAGCGGGTGCCGGTCGGTGTGATCGATCTCGGCGCTGTCCTCGGCGCGGTGAGCACAGGTGCGGATCAATGAATGAACTGGATCCCGAGACGCTGGCGATCGCTCGTGAGGAGGCCACCGAATGCCTGGAGCGAATCGAGCGCAACCTGCTCGCGCTGGAGGGTGGAGGGGATGACCCCGAGCTGATCGACGCGTTGTTCCGGGATGCGCACTCGGTGAAGGGCGCGGCGAGCATGGTCGGCTGGACCGAGGTCGCCTCGATCGCACACGGCATCGAGGATGGCCTGGAAGGGCCACGTGATGAAGGACGCCTTCCAAAGGAGCAGATAGATCCGCTGCTGAAGGCAACCGATGAGCTGCGCAGAGCCGTCGACGCGGCTGGCGTGGGAGCCGGCGAGGAGACGGCCGCGCCGCCCTCGCCGACCGTCGATTCGCAAGCAGACGCCCGCCCCGCGGTGGCGCCTGCGCATAAGGAAGAGCAGCGCCACGCGATGCGAGTCGACCCCGGCAAGGTCGATCGCATGCTCGACGCCGTCGGAGAGGCGGTGCTTCATCGCCGGCGCTTCGAGCACATCGTCGGCGAGCGCATCCTCACGGCGGGGGACGATGAAGCCGAGGAAGAGCTCGACCTGGGAGAGCGGTTGCTCGGTGAGCTGCAGGACGCCGTCATCGAGATGAGGACCCTGCCTCTCAGCACCGTCACGGCCCCCTTCCCCCGCGCGGTTCGGGACCTCGCAAATGCGGAGGGCAAGGAGATCGACCTGATGATCTCCGGTGCCGAGACGCAGCTCGACAGGGTGATCCTTGAGGGGATCACGGACCCGATCGTCCATCTGCTTCGCAACGCCGTCGCGCATGGAATCGAGGACCCCGACGAGAGAGAGCAATCGGGCAAGCCGCGCCGGGGAACGGTGGAGCTACGGGCCGAGCAGCTGGGCGGCACCGTCGCGATCCAGGTTGCCGACGACGGTCGGGGCGTCTCCGCCGAGCTACTCGAGCGAGCCAATGAGCTGGGGTCCCTCGCCGACATGCTCACCACCGCCGGTTTCTCGACCGCGGTCGAGGTAGGGGATCTCGCCGGTCGCGGGGTTGGCCTTGACTCGGTGAAGAGCCACGTCGAGGCGCTGGGCGGGAGCATCGAGGTCCGCAGCGAACCCGGCCGCGGGATGGAGGTGTCCCTCCTTGTGCCGGTGACGCTGGCCGTGCTCAAGGTCTTGCTGTGCGAGCGCGGCGGACAACCCTTCGGCTTGCCGGTAGCGAGCGTGCGAGAGGTCGTTACCGTCAAAGAAGCGGCCTCGCTGGGCGGGCAACCGTGTCTTGAGCACCGCGGCGAGACCGTTCCTATCGGCGACCTGGCAGGGATGATCGGCGCCGTGGCGCCACCGCTGCCGCAGCCTCCCCCGGCGGTTATCCTGGCGACGGCGACGCGCGCCGTCGCCGTCGCCTGCGATCGGGTTCTCGATGATCGCGAGCTCGTCGTCAAGGGCCTTGGACCGTTGCTCGCGAACGTTGCCGGCTACCTCGGGGCGGGGATCCTCGAGGACGGGCGAGTGGCGCTGATCCTCGACCCCAATCGCCTTCTCGAAGTGCCGTCTGGCAACGCCGCTGCGGTGACGCCCGCGCAAGCCGAGAAGCGGGCCGCGCCCAAGGTGCTCGTGGTCGACGACCAGTTCAGCGTTCGCCAGCTGCAGCGGAGCATCCTCGAGGCCGCCGGCTATCGCGTCGAGACGGCGCGCCACGGACGGGAGGCGCTGGAGAAGATCGCCGCCGATCCCGACCTGGAGATGGTCCTGACCGATGTCCAGATGCCCGAGATGGACGGCTTCGAACTGCTCGGAGCGATTCGCAAAGACCCCGAGCACGGGGCGCTGCCCGTTGCCATCATCACTTCCAAGGGAAGCGATGAGGACAAGCGGCGGGGCGCCGCGGAGGGTGCGGACGCCTACATCGTCAAGAAAGAGTTCAACCAGCAGGCGCTGCTCGAGACGGTCGGGCGACTGGTCGGCGGGTAGCGGTGATGCGGGCTCGACGGGTCGTTCTCTGCGATCGCTCTGCGACTCGGGTGCGAGCACTGCGGCGGTTCCTCGACCACGACGCCGACGTGGAGGTTGCCGCTGCCTTTGGCGAGGTCGGCGCGATGCAGCCACAACTCACGCAGATCGCACCGGATCTGATCGTGCTGGACCTCGAAACGGCCGGCGCTGAGGCAGCCGCGGCAATCAGGGCAATGATGAAAGAGGGGCCGTGGCCAATTCTTCTCATCGGCGGTTCGGGAGAAGAGGATGCACGGCTCGGCGATGCGTTGGCGGCCGGCGCCCTCGAGGCGATTCCGCGCGACAGGCTTCGCCTCGGCGAGCCAGAGGGCGTCTGGGCAACCGCCCTGCGCAGCCGCATCAAGCGCCTTGCCAGCGTGCGGCTGGGCCGTCACAGTGGCGAGGAGCGGACAAGCAAACCAGCTACGCCGCGCCCCTGGCGCAGCCCGACGGCAACCTATCGGGCAGTGGGGATTGGCGCTTCGGTCGGGGGCCCTCCCGCGCTGGCGACGATCCTCGGCCAACTGCCCGGCGATTTTCCGCTGCCGGTGCTCGTCGTCCAGCACATGGCCCTCGGCTTCGGCGACGGCCTCGCCAAGTGGCTGGACCGAAGCGTCCCCGCGTCGGTTTCCCTTGCCACCCACGGGGCCATTCTGCAGCCCGGCGTCTGGATGGCACCCGACAACGCCCACTTGCGCCTGGAGCCGACGATGCGCCTCTCCCTCGACTACAAAACGGAGCGGGGCGCACACCGACCCTCGCTCGATGTGCTGTTTGAAAGCATGGCCTCCTCCGCCGGCGAAGGAGCGGTCGGCGTCGTCCTCACGGGAATGGGGCGGGACGGCGCCGAGGGAATCCGCGCGATCGGCGAGGCCGGCGGTCTCACCATCGCCCAAGACGAGGAGACCTCGGCGGTGTTCGGGATGCCGGCTGCCGCGATCGAGTCGGGAGTCGACCTCGTACTACCGCTCGAGGAACTTGCCTCCAGGCTGGCGATGTTGCGGGCACGGAGTGCGGTCCGGTGAGCGATCCGCTGAGGAACGTGGCCGAGCTGGTGGGCCGCGAAACCGGGATGGTCGTCAAGGACGCTCAGCTCCCGGCGCTTGCGGCCGCAATCGAGCGGATTACGCCTGGTGTCGATGCGGAGCAGTTCCTGGCTGAGGCCGCCGGCGCGCATGGCAGCCTCCTGCACCGCCTCGTCGACGAGGTCACGATTCAGGAGACCTATTTCTTCCGCGAGCTACGCGAGCTTGAGGCGATCGACTGGCGGGCGCTGCTGGAAGGAGCGAGGGAGCGTGGACACGGGATGGTGCGGATCTGGGTTGCCGCCTGCGCGACCGGCGAGGAGGCCTACTCGCTGGCGATCCTCGCCAGCGAGGCACTTGGCCGCGAGGCAACGCCGGTGAGCATCCTCGCCACCGATGTCTCGGGCGCGGCGCTGAAGCGCGCCGCATCGGGTGAGGGCTACAACGAGCGCTCGGTACGAAACCTCTCCCCCCAGCTGCGGGAGCGCTACCTCTTCGAGGAGCGGGGCCGCTACCGCGTCAAGGACGGCCTCAAGTCATTGATCCGCTTTCGCCACCACAACCTGGTCAACGATTTCTCACCGCCGCTCGGCGAGGTGCCCTTCGACATCATCGCCTGTCGAAACGTCCTCATCTACTTCGACCTGTCGACAGTGGAGCGGGTGCTCCGCTCACTCGAATCGGCGCTGCAGCCAGGCGGCTCGCTTATCCTCGGCGCCGCCGATCGCCTCACCGGCACTGTGGGAGATCTCAGCCGCAGCGCAACCGACTCCCCAGCCGATCGGCGACGGTCGCCGAGCGCGAAGAAGCGATCGCTGAAGCGACCTCTTGGCCTCGAGCCAAAGCGGGGTGAGGAGGCGAACGCCCGGGAGGCGTTCAGCCTGTCGCAGAGTGCGAACGGCACCCCGCGTCCGCGCCGACGGGTGGAGGATCGGATCGAGGATGCCCTGCTCGCAGCGGACGTTGGCGACCTCGACAGCGCGATCGAGATCGTCGAGGCTCTGCTGGCCGAGGATCCACTGCTCGCCGACGCATACTTCGTCCGCGGTCTCGTGCAGCTGGACTCCGGCGATGTACAGGCGGCCACGAAATCGCTGCGCCGCAGTCTCTATCTCGACCCTTCCTTTGGCCTGGCCGCCTTCGAGTTGGGCCGGGCGCACGACGCCGGCGGCAATGCGAAGGCAGCCAGGCGCGCTTATGAGCAGGCGCTGCGCACGCTCGACCCCGCCGACGAGCGCCATCACGCGATCCTCGACCAGGTCGACCTCGGCGACGTCGCCGCAGCCTGTAGTGCACGGCTGCGAAGCGAGGGAGGTGAGACGCCATGAAGGTGCTCGCCGTCGATGACTCCGAGGCCTACAGACGAATCCTCAAGAAGGCGATGTTTAGTCTCGGTCACATCTGCTTGGTCGCCGAGGACGGCGTCAGGGCCTGGGAGCTGTTCGAGCAGGGAGGCGTCGACGTGGTGATCAGCAATTGGATGATGCCGGGCCTGGAAGGCATTGAGCTGTGCCAGAAGATCCGGAAATCGGACCGGCCGTATGCCTACTTCATCCTCTTCTCGGCCCGGGAAGGTCACAAGAACGTCATCCGCGGGATGAGGTCGGGAGCCGACGACTACCTGGCAAAGCCGCTCAACCCCGACGAGCTCGAGTCCTGCTTGATCGCCGCCGAGCGGGTCACCGGCCTACATCGAAGGCTGGCCGAGCAGCAGGGCGATCTGGAGAGCCTCAACCGCGATCTCTATGAGCAGTCTCGCCAGGACGCGCTGACCGGGGTGGGCAACCGGCTGCGGATGCAGGAGGACCTGGAGAGGATCGAGGCGGGGGTCGAGCGCTACGGCCGCGGCTACGCCGTCGCGCTTTGCGACATCGATCACTTCAAGGTCTACAACGACGCTCGCGGGCATCCGGCCGGCGACAACGTCCTACGCTCGGTAGCCGGCGCGTTGCAGGAAGCCTGCCGGAAGGGCGACGCCGTCTACCGCTATGGCGGTGAGGAGTTGCTGGTCCTCTTGCCTGGCCAGAGTCTTGAGCTGGCGATCAAGGCTGGTGAGCGGATACGGAAAGCGGTTGAGGGCCTGGACATCCTCCATCCGCTTGGTGATCCAGCGGCCGTAGTAACGGTAAGCGTCGGCGTCGCCGCCAGGGACCACGCCACCGATTCTGGCGGGGTTGGCAAGCTCTTGGGCGCGGCCGACGAGGCTCTTTACCGGGCCAAGAGCGAAGGCCGCAACCGGGTTGCGGCGGAAAATCCGCGAACCTGAGCCTCGGCTTCCCCTTTGGCTCCTGACATAGCCCTCTTGGGATTCGTTTTGGCATCGGTTTAGCCATCGATGACTCGGGGAGGAAAGTCCCATGAAGAGAAAGATCACCGTTTTCGCGATGCTCGGGTTGCAGGCGCTGGTCGTCTCTGCCCAGGCAGCGCCCCATTACACGCCGGCACCGCCGCCGGGCTCACATCGCTGCCTGCCCCACAACTTGGACTACCACGCCTCCGGCGTTCTGGTCAGCGCGTCACTGACGGCTGAAGAACACCACCGCTACAGCGGCACGCTGGAGGTCAAACTCGCCAAAGCCAACCATCGGGCCCCGACCGGCGATCAGACCTTCACGCTGGCCGCCGCCAAGGTCAAGTTCCACCATGGCGTCGATCCGGCCTCGCCCGCGGCGGGCTCCGGGGTGAAGCTGCACGGCAAGATCACGAAGCTCGCCAAGCACTGCCCGACCGAAGGCTTCACGCCGACGATCACCGTGAAGAAGGTCGACATCAGCCGGGCCGGGCACCACAAAGGCTGACCGCAAGAATGGCGTTTCGGGCGGCCACCGCTCGCCGGGCGGTCGCGTCAACGTGGGCTTGGAACGATTACTGCGCGAGTTCACGGTTCAGCTTTCCGGGGTTGTCTGCCTCTGCGATTGCTCGCAGCTTCGAGCTGTTCGTGTCCGGGCGGTCCGACCGAGGCCCTACCTCGGAGCGGCCGGGGCGGCGCGCGGCTCCCTGACCAGGGTGATGCCCATCGCCAATAGCCAGACGATGAAGAGCAGGAAGACGATCAGGCCGAGTACCCCGTCGGACGGCGAGAAAGCGCCGGTCTCGCTGAACGAGCCCACCAGCCCGACCACAAACGCATACACAGCCGCCAGCACGCTGTAAAAGCAGAGCCAGTTGGGCAACGCCTGGGCACGTATCGCCAGGGCTCCCGACGCCGCCGCGATGACGGCGAACCCGACCGCGAAGAAGAGGAATCCGAAGACGCTCAGATCCCAGAGGCCCCGAACGGTATTGGCATCGAGCGAGGCAGCGTGATACGTGGCTGCAGCCTGAGCGCAGGTGCCGATCGTCGCCCCGATGATCAGAACGAGGCCACCGGCCAAGGCGACGGCGGAAAGCCGTGCCGCGGGCTCGGCCGCCCGCAGCCGGTAGAAGACGCTTCCCAGGAACCAGGCGAACGCAAACAGCGTCGCGAAGCCCAGCGCGACCTGCGCCTGCATCTCGCCGTGGTTGTCCTGGATGAATTCCTGGACTTCGCGCGCGCTGTCATCGAAACCGGGCGGGGTTCCACTGGGCCCAAAGACGAACGAGAGGATCAAGAGGACCGCAGTCACGATTCCGGCAGACGCGCCGAGCTTCGGCCAGACATCCTCAGACATGGCAACACCTCCTGGGGAAACCGAATGGACAACCGATCCTATGCCGCATGGGAACGTCCGCGCAAGGGCGTTGTGGCTTCGAACCACCTGCCAGGCGTCACCACGATCAGCTGGCTCTGGCAGGCGGTCGTCAGCCTCACAGTGCCTCGGCATAGCGGTCGGGGTGATACCGGCCGGTCGCTCAGAAGACGAGAAGGTCTCTGCTCACGGTGGCGCGGTGGTAACGGCGCCGTATTAAGAGGGAGATCTGTGAGGGCAGCCTTCCGCGATCCAGCCGGCAATGTGCTCGGCGGCTTGCAACGCGGGCGGGGCGACTGAAACGGGGTCCAGGACGCGGCTGTCGCATTGACGACAAGCTCGCGGCGCGACATCGCGGAAGCGACGAACGGGAGCTTGTCGACTTCCTGGGAAACCACTATGAGCCGCTCCGCGAAGGAGCACGGAAGTACCTTGTCCTCGACAGCGACCTCTCGAACGTCCAGGTCGAACAGGTGCGATCGCTGTTCGGTGATCCAGATCGAGAGAAGGTCGTCGACTTCTTGCTCGCCAACAACGTGCTCCCGGAGGACCTGCTGCACGCCCTCGATCACCGGCGGCGGGCAAATGCGATCAACGAGCTCGAGGAAATGCTTAAGCAAGATCTCGTCGAGTCGAACTGGCAGCAGTTCTTTGAGCAACACGACTGGATACTCGGCAGCGATTTCGTCCGAATGCTTGACGAGCGCGAAATCGACGTTGACCACATCGCCGACTATCTCATGCAGGCCTATGACGGGTTTCTCGATCTCATTGAGATCAAGCGGCCTGGCGGCTCCATGCGTTTCTGGGCGGATGCTCTCGACCACGGTCACCACGTACCGCATTCAGACCTAACGAAGGCGATCACCCAGGCGCAGCGCTACATATACGAGGTCGAGCGCGAGGCAAACAGTGTGAAGACGCTTGAGCGATCGGGGAGCGTCAAGGCGGTGAAGCCGCGTTGCACACTCATCTTCGGGCGGTCGAGCGACTGGACGGCTGAGCAAACGGAGTCTTACCGCATCTTCAACGCCAGCCAGCACAGTCTGTCGATTCTCACGTACGACCACGTCCTCGAGCGCGCGCGACGCATGCTCTCGATCGCAGCTACTCAGACCGACGAAGCCGACTTTGCCGGCGGTATCCCGTTCTAGTCGTGCCTCGCCGCGGAGCGGCCGACGAGGAGGGCAGGAGCCCTGAGCCAGGCCAGATTGGGCGCGGCAGGCCCTGGAATCCTGATTCCGCAGCTTGCCAGGCGCATCAAAATGGTATGCTGGCATCCCCATGCGCCGCACCAGCGTGAAGCTCCCCGACGACCTCGATGCTCGGCTTCGCCATGAGGCAGAGCGGCGCGGCGTGACGATCGCCGATGTCACCCGCACCGCGCTCGAGCAGCACCTCGGAGCGGGCGGGCGGCGGCGCCTCCGGGCTGCCGCCAGCGGACGCAGCGGCCACAGCGATGTCTCGGAGCGGATCGAGGAGATCCTCGCCTCGGAGATCGCCCCATCGCGCTGATCCTCGACGCCGGCCCCCTCTACGCCTACGTCGACGCCGACGACACCCACCACTCCACCTGCCTGGAGCTGCTCGAATCCCATCCGGGCCCCCTCGTCCTCCCCACGCTCGTCATCACCGAGGTCGCCTACTTGCTCGGAACCCGCCTGGGCTGGCAGGCGGAGGTCCGCTTCCTCGGCGATCTCGCGAGCGGCAGCTTTGCAGTCGAGCCGCTGCATGCCAGTGATCCCGTCCGTATCGCGGAGCTCGTCGCCGAGTATCGCGACCTGCCTCTAGGCACGGTCGACGCCTCGGTGATCGCCGCGGCCGAGCGGCTCGACGTCACCGAAGTGGCGACGCTCGACCGCCGTCACTTCAGTGTCGTCCGCCCGCGCCATGAGGTCGCTTTCCAGTTGCTGCCGTGAGTGGACCGCCCCACCCGCAGATCCGCGTAGGTACGATGACCTCTCTAACCGAATGGCGGCAACAGCGGCAACAGAATTGACTGCGCGGCGGCAACACGGCGGCAACAGCAACGGCGTCTCTTTGAGTCGCGCAAGCGCTGCCAACCTTGCACCGTGCCTGGCATCTGTTGCCGAAAGTGTTGCCGAAAACAAGGTTCATGGCCTTGTCACGAACGAGATCGGCTCCACAGAGCCATACCGCTACGGGGATTCGAACCCCGGTTTCCGGACTGAGAATCCGGCGTCCTAGTCCCCTAGACGATAGCGGCGCGGAGCGACATTCTAGCGATAGCGGGCGGTTGCGTTGTCTGCGCCGATCCGTCCGGTGGGAGAGCTAGATTACGAACATGTGTTCGCTTCAACGTCTGTCCCCTGGTCACGCACAACCGATAGATTTGGGTATCTAGCGGGCGTGCTGGAACTGGTAGACAGCATCGGCTCAGAACCGGTGGCGCGAAAGCGCGTGTGGGTTCGATTCCCTCCGCCCGCATCTCCTTATGCACCCTGAGGCAACAGTCGCCTCTGTCTTGGAGTTGCACGAGGCCGGCCTGAACAACTGCGAGATCTCGCGGCAAACCGGCGTTTCGCGTCCGACGATCCGAGATTGGGCCAATGGTCGCCTTCCCCATTCGTACCGGCAAGGTGATTCACTCGGAGACTTCCTGGCGCCTGACTCCTGTCGACGCTGTCGCGGGAATGACCACGGGTTCGATTGCCTCGGTCCCGGCTACGTGTATCTCCTCGGGCTGTATCTGGGCGATGGGGCGATCTCTGAGCACCGGAGACAGGTCTACCGACTCAGGGTCACACTGGACGTTCGCTATCCCGGCATTGTTCGCGAATGCGAAATAGCCATGAAGGCCGTCGTCCCGCAAAATCGAGTCAGCCGCCAGTTGAGGAAATGCAATTGCTATGAGGTCCACGCCTATTCGAAGAGCTGGCCTTGTCTGTTCCCACAGCATGGGTCGGGCAAAAAGCACAATCGACCGATATTCCTCGCCGAGTGGCAGCAGAAGCTCGCCGAACGCTGGCCCAAGCAACTGCTCAAGGGGCTGATCCAGTCAGACGGCTGCCGCTCGTATAGCACCGGCAAGGGTGGCTGGACTCAGCCTCGATACGCGTTCTCGAATGTCTCCACCGACATCACGAGCATCTTCTGCTCTGCCTGCGATTGCCTTGGATTGCGCTGGACCGCTTCCTTCCCCACGAATGAGGCGGCGGCGGTTTCGATCTACGTCTCGCGCAAGGCCGACGTCGCCAAGCTGGACGAGTTCGTCGGGCCCAAGCGCTGAGTGGTGGCACTGATCTCCTCGACGAAGTCGGGCCAGAGCTTGGGTGGCAGGTCGTGGCCCATGCCGTCGAAGATGCGCAGGTGGGAGTCGCGGATCGCGCGGGCCGTGGCGCGGCCGGCGAGGGGGCGGATCAACGGGTCGCTGGCGCCGTGAATGACCGTCGCCGGCAGGCGCAGCCTTTCGAGTGCCGCGGTGCGATCGCCTGAGGCGGTGATCGCATGCAGCTGGCGGGCGATGCCGGCGCGGCTGTGAGAGCGGTCGTAGGAAGCGGCGGCCAGCCCGCGGAAACGCGCCTCGTCCATCGGGTAGCCCGGTGAGCCAATCGCACGGAAGGTCTTCACCGTGCGCTCGATTGCCGCCTCGCGCCCAGCACCGGGACGGGCAAACAGCGTCCCGAATGCCTTCCAGGTGGGCACCCCTAGCCAACGGTTGCCGGTCGAGGACATCATCGAGACCAGTGAGCGCACCCGCTCCGGGCGGCGGATCGCCACCGTCTGAGCGATCATGCCGCCCATCGAGGCGCCGACCAGGTTCGCCGACTCGATCCCGAGGTGGTCCATCAGCCCGGTCGTGTCCTCGGCCATGTCGCGCAGCAGGTAGGGGGCGGTGCGGCGGCGGCCCAGCAGCATGTCGGTGCGCTTGGGCACCCCCGCAGACTCGATCTTGGTCGAGCGACCGATGTCGCGGTTGTCGAAGCGGACGACGCGGAAGCCGCGCTCGGCCAGCATCGCGCAGAGCTCCTCGTCCCAGGCGAGCATCTGGGTCGCCAGGCCCATGATCAACAGCAGCGGCTCGCCGTCCGGTTCGCCGATCTCCTGGTAGGCGATCTCGATCCCGTTGACGGGAGCCAGCCGCTCCTCGCTGAGGCCGTCCATCCGGGCAGCTTAGAGCGGACAGCTAAGTTTGCCCTCAATGCGAACCGCGATCGTCTCCGACCTCCACCTCGGCAGCGCCTTCGGCGAGGACCTGCTGCGCGACGCCGGGATCCGCCGCGTCCTGCTCGGCGAGCTCGCTTCGGCGGAGCGAGTGGTCCTGCTCGGCGACGTGCTGGAGCTGCGCGAGACCCCGCTCCCGGCCGCGCTGGAGAGCGCCCGGCCATTCTTCGAAGAGCTGGGCGAGGCGATGAGCGGCCGCCCAATCGTGCTGGTCCCCGGCAACCATGACCACCGGCTTGCGGAGCCATTGCTGGAGCGGCAAGCGCTCGCCGGCAGTCCCCTCGCGCTCGAACAGCACGCCGAGCCGAGCGGCGAGGCCTGGGCGCGGATCGCCGCCTGGCTGGGCGGCGCCGAGCTGCAGATCGCCTACCCCGGGATCTGGTTGCGCGACGACGTCTACGCCACCCACGGCCATTACATGGACTGCCACATGACGCTCCCACGGCTCGAGTGCATCGCCGCGGCGGTGTCGATGCGAGTGTTCGGACCGCTGCCCGGACCCCGCACCGAGCCCGCCGACTACGAGCGCGTGCTGCGGCCCGTCTACGGCCTCACCTTCGGCGTCGCCCAGGGCGGCGTCGCGCGGAGCGCCAGCCGCCCATCCGAGCGTGCCTGGCGGGCGATGACGACCCGTAACGGCAGCGTGAACCACGCCCGCAGCACCGCGCTTCGTGCCGCCCTCGGCGCGGCCGTGCCGGCCAGTATCTGGGGCATCAACCGCCTCCTCCGTGCCGACTTCGAGGTCACGCTCACCTCCGGCTCGATCTCCCAAAGCGGCATCGCCGCTGCCACCGAGCTCGCCCGGCGCCTCGATATCGACGCCGCCCATGTGATCACCGGCCACACTCACCGCGGCGGCCCTGAAGAGGACGATGTGGAGTGGACCCTGCCGGGCGGCGGCCGACTCCACAACACCGGCAGCTGGGTCTTCGCCTCGGCCTTCCACCACCCCGGCACGCCCCCCGGTCCCTACTGGCCAGGCACCGTCACCTGGCTCGAGGACGAAGGCCCGCCGCGTCGTACCCGCCTGCTGCGGGAGCGCCCTCGCGACGAGCTGCGTGCGACTGTTTCGAGGCTCGCCACGACCGTCGCCTGAGCCACCGACGCGCTAGAGCCAGTCGGCGACGATCCGGCCGATCTCCTCGCCGGCATCCTCCTGCAGGAAGTGGCCGGCGTTCCGAATCACCCGTGGGGCGGGAAAGTCGAGCCGCGAAGAAACCTGCTCGCCCACCGAGAGCGGCAGCGCCGGGTCGGAGTCCGCCCAGAGGACCAGCGTCGGGCGCTGATCTACCCGCAGCGCGTCAGCCACTCGCCTGCCCTCGGCAGCACCCGGAGCGTCGGGCTCGGTCGGCAGGATCAGCGGGAAGGCGCGGGCGCCGGCCTTCGACTCAGGATTCGGGAAGGGAGCCTCGTAGGCAGCGATCACATCGTCGCCGGGGTCGTTCTTGCAGCCGGCCTTGACCAGGAACCCGGCCGGCACATCGGGGTTCCGGCGGACGTACTCGCGGAATTTGAGCCAGGTCTCGCTCATCTGCTGGTGGCCGGTGAAGGGACCGGTGTCCATGATCACCAGGCGCGAGAAGCGGTCGGGATGCTCGACCGCGAGCCGCAGCCCGATCGGCCCGCCCCAGTCGTGGACGACGGCGGTGGCGTCGCGCACGTCGAGCTCCTCGAGCAGCGCCGACATCAGCCCGACGTGGCGGTCGTAGGTGTACCAGTCGAGATCGGTGGGTTTGTCGGAGCGGCCAAAGCCGGCGTAGTCGGGTGCGATGCAGCGATAGCCCGCGTCGCGAACCGGGGGAATCACCTTGCGCCAGAGGAACGACCAGGTCGGCTCACCGTGGAAGAAGACGACCGGCTGCCCCTCCCCCTCGTCGAGGTAGGCGAGCCGCAGCCCGTCCACCTCGTGGTAGCTCGACTCAAAGGGAAAGTCCGGCAGCCCCTGCAGGCTCTCCTCCGGCGTTCTCACCGCCTCCACGCTCACGCCGCGATCATGGCAGTTGCCGCAGAAAGGCGCCGATTTCGGGGCCAAAGTAGGGCGAGAAGAGCTGGGTCGGGCGGCCCTGGTAGCTGTAGCTGGTGACCCCGCTGACGAATTCGCCGTCGAAGAGCCAGCCGCCGCCGCTGGAGCCGGCGGCCATGTCGCAGGAGGCAGGCATGGTCGGCGGCCCGGAAAAGCGATCGGTGAGGGGGTCGAGCCCGAGACCGTGGGCGCGGCAGCTGCGCAGCTCTTCTCCCCCCGCTCGGGCCGCCGGGTAGCCGAAGATCTGGAAGGCGCCGAGCCGGGATTTCCCGGCGGCGTAGCCACGGGCCCCGACGACGTCCGTGAGCGCGCCGAACTCGTTCGGCTTTACCCGCAGTGCCGCGACGTCGAAGTCGGGATTTTCCCCGTGACGCCACTGCGGCATCACGTAGACCGACTGGGCGACGAAGGTGCCGAACGGACGGTTGCCGTGTTCGTAGGCAGGGACGAAGGAGAGCTGGCGAGCCTCGCTCCCCCTTTCGATCACGCAGTGCCCCGCCGTCAGCACGATCGAGTGGCTCGGCGTGTTCAGCGCCGTCCCCGAGCAGGAATAAGGCCCGGTGACCGGGTCGACGCCGAGAATCTTGCCGTTGGTCCGGATCCCGTCTTCGGCCGAATTGAGCACGCGGACGCTGCTGGCCCCGGCCCGTGGACCTTCTCTGAACGGGGCCGCCGGGGGCCGCCCCGTAGCACGCAGAGGCTGAGCAAGAGCCGGGAACAATGCATTCAGCTCGTGCACGGGCAGCGCGGACTGCGCGGTGGACGGGAGCAATGCGGTGAGCGCCGTCAAAGCGGCAAGTACTCCTCGCGCCAGCGACTTCATCGCCCCGTTCATCGGCGCAAGAGTGCCAGAAAGGTGACTTTTGCAAGCGAGATTGGCCAGGCGGGCATTTGTTGCAGGAAACACTTGATACAGACAGAAGCTGCTCCTGGCGTTTCCTGTCTCTTCTCTTCACGGAAAGGGTTACTCATGAACGAAGACAGCCTGATCAGCGGCTGGTGGGTCTTTGCCGGGGTCCTGCTCCTGATTGCCGGTGTGCTCAACATCGTCTACGGGATCGCAGCGATTGGCGATTCGAAGTTCTTCACCGAAAACGCGACCTTCATCATCAGCGGACTTCACACCTGGGGATGGATCAGCCTGATCCTCGGCGTACTCGAGCTGGTGGCGGCGTTCTCGCTCTTCTCAGGGGGCGAATACGGCCGTTGGTTCGGCATCTTCGTCGGTTCGCTCAATGCGATCGGCGCGCTGCTGTCCATCCCCGCCTACCCTTTCTGGTCGCTGGCGATCTTCGCCCTCTCGATCATCATCGTCTACAAGCTGGCCGAGGGCCCGGAAGGAAACCCCGTTCCCCGGGGCTGAGAAGCACGGATCAGCCGCGCAGCGGCGATCCAGAGACCTGCTGCTGTGGACGAAGACCCCGGGAACCTGGGGCCTTCGTCGTCTCGGTGGCGAGCGGCACCTGTGCGTCGAGGGTCGACCACGGCGCCACAGCCGGCTCGCGACTCTCATAGAGGACGTCGACGCCGGCGAAGCGGTCCTGCCAGCCACGGCGACGTTCGTCGAAGAGAACACCGAGGAAACCGAGGCCAAATGGGATCGCGGCGAGGAAGAGACCGACCAGCCGGCGCAGCGACTTTCGCGGCGGCAAGCCACGACCATCGGTGCCGAGCCTGATGCCGAAGAAGCGCATTCCCGGAGTCTGGCCCGCGAGCGACCAGAAGACGACCAGGTAGAGGCCGCCGAGGGCGATCCAGGTGGCGCTGCCGACGGCGAGAGCAAAGCCGGAGACGCCGTCACCGGTGCCGGAGAAGAAAGAGCCGATCAAAGCCACGATCGCGGCCAGGCCGGAAAAGGCGAGGTTTACGATCAGCAGGTCGAGGCCGAAGGCCAGGCCGCGGGTGAGCGCGCCAGCGCGCTCGGTCGGCTCGGTCCGGCGCTTGCGGAAGACGACCCGCCGCGCGATGCGCTCGATCACGCCGTCCAGGCGCCTGGTCACATCGCCGATCGTGTGGCCGATGTCCTCGATGAAGCCGACGCTCTGGGCGCTGATCGCAGCGCGGATCTCAGGCGCCTCGGCGATCCGCTCGACCAGGCGCTGTGCCTCGTCGCTGGCAAGCAACCGCCGCCAGACCTCGTCGATCATCTCGCTGTCGAGCGCCTCGATCAGGGCCTGCTTCACGGTGTCGCTCTCCAGCGCGCCGCGGGCGGCTTCCTCGACCAGCGGCCCCTGCAGCACCCGCACCAGCGCGCGCTCCACCGCCTCGCTCTCGACCGCAGCAACCATCGCCTCCTCGGCGGCGACCTCGACCGCGCGGTCGATCCCCGCCGCTTTGCCGACCGAGCGCGCTCCGCGCACGCCGGCCCCGAGCAGCCGTACGGAGAGCGGAAGCGGGGCCTGCTGATCGGGACCGTCAGCCATTGCGGGCGAGTATACGGTCGCTGTGGTCAAGATTTAAGCCGCTATCGGGCTCGAACCTCGACCGCGGAGCTAGATGCCGAGTGCTTCGAGCAGGCGGTCGATCAGCTCGGCTTGCGCCGGGAGGATCTTGCGGCGCGCCTCCTCGGGGTCGAACCACTCGGCACGGTCGACCTCGGGGAAGTCGCGCCGCGTGCCGGAGCGCGGTGGCCACTCGAGCTCGAAGCTGTTGCTCGCCAGCGACGCCGGATCGAACTCGGCCTCGGCTGCCCAGGCGTGGACGAGCTTGCCGCCCTTCTGGCGGATCGAGCCCAGCTCGATCAGGTCGCCGGGATCGAGGCCGGGCGCGGCCGGCCCCAGCTCCTCCCCCATCTCCCGCAGTGCGCATCGCCGCAATTCCTCCCCGGGGTCCGGTTCGCCCTTCGGGATCGTCCAGGCGCCGAGGTCCTTCTTCGCCCAGAACGGCCCGCCGGGATGGACGAGGAGCAGCACAGGCGCCGCGCGATTGCGGAAGAGAAGCACGCCGGCGCTTTCCTTCGCCGCCACCGGTGAGCCTCAGGCGACGGCGCGCAGCCGGCTCTTGGCCTGCTGGGCGATCACGGCGGCCCATTCGGAATCGTCGATCCGCACAGGCGCGGTCGTCGCGAGGAAATCGGCGAGCGTGGTGGCGAGTCCCTCTGGGTCTTCGAGATGGGGGAAATGGGCCGCACGCGGCAGTGTCTCGAAGCGGCAGTGCGGGATCGCCTCGTGGGCGGCGCGTCCGTGCGCGATCGGGATCGTCCGGTCGCGCTCGCCCCAGACGATCAGGGTCGCCATATCGCCGAGCAGGTAGAGCCGGTCGGTGGCACTGACGTGCTGGCCGTGGACGTCGATGACCGAGCGCAGGGTCTGCAGGAACGCTCGCCGCGAGCCCGGCTCCTGCAGCGGCCGCAATGCCCGCGCGACCGCCTCGAGGTAGACGCCCCTTGCATTGCCGCGGGTGCGCAGCCGCCCCCCGGCGGCGTCGATCGCATCGACCAGTCGCCGCTGCGCGGCGACGCGGAGCAGCGGCGAGACGCCGGGCAACGCCGCCCCGCGCAGTAGGGGACTCACCTCGCGCCCGAGCCCTCCGCTGGAGATCAGCACCAGCCGCTCGGTGCGTTGCGGGAATTGGTAGAAGAACTGCATCGCGACGCCGCCGCCGAGCGAGTGACCGACGATCGTCGCCCGCTCCACCCCGATCGTCGTCAGCAGGTCGCGGATGCCGGCAGCGTGGGCGCCGAGCGAGTAGTCCCCTCGCGGCGTCGCCGAATCGCCGTGGCCGATCAGATCCGGCGCGACCACGCGGTAGGAGCCGGCGAGCCTCTCGGCGACCGCCTGCCAGTGGCGCGAGGAGTTGACCATGCCGTGGATCAGGACCACGGTCGGCCCGCTGCCGGCGACACGGTAGACCGCGCGGTGACCGTGCAGGTCGACCTCGTGGGCCTCGAAGCTGGTCGCCGCGTCCACGCGGAGACCTTAGCGCCGCGCGGGGTCCTTCTTCGTAGAGTCCGGCGATCGTGAGCGCAAACCGCATCGAGCCGCGATGAGCGGGGGTGAGATCCTCGCCATCGCTCTTGCCGGGCTGGCCGCCGGAGCGGTCAACGCTGCGGTCGGCAGCGGGACCCTGATCACCTTTCCGGTGCTCCTGGCATTCGGCTACGCGCCGGTGACCGCGAACGTCTCCAACACGATCGGACTCGTGCCCGGTGCGCTCTCGGGGGCCTGGGGCTACCGTCGCGAGCTCGCGGGCCAGCGCTCGCGCGCGATCCGCTTCGGCATCGCCTCGGTGCTCGGCGGGACGACCGGGGCCGTGCTCCTCCTGACCCTGCCCTCTGCGGCCTTCAAGGCCATCGTTCCGGCCTTCATCGCGATTGCGCTCGTCCTCGTGATCCTGCAACCACGAATAAATCGCCTGCTCGCTTCGGGCGCGGTCGGCTCATGGCACGAGCGTGGAATCCTCCCCCCGCTCGCCGTCTACGCGACCGGGATCTATGGCGGCTACTTCGGCGCCGCGCAGGGAATCATGCTGCTCGCGATCCTCGGCGCCGCCCTGCCGCAGAGCCTGCAGCGGACCAACGGCCTCAAGAATGTCCTCGCCGGTCTGGTCAACGGCGTTGCCGGCTTGCTCTTCGTCTTCGCCGCGCACGTCGCCTGGGCGCCCGTCGCGATCATCGCCGTCTCCTCGGTCGCCGGCGGTCAACTCGGCGCCCACTACGGCCGCCGCCTCTCACCCAACGCGCTGCGAGGCCTGATCGTCCTCGTCGGGACCACCGCGATCGTCCGCCTGGTCGCGGGATGAGCGGCGCGCCCGGCCTCGCTGCGTCCGACCGCCGTGCGTGAGAGGGTCGGCGGGACCGACTCGACAAACGAACTCGCGCCCGCTCTCGAAAGGAACCCCCAGTCGTGAAACACCGGATCCGCCTTGCCGCAGCATTCGCCCTCGCCGGCCTTGCCTTCCTCGCCGCCGGCTGCGGCGGCTCCAGCTCCGACGGCGGCGGTTCCGACAACTTCCGGGTGGGACTCGAGGCGCCGCTCTCCGGCGAACAGTCGGTCCTCGGCAAGGGCATGCTGATGGGCGCGGAACTGGCTGCGACGCAGCTCAACGCGGCGAACGGGATCCTCGGCAAGCAGGTCGAAGTCGTCCCGATCGACGACGCGGCGGATCCGGCAACCGGTGTGAAGGCGGCGAAATCCGCCATCGCCGCGGGCCTCGACGGCATCGTCGGCCCTTACAACTCCGGCGTCGGCGTCGAGACCCTGCCGCTCTACCTCAAGGCCGGCCTGGTGCCGATCAGGTTGACCTCCGATCAGTCGACCAACGGCCTCGGCTTCACCCTGCAGCCGATGACCTACCAGATCGCACCGGTCGCCTCGCAGGCACTGACCGGTTGGCTCCACGCCGGCTCCGTGGCGATCGCTTACGACCCGACGCAGAACTACACCGTCTCGGTCTCGAAAGCGCTGAAATCGTCGCTGGAAAAGGCCGGCGTCACGGTGACCGCTTACGAGAAGGTCCAGCCCGGCAAGAAGTCCTACACCGACGTGGTCGACAAGCTCGCGGCGAGCGAACCCGACGCCATCTACGCCGCCGTCTACTTCCCGGAGGGCGGGCTGATCGCCAAGGAGATGCAGCAGGGCAAGGTGAAGGCCCAGTGCGTCGCCGACTACGCCTCATATGACACCGGCTTCGTCGAAACCGCCGGCGTCGCGGCCGCACAGGCATGCCCGGTGGTCGGCGTGCCGGCACCGCAGGACTTCAGCGGCGCGGCCGCCAAGGTCGATGAGTACAGCGAAGAATTCGGCCAGGATCCGGGCACCTGGAGCCCCTACACCTACGACTCGCTCAACTTCCTCGCCTACGGTGCGAAGAAGGCCGACGGCACCGCCTCAGGCAAGCTCACCAAAGCCCTCGACGCCGTCAAAGACTGGAAGGGCTGGACCGGCTCGGTGACGATCGACCCGAGCAACGGCAACCGCCAGCCGGCCACCGTGGTGATCGTCGACACCGACAAGAACGGGCAGCTCCACGTCGACGGGGACTGGGCCAAAGCTGTCGGCGCTCCGTATTCGGAATAGGGCTCTCGCATAGCCGCGACCTCAGGTCATACGACCTCGGCGGCCTAAGGCGCCGAGGTCCACTGCCGGAGCCGTGCGCGACGAAAGGCAACCTGGAGGCGAGCTTGCGCTCGCTGCCCGAGGTGCGCACCGTGTAGAGGGCGCTGTTGTCCCAGACGGCCGGAAGCCAGTGTCTATATCGGGGAGACAGGATTTGAACCTGCGACCGCTCGGCCCCCAGCCGAGTGCGCTACCAGACTGCGCCACTCCCCGTGGCTATTCCGCATTCTGACGGATTCCGGCAAACTGTCGAGGCGACGCGGGTCAAGGTGGAGGCGACCTGCAGCGCGCGGCGGTAGCTCAACGGTAGAGCCTCAGCCTTCCAAGCTGATGACGCGAGTTCGATTCTCGTCCGCCGCTTCCCGTTCCGTCGTGGAGCGCTACAGATCGGCATCGCGCTTGCCGATACCGCCACGGTCAATGGGAACTGGATCTGCGCACCGTCTCGTCCTCGGCATCCTCGTCGTCGCGCTCGGCGTCGGCGGCCTGATGGGCTGCGGCGGGGGCTCTGACGGCGAATCGGCCGGCGGCGATGACAGCGCCGCCCCTCTGATCGACTGGCCGCTCTTCGGACGGGTTCCCGAGCGCACTCACTACCTGCCCGACGAAGGGCGGGACCTCGACCCGCCGCTGCGCGAAGCGTGGCAGATAAACACCCACGCGCTGATCGAGTTCCCTCCGGCGCTCGCCGGGGGCGTCGCCTATGTCGCCAACAAGTACGGCGATGTGCGGGCGGTCCGGTTGCGCGACCACAAGGTGCTCTGGGAACGCGTCACCGACCATCGCCTCTCCGGTCCGCCGATCTTCGTCACCGCGCCCGTCTACCACCAGGGCCACGTCTTCCTCGCCTTCCTAGACGGCAACCTGGTGGCGGTCGACGCAGCCACCGGTAAGACCGCCTGGAAGCGCAACCTGCACGCCCACCTCGAATCCTCACCGCTGGCAGTCGGCGGCGACCTCTTTCTCGGCGACGACAAGACGAACCTCGTCTCGCTGCGCGCCTCCGACGGCAAGATCCGCTGGCAGTTCAACTCGCCCGGCGCGATCAAAGCGAGCCCGAGCTACCACGACGGCCGGGTCTACGTCGCCGATTACCAGTCGGCGATGTTCTGCGCGGATGCGGACAGCGGCAAGCTTCTCTGGCGGACCAACACGAGCAAGGTGCCGCCGTTCGGCGAGGGCGGCTTTTACTCCTCGCCCGCAGTCGCGTTCGGCCGCGTCTATGCCGCCCGCGACGACGGCACGGTCTACGCCTTCGACGAAAAGACCGGCAAGGTCGAGTGGTTCTTCCCGACGCACAACTTTATCTACGGCTCGCCCGCCGTCGCCGACGTGCCCGGCACCCCGCCCAGCGTCTACATCGGCGGCTACGACGAGCATCTCTACGCGCTCGACGCGCGCACCGGCAAGCGCCGCTGGCGCTTCGACGTCGGCGGACCTGTCCCCGGCACCTCGACCGTAGTCGGCCACACGGTCTACACCTCGAGCTTCAAGACCCGGGCGACGATCGGGGTCGACACGCGCAGCGGCAAGAAGACCTTCTTCCTGCGTCAGGCCGGCTACACGCCGGTCGTCTCCGACGGCCGCCACCTCTTCGCGGTCGGCTACTACGAGCTGATCGGGCTGGAACCGACGCGGCACTGAGCCGACCCTGCCGGCCCCTCTCACGTTCCCCCGCATACGCTCGTTGTATGGACATGGAGAGGCAAGACGTGACATTTCAGGTCGGCGGCGATGCCTGCGCCGCCTGGCTCTATCCCGTGGCGAGCGGCGCGGCCGTCGCGCCGCTGATCGTCATGGCCCACGGCCTGTCGGGAACCCGGCGGGATCGGCTCGGGCCTTTCGCCGAGCGCTTTGCGGAGGCGGGCATCGCCGCCCTCCTCTTCGACCACCGCGGATTCGGCGACAGCGGCGGCGAGCCGGATCTCTTTCTCCCCGCCCGTCAGCTCGAGGACTGGCGCGCCGCGATCGCCTACGCCCGCTCGCTGTCTGGTGTCGATCCCGATCGCGTCGCCACTTTTGGCTCCTCGATAGGCGGCGGCAACGCGCTCGCCGCTGCCGCGGACGATCCGCTTATCGCCGCGGCGATAAGCCAGGTCCCCTTCCTCGACATGTGGCGACAGGCCAATCGCTCCTCGCCCCTGGTCACCGCGCAGGCGGTACTTGCAGCGGCCATGGGGCGTCACCTGCCGGCAGTCGGACAGCCGGACGAGGCGGCGTTCATCAACGCACCCGGCGGTGAGGAGGGCTGGCGCCACGTCGTCGCAACCGGCGAGGATTCGCGCTGGCGCAACCGGGTCTCCGCCCGCTGGCTACTCGGTCGTCCCTATCGCCCGGTCAGCCATGCGGCAAAGCTCCACTGCCCGTGGCTTGCCTGCGTCGGCGAGGCCGACCGGGTCGCCAGGCCGGGGCCGGCGATCGCCGCCGCGCGCCGGGCGCCGCACGGCGAGCTGTGCACCTACCCTGGCGTCGACCACTTCGACATCTACGACGGCGCCGAGCACGAGGCCGTCGTAGGCGACGAGGTCGCGTTCCTGCGCCGGCATCTCCTTTAGGCACCCGTTCGTTGAAGCATTTTCCCCCCTATGGCGGGGACAATGCTTCTACCAAGTGTCGACTAAGCGGCTGCCGCGCTCGGGATCTGGCCTGGCTGCCGCCGCGGACAGGGTCGAGGCGATCAGGGAGCGCGTCTGCGCAGGGTCGACGACGTCGTCGAGCTCGAAGAGGGTTGCCGCGTTGATCGCCCTGGCGTTGCTCTCGGCGGCAGCGGTCAGGTCGCGGACGCGTTGCTCGCGCTCACCCTCGTCCTCGATCGCCTCCAGCTCCTTGCGCAGCGCCAGCCGCACCGCGCCCTCGAGTCCCATCGGCCCGAGGTGGGCCGATGGCCAGGCGACCGTCAACAGCGGCTCGTGCAGGCTGCCGCCGGCCATCGCCTGCGCGCCGAGGCCGTAGCCACGGCGCAGGATCACGGCGATGAGGGGCACGCGCAGCGCCGCGCCGCCGATCAGCAGCCGCGACGCATGACGGACCAGTCCGGTCGCCTCCGCCTCGGGGCCGACCATGAAGCCCGGCGTGTCGATCAGCGAGACGACCGGCAGCGCGAAGGAGTCGCAGAGCTGCAGGAAGCGAGCCGCCTTGTCGGAGGCCTCGCTGGTGATCGCGCCGGCCATGTGACGGGTGTCGTTGGCGAGGAAGCCGAGCGGACGGCCCTCGATCCGCCCAAGCGCCGTCACCATCTCCGGCGCGAAGCGCTCGCGCAGGAAGGTCACCGAGCCGGTGTCTGCGAGCGTCTCGATCACCGGTCCGACCGGGTAGGCGCGGCGCTCGCGCTCCGGAACGATTTCGCGTAGAGGAGTCTGGTCGGGTTCGGCGCCAGGCGGAGTCGGGCCCTGGAAGTAGGCAAGCAGGCGCTTCGCAACTACGACGGCCGCCCCCTCGTCGGCGACCGCCAGATCGACGACCCCGTTGCGCTCGTGCATCTCGAGCGGCCCAACCTCGTCGGGGTCGACCTTGCCCAGCCCGCCGCCCTCGATCATCGCCGGGCCACCCATCCCGAGCGAGACGTTCGCCGTGGCGACGATCAGATCCGAGCAGCCGGCGAGCACCGCATTGCCGGCGAAGCAACGACCGGCGACGACGGCGATCCGCGGCACCAGACCCGACAGCCGCGCCCAGAGTGCGAAGGCGCGGGTGTCGAGGGCGGAGACGACGGGATAGTCGGTGTCGCCCGGTCGCCCGCCGCCACCCTCGGCGAAGAGCACGGCCGGCAGGCGCATCCGCTCGATCAGCTCGAAGAGGCGGTCCTTCTTGCGGTGGCCCAGCGTCCCTTGCGTGCCGGCGAGGACGGTGTAGTCGTAGGAGAGCACGGCACAGGCGCCGCGCTCGCCGAAAAGCTCACCGTTGATCCGCGCCGTACCGCCCACCAGCCCGTCGGCCGGCGTGCGCTCGATCAGATCCTCGAGCTCACGACGGCCCCGCTGCGCCGCGATCGCGAAGCGGCCGTACTCGACCAAGGAGCCAGGGTCGACCAGGTCGTCGATGTTCTCTCGCGCAGTCCGCCCACCGGCCTCATGCCGCCGCCGCACAGCCTCCGGCCGCGCCTCGTCGCGGGTCAGCGCCTCCCGCCGCCGCAGCTCGGCGAGATCGTCCCGCTCCCCTCCTCCGCTTCGCTCCTCCTCCGGCACGCAGCGGATGTTCCCAAAGCAGCCGCCACCCCGCGAACCGCAGCAGGCAATCGAGCGGGGCAGCCAGGACTCGAACCTGGAATCGCCGGTTTTGGAGACCGGTGCCTTAGCCAGTTGGGCCACTGCCCCGAGGTCGCCGATTCTATGCGGGCGGAGGGACTTGAACCCCCACGGGCCGAAGCCCACCAGGACCTAAACCTGGCGCGTATACCAATTCCGCCACGCCCGCGCGAACGTCTTTCTCGGTGCTTAACCCGCGGCCAATGCCGCTGCGTCGCCCATAGATTCTATGATCGTCAGCGTGGCGGTAGGAGAGGTAACGCCGGGCTACGAGCTCTGGCACCCGAATCGGGAGAAGGCCGATGTGATCACGACCAAGTTCGTGGTCGCATTTCTGATGCTCGCGACGGCCGTAGTCGCCGCCCTGGTGACGATCGGCGGCTTCTCACTGCTCAGCGGCGGCGGCGCCATGGGTGCCCTCTGCATGATCTTCGCTTTGCTCTACGCCTTCTTCTCCTACCTGGTCGGGCGTCGCTGGAGCCGCGGCATCCTCCCTGTCGCCGCCTCGCTCTCGACGATCCTGGCGATCTTCTGCGCGGTCGGCGCCAACAGCTGGTTCGCTCGCGACAAGGCCGGCTTCGAAGACGCGCTGATCCCGGTGTCGCTGATCGGCCTGCTGGTGATCATCCTGATGCTGCTCCAGATCATCCTGGTCGTCGTCTGCTTCTACGGCTTCAGTCAGGACTGGCATGTGGAGGAGGAGCGTCCAATCGGCTCCGGCGAGGACTACGGCGCCGGAGCCCGGCCGGAGCCCGACGCCCCGCAGCCCGCGTAGTCAGTCCGCTTTTCGCAGTCTTTGTAAAAGGTCTGTGCCAAGACTGAGGAAATCGGCTGCGGTGCCTTGAATTCGGGCCTTTGCGACCGACCGAGGTCTTAGCGTCGGGCCTACAATGATCGAGTCGGCGGCGGTGTCCAAATTGGCAAAGGAGGCGGTCTCAAAAGCCGCTGCCCGCAAGGGCTTGTGGGTTCGAGTCCCACCCGCCGCATCTCAGCTATGAAGCCTGGTTCGCAGGTTGAAAGGGCACTTGAGCTTGCAGATGCAGGGCAGAACAATTGCCAGATAGCTCGGGAGATAGGGGTAAATCGGCGGACGGTGAGCGATTGGGTTCGGGGACGATCACGAACCCGTCGTCCGCCCCATACATATTGTCGCGCGAGGCATACCGCTAGTACTTGCGCTCGGTGCTCGGACTCAGCGGACCTGGTTCCCGGCCTGATCCTCCATGCCTACGCATATCTCCTCGGCCTGTATCTGGGAGACGGCACGATCTCGGCTCATCCCCGAGGCGTCTTCCGACTGCGGATCTTCCTGGACCGAAAATATCCACTCATCGTCGATGAGTGCGAAGCGGCTATGAGCATCGTCCTCCCCACGAGCAAAGTCGGCGTATACGCACAGAAGACAGCCGAACTCGACGAGGTGAGTAGCTATTCCAAGCACTGGCCCCACCTCTTTCCTCAGCATGGTCCAGGCATGAAGTACCAGCGCAAAATCGCGCTCGAGGCCTGGCAACGACGCATCGTCGAGCGCCATCCCGGTCGGCTCTTGCGTGGCCTAATACATTCCGACGGGTGCCGGGTGGCAAACAGAATCCGGCACCCGAAGAAAACCTACACGTATCCTCGATATCTCTTCTCTAACCGCTCGCGGGACATCCAGAGAGTCTTCAGCGACGCCTGCGATCAACTCGAAATCGCCTGGCGCCAGGATGGGCCTTGGAACATCTCGGTGGCTCGACGAGAGGCCGTGGCGATCATGGACCGACACGTCGGACCGAAGCGCTGAGTCCCGACTAGACTCCGGGCGGGATGAGGGTCCACCACCTCAACTGCGGCTCGCTCTGCCCTCACGGGGCCCGGTGGATCAACGGCGAGGGCGGCATGTTTGAGCGCGGCCACATCGTCTGTCACTGTCTGGCGATCGAGACCGGCGCGGGCCTGGTCTTGGTCGATACCGGCTTCGGCATCGAGGACGCGCGCAACCCGCGGCAGCTCGGCGCGATCTTCGGCGCGATGAATGCCGAGCCTAAGGCCGAGACCACGGCGCTGAAACAACTCGAGTCGCTCGGCTTCGACGCCGCCGACGTGCGCCAGATCGTCGTCACCCATCTCGACCCCGACCACTCCGGCGGGCTGCCCGACTTCCCCGAGGCCGAGGTGCACGTTCTCTCGGCCGAGCTCGACGCGGCGCTACAGCCGAATCTCAAAGACAAGCTGCGCTACCTCGGTGTGCACTGGAAGCACGGACCGCACTGGGTCAAGCACGATGTCGACGGCGACGAGTGGTTCGGCTTCGAGAGCGTCCGCATCCTGCCCGGCCTCGACGCCGAGGTGCTGCTGATCCCGCTCTTCGGCCACTCGCGTGGCCACACCGGAGTGGCACTGCGGACGGGCGACGGCTGGCTGCTGCACTGCGGCGACGCCTACTTCAACCACGGCGAGATCGAGACCCCGCCGAGCTGCCCACCCGGGCTGCGCTTCTTCCAGAACCTGAACGCCGCCGACGGCAAGGCCCGCAAGCGCAACCGCGACCGGCTGCAAGAGCTGGCCGCCCGCCATGGCGAAGAGATCGCCCTCCTCTGCTCCCACGACCCCCACGAGCTGGTGCGCGAGCAGGCAAAAGCCGGCGCCGCAACGGCTACCGGGTGACCGCCGGGGAACCAGAGAAGCTCTGGGAGCCGCCGGCCGAGCTGGTCGAGCGGGCGCGGTTGACCGAATACATGCGCTGGCTCGCCGCCGAGCGCGGGCTCGAGCTCGGCGACTACGACGAGCTCTGGCGCTGGTCGGTCGAGGACGTCGAGGGCTTCTGGGCCTCGATCTGGGACTTCTTCGAGGTACAGGCCGACGGCGGTTACGACGGCGTGCTCGGCAGTCGCGAGATGCCGGGGGCCGAATGGTTCGTAGGGGCTCGCCTCAACTACGCCGAGCACGTCTTCGCCGGGGTGGAGGACGCCGAGCCGGCGATCCTGCACGCCTCGGAGCTGCGCGATCTCGACCAGCTGAGCTGGGGCGAGCTGCGCGCCCAGGTCGCGGCGGTGGCCGCCGGCCTGCGCGAGCTCGGGGTCGAGCGCGGCGACCGCGTCGTCGCCTACCTGCCCAACATCCCCGAGGCGATCGTCGCCTTCCTTGCCACCGCCTCGATCGGCGCCGTCTGGTCGAGCTGCTCGCCCGACTTCGGCCCCGCCAGCGTGATCGACCGCTTCGCCCAGATCGAGCCCAAGGTGCTCTTCGCCGTCGACGGCTACCGCTACGGCGGCAAGGACTTCGATCGCCGCGACGTCATCGCCGAGCTGCAGGCGGCAATGCCAAGCCTGCGACGGACTGTCGTCCTCCCCTACCTCGACCCGGACCCGGACCTCTCATCCCTACGCGACGCCGCCCGATGGCAGGAGCTGCTCGCCGCCGGCGAGGGCTCCGAGCTCAGCTTCGAGCGGGTCCCCTTCGAGCATCCGCTCTGGGTCCTCTACTCCTCCGGCACCACCGGCCTGCCGAAGGCGATCGTCCAAGGCCAGGGCGGCATCCTGCTGGAGCACCTGAAGAAGCTCCACCTCCACGTCGACGCCCACCCCGGCGACCACCTCTTCTGGTTCACGACGACCGGCTGGATGATGTGGAACTTCCTCGTCTCCGGCCTGCTGACCCGGGCGGCGATCGTCCTCTACGACGGCAGCCCCGGCCACCCCGACATGAGCGTCCTCTGGGATTTGGCGGACCGCGCCGGAGTGACCATGTTCGGCACCAGCGCCTCCTACATCGCTGCCTGCATGAAGGACGGGGTCGAGCCCGCCGCCGGCCGCGATCTCAGCCGCCTCGGCGCGGTCGGCTCGACCGGCTCCCCCCTCTCTCCCGAGGGCTTCGACTGGATCTACGAGCAGCTTGGCGCCGACACCTGGCTCTTCTCGACCAGCGGCGGCACCGACCTCTGCACGGCCTTCGTCGGCGGCACGCCGCTGCTGCCGGTCTACCGAGGGGAGCTTCAGGCACGGGCGCTCGGCGCCGCGGTCGAGGCCTGGGACGAGAACGGCAACTCGGTGATCGACGAGGTCGGCGAGCTGGTAGTCACCGAGCCGATGCCCTCGATGCCGGTCTACTTCTGGGGCGACCCCGACGGCAGCCGCTACCGCGCGAGCTACTTCGAGCAGTACCCCGGCGTCTGGCGCCACGGCGACTGGATCGAAATCACCTCGCGCGGCACCGCCGTCATCTACGGCCGCTCCGACTCGACCATCAACCGCTCCGGCATCCGCATGGGGACGAGCGAGATCTACCGCGCCGTGCTCGGCATCGACGCGATCGTCGACGCGCTGGTCGTCGACATCCCCCGCCCGGGCACCGAGGGCTGGATGCCGCTCTTCGTCGTCCTCCGCGAGGGCACCGAGCTGGACGACGATCTGCGCCGCGAGATCGCCCGGCGCGTGCGCGAGCACTGCTCGCCCCGCCACGTCCCCGACGAGGTCTTCGCCATCGCCGAGGTCCCCCGCACCCTCAGCGGCAAGGTGCTCGAGGTCCCCGTGAAGCGAATCCTGATGGGCACACCGCCGGAGAAGGCGGCCAGTCGCGATTCCCTCGCGAACCCGGCCGCACTCGACTACTTCACGGCGATGGCAGCGGCGTCCGGGAACTGACGCCCATGCCGCGCGGACGGCGGGACGCAATCGCCCGCATCGCGGCGAGGACGGCGAAGCCCCAGCAGGCCACGATCAGGTAGGCGCCGAGCACGTCGCTCGGGTAGTGCCAGCCGATCACCACCACAGAGCACCCCACCGCCAGGGCAAAGGCGACCCCCAGGGCCAGCGTCAAGTCCCGCAGGGCAGCCGGAGCGACGAAGGCGTAGGCGACCGCGATCGACGCCGCAGCGGTGGTGTGGCCGCTGGGGAAGGTGTTCGGCTCGAGGGGATCGCCGCCGATCGCCAGCTTGACGCGGGGATGGGCGAGCAGGGCCTTCAACAGTTGGGTGGTGACGTTGGCGCCGACAACCACGAGCACGGCGGCGAGGACGCTGCCGAGACGGCCGCGCAGCAGCCCGAGGAGGCAGGCGACCGCAAGCAGCACCAGCATCGGCAACGGATCGCCGAGGGACGCGATCGCGTCGGCCAGGGTGCCGCCGCTCGGCTGGTCTTCCGCCAGCCTGAGGAAGATGCGCACGTCGAGATGCCTCCCCGCAGCGAGGCCCAGGGCCACAAGAGTCAGAAAGCCGAGGGCGACGGCGCAGACAAAGCAGGCCGCGAGTGGGGATTTGACGTTCCGAGCCACCGCGAAACGGTAGCGAGACGGGTTAAACGCCTCCTCAGGCGGGCGTGACCGGGTTGCGCCGCGCGGCGAAGGAGCGGTCCTTGCCCGCCGCCATGTCGAAACGGCGCACGATCTCGGCGCGCAAGTCCTCCGGCTGCACCACCGCATCGACGACCAGCTCCGAGGCGAGGTGGAGGATGTCGATGTCGGCCGCGTACTCCTCGCGTTTGCGGGCGACGAACTCGGCCCGCTCCGTCTCGTCGGAGATCGCCTGGATCTGGTTGTAGAAGACGGCGTTGATCGCCGCCTCGGGGCCCATCACCGCGATCGAGGCGCTGGGCAGGGCGATGCAGCAGTCGGGCTCGAAGGCCGGACCGGCCATCGCGTAGAGGCCCGCGCCGTAGGCCTTGCGGATCACGACCGAGAGCTTCGGCACGGTCGCCTCGGAGACGGCGCTGATCATCTTCGCCCCGTGGCGGATGATCCCCTGGCGCTCGACCGCGGTGCCGATCATGAAGCCCGGCACGTCGGCGAGGAAGAGCAGGGGGATGTTGAAGGCGTTGCAGGTCTGGATGAAGCGCGCCGCCTTGTCGGCAGAGTCGACGAAGAGCACGCCGCCTTTCTGGCGCGGTTGATTGGCGACGACGCCGACGACGCGGCCGTCGAGCCGCCCGTAGCCGACGATCAGCTCTTTGGCCCAGCGCTTGTGGACTTCGAGGAACGAGTCCGCGTCGAGCAGTACGTCGAGGACCTCGCGCATATCGAAGGGTTGGTTCTCGTCCGCGGGGACGATCTCGGCGATCGGCGTATCGGAGGCTGGCGCGACCGGCTCGACTGCCGTCGGCTGCTCGCGCCAGCTCCCCGGCATATAGGAGAGATATCGCTTGGCGAGGTCGATCGCCTCCTCGTCGCTCTTGACGAGGAAGTGGCCGCAGCCGGAGACGCCGGTGTGCATCTTCGCCCCGCCCATCTCCTCCAGCGTCACCTTCTCGCCGATCACCATCTCCGCCATCCGCGGCGACCCCAGGTACATCGAGGCGTTGCCCTCGCGCATGATCACGACGTCGCAGAAGGCGGGGATGTAGGCGCCGCCGGCGGCGCTCGGCCCGAACAGCAGGCAGACCTGCGGCACCTGGCCCGAGAGCCGCACCTCGTTGTGGAAGATGCGGCCGGCGCCGCGGCGGCCGGGGAACATCTGCACCTGATCGGTGATCCGCGCCCCCGCCGAGTCGACCAGGTAGACCATCGGTAGCTGCAGAGAGAGTGCCCGTTCCTGGACCCGCAGGATCTTCTCCACCGTCTTCGGCCCCCACGAGCCCGCCTTCACCGTCGGGTCGTTGGCCATCAGCGCGACGCGGCGGCCGTCGATCGTGGCCAGCCCGGTGACGACGCCGTCGGCCCCGAGGCCCTCCTCGTTCCAGTTGGCCAGCAGAGCCTCCTCGGCGAAGGAGCCCGCGTCGACCAGGCGCTCGACCCGCTCGCGCACCGGCAGCTTGCCCTGCTCGGCGGTCTTCTCGTGGTGGCGTTGCGGGCCACCGGCGAGCGCTGCCTCCAGTGCCTTGGCGAAATCGGTCACGGGCGGGAGGCTATTCGCGATGCCAGTCGACGGGCCCGGCGACGAGCACGTGCGCTCCGAGCGTGCGGCCGAGCGTCTCCTGCGCTGCGCGCGAGGCCTCGATCAGTCGCGGCAGGTCGATCCCGGTCTCGATCCCCATCTCGTGCAGCATCGAGACGACGTCCTCGCTCGAGACGTTGCCGGTTGCACCCGGGGGTACCGGACAGCCGCCGAGCTCGCCGAAGCTCGACTCGAAGGAGTCGATGCCCCGCTCCAGCGCAGCCAGCACGTTGGCGAGGCCCTGACCGCGCGTGTTGTGGAAGTGGGCGGTCAGCTCGGCGCTGCCGAGCCGTTCCCGCGCGGCGGCGAAGAACTCGCCGACCTGCACCGGGTTGGCCATCCCGGTCGTGTCGCCGAAGCCGATCTCCTCGCAGCCAGCAGCGGCAAGTCGCTCGGCGATTGCAAAGACCCGGTCCGGCGGAACCTCACCCTCGTAGGGGCAGCCGAAGGAGGTCGAGATCACGCCCTCGCAGCGCAGCCCTGCCTCGCGTGCGGTTGCCAGCGTCCGCTCCAGCCCGGCAAGCGACTCCTCGATCGTGCGGTTGACGTTCTTGCGGTTGTGGGTCTCGGAGGCGGAGACGAAGACGTTGATCTCGTCGAAGCGATCGCGCAAACCAAGCGCCCGCTCCAGCCCGCGCTCGTTGGGGATCAGGACCGAGAAGGAGACGCCGTCGCGGCGCTGCACGGCTGCCAGCACCTCCTCTGCGTCGGCGAGCTGCGGGATCACGTCGGGCCGCACGAACGAGGTCACCTCCAGCCGTCGCAGCCCGCTGCCGGAGAGCAGGTCGATCAGCCGCACCTTGTCCGCGGTGGGGATCGTCTCCGGCTCGTTCTGGAATCCGTCGCGAGGGCCGACCTCGCGGATGCGGACGTTGCTCGGCAAGGCGGTCATGCGGATCGAGGCTACGCCGTCGGCGGGCCGGCCTGGCCCACCACCCGCCGCTCGTGGGTGCCGAGGCCGATCGTCCGCTCGCCTTCGGTGACTTCGACGTCGAAGCGGAGCTTGCGCCCGTCGACGACCTCGCGCAGGGTGGCGCGCGCCCGGCAGGTCGCGCCCTCCGCGGCGGCCGCCACATGCTTGATGCAGACCTCGAAGCCGACGGTCGCCTGGCCCTCGGGCAGATGCTCATAGGCCAGCATCGAGGCGCTCCCCTCCATCATCCCGATCATCCCCGGGGTCGAGAGAACGCCGCTGCCAATCGTTCCGCCGACGTCGGTGACCAGCGGAGGGGCGACCGTGAACTCGTCGCTGCGCTCGATCCCGGGCGCGAGGCTCGAGTCGGGCTCGGCCATCAGACCATTCCGAGGCCGCCGCTGACGCCCAGGGTCTCGCCCGTGACGTAGGTGGCGTCGTCCGAAGCCAGAAAGGCGACGGCAGCGGCTACCTCGTCGGGCTGGCCGAGGCGCTTCATCTGCGTGCTCGCCTTCATCGTCTCGATCACTTTCTCGCCGATCTCGCCGAACTCCTTGGCACCCATCAGGAGGGGGGTCTCGATCGGTCCTGGGGCGATCGAGTTGGCGGTGATCCCGTAGCGGGCGTTCTCGCGAGCGATCGCCTTCATGAAGGCGACGATGCCGCCCTTGGCGGCCGAGTAGACGGCAGACCCCTTGGAGCCGACCCGCCCCGCCTCCGAAGAGAGGCTGACGATGCGGCCGTAGCCGGCCTGCTGCATTCCCGGCAGGGCGGCATGGGTGCAGTTGAGGACGCCACCGAGGTTGACGGCGAGCACCTTCTGCCACTGCTCGGGCGTCGTGTAGGTGAAGAAGCCGAACTCGTCGGTGCCGGCGTTGTTGACGAGGACATCGAGGGCCCCGGTCTCCTCCACCGCCGCCCTGGCCGACTCGAGATCGGTCACGTCGAGCGCCAGCGCGTGGCCGTTGACCTCGCCGGCGATCCGCTCGGCACCCTCGGTGTCGATGTCGCCGACCCAGACCTCGGCGCCCTCGGCGGCGAGGCGCGCCGCGATTGCCGCGCCGATTCCGCTTGCGCCGCCGGTGACCAGCGCCTTTCGTCCCTCCAGCCTCATAGGCCGCGCAGCATAGACTGGCGCGCTCGTGAGCGAACCGATCCCGATCGTCGGCGGCACCGGCGCCCTCGGCGCCGGCCTCGCCTTGCGCTGGGCAACGGCGGGCCGACCGGTCGTGCTCGGCTCGCGCTCGGCGGAACGAGCCGAGCAGGCGGCGGCGAAGCTACGCGACGCCGTGCCCGGCGCGCAGGTCGAGGGCCTGCTCAACGAGGAGGCGGCGAAGCGGGCCGAAGTCGTATTTCTCACCGTCCCCTTCCGCGCCCAGTCGGAGAACCTGAACAACCTGCGCGAGGCGCTGCAGCCCGGCCAGATCCTGGTCGACTGCACCGTCCCCCTCGCCGCGGCGGTGAGCGGCAAAGCGACCCGGACCCTGGGCGTCTGGCAGGGGTCGGCGGCGCAGCAGGCACAGGAGATGGTGCCGGAGGGCGTGACGGTGGTCGCGGCCCTGCACACCGTCGGCGCGCCCAGCCTGGGCGACCCCGATGCCGAGCTGGACGAGGACGTGCTGGTCTGCGGCGACCGCAAGGCCGACAAGGCGCGGGTCGCCCGCCTGATCGAGCTGATTCCCGGCCTGCAGGCGGTCAACGCCGGCCCGCTGGAGACCGCGCGGATAGTCGAGCAGCTGACCCCGCTGCTGATCTCCGTCAACGTCCGCTACAAGACTCACGCCGGGATCAAGCTCACCGGGCTCCCGGAGGGAGATCATTGGGCTTGAAGCGGAGACCTCAGCGATGAGGGTTGCGCTGCTCGCCGGCGGCACCGGCGGCGCCAAACTCGGTGCCGGCATGCAGGAGGAGATCGGCGCCGACTTGGCGGTGATCGCCAACACCGCCGACGACGTCGAGGTGCTCGGCGTCCACGTCTCCCCCGACGCCGACCTGGTCACCTACTGGCTCAGCGGCGAGATCGACGCCGAGCGCGGCTGGGGGATCCGCGACGACAGCTTCACCGTCTTCGAGCGGCTCTCGCGGTTGGGGGCGCCGGACTGGTTCAGCCTCTCCGATCGCGACCTCGCCGCCTGCCTCTACCGGCGCCAGTTCATCGACGAGGGCGGGCGGCAAACCGATGCGCAGGCGCAGATCTCGCGCGGGCTCGGCGTCGCGGCCCGGGTGCTGCCGATGAGCGACGCGTCGGTGCGGACCAGGGTGCTGACCGAGGCCGGGTGGCGCGGGCTGCAGGAGTACCTGATCCTCGACGGGGGCGCCGCCGACGTTCAGGGCGTGGAGCTTGGGGGAATCGCCGAGGCGGAGCCGACCGCGGAGGTGTTGGCGGCGCTGAAGGACGCCGAGGCGATCGTGATCGGGCCGTCGAACCCGGTGATCAGCATCGGACCGATCCTCGCCGTGCCCGGCATGCGTGAGGCGATCGCCGCGTCCGAGGCGCCTGTCCTCGCCGTCAGCCCCTTCGTCGCCGGCGCCGTCGTCAAGGGACCGACCGAGCGCTTCATGGCCGCCCTCGGCCGCCCTTCGAACGCGGCCGGAGTCGCCTCGCTCTACACCGGCCTGATCGATGCGATGGTCGTCGACGAGGACGATCCCGATCCCCCACCAGAGGAGATCCCGACCCTGGCCGCACCGACGCTGATGGACGGCGCGGCGGGCCGCGCCCGCCTGGCACGGATCGTGCTCGACTACGCAGCTACTCTCGCCGAAGGGTGAAAGCAACCGCGGTACTACCGGTGAAGCGCTTCCCCGGGGCGAAGCAGCGCCTTGCCGCGGGGATCGACGACGAACGGCGCGAGGCGTTGGTCGCAGCCATGCTCGAAGACGCGCTCGAGGCGATCGCCGAAGCGCGGTCGATCGAGCGGACGATCGTGGTCAGCGGCGACCCGAGAGCGCAGGAGATCGTCGCGGCGAGCGCCGCGGAGGTGCTTCCGGACCCGAGCGACGAAGGCCATGTGGTGGCCGCGCTGGCGGGAATCGCCCGGGCGGAAGCGGACGGTGCCGAATGCGTCGTCCTCCTTCCCGGGGACTGCCCGCTGCTCGATCCCATGGAGCTGGACAGCCTGCTGACAGGTCTACCGGCGCGCTTTGTCGCCGTCGTCCCCGACCGCCACGGAGCCGGTACCAATGCCCTCGCCCTTGCCCCGCCCGGAGCGATCCAGCCTGCCTTCGGCGAGGGCAGCTGCGCCCGCCACGTCGCCGCTGCCCGTGAGGCCGGCGTGCCATATGCGGTCGAGGAGCTGCCCTCTCTCGCCCTCGACCTCGACACGCCGGCAGACATCGTCGCACTCACGCGCGAACTGGAGGCAGGCAGAAGCAGGGCCAAGCGAACCGCAAAGGCGCTCGGAATACGAGCCCAAGAACCACGCGATGAGTGAACTCAAGGTTTTCGGTGTTTCAGAGATGCCGGAGATCTCCGAAGGCACCGATATCGGTGCCGAGATCGGCGCCCGCGCAGAGCTGCTCGACGGCGATGTCCTCGTCGTCTCGCAGAAGATCGTCTCCAAGGCAGAGGGCCGGATCCGGCGGCTCTCCTCGGCGATCCCAGGCGGCGAGGCGCGGCGGCTGGCCGCGGTGCTCGGCAAGGAGCCGGCGCTGATCGAGTTGATCCTCAGCGAGAGCCGCGAGGTGCTGCGAGCCGAGCGCGGCGTGCTGATCGTCGAGACGCATCACGGCTTCGTCTGCGCCAATGCCGGAATCGATACGTCCAACCTGCCGGAGCCGAACACGGTCTCCTTGCTGCCGGAGGATCCGGACGCCTCCGCCAGGCGCATCCGCGCCGAGATCCGGGCGGCGACCGGCGCCGCGCCGGCGGTGATCGTCTCCGACAGCTTCGGCCGCGCCTGGCGGCTGGGACAGGCCGAGGTGGCGATCGGCTGCGCCGGCATCACCCCCCTCGACGACTGGCGCGGTCGCACCGACACGAGCGGTCGCGAGCTGGAGGCAACGATGATTGCGATCGCAGACGAGGCCGCCGCAGCCGCTGACCTCGTCCGCGACAAGACGAGCCGAACGCCGGCAGCAATCGTCCGCGGCCTCGAGCGCCATGTCAGCTCAGACGATGGCCCCGGCGCAACAGCCCTCCACCGCCCCCGAGACGAGGATTTGTTTCGTTGAGGTCCACCCCTACCGGGGTGGACCGCTCGCAATACGTAGGACGGCGGCACCTCGCAAGCTGCCGCTGCGGATCGAGTCGATTGCCTCGTTGACTGCCTCCAGCGGATGAACCTCGACCTCGGTCCGGATCGGTACCTTGGGCGCCAGCGCCAGGAACTCCTCGCCGTCTTGGCGCGTCAGGTTGGCGACAGATCCCATGGATCGCTCCCCCCAAAGCTGCTCGTACGAAAATGCCGGGATGTCGCTCATGTGGATGCCTGCGCTGATTATCCGCGCGCCCTTGGCGCTGACTCGCAGAGCCTCGGTCATCAGCGACCCGACCGGGGCGAAGACGATCGCCCCGTCGAGCTCCTCAGGCGGGGGGTCCCCCGAAGCGCCTGCCCACTCGGCCCCGAGGCCGCGGGCGAACTGTTGCCCCGCCTCGTCGTCCTCGCGGGTGAAAGCAAAGACGCGCCGCCCCTGATGCACAGCGACCTGGCAGAGGATGTGGGCAGCGGCGCCGAAACCGTAGAAACCGATCCGTTCCGCCTCCCCGACCAGGCGCAGCGCCCGGTAGCCGATCAGCCCGGCGCATAGCAGCGGGGCGGCCTGCTCATCTGAATAGCTCGCGGGGATCGGAAAGCAGAAGCGCTCGTCGGCGACCGCAAGCTCGGCGTAGCCGCCGTCGATGTCATAGCCGGTGAAGCGGGCGCGGTCGCAGAGATTCTCGCGGCCGCTGGTGCAGTAGCGGCAGGTTCCGTCGGTCCAGCCCAACCAGGGGACCCCCACCCGCTCGCCGGGGGCGAAGCGCTCGGCGCCTTCGCCGGCCCCGGCCACCGTGCCGACGATCTGATGGCCAAGGACGAGCGGCAGCTTCGGCTTGCTCAGCTCGCCGTCGACGATGTGCAGATCGGTGCGGCAGACCCCGCAGGCCGCCACGGAGAGCAGAACCTGCCCGGGGCCCGGCTCTGGATCGGGTAGCTCGGCGAGCCGCAGAGGCTCGCGCTGCCGCTCCAGGACCATCGCCCGCATCGCCTCAGGGTACGACGGACCCCAAGGTGTCGCCAAGCTTGGTCGGGCCGAACAGCACGTCCGCGGTTCCGACGACGGGTTCGCCTTCACGGAAGAGCCCGACTTCGATCTGGGCGTCGCTGCTGCCGGGATCGATCAGGCTGACCCAAGCCTGTGCATCGACTGGCTGACCATCGAGAAGCAGCACGTAGAAGCCGTCGTCTTCGCTCGATGCCTTGAAGCAGAGAACCGCTTCGTGCCATGCGCCTTCCGCGAGCGGAGACAAGAAGCGTTCGCCGCCCATCGCGTCGCCGCTGGCCCAGAGCCCTCGCTGAGCACCGCTGCCGTCGTCCCAAAGCTGCAAGCCGAAGCTGGGGCTCTCGCTGCCATCGCCGCGGAACCGCATGATCAGGTTTTCGTCTCCAGGCGCCCTGTATGCGATCGGCTGTACGTAGAAGGAGAAGGCGAACGCATACTCGTCGCCGGCGTGAACTTCGACAGGTTCGGCGGCACCTTCGGGCGAGCCCGTTCCGGCGCCGACCGGGCCCGACGATCCGCCGCCGCCCACGCCACGGGTGGGCGCTGCCGCAACCGGCTCGACCGACGGAGGCGGAGTGGCAACCGGGACGGCCACCGGCACCGGAGCGGGCTGCGGCACAGGCATGGGCTCGGGCTGGGGCGACTGCGGCGAGCCCTGCGAGGGGGCGCCAGGGCGAGGACTCGCTACGACCCGAGCGGTGGCGATGCCCAGCCGTGGCTGCGATTCGCCCTTGTCGACAGCAACGCCGGCGGCGATGAGTCTCGGTGCGGCACCGGTTGCGGGCTGAGCAGGCGCAACGGCGAACTGGCGGCCCCGCGAAACGACCGCCGAGTCGCCCAGGCCGATCCCCAACCCGGGGGCGACGCTCAGCTGCGGGGCGACCGAGTTCGCCGCCCAGGGCTGAAGGCTGAGCAGCGCCGCAAGTCCGAGCGCGACGAGCAAAGCGATCGTTGAGACGACCGCCGGCCCCGGGAACCCATTCCCCACCGCTGCAGAACGCGAAGCGATCCGACCACGATACCGCTAGAACAGATGTCCAGCCAGGCCTGCTCCTAGTAAGTCTCGACGACCTCGTACAAAGTCGTGCGCTGAGCGGGGACGCGACCGGCCGCGCGTGCCGCCTCGATCAGCTGCTCGGGCTCCAGCCGCACGCCATGCTGGGAGCCGGCCATCCGGGAGATGTTCTCCTCCATCAGCGTGCCGCCGAGATCGTTGACACCCCAGCGCAGCGCCTCGGTCGCGGCCTCGAGGCCCATCTTCACCCAGCTCGCCTGCAGGTTGGGAATCGTCCGCCCCAAGGCGAGGCGAAAAGCGGCGGTGTGCTTGAGGTTCTCGCTCGCCGAGATCTCCTCGATGCCATGGGTGCGCCCGAGCATCGTGTTGAAGGGGATGAAGCTGAGCGGCACGAACTCGGTGATCCCGCCGGTCCGCTCCTGCAGGGCCCGCACCACCCGCATGTGGCGGGCCAGCTCGCGGGGCTCCTCGATGTGACCGAACATCACGGTCGAGGTCGAGCGCAGCCCGGCGCGGTGGGAGGCTTCGACGATCTCCACCCAGCGCTGCGCCGGCAGCTTGTTGGGGGAGATCCGCTGGCGGACGCCGTCGTCGAGCACCTCGGCGGCGGTGCCGGGCGTCGAACCGAGGCCGCACTCCAGCAGGTACTCGAACACCTCGCCGGGCTCTTTGCCCGAGCGCTCGCACATGTAGTGGACCTCCATCGGCGAGTAGGCGTGCAGGTGGAGCTGCGGCGCCACGTCCTTCGCCAGCCGCAGCCACTTGCCGTACTCCTCCAAGGTCAGGTCGGGGTGAATGCCCCCCTGCATGCAGAGCTCGGTTGCACCGAAGTCGACCGCTTCCTGGATCCGCGCCGCAAAGTCCTCTTCAGAGACCTCATAAGCGTCAGGCGACCGCTTCCCCTGCCCAAACCCACAGAAGGCGCAGCCGACGACGCAGATGTTGGTGAAGTTGATGTTGCGGTTGACGACAAACGTCGCCCGTTCCCCAGCCAGCTCCTCACGAAGCTCATCGGCAGCAACCCGCATCTCCTCGATCACCTCGGGCCGAGTCTCGGCAAACAACGCGGTCAGCTCGTCCTCGCTCAGCTCAACCCCACCGCGCCCCTTCGCAATCGCCCGCGGCGCCAAGTGCCCATCGATCACCTCTTCGTGCCGACGCCCGGAGCCCTTGCGAGGAATGAAGCTCCAATACTTCAACTTGATCACATCGAGAACCCCCTGCTCCATCCAATCCGCATCCATGTACTGCGGGTAGACGCACAGCCGCTCCGTCAGCGCGTAGCCCTTCGGCGCCAGCCCCTTCCGGACCTCATGGGGGCTGGGAAACGCATGCTCTGGGGAGATGTGATCTCCGTTTGAAGACAGGCCACCCAAGTCCGTCGCGCCAGCTTCCACAAGCTCAGCCCATGCGTCAGACAGGTTCGGCGGGACCTGAACCCCAACGTCCGGCATAAGCCTCTTGCACTCAGCAATCAGGCGCTTGATATCCGCAACCGAAACGGGCGTCGCCCACTCTGGCAGGGAGGACGGGGGTGTCCCTCCGCGCAGCGGCGTCCTGTTTTTCGCCCCATCGGCATCTTCTGACGGCACTCCAGCGTCGCTGGCGAAAAACCCAGCAAGCGGAGGGACACCCCCGTCCTCCCCCCACCGCTCGCGTGACGCGGCATCAGCGATGTCGGCGACCTCCTGCCCGTAATAGCGGGGGTGCGGAACGAAGTTCTGGAGAATGACCTCCTGAAGGTGGCCGTACTCAGTGTGGAGGGCAGCCAGGGCTTCCAGCGATTCGACTTGCTCGTCCTGCGTCTCACCGATTCCAACCAGGATCCCGCTGGTGAAGGGGATCCTCAGCTCGCCGGCGGCCTCGATCGTCGCCAGCCGCTGCGCCGGATGCTTCGTCGGCGAACCGGCGTGAACCGTTTGCATGAGCCTCTCGGAGGTCGACTCGAGCATCAAGCCCTGAGAGGCGGTCACCTCGCGAAGACGGCTCAGATCGTCAGAGCTGAGAACGCCGATGTTGGTGTGGGGCAATATGCCTCGCTCCAAGGCTCGCTCGCAGGCCCAGACGACATAGGAGGTGAAGTCCTCGTGGCCCCACTCCGCCAGCTTGGCGGCAACCAGAGGGTTGACCTCGGGACGCTCGCCGGTGAGAACCAGGAGCTCCTTCGCGTTCCGCCGCACGGCTTCGTCGAGCTTCTGTTCGACCTCCCGCGGAGGATGGAGATGAGCTTGGCGAGTCGCGAAGGCGCAGTACTTGCAGTAGCACTGGCAGGTGCGGGAGAGGGAGAGCGTGTAGTTCCTCGAGAAGGTGACCCGGCGCACAGTTTCCAAGCTACTGGAAGCATGCCGCCGCCGGGCCAGTCGGCCCGGCGGCTGTGCAGCTAGAGGAAGTCGGCGCTCAGGCGGTGGAGCCGGCGCCAGGCTTCGGCGCGACTGGCGCCTTGACCCGCTCGGGCGGTTCGGTCGGCGCGAGCCCGCCGGGCTCGAGCACGAACCTGTAGACGACCGCTGCAAGCAGCGAGCCGACGATCGGGCCGACCAGGTAGGGCCAGACGCCGCCCCACTCGTTGCCGACCAGGGCGGGGCCGAACCAGCGAGCGGGGTTGAAGGAGCCGCCGGTCAGTGGACCGCCGACCATGACGATGAACCCAAGCGTGGTGCCGATCGCCAGCGGCGCCCAATCCTTGACGCTCTTTTTCGAGTAGACGGCGGCGAGGATCACGAGGACAAGGCAGAAGGTCCCGACCGCCTCGACGATCGAACCCTGGAAATTGCCGCCGAGCAGAGGGCTGACCGTGGCGGCGCCGTAGTGCGTGGCGCGGCCCTCGTCGAGCAGCAAGCCCTTGGCGAGCAGCGCGCCGAGCACGCCGCCGGAAAGCTGGGCGAGCATATAGATCACCGCGTCGACCGGGGAGATCCGTCTGATCGCGGCCGCAGCCAGGGTCACGGCGGGGTTGAAATGGCCACCGCTGGCGACGCCGAACATCACGATCAACCCGAACAGCAGGAAGGCGTGGACGAGGCCGACGACCGCGAAGTCCGTTCCGAACTGAGGCTGATTGCCGGTGGCCACGAACAGCACGACCACGCTGCAGATGAAGAACACCAACAGGAAAGTGCCGATCAGCTCGGCGAGATATGCCGAAAGTCCTCGTTGCTGCACTGGTTACGCCTCCTCTAGTCCCGAATCCCTGACACTCGATTTCGGGGCGGGAGTGTATCCGGAATGAGGATTGAATAGTTTTCCCTGTCGAATGAGACGTGCTGTCGCGCTGCTGGCGGCCGTCCTGCTGCTCATCGGCATGGCCGGTTGCGGCGGGGACGGCGCAGAACCGGGCGCGCCGCAAGGCGTGACGCTCGTGCTCGATTTCGTGCCCAACGCGGTTCATTCGGGCATCTACTCCGCCCAGCGCGAGGGCTACTACCGCGACAGCGGGATCGACCTGACGATTCGCCAGCCGGGCGAATCGACCGACGCGCCGAAGCTGCTCGAGGCTGGACGCGCCGACTTCGCAATCCTCGACATCCACGACTTGGGGATCGCCCGGGAGCGCGGACTCGACCTGGTCGGGACGGTGCCGATCGTGCAGCGCCCGCTCGCAGCGGTGATCGCCCGCGGCAAAGGACCGGTCCATCGACCCCGCGACCTCGAAGGCCACACGGTCGGCGTCACCGGCCTTCCCTCCGACGAAGCGGTGGTCGACTCCGAGGTGTCCGCAGACGGCGGCAACGCCGCCCGCGTCGACCGGGTGACGATCGGCTTCAACGCCGTCGCCTCGCTGGCCGCGGGCAAGGTGGACGCGGCGACGGGGTTCTGGAACGCCGAGGGCGTGGCGCTGCGCCGCCAGGGCGTCCCGGTCAAGATCTTCAAGGTGAACCGCTACGGCGCCCCGCCCTACCCGGAGCTGATCCTGACCGCGTCCCAGCACACGATCGACAGCGATCCCGAACTGGTCGACTCGATGGTCGCGGCGACCAAGCACGGCTACGAATTCGCCTCAGATCACCCGGATCAGGCGCTCGACGACCTGCTCGCCGAAGTACCCAGCCTCGACCGGGACGACCAGGCGGCGCAGCTGCGCGCACTGCGGTCCGATCTTCACCCAGCTCCGTTCAATCGTGCGGTGCTGCACGGATGGGCGGCCTGGGACCTCGAACATGGCCTGCTCGAACGGCCTCTGGACATCGACAAAGCATTCCTGCTTGGCCGCTAGGGGTGCGAGGGACCGGGTGTCCCCCTCCGGAAACCCGCATCGAGGCGGCCTCCAGGGTTCGTTGCGGGGAGGGCTCCAATGTTTCCGGAGGGGGACACCCGGTCCCTCGCATAGGTACGCTGCCAGCGATGAGTCTGGTTGCAGATTTTCAGCAGGTCCTTGACTCTCTGCCGCCCGATTGGACGGATCTGGAGCTTGATCTGCGGATCGAGGACGAAAGCCGGTACGTGGACACCGCTGTGGCGCTGAGCCAGGTCAATGCTCAGCCTTACTCGGAAGCCGATTGGCACTGGCGGCTGCTGGTGGCTCATAGCTTTGGGCACGCTGCTGCCGCCGAGAGCGTCGCCGGAGTTCTGGAAAAGCTTGACGCGGACGGCGTCGCTGGTGAGATGCAGGTTCGTGAGGTGCGCGAGGGACGCTCGGAGGTCGTGCAGATGTGGGGCCGACCGGAGAGCGTGCGCGAGGAGTTTCGCCAGCGCCGCTCGATCTAGTGGCTCGCGTCCTGGTCATCGTCACCGATTTGATGCTGTCCAGCAGGGTCGAGGAGAGCTTGCGAAGTGCAGGCCACGACGTCGCGGTCGTGCAAAGCTTGCCGGACCCCGTCGAAGCTGACGTGCTCATCTGCGACCTCGACGCCGTGGACGTCAAGGAAGTCGCGCAAGCAGACGCGCCAACCCTCGGCTTCTACTCACATGTAGACGTCGAGACCAAGAAAGCTGCCGATGCAGCCGGCATAGACCTCGCGGTCCCCCGCTCCCGGATGGCCCGCGAACTCCCCGAGCTCGTCGACAAGCTCCTCGCCTAAAGAAACAAGTCGACGATCAGGAAGGCATTGAGGCCGATGATCAGCGCCGCCAGCGTCCCGGCGAGCGCGGTGAGCCAGCCCGGATTGGCCAGCGAGCCCATGATGTCGCGCCGGCGGGCGATCAGCACCAGCGGAACCAGGGCAAAGGGGATGCCGAAGGAGAGGACGACCTGGCTGAGGACGAGAGCGTCGGTCGGATTGAAGCCGATCGCAAGAACCAGCAGGGCCGGCGTCAGGGTGATCGCGCGGCGCAGGAAGAGCGGAATCGAGCGGCGGATGAAGCCCTGCATCACGACCTGACCGGCCATCGTGCCGACCGAGGACGAGGCGAAGCCTGAGGCCACCAGGGCTATCCCAAAGATCGTGGCGGCGTTGCCCGAGACCAGGGACCCAAGCGCGTCGAACGCGCCTTCGATCGAATCGACGCCGGTCAGCCCGCTGGTGTTGAAGAGCGCAGCGGCGACGATCATCATCGAGAGGTTGACCATGCCGGCGAGCGAGAGGGCGATCACCACGTCGACCTTCTCGAAGCCGAGGATGCGCTTTTTCTCGCCCTCGTCGCGGCCGACGATCCGCTTCTGGGTCAGCGCCGAGTGCAGGTAGATGACGTGGGGCATCACGGTCGCGCCGATGATCCCCGTCGCGAGCAGGATGCTCTCGGTGCCGGAGAAACCGGGCAGAATGAGGTGCTTGGCGACTTCGTCAGCCGCCGGCTTGGCGTGGAAGAGCTCGACCACGAAGGAGGCGACAACCACGCCGACCATCGCGGTTATCCCCGCCTCCAACCGGCGGAACCCCCGCTGCTGAAGGGTGAGGATGCCGAAGGCACCGGCGCCGGCGATCAGCCCGGCCGGGAAGAGCGGGATGCCGAAGAGCAGGTTGAGGCCGAGCGCGGCGCCGACCACCTCGGCGATGTCGCAGGCCATTGCAACCAGCTCGGCCTGCAGCCAGAGACCGATGCGAGCGCGGGGGAAGCATCTGCGGCATAGCTCGGCGAGGTTTTCGCCAGTCGCAATCCCCAGCTTCGCCGACTGGGTCTGGACCAGCATCGCGACGAGGTTCGCCGCCAGCACGACCCAGAGCAGCAGGTAGCCAAACTTGGCGCCGCCGGCGATGTTGGTGGCGAAGTTGCCGGGATCGATGTAGGCGACGGCGGCGACGAAAGCTGGGCCGAGGAAGGGCCAGACTCGGCTGGGGCCGCGGTTGTGGCCGTCCAGCGAGCGACGTGCGGCCGCCGCAACCGCCGCCTCGCCGGGAAGTACGTCCTCGACCGTCGCTTCGCCGGTCGGCGGAGGAGGCGGCGGCTTCAACGGCTGCCCTCCGCGGGCAGACTCAGGTCGGGGCCCGGGATCGGCGTCCCGTGCGGATCGTGGCTGGGCTCGCCCAGCTTGGCCGCGATCAGCGCCTCCAGCTCCTCGGAGATGTGGTGCTCGAGCACCTCGGCCTCGGCGTGGACCATGTCGTCGGGCATGCCCAGCGCCTCGGAGAGGTAGGCCTCGATCAGGCGGTGGTGGCGGATCACCTCCAGGGCGACCTTCTCGCCGGCCGGGGTCAGGGTCACTCCCCGGTAGGGCAGGTAGTCGACCAGGCCCAGGTCGCCGAGCTTCTTCAGCATCGAGGTCGCCGTGGCCGGTGCGACGCCAAGCCGCTCCGCGACCTCGCCGTTGAGAACCGGCCCGGCCCGATCCTGCGAGAGCGCGTAGATCGCCTTCGCGTAGTCCTCTATCGCCTCGGAAGGTTTAGACATGCCTAAATAAGTTTGACATATCTAAAAGACACGAGTCCGACCGACCGCGGTCGAGGTTTGAGCCGCATACCGACCCAAACCTCGACCGCGGTCGGAGGAAGTGACGGAGCGTCCCTAAAATCGGAGGGGTGACCGATGCGATCGCACTCGAGCTGGATGCGCAATACCGGCAGCTGCGCGAGGAGTGCGGGCTGGTGGACCGCTCGGCGCGCGGCAAGCTGATCGTCAGCGGCGGCGAGGCGGTCGAGTACCTGCAGGGGCAGCTGACCAACGATGTCGAGGCGCTTTCCCCAGGGGAAGGCCAGTACGCCGCGCTGCTCGACCGCAAGGGCCACATGCAGGCCGACATGCGCGTCCTGCGCACCTCGGCCGAGGAGATCTGGCTCGACACCGAGCCCGAGGCCATCGCCGCAGCCCAGCGCCACCTGGAGATGTACAAGATCGGTCGCGACGTGGCGATCGCCGACCTGACCGGCGAGCGGGCGATGCTCTCGCTGATCGGCCCCCGCAGCGTCGAGATCGCGAGTACGGCGGCGCTGCCGGAGAACGCCAGCGCCAGCATCAACATCAGCGGTGCCGACTGCGTTGCAGTAGGCACCGCTGATGGGATAGATCTGATTGTCAAGACAGCGGACGCGTTCGCCGTGCGTGAGGCACTGCTAGCGACCGGCGCCGCCGCAGTGGACGCCCAGGCCGCTGAGGTGCTCCGGATAGAGGCCGGCGCACCCCGCTTCGGCGCCGAGATGAGCGCCGAGACGATGCCCGCCGAGGCCGGTATCGTCGAGCGCGCGGTCAGCTTCACCAAGGGCTGCTATATCGGCCAGGAGCCGGTCGCACGCCTCCACTACAAGGGCCGCCCCAACCGCCACCTGCGTGGCCTCGAGCTCAGCGCCCCAGCCGCTCCCGGCGCGAGCCTTCGGCTGGGCGAGAAGGAAGTCGGCCGGATCGGCAGTGCCTGCGTCTCCCCCGCTCGCGGCCCGATCGCGCTGGCGATCGTCCGTCGCGAGGCCGAGCCCGGCGCCGAGCTGGTCGTAGGTGAAGATGGCGTTACGGCTCGCGTGGTCGACCTGCCGTTCGGCTAGATTCCGCCCGATGGGTGGTTGGGAAGGCAGGCGACTTTTCGCGGTGCCGCGGGCGACTGTGGCCGCTCTGGCCTGCTCGTTTGGCGCCATCGCGCTGCTCGGCGCCGGCTGCGGCGCCGAGGAACACCCCAACGAAGCGCGCCCCCAGCCTCCGACCCGGATCAGCGTCGCGATCAGCGAAGACGCGATCACCGTGCAGCCTCCGCGGATCGCGGTCGGCCCCGAACCGACCCAGCAGATACCGCAGAACCAGCACGCCGGGCAGCCGCGGGTTAGCTCCGATGCCCCGCTCAACGTCGTATTCGTCGCCGCCAATCTGACCGACGTCGACTCCCGCCTCGAGGTCCACGGCAGCAAGACCGTCAGCTCCCAACCGCTCTACGCCAACGCCGGCGTAACCATGCAGGCGATCCTCCCCACCGGTGTTTATCGCGTAAGCGCCGCCGGAGTCCCCGGCGTCAAACCGGCAAAGCTGGTCGTCGGCCCGTACCGCACGTCGTCTCAAAACGACCTCCTGCTGCCTTAAGCAAGCCCTGTTGCAATTCTGACCCTGCCGCCGATCCGGTTGCAATGCTGGATCGATGATTGCCGTTGCGCTCATCTGCATCGTCGGCCTGTGCCTTGCCATCGCCTTCGCGGTCCAGCGCCAGGTCGCCGCCCGGGCCGTCGAAGTGAAGCTGAAGGCCGCAGAAGAAGAGCTAGGGGGCGCAGTCGGGCGCGACCGCGAGCTGCAAGCGCTGAAGGTCGAGCTGCGGGGACGAGACGAGCAGCTCGCCGCCGAGAAACGAGTCGTCGCCGACCGGGAACGCGATCTCTCCGAGGCTCGCAAGCAACAGGCCAAGGATCGTGAGACCGTCGCCGACCAAGCGAGCGAGCTGAAGGTCATGAAAAAGGCGATCGAAGACTTCAAGGAGATGCAGGCCCAGCTGACCAAGCAGACCCTCGAGGCCGCCGGCAGCAATCAGCGAATCGAGACCACCCTGCTGGACTGGACTCGTCAGATCGCCAACCCACAGGGCCGCGGCGCCTTCGGCGAGCTCGCGCTGCGCAACCAGCTGATCTCCCTCGGGCTGGAGGAAGGACGCGACTTCGACCGTCAGGCTCGACCCGGCGCCGATGGCCTCCAACGGGTCGACTTCATCGTCCAGCTCGGCGGGCCGGTGGTCGCGATCGATTCCAAACTGGCGAACGACCCAGGCCTCAGTGGCCTCTCCGAGGCCCTCGCCGCGGGCGACCCCGAGCGCCTCAAGCAGTACGGCCGAAAACTTCGCGACCATGCCAAATCTCTCGCCGGGAAGGACTACTGGCGCGACCTCGACCACAGTCCAAGCCTGACCTTGATGTACGTACCGGTCGAGGGGGCGATTCACGCACTCAGCGCACTCGAGGACTTCGACGGCACCAAGTTCTTCAATACCCACCGGGTCTGTGTCATAACTCCATCCCAGCTGGCGCTCTCGCTGATCCTCATCGCTGAGCTTTGTCACGCTGAGCGCAAAGAGGAGCGCGTCGAGGAGCTGCTCAGCCGCGGCCACACGATGGCCGATGCCATCGGCAAGTTCCTCGACAACTACGCCAGGCTGGGCAAGAAGCTGGAGGAATCGGTGGCCGCCTTCAACGGCGGAGCGGCGATGACCACGGCCCACGGCCTTATCTGGCAGCAGATCGTCAAGCCCTTGGCTGAGTTCACCCCCAGCAAGTCGATCAAGTCGGGGATCAAAGAGATCGAGTCCCCCCGCGACGACGTGATCGATCTGGCCGAGCGCTACCGCGAGGCTGGCGAGCAGATGCAGGAGAGCTCGAACGCCGCCTGAGGTATCGGGTTGAGGTTTTGCATGTGAGGTTTGGGGCTTCCGTGCGCCCCTAAGCTCACACGCAACGGACGAACGAGCCAACTAGGATTCGACCCGCCCGCAAAACGACCCCACGGAGGAGCCGGTTTGGCCGTCGATAGCAGCGCAGTCGCGAAGTTGGACGTAGAGCCCGGAACGCTGCCGGACACGATGGCGGCGTGGGTGATCCGCCAGGAGCGCGAGGGCGAGCCCAACGATGCCTTCCAGCTGGAGCAGATCGAGGTGCCCGAGCCCGGCGCCTTCGAGGTGATCGTGCGGGTGATGGCCGCGGGCGTGAACTTCAACAACGTCTGGGCAGCGCTGGGCAAGCCGGTCTCGGTCTTCGGCTATGGCGACCATCCCGAGTACGGCCACCATATCGGCGGCTCAGACGCATCGGGGGTCGTCTGGAAGGTCGGCGAGGGCGTCACCCGCTGGAAGCCCGGCGACGAGGTCGTCGTCCACTGCAACCAGGCTTCTTATGAGGACGTCGAGGTGCACGGGCTCGATCCGCTCGCCGCGCCGAGCCAGAAGATCTGGGGCTACGAGACGACCTGGGGCTCCTTCGCCCAGTTCACCAAAGTGCAGGCGCAGCAGCTCCTCCCCCGCCCCCAGAACCTCTCCTGGGTCGAGTCGTCCTCCTACGGGCTCACCTACTTCACCGCCTACCGGATGCTGATCGATCAGTGCAAGCTTCAGCCTGGCCACAACGTGCTGATCTGGGGCGCCGCCGGCGGGCTCGGCGTCTTCGCCACCCAGCTCTGCAAGGTTGCCGGGGCCAACGCGGTCGGCGTCGTCTCCTCCGACGAGAAGGGCGAGCTGGTCAAGCAGCTGGGCGCGGTCGACTACATCAACCGCGGCGAGTTCGCGGAGATGATGCGCACTCCGGAGAACCTGGCTGACCGTGCGGCCGACGTGGAGCGCTTCAAGGCCTCCCGCGGCTTCGCCAAGCGGGTAAAAGAGATCCTCGGCGACGCGCCCGACATCGTCTTCGAGCACGTCGGCCAGGCGACCTTCCCGACCTCGGTCTTCGTCGTCAAGCCGTTCGGCAAAGTCGTCATCTGCGGCGCCACCTCTGGCTTCCAGCTCGACTTCGACGTGCGCTACCTGTGGATGCGCCAAAAGCAGATCATCGGCTCGCACTTCGCCAACGCGTATGAGTGCATGCGCGCCAACCAGCTGATGGCGGAGGGCAAGGTGCGGCCGGTGCTGTGGAAGACGATGGGCTTCGAGGGCGTCCCGGGAGCACACCAGCTGCTGCACGAAAACAAGCACCTCGGCAAGATCTCGATCCTGGTCGGGGCCGAGTCCGAGGACGAGGGCAAGAACGAAGACGGCGCCGGCGCGATCCGGGCCGAGGTGGGAGCTTGAAAATGGCTGAGGTCTGCACGCTCGACTGGCACATCGCCCCCTTCAGGGCCGATCGCTGGCTCGACCTGTGGGAACCGGCGGCGGCGCGGATGCCCGCCTTCGGCGCCAAGAGTTGGTCGCTGACCCGCTCGATCGACGACCCGCTCGCCTTCCAGCAGACCTCGGTCTGGGAGAGCCGCTCCGACTTCGAGCGCTACTGGTTCTCGGAGGAGATCGAGCAGGCGCGGGCGGCCGCCATCGACCTCTACGACCTGCCGATCCTTCCCGCCTGGCATCAACAGATAGCCGGCGAATAGCCGGCGATTCGCCTAGCCTCGCTCGAGTGGGGCCAGGGTCAGTCCGGCTGAGTTGAGCTGCTCCCAGTAGTGCTCGGCGGGCTCACGGGCTCCGGACCAGACGATCGCCTGGCCGGTCGTGTGGATCGCGTCGGCGATCTCGTGGCCGCGGGCGAGGGTGACGCCGGGCAGCACGCGAGCCAGCGTTTCGGCGACGTGGTCGAAGGTGTTGTGGTTGTCGTTGCACACGATCACTCGCCACTCGCCCCCGAGGCCGGAGTCCGGACCCGCCTCGCGCGGCTTCTCGATCGTCGTCGACATCGACGCCATTATGAGTGACCGCAGCAGCACTAGGGCCGGATGTGACCAAGCAGATCAAGGACGCAGGGAGCGTGGCGTGCTCTGCACGCGAGCGACCGAGGACGCCGATATGCGCCGGTCACATCCGGCCCTAGAACGGGCTCGGGACGCGGACCACTACGTCGTCGAAGCTGCCGACGGCGCCCTTGGCGTTACCGACTGCACCCAGGGAGACGCCGGAGGTGCGGCCCTGCAGCTCGCCCGACGAGCGGTCGGTGACGTCGGCGGCAAGCTGACCGCCGACGAAAGCGAGAATGTGGCAGTTGCCCTTTTCCGGACCCTTGGTGACGTTGAATGCCTGCAGGCGAATTTCATTGGCCTGGTTGAGGCCTCTGGTCCTGACTCCCTTCGCGACGTGCAGGTACTTGATCCGGCCATCGGGGCCCACCCTGCGGAGCTGCGCCTTGCGCTGTAACGGGAAGACCGCCAGCTGGTAGCGGGCGCCGGCGCCCCCGGCGCGCAGATTGACGGCGAGATACGCCTTCCGCTGAGTTGGCTTCGGCGTCGTGTCGAGCAGGCGGCCGATAGCTGCCACTTCGAGGTCGCGCCCGATCACCGGCGTGCGGTAGGCGCATTCGGGAGTGCCCTTGCCGATCGTGATGCGCAGCGCGTGGTCGGAACCGCCGCGGGCGCAGCGGGCGCCGTTCAGCTTGACGATCTGGGCGCGCTGCGCCGTCGACTCCATGCTGTTGCGGTAGACGCCGATCAGCGCGGCCCCGGCGCTGCCGGCAAGGGCCAGCGTCGCGACGGCGGCGAGAAAACAGGCTGCTATTCGGAGTCTCATCGTGCTGGAGCCTAAACACCGCCTCGGGGAAAAGATGCGCATCGTGACGGATGAACGCTGTCTTTCCCGCCCTTGCAAATAACATTGGTGGCGATGTCCGAGCACCGACTGCCCGAGCGCGACCGCCCATGGGTGATGCGCACCTACGCGGGTCATTCCGACGCCCGCCGCTCCAACGAGCTTTACAAAGGCAACCTCGCCAAGGGCCAGACCGGCCTCTCGGTCGCCTTCGACCTGCCTACGCAGACCGGCTATGACCCCGACCACATCCTCGCCCGTGGGGAGGTCGGCAAGGTCGGCGTCTCGATCGCCCACAAGGGCGACATGCACCAGCTCTTCGACGGCATCCCGCTCGACGAGATGAACACCTCGATGACGATCAACGCGACCGCGGCCTGGCTGCTCGGCCTCTACGCCACGGTTGCCGAGGAGAACGGCGTCGAGCGGGCAAAGCTGACCGGGACGACGCAGAACGACATCATCAAGGAGTACCTCTCGCGCGGCACCTACGCCTTCCCGCCGGAGCCCTCGATGCGGCTGATCGCCGACATGGTCGCCTTCACCGTCAACGAGGTGCCGAGCTGGAACCCGACCAACATCTGCAGCTATCACCTCCAGGAGGCGGGTGCGACGCCGGTGCAGGAGATCGCCTACGCGCTCTCGACCGGGATCGCCGTGCTCGACGA